>CAVSPH010000014.1:0-84992 GCA_963729805.1 Candidatus Bathyarchaeota archaeon | reverse complement strand
AAACAACTTCAACGAAACAAAATGGTGAAAGTAAGAATTTTACCCGCAGCTCTTCAAGGAGAAAACACAGCTCAAACCATAGCTGCAAAAGCCGCAGAAAAAACCAATTCCGCGTTAGTTGAAGTTAGAGGTCATGTCTTTATCCTGTTCAGAAAACGCAAAGCAGAAGAACCTTTGAAATAATCAAATCAAATATTATTAGTAAAAAAAATGGTTATCTTGCTTTCAAAATGGAATCATTTTATGCATTGTTTTTGATTTGCCAATATACGCTGCGAGTGCTGTTGCTGCAATTGCGAAGAATATGAAAACTAATGCTGTAGGAAATTCTGGAACGGCTGCTTGGACAACTACATTGCCCCACATTCCGAGAGCGACGTGGCCGTCAATTTGGCAAACATAATAGTAGTTACCTGTGTTGCCGACTGTGAAAGTTACTGAACCGCTACTTCCAGCAGCTACCCCAGTAGATGTTGGAGCGACTTGTGAATTCCAAAGAACATTGGCAGTTGAGGATTTTGCATCTACAATTGCAAAATCATGAGGCATCGTTCCCGCATTATGAAGAGTGACCGTTACAGTGTCTCCCGATGTCAAAGTTAATGTTGGGCCAGGCGAAGAAATGCTCCTAGCGCTATTTCCAAAACCATACAGGCTAGTGGTCTTTTCTCCCGCATACAAGTTTATCTGTGTCGCGGCATGCGCTGCTCCAAACGTTACTGAAAGTAATCCTATTGAAAGCAAAAATACAATTACGAAAGCTGATTTTTTCATAAAGACATCTCCTATAAGTTGTTTAGAATTAAGCTTTATAATATTTGTTATAGCGTCCATACAATAACAACCAAATATAATGTTTGAATTTAATCGGTAGTTGATCTTACCCTTTTGCCAACTATGTTGCGGCTGCACTAATTCCTATCAGATAATATTTATATTAGGCTTCATTGTTTAACTGCAAGGAAAAACAAAGGAAAAGATTATCTTTGACGACTCCTCACGACGTTCCAGCTTCAAAATTCATCGAACGTTTAGCAAAGTATCTTAAAGAAAATGTTGATGAAGTTCAACCTCTTCCATGGGCAGCTTTCGCTAAAACAGGCAATCACGTAGAAAAGCAGCCACAGAACCCCAGTTGGTGGTACACTAGAAGTGCATCCGTACTTCGCAAAGTTTACGTTCATGGTCCAATCGGATTGGAAAAACTACGCGCGGATTACGGCGGAAGAAAAAACAATGGCGTTAAGAAAAACCATGTAGTTAAAGCTGGTGGAAGTAACATTCGAAAGATTCTGCAGCAACTTGAGACTGCTGGTTTAGTTCAATCTACAAAACCTAAAGGAAGGATCATGACTCCTAAAGGTCGTAAGCTTCTTCAGGAAGTCGCTGGAGACTTGAATAAAGAAATAGTTAAGACTGCCCCTGAGCTCAAGAAATATCAAGGCGAATAGTTAAAATGTCGGATGATCAGCTTGACCAAATCCGCAAACGAAAACTATCGTCAATGCAGCAAAGAGTAAATGACGAGCAAAGACAAAATCAAGCAGAACAACAACTAGAAACTCAAAAACAGGCGTTGCTAGCTAAGATATTGGCGCCTGATGCTCGACAAAGGCTAAATAACCTGAAAATGGTTAAGCCTGAATTTACCGAGCAAATAGAAATGCAGCTGATTGAAATGGCACAAACAGGAAAGTTGCCTATTCCATTATCAGATGCTCAACTCAAAGGAATCTTAATTCAGCTTCAATCACGGAAGCGAGAACCAACAATTAGAAGGATATGAAAAAATGGCAAGAGTTAAACCTACAGCAAAAAAGCTTAGATTAGCTAAAGCTGGCAAAGAGGCAACGTCTGTTCCAACCTGGGTTATTGCCCGCACTGACGGTAAAGTTAGGAATAACCCTAAGCAAAGACGCAACTGGCGAACAAGGAAAATAAAGGCATAGGAGAAATAGACTTACATGGTTATTGAAGACAAACAAGTACTAAGCAAAGCTGAAACCGAAGAAGAAATGCCAGATATCAGCGAAGAAAAAAACATTGAAGAAGAAAAAACTGCAGCCGAAACCGTTACAGAAGAGGTAGCTCCCGCTGAAGTACAACTTGAAGAAGCGGAAGAGGTAGCTAAACCTAAGAAGAAGAAAGAGGAAGAAGAGATAGTTGAAGAACGAACCTACACGATTCCTCTCTCAAGAGCCATGGTTAGACCGCCAAAGAAACGAGCCCCACGTGCAATGCAACTCATAAAAGCATTTATAACAAAACATATGAAACTAGAAATGAAGGTTTCTGAAGAAGAGGAAGAAGAAGAACTACCTCAACTTATCATCAGCCAAGAAGTCAATGAAAAAATCTGGGACAGAGGCATAGAAAAACCACCACGCAAAATCCGAGTCCGCGCAGCAAAAGACAAAGACGGGAACGTAACCGTTTATCTAGCAGAAGCCCAATAAGATTTCTTATTCTAAATTTTCCTTTTACATTTGACACTTCTAAACGCTGAGCAACGCGAGTAAACGCAAAAGAACGCAGAAACACGCAGAACAACGCAAAACAACGCGTAGACACGCAACCTGCAAACAATTCCAACCCTAAACTAAAAAAGCAACTTAAAACAATCTGGTCAAAATTTTGTCGAAAACTAATCAACTGAAGTGTCTTACGCATGCTTTTGGTGAGCATTTTACTGCATTTACTTTAATTTACGGTAATTTACTTCAATTTACTTTTACGTACGTTAATTTACGCTAATTTACTTTAATTTACTCAGCCTGCAATAGAATCAAACCCTAAACCAGAAAAGCAGCCTAAAACAACCTGATCGAAAACTACGCCGCAGGTGAATGTTCTCTAACCATGTTAGAGACAATGCCCAATACTAACCGCAATCTAAAAAAAGGAGTATGCGTGAAGCTTCGCCATTAACGTTGTTTAGGAGAAGTTAATTCTTGACCGTTTACTTATCCAGCATAGTTGGAAGCGCAAGCATAGGCGTGTACGCATTAGCCAATGAGAACATAGTGATTGTTCCACGAATGGTTCCTAAGGAAAAAGCTCAAGAATTCGCAGACTGGCTAAAAGTCAAGCTCATCTACACATCAATAGGCGGCTCAGTTCTTTGCGGTGCATTAGCGTATGCAAATTCGAATGGAATGCTGCTTCCAAACTTTGTCCGAGAAGAAGAATTAACCCAAATCAAATCAGCTTTTGAGGGAAAAATCACAATTATGGAAACCAAAAAGACAGCCTACGGCAACCTGGTCTTAGCAAACGACAAAGGTGCAGTTGTTGATCCACGCTTTAAAGAAACCGAGATAAAGAAGATCTCTGATGCTCTTGGCGTTGAAGTCGTACCCACAGAAATCGCGGGATTACCCTATGTTGGCTCTTTGGCGACGGCAACAAACAAAGGCGTCTTAGCTCACCCACTCCTGAAAGATGAAGAAAGAAAAATCTTGGAAAACGTGCTCAAAGTTCCAGTTGATGTGGGCACAATTAACTGTGGAGTCCCCTATGTTGGAACCGGTTTACTTGCTAATTCTCATGCCGCTGTGGCTGGATCTATGACTACTGGACCCGAGATGTTTATTATTGGGAATGCGCTGGATGTGGTGCAGGAAGATCAAAAATGAAGGTTTACAAAGTTACCGGCGAGATCAATAAACCCAGGCTGTCAACTCCATTCGTAAGAGAATTGGTTGCTGACAAAAGCGAACACGCCGTTGAGAAGGTTTATGCCGAAATCGGCAGCAGACACCGAGTAAAAAGGTGCCACATAAAAATAGGCTCTGTTAAAGAAATCTCTGCCGAAGAAATTGAAAACCCAATCCTAAAGAAAATGATTGTTGGAGTTTAAGCACATGGCAAACTATGCTAAATCAGAAGAGGAACTTCGCAAACTCAGCATAGAAATGCGATATCTTGAACAAACCGCAGACGCACTCCAACAACGCATCAGCTTGGTAAATTCAGCACTTACAGACATAAGTTATGCCAACATGAGTTTGGATGGAATTGAAAAAGAAAAAGACAACTCTGAATTATTAGTTCCCATCGGTGGAAGCTCTTACGTCAAAGCTAAAATTGCAGATACAAACAAGGTAATTATTGGATTGGGCTCAGGTGTATCTGTAGAAAAAACTCTGCCTGAAGCAAAAGTTATGCTTAAAGAAAGACAAGAATGAACTGGAAAAAACAATGAACTCAGCCCAGCAACAGTTCACTCAAGTGGCTGAAAGAATAAACTCTGGCAGAAGCAGACTTGAAACTCTGCTTGGTGCAAGAGAAGGGAAACCTTAAAGCGATGTTTGAGAAGCTCAAGTCCGGTTTTAAAGGCTTAGTAACTAAAGTAACAACAACTGAACTTAAAGCTGAAAACTTAAACCCAATTTTATCAGAATTCAAAATGAGCCTATGCGAAAATGACGTAGCTTATCCAGTAGCTGAAAAAATCAGCGAAGACCTCGGAAAACGTCTCGACGGCGTTCAAGTTAAAAGATTGGACGATAGAAAAAAAATTGTTGACGAAAACCTAAGACAAGTCCTCTTAGGCGTCATGCTTACGGACAAAAAAATAGATTTGCTCAAACTTGCAGAAGAAAAACGCAAGAAAAAAGAACCCTTAATTCTAATGTTCGTCGGAATCAACGGAACCGGAAAAACAACCACAATTGCCAAAGTTGCCCATTTCTTACGTGACAAAAGCTACTCAGTCGTCCTTGCTGGCGCAGACACTTACCGCGCTGGTTCGATTGAGCAGTTAGAAGAGCATGGAAAACGCTTAGGCATACGGGTCATAAAAAGCAGTTACGGCGGTGACCCAGCAGCAGTAGCCTACGACGCTGTGAGTCATGCTAAAGCTCACGGAATCAATATTGTATTAATTGACACTGCAGGAAGAATGCAGACTAACCAAAACCTGATGAATGAACTTGTTAAAGTGAAACGAGTTATTTGCCCAGACTTAACCATTTTTACTGTCGATTCGCTAATTGGGAACGACGCAGTGCAACAAGCTGAAGAATTCAACAAAGCAGTCGGTATAGATGCAACGATTTTGACCAAAGTGGACGCTGACGTAAAAGGCGGTTCAGCCTTAAGCGTGACATTTGTAACCCAGAAACCAATTTTGTTCATCGGAGTAGGACAAACCTACAAAGATCTGGAACTTTTTAACCCAGAAAAATTCGTCAACATGGTACTGCGCTAAACTATGCCTCTTCAATATCTAAAAGTTCAAAACGAATTTTGCTCGGGTGAACCCAATACGCCCTAATGAAATCGTCAACACTTTGGTCAATATCTAAAGCTTCAAAAAAACTAATAAAATCCGCACCAACACCGTCAACATTTTTCGCCGTGTAAACTCTCAAATTAGCCAAATATTCCTTATCCGCAACTAACTCCTGAATAGAAATCATATCCGGCACTTCAACAGCAAAGCTCAAATTCGTTAAGACATCTAAAACCGCAACTTTACGTACATTTTCATTCTTAGTTTTAACTACAACTAACCGTTTTTCAAGAACTCTAAAATTCCATTTACTCGCCAAATCCGAAGAAGCAGACATAAAACTTTCACAATAGAAACTTGATATTTCCAGCTTAAAAACTTGAAGGCTTACACACATTTTAGATTTATTTTACGATTTCGTCTTATCTCTTTTCCAGGTTGATGGATCACGCAAATTCTGCACCGGCGAATCCTCAGAAATTCCAAAAGCAGCTTGGGTTTTTTGTTTGTAATCTTTTTCTGCGACTTTTGCTTTGGTTTCTTTTGAGCTAAACTCTACGCTGTCCTCAATCTTGCGAATTGTTCTGCCTATTCTGTGTTGACCTTTAGTAACTGTGCATCTTCCCATTTTTGCTCAATTATAATTTAGAGTTAAAGTTAAAAAACCCTTCCAACACTAGTTTGGTAGGGATATTTTTATGAAAACACAAGTCAAAACAATAAAGCAGAAAGTGGTGATTCCCGCCTCTCCGAAAGAAGTTTACGACGCTTATGTTGATCCAAAAAAACACAGTGCTTTCACAGAAAGTAAAGCAACGGGCAAAGCAGTGGTCGGTGGTAAGTTCACGGCTTGGGATGGTTACATTTTTGGGAAATACCTTGAACTTGACGATGGAAAACGTATTGTTCAAGAGTGGACTTCTACTGATTTTCCAAAAAGCTACGGTCCTTCAAAATTAGAGCTATGTTTCAATAAGGTCCCAAAAGGAACAGAAATTGTTATGGTGCATTCAAACGTTCCCGAAGAGCAAGCTGAGGATACTGAACAAGGCTGGATTGAGTGGTACTGGGATCCACTTAAGAAATACTTTAAAGAAAAAGCAAAAGCTTAGACTAGAATTTAGTCTAAGCTCCTATCTTATTTTATCATTGCAACTAATCGTTAGGTAAATCACTTTTTTTGTTTTGGATTTTGCTGGCTTTGGCTATGCCAGAAATGAAAAAGATGACAGCTGAAATTACAAGCAGCAGTGTTAGTGATGAGAATAGTCCACTGTATGCTAATGCAGTTGCTAGAATTACGCCGCTGATTATAGGTCCAATAGCTTGGCCAACATCCATCACGGTGCTTAAGAAACCCATAGATGTACCAACCTGACTGCTGGGCGTCAAATCACACATCAACGGCGCGGTTGAGGAGATCACCATGGCAAAGCCTAAACCGTATCCGATGGAAATTATGAGCAGCAAGGCAAACTGTGTTGTGAAGGGAACAGCAAATAACATTGCAGCGCTTATGATGCAACCTACAATTATTGGTAAACGCCTGCTCGTTCTGTCGGAAAAGCGTCCTACGAATGGTCTTGAAATTATCAAAGATACAATCTGTACGCCCATTACAACCCCATATTCTAAGGCGTTAAAGCCGGCAACATCCCTCATATATTGAACAAAATAAAACTCCACAACCCCGTAAACATAATATTGGATCGATTGAACAAAACTAACTATCAACGCGCCCTTGTTTTTAGCAATACTAACCCAACTCTGAAATATCCTACCTGTAGCCAACTTTGTTTTTACAGGTGCAGTGGCTACATTCTTCTTGTTTTCAGATAGGAAAAGCAAAGCCACTACGAGTGAGGTAACGCCTGCAATGCCCACGGCTAAATATAAAGTATGAAAACCATTGTTAGTTACAAACAGAATTGAACCTCCCAAGAATGGGGCTCCTGCTCTTCCAACCGCTGTGAAAGAGTTAAACGCTGAGATACGTTCGCCTCTTTTTGTAGGATACATCTCTGCAATTGTGGCTTCGGCAACGGGAACAAAAATTGCGGTAGCGAAGCCATGGTAGAAGCGTACAAGTGCCAGCTGCCACCAAACATTTACAAACAGATAGAGAAATGGCGCAGAGGCGAAAACAAATGTTGCGAACAGAAGCATTTTTCTTCTGCCAAAAACGTCCGAGAGCGAAGCTGCGGGCAAACTCACCAATATGCCTGGGATCGTCGAAGCAGCTGCAATTATTCCCGTCAAATCAGCAGGAGTACCTATACTTATGGCAAACGGATTCAGCACTGGGTCCTTGGACATAGTAGAGCTCAAAATAGCGAAGGCACCCATAACACATAAAACCCAGAAATATCGGTCGCTGACTATTTTTCCCAGTTGCATTGATAATCAATCAATTACGTTTTGGATATGTTGTATTTTGGCTTTTTCCTTCAAACCTCTCTAACCAGTTAATAATCAACAAAAACAAGGACACAAATCTCCCAGAATTGTTGAAATAAATAAGTCTTGAAATCAGCGGGTCAGCAGTTGAGCGATTTAGCAAACGCTAATATTCTATGACAACCGATTGCTTTTCAACTGTGCGTACAGAACTTGAGGCTGAAAAGCATAAACAAGTATGTAGGTTTGATTCCCGTTGCTGGCATTGCATTGTCGTTAATTGCAGAGCTTGCACTGGGATTGAGAGGCCAATACGTTTTCAATCCAGCCTTATTGCTTTTAGGACTCAATCTAACAATTATCTGCGGAGTCAGCTTTATTGTGGCTTATCTTTCTGCAAAAGGTTATTTATTTACGGGGTCTCTAACGCTTCTATTTATTCTAATGGCGTTTTTCTTAATTTCTTCAATATCAATAACTAGTGGATTGTTCGCCACTTTCTCACCTAATGATTCAGTCACAGTTGTCGCTATAGGATTACTTCTGTTTTCAGCATTGCAGCTTTCAAGTTCTTTTCAGGCGTCTTTTCGTTCCGCACCCCTCGGCTCTGAACATAGAAAGATTAGATTAGCATCCGCCTCCTTAGTCGTGGTTTTACTCGTAGGATTAATATCATTATTGATTTGGCTCAAAGTTTTTCCATCGTTTTTCATTAATGGAATCGGCGTAACGCTAGTTGATCAAACAGTTTACGCTACTGTGGTTCTCTTGTTTTCTTTGAGTAGTATACTTTTTCTACGACAGTATTTGAAGTCAAAATCAAACGTGCTTTATTGGTATACGTTAGCCTTGATGTTAGATGCAATTGGTTCGTTTGGCCTCACTCTACAAGTGCGATTCAGCGATATTGTGGTTTGGACAGGAAGACTTGGACTATATATTGCATCAATTTACTTCTTGGTCGCTTTGTTAAGTACGAAAAAAGATAATAGTGATGTTTGAGAAATTTCGTTAATGCTTTAACCGAGTAAGGTATATCTTTTATATTTCAACCGGAATATCTTTGGAGTTTAAGGTGGAGCTTTAACATGTCAACCGACGCTTTAGCAAGTGGATGGGCAAAAGTTCTAGGAGGCGATCGGAAACAGTTTGACATGTTTTTTGATAAGATGATGGATGGATTTGCTTATCACAAAATTGTCGTCGACAAGAACGGTACACCTATTGATTATATTTTTCTTGAGGTTAATCATGCTTTTGAAAAAATGACGGGGCTTAAGCGAGAGCGAATTATCGGTAAGAAAGTAACTGAGGTTCTTCATGGAATTGAGCATGATCCAGTAGATTCGATATGTGTTTATGGTAAAGTTGCTCTGACAGGTGAGCCGGTTCAATTTGAAAATCATGCTAAAGCTTTAGGTAAGTGGTATAATGTCTCAGCTTATTGTCCTCAGCATGGTCATTTCGTAGCTTTATTTGAGGATATTACTGAACGGAAAAAAGCAGAAGATGCTCTGAGAGTTTCAGAAGACAAAGCCAATGCTCTCATCAAATATGCACCTACTGGCATTTACGAAATCGACTACCGCGTGCCAAAATTCAAAAGTGTAAACGACGCAATGTGCAAAATTCTCGGATACACCAGAGAAGAATTACTCGCAATAAACCCATTTGATCTGCTAGACGAGGAGAGCAGGAACCGTTTTAGAGAACGAATCATGAAACTGCTTTCTGGTCAAAAAGTAGACGAAACCGTTGAATTCAGAGTAATACCCAAAGATAGACATGAAATCTACGCTGTACTCAACGTAATGTTTACTTACGAAAATGGAAAACCAGAAAGCGCAGTCGTAATAGCACAAGACATTACAGAACGCAAAAGAACTGAGAAAGAACTTTGGCAGACAAAAAACGATTGGGAACGCACTTTCGATAGCGTACCAGATTTCATCGCGATCCTTGATAACAATTTTAAAATATTGCGAGCAAACCGAGCCATGGCACAACAGCTCGGAGTTACCCCCGAAAAAGCAAAAGGACTATTCTGTTACCAATGTGTTCATGGACTTAACAGTCCACCAGATTTTTGCCCTCATATATTGACGATAAAAGACAAAAAAGACCACACGGTTGAAGTGCATGAACCCCATCTCGGAGGAGATTTTTTAATTAGTACTGTGCCTCTTAGAGACGAAAATGGATGCATGATTGGGTCGGTTCATGTTCCTAGAAACATCACAGAAAGCAAGAAAGCCGGAGAAGCTGTCAGAGAAAACGAACAGCGGTTAAAGTTCCACACCGAGAACATTCCTCTTGCAGTTGTTGAGTGGGATAGAGACTTCGTAGTTACGCGCTGGGCGGGTGATGCTGAGAAAATGTTCGGATGGAAAGCTTCAGAAACTATCGGAAAACCCATAATGGACCTGCATTTGATCTATGAGCCAGACATCCCAATAGTTGAAAGAACTATGGGCAGACTAACCGGTGGCGAAACCAAAGTTGTTTCAACTAACCGTAACATTACAAAAGACGGTCGAGTAATTCATTGTACTTGGTATAATTCGGTATTGCTTAACGACAAGGGGAAGATGGCTTCCGTTTTTTCATTTGTTGAAGACTGTACGTCAACAGTAAACGCGGAAAAGAGACTTGAGGAAAATAACAAAAACTTGGAAGAAATAGTGGAAAAACGCACCCTTTCACTTAAAGTAAGTGAAGAGAAATATCGATCATTATTTGATTCGATTGATGAGGGTTTTTGCATAGTTGAGATGGTTTTCGATGCTGGTGGCAAACCTTCAGACTATAAATTCGTTGAAATCAACCAATCCTTTGAGCGGCAAACAGGATTACATGATGCAAAGGGAAAGTTAATGCGTAGTCTAGCTCCAAATCATGAGGAGCATTGGTTCGAAATTTATGGCAGAATAGCTGTCACAGGCGAACCAATGCGTTTTACTAATGAAGCAAAAGCGTTGAATCGTTGGTACGATGTTTATGCATTTCCAATAGGTGAAGGAAAAATCCGGAAAGTAGCTATTATATTCAATGATATTACTGAACGAAAAATAGCAGATCAAAACTTGTTAGCTGCTTCCATATATTCGAGGAGTCTAATTGAAGCGAGTTTGGATCCGTTGGTTACAATTAGTAAGAGTGGAAAGATAACTGATGTTAATGAAGCTACTGAAGAGGTGACTGGTTGCTCCCGTGAAGACCTTATTGGAAGCGATTTTTCGGACTATTTTACTGAACCAGGAAAGGCGAGAGAAGGGTATCGAAAAGTTTTCTCTGAAGGCTTGGTTAAAGATTATCCTTTGGCGATTAGGCACAAATCGGGTAGAGTGACTGACGTTTTGTATAATGCTTCGACTTATAAAGATCCACATGGCGAAATACGCGGTGTTTTTGCAGCAGCAAGAGATATTACAGCACAAAAGAAAGCTGAAGAACAAGAGCTAGAAGCTTCAAAGAAACTGAAGGATGCTGAACGCTTAGCTGCCATCGGTGCAACTGCGGGAATGGTGGGTCATGATATTCGCAACCCCTTGCAAGCAATAACAAGCGATGTGTATTTGGTCAAAGAGGAATTGTCTTCTTTGCCGGACAGTGGCGAGAAAAACAATGCTCAAGAGAGTTTAACAGAGATTGAGAAGAATATTGATTATATTAACAAAATTGTCGCTGATCTTCAAGATTTCGCTAGACCACTTAACCCACATGCAGAAGAAACCGATCTAAAGCTAGTTATAGGCGAGTTGTTGAAGAAAAATGGTTTACCTGAAAATGTTAAGGTAACTTTTAAAATAGAAGCTAAAGTCGGAAAAGTTGTTGCTGACTCTTCTTACATAAATCGCATTATGTACAATTTGGTTACTAATGCTGTTCAAGCTATGCCAAAAGGTGGCAAACTGAGCATTCACGTTTTCAAAGAAGCAGATGATGTTATTATTAGCGTGAAAGATACAGGTGTAGGCATTCCGGAAAAGATTCGAAGTAAATTATTTACTCCAATGTTTACAACTAAATCAAAGGGTCAAGGATTTGGGTTGTCGGTGGTTAAACGGATGACAGAAGCTTTAGGCGGAACCGTAACCTTTGAAAGTAAAGAGGGCAAAGGGACAACTTTCATTGTGCGCTTGCCTCATCAGAAATGTTAAAAAAGTTTTTCTTATCCAATAAATCTTAAGTTGTTTGGCTAAAATCATAAGTGGAATCCATAGTACTGTATACCTCGTTTGCGATTATTTCTGCTCCTTGACTGTTAGGATGTACTCCATCATCTTTGAAATCATCTGGATGGTTCTGAAGAGCACTGTATACGTCGATGATGGGTAGATTCATTTTGATTGCCAAATCTTGAGTGTCTGGAATTATAGTGTTCGTGAGATATGCTGGGCTTAGGTCCGTACTGTTGCTAAAAATCGGGGGAGATTTTGCAATCCAAATATCTGGTTTAGTGTCAAGCTGCTGAAATGAAGTAATTAACTTAGCATAATCAATTTCAAAGCTTTCATTATACTGGTGAAGCCCCATAAGGTCATCGTTAGTTCCAAGCATGACAATGACGATGTTGGGTTCGAAGTCTTCAGCGCTTTGGAACTCATCCTGGTCCATATATGGTTTCCACGAACTAAGAGATACTGTGGACCCAGTGACACCAAAGTTACCAACAGTGTAATTATCACCTAACAACAATTGAAGGTCAGAAGGATATCCACTAATTTCAGTAATGCTATCCCCTACGCAGGCAACTCGAACGGGCTGAACAGGGAAAACTGCTTGAGTTTTCATACTTTGAAAACTAATTGCTTTAAAAACCGCAGGTGGTGAGATTAGAATAACTATCGCAATCGCTAAAGCAGCAAACTTCGATTTCTTTCTCATGCCCTCTCTACTTCAATTAAAACAAGCCTTGTCGTCACCGATTCATTTATGCATATTGGTGGAGGCTAAAATGTTGCTTCAACAACAAATGTAAAAAAATTATTAATTGTGGGAAATTGTTTTTGGCATCGCGTCAGGCCATGCGTTTTACAGTATAGCTAGAGTGATAATAAAAAGAAGGGAAAAGAATTGTTTATGTTACTTTGACTTTTCTTTTTGGTTTTGGATTTTTTTTGGGAAGTGTAATTTCCAAAACTCCTTCGTTAAGATTGGCGCAGACTTCGTCAACTTTTATTTCTTCGGGCAGCTCCACTTCTCTGTAGAATGTTTTACATGCGCGTTCTTTGCATATATAATCGCGTTCTTTCTTATCGTATTTCCATCCTACGTCGCCTGTTATTACTACGCTGTTGTCTTGTACATCGATTTCGATATCGCCTTTTTTGAAACCGGGCATTTCTGCTTTCAAAAGGAATTCTTTTTCTCGATCCTCCAAATCTACCACTGGAACACGCATTTCCGGCAATAGAGACATCGCCTTGTCCCAATATGAAGGAAACAGGACATCTTCAAAATCTCTTCGGAACCTTTCAAAAGTATCGTCGAACGCTTCATAAAGATCAGTAGGAACACTCGGAACTAGGGCGAAGGTTTGGTTTCTGGGTTTACTGATTGAAGTTGTTTTCTTTTTTGTTATTGCTATTTCATTTTTTTTAGAAGGTTCGTCGTTTTCGGCTGGTTTTTTCTTTTCACTCATAAAAAAACGCCTAATATGAGAATGTATTTTCTGAGATTTATCATTTACTTTTCGTAAGAATTTTTAGAAAGATTTCTGTTATTTGCAGAAAATGCTTTGTGCGTTGCTAAAACTATATTGTGACTTCTCTTCAGGGAGTAAACGCTTGAGTTATGAGTGATCGTGGCTCAAGTTATGTGGGAGATCTTGTCTGAGTTCAGTTAGGCGTGTTTGCACAATTGACAGTAACTCTTTTCGCATTTCCTCAACGGGGAGCGTTAGATTTATCAAGTTTACTCTTTTGACCAATTCTTCGTCGCCAAGTACATTTTTCATCCATTTTTGGAAGTCGCCTCTCTGAAGATGAAAGTTAATTGAGTAACCTGGTACTATGTGGAGTTTTTTTTCGAAAGCATCTAAGCTTGTTGCCGTTTCTTTCGTGAAGTTTTCTACTGCTATGTAAAAATGGAAACCTTCCTCATACGAAACAGTTCTTAAAAGTCTTGTTGCCTTTGTATTTGATTCAAGCAGTTTTTCTTCCGGTTTTCTATGGGCATGAGTTGACATGAAAAGACCACGAAGCATTATCGGTGTCGTCTGATATATTGTTTGATTCTGAAACGATTCTAAAGATTGTTTGCTTTCCGATGATAAAAAACTAAATAATTTACTTGAAGTTTTCTACCACACTCGCAATGTGTAAACCGATCAGTAGAAGGCGTTTTCTATTCTCTTGTCGATTATTTGTGTTCTGTTTGCAATTTGAGGAGTTAATCATTGCGGATAGTTTTAGTTAAAATATATTCAACAACGAAAGATAGGCGGAGACTGAGAGACCTCAGAGGAAAGTCCACTTCTGGTGATGTAATGCATGTTGCTTTTCAAAACCTCATTAGTCATTTTTGGCGATTTTCAACTGGCTTTTAAGAGTTATTTTAAGTTTAAGCTATTGGAAGAATTGAAAATGTTGATTTGGGATAGATTTGGGGGTAAACTTAAAAAACTTTATTACTTAAGTGGTTTACCATAGTTGCTGATTTGGTATGAAGAGTAATTTGAAAAAGACGACGGGGATTCTAATTCTTTCGGTTTTAGCTTTAGCTATGTTTAGTATGTTAATAAGTACAAGTGTGAAGGCGGACTCGTCCGAGGCTCAAATTCTTAGCTATAGTTGGTATGTTGCTCCTGCGGATACTGCTCTGGCAACATATGCTGGTGATCTAGTTATCGTTGGTGAAGTTCAGAACGTTGGTTCAAACATCATTGGATATATGGATGTTACCGGTGTTGTTTACGACTCCAATGGGACAGTCTTAAATTCAAATGAAGCTCAGGTTTTCGGAAATAATTTGCTTCCTGGACAAAAGGCTCCTTTCTACATAGATTTTGCTCCTGAAGATAGCATTACTCAAGATCAAAGCTACATTTCTTCAGTTAGCAGTGTAGCTGTAAGTGTTGGTTACGTCAGCGATACCAATTCGACTCCATACTCAGGTTTGACGGTTGCAAGCAGCACTTCCTACGTTGACAGTTCAGGCACGTACACTGTCACTGGGACAATTCAGAACTCTGGAACCGAAGAAGCTGGCAATGTTTTGGTTGTGACTACGTTTTATAATTCAACTGGAGCAGTTGCCAGTCTAAACTTTACAGATTACCTAAGTGATTCGTTTGGACCGGGCGATTCTGTTCCATTTACAGCAACCCCAACAGATAACACAGTTACGCTGTCAAGCCAAATTACAAATTATTCTTTACTAATCCAATCGCAGCCGATAACGTCTTCTCCGACGCCCGTGCCCACTCCAACCCCAACGGAACAGCCTAATTCTTCTCCGACAGCTACACCTATTACAGGGCAGCCTTCAAGTTCGTCCATTTTGATTTATGTGATCGTGGGTGTAGTGATTGTGGTAGTTGTTATAGCGTCTTTAATTTTTCTAAGAAGACGTCGCAACTTGCCTCCTCCTCCACCTCCTCCAGCTGAAGAACAACAGGAATCAGCTAACTTTTCGTAGGTGTGATTATTATTCTGCATAGGAAGGTTTCAGCGAGTATCAAATATTTGTTTAAGCAAAAGATTTTTAATAGTTCTTTAGTGTTAAATGGCTAAGTGGTTGTGTCCGTATGAAAAAGTTAGGTTTGATAGCAGTAGTGGTTTGCATGATTTTTGTTTCCAGTTTAGTTTTGGTTCCGAATGCGTTGTGTCAAGTAACAGTTTCTAACGTCAAAGTTGTGAGTTATACTTGGTACGTTAATTCAAATGATGATCTTATTGTGATTGGTGAAGTGCAGAATACAGGGTCTTCTATTTTGCAGACCGTCTCTTTGACTGCAGCTGCTTATGCTTCAGACGGGACAGAACTAGCCTCTGCCACTGGTATGCCCTATGTAAGTTACCTCCTTCCCCAGCAAAAAGCGCCTTTTTACATTGACTTTGGTAACCCTGGTGCTGGCTCTAGTTTGACTTCAACTGTTAGTTCTGTTACCTTTACTGTTACTGGCGCCCCCCAGACTCAGGATCAAGAGTATTCAGGTCTAATCGTGCATACTGCCTTCAACAGTACTCTCAACGGCGTCTATACCATAATGGGATTAATTACTAACATTGGTAACCAAACAGCGGCCGACATTAGGGTAGTTGGAACTTACTATAACAGTGCAGGCAACGTAGTTGCGGTGGGTTTCGTTCTTGTGAACGATCCTTTGGTTCCAGATAACTCTACCACTTTCGTACTAAGTGAATTCGATGTTACAGCTAGTATGGTAGCTCAAATTTCAAATTACTCTCTATTATTGCAGACGGCAACTCTTCAGGGTAATGCCAATTCGTCTCCAACACCACCTTCCACCTCACCGAGTTCATCTGTTCTAATCTACATAGTTGTGGCCGTTGTTGTGGTTGTTGCAGTTGTTTTAGTTGCTTTGGTTTTTCTGAGGAAACGTAGCAACTTGCCTCTGCCGCCTCCTCCACCTCTTGCTGAATGATTAGAATTGACGTCAATTCTTTTTCTAATCTAAGATAACACATTTTTTGACTTTGCGAATTTGGGAAAATTCTTAAATGTATTTTTCATATTAGTGTGAAATATGGGAAAAGTGTGTATTTATGGTTGAACGAAGTAAAGACTCTCGACTCTATGGAACAGTAAAAGTAGGCGATCGAGGGCAAGTGGTCATTCCTGCAGAAGCCCGTAAAGAACTTGACATTAAGCCTGGCGATCTTCTGTTTGTTATGACTGGACGAAATCGCCGTGGTATTGTAATGGTAAAAGCTGATGCTATGCGGGAATTTGCGGAAAGAATTATGACGGGACTTGAATTGGCAGAAAGAGACGGTGCAGAAAAATGACGGAAGTGAGGCAGATAGATGTTTAATAATAGAGAAGAAATGAGACGTCGTTTACAAGAGATAGTGGAGAAGTTTCGTCAACATGGAGCTACAAGCCCAGAAAAAGCTATGACCATTCAAGAGTTAGGATTGCCACCGCAGTTTGAAACCGCAATGCACAGAAGACTTGGTCAATCAGGCATTATTGTTGAAGTGAACGGCAAGTACTATCTGAATGAAGAAAGACTCAGACAATTTCAAGAGCGACGTGCTCAAATGGGGTCCGGAAGCGGTGGGGGTGATACGACGAATAGATCTGGTCCACCAAGTTGGTATCGTTACCTGGGAGTTTTGCTTATGTTGCCCATTGGTATTATAGTTGCATTTGTGCTGGTTTACTTTTTTGCTTTCAATATGGGAGGTGGATACTTTCCAGGTGAGTTCCTTCTTATTATGTTGGTGATTTTCTTGGTCCTGTTTGTGGTCCGAATGATGTTTTGGAGATCGCGAAGAAGATATATGCGCAGCAGCGGATGGTAAGCATAGCTTAATAGAACTAATTTTGGAAATGGCGATAACAGCTTAATATCCATTTATTTGTTTAGGCTCTGGAATTTCCAGAACGTTTCCCAATCTATGATTCATTAATTATGAATGGGTGCTATTGTTTCTTTTATTTAGTCAGTTTAGCGTTTTCTTTTCTCTAAATTCTGCGCTTTAGTTAATTTTGTTATGGTTTCAGTTTCTTTTTTTCCTAATAAATACAATCATCAATAAAATAGCCGCAACCATAATTGCTGCAACTACCACGCCAATTATTTCAGTGATTAATAAATTTGAATTAGGTGAGTTTATTGGAGTTGGGGTTGCGACTGGGGATTGGATTGGGGTGGGTGTCGGGGTTTGGGTGGGGGCTGGGGTTGGGGTGGTGGTTGGCGTCGGGATTGGGGTTTGGGTTTGGGTGGGGGCTGGGGTTGGGATGGTGGTTGGCGTCGGGATTGGGGTTGGGGTTACGTCTGGGACAGGGGCTGGAAAATCGCCGGCAGTTGGGTTGGATACGGTATCAATGTGGTAAATGTAACAGCCAACCGGAAAAGTGAAAGTTTTCACTATTTGTCCTGCTGGATTTACTTCGATTAGTACTGCTCCAGTGTCATTGAAATTCCAAGGTTGGTTTTCTGGAAATATTGTGTTTTGATGTGTTGGATCACCGAAGTCGCCTATGTAGTCTCCGTTTGGAAGGAGAAGAGTTGCGCCTGCATACGTATTCCAGTACTGTGTTGGGGCTTCCCAACTCCAGTTCACGTAGGCTGTCATGCTTGTTTCGTTTAATGTAAGTTCAAGCATTCTGCTGTGACAATCAGCTGGGTTAGTGATATTATCGAAATCGTTATCAAACATAGTGAAGACATCTGGAGCAACTTCTTTGGTATCGTGGCTATGGTACCATAAACTTGAAACCACTTTGCCATTATCGCCTATTAGGGTAAAATTGCCGAATTCTCCACATGCCCAAATTATATTTCCTGTGGTTTGGTTAATTTTGTAGAAAGTGTTTTGGCAACGTGTATTGAGGTATATTACGCCATTGTTGTAATCCCAGTCGAGAGAGTTTGCATGTGTAAAGTCCTCGACGGTTTGCCCGTTATATGTTGAGGTTTCATTGAATGTTGAGGCTTCGCTGAGTGGTATGTGGTCATATGTGTCCCAACTCCACAAAATATTGCCATTTGGGTCGAGTTGCACAATTTTGTCGAAAAGAATCGAGTTATTTCCGATTTGCCTAACGTAATCTTGCAGTGTTAGGAAGGTGTTATTGATGGGGTCATATTGAAGGTCATGATGACCAATAACGTTTGGGAAGTCTTCAGTTGTGTCAGTGGATAGGTTCCAAAAATGAGTGGCAAAAGTTGGCGCGGTTGAAGCTCCATCTACTAAAGGTTCTCCTTGGAACATAAGGGTATCAGGTGCAATGTTGTATGTGACACCGTAGCTGTGGTCAAATTCACGCTGATCTAGTACGGTTCCATTGGTATTTGCAACGACCAGATAGTTACCCGGAATTGCTGGACTCGCAGAACCACTAGTAATTTCAAGATCAAAAGCCAAGTCCCCATTCCATGAATTTCCATAAGTGTTAATAACGCAAGGTAAAGTCGGGTAGCTGCTAGTTTGAGAATATGTTATTGGAGAGAGACTAACGACTACAAGACATAATGTAATCGTCATAATCACCGTGAAAATTACTTTAATTTTTTTTGAGAAATAAAACAATGTTTTCCCTCGAGTTCTTATGTCGGGTTGCGTTCCAATTATTCTACTTAAGAACGGATAAAATCTTTTAGGGTAGTCTAACCTATAAGCGTTATTTACCTAAAGTGAACATAAAGACTTTTCTTAGATTAAATCTAAACTGAAATCATTACTCAATTACATGGGCCAATTAGAATTTAGGTCAAACATGAATACAAATCGGTAAGATGCTTGCGATGTTTATTCAATATTCTTTTTCTCGCAACAAATGTACTTAAGAGCACCAAAACTGGCACTAAAATTGCCATAGTCATAAGTGGCAAAATTAGTTCTATGCCAGAGTTTGGTTTTGGAGTTTGTATCATTGAGGGTGATGATGTTGGTGAGGTCATTGCTGTTGGATTTGAGAGATTCGTAGGTGGCGAGGAGGGTTCTGGTGATGGGGAAACTGAATTTGATAGAGTCGGAGTAATTGACGGGGTAGGTGAAGTTGAAGGTGCCGGTGAAGTTGATGGTGCTGGCGATGGAGAGGTAGCAGTTGCCGAATCTGCCTCGACAAAATTTGCTGGTTCAATGAGTGTGGGTTGAGGTGAATTGTTGAAATCAAAGGAGTTCATCATGTCGTTTGCTGTGACGTCTCTTACTCCTAAGCTTGGAAGGTTAAATATGTGCTCGGCAAGGCTGAGCATTGATGAAAATTCGTATTGAGTGTGGTCGATATAACCTGGTTTTGCCCAAGGAGAAATCACTAATGTTGGAACTCTAAATCCTAGACCGCTTTGATCAATTTGTGGGGGTGCGACGTGATCGTAGAAACCTCCATAGTCATCCCAAGTTATCACGATTGCGGTTGATTGCCAGTAACTGCTTTGCATTACTTGGTTTACTAGATATGAAACATAGTCCATTCCGGCGTCAGAGCGGGCTGGCGGGTGCTCACTTATAGATTCATCGGCAAAAACTGATGGCAAAGTTGGAGGGTGCCAACTTCCTGGCATTATCCATGATACTGCTGGTAGATTGTTGTTTTGAATGTCAGAAGCAAAATTTTCGGTACTTTGTACATGCTCGGTAAGTTGATCCGGATTGTTTTGGAAGTAATTAAACAATGGGAGAACATTCCACAATGTAGGGGCAAGAGGATCTGTGTTCCCATCATACCAGCTCCAAGATACATTAGAGATAGACAGTTCTTCTGCCAGAGTTGACCAGTCAAAACTGGCTCCAGGCCAATTTACAAGTGGGGCGTCCCCGCCTGACCCACTGATAGACGGGGGATTATCAATAATACTTGAATTTGAGATCCATGGCTCAGTTGAGTTATAAGGACCATCGGTGCCTGAGGCAATGTAAAGGTGATTTGGGAAACTGGGTCCCATCTCTGAAGAGAAGAAGTTGTCATCCAAGACGTAATGGTCTGCATAGTCCCAATAATAAGGAATGTCCGATCGATCATAATAGCCCATCGTTAGTGTACTTTGAACGGCGGGGATAAATTGATCCATTTTTCCGTTGTCATAAGCTTGATCTGCTGCTTCAGATGAGTGCCCAATATCTTGATCAATCGATTGTGTAAGAAAGTGATACGGAGATGTAGAAGAATTGTCTGGTTGAGAAAGCTCAGAGGGATCCGATACGCCTGGAGGAAGTTCATCGCCTATTATTGAAACGGGAACAGATGCGTCAAGATGGAAGGGCTCGACTGATCCGAATTCTGTATTATTTGTATTATTTGGAAGTGAAGTGTTGGCTGGAATCCCGTTAGCTCCAGGATATGTTCCAAAGTAATTATCAAACGAATGATTCTCTTGCACAATGAAAATTAAATGCTGAATTTTTGAAGGTAAATCAGCGCTGGAAACTTGAAGTGGAGTGATAACTCCTGAAACTAAAATAAATATTGAAATCAAGGCTATTGCAACTAAATTAAGTTTCAAAGATTATTCGCCTTTATTTAGGAGTTGAAACACTCTCCCGCCTTCAATTACTAAAAATATTAATAAATGAATCGGAAAAAACTTAAAACAAGTACTTTTTCTAACAAGAGCAGTTTTCTAATTTAAATAGATTACTTTTTTGGGGTCAAAGGATTCTTTAAGAGTTATTCAGTAACAAATAAAATTGGTTTCTTAGTTTAACCGCCATGGTTGTGGTCTTGGTCGCTTAATCAGTTTCGCATATATGTTCCAGTCACCGCATATCTTTTCCAGTTTGACAGCGATATCTTCTTCTGATTCGTAAAGTATTTCCATTTTTAATGCCTCTTTTAGATATTCACTTAAGTATTATATAGAAAGATATGCGATTTAATATAAGATGCTTATTTCGTCTTTAGCAATATATCGAGTTTGGCAATATACATTTTTCATTTACTGGACAAGAATTTTGTTAAGGTTCAATGATTGTAATCTCAATCGGCGTTGTCTCTATTCCGTATATCGGACCTGTTAAGCCAATTAAGTTGTAGGTCCCAGGTGAAACTGGTTCTCCCTGAACTGCGGTGTTGAAATTACATATCTGTAACCAAGAGAAGTTCGCGGACATGCTTGCTCCTGCTGGAAGCGGTTGAATGAATACATATTGAGGTATGGCTAGGAAGTTTGAGTATTGGTATACAAGGTTATTTGTGTCGTTGGTTACTCGAAAATCATAATCCAATCCTGTATGAGTGAAGTTTATTGTTTGACCGCTGATGTTTGTTATTGTTAAGGTAAAGTTGATTGGTTCGCCTAAACTGTAGGTGGTTTTGTTGAGGGTTATGGTGAGTTGGAGATTGCCGTTTGTTCCAGATGCTATGAGTTGATTGGGGGATTGAGGAATTGTCACCGGAGTGATGAAATTAAATGGAGTGCCGTCTTGCAAAGTACCCATGATCTCTATTGGGTATTCTTGGTTTGTTTCAAATCCGGCGCCGATGAGGGTACTTGTTTGAGATACGTTCTGATTGGGTAACAGCGGGGTGCTTTTGGAAACATTGTCGAAAACGTAGGTGTAGTTGTTCCCGGATAATCGTAATATCGCTTGCAGGCTGGTCACCGCATTGGTTGAGTTATTTTGCAGGGTGATTTCGATTGTTGGTCCGCCGGGGTTAACAGGCTGAATAATGCTGACTGAAATTATGGTCAACGGGTTCGCGTTGGAAGGAGAGATCGTTGCAGCTGGGGTCGGAGATGTTGAAAGGGTCGGCGTGGGGGATATTGATGGGTTAGGGGTCGGGGTCGGAGAAGGGTTTAGTGCGTTTTTGTTTGGTGTTTGTTCTTTTTGTTCAATATAGTAGGCACCAACTGTGGCAGCTAAAATTACAACTAGGATCACAAGAACTAGAGTCTTCGCCACTGATTTTTCCATTTCACTGTTTCCTTCTTATTCTATCAACAAATGATGCGAAAATTAATATCAACTGGGTTTATTCGCCTCTAGTATCGTTTCTGCAGCATTCCGATTTTGGTCTATATTCTACTTTTTTGGTTCGTTGCTTGTGGTGGTTTTCGCATTCTTTTATTCTTACAAGCATCCATTCGTTTTCTTCATAAACGCATCCACATATCAATGTCTTAGTTGTCAAAACCATTGCCCTTCATTTAAGATTCTAAGTTTCAGTTCTAGTTGATAAGGCAAACCAATAAATAATATTTGTTGCCAATTGGTTGGTGGGAATACTGTTTTTGAAGGTGCAGATTATGGGAAAAACTGTGGGTGACGATTTTCAATTAGAGACAAAGTATGTTCGAAGTAAAAGTCTTGGTGGTAGTTTGGATTGGGCGAATAAGCCAGAAATTTACAAGGAATATCCCTCCAGCAAAATTGTTCGGTTGCCCAGCGAGTTTAAAGAAAAAACTATAGATTTTGCTGAGGTTCTTCAAAAGCGCAAGAGCATTCGAGTTTTCTCTGATGATTCTTTGAGTTTGGTTGATTTGTCTTTTCTTCTTTGGGCATCTACTGGCATTCAAAGGATAGAGCATGGTTATGATTTTCGTGTGGCTCCTTCAGCTGGGGCATTGTATCCCATTGAGACATACATAGCAGCTAACAACGTTGAAACATTGAAAGAAGGCATTTATCACTATAATATCAAGAACCATTTGTTGGAAGAGATAAAGATTGGAAATTTTGGCGATGCCATTTCTCATGCTGCGTTAGATCAATTGATGTGTGCAAATGCTTCTGTTGTCTTCATCTGGACAGCTGTATTTAGAAGATCAAAGTGGAAATATTCACAGCGAGCCTACAGATACATCTATTTGGACGCGGGTCATGTAGCGGAGAACCTAGCACTGGCTGCGACAAGCCTTGATTGTGGATCGTGCCACGTTGGAGCTTTCTTTGATGACGAAATTAACTCGATTGTTGGTGTAGACGGGGCGGAAGAGAGTGCAATTTGTCTTAGTGTAGTTGGTCATCCAAAATAGCTGGCTTTCAGTATTTTGTTATGCTCTTTTGTTTTTGTCCTTTCATAGCGTCGCAGATAGATTCGATAGTGTAGCCTTCGAAGCTGAGGAGGTTGGCTGCGGAAGAATAAAGCAGCATGAGGTATTTTTCAGCGTCAGGTTCTACACCCTTTTCTATAAGCTGAGCTGCTTTAACTCTACGTTCATGTCGTTTGTCTTTAGAATGCGTGAAGAGGAACTTTACGCTGTTTCCCGCGTGGACTTCTGTCCCCTCTTTCATTAGTTGCTCCGCTGCTATGACCTGGCTGACGTGTTGGCGGTATCGTCTCCGGTTTTTTTGACATGCGCTTTGTTACGATCAGATCCTCAACTGGTACTTCGCCATCTAAGAGTTTTTGCCGGTATCTTCTTAACAACGTCCACAGCAGACGGAATTTTCTTGCGAAGTTCTGTGGTGTTGTTTGCTGTAGCCAAGCGTGTTAATCATTTCTGTTTGGGCGTCAAATACAAAGTGGGGTGTGTCTCTTCGTCGGATTTCTAAGCCTCTTATTTTGATTTTGCCGTCTTCCATTACCCCATAATAACGGTTCAAAACACCAACTCGTGGATGAATTTTTGAGGGCAAGAAGATGATCCATTTGTATCGTCCTTCAAAACTAATAGGTATCCTTGACTGCTCAGTTATTGCTTTACAAAGATTTTCGTAGTCTTCTAAGGCGGCGTTTGGTTTTTTGAGCCAAAGTGAATCCACTATGCCGTGAATCACTTCAAACCCTTGTTCTTCTGCTGTATGTGATGCTTTTAGTAGGGCTTCTCTGCCAAATGCGCATACTCCGATGTGGCCGTCTACGGTGCCGAATTTGGCGTTTTTGTAGCCTAAGTAGCCAAAGCAGGTGACTAGGATCCATTTTAGTGCGTTTTGTCTTTTGTCGTAGACTTCTTTGAGGTGTGGGTCAGAGGTTTCTTTTTTCATTTTCTTGTAATAGAGGCGTTTGTCTACGACGAATCTTAGGGTTTTAGGGACTATGCCCGTGCGTTTGTTGCATATATGGTAGTTTAGTTCTGGGATGAGGATTGGTGAGTCTGGGCAGCATTTGCAGAGGACTGTTTCGGCGGATATGTTGTTGTTTGCCATGATGCTTGGGTACATGCTGCTGAAGTCGACTTCGCCGACGTAGTCGTGGGCGCCTACTTTGGGTTCGTAGACGAATCCTCCGCGGTCTCCTACGAGGAGTTCGTAGGCGGATTTGAAGGCTTCTGGTATGCTTTTGTTTCTTGGAATTAGTACGTCGTCTTTTATGGCTTGGTAGAATTGGAGTGAGGACATGCTTGAGCCTATGGAGTTGCGTGCAGCTGTGTGTAGTGGCACTCGGCAGATTCTTGCTATCTCGATTAGTCCGTCTAATCCTGATTCAGATAAAACGAAGGTGTTGTTTTCGTCGATGTGGATTCTTCCGTAAAGCCTAATTGGGCCTGCTCGGTAGAAGGTACGTCCATATGAGAAGTATGTTTTACCCGATGGCGTTTTTGAGGAAAAAGGTGTTCCGTCTCTGCTTAAAGTAAACTTGTCAATGATGTTGTTTATGGTTGCTCGTTCTGTAAGGTAGGGGAAAAGGTGTGAGTCGCCTCCGGAGGTTACCAAGATGTCGGGATCAAGTTCTTGAACTGTTTTAACAAGTTGAAGTAGTTTTTCTGTTTCTTCGCCTGTGTCAATTCGTATTTCTTTTTGGTCTTGATACATTTGAATAGTGCCTATGGGGTCTTTGAAGTCGGCGATTTTGTTTTGTCTTAGCAATTTCTACTTCTAATTTCATTACTCTCAAAGGAGGGATAGCATAGTCAGTACTTGAGACTGAGTCCAGTAGTGTGTATTGGAGGCCTGTTTTTTCAGTTTTGACTTCTAGGAATGCAAGGGGAAAGATGTCGTGGCTGAAAAAGTAGGCACGGTCTCCTTTTAGATCGCAGTTGTGAACCTGGTAGCTCATGTAATCTCCCATTCTTAGAATGGTGTTTGTTAGGGTCTGTGTTCTTCGGCAGTCTCTAAGCTCAAGTTCTAAGACCTTGGTTTTCTGTGCATCCGTGGGTTGAGCATATTTGTAGACGAAATTCCATTTTTTTACGTCGGGATTGTTGTAGAGTTTGCCAATTAGAGGTTCAATTTGGTCTTGTTTTGATGAAACATAGATTTTAGGGTGAAAACTATCGATTAAGTGGATTCTTTGACCTGATTGGCTTATAATCCAAACAGTGATTTCTCCTTCGTTTGAAGGGTAAGCATCAAGTATCCAGCCTTCAATTTTGTCACGGCTATGGGTTTGACTACTGTTTGAAGGCATTTAATTCCTTCTTTGCCTCGGTAGGCATGACGTGTTTTTTCTTTTCATTGTGTAGGCCAAAGGGCTTGTGCTTATCCTCAAAATCCTTTAAAAGAAATTTGCCAAAGCGACATTCGCGAGCAGTGGAGAGGGGGCAGTGAAAATGAAGAGGATGTTTTGACTTTTTTGGTCTTTTTTGGGTTCTTGAAAAACTATTTTTGATGGAGAAAGCCGTATAAGCAACTTATGACACGTGTCATGCAAGGTGATGAAATGCTATCTCGTGATTGTGACGGATGCGAAAGACAACTTTCTGAATGCAAACGTCGATTTGCCCATGTATCAGTAGGCGAGAAAGTCTTCTGCCCAGACGGCACAGCCCATCTAGTCGACTGCCAATAATCAAATCTAAAAGCAGAGTCTATTTTGGTTGATTGTTCTCTTCTTGTTTTGTTTAGCAAGAGGTATGAGCTTTGTGGCTGTTTATAATTAGAAATTTGCTGCGTATTCTTGCCTTAAAAGAGTTGAAAAAAACATATGTCTACAATTGTATGTAAGCTTTAAATTATTTTTGTACCAAATTGCAAATGTCTCAGAAACGTCGTGTTAGAAGAAGTGTTATCCGCTATGAAGCAAATAGGATGAACTAAGATATTAAAACGAATTTGTATGTTGATTATGGATATATGGAAAAAATAAATCCATAACATTCTCAGGGTCTCTTTGACGGTCGGTTTCGTTGTCTATGCACATTGACTAGGTTGGCGAGAGGTTTTTCTGTTTTTTTAGCAGCTTGTTTTGGGTTGCATTTCTGAAATAAAGCTTAAATCCGTTGTAGGTTGAGTAAAGAAATGTAAAAAAAGGTAAGAAAATGTAAAAAAATGTAACAGAACCTAACGAAAAATTAAAAGAGTTTGGGAGATGAGTGGCTGCATTTCTTAATCAAAGCTTTAATTGGCTGCAGGTTGCGTACCAAAAAGACGAAAAAAGGCAATAAAAGACGAAAAAAGGCAATGGGAGACAGAAATTGGCCAACGTCATTAATCAAGAGGCAAACAGAACAAATACAATGGGAAACAGAACTTATATGCCACTTACGCACATATGAAAAAAAATAAAAAGGGAAGATGTTGTTGTTTTTGTTTGTTTTTTATGGTCTTTTTCTGAGTACGTAGGACAACTACTGCGCCGACTATGGCAATTGCGATGATTATAGCGATTGTGGATATGGCGAAGTATGTTTCTGTGGGTGGCAGATTAACTACTGGATATGGTGATGCTGTTGGTGCTGCGTTCATTACGTCAAAGTGGGTTTCGGACGATGATGGCCAATAGCCGTTTGTGCCTGCGAAATTAGCGATGACGGTGTAGTTGCCTGATATGTCAGGAGTCCATGTTAGGCTGTATGAGC
Source organism: Candidatus Bathyarchaeota archaeon (assembly GCA_963729805.1). Taxonomy (GTDB): domain Archaea; phylum Thermoproteota; class Bathyarchaeia; order Bathyarchaeales; family Bathycorpusculaceae; genus Bathycorpusculum. Next base: position 58,038 of record CAVSPH010000014.1, on the reverse strand, counting down.
CGCTTGCGTCTGTGGTTGCTGTGCCGATGTGTTCTGTAGTTGCCGTTAGAGTCAACGACGTTTATTGTCACTGGAACGCCTGTGAAGTTGGTTGGAATTGGCTTGTTGCTGGTAAACGTAGCCCATCCATCTGGGTCATGCTTGCGTCAGATGCGACTGGAACGCCTTGTGGGAAGTCTGCTTTCTGTTCTGTTTGTTGTGTGCCTGCTGAAATGTCTATCACAGTTCCTCTGATTACTACGTTTTGTCCGAATGATAGGCCTGCGTTTGGTGCGGTAACAGTAGTTGCGCTTGGTCCTTGGCCAACGCTGTAGATTGAGTTGTCGTAGCCGTTAAAGAATGTTGCAAAGCCATCCGCAATTGCATAGCTTTCCGCGCTGAATTCGGTTGTGAAATCTGAAAGCGTCCATATTTCTGCTCCGGTCGTGGCATTAATGGCTCGGGCTAATACACCTTTCCAGATTGGTGTTTCAATAGTGTGCTCAGTTGTAACGGTGTAAATTACTCCGTTGCCAACTGCGTTTACGAAGGTTGGGTAATCACCGTAGGCCGTGTTTAAACCTGCGTTAGTGCTGTTGCCTGATCCGCCATTACCGTATGTCCACAATACGTTTCCAGTTGCTAAATTGTAGCAATAGAGTACTCCTGAATACGCGACACTGTAGATATTTCCGTATGCAATCTGATCGGATAAGGTGCCTGGTCCTGGACTGCCAAAGTAGTCAAGGGCTGGTTGAGATGCAGTTGGTCCCCATATTTGCTGCCCTGTTGATAGGCTATATCCTACGAATTGTTGAGATGATCTATATGATTCGCAAAACGCGTTTGCCGCTGGATCACACCCTGCATATGTGATAGTCGTGATGTTGCCTGCTGGTGGCTGCTCTGTTGTCATCCACATTATTGAGCCGATTGTGCCTCTGCTTGCGTTAAGGTTTACGGCGAAGTATGTGTAGGGAGTGTTTGCGCCTAATGCTGGATATGAGCCGTTTCTGCAAAGCATCAAATTACCATAGTAAGTTGAAAGTATGCTGGGTGTTAAGGTCATGGTGTTGCGCCATGGTATAGAGACGTTCCAGTCATAACTGTATAGTGTGCTGCTTGAATTTACTACGTTTGCGTAGACTACATAATCATAAGTAGCTGGTGATTGATTGTCGTTTCCAGCTGGGGTTCCTATAGCTGGTTGTGTAACATTTGCGTACTGCGCATCGGCTGTGGGTAAAGTGGTGCCATTGGTAAAAGAGTCGTTGTACATTGTAGGGACGTCAACAGCGCCGAGATTTATTGGGTTGGCGTACATTTCCATTAATCTGGATGAGTTCCACTCACTAAGATACCAATTCGGATTCGCTGTAGTGCCTGTGTTTGTGAGGATGTACTTTATGATTTCACCACTTGGGCCAAGTACTACTCCGCTGCCTGAGGGAACGCCAGTTACGTTGAATAGTGGATCTCCTGTAGCTGCATCAAAAGCACGCGCAAAGCCGGATGTGAATAAAATTCCTTGGTATACTCCATGTTGGTTGGGGTCTTGTACGTCGTAAATGTAGCCGAATGATAGTGCGGGGATTTGGGTGGTGCTCCAGATAACTTGTCCTGTGCGTAAATCAACGCAGTCAGTTGGTCCATAATTGGCTACTGATGATAGTCCCCCGGCAGCTCCTGTGAATGAAACTGTTTCGGTATAGTAGATGTATCCGTTTAGTATTATCGGATTGACGTATCTTTGCTCGTATGCAGAACCATCAAAATAGGTGTCTCCAGGAATCGCAAGAGAGTTTCCTCCGACAACTCCTCCTTGTTGGCCTTGGGTTGGTTTTGTCCACATGATGTGGCTTGTGATAGGTCCTACGGCTGTTGCTCCACTATCTTGTCCTGGGAACATCTGTTCGTTAGGTCCAAGCATAGCGCCAAAACCTGTTATACCTGAACCATACCATTGAGAAGCAATTGTGTACCAAACAGTGTTTTCACCGTATATTGGGCGTGTCCAGTAAGCTGTCGGCAGAGGAGAGCTACCGATAGCTGAAGGAATTGGTGCTGATTGCACGACAAGTGTTGTTGATGAAGAGCTGGGTAGAAAACTGTCGTTAACGTAAGCTGAGCCGACGGGTTGGAGACTGGCTGTTATTGTTTCTCCTGGATAAGTAAAGGTAAGGTTGTATGTGCCGAGCTGAGTTGGAGTGAAGAGATAGTTCTGGTTATCTGTTGCATCTGCAATGTAAGCAAAAGTTTGTGTCGTTGTTGTGCCGTCAGGTGCAGTTATTGTGAGTTCGTAATTATGGTATCTGTAGTTGTTTGTGAAGGCTGCGCTGGGGAATGGTGGGTTTCCCAAAAACATGTCTATCCAGCAGCTCTGACCGACGCCTACTGGACTAGGTGCAGCAAATATATGAGCAAACGTTGGAATCTGCCATGCTGGTGAATGCGCACTGGTGGATGGCACAAGAATCACTGAAGCTCCCATTATAGTCATTAAGAATATTGAAATCGCAATAGCTGCAGTTTTGTTTTTTGAAAATTGCATTTTTTTCTTGTCTCCTATAATTTTGCTGTAATCTAGTGATTTACCATAATTTTATATAGTTATTCCCAAATTCAGTTTTCCGCAGGTATCTTTTTCCAGTCCTATTTTATGATCTGCAGAATCGATTTTAACTCGGAGGCAATGCAAATCCGATTAGGTGAATCCAGGTAAAAAGGATGCGGGGGTGGCGAACGGAGTGATTGAACGTTACATTGGTTTTTTCATGAATACTTCGATCGAACTGGTGATTTCAGCATATGAGCTGTTGCCTGAGGAATATCGTAAATGGTGTAGTATAGAGACAGGGTTTAAGGTGCGGGATAATGTGCAGGCTATGAGGGCAAGTCGGAACTTTACGTGTAAGAATTGTTTTGGCTATGTTTTCAACGATTCTTTAAAGTTATTTGGGTGTTAGCTAATGTTATTCTTGCGGAGAAGCTGCAGTAGAGTTTAAAAATGCTCTATTAGCATCAGATAGTTGAAGTATGGAGATCCAAGTTTAGACGTTGACATCAAAATTGTAACTAGTTGCATTTGGTTTCTGCTCTATTATGAATGTTTTGAGTTTCGTTTTGCAAGTTTTTTTTTCGTTTAACAAGCACTAATGACAACACTACGATTAAAATAATTACAGCTGCTAACGCCACGATTACGTAGACCATTGGAACTTCGGCGTTTGCTATTGAGCCTGTACTAATAGCATAGACCCTACCATCCTGTGAGCCAACATAAACGACCCCGCCAACAACAGTAGGCGAAGAACCTACATAACCCTCCGTCGTGTAATTCCAAATTTGAGTTCCGTTTGCAGCATTCAAAGCATAAACTCTACCATCTCCCGAACCAACATAAACAATCCCGTCGACAACTGCGGGAGAAGAAACCACCGCGCTCCCCGTTACGTAGCTCCAGATTTGACGTCCGTTTGTAGCTTGCAGAGCGTAGACTTTGCCGTCTACTGAGCCCACGTAAACGATGCCGTCGACAACTGCGGGCGAAGACTCTACGGAGTTTCCTGTTGTGAAATTCCAAAGTTGAGCTCCAGTAGCAGCATTCAAAGCATAAATCTTAGCGTGTTCCGAGCCCACATATACGACGCCGTCGACGACTGCAGGAGAAGAGACCACCGCGCTCCCTGTGGAGAAACTCCAAATTACCTTTCCATTCGCAGCGTTCAAGGCATAGATTTTTACATCGCTTGATCCTACGTAGACCACGCCGTCAACAACTTTTGGGGAAGAACGCACATAGTCTCCTGTGGTGTAGTTCCAAATTTGGGTTCCGCTGGTAGCGTTTATAGCATAAACGTTGTCGTCGAGTGAGCCTATGTAGACTACTCCGTTGGTGACGGCAGCGGATGATGCGATGGGGCCTTTGGTTGGGTAGGTCCAGAGTTTGTTGCCGTTTGTAGCGTTTAAGGCGTAGATTTTGTCATCGTATGAGCCTATGTAAACGACGCCGCCTACAACGGTGGGGGAAGAAAATACTGCTCCTCCAGTGGTGTAGTTCCAGATTTGAAATCCGCTCTTAGCGTTTAAAGCGTAGACTTTGCCGTCTTCTGAGCCAATGTAGATGGCGCCGTTGAGAGCGGTGGGGGAAGATTCAACAGAGTTTCCTGTAGTGTAGTTCCAAAGCTGAGTCCTGATAGAGCTTGTTGAAGGAATTGCTGAAGGCGATGAGGTAGCTGGTGGTGTTGGAGTTTGTGTCGTTGTTGGTGTTGGGGTTGGTGAGTTTGGCGAGACGATCGGTTTTGTCGGTATTTGTATTCCTTGTCCACCACTAATTCCGGGTTGAGTTGTAGAGGTGCTCATAGCTATTGAAATGATCATTGCGATCCACATGTTGCCGTTGTCTTCAGGGATTACTAGACGCAGTGTTTCAGGCAGAGAGACGCCGTCCTGCTGGTAAGCGATGATTACATCTGATTGCAAGGCTTCCTGTGTTGGAAGGCTTACTGCGTATCCGTCTTGGGCTAGAAAATTAACTGAAGCTACTGATGAATCCAGTCCTGATTGTTGGAGCAAATAGCTTAGGCTTACTCCAGTCCAGTCGCCACTGGTTACAAAACTGCCATAGCAGTATTCTGCAGCGTTTACGGTAGTTTTAGGCATTGCCAAAAGTTGATTATAGCTGTAGTTAACCGTGTTGTTTGCGGTGTTGGTTACTTGTAAGTCCCATACTATTTGGGCTGATACTTGTCCGATCGGTACTATCAATAGCAGTCCAATTAATGTTAGGAAAAGGCAAGCTTGGAAAAATTTCTTTTTCATTAAATATCTTCAGCTTTCATGTTAATATGTTACCTTAGTCTTACTAATCTTTTCTATTTTTTTTGGGGTTCTCTTTGATGGCCAAGAAATTCTATTTTTATGATAGAAAGGAACCCTTTTAATTTTTTATATCACCTTGATAATGGCGTATTTTCGTATCTAAAGAAAAATAGCATAAAATACTCAAATTTTAGCTCAAGTAAAGAAACCAGAATTGGTAGTATGTACCAGTTAGTACACCTTTTATTATGGAATTTACAGTTAGCGTTTTGGGCGTTAAGAAGACGATCCATGCAGATCTAATCTTAGTGCAATCTGAGTAATTCCAATAGGCTCCCTTCGACGGTCGGAGCCGTCAGCTATGCACATTGTGTAGGTTGTCGCGGTGTTTTTCTATTTTTTTAGCAGCTTGTTTTGGGTTGTATTTCTGTAGCAAAGCTTAAATCCGTTGCAGGTTGAGTCAACAAAAGTCAACTAACGTCAACAAAAGTCAATAAAAGGCAATAAAAGACAGAAATCACGCAAAAGATACTTGTTATATCCATGTTGTTTCAATTTCTCTGATATCTATAATGTGAATCGTCAGCAAAATATGCTGCACCCAAGATATAATCGACAGACCAATTCGGTTCCAACCTTTTTTAAAGAAAACTCTGATAGGCTCGTCAACTTTGGTAGGTTGAAGCGAAAGAACGCCAGTCGAACATGACAAACAGTGGGAAGCATGTTCGAGCCAAAGAATCATAAATGTTTAAGCTCCACCAAAGCTGCACACCTTAAGATGATATTAAACTGATAGTTGGGTTGGGATCTCTTGATTTATGGAGCAATATGACTGATTATGGCTACGGTTCTGATTAGATTGACGGGAAGAGAAATAGCCCATTTTTTGGGTACAATTTTTCAATCCCCCTTAATCTCCCACTTCCACTTAGGACATTTTCTCAATAACACTTGTCGCATTCCGCCTTTACGTTGTAAATTGTGTCGGTGTGATTCGAATTCGGAGAAATGCATTGATTCGTTTTTTGCTGTAGGTTTGGTTTTGTTATATTTGTCTCAATTTGTTCAAGTTTTATAAGCCTCGAATTATGTTTTCATATTGTGGGCCGAGTGAAAAGATTTGCCGGATAATTTGAAGAAAGAGCCATCGCTGGCATTTGGTGGTCAAGCACTAATTGAAGGTGTAATGATACGCTCTCGAAAACATTTGGTGTCATGCGTAAGAAATCCCAGAAAAGAAATTGTGCTAGATATAAAACCACTAACTCCTTACTCTGAAAAACATAGAGTTTTAGGCTGGCCTTTTTTCAGAGGAGTAGTAAACATGGTTGAAAGTTTCTATCTCGGTATGCAAACTATGATGTCTTCTGCGACTACGGCTTTTGAGATTGAAGGTGCCGAAGGTGGGGAGCCAGAAAAGATAGAGTTTGGCTACGCAGAAATCGGTTTGCTTGCCGCTGCCATTGTAGGTATAATGGCTGTTTTCTTCTTGGTGCCCTTCCTTTTGTCCACTTGGCTAAACTTGAAAGGCTTTGTTTTCAACCTGGTCGAAGCTGTCATACGTTTGTCTATGTTTGTTGGTTATCTTTCAGCTATTTCTTTGTGGGGTCAATATAAGCGGGTGTTGATGTATCATGGCGCTGAACATAAAGCCATAAACGCTCATGAAGCAGGCGTGCCAATGGATGTTGAGCATGTCAAAAAATATTCGCGTCTGCATCCTCGATGCGGAACTAGTTTTCTTTTTATTGTGTTAATAATCAGCATTATCCTATTCACAGTAATGCCGAATCTTAGGTTTCATGATCAACTTATCTTACCGCTTGCTACTAATTCCCGTCATTGCAGGAATTTCTTATGAACTTTTACGACTAAGTGGCAAATACAAAAACTCACCCATAACAAAAGTCCTAGTTGCGCCTGGACTAGCTTTTCAACACCTAACCACCAAAGAACCAAGCGACGACATGCTTGAAGTATCAATAAAAGCTGTCACAGAAGTGAACAAACTCATCTGCTCCAGCTTACAGGATAAAGCATGAGATTTATTAGTGCCAGGGTGTGATTCGAACCCTCTTCAGCTCGTGACTTCACCCTCAAATACTCTTTTCTTAGAATAACCATGTTATGGCTGGCCGATTTTTCGAAGTAAGTTTCTTAGCCATAAATTAATTATAATGGATTGTCTGACTAAATAGGACTGTAAAATGTCTACTACTTTGTTAGTTATCTACTATTCCCAAAAAGGTGCCACTCAAAAAATGGCTGCAGAGATAGTCAGAGGCGCTCGGGATGAGGGAATAAATGTAATCTCTAAAACTGTTGTCGATTGCGCCGTTTCTGATTTGCTTGCAGTTGATGGAATCGCTTTTGGGTATCCTACTTATTACAGCAATATAGCTTGGCAACCTAAGAAGTTTTTAGATGAAATAATTCTTGAGTTCTATGCTCAAGGCCATTCGCTTAAAGGTAAAGTGTGCGGTTGCTTCACTTCCACTGGTGGTTATGATGATGGGCAAGAATGTCTACGAATGTTAGAGCTTGCATTTGGTTTTGCTTTAAAAATGCGAATGGTTTCGGGTGTAGTTCTTGAGTCCAAGGACGTTGTTGAAGGGATGTTTCTAACTGTTACGATTTGGGAAAAAGGATTGCGAAGGAAATAGCCAAAGCAAATTGAGCATTCATTTTGTGTTTATCAGCTAAAATTTTCTCTTGTCAAACGGTACAAGAACCATTCTAAACGTTTGGCTTTGTTTTTTTCGTAGAATTCTTGTGCGGATTTGTTCCATTTCAAAACAGTAAATTCTATTCTTCCACATCCTTCAAGTTTGGCTATTTTTTCGATGTGGTCAAACATTTTTTTGCCGACCCCTTGTCTTCGGTACTCTTCTAGAACAAAAATATCTTCAAGGTACAGTGTTGGTAGAGCAAGAAAACTTGAGTAAGTGAAGAAATAAATAATGTAAGAGACGCATTTGTTTCCGATTTTTCCAATGAACGCATTATATTTTGGCTTGTCCGATAGACAGTCTATTCTAAGTCTTCTTCTTGCTTCTGCATTTGGCGGAGCAAGTTTTTCATATTCTGCAAGCTTGTCAATTAAGCCCAAAAAATCGTCAAATATTTCTTCACTAACTTGCTCGATCGTTATTGTGTTTTCTTTTCTTTTCACGAAAGCCATTGATTGTTAACTCACTTAAATTGAGCATCAATCGTAATTTGTGTTAGATCTTTGAGTTGCCATTAATGGGGCGGGATTTGCCGTTCTTTGGTGTCTTATTAAGATGGCAACTGCAAAAATCACAATTACAAAAACTACACTAAATACTATTAAGATAGATGCAAAAGGTAGCCCTTCATAAGTGGCACCTTGTGCGATTACTTGAACTGTTTTGTCATTAACGGAGTAATCCAACGTCACAGTTTTACCACCGTAGCAGGAACAAAATGAGTTATCAAAGCTCAACAGGTAAGTTCCACCAGTCGAAGCGGAAAACGAGAAATTTGTAAAGCTGGTGAAGTTATAACTTAACAATTGTTTTCCGTTTGGGTCAGTTACTCTGAAATCGACGCCAGTTCCAGTGCCGCCTGAAGCAGAAAATGTGCCGTTAACAGAGTCACCTTGACTCAAATTCACGTTTATGTTTTGTTGACTGAGTGGGGGAACAGTGAATGTCTGCGAGGCATGAACAAAGGCCGTTAACGAACCTAAAAGCAACAAGAAGAAGACCATCGACACGAGAATGTGCTTATTCACAAAGACACCATTTTCAGCTTGCTCAATTGGTTAATAAGGCTGCTTTTTACGCTATTTAATGTTGTGTAATTGGCTATCAACATGAGCTTAACATTCGATAGATTTTTATGTGGTTAACGTTGGTACAGAAAGAAGGATGTTAAAACGATTGAACGCGGATTCAGGAGCGAAAAGCAAATTCAACAAGAAACTATTAGCAATTGCTGTTATCATAATAATTGTCGTAGCTGTCGTGGCTTCTTGGCAGATTTATTTACAATCTTCAAACAACACAAAAACTAATGTTATCCTTCCAGCCCTTAACCTGACTCTTGTTGGAGCAAAGGGGCAACAGAAGATTTTGGACTCAAGCGAACTCGCTTCTTTAAAATCTTACACGGGAACGGGAGGATACATTAACGATGTACAGAACACGACTTTTGCAGGTAACTTCACGGGTGTGCCCTTTTTAACTCTCTTGAACTTAGTAGGAGGCGTTACAAGCAACGAGAACGTTACTGTTACAGCATCCGATGGCTACCAAACGACGTTTACTTATCAGCAGTTACAAGGCCAAGGTCTAAACACATATGACCCAACAACGGGAGCAACGGTCCAAGCCTCGCATCCGTTGACGGTGATGGTAGCCTATTATTGCAACGGAACAAGTCTAGCTTCAGGCATAGGACCCCTAAGTGTAGCGATTGTAGGAACTCAAGGATTACTCACAAACGGCTATTGGTGGGCATATCTCCTGGTCAAAATTCAGGTTATATCAGCTTAAAGTCATTATATCATTTGCTATCAACAACTTTTTACATATTCATTTTTCATATTATTTGTAGAGTTTCAAAAGCAACGTTATAGCTAAGCTATGAAACGGTGGCGTTGTTTGGATAGCCTGCTCTTTCCCAATAGCCGAGGTAACTGGTGTCGTTTGACGCTTCGATTCCATTTACCCACCTTATCCATTTGTATCCATATTGGTTTTGGGCTGCAAGCATGAAAGGAAATCCCAATTGGGGGGTGAGTGTAACGTTGTTTATTTTGTAAGCTAAGATTAAGTTGTTTTGCACGATGTAGGCCAACGGAAGCTAAGTGGTGTAACCGTCGGAAGCGGAGAATATTATGGTTGTCGCATTTGGACTGACGCCTGCATCTTGGAGCAGGTCATTCACAAGGACGCCTTGCCATAACATGGTAACGCTCCAGCCTTCCACGCACAAAAGCGTTGCTACTTTCTGGTTTAATTGGAAATTGTTAACCACGTTCCCGTAAGTGTACATCATAGTTTTGTTTACTAGCCCGCTAACGGTTAGGCGGTAAGTTGTCTGGTTAATGTATTGTATTCCCTTGATGGAAACATCAGGATGTTGGACTAGTTCATTGATGAAAGCTCTGATAGGTGTTAGGCTTTGATTCTGATATTGAGTAACTTCTCCTGGGTAAAGTGATGATGATGGGGTGGGCGTGGGCGTTTGAGACGGTTTTGGTGAGATTTCGGTTGGGAAAGGTGAAGATGTGGCTGTTGGGAAAGGCGAGGAAGTGGGTGTTGCAGAAGGTTTAGAAGCATTTTGAAAAATGAATAGCGCGACAATCAGTATTACGACTAATAAGACGGCTACCAAAACTGTTTCTTTGTGTTGTCCAAAAACCTTCATTTAGATTAATAGAATACTGTTAAATGTATTTATTTATAGTCTTAATCAAGCTCTTTAAGAGATAAAACCAGTTGGTTTATATTGCATAATGGCGCTTGAAACGTCTGAATTCAATGTCAAAAAAGAATCAACTGGAAAGATTATGCCCTGAATGCGAAGAAGAAATGAATGCGAGTTTATGACAAAAACAAAAATACTTACTTGTTGGGAATGTACCGAATGTGGTACAGTTGTTTGGTTGTAACTCCTTACAAGAAAAGGCTTAACCCAGCTATTTGTATTATTTTTTGTTTTAGTTTTTTGTCAGCCTTTAAGTCGATTTTGCCACATTTTGGACATATGTTAAATTATTATTGGCGTTAAATTACTTCCTCAGCTATTTTCCCACCGTAGTCGTCGTCAGCAAGTTTTTGATTTGGCTCATCCCGTTCATAGATGCTGAGTTTGGTTCGAGTTTGAGACATTTCGACATTACATAAAGAGCAAAAAGGAGCTAAGGCCATTTTCCGTCTTGTCCTCTTTGATTTTATTGTGATTGATGAATATGTTTTCGGTCTCGATTTTTTGAGACCTCAATTGATATGGGTTCATTTTCAGTATTCCCTAAAAATTGGCAGTGTGTCGCGCAATCTATACAAACATGCAAAGGTAGCAACAGGTTGTTTTCTCGTCATTTTTGCATCTAACTTGCCTGTTTGCCTTTGCTTTCTCGCTTTCAGAGACTGCTTGACATAATTTCTCACTTGTTAAATATTCACAGCTATTGGCGAGATCCGACAATTTGTTTTCTTCCTACTGCTAATTCAGGTTACATGATTTGCCTATGTGTGTTTTGGTTCGAATGCTTGTTTATGTGTTTACTTTTCAAGTTTTCTGGCTAGCTTTCGTCCTTATCATCCCAAGTTTCTTGGCTATACTGCAGGTGAAGGAAAAAATGGTTTATGTTTTCTTCTATTGTATTTCCTTCTTAGTCTCTCTTCGGCATGATTTCCCTTTATAGGGCGACTATAAATTTGGGCACAATTATAGCCTCTTAATACTCTAAATCTAAAAAATCGGTTCTTAGCTCTTCTCCTAACTCTTTGGACTTGTTTTCTTCTCCAATGTGCATTTATTTTTTTGATGCTCATTATTCTCAGCTTTTTTTAGTCTAAGAAGGGTTCTGTTTTATCTCATCATTTGAAATGAATATTATTCTTCCTCGAACTCCAATATAACCCACCGCAACCATCGCAAAACCAAGAGCAAACAAAACAATGCCACCACTTATTTGTGAAGAAGCCATTGTTTGGTTTACCCCTGTTTCACCAAAACTCTGCAAGCCTGAAAATCCATTAAAGAAACCTGAACTTACTAAGATGACACCTAATAAGGCAATTAATGCCCAAAATAATTTCATCACATTGGGTCCAATCTTGATAATTATTTGCATTCCGATCAGTTTTTTACATGCGAACTTTGCTTAAAAGATTTTTTTGGCATTAAGACGTGATTAAATCAAAAAAGCACTTTTTCTTGTTGTTTTCCTGAAAAAGTTCAAAAATAAAACCTTCAATACTCTTTCGTTATCAATCGCTTTAGCTTTTTTCTTGAAACGAATAAGACAAGTAGGCTTCCAAAAGTTATAGCATAATATAGCAACATGAATGTTGGATAAACCATAATCATGACGATCAAACCATAAAATGGAGTAAATATTAATATCCACAACAAGTTGAAGAAGTTGCCAGCATTAACAAGAACATAAACGAATGGAGCTATTAGAATTAAAAAAGCAGTTACCCTGTATCGGTGGTTCTTGAACGATTTTACTAATAACCAAGATAAACCAATTTACATTGCCGAGTCAGCTAACACAAACAGTGAGTAAGCGATGAAAGTACTAACTGACACAATTCTTCACTAATTTTTCTATTTATTTTCTATTTCTTCTTTATTTGTCTCTTGATCAAGTTGCTATTACGCTTTTGCATTTCTTATTTGAGTGGCAAGTTTTAAAAGTATACTGAGTATAAAGCGATGATAAGAATCAGATGTCAATAATTAAGCGTAAACCTGCAGATTTAGAAGCTCAATCTCCAGATTACATAGAGCAATTTAATATTCAATTTGATAAGCAAGAGGAAATGCTGGAACATGATGAACAAATTGACCTAGGGATTGTTGGGTCTTCAGAACATGACGATAATAATCCGGATAAAAATACACTTAGAAATCAAACTGTAGTACAATTGAAGTGCCCAGAATGTGGAGCCCCCTTAAACAGAGAGCAATTGAAATGTGAATACTGTGGGGCTAAAGTAATCTTATCAAATGACCAGCCTATCTTTAGTTCCAAAAGTGATACACTATAACCAAGCTTACAGAAATTCTGTTTTAGTTTGTGAGTTCAATTACTTCAATCTAGCTTACTACTAAATTACGAGGTCGGTTTTTCTTTTTTTAGATGAAGAAGAGTTTGTTTCATGCTATTTCTTTCTTTGTTGCAATTCAAGCATTGCTTCGTAATTCTTTAATGAAACTTATAGCACCTAGAACTATGTATAGCGCAGTGACGCCTACTGGCAGACCACCACCCACTTCGAGACTAGGTTGAGTGCTTACGACTATTCGTAGAATGACTCCTAATGCTCCCAAAATTGAAGCTCCAGCGTAACTCCAAACCTTTTTTCTTCGACAATAGTAAATAAAAACTATGCTCAAGATAATGATTGGAGTTATGAAAGCTACTGACAGAAGTCGCATCTCAGTTGTGCCAGTTGCGAAAGTAGCTAAGAAAGCAAGAATGATCGCCACAAGAAATAACTCAAGCAAACCGACTGCAATTCTCATATTGATGCTTAGCGATTCATTAACAGCCTTCAAGCTTATTCACAGCTCTGCATTAATCAGTTTAATACTTGCTCATTAAAGTTCAGTAATTAAAACAAAAAAACTCATAGTTAATTTTCGTCTGACGAAACAGTTGCTTGGATTTGAACCCACTCCTTCATGAATATGTTTTGATTCTGAGTAATATTGACGATTTGAACCGACACAAAATGAAGTGCGCAGCTTTTGTTGGGAACCGCACCCTAATCATTCATATTAGTTTTTGTAGTGGGGATTGGCTTTTGGGTTGAGGTTAGATTCCCTTCCATTTTTATGGTTTAAAGAAGAGGTTTGAATACTTATTACCTTGGATCATCCAGTTTGCTATCTTGCTAATAAAAATGAAATCCACAATCCTTTAAAAGGGTAACATCCTGCAAGAGATCTTAAGTATGGCAACTTGAGGAAGAACAACAAGACTTAAAAAAAACAAAGAGTAATTGCCCTTTGAGAAGCGAGCATGGCTGAAAAGAAAACGAATGATAACGAACACTTCAATCATTGGTCTTTGACTTATGAGAATTCATGGGGGCAATGGTTTCTTTTTGACCGATTGCAGAGGCGCGTACTGAAAATGGCTGAAAAGGAACACACCCCTAACACCGTTTTAGACATCGGTTGTGGGACTGGGAGATTGCTCCGCAAAGCCAGAAAATACTGGCCCGAAGCACAGTTTATTGGCGTTGATCCAGCCAACGGAATGATAGAAAACGCCAGACGATTAATGCCCGAGGCCAAATTCTACATTAGCCAGGCTGAATCATTGCCTTTACCTGACAAATCAGTTAATCTCGCTTTCAGCACGGCTTCCTTTCATCACTGGCAAGATCAAGAGAAAGGTCTGAGAGAAATAAAACGTGTTTTGCAAGCAGGCGGTTTGTTGTTTCTCGCCGATTTTTGGTTACCGCTAGGATTATCCAAGCTTATCCACTATTTTGAAACCAATGATCCCAGTGCAATAAAGGAAACTTTTAAGCGTGTTGGATTTCGGGTTAGAGATCAAAGAAGGTTGTGGATGCTTTGGCAGGTCGTAACAGTCGGAAAACGCTGTTGAAAAATCTATCGTTGCTTACCCTAATTTAGGTGTGCAGCCTAATAGCCAAAAACTAAACCTTTTGTTCTTAGAAAAAGAAAGTTGATTCAAGTTGCTTTTAAGAATCCAGTGGAGCTGGGGATGGGAATTGAACCCATATATAACAGCTCTGCAGGCTGTCGCCTGAACGATTCGGCCACCCCAGCACCTTGAATCTAGGGTTTAGACCCACATAAAAATATTGTTGGCTCTATAGCTTTTTCTATTATAAGTATTTAGTGCTTGGTCGCTGAATTATTTTTTGAATGCTAACCCCGTAAACGAAGCCACAAGCCTTTCCCCATTTCTTAACCGTTACCTGATACAACCCCATGGTTTTACCATCCGAAACCCTCACCGCCTCAGCTGTCAAGTGTGTCACCTTCAACCGAGGGTTTTAGAAAGTTTATGCTGACTTGCACTGCGACCGCCACGTTATCGCCAAAGTTGCAAGCATGCGCAAAAGCGTAATCTGCCAAGGAAAAGATTGCTCCGCCATGAGTGAATCCCAATGCGTTCGTGTGGTTCTTTCTCGACTTTCATTGTTACTTTTGCGTAACCATCTTTAGCTTCTAAAACTTTGATGCCTAATGTCTTCGGCGAAACAATCTGCTCCCTTTCATTTAGTTACCTTCTTTTTCATCGGTTACTATGTATTTGTAGAATTTGCGCAGCAACGGCGATCCAAACCTTTGGGACGAAAAGATGACTATTACCAGCAGATTACGCCAATGAGCAAGTCATGTTAATGGTGGACCAACGTAGCCCACTGTAGGGAAGTATGGGTCCAATAGATGGATTCAAAGTCTGGTTACACTTGGATTTACTAGAATCTGCTGGACTGACGTGAGGAAAATCGAGCCGATAATCGGTCCGCTAACGGTTCCTAAACCCCCGATAACAGTCATTATTAATGGCATAAATGAGTTAGCAGGCGAAAAAATCGAGTTATGAACATACCCATTGAAGTAAACGTATAAGCCACCTGCTATGCCCGCGAAAAAAGTGCTGATAACGTAAAGCAATCAACTTGTACTTTGCAGTGTTAATTCCTATCATTCTGGCCTCTGCCTCGTTACCATGAATCGCTCTGAAAGCTAAGCCTATCCGAGACTTCATTATCAAATACATAACGCCGATGGATAACACGGTGAAAGAAATCACTAAAATGTAGAATGGAATAGCCCCCTAGGCACTAAAATTATAGGTGAAAACCCTTTATCCCATGTGTGAATGAATCAAATTGACTTGAAAGAGTGTCGCTATGACCGAAAAACCAAACGTTACCATTGCCAAATACCAAGCTTTCAATCTGACACAAGCTAAACCAACCAGTAAACCGATCCCTGCCGAAATCAAACCTCCTGATAAGAAGCACTGAACTTGAATAAAACCGATAATGCTCCAATTGGCATCGCATCTACCCCTAAAAACCCAATTACGGCTAACGCACTTCGCCTCCAATGATCGCTGAAGCAAAACCGCCAATTCCTAAAAACACAGCATGACCAAGCGAACCTTGCCCTGAATTAGCAAGAAAATTCCAGCTTGCAGCGTAAATGGCAAAAATAAATATCAGTGTAAAAATAAACAGGAAAAAGCTATCCGTTATGAATACGGGAATCAACGCCAAAATTACAAACGAAATCGATAAAACTGAATACTTTTGTGACAGGAAGTAATCGGAGAGTTTTTGTTGATTTGCATGTCTATTCCCCTTTCTCCCCGAATAACCCGTTAGGCTTGATTATGAGAACAATTATAAGCAGGGCAAATGCAATCGCGCTAGACCATATTCCTCCTAGAAACAACGTGGCCATCTGCTCTGCAATTCCATATAGTAATGCACCTATTATGGCGCCGCGAATACTTCCTAATCCACCAAGAATTATTATGGCAAAGGCTATAATTGTGGGAATTGCGCCACTTTGAATAATCAAACGAGAAAATTATCCCATAAAGCCCGCCAGAGGCCGCAGCCATCGCTGCGCCCAAAGCAAAAGTAATCATGTAAATCCTCTCAACGTTAATGCCCATAAGCGATAGCAGTAAAATTTAGTTGACTTGTCGCTCGCATTGCCAACCCAATCTTTGTCCTATAAACTAACAAGCCAAAAGCAACCAATACTGCAACCACAACAAAAACAGCAATAATCGGTCATACGTGATGGAAAAAGTCTTTAAATCCAAACTCAAACCACTGAAAGGACTGACAATACGCTGCGACAATCACCCCATAAAAGCAAAGCAACATTCTCAAAAATGTAAATTAAGCCAAGACTTACAAAAATTTCGTTCAGCTTATCCCACCAAGAACTCGGCGAAACGTTAGTCTTTCAACAACAACACCTAAGTGCAGCAACCACACCATGGAAATAAGAATTGCTTGTAAGCGTTTAAGCCAGTTGCTACTGAAATGGTCCAAGTTAAGAAAGCTCCTATCATAAGAAATTGTCCATGTGCAAAATTCACCAATTTCATAACGCCGAAAATAATGTTTAACCCAGTTGCAAGCAGCATGTAGATGCTTCCGATTGCAACTCCCCAGATTAAAGTTAAAACGATTGTTAATTCAGTTATGTCATCGGAACCTTTTTCCTTCATTCTCCCATTATCAGGCGCTTGGCACATATATTCTCGATTAGCTATTTAAAACATATCAGATTAGAATCTAAAAAAAATAAAAAAATTTGGAAACCAATTGTTTAGCTTCCTGCTTGATAGCCTGTTGGCAGTTTGAAGGTTGATGGTGTGAAGTTGCTTATTGTGCGCGTTGGCGCCCAAACTATTTGCGACTCGAGTTTGTTCGATGTTGAATTCCAAACGAGTTGTTCAATGAAGGTTATTGGCTTTATCTGATGCCAGTCAACGCCTGAACTGAACTGTATTTTGCCAGTTTTGTGTCATGACGAGCATTTGGTTTATGTCAGTGTTTTCTAATGCCGTTCTTACTGATGGTTTATCTACGGTTCCTGCACTTTCGATTGCTGCCTTAGCGATGTAGAATGCATCATATGTGTCTGCACCCATCATTCCGGGATAGACGCCGTATGTCTGGTAGAATTTCTGCGAATATGCCTGTACAGCTGGTAAATATGAAGGTGTCATGAACGGATCCATCTTTGATTCCATAAGTTGTCCGTTCCCGGCGCTTCCAAGTAAATTGTAGAATGTTGGGTCTTGATTATTTTCGATTGCAACATAAACTGTTTTTAGTCCAACGTCGTTCCATCCTTGCTGAATTATTAACGGTGTTTTATCAGGGTTATCAGCGATAATCACTGCATCTGGCTTTGCCGCCTGAACTACAGTCAAGTCAGTTTGATAGTTCGTAATAGCAGGGGTCATAATTTCTCTCTGAAACCACAGTAATTGGTAGGCTTTCATTTTGTATCCAATATTTAGTTGCCGCATCTACACCTTGTCCGAAAGCGTCATTTCGATAAAAATTGCAAGACTGAAATTTCGGTCAGCTGCAACCATTGGTTTCATCTGAGTAGCAAAAAAGTCAACAATTGTTTTAGTGTAGTCGTAGGTTGTTGTGCAATAGTGAAATACGTAACTCATTCCATCCGCGTCAGAAATGCTATTGGCTCCGTTTGGGCCATCACCACCATAGTCACCTTGTGGTCCTCTTGTAGTGACAAGAGGGTTCGAGGCACCAGTTATTATGAATGGTACCTTGTTATTGATAGCTACGACTTCGTCGGCAAGAGTTCCTGCGCTTCCATATCCGCCAATTAGCATGTCAACGCCCTCTGATGTCACCGCTTTCGTTACTGGAGTAACTGCGTTGCCTGGAGCGTCATCGATTGTGTCAACATTTGTCAAAGTAATGTTTACGTGGGTATGCCAGCTTGAAACGTAGACGCCGCCTGCTTGGTTAATTTCGTTCACAGCTAATTCTGCTGCTCTTTGCATATCTGTACCGACTGGCGAGTTCGATATCGGGGCAACTAAGCCTATGTTTATAGCTCTGGCGTTAGGTGAGGCTCCTGGCATTGTTAATTCTAGGGTTGCAACAGCTGCAATGATAATTATTACAACGACAATTAGGGCAAGTATTTTCTTATTCAAACTTACATCCTCTCATTTTTTCTTGGCTATATTCAACCCAACTGCTAATAAAATTAACTGAATAACACGGATTTCTCTGCCTAGCTGGAACGCTTTCAAATTCAAACTTACATATTTCTCCTTAAGCCTGCCCGCTATTGGCTTGGTGGAACGATTCTTCTTTGATTGGAATTTCTGGAAGAGCAGACAAGGCTCCAAGAAGAATAGTATTCACAACTAACAAATTTCCTAATTTCTCAGCTATGCCTATACCATCTACTTCATGAACATTTGCTTTCGACCGCAAAATTTGCATTAATTCTTCCGTTTTCTTAGGTTTAACCCCTGATACGTTGCAGCTTGGCGGGATATACTTCATGTTAACAATTACGTTGCCATTTTTCTTTAGCATTGGAAGTGCTCTTGCAGTTTCAAGAATTTCAAACCCAACTAGCACATCAGCTTTGCCAGTTTCAATCAGTGGAGACTCAATTTTATCACCAATTCGCGCATAAGCAACAATCGACCCTCCACGTTGCGCCATACCATGAATCTCTGCTTTTGCAACATCAAATCCATCTAACATCGCAGCTTCACAGTAAATATCACTTAAAACCACAACACCTTGGCCCCCGACACCGCTGAAAACTACGTCAAGTTTCATCTTTCTTTACTCCTATTGCTTCAAAAGGACAAACACTCTCGCAGACACCGCAACCATAACAAAGTGTCGCATCTATCTCAACACGCTCACCGGACAAAGAAATGGCTGGGCAACCGAAAGCCTTCACACAAACTCCGCAAGCATTACATTTTTCCAAAACTTCTCGCGCTTTACCCCTCTCAACCAAAAGCGGACAAGGCTTCTGAGAAATAATAACTGATGGTCCATTGTAATCTTGAGCTTGCCTAATTGCCTCTGAAGTAGCTATAAGGTCAAATGGATCAACGACATCCACTTTTTCTATCCCAAGACCTTTCGCAACATCCTGAATTCTAATTATTTTAGCGTCATTGCCCATGGCGGTTTTTCCAGAACTTGGTGTTGGCTGATGCCCGGTCATGGCAACAGTGGTATTATCCATAATTATCACGCATACATTCGCTTTATTGTACGCAAGGTTAAGCAGTCCAGGCATTCCTGCATGGAAAAACGTAGAGTCGCCGATAACTGCAAACACCTTCTGTTTTACGCCAGCATGAAACATCCCTGCGGCTTGTGAAATTCCCGCACCCATACACAAACATGTTTGAACACTGTTTATTGGAGGTAAGACACCAAAAGTGTAGCAGCCAATGTCGCCTGTAACAATTTTGTCATCTGATTTTCCTGTTAAGCTCAAAGCACTTTCAGGACAAAAAGGAATGCACTTAGGATCGCCGTTACACATGTCACAAATAATTACTTTACCCGTTTTAGGATGCAACGTTATCGCACCATAAGTGCAAGCTTCAATGCACCACCCACACCCATTGCATTTTTGTTCATCAACCAAAATAGCGCCCATTTCATTCTGTGTCAAAGCTTTTTCTTCGCAAGCAATTATGCATGGAGCATTCTTGCATGCCTTACAAGTAACTGCCGTGTTGAAGGTTTGCCCAATTCTTACCGAACGAATTCTCGATTTAAGTGGATTGAACACTTTTTCTTTTTCAAACGAACAGGTATACTCGCATATGTCGCAGCCAACACATTTGTCGGTGTCACAATTGATATGTTGATTAACCATGTTTAACGAGTAATAGAATGCTCTGTGAGGGCATCCTGGGCAAAGCGCTGGCGGTCTAGGAGGCAAATCCAAAACCTCTTGCGCTTGTTCCTTCTCAGCTAATTCTAAGGTTGCAAAAGCTCGACGCACATTATCAGGTGTAAATTCACCAATCTCTTCTAAACCTAACTGACTCTTTCCCAATTACTTGGAAACCCAACCGTTGAATGTTTTCTTCAACAAATGGCCTCAATTCTTCAATAACAATAAGCTTCTTAACCTTCGAAGCAAATTTCTTGACTAAATTCTTCTGGAAACGGATAAACGAAACCCAGCTTTAGCCATGAAAACTTTTTTGAATCCAATATTGACCGAGCGTAATAGTAACCTACCCCGCTTCCAATAATTCCTATTTCACAACTATTATCCTCGATCACATTAAATCTGGAATTTACAGCAAGCTTCTTTGCTTCGGCGAGCCTGTCTTTCTAAAATTCTATGCTGTCGAATTGCGTTAGACGGAACCATCACCCATTTTGAGCCTTTCTTATCAAACTCAACTTTCCGTTTGATTTTCTGCAACTCTCCCAATCTCACTCTAGCCTTGCCATGTGCCACCCTAGTTGTGAGCCGCAAAATAACTGGTAAATGCAATTTTTCGCTCAGCTCAAACGCATCCCTAGCCATATCCAAAGCTTCTTGGGGACTGCCAGCATCAAGCAAAGGCAACTTTGAGTGAACAGCAAAGTATCTTGTATCTTGCTCGTTTTGGCTACTGTGCAGCGCTGGATCGTCGCAGACTGCAAAAACCATGCCGCCTTCAACCCCAGTATAAGCCAAAGTCATTGCCGCATCAGCTGCAACGTTTAGACCCACGTGTTTCATGGAAACAATAGCTCTAACTCCAGTCATCGAAGCGCCTGCAGCAACTTCTGCAGCTACAATCTCGTTGGCGCTCCATTCAGCATAAATGCCAAAATCTTTTGAAAATTCAGCAATGGTTTCCAAAATTTCAGTAGCTGGCGTTCCAGGGTACGAAGCTGCAACTTTTACGGTAGCTTCCAATGCACCTCTTGCAACAGCCTCGTCGCCATTGAGCAAGGCAAAACTGCCCGGCTTATCTACTCCAATCTTGGAAGTCATAGGTTGATCCTTTACATCTTGCCTTGGCGCAAATCCAAAACTCTCTTTGCTTTTCCCTCTGTTCTCGGAAGCTCGCCTGGCTTAACGATTTCAACATCAGCGGACAATCCCGTAACAATATGAATTTGCTGCATTATGTTATTCTTTAAAGCATTCAAGTCAAGCTGTGGATCTTTAGCAGCTGTTTCTGACAGTTCAACCTTAACTACAAACGTATCTAAAGCTCCTGGTCTATCAAGCACTATCAGGTATTGAGAAGCTAATTCAGAGAAACACATCACTGCAAACTCAATCTGTGAAGGGAAAATGTTTACTCCACGCACAATTAACATGTCATCCGATCTTCCATGAACACGCATCATTCGAGCATGCGTACGTCCGCACTTACATTTTTCGGTTTTAATTCTGGAGATATCTCTGGTCCTGTATCTTAGCAATGGTAAGCCTGTTTTGCTGAGCGTTGTGAACACTAATTCACCTTCTTCTCTAGGAGGCAAAACTTCACCTGTGTCGGGATTAATCGTTTCAACGATAAAATGGTCTTCAGCAATATGTAACCCATTGTGCACACTGCATTCAACAGAAACACCTGGACCACATAATTCAGTTAATCCATAAATATCAAAAGCTTCAATCCCCAACTCTTTCTGAATTCTTTCCCTAATCTTGTCAGACCACGGTTCCGCCCCAAACATTCCGGATCTAAGTTTTAGCTCTTTCTTAACATCAATGCCTTCTTGAACCATAGTTTCAGCCAGATAAACTGCAAAGCTTGGCGTACAAGCTAAAATGGTGGCGCCCAAGTCTTTCATGAGTTTTATTTGTCTCTGGGTCATTCCCCCGCTTGCAGGGATAATTTTGGTTCCAATCTCTTGAGCCCCGTAATGAAAGCCTAAACCGCCAGTAAACAATCCATATCCATAAGCGATATGGATAACATCCTCCTTTCTTCCACCTGCAGTGTAGATGGATCTTGCCATTAATTCTTGCCAAACATCCATGTCGCTTCTCGTATAAGCACCAACGATTGGATTTCCAGTTGTTCCACTTGAAGCATGAATCTCACAAATTTCATCAGATTTAACAGCGACCATGCCAAAAGGATAATTGTCTCTTAAATCGGCTTTCGTTGTGAAAGGAATTAACCTAAGATCATCGAGTGAATTAATGTCTTCAGGTTTTAAGCCAGCATGATCAAATTTCTTCTTATAAAAACTGCTATTATCATAACAATGCTTGACCATTTTCTTTAGCTTTGTAAGTTGATGCTTTCTTAATTCTTCTGAAGGCATGGTTTCGATTTTTTCGTTCCAGTAATTGCCACTCATTGCTCTTTACCTCTCTTAATCAAAGGCCTAGATACACTTCTTTTATATGACTATTAGATAAAAGTTCCCTACTTTTCCCTTCCAAAACAATTTGACCCTCTTCCAAAACATAACCGCGGTCCGCGACATTTAATGAATCATGGATGTTCTGCTCCACAAGCAGAATCGTTACCCCTTCATCATTGATTGTACGTATAGTATCTAACACTTTTTCTACTATAATCGGCGCCAAACCTAAAGAAGGCTCATCCAAAATCAGAAGCTGAGGATTAGACATTAAACTTCGACAAATAACTAACATCTGCTGCTCACCACCGCTAAGCGTCTGCGCCAAAGCTTTTTCTTTCTTTTTCAGCACCGGAAAAATCTGGAAAACATTTTCCTTTGATTCCTTAATTTTAGCTTTATCTTTTATTGTGTAGGCACCCAGCATCAGATTTTCCTCAATTGTCATTCGAGGAAAAATTTCTCTCCCTTCAGGAATCATGGTCAAACCTTTCTTAACTATCTCGTATGTTGGCAGTTTCTCGATGTTTTCGCCTTTAAACTTAATTGTTCCTGTTTTTGGGTGCAAAAACCCCATGATTGTTTTCACAAGAGTTGTTTTTCCCGCTCCGTTAGGTCCTATGATGCTGAGGATTTCTTTCTCTTCTACTTTGAAACTTACATCGCGGAGTATTTGCACCATGCCATATGCCGCCGATATATTTTGGACTTCCAGCATTTTTACTCCTCAGAAAATGTGAATCTTTTTCCTAAATACACTTTCACTACATCTTCATCAGTGCATACTTGTTTAGGTGTTCCATCACAAATTTTTTCGCCATGATGCAAAACAATTACCCGATCACATAATCCCATTATCACTCTCATAACATGTTCAACTATGAGAATAGTTACTCCTTGTTTGTTAATTCGTTTGATAAGTTCAATGGCTTCATCGCATTCTGCAGGAGTTAAACCAGTAAGTAACTCATCCAAAAGCAACAACTTAGGACTGGTTGCTAAAGCCTTAGCAAGCTGGATACGTCGCAACTCAACAACATTTAGACTTTTTGCTTTCACATCAAATTTTTCTTTACTTAATCCAACAAAATCTAATAATTCTTGAGCTTTAGATAAGGCATCAATTTTGCCAGCTGATTTTTTCTCGTTGAAAAGTACACTTGTTAACACGTTTTCGACAGCTGTCATTTCTGGAAAAGACTGAACAGTCTGCGACGTTTTCGTTATCCCTTTAGCGCAAATCCTGTACGGCGGAAGCTTTGTGATGTCTTCATCTAAAAAAACGATTTGCCCAGAATCTGGATTGTAAACGCCACTGATTAGATTCAACAATGTGGATTTGCCTGAACCGTTAGGTCCAACAAGCCCAGTTATCTCATTGCTATTAACAATGAAATCAACCTTCTTTAATGCTTGAAGTCCTCCAAACTGCTTAGAGACTTCGGTGCACTTTAGCAAATTTACTATTCTCCGATTAGCAAGGAATATCCAAAGTTCAAATATAAAGTTTGGTAAAAATGCTGATTCATACCAAAGTTTTCAGCGGAAGGATTCTTGGCAAAAATTTTGTTCAATTAACAAAGTTAATTTTGTTTAGTGTGTTCTACTTGAAAACTTAAAGAAAAAAATAAGAAAAGCATTTAAAAACGTGTGAAATTTAGCGAATAATCTTATTCGCCCCAATCTTCGCCTTCAATTATTAACTCTTGAAGATCTAAGCATTCACCTCCATCGGATATTTTCTTAACTTCGAGTTCAAGTCCACAACCAGGACAAGCTCAGAACTTCCCCTTTTTCTACATTGCAGGGAAAGTTTAGTTCTGAATCACAGTCTGGACATTTGGTTTTGTTATTCTTATTTTGCAAATTTGATTTTAAAGGGTTAATCATCATTTTTCACTTTTTCAGGGATGACTTTTCTATCTGCCAGATACCTATTAAATATTGCGACATTTATGTCACAAATTATGATATTTGTGTATCATTTGGTACAAAACTGTCCTTAACTTCGTCTGGCAAAACTTTAAGATTAAATCAGTAAACATTCTGAATAAACCTTCAAATTTAGCTGGTTGGGTTAAAGTTAAATATTGTTTAAAACCATTGAACTATCGGTGTCATATTTGCCTATAACTCAAGTAAGTGTCTTTCTTGATAATCATCCGGGTTCCCTTTTTGACGTCATGTCGAAGCTTGATCAACAACAAATGAAAGTTTTCGCCTTGTCAATTGCTGACGCAGGCGAATTTGGCTTAGTGCGGTTGATAACTGAAGAACCTGAAAAAGCCACAAAGTTCTTGGAAGATGCTGATTTTAACCTTGCCAAATCCAAAAAGAACACGGAGGTAACAGCTATTTTCATTTCTGCTAAAGAAACGCTTTCAAAGATAACCAAAATTTTAGGCGATGGAGGCATTAACATAGAATATGCTTATTCATCAGCTATTCATGTGGACGGCAAAGTTGCATTGATTCTTCGTCCTAGCAATGTTGAGAAAGCAGAACAAATGTTAATCTGCTAATGGCGTTGTTGTTCTTTCGCTTAGCGAAATCAAAAAGTATTTCCAATAAGTCAAATTTCAAGCGCTGTTTCCTCAAAAATGCAAACCTTAAACATTAGTCTTTTTTTTTATGTTGAGGATTCATAAAATCAATTAAATTAAACAATAAGCTTAATTTATGCCGTTATATACGACGATACTCAGAAGGTTAAATCAAAATGGGAACATTAAATCTTGATAAGATTTTCGACCCTCAAAATGTAGCCATCGTCGGGGCCAGCGACGCTGAAGGTTCAGTTGGCTACGCCATTGTTAAAAATTTTACCCAAATGGGCTATCGCTGGCAAAGTTTACTTTGTTAACATTCGCAAACCAGAAATTTTAGGGAGTTAAAACTTACAAATCAGTCGATGAGATTCCAGAACCTGTTGATTTAGCTATGATTGCCACGCCTGCCAAAACCGTTCCAGACGTTATGGAGGAATGTGGAAGGGCAAATGTGAAAGGCGTAATCATTGTTTCTGCAGGCTTCAAGGAAACAGGTCCCGCAGGCAAAGCTTTGGAACAGAAAATTCTTGAAATAGCCAAGAAATATGGCATCCGAGTTATTGGTCCAAACTGCATCGGAATTATTCGCCCCGAGCAAACCTAACGCTACTTTTTTGGATAAAATGCCAAAACCAGGCAACGTCGCTTTTCTGTCTCAAAGTGGCGCTTTAGGCTCAGCAATTCTTGACTGGGCAATCCATGAAAACATCGGCTTTAGCAACTTCGTTTCAGTCGGCTCCATGATTGACGTTGACTTTGGCGACCTAATTGATTATTTTGGTTCCGACCCAAAAACCAAAAGCATACTGATGTATGTAGAAGGCATAACTGAAGCCCGCAAATTCATGAGTGCAGCAAGGCACTTTGCAAGAACCAAACCCATAATTGTTGTTAAATCAGGCAAATTCGCGGAAAGCGCAAAAGCAGCAGCTTCCCACACAGGTTCACTTTCAGGGGAAGATGACATTTATGATGCAGCATTCAAACGTGCAGGCATTGTTCGAGTTAACGAAATTGCTGACTTATTTAACGCCGCAGAAGTTTTAGGAACTCAACCATTGCCAAAAGGACCAAGACTTAGCCATAATAACTAACGCTGGCGGACCAGGCGTTATGGCAACTGACGCTTTGATTGCTGCAGGCGGCAAATTGGCAAAGTTAAGCCAGAAAATCTTGGATTCTCTTAACGCTGTTCTGCCTCCTTTCTGGAGCCACGGTAACCCCGTTGACGTTCTTAGGAGATGCAAAGCTGACCGTTACAAAGCCGCACTTGAAGCTTGCCTTAACGACGAAAACATTGATGGAATCTTGATTATTTTCACTCAGCAAGCAGTTTCAGAATCAGTTGAAATAGCCAAAAACATAGTTGAACTTGTACGCAACAAATCTTACCAAAACAAAACAATCTTAACCTCGTTTATGGGTTTTGGCGCAGTTCAAGAAGCAAACAGCATCTTAAACGCAAACAACATTCCCACCTACTCCACTCCTGAGCAAGCAATCAAAACATACATGTACATGTACGAATACCAACGCAACATCGAACTTCTCTACGAAACCCCTGAAGAATTACCAGTTGACGCCTCACCACCCAAACGCCCAATCATGGTCATATCTAAGAAACGCTGCGTTTGAAGGCCGAGAAGTTCTAACTGAAGATGAAGCCAAAAAAGTACTCAAATACTATAATTTCCCAATCGTAAGAACCGCAGCTGCAAACAACGTCGAAGAAGCAGTTACATTTGCCCAAGAAATGGGTTTCCCAGTTGTACTTAAAATTCTGTCACCCCAAATCATCCATAAAACGCGATGCAGGCGGAGTAATCCTAAACGTTAACACACCAAACGAAGTCCGCGAAGCCTTCGAAGTTCTAATCCAAAGAGCAACAGCATACAATCCAAACGCCCAAATAATCGGTGTTACCGTTCAACCTATGATTGAAAAGAAAGGCTAAGAAATCATCATCGGCGGAAAAACCGACCCCGTCTTTGGTCCAGTAATACTATTCGGCATGGGCGGCGTCGGCGTAGAACTCTTCAAAGATTACTCAATCGGGCTTCCACCACTAAACACAACGCTTATTCACCGCATGATGGAAGAAACAAAAGTTTACCGATTCTCAAAGGCTACCGAGGTTCAACCCCAGTTGACCTCAAAAAACTCGACGAAACCATGCTGCTATTCTCTCAGTTACTCGTTGATTTCCCACAAATAAAAGAAATTGACATCAACCCACTCTTGATCAACGAGAAAGAAGCATGCATTCTTGACGCCCGCATAGTAATTGACAAAGATACAGTCTGCAAGAAATTTGAACCACACGAGCACATGGTTATCAGTCCTTACCCAAAAAAATACGAAATTCTATGGCAACTAAAAAACGGCCAAGAAGTACTGCTGCGGCCCATAAAACCAGAAGATGAACCCATGTGGCTGGAAATGTTCCAAAGCTTCTCAGAAGAATCCATACGATACCGATTCTTCCAAATGCTCAAAGACACTCCACATGAAGTTCGAGTGCGCTACTGCAATGTTGATTATGACCGAGAAGTCGCAATTGTTGCCGAAATTGTTGAAAATGGAAAAAGAAAAATTCTCGGTGTAGCCGCGTCAGCATTGAATCAGATGGAAAAAGCAGTGAAATGGCTTTCATTGTGAGCGACTACTGGCAAGGCTTAGGTTTAGGAACAAAAATGGTCGATTACGTCCTTGACATTGCAAAAGAAAAAGGCGTTGAAAGCGTCTACGCAATCATGTTGCCAGACAACTACAGAGCTTTAAGTCTAATAAAGAAAATGGGCTTCAAAATCGAATACTTAAGCGACGGCACAGTCAAAGCATCACTTAACCTGAAAAACGAAGACATAGACCCCCGATGCTTACTAGACAAATCATTGCCTGAACCACCCAAGGAACAGCTAAAGAAAGAAACACCCATCCCTAAAGAAAATAAAGTCGTACAAAACAGCAAGAAGCAACATCCGCCTAATTCCTCCAAATTAACATCAGAATTTTTATGGTTGTCAACAAATAATGTTTGTTGGCAACTAAACCATCAAATCTTAATTATTTTCACAATTTGTTTTCGTACGAGTTTGTCAATTGTTCTCATATAGTTTTTTATATCCCTATTTTCTGTAAGCCTAACCGTGTGTTAAGGATGCGCAAAACACTGTTGGAGGACAAAGCTCTTGGCTGCAGAAGATAAACGACGCGAAAATGCTTGAAAAAATTCTTAAAGAACATAATTATCAAGAAAATGCCTTTATAGAAATTCTCCATAGCGCCCAAGAAATTTACGGGTACTTGGATAAGGATTTACTTATGGATATTGCAGAATCACTGAATCTTCCTCCAAGCCACGTTTACGGCGTTACAACTTTCTACAGCTTTTTCAAACTTAGAAAACCAGGCGAACATGTGGTAACCGGATGCTTAGGAACCGCTTGCTATGTTAAAGAGGTTGAGCAAATTATTGAAGATATCGAGCAAGAATTCAACCTAAAACGAGGAGGCTCCACAGCCGACGGCAAACTTTCCCTACTTATCACTCGCTGCATAGGAGCATGCGCAATGGCGCCAAACATTGTGGTTGATGACGAAGTGATTGGAAAAGCCACTTCACGAAATAGTCATAGAAAAAATCAAAAACGCACTTGGAGGGGTTAAAGCTGAAGCTTGATGATCTTCAAAAAATAGCCGAACAAGAAATTGACTTCCAAAGAGCCTACAAATACCGCATTAACGTCTGCTGCTCAAGCGGCTGCGTACCATTCGGAGCATTCAAAGTTTTAAAGACTTCGAAGATGCCGTAAAAGAATTCGGCGTTGAAAATGAATGCAAAGTTGCACGAACAGGCTGCATCGGCACATGCTCCGTTGGTCCCGCAGTACTAATTGAACCGGGAGACTACCTCTACCAAAGCGTTACCCCTGAAAAAGTAAGAGACATAGTTCGTGACCACATTGTTCTTAGGATTACCAGTTAAAGAAATGCTCTACAAAAACGAAGCTTACTTCAAAAAACAACATCGGCTAGTTTTGCGAAATGCAGGAAAAATTGATCCCTCAAGAATTCAAGATTACATTTCAGCAGGCGGCTATTCAGCACTCGCTAAATGCCTAGCAACCATGACCCCACAAGGAGTAATTTACGAAATTTTAGACAAGCGGTCTAAGAGGGCGAGGCGGCGCAGGTTTCCCAACCGGACAAAAATGGGCTCTTGTAGCGAGAGTCACATAACACCCCAAAATACATAGTCGCAAACTTGGACGAAGGAGACCCAGGTGTTTTCGCAAATAGAACTTTAGCTGAGGCTGATCCACACGCCATTATCGAAGGCATGCTGATTGCTGCTTACGCAATAGGCGCAGAAAAAGGCTACATTTACATTCGATCAGAATATCCGCTGGCTATTCAAACTTTGCAAAAAGCTATTGCTCAAGCAAAAGCCATGACCTTACTCGGTGATAACATTTTGAAACGGTACCTTCAAATTTGACCTTAGAACTTCGCTTTGGCGCTGGCGCATTCGTTGCAGGAGAAGAAACAGCAATTCTCGCCTCCGTTGAAGGTCGCAGAGCGATGCCCCGGCCACGTCCACCATACCCAGCAAACTCAGGTTTATGGCAAAAACCAACGCTTATCCAGAACGTGGAAACCTTAGCCAACATACCACTCATCGTTCAAAATGGCGGACTATGGTTCTCAAAAACAGGAACACCAAAATGTACCGGAACAAAATGTTTCTCGTTAACAGGAAAAACAAAAAATCCAGGACTCATAGAAGTGCCAATGGGCATTACGCTAAGAGAAGTTGTTTTTGAAATTGGCGGCGGAGTCCCAGACGGCAAAAAATTCAAAGCAGTCCTCGTCGGCGGACCCTCAGGAGGTTGCCTCCCAGAAACACTGCTCGAATCTCCAATTGACTATGACTCACTTACAAAAGTAGGCGCAATCATGGGTTCAGGCGGGATAGTTGTTATTGACGAAGACTCATGCATGGTTGACACTGCGAGATTCTTCACTGAATTCTGTATTGATGAATCATGCGGCAAATGCACTCCCTGCAGAGCCGGCTTAGCAAGAGAAAAAGAAATCTTTGACAAAATCACCCACGGGCAAGGCGAAATGAGCGACATTTCAACTCTGGAGAAATCCAGCGTTTTCATCAGAGACGCGAGCCTTTGCGGTCTTGGACAAACAGCGCCTAACCCAGTGATTACAACTCTACGTTACTTCAAAGATGAGTATATTCAGCATATTGTAGAAAAAAAATGCGAAGCCGGCAAATGCTTCAAAACCAGAGATGAGGAGGACGAATAAACATGAGCCTCAGTTCTGTTAAAGTCAAGATCAACGGAGTTGAAGTAACTGTTCCTGAAGGCACCATGATTCTCAAAGCAGCGAAAGACAATGGAATTATCATTCCCACATTATGCAGCATCGAAGGTCTAACCCCGTACGGCGGATGTCGATTATGCCTTGTTGAAGTCATCGGGTCACCCAAACTCTTCCCAGCCTGCATAACACCAGTAAGTCCTGGAATGGAAATAGCAACTAACTCAGACAGACTGAATGAATACCGCAAAATGGTCATTCAACTGCTGTTGGCAGAGCGCACCCACATTTGCTCCTCATGTGTAGCCAACGACCATTGTGAACTGCAAGCCTTGGCAAATCAACTTGGCGTTGATCACGTAATTTTTGAGCGAAATTGGAGCCACGACGAAATCGATTCCACTCATGATTTTCTGGTTATCGACAGAAACAGATGCATCCTTTGTACACGTTGCATAAGAGTATGTCACCAAATCGAAGGTGTTCACACCCTTGACCTCAAATTGCGCGGCAAAGATTCCCAGGTTATTATGGACATGGATGAGCATTGGGGTAATTCTTGTTCTTGTACCTCCTGCCGCAAATGCGCCAAAATTTGCCCCGTCGGTGCAATCTACATAGAAGGCGAACCCATTGACCACACTAAAAACAAAGCTATAGCCGAATTCGTCATGTCGAGGAGGAACCGGAAATGACTATGAACGCAAAAGTTAGAATCGCGACAGTTTGGCTCAGTGGTTGCTCAGGTTGTCACATGTCCTTCCTCGATCAAGACGAGCGACTGGTTAACATCGCTAAGAAAATATCGTTAGTCTATAGTCCTATTGCTGATGTGAAAGAATTCCCTGAAAATGTAGATGTCACGCTAATTGAGGGAGCTGTTGCAAACGAAGAGCAACTAGCAATGCTTAAGAAAGTACGTACAAGAACAAAAATCCTAATTTCACTCGGCGATTGCGCAGTAACAGGAAACGTAACCGCGCTGCGCAATTCCTGGCATCACAGTGACCAAGCAGTTTTAGAACGCGCTTACAAAGATCCCGCCGACCTAAATGCTGCAATTCCAACTGCAGTCCCCAAACTGCTCATAAAGGCTCGCCCATTGCATGAAATTGTTAAAGTCGACTTTTTTATCCCAGGATGCCCACCTCACGCTGACTTGATTAATTATGTGTTAACTGATTTGTTGACTGGCAAAACCCCAGTCATGGAGGGTAGATCAAAATATGGTTAAAGAACAAGCCGCAAAAGAAATTACCATTAGCCCAATCACTCGCATCGAAGGGCATGCTCAAGTAAACATCATACTAAACCCTGATGATTCAGTGAAGGAAGCACTATTCAAGGTCGTTGACTTCCGCGGGTTCGAAAAATTCACTGAAGGCAGACCATTCTATGAGATGCCAAGCATAACCTCAAGATCTTGCGGAATCTGTCCAGTCAGCCATTTACTTGCTTCAGCCAAAGCCTGTGATGCCATAGTCGGCGTTAGTCCACCCGAAACCGCCATAAAACTGAGACGACTAATGCACATGGGACAACTAATTCAATCACACGCCCTGAACTTCTTTCACCTTTCATCACCCGACCTGCTGCTTGGCTTCGATTCTGACCCCTCGCAAAGAAACGTTTTCGGCTTAATCGAAAAACATCCAGAACTAGCGATGAGAGGAATAAAACTCCGCAAATTCGGTCAAGAAATTATCGAAAAAATCGCTGGCAAACGGATACATTCAAGCGACTGGATACTGCCGGGCGGCGCAAAATGGCCACTCACAAAAGAAAGAGCTGACTATCTCTACGCTAATCTGCCTGAAGCCTTAGAGAGCACACAGCAGACATTGACAATGTACAAAAAGATGCTCGACGGATTTGAAGAAGAAATTGAAAACTTCGGAAATTTCCCAACTTACTATATGGGCTTAGTAACACCAGACGGCGGACTTGAACATTACGATGGAAAAATTCGAATAATGGATAAAAACGGCAAAACCGTCGCCGAATGCATTGACCCAACAAAATACCGGGAATTTATCGGAGAAGCGGTCGAACCATATTCCTTCATGAAATTCCCGTACTTTAAGCCCATCGGCTACCCAGAAGGCGCCTACAGAGTTGGACCACTAGCAAGGCTAAACGTTGCTTCGCATTGTGGCACCCCATTAGCAGACCAAGAACTACCAGACTTCAAGAAAATAGGCAAAAATGGAGTCGTCCAAAGCACCTTCCACTACCACTACGCACGCTTAATCGAGATACTCTTCTGCCTCGAAACTGCTAAAAACCTTCTTGAAGACCCAGAAATACTCTCAGAACATGTCACGTCCAAAGCATTAGTCAACAACTATGAGGGCGTCGGAGTAGCTGAAGCCCCAAGAGGCACCTTAATTCACCACTACAAAGTTGACCCACAAGGACTAATCACTTGGAACAATATGATTATCGCAACGGAACACAATAACATCGCCTACAACATGGCAGTAACACAAGTTGCCAAAAAAT
Source organism: Candidatus Bathyarchaeota archaeon (assembly GCA_963729805.1). GTDB lineage: Archaea > Thermoproteota > Bathyarchaeia > Bathyarchaeales > Bathycorpusculaceae > Bathycorpusculum. Next base: position 25,261 of record CAVSPH010000014.1, on the reverse strand, counting down.
ACGTCAAGGCAAAACAACTTCAAGAAGGCATGTTAAACCGAGTTGAAGCAGTAATTCGAGCTTTCGACCCCTGCTTAAGCTGCGCAACACACACAATCGGCAAAATGCCCCTAGATATCAAACTCATCGACGCAAATGGCAGAATAATTGACCGAAAAATAAGATAACAAATTCTTTATTTTATTTGTTTAATTTTAGTCAAATCTTAAATTTGTAAGTTACCACATATCTACGGTTAGAACTTGAAGAGGCTTACCTGCTTACTATTCATCATAGCAATTTCAGTTAGCATGGCACTTGCTCTTGGAAACGTCTATGTTTCACCAATTAAGGGAACCTTCTCTTCTGACACTATCTTGACCAGCACGAATAATCATTATGCAGGATTTACACAAAATATCGATCTAAAATCTACACCGATTCCTGCCAATTATAGTCTTAGTCTATCCAGAGTCTCCATATCTCCACCGACAAATACAGCAGAAACAACAGCAACGCCAAACCCAACTCCCCTTTCAACAACAATTCCAGCTCCTCAACCAACAAAATCAAGTGATCCTACTCTCCAAACCCTTACTGAATTTGACATCATAGGAATAGCAAAAATCGTTCTTCTCATTTTGGCAATAATCTGGTTAATCGTAATCGTTTTCTATGTGGACCAACAGTTCACAAGCAAAAAACAATAATAAATCATAAATTATAAACCCAAAAATAGGTAAGAAGCTAGGAAAATAACATGTGAAACATGGAAAAATCAATTGCCCTTTGCTGAACCTTTATGTATTTGACTAAAGAATTGAGAATAAGCACTATGGTGCTATCTACCTGTCAAAGTGAATCTATGTGACTGAGACAGCCCAAACAACTCCGTCGGGAAAAGAGCCGATAAGAGCTTCTGAGCTTGATCCAAAATTTAAGTATCAACTACTTAAAATGCACGGGAGCGAAAAAATTCTTAAATGTTTTCAGTGTGGGACATGCACATCAGATTGCCCAGTCGCAAGGTACAGTGACAGTTATCGTCCACGAACTCTAATTCACATGGCCCAACTTGGACTAAAAGATCGCGTGCTCAAAAGCGACACCTTATGGTTATGTGCAGCCTGTTTCACATGCACAGACCGCTGTCCTCAAGACGTTGAAGTCGCAGCCGTAATTCGCGTCTTTCGAAACTTAGCAGCAGAAAGCGGATGCGTGCCACAAGTTTTTAAAGACCAAACCGCAAGCCTACTTGAATCAGGATACGCCTTCAAAATTCCTGAATTAAGAATAAAAAAACGCGAATCCCAATGCCTGCCTCCATTGCCGAAAGGCAATCCTGAGAACGTAAAAAAAGTGCTCAAAGGCGTAAAGTTCGTCGAATTCACCCAGAAACCTGCAGGGGGACAACCAGCTGGGCAATAAATATTTGATTTTCCTCGGATGCTCAATACCGTATCGCGTTTCAGCCTATGAAATTTCAGCCCGTAAAGTTCTCACTAAACTCGGCATTGAACTAGTTGAAATGCCCGAATTCAACTGTTGCGGTTTACCATTAGATCCAGTAAGCCATGAAACCATGTTAATTTTAGCTGCAAAAAACTTGGCGATGGCAGAGCAAACGGGACTAAACATACTCACACTTTGTCCAGGCTGCGCTGGCACACTAAAAAAAGTCAATAAAATCCTCAAAGGCGACAAAGCCCTAAAAGAACAAATTAACGGTCATCTCAAAGAAGTAGGATTAGAATTCAAAGGGACAGTAGAAACAAAACACCTTCTTCAATTGCTTAAAGAAGACGTTGGGATAGAAAAAATCAAAGCCTCCGTCGTAAAGCCGCTAACCATGCTCAAAGTCGCGGAACACAACGGCTGCCATATTCTAAGACCCAAAGAATACATAGATTTTGACGACCCTGAAGACCCACAAACCCTAAAAATGCTCATTGAAGCCACAGGAGCCACATGCTTAGACTACATCGATGAAACAGAATGCTGCGGTGCACCTAGCGTCGGGGTCAGCGACAAAATCGCCTTGTCACTTGCCAAAGATAAGCTAAGCCATATAAAAATGGTTGATGCACAAGCACTAATCACAATTTGTCCATTTTGTCATATAATGTACGATACAAATGAGCTTCGAATTGAGAAAATGTTTAATGAAGTTTATGGTATTCCAATTCTCCATTATCCACAACTACTCGGGTTAGCAATGGGCTTAGCACCAGAAGAACTCGCCTTCAACGAGCTTCGTGTAAACGCCTCAAAAATATTAAAGCAAGTGGCCGAGGGGACAAACAAACCATGAGCAAAAACAAGTTGAAAATAGCCTTTTACTGGGCTGCAAGTTGCGGTGGCTGCGAAATAGCCGTCTTAGACTTAAACGAGAAAATCCTTAGACGTAGTAGCATTAGCCGACATTGTCTTTTGGCCAGTCGCCATCGACGTTAAATACAAAGACGTTGAAGCAATGCCTGCAAAATCCATCGACATAACATTCTTCAACGGTTCCATACGAAACGCCGAACAAGAACACATGGCAAAGGTACTGAGAGAAAAATCAAAAACTCTCGTTGCATTTGGCTCATGCGCCCACGAAGGATGCATACCCGGATTAGCAAACTTACACAACAAAGAAGAAATATTCAATCAAGTTTACATAAAAGACAAATCAAACATCAATCCCGAAGCTGTAATTCCTAAAACGCAAACCAAAGTCAAAGAAGGCACACTTAAAATCCCAGAATTCTACGACACAGTAAAAACACTGCGCCAAACCGTTGATGTAGACTATTATTTACCAGGTTGTCCGCCACCAGTCAAACTTATCGCCGCAGCAGTAGACGCAATAGCGACAAACAAGTTACCCCCAAAAGGTTCAGTTCTCGCGCCACTTAAAGCAGTATGCGACGAATGCCCAAGAAAGAGAGATAACAAAAAAATCGGCAAAATCTACAGAGTATACGAGAAAGCTCCTGAACCAGAAAAATGCCTCCTTGAACAAGGGATACTCTGCATGGGACTTGCAACCAGAAGCGGCTGTGGCGCTCAATGCTTAAACGTTGACATGCCCTGCACAGGTTGCGGCGGACCAGCTCCAAATGTTCCCGAACAAGGTGCTGCAATGATTACTGCTTTGGCTTCAATTCTTGGATACGATGGCGTTCCAGGAAAAACAAGTTATACTGAAAAAGAAGTTGAAGACTTACTTACTCAAGTTAAGGATCCAGTTGGTACATTCTACATGTACTCACTTCCAGCTTCAATTCTAAAAAGAAAGGTGATTAAGAAATGAAAGAAATAATTATAGACCCAATTACGCGTCTCGAGGGACATGGAAACGTATCCATTTTCCTCAACGACAAGGGCGACGTAGAAAATGCTTATCTCAAAATTCCGGAACTAAGAGGGTTCGAGAAATTCTGCATAGGTCGAAGAGCAGAACTCATGCCTCAACTTACAACCAGAATCTGTGGTGTCTGTCCAGTTGCACACCATTTCGCCGCAACAAAAGCTCTTGATGCCGCCTTCAATGTGGAACCACCCTCAGCAGCAAAGAAACTAAGAGAACTCATGTACAGCGCTTACTTCATTTATGATCACACATTGCACTTCTACTTCTTAGGGGGACCAGACTTCATAGTTGGACCAGACGCACCACCAGAAAAACGCAACATACTCGGCGTTATCGAAAAAGCAGGGATGGACGTAGCCAAAGAAGTCATAAAACATAGAGCCTATGGTCAAAAAATTACGGAAATCATGGGCGGAAAAGCCACACATCCTGTCTGCGGTTTGCCGGGCGGAATCTCAAAAGCCCTAACGGAAGCTAATAGGCAAGCAATCGAGACAATGGCCGCTTCATGCGTAAACTTTGCTCAATTCACTCTTAAAATATTCCATGACATTGTCTTAGGAAACACCCAGTACGTTGACCTAATCAAAAGTCCCGCCTACACAATGCCAACCTACTACATGGGCACGGTAGACGAAAACAACAAAGTCAACTTCTACGATGGCAAAGTCCGAGTCGTTGACCCATATGGCAAAGAATTCCTCGAGTTTGAATCAAAAGATTATCTGAAACACATAGGCGAACATGTCGAAGAATGGACGTACAGCAAATTTCCATACCTCAAAGCAATCGGTTGGAAAGGACAGGTTGCAGGAGCAGACAGCGGTGTTTACCGCGTTGGTCCATTAGGACGATTGAATGCTTCAAATGGAATGGCAACACCACTTGCACAAGCAGAATATGAAGTAATGTACAAGACTCTCGGTGGCAAACCAGTTCACAGCACACTAGCATTCCATTGGGCACGACTAATCGAGCTTCTATACGCTACTGAAAGAACAATGGAACTAGTCAAAGATCCAGAAATTACAAGCACAAACATCCGCAACACCCCGGGAGAACCCGGCGAAGGCGTCGGAATAACAGAAGCAGCACGCGGAACCCTAATTCATCATTACACCTTAGACAAAGATGCACTGGTTAAAGACGTAAACCTAATCGTTGCCACAACAAACAATTACCCTGCAATCTGCATGAGCATACGCGACGCAGCAAAAGGCTTAATCCACGGTGGCAAAGTCGACCAAGGGATACTCAACAAAGTCGAAATGGCTTTCAGAGCATATGACCCATGCTTCGGATGCGCAACACACTACGCTGTCGGGCAAATGCCACTAAAAGTGGAAGTCTTCAACGCACAAAAACAACTAATCAGTTCGGCCAGTCGTTAGTTTAGCCTTTTCTTAAAGGCATCTATAATTTTTCAAGATAACCCTAACCTTTTAGGGTAAACCCTTAATTGAGGAAATGGTGCCTATGGTATCATAGGGACGAGATATAGCATGCAACCGCAACCACCCAACCCAGAACATAAAAGAATGAAACGCGAGAAAAAAACCATAGGATACATGATTCATGTCTACTGCAAGGGTCATCATGATACGCAAGGCGAATTATGTCCTGAATGCAAAGAATTCCAAGAGTACGCATTTATGCGCCTTGACAAATGTCCGTTTCAAGAGAAAAAAAGTACGTGTGGCAAATGTCTGATTCATTGTTACCGTCCAGATATGAAAGAAAAAGTTAGGAAAGTCATGCGTTATTCAGGTCCAAGACTTCTCGTACTACACCCAACTTTAGCTCTGCACCATGCGTGGGATGGAAGAAGAAAACCGCCCCAACTTGGCAAGAAAACAAATTAGCGCTTGCACTTTTGAATTAGTTAAACATTTTTAGCTTAATCTTGCCGAAATTATTGATTATTGACTTATTTTAGAAAGCAGAAGCTTTGCGGTTTCTTTCTTTGATTTTGCAAGCTCCATGAAAGCGTTTAGAAGCCCTTTCTTTGACGCATCAAGAATTTCTAAGGAAACGAGTTTGCCTGATTTGTCGCATCCTAAGATAATGTCGTTTTCAAGCAATTCTTCGTCAGCTAACGCGCCTTCTTTGACCTTCACGACGAGAACGTCTGCTTCAGAATCATATTTTATTATCAAAGCCATCTTCCCGACCGCTTCCTTCTCAAAACGACACGCTCAAGATTACTGCTATAGATCGCCGTTATAATAAATTTATCCTCAAATCTTGTCTCATAGATTACAGCCAATTTACTCTTTATTCTTACCGCAACGTTTCGGCCATTATCAGAGTCAAATAAGACCTCGTCGGGTTTAGAAATTATGTCTTCCAATAATTCTTTGGTTATTCCTAATTGGGCGAGTTCTTTGTCAAACCTATCTTCGATATGTTTGCTCCATCTAACCTTCGATCTAACCAAAACAGATTGCTCCATTATTTGTTTGCACGTTTTTACCCTAGATCTAAATTTGTACTTTGAATTTATCCTAATTTTTTCTTGCAAAGTTGCATATTACTAAAAATACTTTTAAGCTTAATTGCAAAAAACTGTAATGAGACAAGCTTTTTCTTCTTTTAAGACAATTATATTTCATTGATGCGTCAATGGACAACGAAATAAAAATAACACTGAAAAACTGGTTTGCCGACAGAAAGAACGTTGTTATAGCGGGCATTGGTAACCCCATTCGCACGGACGATTACTTAGGATTAAAGATCATTGAAAAATTGAAAGACAAACTACCAGAGACCGTTTGCTTGATCGAAGCCGAAACAGTACCGGAAAGTTACCTACTAGACATTGAACAATTTACCCCGACTCATGTGTTGTTGATTGACGCCGCTTTCTTGGGTTTAAATCCAGGTCAAGTCCGTCTACTTGACCCTGAGGAAATTGCTAATTATTCGGCAATTACCACTCATTTGTTACCTTTGCACATTTTTTGCGATTACATTAAACAAGAAACTGGCGCAAAAATTGCTTTGCTATTGGTTGAGCCAAAGAGTATCGAGTTTGGTGAAGGCTTAACCAGTGAACTCCAAGAAGCGGTCGATCGTTTAACGGAGGTTCTGCTTAGTTTGCTCGGTTAAACTGTAGCAAAACAACCTAAATTAAGTAATAAAAAAAATTTGGTTAAATAGAGCACCAATTGAATCGGGTTACGTTAATTAGCCAGTTTTAAGTTAGCATTTGCAGTGATTGGTCATGTCTGAAAAGGCAATTATTGTTATGGGCTCAGAGCGGGACCTAGAATTTTTCCCGAGAAATCGCAAAATACCTAAAGATCTTAGGTGTAAGTTACGAGTTTCGGGTTGCCTCTGCACATAAAAGTCCCGAAACTGTACTTGAAATAATAAAAGAATTCGAAAGCAAAAAAGTAGTTTACGTTACAGTCGCTGGTCGTTCGAATGCTCTTAGCGCTTTTGTTGACGCAAATTCATCTAAGCCCGTGATTGCATGCCCTCCCTACTCCGACACATACAGCGGAATTGACATTTTCTCTTCGCTTCGGGTACCAAGCGGAATAGGTTCAGTAGTAACGATTGAACCTGAGGGTGCAGCAATTGCTACCGCTAAGATTTTTGCTATAGAAGATAACTCAATAGCAGAGAACGTCAAGAATTACCAGGCATCAAAAAAGAAAGAGCTTGAAAGAGCCAACGAATCAGTCAAAAAACTAGCATAACAATCAATTTTTTACTTTTCTTATAAATTTGTTTGATCTTTTTTGTGGCTAATCATAGCGTATGCTTAGACTAAAGCGATATAAGTTAAAATAGAATATTCTGCTAGATCAAAAGGTACCTAGGGAATAGCGTATGGGTAGTGTAAAAGATCTCGAAGTAATCAAAAAACCAACCAAAGATCTAACTGGTATTGGAATGTTTACTTTTTCTGACCGGTACAGTGTTTTTGATTGGGGAGAAATGCCTGACCTCATAGAAGGCAAAGGAGCTGCACTCTCCCTAATGGGCGCATACTGTTTTGAACAACTCGAGAAGAAAGGGGTCAAAACACACTACAGAGGCTTGATTGATACCGACGGAAAAGTCGTAAAAACGAGCGAAGTAAAACAGCCTTCAAACATCATGGAAGTCAGCTTAGTTAATGTTTACAAACCAAAAACAAAAATAGTCAACAGCAAGATTGCGCATGACTACAGCGCTTACACAACCGAATTAAAGAATTGCTTAATTCCGCTTGAGATAATTTACAGAAACGGCCTTCCGGAAGGCTCATCAGTTTTCAAACGGCTCGAGCAGAAAAAAATTACTCTGAAAGATTTAGCATTAGACCATTATCCTAAACCAGGTGAACACCTCGATAAGCCAATTTTTGATGTTAGCACAAAACTTGAAGAAACCGACAGATATGTGACATGGCGAGAAGCTCAACAAATTGCATACTTAACTGACCAAGAATTAGCTGACGTAAAATCTGTTCTGATGCAAGCGGATGAGACCATAACTGAAGTTGCTTCAAAAGCTGGTTTAAAGAATGAAGACGGAAAAATTGAGTTAGCCTTTGATGAAAAAAGAAAACTCATGATAGTTGATGTCGTCGGAACCTTGGATGAATGCAGATTTACCTATGAAGGCTTACATGTAAGCAAGGAAATTGCAAGACAATTCTATAAGAAAACAAGTTGGTACAAAGATTTAGAACAGGCCAAAAAAGAAGCTGAAGCAAAAGGCGTTGAAAACTGGAAAGCCCTGTGCAGATCACCACCTCCGAAACTTGATCCCCAACTTAAAAAAATAATTAGCGAAATGTACATGGCAGTTGCAAACGAAATGATAGGTCGTAAACTGTTTGAGGTACCAGCACTCAAAGAGGTAATTGCGAAGTATAAACAATACATGAAGGAATAATCATGCTAAGTGATAAGATTAAGCACGTTATCAAAAAATACAATTCCAGGGAAATTCGTATAGGCGTTTTAGGTTCCCACTCAGCCCTTGAAATAGCATCAGGCGCAAAACAAGAAGACCTAGAAACCGTTGTCGTATGTCAAAAAGGCAGAGACAAAACCTACACTAAATATTACAAGAACATTTTTGACTATGTAATAATGGTCGATAAATTCTCTGAGATAACAAACAAGACAAACGTCCAGAAACTTACTGAGTTAAACACAGTTTTCGTTCCGAATCGCTCATTTTCAGTCTACGCTGGCTACGAAGATATAGAGAATCAGTTTGCAGTGCCTTTGATGGGTAACCGCTCAATGCTTAGAACAGAGGAACGCAATACTCCACGAAACCAACTGTACCTCCTTCAGAAGGCTGGAATAGCAACGCCAAAAACCTTCAAGTCATCCAAAGACATCGACCGATTAGCCATTGTCAAAGTTCCAGAAAAAGAACGCGCAATCGAAAGAGCTTTCTTTTACCCGTCAAATCCGGTGGAATTTAAAAAGATGGCTAGCGACCGCATCGCCAAAGGCATAATAACACAAGAAGCGCTCGATCACGCGGTAATCGAAGAGTACGTTATCGGCGCCAAATTCAACGCTAACCTATTTTGGTCACCCTTAACTGATGAAATTGACCTCTTGGGCTTTGACAGACGAATTCAAACAGACCTAGACGGCATCCTAGACCTCCCAGCCCAAGAACAAATGGAGATAAACATTCCAACTCAAAACATTGAAATTGGGCATATGGGCGCAACCATGAGAGAGAGTCAAATAGAAAAAATCTTTGAAGCGGCAGAAAAATTCGTTAGCACTTGCAAAAAAGAATACCCGCCAGGAATGATAGGCTTATTCGCTCTACAAGGTGCAGTAACAAAAGACTTAGAGTTCTTCGTATTCGATGTCAGCCCCCGGGTCCCAGGATGCCCATGCGTTGAACCCACATCGCCTTACATGAAGTACAAGTACGGCATCGAAGTTGGACCAGGCAGAAGGGTTGCTATGGAAATCAAAAGCGCTGTTAAAGAAGAGAGACTTGCGGAAGTGGTAACTTGATAACCAACGCAGAAGTCACCAAAATAGTTGAGAAGTATGACCAAAACAAGCTAGCTATTGGCACCTTAGGATCACACAGCTCACTCAACATATTCAAAGGCGCCAAAGAAGAAGGCTTCCGCACAGTATGCATTTGCAAAGAAAAAGACGCCATAATGTACAAGAAATATCCACTAGTAGATGAGCTAATTATTGTAAAAGACTTTACAGAACTTCTAAATGAAAAATTACAGGAAAGGCTTCGAAAACTAAATGTTATTCTAATCCCGCATGGCTCATTTACGGCATATTTGAGCACTGAAGAATTAACTGACAGCCTTCTTGTTCCAATGTTTGGAAACCGCCAACTCCTCCATTGGGAGGCAAACCGAAAATCCCAAGAAGAATGGCTAAGACAAGCCGGATTACGCTTACCAGCAACCTTCAAAACGCCAGAAGATATTGATCGCTTAGTTATCGTTAAACTGCCCGGAGCCAAAGGTGGAAGAGGCTACTTCTTAGCTAACTCAACTCAAGCGTTCTATAAGAAATTCGATGAGTTGAAAAAACGTGGTTTGCTTAAGGATGAGGATTTACCTCAGATTCATCTTCAAGAATATGCATTAGGCGTAAATGTTTATCCTAGTTACTTTAGCTCAATCTTGAATGATGATGTGGAGTTGCTAGCAATGGATAGGCGTTACGAGTCAGCTGTTGATTCTATTGGCAAAATCCCTGCGTTTGAACAGCTTGAGATAGAAGTTAACCCCACTTACACTGTCGTAGGTAACTTCCCTATCGTGCTGCGAGAGTCATTGCTTCCTGAAATGATGCGTATGGGCGACAGCGTACACAAGAAAGCCCAAGAACTCGCACCTCCAGGAATCATAGGACCCTTCTGCCTAGAAACTGTAATAACAGATGACTTGAAAATCTTCACCTTCGAAATTTCAGCACGAATTGTAGCTGGAACAAACGTTGGCATCGGTACCTCACCATATGCTTACCTGAAATACGGAGAAAACATGTACATGGGCAGACGCATAGCTAAAGAAATAAAAGAAGCAAAAGAACAGAAAAAACTCCAAAACATCTTAGCCTAAAAATTGCGTAAAAACAGATTATTCCTGTATAATCTCATAAGAAGTTGTGATTTCTGCGGTCTTCTTAAGCATCGCACCGACAGAACAGTACTTGTCATATGAGAGTTGGATTGCCCTCTCAACAGCTTCTTTACTAATGTTCTTTCCTTTAACGATGTATTTGATCTTAATTTTAGTGAAAACTTCAGGAGGCTCCTCACTCTTTTCAGCCTCAGTTTCAACAGAATAACTAGAGACATCTTGCCGTTTCTTCTTTAGGATGGTCATAACATCAAAACTGGTGCAACCCGCAAAACTCGCCAAGACCGTTTCCATCGGCGTCGGCGCCGTATCTTCTCCTCCATATTTTGCAGGAGCGTCAAAGTTCACCGAAAGACCTTTCTCGGTTTTGGCTTCAAAACGAAAATTCCCTTTCCAGTTCAGCACTATCTTCCTTTTATTCTCAGACATACCTTCTAATTTGAAATTGACCCTAAAAAGTATTGTTCAAAAGTTCTTTTTGATTAAGAACTAAGATAAGCAAACTTCAAGTAGGCTTTCAAAAGAGTCTCGAGTCTTCTTTATCTTATAGACCTTCAATACGTCAATCAACTCCAATCTGTCTTTAACTCCAAAAATTTCAGTCAAAACCTTTGATGCAGAGCTGTTTCCTGCAAAAAGATATTGGCAAACTGCTGTAACGTTCGCTGCTCTGCGTTCCAAGCTAGCTGTCTCAAAATCAACGATGAAGGGGTTCTCATTTTTATCCAATAGCAAATGTTTAGGTGCTTTGCTGAGTTCACCATGATCTAACCCGATTTGATCCAATCTGAAGCATTGTTCAAGCACTCCTCTCAAAACTTGTCTCACTGATGCTGAATCTTTGTTTATCTCTAGCCAATTGGGCAGCAGTTTTCCATCAATTAGCTGCATAAGAAGAAAATTCTTGCTTGATGCTATTAGTTTCGGTCCGACTTCTACAGAGTTTGCCTTAGACAACATCACCGCTTCATGAAGTAGGTCGCTTCGATCTGAATCTAATCTGCGAATTTTAACGGCGACCCTATCTCCGTTTACATATGCAATCACTACAATGCCGACAAAGCCCTTGCCCAACACTGGAACCGCAACACCAAAGATGCTAGCGGTTCCCGAAAACTCAAGAGCCGAGACTCCTAAGCTGCGAAGTTCTTGAAGGCGACTTTGCAGTTCATTTTTGTCAGAATCTGGAAAGCACAAGACCGATGAATAAGGTTCTTGGATCAGTTGATCAACAGGGACAATTACGGTCTTTTTCAACGATCGGTCCTTCTAAGTGATGATTATTACTTCGAAGGATTATAAATTTAAATGTGCGACGACAATACTGGAATTCTGTTTGTGTGTATTGCCTATGCCAAGATTCAAGCATATAGTGCAGATTCAACAGCTCATGAGCAGAAAGGAGCTTATCCGAAATATAGGAATAATTGCTCATATTGATCACGGCAAAACCACGCTTGCTGATTCCTTGTTAGCGGGAGCAGGCTTGCTTTCAACAGCCATGGCTGGTTCTGCCCGAGTGCTTGATTATCTTGAAGAAGAGCAGAAAAGAAAAATTACTCTTAAAACAGCCAACATCAGTTTACTATACAAAGCCTCCGATAATTCGTACTTGATCAATCTTGTTGATACTCCTGGACATGTAGATTTTACTGGCAAAGTTACCAGAGCTTTGCGAGTTATCGATGGTGTAGTGGTAGTTGTAGATGCCGTTGAGGAGATTATGGCTCAAACCGAAATTGTTACTCGACAAGCGCTTGAGGAAAGAGTACGACCAGTCCTTTTTATCAACAAAGTTGACCGGTTGATTACCGAGTTACACCTAACCGAGGATCAAATCCAAAAGAAATTCGACCATATAATTAACTCTTTCAACGACCTAATAGAACTCTTTTGTGAAGAACCCTTCAAGAACCAATGGAGAATTGACCCTTCACTTGGTAACGTGGCCTTCGGAGCAGCGTTGCATGGTTGGGGATTTACATTAAATATGGCTAAACAGAAGAACGTTAAATTTTCAGACATAATCAAAGCCTATGAGAAAAGTGAAGGGGAGAAACTTCAAAGAATTTTGCCCGTTTACGAAGCAATTTTTGAAATGGTAATTAGGAAGATTCCAAATCCAAAGGACGCCCAAGCGTACCGGATAGAGAAGATTTGGGACGGTCACGTCAATTCACCGATTGGCAAGGCATTGGTAGGTTGTGATAATAAAGGGCCCACTGTCTTTTGCGTGACGAATGTTCATTCTGACCCGAATGGAGGTACCGTCGCCACTGGCAGATTGTTTTCAGGAAAAGTTCAGAAAGGAGATAAGTTCCATCTTGTTGACGCTTTAGCTGAAACAGATGTTAAACAAGTTGCCATTGACATGGGTTCATTAAGAGAGGAAGTCGAATTTGTTCCAGCAGGCAATTTGATTTCTTTAGTTTTGACTGGTGAGGTTAAGTCGGGCGAAACACTCGTTGACATAGAGCATAAAACTGACATGGTTCCTTTTGAAAGAATTTGTTACGTTTCCGAGCCAGTGGTGACTTTGGCAATAGAACCAAAAAACCCTCAAGATATTCCAGTTTTGCTTGAAGAACTAGAAAAACTTGCAAACGAAGACCCTAACCTTAATGTCAGGGCAGATAGAGAAACTGGCGAGTACCTTCTCAGCGGCATGGGTGAGTTACATTTAGAAGTCGCCATTAATCAATTAAAAAGCAACTGCGGATTGAAGGTTACATTTTCTTCGCCTAGAGTTGTTTACATGGAGAGCGTTGAGAAAAAAGGAGTTCTTGCTCTGGCGAAAAGTCCAAACAAACTGAACAGTTTTAATGTTCAAGTGGAACCTGACGGACAAGAAGAAAAGACCAACTCACCTGAAGTTGAAGAATCAGATAATATTCTTTCAGTGGAAGAACATCGAAATGTCCTGTTAGACTGCAGTGGAAAAACTGAGCAGATCTCTGAAGAAGTTTTGGAAACTATCATCGGCGGATTTGAGTATGCTTGCAAAAATGGCCCATTATGTGGTGAACCAGTGCGGCATCTAAAAGTGAACTTGGTCGATTTTCAAATAGGTGGTGATTTCAGCTCGTTAGAAGTTATGCGTGGAATGGGCAAAGCAATTTTTGGCTCTTTTTTAACGGCTGAACCTGTCTTGTTAGAACCAGTTTATAAAATAGTTATCATTGTTGCCTCGGAATTAACGAGTGAATCTACAAGAATATTGAGCAGTCGACGTGGCAGAGTGACTTCGTTTGATCAGAAGGGGCTTCTAACAGTCATTAGCGGATTTATTCCGGTTTCTGAAACTTTTGGGTTATCCAAAGAACTGCGGTCTGCAACATCAGGTAGGGCTTTTTGGCAATCCCTTTTTGATCACTGGGAAAAAATGCCTCAAAAATTAACGTTGCAAGTAATAACCGATTTGCGTCAACGAAAAGGGCTAACTCCCGAAGTGCCTAAGCCGGAAAAGTTCATGGAGCAATAGCGGCATGCGGCTTGATGTCTCGTTTGATTTGGATTTTTCACTTTGTTGCGGGCAGGTTTTCAGGTGGAAAAAAATCGGGGATTGGTGGTATGGGGTTGTCGGTGATAAGATTCTTAAGATTCGTCAGTGCAGTGCTGAATTGGAATTTGCAAACGTACGTGACAAGTTCGTGAGATGCTATTTTGGTTTGAATGATGATTTAGAACAAATGAGTAGATGCATCGGCCGAGATGATTACATTAACAGGGCTTTGCATCGGTTTGAGGGTTTGCGGATTGTTCGGCAGGAATCTTGGGAGTGCCTTATCAGCTTTATCTGTGCAACCTACAAGAGCATAGCGGCAATCGAATTGATGCTGAGCAAGCTTTCGATGAAGTTTGGGGAAAAAAAGACGTTTGATGGGTTGGACTTTTACACTTTTCCAACTGCGGAAAAACTGGCTTATGATAGTGAGATGGGGTTGCAAGAGTGTGGTTTAGGTTACAGAGCTAAATACGTTCAAGCAACAGCAAAGAAAATCTGCGAAGAAAAAATTGATCTCGAAACCTTGAAAAGCCTACCTTACCTCGAAGCACGAAAAAAACTTGTGGAGTTTCCTGGAGTCGGTTTGAAAGTGGCTGATTGTGTTTTGCTTTTTTCACTTGAGAAAATGGAGGCTTTTCCAGTGGATGTTTGGGTTAAACGAGTAATTTTAAACCATTATTCAAGTCAGCTTCCTGAGTCTCTTGTAAAGAAACTGTCAGATCACGAGTCTCTTAGCAATAGCGAATATGAGAAGCTCAGCTCTTTTGGAAGAGATTACTTTGGAAAATATGCTGGTTATGCTCAAGAATACTTGTACCACTATGAAAGGACAGAAAGTTGAAGCCTGTGGGTGCGAGTTGAAATGCGGAAAATGTTTAAATCTTATTTGAAATAGCATTATTGAAAGAGATCACAGGGGCGGGCCCGTAGCTCAGTTAGGTAGAGCGCCAGACTCATAATCTGTTGGTCAGGAGTTCAAATCTCCTCGGGCCCACCATTAACTTTAAAGAGCTATGGGCATGGGGAACGATTACTCTCAAAACAATTACCTATTAAAGTTGGCTAAGTCTTTCAAGCGCCACCAATTCTCGATTGGTTTGTGGCTGGTTTTTTTTGGAGTAGCTGATTTATGGTTTGTTATGCCTAACATGTATGCTGGTTTGGTGGGGGATTGGCATGTTGATTGGCGATTTTTCTATTTTTACATGCCTGAATGGTTTTTTTCCGTCCCCATCTTACTAATTATGACTCTAGTTGGAACCTTAATTTTGAGTGTGTACTGCATTAGGGATATTCAATCAGAAAGCTTCAACCATAAACAAAAGGCAGCAATACTTGTAACTTCTCTTGGTTTCACCTATCAAGTAATTGGGGCTTGGCCGTTATGGAATCAATGGTATCCTTGGCAGTGGCAGGCAGAAATCGCAAGATACGGAAACTTGCTTGTTTTTACTCTGTTTGTCGGCAGCCTTTTGGTCCTAATGATTGGAGCAACTTCGTTGTATTTGCACAGCAGGATTTGGCGTAAAAATCATCCTGAAATTTAGAAACCGCAATTGGCTGGTTTCTTAGTTTATCTTCCTATTGTTTCTAACGAGTAAAAGCCAGTGGTGAGTCTTTCAGCTCCCTGTGGCGTAACTAATACGGTGTCTTCGATTCTGACTCCGCCATAACCAGGCATATAAATTCCCGGCTCATCAGTCACCACCATGCCAGCGGATATAGTGTCTTTGCTATCAGGGCTTAATGTTGGCGCTTCATGAACTTCCAAACCTACGCCATGACCAAGATTATGAACGAAAAACTCGCCAAAACCAGCAGTCTCAATTACTTGTCGAGCAGCTGAATCAACTTGAACCGCTGAACTGTATGGGCTCAAAGCTTTGAAAGCCTTTTGTTGCGCTAGCTTAACCGTTTCATAAATTTTCATTTGTTTCTCTGTTGGTTTACTAACCGCGAAAGTTCGAGTCATGTCGGAGCGGTAAGACTGATAGGTTGCACCTAAATCCACCACGACTAAGTCACCTGGACGGATTGTTCTGTTCGAGCAGGAACCATGTGGATACGCTGAGCTGGGTCCCGAAGCAATTATAGTGTCAAAGCTTGTACCGTCCGAGCCTTTTTTGCGCATAGCGTATTCCACTTCAGCCGCGACGCGCTTCTCTGTCGTGCCCGGTTTGACAGTTTCAAACGCCACTTGCATGCCTATTTCAGCCAGATTGCACGCTTCGCGTATAAGTTTGACTTCTTCTGAGTCCTTAACCATCCTTAGGTCGCGAATTAGGTTGCCTGCTGACTTTAATTTTTCTTCGCTGTCTACGGCTTTTGCAAGAGCACGCCACGATTCAATTGGTAAGTTGTCCACGGCAAGTTTGTTTAGGGCCGTTTTGGCTGCGATTTTTTTCATTAAGTTTTCGCCCCGTTTTAGAAGGTCCACTTCTAAACCTTTAGTTTCAGCTTTTGCTTGTTCATAATTAACTGATGAAACGTATAGAGTGCTTTCGCCTTGCTTTGGAATTAGAAGAGCAGTTGCTCCTGAAAAACCAGTTAAATAAGTTAGGTTAGAGCTATTAAAAATCAGGAAAAAATCAAACTTATCTTCTTTAAACGCTGATTGTCTCAATGCGTTTATTCTATTCATTTTTTTCACCTATTAGAAAAAGAGAATGTTTCTATTTGGTTTAAGTTTTCGCTTTCTTCAAAAGCGTTATGTATAAAAAAACAAGACGTTTTTGGTCGTGAATTCCTAAACAAACCATCCATTAACTTAATATAATATCCAGTTGATTTCCATAGACAGAACTTGAGGGGAAAAAAGCATGTTCTCTTATGCTGGAAAAATTTTACATGTTAACCTCACAACTCGGGAAGTAAAAACCGAGCCATTAAGTGAAGAGATGGCTAAACAATACATTGGTGGCATAGGCCTTGGCATTCGTCTACTTATGGACAATTCAAAACCAGGCACAGATGCCTATGATCCAGATAACCCATTAATTTATTGCACTGGCCCATTAAGCGGTACTATGGGGCCAACAGCTGGAAACGGTTACGCTGTTGTTTCCAAATCCCCATCTACAGGTGGAGTTGGGGAAGGCAAAGCGCACGGATTTTTTGGTCCAGACCTTAAACGCGCAGGATATGATGCAGTTGTCATCACCGGTAAAGCACCGAAATTATCTTACCTTTGGATAGATGATGACAAAGTTGAAATTCGAGACGCCGAATATCTAAAAAACGCAACGGTTTACGACACAGATAACAAAATTCGAGACGAACTCGGAGACTTTTACATCAGAGTTTCAGCCATCGGTGAAGCTGGCGAAAAACTCTGCAGGTTTGCAGCAATCATAAATGACGAATTCCGCGCCATCGGAAGAAGCGGCATGGGCGGAGTAATGGGATCTAAAAACCTCAAAGCAGTTGCTGTCCGCGGAACCCATGATGTCAACGTAGCAAACATGGAGGGATTCAAGGAATTCATTAAAATGATCCATGAACGAATGAAGGGCCCAGCAACTAAGAAGTATAAAACGTTAGGGACGCCAGAAAACGTTTTGGTTCTTAATTCTCTATCTGCCCTAGCAACACGGAACTGGACTAACGCCACTTTTGAAGGAGCAGACAAGGTTAGTGGTGAATACTTAAACGAACATTATGTTAAGAAAATTGTTGGTTGTGCAACCTGCGGAATGCGGTGTGACCACATTGCGGTTGTTCCAGAAGGACCTTACAAGGGTTCAACTTCAAGGCTTGAATTCGAATGTCTTTGGAGTATGGGACCATTATGCGGGGTTGACCGATTAGATGCTATCATTGAAGCTATGCGCATCGTTAATGAGTACGGAATGGATGGCATATCTATAGGCGTTGTCGTTGCATTTGCCATGGATCTCTATGAGCACGGTATTATAACAAAAGAGCAAACAGATGGAATTGACTTGCGTTTTGGAAATGCAGAGGCCTTAATTGCCATGATCCATAAAATTGGCAAACGAGAAGGCTGGCTTGGCAATATTCTTGCTGAGGGTGTTGCTAAAGCTGCTGAATTAATCGGTGGAGACGCTTACAAATATGCGTGTCATATCAAAGGCTTAGAATTGCCAGGTTATGATTTACGAACGCTTAAGACTGCTGCCCTAGGCTTCAGTGTCAGTTTTCGCGGCGCTTGTCACTTACGAAATGGAGCTTACTCGCCTGACGTTAAAGGCAAAGTAAATCGCTTTAAGATCGAGAAAGGCCGAGGCAAAATGATAACAGAAGAAAGCCTCATGTACAACATAATTGACTCACTTATCGTCTGCAAATTCAGCAGAGGCACATATTACGACGGCTGGAAAGACTTAACCAATTATTACACATTAGCCACAGGTATCCCAATTACCGTTGAAGAAATGACCAAAGATGGTGACAGAATAGAAAACTTGGCACGACTTTTCAACATTCGAGAAGGCAAAGGCACCCGCAAATACGACGATGTACCGTATAAGATAAAGAATTTTCCGGTTCCAGATGAAGGACCAGCGAAAGGTGTTTGCGTTAGCGATGAAGAAATGGCAATAGGCTTAGATGACTATTACGCTTCAAGAGGATGGACAGCTGACGGAATTCCAACAGTTGAGCGCTTACAACAGGTAGGTTTAGGAGACTTAGCATACATTGCCGAAGACGCAATGAAAAAGGCTAAAGAAGCTAAGCCTGAAGCAGCAGTAGCAACCGTGGGAGGAAGCTAACATGGTTCGACCTCAGGACCGAAAATTCGTGACAGCAGACCCAGACAAATGCATAGGATGCTGCGTCTGCGAATACGCTTGCTCAATGGTTAACGAAAAGACCTTCAACCCAACCAAATCTCGTATACGGGCAATGCGCATGGGTGCGCTAGTTAACTTAGCAATTACCTGCCGACATTGTGAAGATCCAGCTTGCGTAGCTGCATGTCCAAGAGACGCGCTTACACAAGAAGAAAACAGCGGCATAATCCGCGTTGATGAGAACGCATGCAATGGCTGCGGATGGTGCATCAGCGCATGCCAATTTGGCGCTATGAACATGCATCCAGACAAAAAAGTCGTATTCACCTGCAACAGCTGCACAGACAACGAAACAAAAGAACCCCAATGCGTCAAATGGTGCCCCGAAGAAGCATTAACATACGTCACCGCAGAAACACTTTCGCAAAAATACAGACAGAAAGCAGTCAAAAATCTGTTCCAAACAGCAGAAGACAGCAAAACGAAATAAACGCCTTTCCAACGTCTTAAGCCTTACATTTCCAAAATTTTTTAGTTGTTCCTTGAGAAATTCGATAAACAAAAACAAAGAATTTTCTTAACTTTGGTCGTTGTTTGCTTCTGAATGATTGATTCTCTAAGGGTTTTCTGAAAAGCAGTGGACGTCAATTTGGAATAAACTATATAGGATTGTGCTAATCAATTCATTACAGCAAATTACAGGAGAAAGGAAAAAAATGCAAATTTCTAAAAATAAAACTACAGCTATTTTGATTTCGATGTTCTTAATGTTTTCAATGGGAGCTTCAATGATACTTTTGCCAAGCGCTAGTGCACATACGCCTCCATGGACATACACTACATATGCGTGGGCTGCAGCTACACCCAATCCTGCGGGTGTCGGTCAACAAATGATCATCTATGGCTGGCTTGACATTGCGATCCCACAGGCCCTTCTGACCAATAACTATAGATTCGCAAACTATCAATTCGTAATTACGCAACCCGATGGCACAACTGTTACACAAAACTTCCCATACGTTAGTGATCCAACATCATCACAATACTTCTATTTCACACCCAACCAAGTCGGAACCTACACAGTAGTTTTCAGCTTTCCAGGACAAACCAACACTTTTGGCGGCACACAGCAAGGTGACATTTACCTACCAAGCAACGCAACAATAACTTTCACCGTACAACAACAACCAGCACCCATAGTTCCAATTCCTCCACTTCCAAGTGATTATTGGACACGACCAATATATGGAACAAACCAGGCAATGGATACCATTGCATCAAACTGGCTAGGTGGATCAGCTACAGCTTATTATTGGCAACAAAACGGCGCTTCACCAACAAGTGCACACATAATGTGGACAAAACCTCTTGAAATAGGCGGCTTAGCAGGAGGAACATTAACTCAATACGGCGACAGTGCTGAAGCAGCAGATATTTCTGCAACATATTACTCTGGCTTTTCATACAACGTTAGATTTGGAAGCCCACTAATTGTTCAGGGAGTACTCTATTACCAAGAACCGATTGGAGAATCTGCGGGCGGTGGACCCGAAGTGGCAGTTGACCTAAACACAGGCCAAACACTTTGGACTAGTACAACATTTTATCCAACTATGGCACAGATTGATGATATTCAGACACCAGATCAACATGGAATCGTAGGTGCTATATTGTGGCAGACTTCTGGAACTACATGGATCGGTTATAACGCATTCACAATGCAACCATTAATGAACTTAACAGGCGTTCCTTCAGGGACTCAAATATACGATAACAACGGCGACATACTGAAATATCAAATGAGTTACAACACTACCTCAAAGTCTGGATGGTTGGCTTTGTGGAATGACACAGCTACAATCACAGCATATGCACCATTATATTCAGCAAACGCAGGATTTCCATCCGCGGCTGGAATTGTTATTAATGCAAGCACAAGCAGTTCATACTCGTGGAACGTGACGATATCGGGAGATTTGACAGGAAGCACATCGCCAGCTATTGTCGGTGTTATTCCAGGTGAATATATACTCGGAGATAGCAGTAGCATTGCCTTAGCTTCGCAGCCTAACCCGAACGCGAACCCGTGGACTATGTGGTGCCTAAGCGATGCACCTGGTACAGAAGGCAACATATTGTGGGTTCAACATTACGCAGCGCCACCAGGCAACATCACCGAAATGTTATGCACTCAGCCACTTGATCCAGTTACCAATGAATGGACTATGCAAACCTTAGAGACTGGTCAACGATACGCTTACAGCCTTGCAACTGGAAACTTAGTTTGGGGTCCAAGCCAAGCACCTTTAACCGGATTCCAATACTATAGCGATAGAGAAGGTCTACCAGCTTACGGGAATCTTTACGTTTCAGGCTACGGCGGAATAGTATACTGCTACTCAATGCTAAACGGAACTATACTATGGACGTACGGTAACGGCGGCGAAGGAAACTCCACATATATGGGCGAAACTGGACCTTGGGGTAATTATCCAACCCACATTGGTGCTTTCGCTGATGGAATGGTCTACACTTTCGCTGGCGAACATTCACCAAACACACCACTATATAGAGGCGAAATGATGCGCGTTCTTAATGCCACTACTGGACAAGAAATTTGGACATTATCAGATTGGTCTGCATCAGGTCTAGGAACTTCAATTGCAAATAGCGCTATCGCCGATGGCAAAATAGTATTTGATAACGCATATGACGGTCAAATATACTGCGTTGGTCAAGGACCCAGCGCAACAACAGTTACAGCACCAAACGCAGGTCTCTCATCCGGACAGCCAGTGATTATTAGTGGTACTGTTATGGATGTTTCCGCTGGCACTCAGCAAACGGCACAGAAAGCAGACTTTCCAAACGGTGTTCCAGTTTCATCTGAAGCAAGCATGACGGATTGGATGGGATATGTTTACCAGCAGCAAGCGATGCCAACCAACTTTACAGGTGTTCCAGTGACTATTGACGTAATAGACGCTAATGGCAACTACAGAAATATTGGCACTGCAACAACTGATGCAACTGGCAGATACAGCTTATCATGGACACCTGACATACCCGGCAACTACCAGGTAATCGCTACATTCCATGGTTCCAACGGCTACTATGGATCATACTCAGAAACCAATTTTGACGTAATGAACGCACCCACAGCAACCACTGCACCAACGGCTACTCCAACATCAGTCGCTGACACATACTTCGTTCCCGCAATCGCCGGACTATTCGTCTTAATCATCGTAGTCCTCGCTTTAGTAGTAGTGTTGTTGATACTCAGGAAACGACCATAAACCAAAACAAAGGAAAAACATTTTCCTCTTTTTCTTTTTTTAATCTTTTAACAAAAAATACTTAGACTTTAATCAATTAATCGAATAGTATTGAATTTTCATAGCTTTTTCTCTAAAAAACGCAGTTAAGGTCTGTTTTCAGGCTGTTTTCTGAGCTATTGTACCTTTAGTGTATGGCACAAACTCTCTTATCTGTTCAATTGATGTTTTCCCTGCTTTCTCCCTTTGTTCCTTAGGCAGCTTAAGCATTAGCGATTTGAGGATTTGCTTCAATAGCTCCTTACCTGTGTTGTCGCCAGGCAATAGGGCAACGTAGGTTTTAGTTTTTGCTTTAACTGCATCCAAAGGTCCACCAACAAAATAAGTTTTATCATTAATTATTATGCCAACGGCGGTTCTGAGCATCACATTCCGCGTCCAATTCCGCTTCCCAACAATTGCAAACGCACCATGAGGGACAGATTCTCCTGAAGGACCACTCTTACTTAATTGGTCAAGCTTCACCCAGTAAACGTCTGCTGACCCAGCATTTTCACGCCATGCACGCGAAAAAGACGCTGCATACTCGCCAGCTTCACGAAGCGTCTGTTCACTTATGGTTTTACCTTCTGCTTTAACGACAACGAATGGTGCGCCTGAGATTTCAGCATGAAAAACCACATCTTCCTGAGTAGTATATTTCTTCACTATCACTTCATTGCTTACTGTATCTTTGCCTGCAACGACCAAGAAACCGTCTGAAGAGGTAAACCAACGAAACTTTTCAAACCACTCCTTGTTCTCGCTCTCCAGCTTACGTTTTGAGAGTGCTTCCATAATTTCCGCTGGCTTAAGACTTTTCAATTCTTCCGCTTCGCTCAACTCTTTCTCAATTTTAGCTAACTTTTTCTTAGAATCCTCCAAAGCGGTCAAGGCGCCATCAGATTTTTGCTTTGCCTTTTTTCCCTTATCATAATACTCTGCAGCATTATCGAAAAGTGACTCTCTTATTTTGAAGCTAAGATGAAAGTTATCAACGTAAAGGTTCAAAGCAAGATTTTTGCCGTCAAACGATTCAATGTATGCTTCAGGTATTTTGCCGGTTTTCTTGACAGCTAAAGCTTCAGTAATTACTATACTCCATTCTTTTCCCTGTTGGTTGGCTTTTAAAAGTTGATCTTGGAATGTTTGGAGTTCGCTAAAGTGAGCGTAAATTGTGTCGCCGATTAGTTTGTCACGTTCTGCTTTAGCTTGATCTTCGGAGATGGATTTTTCTTGGTCAGCAACGATGCGGCGTAGCCGTTCCGCTTCTTTTGTTAACTTGTCAACTTCTACTCGGTTAATGACTCTCTCTGCCACGGTAACCCTTAGATAAAATTCGTCTAAAGCTCCATTGAAAGAGTCGTAAACCTGTGTTTTGAAACCTTCATAACGTTTAAGTTTGATTGGGACAACATCCAAAAAATCGTCGTTTTCATCCAGAACCACACGTGGTTCCAAATGCATGCTTAAAATGGTTGAAAGTAAATCTTGAAGCACCACAAAAATGGCTTTAACTTCAACTATTGTAAGGATGTTGGAATGCTTAGTCTTTTCTATGTTGGCTCTTAGAAGGATTTCTTCAGCATAAACTCCGCCAACTCCTAAGAAACGCGCAATTGACCTAACAACCTCAGTTTCACCGGCGTTCTTTATGGCTTCTTCGAGTTCAACTTCGGTTACTTTGAAGGGGTTTTTGCTGCTTGAAGGGGGAAGCTGAAGAACTATGTTATGTAAAATGTCGCGGTCACGCATTTTCTTAAAGGTTAAAGCGTGAATGATGACGTTTTGTTCGTTTGTTAGTATGATGTTTCCTTCGCCGAAGAGTTCCACAACTAACTTTAACAAGCCAGTTTTGGTCCGGAAGCTGACCGTTACGATTCTTTCAAATTCATGTTGGTCAATGCTATTCAGCCAGGCTCCTCGTAGGTATTTCCTGAGTGCCATGCAGAATGCTGGTGGTTCAGCTGGATTTTCTTCAGCGTAGCTCGTGGTGTGTAATCTTCTTCCAGCCTCAATCACCAATCGAATCGGTGGCGTGTCTGTTTTGTGGAGTTTGAAGATTATGGTTTTTTCATCGAGTTGGTAGATGTTATTCACTCTGGAATCAGCGATTAATCTTTTCAGTTCTTGAATTACCGCCACAATGTCAAAGCTTGAGAACTCTTTTTTCCGCAATGCTTGCACCCCCAAACTGTTGGAATGTATTAATGAAACTTGATTATAAAATAACCCTTTCACTATAAACATTAATTGCAATAGGCAGAAGTTTTGGAAGCAGAAATGATTAATACGTAGACATCTTTTTTAAGTAAGATCAAAATATACTGAGCCAAGGATTAGATAACGACATGACGCCTATAGTTCAACTTTACTGGATAAGAGTCGTTCTGGGCATAGTTGCAGGAGCATTTAGCGCAGTTATAGCTTTTCTAATAGGTAATGCAAGCGACATTACTACTTTAGTTAACGGATTTACAATAGCTCTGATAGTATACCTAATAACTTACTATATTTTGAAAGCGTCATACAAAGACAAGATAGAAAAACAATCAAAAATACTGAGCACAGCAATTGCGATGTACTTTTTTGCTTGGTTAACGTTCTTTGTTCTATTTTACACAACAATAACTGTACTTGCTTAAAACTTATTCTTCTTCGCTTTTCTGAAGAAAATTTGCGATAGTAGCTTGGCTTTTGTCAGTTCTTACTGTTTCTATTTTTTCTTCTCCAGTGGCTTTTTCATTATCGTTTTGGGGAGTTGAAACTTCCATCCGAGTTAAGATACGCATGCAATCTGCCCAAGCGGAGAAATATCCACGGTCAAAATCTCCATGTAAACCATTGCGCATATGGTCAAGAAACTCTTTTCTGTACGCGTGTAAATTTACTTTGTCTGTTAAGTCCAGTTTTGCAAAAAAAGCATAATCGTCAGTGTTGCTTTTTCGTGATAGATACATTCCATATAAAGCCCGGAAGTACCCTCGATTCCACTCGGTTTTCTGCATTTTCTGTTTGACTCGTTCCAGCTCTCGTTCAGCTTCAGCGAATTGCCTGCTGACTATTAGCTGGAAGTATCTTGAAACTAGGGCTTGTGGTATAGGCATATTTAGCGTGCACGACTCTTGCTTGCTTTCTCGGCTTTCTCTTCTTCAGAGACATCTTCTATTCCATTTTCTGTTACTTTAAGTATTTCCTCTCCTTCAGGCAAATACGGGCTCGAAACTAGCCGGGCAATTCGAATTGGTCCATGAG
>CAVSPH010000013.1:0-180742 GCA_963729805.1 Candidatus Bathyarchaeota archaeon | reverse complement strand
GTTTCAACATTAGGGATTGTTTGAATTTTCTTCGAAACTTCCTGTGTTGGGTGAGATGGGTTGGTTGCAAGTAGTGTTATAGCTTGGGTGCCTTCTGCAACAGTGATTTTAACCGTGAATTTTTTTATTACCCCTTGATCGGTTAATGTTTTGATTCTTTTTCGCACAGCGCCTTCAGATAAGCCAACTTTTGTGCCTATTTCTCCATAGCCAGCTCTCGAATTGTCTTTGAGGAGTCTAATTATCTGCTTATCGACAGCGTCCATTTATAATCGTCAACTTTCTGTTATGATTAAGATCTGCTTTTCTCTTATAAGTTTATAATTATTTTGCGAATTTCGTCGTCTATTGTTGTTTGTTTTACGTTTTCCACCTGATTTAGTTCAATTAATTTCTGCATCAAATGGAACATTAAAAGTCTAAGTTGTAACAAATAGGTCACAATGTTTAAATTAATCTCGAGTTAATCAAAAAAGCATTTCCGAAGATAAAAAAGTGACGAGTAAAAATGATTAAACCAGCAATTTCAAACCCTCAAGAGGTGAAGGCTATAAATAAGGCAAAATGCCCCGACTGCGACGCAGACCTTGATGTTCCATCAGATACGGAAAAAGGAGAAATCCTGAGCTGCCCCGGATGCGGACTAGAACTTGAAGTTAAACAAGTTAAAGGTGGATGCGTAGACCTTCAAGAATTGACAATTGAAGGGGAAGACTGGGGCGAATAAACAGTTATCAATAACCAGCCTTCATTATTTGAAACAGTTTTTTGATTTAATTTTTTTGGTGGTACAGAGAAGCGATGAGCATTGCACTTTTGTATGAGCGGTCAGAAAATGATGAAAACGGGATAAAACTCACCGCCCAACAACTGGACATTGATTTGACTTTTCTGCCTTTTAGAAAAATCGCTTTGTCAATTTCTAAAGATGGCTTTAGCGCAAAAACAAAAGGGAAAGACTATGCAAGCATAATCAAAGATACCGCTGTAGTGCTTAACCGTGCCCAAAGTAAAAATCGTCGTCTCCAGGCTTCTTACATCATGGAGCAACTAGGCAAAAAAACTCTAAACTCGTCTCAAGCTGAGTTCGTTTGTTACAGCAAACTCCGAACGCTGCTTAACCTTTGGAAAGAAGGTATCCCAATTCCTAAAACAGTCTACGTCCCATGTGACTCGACTGATACTCTGAGAAATGGGCAAGTCATCCACAATGAGAAAGATATAGCTGAATTGTTCCAACAAGAAATCCCCGTTTCCGAAGGTATAGTTATCAAGGCTGATGCTGGAACTCACGGCAAAATGATTATGTTATCACAAAATAATGATGAACTTGTTGCTAACATTCAAGAAACCAAACCATCAATAATTAACCCAGTCGGAGTAGTTGCGCAGGAACTGATTCAAAAATGGTTTTACGATTTAAGAATACTTGTTCATAAAGAGAAAGGTAAGCAACCTTTCTGTTATCCGATTTCGATGGCTAGAGCTGGTTTTAAGGATTTTAGAACCAACACTTTTTTGGGTAACTTGGTTTTCGGCGTTAAACTAGCTAAAAGTATTCAGGCTGTTGCAGTAAAATGTGGTAAAACTCTTGGTGTGGGTAGTGAGGCGTGGATTTTTGCTTTAGATGCTATGGTAAATGTTAAGGAAAACAAATCGGTAGATGATGCATATCTTAAGAGTGAACTTGATAAGGCCGCGCAAGCATTTTTGTTTGTTCAAAAAGTTAAGCAAGATGAAACTCGTCTAACTGACTTTCAGGGATGGAACGGCAAGCTTGAGAAAACTTTCAAAGGTTATGCTGACAGTGTTCATTACGAAAATATTAAAAAGGTAATTGAAGAAAGCGTAGAAAAAAATAAGAGTGCTTTGGTGTTTCATGAATCGAATTCCTGTCCGGAGTTCTGGGAGAACACACGTCTTGCAACAGGCTATAACGTTGCAGTGCCTTTGTTGAAATGTGCCCAAAGTCTATTAAATCATTAATGAATTGAGGTAAAAGAAATGTTGAGAATTGGAATAATTGGCGGTTCAGGATACGTTGGTAGCGAACTTCTACGTTTGCTGCTGCTTCATCCGCAGGTAGAAGTAACTATGGTAACTTCACGTCAAAGCGCAGGTGAATACGTTTTCAATGTGCATCCGAACCTTCGAAGTTTGACCCAGTTAAAATTTGTGCCCCAAGATATGGCTGAATTACAGAAAAACTGCGACTTGATTTTCACTGCAACCCCACATGGCGGCTCAGTGAATTTAGTTCCTAAGCTTCTTGAGGCTGGTTTGAAGGTTATTGACATGAGCGCAGATTACCGTCTCAAAAACCCTGTTGATTACGAAACTTACTATGGTTGGAAGCATGCTCATACGGAAATGCTTAAAGAAGCAGCATACGGTTTGCCTGAACTTCATAGAGATGAAATCAAAACCGCCAAAATTGTTGCTTGTCCAGGTTGTATGGCAACAACTGCAATTTTGGGTTTAGCACCCATAGTGAAAGCGGGGCTTGTTGATAAGGACAAGATCGTAGTGGATCTAAAAGTTGGTTCTTCCGGTGGTGGCAGCAAACCTACCGTTTCATCGCATCATCCCGAGCGATTCAGTGGAGTGCGTCCGTACATGTGTGTTGGGCATCGTCACATTGCAGAGGTGGAGCAAGAACTTAACTTGTTAACGAATGACCCAGTGAAAATCTCGTTTTCTCCTCATGCAGTTAACATGGTCCGTGGAATCCTTGCTACTATTCACACTTTTCCTAAACAAAAGTTAGAGAACAAAGATATCTGGAGAGTTCTCCGCGGAACGTATGGTAACGAACCGTTTGTGCGGTTGGTAAAATATCAAAAAGGGCCCTATCAATTGCCTGATCCCAAAGTAACTCAAGGCACAAACTTCTGCGATGTTGGGTTTGAGATTGATGAACATGCAAATCGGCTTTTAATCTTCTCAGCTCTCGACAACATGACTAAAGGAGCTGCAGGTCAAGGAGTACAGTGCATGAACATTATGATGGGTATTGATGAGACAACTGGGCTGAAGAGCACAGGGTTCCATCCGATGTGATAGCCATGCTGCTTGTAATTAAGATGGGTGGAAGTATCCTCAAAGAAGGAGCATCTCACGACTTAGTCGCTGACCTAAAAGAAGTTGCCAAAGAAAACAAAGTTGTTCTTGTACATGGCGGAGGCGTTGAAGTCACTGAAATCGCATGCAAGCTTGGGAAAGAACAAAAATTCATAATTTCACCTGAAGGTTTCCGGAGTCGCTACACCGACAAAGAGACAATAGAAATTTACGTTATGGTTATGGCGGGTAAAATCAATAAGCAAATTGTTTTAGAATTGCAGCGGCAGGGAATACAGGCTGTCGGTATTACTGGTTTAGATGCTGCAACTTTGAAGGCTGACAGAAAACCTAAGCTGATCCATATTGATGAACGAGGAAGAAAAAAAGTGATGGATGGCGGCTTTACGGGAAAAATAAAACAGGTTAACTCTGAGCTGCTAAATCTTTTGCTTGAAAAGGGATATGTGCCGATTGTGACGCCTATTGCTCTTAGCCAAGATTTTGAACCACTCAATGTGGACGGTGACCGAACTGCAGCTAACATTGCAGGAGCTCTCAAGGCAGATCGGCTGATTTTGCTTACTGATGTGGCTGGCTTAATGCTCAAAGGGGAATGTGTTCCTAAAATTAGTGCAACTGAGGTCAGAGAGGTTATGTCGAGTGTAGGGCAGGGCATGAGTACAAAAGTTCATGCGGCGATGGAAGCGTTAAATCAAGGTGTCAAGGAAGTTTTGGTAACGGCGGGGACCGGAGATCGGCCTATTAGTTGTGCATTGAGTCATAAGGTTGGTACAGTGATAACTGGTGAATGACCAAGAAGTAATGGATATTGAAAATCGGTTTATGGCGAATGTCTTCTCCAAGAAACCAATCGTGTTAACAAGAGGTAAAGGCGCACTTGTCTGGGACATAAATGGAAAAGAATACGTGGATTGTTCAAGCAGCTACGGTGTAGCTTTGCTGGGTCATTGTCACCCAAAAGTTGTCGCAGCAGTTAAAGTTCAGGCGGAGCAGCTTATTACATGTCATAGTGGATATTACAACGACAAAAGAGCAGAATTCCTTCAAAGGTTGGTTCAAATTACCCCTAAGGGTTTGGATAAAGCATTTCTTTCAAACAGTGGCGCTGAATCTGTCGAGTGTGCTATAAAACTTGCTCGAAAATTCACTGGTAAACCAGAAATAATTGCCTTAATGGGTGCTTTTCACGGAAAAACAATGGGTGCATTATCCGCGACATGGGACAAGAAATACCGCGAACCCTTCATGCCTCTGGTTCCCGAGTTCAAACATGTTCCTCCAGACAACGCTGATAAAATTCGTGAAGCCATAACTGACAAGACCGCTGCGGTTTTGATGGAACCGATTCGTGGTGAAGGTGGTGTTCGGGTTCCTCCTGATTGCTACTTGCAGGCGGTGCGGCAAATCTGCGATGAAAAGAGTGTTCTGTTAATTTTCGATGAGGTGCAAACCAGTTTCGGTCGCACTGGTAAACTGTTTGGATGCCAAAACTGGGACGTTACTCCTGATGTTATGTGTCTAGCAAAGCCGTTTGCAGGCGGTTTGCCCATAGGCATAACGGTAGCCACAGAAAATATTATGTCAGCTTTTAAAGTTGGTGAACATTCAACTACTTTTAGTGGAAGCCCTACTAGTTTGTGCAGCCGGATGTGCCGCTATTGATGCACTCGTTGAAGAAAAACTTGCTGACCGAGCAGTTGAGATGGGAAAATATTTCAAGGCTCAGCTGGACGGTTTAATGACTAAGCATAAAATTATCAAAGAGGTTCGTGGCTTAGGTTTAATGATTGGTATGGAACTGCGTTTTGACGTTTACAAAATAATTCTCAAATGCGCGGCTAAAGGTGTCTTAGTTTTAGATGCAGGACGCACAGTGGTTCGTCTGTTGCCGCCTTTAGTAATTGACAAAAAGCAGATTGATCGGGCAGTTTCGATTTTAGATGAAGTTTTAGGCGAGGAAGAAAATGAGCGAGCAAGCAGTACGATTTCTAACTAATCTTCTTGGGATTTACAGTCCTTCAGGAAAGGAAGAGGCTGCAGCCAACTACCTTTGCTATGAAATGAAGAAGATGGGTTTTGAAGTTGGAAAAGATGGTTTAGGAAACGTTATCGGCGTCGTCGGCGAAGGTGAACCAGTTATCCTGCTTTGCGGTCATATGGATACTGTCGCTGGGCATTTGCCGCTTCGAATAGAAGAAGGCAAAATCTACGCTAGAGGTGCAGTGGATGCCAAGGGTCCTCTTGCAGCAATGATTATGGCAGCGCTGTATGCTTCTAAAGAGCCTGGGTTTAAAGGTGAAATTTTGGTTGCCAGCGTAGTGGAAGAAGAAGCCACCAGCCGAGGCGTCAAACATCTGATAACTCAAGGAATCAAGGCAGACTATGCTATTTTCGGTGAACCCAGCGGTGTTGAAAACGTTACCATAGGCTATAAGGGCCAAATTCAGCTGAAAATCGTTGTTAAGACTGAGACAGGACACGCTTCTACGCCATGGTTGTATGAGAATGCGCTGGAGAAGGCGTATGAGATTTGGGGACAAATTAAGAATGCTTCTAATTATCCCTCGCTTGATCCCTCGGAAAGCCCATTCACTGCGGTTACAGCATGTTTAGTTAAAGTGGTTGGCGGTAGAGCAACTTCTGTTGTTCCATTTGAGGCTGAAATGAACCTTGACGTCCGAGTACCAATTCAATTTACAACCGCTCAGGTTTTTGAGCAAATAGAGAAGATCATCGCAAAGTACCAAGCTGCCAATCAAAAAGTGTCAGTAAAAGCAACCGTTCTCGATACCGTTGAGCCATTTGAAGTTAGCAAAGCTTCACCACTAGTACATGTATTGTCATCGTCCGTTAGAAAAGTGCTTAACAAATCTGCAACGCTTCTTCACAAGACCGGAACCGGAGACATGAATATCATGGGAAAAGCCATGAACCTTCCCATAGTCACCTACGGTCCAGGTGATTCTCATTTAGACCATACGCTGGACGAACATATTGAAGTAAATGACTATCTTTGTGCGATTCAAGTCTATAAGGAAACGCTTCTCAGATTATCTGAATTACATGGTAGTAAAAATGAAATCAATCCCCAGCTGAGTAGTGCACAATAATTTTTTTCTGAATAAAATATTTGTAAACTATAAAATTTCATAAGAAGTTGAGTAAGCGATGTTTTAAGTCTGTTTGGCAACGAATTTTTTATCTGAAGTGTCAGTTTTGCATAAGACTTATTAGTAAAATTCCTTTTCAATAATAGTATTGAACGAGAATTTTTCTTGTTTAATAAAATTTTGGAGAAAGGAAAAAAATGCAAAATTTAAGAAATAAATCTATGGCGATTTTGATTGCTTTGTTTATGATAATTTCAATGAGTGCAACAATTATGCTTCAACCAAATGTTAGTGCACATTCACCACCGTGGACTGTTATTAGTTATGCCTATGTCGTTGCTGCGCCTGATCCAGTTGGTGTTGGTCAAACATTATCAGTTAGCTTTTGGATTGATTATCCTTTTACAGGAGCGACTCTCTTTAACAACATAAGACGTACGGGTTACACGCTTACTATCACGGCGCCTGACGGAACAAATTCAACAGAGACTTATGCAACTGTCAGTGACTCAACTGGAATACAGTCTATTTCATATGTTCCTACTCAAGTTGGCACCTACACGTTCACCTTTAACTATGCTGGACAAACCTACACTTGGACTGCTGCTCAAGGAGGAAGCACAACTTATGACGGTGATATTATGTTACCCGCCAGCGCAAATACATCCGTAACTGTTCAGCAAACGGCAATTCCAGCAACAATAGACAGCTATCCACTGCCAACCGCGTTCTGGACGTATCCAATTGAGGGACAAAACACCTACTGGTACACCGTTGCATCAAACTGGCTTTCGGCTCCATATATTATCGGAGCTGCCCCCGGAACTCATGATCCTGGTACTCTTCAGGCCTACGGTACAGCGCCAAACAGCGCACACATTATGTGGGATATGCCAATTCAATATGGAGGAGTTGCTGGAGGAAATAACTCTTTAGTTCCAGGCGAAATGTACTATGAGGGCAGCGTATACAACCCCCGATTCAATAGTCCAATCATCATGCAAGGAACACTCTTCTTCCAAGAACCATATGGTAACGGCGGCACCGGCGGAAACTACGTTGCAGTTGACCTAAAAACTGGACAACAACTCTGGAGCATTAATGCATCAGCAACAGGCATCTCTCTTGTCCCATCATTCGGATACCTCTACTCTTACAATTCTCCCAATCAATACGGAACTCTACCCAACGGTTTGCTAATTGCAACCGCTTCAGTTACAGGTCTAGGTACAGTTTGGAGAGGATATGACCCAATGACAGGAGCTCTAACAACAATGAACATTACCAACGTTCCAACAGGCGCAGGTGTAGCGGGACCATTAGGCGAATATCTGAAGTTGATTTTAACCAACTACGGAAATTCAACGAAACCCAACTGGTATATGTCTGAGTGGAACTCATCTCTCGCATTCGGCGGAGGAGATACGGCCACTCCAATCAACTGGTATTCAGGAACGGTAAATGCAAGCTTGCCATCATGTTACGACTGGAACGTATCAATCAATCTCGGGGGCTCGCCAACTGGTTGGGCGGTGGGAACATATGCAGGTGGTGCAGGCAATAACTACCTGAGTTGACCCAGGCAATTATGTGCTTTTTGTTCAGGGAACTTTCGGGTGCCATGAGTTTATGAGTGCAACTATAACCGCGTCTTTAACAACCGATCCAGCAAACATCACGGCAATAAGCCTAAATCCTGCCACATTAGGACAGACATTGTGGTCAAAGACTTTCCAGCAAGCACCAAACAACGTTACCAGAACAATTGCTGCTTTTGATCCAGTTAACGGCGTCTTTATTTTCGAGGACAAAGAGACATTTGCACACTGGGGATACAGCGCGACCACTGGAGATGAACTGTGGGGTCCAACAGCTACAATAGATAGCTCCACCAACGGCTGGGACTACACGAGCCTGGACAACGATGCAGTCTACCAAGGCAACCTCTTATACAACCCCGGCTACAACGGAGTACTCTACGCTTATAACGATTTGACCGGAGCTCATAGTTGGACCTGGGGTAGCGGCACCACAGCAGACAACAGCACCGAGGCAGAATTCGCAACAGCCTTCGGCATTTATCCAGCCTGGATTAGTACTATGGCTGACGGAAAACTCTACTTACAAGGCGACGTACACTCTCCCAACTCTCCACTCTGGAAAGGCCAACAACTGTACTGTCTAAACGCTACTACAGGATTGCGAATATGGAGCATATTCAATTATGCCCAAAGCATGTACAACAGCATTGCCCCAGTTGCCAGCGGTTACCTCGTAGCGTTCAACGGCTATGATTCCCAAATCTACTGCTTCGGTCAAGGACCCAGTGCTACAACTGTTACAGCACCGGATATAGCTGCAACCGTAGGTACACCTTTGGTAATAAGAGGCACGGTCCTAGATGTTTCGGCGGGCACAAAGCAAAACGAGCAAGCAGCAGACTTTCCTTATGGTGTCCCTGCAGTTTCTGATCCTAGCATGAGCCAGTGGATGGAATACGTTTACATGCAGAAACCAATTCCAACCAATACAACCGGCGTTCCAGTTACACTTAGTGTAATTGATTCTAACGGCAACTACAGACAAATCGGAACCACAACAACCGATTCCAGCGGCATGTTCACATACTCTTGGGCTCCAGACATCCCAGGTTCATACACAGTAATCGCCACATTCGCTGGCTCAAACTCATACTACGGATCATCTGCTGAAACCTCATTCTATGCAACCACGGCACCTGCAACACCAGCGCCAACAGCTACTGCCGCATCAAACCTCGCAACCACAACAGATCTGATGACATACATAGCGGTTGCAGTAATTGCGATAATAATCGCCATAGCTATAGTCGGATTGCTCCTACTCAGAAAGCATCCATAAAACATCACAAACAAAACTCTTTTTTCTCTTTTAATGCATTTGTAAGCATTTCAAAGTCTGAATCTCTAAACTTTATTTTGACACCGTGAGATTGGATATTTTTTTTGGTAAGGTATAATTATAGTTTAACAATTTCTAATTGAGCAGTTATGGCTAAAGATTTGCGTCGTGTGCTTGGATTTTGGGATTCAGTTGCTTTAGGTATTGCTGCTATGATAGGGGCAGGCATATTTGTTGTGAGCGGCATTGGAACTCGGATTGCTGGTTCAGCAGTGATTTTTGCGTTTATTATAGCGGGGGTGGTCGCGCTTTTCAATGCTCTTTCCAGTTCTGAGCTTGCAGCTGCTATTCCTAGAGAGGGTGGTACCTATGAATATGCCAGACGTTTGCTATCTCCTAAAGTCGGTTTCATTGCGGGTTGGTTTTTTGTTTCGAGTCAAGATGCTTGAATCTGCCACCATTGCATTGGCTTTCGGAGCATATGTTTCTATTCTTTTGAATTTTGATCCAGAATATTTGGGTTAATTGCGGTTTTAATTTTGACTTTGGTTAATGTTGCTGGTGTCAGAGCTTCCACTAACGCAAGTAAAGTAATGGCGGTCATCAAGGTGAGTGTGTTGGCAGCTTTTGCTTTTTTTGGGTTGACTGCGATTAAAGCAGCAAGTTTTGTTCCTTTGGCCCCTTCTGGATTACAGGGGGTTCTGTCGGCTTCTGCCATTGTTTTCTTTGCATATACCGGGTACGCTCGAATAGCAACTTTGGGTGAGGAGATTAAGGAACCTAAAAAGAATATTCCGAAGGCAATTCTAACCTCTCTGATTATAACAATTATTATTTATGTAAGCGTTGTTACTGTGGGAATTGGCTTAATTGGGGTGAAACAATTTGGTGACAGTAATTCTCCTATAGCTACGGCTGCTTCGGTTCTAGGTGGTTCGGTTTGGGTGGCTATGATTATTTTTGGGGCTGGTGTAGCCACGTTGAGCGTTTTGTTAAGTGATTTGTTTTCATCTTCTCGAACTGTTTTTGCGATGGCGCGCAATCGTGACTTTCCAGAGTTTCTTTCTGAGTTAAGGGATATGAATCCGGTTAACTCAGTTATTGTGACTTCAGCAATAGTTCTTGTGTTGGTTTTAACGGGAAGTTTGGTACAGGTTGCAGCGTTAACCAGTTTGACCATCTTGATTTATTATGTGATCACTAATCTGAGCGCTTTGAAGTTGCAAGCTGACAAGACGCTTTATCCACGTTTAATTCCGATTGCAGGTCTCATCTCATGTTTAGGGTTGCTTTTTTTCTTGCCATTAGAACAGTGGATTTGGGCAGTTTTGTTGCTGGCTTCTGGACTAATTTACGTGTTAATAAGAAAAATATGAGTTTCAGGAGTTATTTGGATTCTTAGACATAGTTTTGGTATTCATTTGTAGATGTAATGCGGAAATCGTTGGTTTTGTTTGGCAATCTTTTTAGGGGACTCTTGACACACCAAGTAAAATTTTAGTGAAGATTGATGGTTGAGTATAAGTGGGTTGCGCTTTCGAATACTACACTTGGTACTTTGATGGCTTCCATTGATGGTACCATAGTTTTGATTGCGTTACCTGCTATTTTCCGTGGAATTAACATTAATCCTTTTTCGTCTTTTCAATATATGCTTTGGATCTTGTTTGGTTACAGTATTGTGACTGCGACGTTGCTTGTTACTTTTGGTCGACTTTCTGACATGTTTGGGCGGGTGAAGCTTTACAATCTTGGGTTTGCTATCTTCACAGTTGGTTCGATTTTGCTTTCGATAACTCCTAATCAGGGCGATTTAGGCGCTATTGAGCTTATAGTTTTCAGGATAGTTCAGGGAATTGGGGGCGCATTCTTATTTGCAAATAGCGCCGCAATAATTACTGACGCGTTCCCAAGTAATGAACGCGGAAAAGCTCTTGGAATAAATCAAATTTCTTTCCTTGCGGGTTCTTTAGTTGGTTTGGTTTTGGGAGGCGTTTTAGCGATTTATGATTGGCGGCTTGTGTTTTTGGTGAGTGTGCCAGTTGGAGTTGTCGGTACAATTTGGTCTTATCTAAAGTTGAAAGAGCATGCTACAATCCGCAAAAATCAGAAGTTGGATATTTGGGGGAACATTGCTTTTGGAGGCGGCCTAACGTTAGTTTTGGCAGGTGTTATTTATGGTTTGATACCATATGGAAGCTCGGCCATGGGGTGGGGTAATCCTTGGGTTATTGCTTCCTTAGTTTCAGGAGTTGGCCTTCTTATTGCTTTTCCATTTATAGAGATGCACGTTGCGGAGCCAATGTTTAGGCTTGAGCTCTTTAAGATAAAAGCGTTCAGCACAGGAAATCTTGCAACGCTTTTCAGTTCGATGTCAAGAGGTGGAGTTATGATAATGCTTGTTATTTTGCTTCAGGGTATTTGGCTTCCTCTTCACGGATATAGCTATGATTCAACACCATTTTGGGCCGGAATATTAATGATACCCATGTCCATAGGGTTTGTCTTAACCGGACCAGTCAGTGGCTGGCTCTCTGACAAGCATGGTGCAAGATTGCTCGCCACATTAGGTATGTTAATTTCTGCAGGCGCTTTCTTAGGGTTCGTATTGCTTCCAGTTAATTTCATCTACTTAGCTTTTGCTGCAGTACTTTTTATTATGGGAATTGGTGGTGGCATTTTTGCTTCGCCAAACATGGCCTCTGTTATGAACTCTGTACCCGCAGAGCATAGAGGCGCGGCATCTGGGATGCGTGCGACCATACAGAATAGTGCAATGACAATAAGTCAGGCTGTGTTTTTCACAATTATCATAGTATCGCTTAGTGCAACTCTTCCGGGTGCCCTTTCCTCTGCGGTTTTGAGTGCTGGTGCGCCTGCTCAGTTCGCTCAAGTCTTCAGTTCAACGCCGGCTTCAGGGGCTTTCTTCGGAGCCTTTCTAGGTTATAACCCAGTTGCGACGATACTTCATACGCTTCCTGCATCAATGATTAGCACGATTCCACAGGCAACAATTACTTATATCACTGGATCAACCTTCTTCCCCAATGCAATTTCTTCTCCATTCATGACTGCGTTAAGGGAAGCATTCATCATCGGCGCTGTTCTATGCGTTAGCTGCAGTTTGCTCCGCTCTAAGAGGCGCAAAATACATCCATGAAAACCCAAAGCTTGCCGAAAAGGCATAGAACTTTCATTCTGAAGCTCTACTTTAAAGTTAAGAATCTTTTTTAGGTGCTTCTTTCTTAAGTGATTTTATGCCATCGGTAAAGGACATTATGACAAAGGATGTCGTTTCAATTGGTGTTGGTAGTAGTGTTTTTGAAGCGGCTGAACTTATGAGTTCCAACCAGTTGGGTTGCCTCGTTATCATGGAAGGCGAAATGCTTGCTGGAATAGTTACTGAAAGAGATATTGTAGGAGGGTTGTGGCGAAAAAATTGCCTGGTGAAACCAAGATTTCAGAAGTTATGTCTAAAGCCCCTATCACTATTGAATCTGATGCATCGCTTAAGGAGGCTGCTAGAGTGATGTCTCAGTAATAAAATCAGGAGACTTCCGGTTTTGAAGGACGGAAAGTTAGTCGGGATAATTGTTGCTTCAGATTTTGTGCGAAACCTAGGAAAAAAGTCGGCTTCCGAAGAAATATTGGAGGCTATGGGCCGCTATTCTTCGCCCTCTTTTCCTTATTGATAAGTCCTCTGGCTTCCGGTCATTTTTTTGCTTGGAATCAAAAATCTTACTCGTGTCCTTTTGTTTCGTGGTGCGATGTGTCTCTATGTCTTTCCATTTCTGAGTTGGTTTTAAAAGTTCTTCCGCAATCTGGACATGGAAATTGGTTTGGATTTACTCCTCTAATTGGCGTCTCTTGAGATGAAGGTGCTCCCAGTGTGTGAGGTTGATGAGCTTCTTCTTTAGTTGCTTTCTTGCTCATTTGTTTACACCTAAACAATCTAAAGCTGATTTAAGCTTTCTTAAGCTTATGTGACTGTGGTAAGACGCCAACAGAGTCACGTTAGTTAGATATTTTGCAAAACCTTCATGATTTTTGTGCGAACGTCTTTAAATAGAGTTTGACGTTAAGCAAGGACAAGAGAAGGCGCTTTACTATGTGGGTTGAGTTAGCTGATGAAGTCGTGATGAAAAGAACCAGTGAAGCTCTTGCTGGGAGGGGCGTTCATGTTGAGTTTTTGAACAATAGCGAAGAGGCGCTGGAGAGGTTGAAGAATTTTATTCCTTCAGGAGTTGACGTTATGACTGGGAGTTCTACGACTTTGAATGAGATTGGGTTTGTTGATTTTTTGAAGTCTGGGCAGCATCATTGGAATAGCCTGAAAGATAAGATAGTTGCAGAGAAGGATCCTCAGACGCAGGCTGAGCT
The DNA here is from genome assembly GCA_963729805.1 of Candidatus Bathyarchaeota archaeon. GTDB lineage: Archaea > Thermoproteota > Bathyarchaeia > Bathyarchaeales > Bathycorpusculaceae > Bathycorpusculum. The sequence continues at coordinate 167,288 of CAVSPH010000013.1, read as the reverse complement.
GCGCAAGAAAAGTGTGCTGGCTGATTATTTCTTGGGAAGTGTTCATGCAGTTTCACAATCTGGACAAGTTATTATAGCAAGCAACACAGGTAGCCAATTAGCTCCTTACGCCTATTCTTCAAGAAATGTAATTTGGGTTGTAGGTACCCAGAAAATTGTCTCTAACTTGGAAGAAGGTATGAGACGGTTACATGAGTATGTCTACCCACTTGAAGACCAAAGAATGAAAAAGGCTGGATTCAAAGGCAGCACAATAGGCAAAATACTGATATTCGAAAAAGAAAGCCTGCCCTATCGAACAATTACTCTAATGTTTGTTAATGAAAAGTTGGGTTTCTAACTTTCACCTAGGAACAATAGATAACTATTCAGGGCTTTCATTTGCTCTTAATGTTCAAAAATTCTAAAATCTATGTTTTGAATTCATAAAGTCCAAATTCAAACATTACATTTATCTTATTAGAAGACCTTGGGATGATGAGATCAAATGAAGTCTACGGCTAAAAAAATCATCGTTATTGGTATAATCGTGCTTTTTCTAATTTCAATAGTGGCGGGAATCCTCGCCGGTCATCTTTAATTTTCAATAGTCAGGAAATTGTGTAGTGGTAATTTCAAGGATTCATGGTTGTAATAATACAAAAAATCTTGCGAATAAAGTTTGAGCTCATCGCTGTAACAATAATGTGAAATTTTCGTTTTATCCAAAAGATTTTCCGGCCTTAACAAGTCTTCTTCAAAATTGAGATTAAGGAAATCTAATTAGTTTAGATATAGCAGAATAATTTGAGGAGTTTGTTTGACTGAGTATCTGGTTGGCACTGGCGGTTGGGCTTACTTTAAAGTTCCAAACAAGTCTTCACTGAAGGCGTATTCTGAATTGTTCAATTTTGTGGAAGTTAACTACACTTTCTAGGAGTATCCTGACGTTTGGATGGTTGAAGGTTGGCGCAAAACTGTATCTGACAGTTTCACTTTTTCGGTTCGTTGCCATCAAGACTTAACCCACAAAATAGGTTTGAAGCCTGTCGATGAGGCTTACGAGGTGCTTGGAAAAATGGTGACTTACTGCAGACTTTTGAATTCACATTTCCTTGTTTTAGAAACTCCCTCAAATTATGTCTTTGATGAAAGTGCCATTAGTTCTGCGAAAGATTTTTTTGCTTCTGCTAATCTGCATGGTGTGAAGCTTGTTTGGGAAATCAGATCCCACATGACAGAACAAGCCGTAGATTTGATGAAGAATTTTAATATTGTTCATTGTGTGGACATTTCAAAAGTTCATGAGACTGATTGGTCGGATATTGGTTATGCAAGACTTTTTGGCAAGGGTAAACATAACTTGTACCAGTTTACTGATGAAGAACTTAAAGAAATTGACAAGAACGGATCGAAGAGTAAGGCTAAGATTATTGCGCTATCCTATCATGGGGCAAGAATGAACACCGATGCATTGAGGTTTAAACATTTCAAGGCCACTGGCAGTTTTCTCCCAGTTACCGCTTTTAGAGGGTTGGATTCTGCGAAAGCGGTTCTCTCTGAGGATGCAGTTTTTCCTTCTACAAAGCAGTCGCTGATAATTGATCAGGGTTGGAAAGTAGTTGACCTTACAACTGAGAAAAGGGTTCACCTGTCAGACTTGCTTTCGAAGATTCCTGAGAAGACTTACTCTTCATTGGAAGAGGTTCTTGGCTATCTGAAGACTGCACTTTGAGAAGATTCATTTTTGAGTTAAGCTGTTGAAACCTTAATTGGTTTCGAAGACTACTAATTAGTTAGCTGGTGTGTTTGGAAAATGAAAGTAGATCTTGGTTCAAAGAATTGTCTTTATCCGTTGCCAACAACGTTGGTTGGTGCTTTGGTAGATGGCAGGCCCAACTACATCACTATTGCCCATGTGGGTATAATGGACATGGGGTCTGTTTCTTTGGGAATGGGCAAAATTCACTATACGAATGCTGGAATAAAGACTAATGGCACTTTTAGCATCAATATTCCCTCTGTAAGAATGGTTAAGAAGACTGATTTTTGTGGTTTAGTTTCAGGGAAAACTGAAAATAAAGCTTCTTTGTTTAAGACTTTTTTTGGCAGGTTGAAAACTGCTCCTATGATCGAAGAATGCTCCATAAATATGGAGTGTGAGTTGATCAAGACGGTTGATTTTCCAAATCATGACGTTTTCATAGGCAAGATAGTTAATACATTTTGTGACGAAGATGTTTTAAGCGGTGGTTCCGTGGATTTCGGTAAAGTGGAACCTATCTTATTTGTAATGAACGACCGAAGTTATTGGAGTCTTGGAAAAAGGATAGCTAAAGCTTGGGACGTTGGAAAGGAGCTTGACAAATGAAAGACTTTGCTCATGCAGTGTTTTTCTTTTTGATTTGGGTTTCTTTTTATAAAGCGGTTTAAGGTTTCGTAATGAGCGGCTCTAGGCATTCTTTTGGGTACTTCAGGTTGGAGTTATAATGAGTGGGAAGGACCATTTTATCAAAAAGGTGAGAAACATAAGCTTCGTGCTTACTCCCATGTTTTTAAGATTGTGGAGATTGATTCGACGTTTTACCGTAGCCCATCCAAAGGCACAGTTATGGGCTGGCTAAAATATTCTCCATCAGATTTTGTGTTTACTGCTAAATTGCCTAAAACAATAACCCATGATAAACGACTAGGTTTGAACGGCGATGTTAAGGCTGATTTGGACACATATTTTGATTTGATGCGGCCTTTGCAATTGGGTGGAAAGTTGGGTTGTTTTTTGATTCAGTTGCCGCCAAAATGTGATTGCAATTTGGAGAACTTGGAGTCTTTCTTTGGTTTGCTAGATCCTTTATTTAGATATGCAGTTGAGTTCCGCAACGTTTCTTGGCTAAAAAACGAAACTTGGGATTTGCTCAAAAAATATGACATAGCTTACACTATTGTTGATGAACCATTGCTGCCGTCTGAGGTGCATTTAACTTCAAATTTTGCCTATTTTCGATGGCATGGAAGAGGCGAGAACATATGGTTTGATTATCGCTATTCGAAAGAAGAATTAGATAGATGGGTTCCAAAAGTTCTGGGAACAAGTATGAGGGTAAAGAAGGTTTATGGTTTCTTTAATAATCACTATCATGGATACGCTCCAGAGAACTGCTTGTATTTGCTTGAGAAACTCGGTCTAATATCTGAAACTCAGAAAAAGGCTAAGGATAAGTCAAGAATTAAGCAGGCCAAGTTAGGTTCTTTTTTTAATTAATTAACCATGTTAAGTTCGAAGAATATAGTGATTTCATTTAAGTTGTTACGCGAGAAATACTAAGATTACGCCAACGACGATAATTGTAGCTCCAAAAATGTTATTTATAGTCCTTTTTTCACGAAATATTACATAGCCAGTTAAGGCAGAAAACAAGGGAGTCGTTGATGAAATTGGCACTGCTTGTGATTCAACTATATTTAGAAAGCTGTAGTTCATCAGCAGCCAACCAACTGCGTTGGCAACCAGGCCTCCGATGCATAACAGCAGGATTGTTCTTCTGCTAACTTTAAGGAAGCCATGGTTCTTATCTAGGACTGGTGCCAGTATAAGCAGGAATAGCGCGGTTGACATTATTCTCACGGTGATTACCGAGTAGTTCGCTGCCAATGTTTCCACGCCAGGCATCGAGACAACAACATCCATTATACTGAGGCTTACGGACCAAATTACCGCTGTTAGTAAACTCATAGCCACACCGGTCAGCACAATTCGTTTTCTGAAGTGTAGAGTGTCCCCGCTTTTCTCTCGACTCAACAACCAAATGCCCACTAAAATCACCGAAGCCCCGACCGCCGCAGCAAGGGTTACTGGCTGGTGAAGCAGAAATGTTGCCCAAATGAGGCTAAAAAGGGGATATGTTGCTGCCAAAGGGACCGCGCGAGAAACTCCAATGGAGCGCAAACCGTACATGTACAGTGTGTCGCCCACAACCAATCCGATGAATCCACTTGTGATGGTTAATATCAATGCTTCCATTGGAAGTTTTGTCAACACACCTGCCCAGCCGAATATAAAAAGTGCAATAACCATGAAGATAGCATTGGTTGCACAGCGTACAATGTTTGCTGAAAACGGGGCAACTTTAAACAACGCTTGGCGGTAAAGGATAGGTGCCACTGCCCAGCAGATAGCTGCACCCAAAGCTGCAACCTCTCCCAACAATATTGCACTCATATACCAAACAATTGAAAAAATTCACATAAGTAATTTTCTAAGAAGATGTGAAAAGTTGAAGTAATTGAGTGCCGAGTTTTCATTTGGATTCGTATGATAGCTTTGCATGTAAAAGGCGTCTTTCGGTCAATAAGCCAACTGCGCTTTCGCCTTTGAGAACTAGAGTCTTCTTACGTTATTGTGTTGCATAATTTCAAGTGCGTCATCAATAGTTCTGTCATATGAAATTGTTATCAGCGGTGCTGTCATTATTTCTTGAGCCACAATTTCTCTTGCATTTTTCTGTGAGTATATTACTCTTCGAATAAGATCTCTTTCAGTAACTATACCTATGGGTTCAGTATCTCTCATTACGATGACAGCGCCTATGTTGCAATTTACCATAAGTGAAGCGATTTCAGATGCAGGCTCTGAACCATTAACAGTTGGAACAGGCATTCTGGCTAACGAATCAACTGTTACATTTGGTAAAAAATACGTCTTTCCCATTTTGTCTTTACTGCTTTTCATAGTTTTAGCCTGAAATACATTCTTCGTTTTAATTAATTAATTCTATGCAATTTTTTTTATTTAATGACTATCTTTGCTAATGATGAAGTTGAGTTTATAACTGCAAATCATAAATGATAATACGTTCCAGAACTATATCTTGGCATGCAAAGCAAGAAAAAAGCGAAGAAGTCTCATCGGTTTTCTCCAATATCAAAGCAAGTAGTTCAAAATATTTTCAGCAAGCCAGCAACGGAGGGCTATCCTAAAGTGAAACCCAATTTGCCTGAGGACTTTCGTGGTGAACCAGTATTTGATAGTCAGCTTTGTATTGGTTGTGGTTTATGTTGCAGAAATTGCCCTGCAAAAGCAATTGAGATGGTTGATGTTCAAGGAAAAAAATATCCCCAATTCAACCTTAGCAAATGTATTTTCTGTTATAAATGTGCTGAAGATTGCCCAAAAAAGGCCATTAAGAACTCAACCTATTTCGAATTAGCTTCAACAGACAAGTCCTCTTTGGTTTTAAAACCTCAGTTACCTTCAAACAATACCGAATTACCCAAATAGAGTTATCGTTTTTGTTAAATCTATGAGTTATGCTGGATGATGCCTTTGTAGGGCTTCTTTCTCGTTGTGCATACTGGTTCATGACAAGTTTTATATGCTGAAGACACCGCTTGCTTATATTATGTCAGACACGGTGCAAGACAGAATTTCTAAGCAAAGAAGATTTGATGAATCTTTAAGTGAAGCAATTGATGAAACCTTAACTTCATTGGGAGCACCGGTTAGAAACACAATTTATCTCAAGTTCGAAGATAGCTTTAGCATTCCAAAAAACGAACTTCCTAATCATGTTAAAGAGTTTACTGATTTTTTGTATAAGACCTTTGGTTTAGGTGCGGCTCATTTGGAAATCAAATTCATGCAGCGTCTCCATTCAAAAATAAAGGTAGACATTGAAGTGGCTAAAGATGAATGGTCGATGACTAAATGGATATCTGAGGGCATGACCTTTGAGGGGTACGTCTGCAGTGCCCGTAGCAGCTATTGTAGCATTTAGATTTATGATTAGGTTTTTCAGTTCTTAAAATTGGTAAAAGAAGGTTGCTATGAATTCCTTTATTTTCAAATGTGTAACTTTACTTCATAAAGCATTTAAATAAGAGCTTATTATGTATGCCTACATCATACATGGCGCGTGAGGCAAGTTAATATGGAGAGACAATCCGAAGAAGAAGAGTCTATTGTTGTGGAAATGGAAAAACTAATTAGCGAATGGGAAACTTACGAAAAACAATCTAGAAAAGAAAAACCACAAAAATTGCTACATGATTTAAGTACCTAACAATATTGGGACAAACAAGCGCTCTGATTAGATTGATAGAGTTTTCTTAATAACCAACTTCTGGTTTTCTTTTCTAAAAAAGCTGTATATTTTTCAATATCTGAAGAGACTATATCTTCTGAAGCTAAAAATGATTCGACATCCTTACCCTACAGTAGTAATTGTGACAACGTTTTCTTCATCGTATGAAAAATGCGAAATGTGACCGCCAAAACCTCTGCGCTTCACTCTCTCATTTACTGCAAGATTAACTTCTTTGAAGCTGTCTTCATGCTTCTCTTCTTTGCACATAGTATTTACAGTTCTGACAACAACCGCCAAAACTATCCATCGCCGTCGCTTATTCTGTTGCATAGCTTTCTCCAAAAAAACTTTTATCGAGTATTTAGTCTAGCAACCGTTTTAAATAAGTCAATTATCCCATAAACTAAAGAGTTGGCGATTAGTCTATGGGTAAAGTCTCAGTCAGTCTAAGCGATGAAACAGAAAAGAAATTGCGTTCTTTTGTTGCGACAAGATATCCGGAAAAGAGGTTGGGTAAACTCTCAGAGGTAGTCGAAGCAAGCGTTAAAGAATATCTTGAAAATCAGAAGGGTGGTCTTGGAAGTAACCAGGTTTTCTATTAAGTGAGTTCTTGGTTGATTTGATTTTTAGGTTTTCAAGTTAACCTTGAGAATCTTTGTTATGCTGCCATTTTTTTGAGTGACCTTAAACCCCACACGAATACGAGGATTGCAAGTACGCCTATGACTATGAATCCTTCTAGAATTCCTATGTTTTGGAAATTTCCTGCGAATAATGCGCGAGTAGCATTTACGGCGTATGAGAATGGATTTATTTTTGCCAAGTCTTGAAGCCAAATGGGTGCGAGTGCAAGAGGGAGAATTATTCCTGATAGTAGAGAAACGGGCAATGTTATTGTGTTCAATGTTGGAGCAAGGGCATCTTCAATTTTGAAGATAAGGGCGAAGCCGTATGAAATTGATGCCATTGTAATTCCGATTAGAGCATATAGCAATAGGGAGAGCAGGAATCCTGCTACGTTTACACTTAAGCCAAATGGAATAGCAACCAACGTAATCAAGGTACATTGGATAATTAGGACGAATGCATCCCTGAGAACTCTGCCTAATAGAATTGCTGAGCGATTCACTGGAGAAACTAAGAATCGTTCTATGACTCCTGTTCTGATGTCGTCGATGAGAGAGAATCCGACGAATGCTGTGCCGAAGAGTGCTTGCAGAACCAGCAACCCGGGGATGAAAACGTCAACTGTTTTTCCTGAAGGTAGCCCAGGAGCGCCGCCGAGACCATTGAGGAGCGGCATAAACAAGAGCAAGTACATGAGGGGTTGGAACATGCTTACGAAAACAAAAACTGGGCTTCTGAGCGTGTGTTGCATGTTGCGAATAAACATTAGTTTTGTGTCGTGTAGAATTTTCATTTTATGATGTCCTCCCTTAGTGAACGACCTGTATATTTTAGGAAGACATCATCTAGGCTTGGTCTGGATAACGTTACGCTTTGTGCCTCCAAGTTTTGTGCGTCTAGAAAACGGAGGAGTTCCGGCATCATTCTTTCCCCGTCTTTAATGTTTAAATGGACTGAATTGTTGTTGGTTTGAATTTTTTCCACTTGGATTTTTTCGGTTAACAACGTTTCAGCTTTGCGAGCGGTTTCTTCTGATTGGAAATTGAAAACTATTGCGTCGCCGCCAACCGAACTTTTTAGCTCCGTTGGAGTGCCAGTAACAATAATTCTTCCATTGTCTATAATTGCGATTATGTCGCAGAGTTTGTCAGCTTCATCCATGTATTGAGTTGTTAAGAATACTGTGACACCTTCGGTTTTGAGTTTTCTTATTTCTCCCCAGAGGTATGCTCTGCTTTGTGGATCAAGGCCTGTTGTTGGCTCATCGAGTAGAAGCAGTTGTGGATGGTGAATCATTCCAAGTGCAATGTCTAAACGGCGTTTTTGTCCACCAGAATAGGTTGAAGCCGCTCTTTCTATGAATGAATTCATCTGGAAGCGTTCTGCAAATTCTTTTGCCTGTTTCTTTGCTGTTAAAGAATCTGCGCCATACAGTTGAGCTTGAAGGACCAGGTTCTCAACGCCAGTGGAACCCAAGTCTGCTCCCCCTGCTTGGCTCACGCATCCGACGTTTTGTCTAATTTGTTCTTGTTGTTTTGCTAAATCATATCCAAGGACCTTGGCTTCTCCTCCAGTGGGATGGAGCAATGTGGAAAGCATTTTTTGTGTAGTAGATTTACCAGCTCCATTTGGACCGAGAAAACCGAAGATTTCTCCTTTCCTAACGGTGAGGTCTATGCTTTTAACTGCCTCGACCTCTTTTTTTCCACCCTTCTCTTTAGAAGTAAAAGTCTTTCGAAGCCCTTTTGTCTCAATTACCAAATCACCAGTCAAGTTGAATCCACCTACAGGCAACAAACCCTATTTCATGACTATGAGTTAGGTATGTGCCTTTCGGTGTTTTCTAAATTCTCTTGTACTATTTCAAGGCAGCCGGATAAACATCTTTTTTGAGAAGAAATAATGAAAAATCGGTAGATGAAAATAAAAAAGGAAAGAGGAAGTTTGCGAAGGTTAGTTGAGGTCCACTTTGGCTAGTAGGGCGAAGTTGCTGAGGCTGTTTAGTTGTACTCTGCTTTGGCTGACTGTGTACAGAACGTTTCCTATGTAGAGTGAGCGGGTGATAAAGTATTGGTTTTCTATCCACGGGTATGAGCTTGTCATTACAAGGGCTGGGTTGGCAAGATATGTTGAAGCGTCGTCTAATTGTGTTATGTTGCCTCTAATTGTGATGCCACTTGTTAGATCAACGTTGAATACGTATGCACCTTGCCATACGAACTGCGGATAATAGTAAGGACTTGCTGGGATCATTGGTGCGGGGACTGGAACGGCTGTTCCTGTACCTGTGGTACCCCCTCCACTTGAGGATGCAGTGGGGGTGTTGTTGCTTAGTAGGTACAATTCAACTGGTAGCACTAGGAGGTTGCGGGAGGCATCGAACAGGATGGCTTTCGGGTCGGTGAGGGCTTCTGAAGTTGTTCCGGTGTCGCCTATGACGATGCTTGAGATTTCTTTTGGATTTGCAACGTTACTCACGTCAAATAGAGATACTTTCAAGCCTAAAACTGCTGTGTAGTATACGTCGCCTGGAGTTTCCACTTTGTTTGCATCGATGCTGGCGTTTACGTCTTGGCCGATACCGATGAGGTGTGTTGCGTCGTAGGGTTGCAGGAAATCTGAGAATCCGGGGATCGTTAGGTTACCTAGAACCATGGGGCTGGTGGGTTTGCTTACATCGATGACAAAGAGCGGGTCAATCTGGTTGAATGTAACTAGGTAACATCGATCACCTATGAATCGGGCTGAGTGCAGTACTTCTCCGCTGGCTAAGTTTTCGATTTTTCCCACGATCTGCAGGTCAGAGTTCAAGATGTAGAGGTTGTTTTGCTGCGTTTGGGTATAGCTGGTTGTTGAAGCGTATTCGTAGGAGGTTGTTGCTATGCGGAAGTATCCATTGTATTCATCCATTGAGTATTGACTCATAACAGTGCCTGTAACATTTCCTTGGGCTGCAACTGTTAGAGTTGAACCTGAAATTTGTATGCGGTAAATGGCAGTTCCTTGCCAATAGAGCTGCACTGGTATGATCGGCATAGGCATAATAGTTATGCCAGTTTGTGCCGGCGTGGTTGAGGCTGTTCCGGGTGTTGCGGTTTGATAAGTGGTTATTTGGTCAGTTAGGTAAATGTTATTTTGTGAAACGTATATTGTACCTGCGTTGCCCATAAGGACAGTTGTATTTGTAGCTTTTTCGGTCGCGTCTTGGATGTTGAGGGCTACTACAGTTGTGTACATGTAGGCTGAATCTGAAGAATTAAAGAAGTAGATGTTTGTGGGTGATACGTTGCTTGCTGTCTGTCCTGTGAAAACTGTTGGTAGCAATACAGTGCCGTTTAGCAGATAAGCGTTTTGGGAGGTTATGTCATAGATGTAGTTGCCTATCATTCGGCTGTCAACTAAGTTGCCGCTTATTGTGAAGTTTCTTGCTAGGATAGGGTTCGCTTTGTTAGAGACATCGTATACGTAGACGAAATTTGTGTTGGTTGTCCAACTAGGGAAACTGATTGGGGGATATAAGCCCATGAATGTCCCATAAATCGCGTAGGATATGTAGTTGCTCCCGAGAACAGCAAGTTTGTTTCCGTCTGCGCTCAGGTAAATTCCTGTTACGTCACTGTTGGCAAAAGGTATCTTGCTGAGAACTTTGGCATTTTGTGGGTCCTGGGAGTTGGCGCTCAAAATGTAGACGACTTGGCTGTTGTTGCCTATAACGTAAATGTATTGGCCATCTGTTTTTACAGTGTCTGCTTCGTCGACACCTGCAACTTGGATGTTAGTGGTTGAATAGTCGTTTGTTCCTGTTTGCCCAGTTGATGTTGTTGAGGCTGTTGTTGGAGCTGCTGCTGGGGCGGGTACCACGTTGTTGGTTCCCATGGCGAAATAGACGCCTGGAGTACCAGGACTGTATAAATCTGAGCTGCTGCTTTGGTTGAGGTAGTTTTTAAGTTCATCATAAGAGCTAAAAGTTTGCAAGTTGGCTTGCGTTGAAATCTGCGGGGAAGTTTGTGTTCCCTGATTTTGTGTTCCTGGATTTGATCCTGGTTGCTGATGTGCAACTGGGGAAATCTGTGTGTTGCCGTAACTGTAAATCATAGCCACAAGAACTATGGCTAAGAGTAATGCAATTAAACCGTAAGTTCTTGTTTTCTTCATAACTTCTTTTTGAACCATATTATATTTCACCTGAACAGTCTAGAGGCAACGGCTTATTTGATACCAAGTTAGAGAACATGCTGTTCCAATTGTTAGACAGACCCAAAATCTACGTTGGAGGCTTATAATAGACCACCAGGTTTTCAAAACATTATTTTTCATCTCAGCCTGAAGTCAAATAATTAACTGTGAAACTGGTTCCGTCGGGGTTAATAGATGAAACGTCAGTTAGTTGCACACCCGAGTTTGTAGATGAAGCTGAAGAGTACATTACAAGCTCGTTTGTGGGAAAAGTTCCTGCTGCGCCTGTTGTTGAGCTAATCGTTGCTGTGCAGTTGGAGAAAGTTAAGGTTCCGAAGTTGGCTAGGGTGGAAATTACGTTGTTTACTAAGGGCCTCTCTATTATCCATTCGGCTGACAGCTGGCTTGAGGTGTAAGTAACGGTGTTCTGGAATGTTTGTCCGTTTGTTATGTCAGTTATATTGATTACCCACTGGTTAAGAGTTGGATTTGTTATTTGAATTGAAGCTTGCATTATGTCTCCGGGTGAAACGTTTATTGTGCGAATCGTGACCGAGTTTCTCGGTAGCAGCTCGTACCATGCAGAGTATTGTGTTTGTCCGTTAATGGAATCTTGTTCTGTGCCGCATTGTATGATTGTTTTGTCAAATTGGCCGCCTATGCCAATCCATGCTGCTGAAAATGTGTCGTTTACTGACGGGGAAACGGTGGGAACATTCCATGATGCTGAAATGTCTGTAATTGTGGGTTGAGGATTCTGCATATCCGAAGCTACAACATATCCTGCCCAATTTACAGTTGGCATAGGTGTGGAAGTTGGAGTAGGCGTTGGAGTAGGCGTGGGAGTTGGAGTAGGGAACGGAGTTGGGGCTGGTGTCGGTGTAGGTGTGGGTGTTGGAGTTGGTGAAGGCGAGGGTGTGGGCGTTGATGTTGAAGTTGGAGTTGGAGATGGAGAAATAATGGGGGTGAAAGTGGGTGAAGGTGTCGGAATGGGTGTAGGAGTAGGCGATGGGGGTACCAAAGATGTAGCCGTAGGTAAAGGAGAAGGTCCTGAATTGTTTTCTTGAAGGTTCAATTGAATAAGGGCGTAGGCTCCAATGATTACTACGGTAATGCCCACTGCTAAGAGCAAAAGGATAATTGGTTTAGAAACTGCGTTATTTCTTTTCAGAAGGAACCCTCAGACTCATTTGTGGATTCAAATTCTTGATAAAAATAGAAAAAATGGTGGTTATTTATTGATTACTGTGGTGGTTGTGGTTACAATTTTTGTTACTTTTTCTTGTGTGAGATCAACTGTGACTAGGGCTCTGCCTGTTGTGCTTTGTAGCATTACGTTTGCGGTTGTGGCTGAGGTTACTATGTTGCCGTTTCCGTCAATGGTTGTGCTGATTACTGGTCTAATTGCTGTTATGTTGTAGCCTTGAGATAGCAGGGCTTGCACGTCTGAATCGCTATTCACAATGTTAGTTACGTTCGCTGTAAAGTCTGAGCTTACTTGGATGGCTCCAAAGCCTCCCATCATTCCGCCTGGACCACCAAAGCCGCCTCTCATGCCCATCATTCCTCTGGGTCCTCCGAATCCCATGGGTCCACTACCCAAAAAGCCCCAGTTATCAGTCGCGTTGACTGCTAAAGGAGTCTGAGTTGCTGTTACGTCAGTTGCAATTTGGGCGGTTGTGTCGGCTTTGACAGTGTTTTGCTCAGCAAGTGCAAGTGAAGTTCCAATTGCAGCTAAAACCACAACGATTGAAACTAAAGCCAAAAGTTTAATTCTTCTATTCATGTTTTGTATTTTCGCCTCCTAACTAAAGCCTTGAGCAATTTGTTATTAAACAATTTTTCAAAATTATACCCAAATTAATGCCAAAATGAACCCAACAGGTAATGCATGTTTGTAATAATGTTTTTCTCTCCTCACACATCAGACTAAAACGCCCAACAAAACCTGTCTATACAAAATAGTCAAAAAGTTAAATAACCTAAATGCACTTCAATTTTAAGCAAGAATTAGTTTTAGGAAGAATAAAAAAATGGTTAAATTTGCAAGAAATTTTCAGGTATTAGCTTTAGTTTTCCTTTTGTCGGCATTCTTCGTCGGAGCAATATCTACGAGTCTTGTTAAAGCCCAAGCGCAAGCTACAATCGATGTTTTAGCGTCTGTAGGTGGGTCAACTGATCCAACAGGAACCACTACCTATAGTGACGGTACAGTTGTTACTTTGACAGCGACCCCGGGAGAAGGCTTCTTTTTCGTGAATTGGGAAATTGTAACCGCCTCAGGGGGCACCACGGACACTAACAATCCTACTACACTTACTGTCAGTGGAGGGGTAACATACGCAGTCCAAGCAATATTTGCACCAGATCAAACGGTCATTGGACAAAATCCAGTACCAGTCGCAGGCTTGTCTACTGCAGCGATAGTGGTAATATTACCTACAGTTGGAGGAGCTACATCTCCTGCAGCAGGAACGTATGCTCTGGCAAATGCAGCTTCATTTCAAATGACCGCAATGCCCACTAGTGGCTTCGTCTTTGATCACTGGGTTATCGGAGGCTCTCCGCTTAATCACGGTGCATACTCATTCACAGACACCCCAACAGACAACCCATACACTGTGGATCATGGCTATGGAAACACCTACACCTATCAGGCAGTCTTTAAGCCAACGAGCTCAACAGTACCAGAATTTTCAAGTGCAGCTACAATCGTAGTAGCTTTGGCGTTAGTAGCCATGGCATTCGGAACATACGCATACAAACGGAAAAAATAAAGCAAAATTTCCCTTTTTATTTTTAACACCCTAGGCTTCGTCAACAAACCCTTGTTTCTGCTAAACCACATCTTGCATCTCATGCCACATGCTTTATTGGGCTTCTTAATCTTACTTGCTTTAAAGGCAGAAAAAAATTCAAGGAAAAGAATTGGAAAGGGATTAGTAAGGGCAGCCCCAAATATTAACATTAAAGCGAGAAGAAATATAATGAAAAAGAAACTTTTCCAAGCTTGCTTTTTCCTGACACTTTTTGGATTGCTGTTAATAACGCCATTCGGAAGAGTTTCAGCCCAAATACAATGGAATTTAGATGTTTCTAATCTATCAAATAATACCGTTACATATAGTTACAATCAACTTTTGGCCATGCCCCAAACGAGTGTCGAAGCCTCAGAATATTGTTATGGCAGTCTAGTAACCAGCGGCAATTGGGTTGGAGTAAGTCTTACTTATTTGCTTCAGCAAGCAGGCTTGGATCCCAAGGTCGCTTCAGTTAATTTTCTAGCTCAAGATGGATACGCTGTAAGTCTCCAAATACAAGACGCATTACAATCAGACGTAATAATCGCTTACCAACTAGATGGGGTCGCACTGCCTGAAACACTACGTCTAGTTATCCCTGAAGACAACGGCAACATGTGGATTGCAATGATAATTTCAATAAGCATGAGCACTTCTATAGTCTCCCCTGGAGTCAGTGGCGGACTAGGAATAACGATTCCGCAAAACACCTTTCCGCCACCAAATTCGCCATCTCCAAAACCAACTACGACACCAACTCCAACGGCATCATATATCTCGACGCCCACAGCAAGCCTTTCAACTAGTTCTAGCACGACTCAAATTTGGAATTTCAGTACTGGTAATTCTGTTGAGTCTTCTCCTGCTGTTTTTGGCGGCGTTGTTTATGTTGGGTCTGAGGATGGGCAGGTTTATGCATTGAATGCTGAAAGTGGGTCCCGAATCTGGAATTACACCACTGGCAGTGCTGTGTTTTCCTCTCCCGCTGTTGTGAGTGGGGTGGTCTACATTGGTTCATATGATGACAAGGTTTATGCTTTGAATGCTACAAACGGCAACAAACTCTGGAACTACTATACCGGTGGTCCTATTGTGTCGTCACCTGCGGTTGTCAACGGAATAGTCTACGTAGGCTCATATGACACCAAAGTTTATGCTTTGAACGCTACTAATGGAATTCAAATTTGGAACTACACCACAGGCGACTATGTACGTTCTTCCCCTGAGGTTGTTAACGGCATTGTCTACATAGGGTCAAGCGACGTCAAAGTTTATGCATTGAACGCTGCCAATGGCAGGCAAATTTGGAATTACTCTACTGGAAGTGCGGTGGTTTCTTCTCCTCGCGTTGTTGGCGGTATCGTTTACGTAGGCTCAGAGCACGCTAACGTTTATGCACTGAATGCTGCTAATGGAGCCCTGCTCTGGAATTTCACTACTGGTAATTCTGTTGAGTCTTCTCCCGCTGTTGTTGACGGCATTGTTTACGTTGGTTCAGAGGATGGGAAGGTCTATGCTCTGAATGCCGAAAGTGGGTCTCAAATTTGGAATTACTCTACTGGAAGTGCGGTGGTTTCTTCGCCTGATGTTGTTGGCGGCGTCGTTTATGTCGGCTCAGGCGACGGCAAGGTTTATGCTTTGAATGCTGCCAGTGGAATTCAAATTTGGAACTACACGACTGGAGGCTACGTGGGCTCATCGCCTGACGTTGTTGGGAGTTTAGTTTATATCGGCTCCCAAGACGGCAAGATCTATGCGATTAACGCAGTATCAACCACAAGCTCTCTAACTCCAACGAACTACATAATCATCGCAGCAGCAGGCATAACCATAGTAATCGTATTGGCATTGTTGCTCGGCAGAAGAAAAAACCAGAAAACAACTACGATTAACAGTGAACGGGACAAAAACTTATTCAAAATTCATAAAATCTAATACTTCAAAACTTAACTATAATACATGAATGAAAAATGTCCGGTATGTGGATATGATTTTTCTGACAAAGAAGATTTCTTAAGGACCGCTGAAGTTGGAGAAATAATTCAATGCCCTGATTGTGGAACAGAACTAAAAGTAACTAAAGACAAACAACTAAGTGAAGTGGTTTTAGAAGGTCTCGATTGGGGTTATTGATGGTTGAAGGTTAGCAAAAAAGAAGAGATCGTTGATTAAACCCAAACCGTTGAAATTTAACCCTGAATTATTCAACCTCGTCCCCCAAAAAATTTTCAAAATGGTTATTTAGGAAAAATCTGCGTCTATTTAGTTTGTATATTTTCGGTTCATAATCCTTATTTGATTTGAACGAGCAAAGATTATTGAAGCGCCTGAAAAGTCATCAGAGCCTGGTCAAAAATTGGGTATCAACAAAAAAATCTTAATGCTTTGTGCACTTACACTTCTGAGCTTAGGTTGTGTACCAGCTTACTTTGACTACATGCTTTATGCAACAGCATTGTGGATAACTAGCTTCGCCACAATGAACATGTACGTTTATGCTATTTCCTACAGAAAAGCTTGACGTCATTAAGTCAAACCTTTTTAGTAACTTTGAAAGCTTCAAACTCGTTTTTGTGGCTGGCATATCTTCAAAGTGATCCCACCCACGACACTCATCAAAAACTTGAACTACTAACAATTCTCGATGAAGCTATAAATGCACAAAATCATAACTTTTTTCTTCGAATCTTTTTCAGCTTCTTGGAGGAAAGGCGATGAATACATCGTCCAACTCAATCAAAGTATTGCGCCAAATTTTTGATGCCCACAAGAGTGATGGATTTTCTTCTCATAAATAGCAAGATACAAACCTAAACAAACAAAACATCCAATTTAGTTACCCTCGTTTCTTGAAAGTTAGCTCATCCACTAAAACGAATAATCTGCAAAATTACTGAATACTTTTTAACTTTGAAAAAACATAATGCAGCTATGTCCAAATGGATCTCGAGAGGTTTCCTCCTTGGAGCAATAATTGTTTTCGTTTCGTTTTACGCGATAATGTATTTCTCCTCTGTGGTAGCTTATGACAACTCTTCATCACCAGCTGGGGTGGCTCAAGCCAACCAAACTTCTCAAAGTATTCAACAGATACGGCAAACTGCCAATGGATCAAGCATATTTCTTCATAATTTTGTCGCAAGCATTTGGGTGATTATTCCAATTGGTTTTTTAGGTTTTTTTGTAATAATGTGGAATACTGGACAAACAATTGGCAGGTTGGCTTTTTCGACAAGTTACAGTCCGCTTTCATATTTAGCAGGCATAAGCGTTCCTGTGGGTCTCATTGAGAATTCAGCATACGCGATTCTGGCTGCCGAAAGCCTATACCTCACCTATATATCGTTTACTGGCAAGAATCTGAAACAACGTTTACTGCATGACTCATGGAAAAGTATTGTCTTATATGTTGCCTTGCTATTAGTAGCAGCGTATGTGGAAGCAGCTCAACTTCATTGAAGATGACCAAGTAAACGACTATATAGATACCTAATTGCTGTGATTTAATCAAAAACAACTGAAAAACGATAAGTTCAAAATAATTGTTTACCGGCTATACCTTTGCCTATACCTTAGATTTGGCCGAAAGCCGCATTCGCTCGATATTTGCCAGCCTTTTTCTCTAAATATTTTACAACAACTAAGTAGACAAGAATTAAGTGCAAACCCAGAACAGTAAACATCGAGAAAGGAGAAGGCTTTGAGACGAGGGAGTCATAGCATCTAACTATGACTATCCTTTTACTCAGGCTTGAAGTATATATTCTATATTCTAAACGGAGACCGCTACTAATTACGGCGCGTTAACAAGTGTTTTATAACAAAACAACCAACAAACATCTAAACATATGAAGAGGACATTAGAGGTTGAACGCTTACCAAACTTTACTGCTGCTCGTTTTCCGTTATCGAAGCCTTCTCCTTTCTCTCGATTTCGGATAACCGTTTGGAAAGCCAACAAACTATGAAAATGTCCCTTCACCAATTATTATGGCTCAAATAAGCTGTAGCGTAACAGTGAATGAAATAAAAAGCAAACACAAGGAAAATAGAATAATTTATTATTTATTCTTAAATACTAACTGGCCGTTTTTCTCATCCACAACAATCGACGAGTCTTTATTGACTTTTTCTTCTAGGATCATTTTTGACAATTCGTTCAATAAGTTCTTTTGAATAACGCGTTTTATCGGTCTAGCACCGAACTGTGGATCAAAACCGATCATAGAAATTAATTCCACAGCTTTCTTAGTGATTGTGAGTTTGATGCTACTCTTTTCAAGAGTCTTCTGGATATTTTTTAGTTGAAGTTCTACTATTCTCCGCACTTCATCCTGCGTCAACGGTTGAAACATAATTATCTCATCGATGCGATTTAGGAATTCTGGCTTGATGCTTTTCTTCAGCAAATCAAAAACCTGTTTTCGTGTTTGATTCAAAATTTCTTCGCGGTTGTCATCATTTACTTTTTCCAGGTTCTCTTGAATTATGTGAGAACCAAGGTTTGAAGTCATTATGATTATTGTATTTTTGAAATCCACAGTCCGCCCTTTGTTATCGGTCAATCTGCCATCGTCAAGTACCTGAAGCAGAATATTGAAAACGTCTGGATGTGCCTTTTCAATCTCGTCAAGAAGTACAACAGCATAGGGCTTTCTTCTGATGGCTTCAGTTAGCTGCCCACTTTCTTCATAGCCTACATACCCAGGAGGTGCACCGACAAGTCTTGATATAGTATGTCGTTCCTGATATTCGGACATATCAATTCTAACCATGCTATTTTCGTTATTGAAAAGACATTCGGCTAAAGCTTTTGCTAGCCCGGTTTTTCCAACTCCCGTGGTGCCTAAGAAGATAAAGGATCCGATTGGTCGTTTAGGATCCTGCAAACCTGCACGGTTTCTCCTGATAGCATCAGAGACAGCACAGATAGCTTCTTCCTGTCCAACAACTCGCATATGAAGCTCTGTTTCTATGTTAAGCAACTTCTGTTTTTCGCTCTGAAGCATTCGGCTAACTGGTATGCTCGTCCAACGAGAAACAACATCAGCAACCTCTTCAGCACCAACCTCTTCATTAACCAAAGCCGAATCTTTCTGCAAATTAGACAGCTTTTGCTCTAAAACTTTAATTGTTTTTTCAGCCTCAGGAATTCTACCATAACGAATCTCAGCAACCTTCCCAAGATCACCAACACGGTTAGCACCTTCAGCTTCAAATTTCAGCTGTTCGATTTCGTTCTTCTTCATCTGAATCTGCTCAACTATACTCTTTTCAGACTGCCACTTAGCTCTCAACTGATTACGCTCATCACTGAGATTAGCGATCTCTTCATTAAGCGACTTAAGTTTCACCTCATCTTTCTCACGCTTAATGGCTTCACGTTCAATCTCTAACTGGCGAATCTTGCGCTCTATTATCTCCAGTTCTTCAGGAGCAGAATTAATCTCAAGCCGAAGCTTAGATGCTGCCTCATCAATCAAATCTATTGCTTTGTCGGGAAGAAAACGATCGGAAATATACTTCTGCGAAAGTTCGACTGCCGCGATAATAGCTTCATCCTTGATTCTAACATGATGGTATGTTTCATAACGTTCTTTCAGACCCCGCAGAATAGAAATAGCATCCAACGTATCCGGCTCTTTCACCATAACTGGCTGGAACCGTCTTTCAAGAGCCTTGTCTTTTTCAAAATACTTTTGGTACTCATTTAGAGTAGTGGCGCCGATGGCGCGCAACTCTCCTCTAGCCAAGGCGGGTTTTAGAATATTCGCTGCATCCATTGCACCTTCACCACCTCCCGCTCCAACCAGAGTATGAATCTCATCAATGAAAAGCACTATTTCACCTTCAGCGGAAACAACCTCTTTAACAACGCTTTTCAAACGCTCTTCAAATTCACCCTTAAACTTTGCACCAGCAATAAGAGCACTCATATCTAATGAGTAAATCTGCTTAGATTTTAGATTCTCAGGAACGTCTCCATCAACTATACGCCGAGCAAGTCCCTCGGCGATCGCAGTTTTGCCAACACCTGGTTCTCCAATTAGAATCGGATTGTTTTTTGTTCTCCGCGAAAGAATCTGAAGCACTCGCCGGATTTCCTCATCGCGACCAATGACAGGATCAAGTTTTCCTTTTCGAGCCATGTCATTCAAATTTATCGCAAACTTATTCAACGCATTATAGGTCTCCTCAGCAGTTTGAGAATTAACAGTCGATCCCTTCCGCAACTGCTTGATGGCTGCCTTTAAATCCTTATCAGTAACTCCATTTTCCTTGAGTAATCTTGAAGCTGTATCATTCAATGATAAGATCCCGAGCAACAGATGCTCCAAAGAAACAAACTCATCCTTAGATTCAGAAGCCAACTCAGACGCCTTCTGAAGTGCCCGATTAGAACTAGGCGAGGTATTGCTCACCACCACTAACCTTAGGCAAAGAATCAATCAGTTTATCAAGCTCCTTCGAAAAAACATCAACGTTTACGTTTAGCTTTCGTAACAGGTAAGGAACAACATTCTCATCAACAAGCAACATACCCTTCAACAAATGTCCAGGTTCAATTGCCTGAGTTTGTTTCGATGAAGCAATCTCCGCTGCTTTTTGAATGGCTTCCTGCGATTTAAGGGTAAAATTATTCAAACTCATACATGGCATCCTCTTTACGAAACATTTTGAACTTACGATGACCTGAACAAATAACTAAACTATTATAAAATAAATAATTGACTAGTAAAATATTTACTTAATGGGAATAAGCCGCGATTCTGTTCTTAATAAGAACGTAACAATTAATAGTTCAGATTGTTGGTTTGTTTTGATGTTAAAAGTGACCTTACGAGTTTTGATATATTGCTTAAACGAAATAACCATTATTATATATCAATACTGAATGTGTTTTGGTGCAGCCTGTGGACAAGGAAAAGTTACAGTTTACAAAGTTACTAATGAATTATGGATACTCTCAAAAAACAGCAGACAAAATCTGGAAATGGTACATCTCTTTAGAAAAAAGATCTTTGAATTGAGTAATTACTTCAAATTAAAATACAATTAATTAGAGTGTTAATAGCTTAATTGTGCTATTTTTGTTCTCTAAGAAACTCACCGAT
Organism: Candidatus Bathyarchaeota archaeon; assembly: GCA_963729805.1. Classification (GTDB taxonomy): domain Archaea; phylum Thermoproteota; class Bathyarchaeia; order Bathyarchaeales; family Bathycorpusculaceae; genus Bathycorpusculum. Next base: position 146,507 of record CAVSPH010000013.1, on the reverse strand, counting down.
GCTAAGTGCCATTATGAATAAAACAGAACCCAGCATAAATAGTTCAAGAAACTAAGACTTTAGTCAAAAGTCTTTTTAGCATCATCCACAAACTACACGTTATGCCATCTCTAAAAAAGAAGAACGCCGCCAAAAAAGCAAAACATGAAGCAAAAACAGGCAAATAAAAACTGCACGCTTTTTTGTTTCGGCTAAATTCCATAATTTATTCCTTCAAAGAAAAAAGACCTAAATGACAGGCTTTCTAAGTTGGTAGTCACGACTAATTTTAGATAGACTATTTGGAGTACAAAAATCTGAATTTAGCAGAAAATTGAGCAAGACAGAAACTATTTTCTATGGTTTCAAATGTTTGTCGCAACCAAATTTACCCTAAGAAAATTCTAGCACAAACAGCATCGCATACTTAACTCAAAAAATAAATTAAGGATATAGTAGTTCTTTGCCACACATAGGGCAACTAAGCTGAAACTTCTTTTGACTATCCATTAGTTCGCATAAGCAAAGATGGCAAAAATATATTTGACAGTTTGGACAAAACTGAAAAGAATAACCAATAATTTTGCCGCATGCGTCGCAAATCCTGGTTGTGTCAAGCATGAGAAACGTTTGGGCAAAATCTTATAATAAACTTAGCGATGAAACAACCTTGGCATTCAGTAGAGAGGAGTGTGAAAGTATCCAAATGACCCAGAAACTGGCGAGATGTTGGAATACAGATAATCCACTTTACGTAAAGTATCACGATGAAGAATGGGGCGTTCCTCTCCACGACGACAATAGACTATTTGAGTTTCTAGTTTTAGATGCTTTTCAAGCGGGGCTCTCTTGGCTAATAATCCTCAAGAAAAGAGACGCTTTCAGAAAGGCATTTGATTGCTTTGATCCGGAAAAAATCGCAAAGTACATAGACAAAGACGTGGAACACTTAGTAAAAAATATGGCCATAATAAGAAACAAATCCAAGATCTTGGCTACGATTAATAATGCACGTTGCTTCTTGACAGTTCAAAAAGAATTCGGCAGCTTTGACGCTTACATTTGGAATTTTGTCCATGGTAAAGCTATCCAAAATTCTTTTGCCCAGTTATCAGCAATGCCTGCTGCATCTGTTGAGTCAAACGCTATGAGTAAAGATCTAAAAGTCAGGGGCTTCAAATTTGTCGGACCAACCATATGCTACGCTTTTATGCAAGCGGCCGGATTAGTGAACGACCATTTAGTTACGTGTTTTCGCTACAGTCAAATTCAAAAACTATCCAATCATTAAAGCAAAATTGGACGCTCTGAATACGGTAGGAACAAGTTTGTTGTCTGTTGTCTTAAGAAGTTGCTGGGGATCTGAAGGCTTTCCGTAATTTCCATCTTCCCAAGAAATCTTTTTCGCACATATGAACCAAGCCGCAAGTCTTGCATTTAACGAGTTTCGTTCCTTTTTTGACATCAACCTGCAACAATTCTAAGGCTCCACCGCATTCATAGCAGCTGCCTCTCTGGCTCTTTTTTTCTGGTTCCAACTTCCCAAACTCCTAATGAAATAATGCGGCATTTTACTTTATAACTTATTTGTTTCAGATTTACCTAAAATAAATATGTAATCTTTATCTTCGTCCAAGTGCGGTGAGAGCTATCCACAATTCTCCAAGTGTAACTGCACCTAACGCCAGAGTAGCCCATGCGTGACTAAATGAAAATAGATACACCAACGCGTAAGCGATTTCCGGCACAAGAATAGTTGAGAGTCCGACAAGAATCTTTTCTATATCATTAACTACTCCAGCGATCTTGCTCTTTCCAACGGCGCGCAAAAAAATCATAATTTCAAAGATGCTTGCACAAACAATTGAAATAACCATGAAAAACGGTATTAAAATCGTAACCCACGAAGTTAACGGTTTAAAAAGTGTCAGACAAAGCAAGGCAAAGGGAACTGGAACGAAAGTTGCCATCGTAATTAGGGCCTTAGACGTCACCATTCTCTTAGAAGTAATCGGCAAGGTTTTAGCGTACTCTATTCCTTTTCCTTCAGAGTTCAAAAGCGCTAGAGGAACTAGAAGAGCAAAAATAGCTCCCATGGAAGTAGCAACGAGTAACATTGAGACTCTAAGAAAAGCAACATTCGAAGCCAAAAACGCTACTATTACTGTCTCAAAAACAGGAAGGGCAAAAAAGAACGCAGTAGCCGGATTTCTAGAAGTGACCCGCAAATCCTTCATGATATAACCTAACAAAGGACCACGCGCCCTAATCTTGAAATCAATAGCTCTCAATCTATCAAATCTCACACCAGCACCCTGAGAAATACTCTTAACTGTGCCTAAGCTCCACTTAGCTGAAAACCAAGATCCTAACGTATAAAGTGCCATAGCAATCGATGCTCCTAATAAAGTGAAGACTGGCAACATAGAACCAGACAATTTTGCAACAACCAAGCCAGCAGAAAACGGATAGATCAAACTGAGCAGAAAACCGTTTAGAGTGTTGACGCTAAGCAGCGCTTTATCCAAAACTGGAAGAATATAGTAAGGAACGCTGAAAAGTAAACCTACCCCGAAAAGCAAGCACCCCCACAACAAAACAAAGAAACCACGAAAAACGGTAGTACGCTTCGATCTCCCCCCACGTAAATAATTCTTATGAAAAACCCTTGAGAGCCACAATGCAACCGCTACAGCGAAAATCGAATTCATTAAAGAAGCAACAAACATAAGCGCAGTAGCCAAAGGAGAAGAGGTAAGATAAGCAACTAAAACCACTTGACTCAAAACAGAACCCACAACCAAATAATCCACAGACCTAACAAAAGAAAACAAAGTCACTAATGAAAAATCAGAGGATGAAATAGGCATGGTTGACAACAAGACCGAAGATTCCGCGCTAACAAAAGAAGAAAGAGTCTGAATCGCATACAAAGTCATAAACCCAAGAGTAATAGCTAAACTAAGCGAAACAGCACTGCTCAAACCAAACGCCGAAGAGCCTAAAACAAGTGAACCAAAAGGAACTACCGAAACTACAACATTAAACACAGCGATAATCAATTTATCAAACTTTGCAATCTGTAACGCTTTCTTGCTTAACTCAACATCCTCAGCAGCATTATTGTCAGCTCGTTTTTTTCCAAAAGACCCCCACCACATCCGATTCCTTTCCTGCGCTAAGGATCTGTACACCGCTTCTCTATACGGCAAACGGCTTAAGGACCAAGCTTCAGTGAGCTTCATTCCCAAAGAAAACCTCCCTAAGCATCCTAGTCCTATCAGCAACCGCAGCTTCCTCATTAGTCAACTTCAAAAATACATTTTCCAAAGAGCAATCTTTACCATCAGTTTTGTTCCTCAATTGCTCCAACGTTCCCTCCGCAATGACCTTGCCATGATCAATAATTCCAATCCTTGTGCATAGGTGCTCAGCAATCTCCATTATGTGAGTCGAAAACAAAACTGCTCCACCCCTCTGCACATGCAAAGAGACCAAATCCTTCACAACTCGACTGCTTTTAGCATCCAACCCATTCAAAGGCTCATCTAAAAGTAAAACAGGCGGTTGATGAATAAACGCGGCAATCAAAGCGACCTTCTGCTTAAGACCCATCGACAAAGTCGCAATCGGCGAATCAAAATACTGCGACAAATCAAAAACTTCCGCCAATCGAGATACTACTCGATTAGCCCCATCCTGATCAAGCTTTCGCATTGAAACCACAAACTCAAAAAAATCCCTCGGAGACAAACTCTCATAAATAATAGCGTTCTCAGCGACATAGCCAATCTTTGACTTAACATCCATCGACTCTAACAATGGATCAAAACCGCAAACCTTCACATTACCAAAAGACGGCACCACAAGCCCCATCAAAACCTTAATTGTTGTTGTCTTTCCTGCACCGTTTGGACCCAGCAACCCATAGACCTCCCCAGGCATCACATGTAAACTCAAATTATCTAAAGCCAAAAAAGAACCGAATCGTACAGAAACACCAGAAACCTCAATCAAAGGACTAACACCTAAATCTTTAGACAAACAAATACCACACTCAACAATTACCAATTTTCATTAACTAAAACTCTCTGCCTCAGCAAATTAATCTTATGCATTCCAAATCCATTTGAACTGCAAATAACCAATCAAGAATTCTGCCTATATTCTGTTCTGAGCCTAAGGAAGGCAACCAACCGATATTGATACTGAATACGTAAGGCATAAGTGTGCTAAAATCAACAGTTCAAAGATGATGTTGGGCAATGGGTTCTAAAAATGAGCAGATAAATCTGTGGATATTGGATCAGGAGCGTAAAGAAAATCGAGAGCGCTCACTCACAGAAAAGACTCGAAAAACATTAATGAATTCTGTGGATGGAAAAAACCAATGTTCTAAATGCAAAAAAACTTTTGATCAACCCAAGTTAGTTCCAGCATGTCCGCATTGCCTAAACAGAATCGAAGAGAAGAGACGACAGGATGCCAATTTTGGTTAGGTTACTTGAGCCAAAAAGAAAAGAGCGAAACAATACCTCAGGCATGTGTCGAATGTGAAAAAGTTTTGGAATGCATGCTAAACACAAAATCCTCAGCAAACGCAGTGTCAGAAATCGGCAAATGGTACTGAGTTACCAACTTAATGAACTAACATAAACTGAGAATAATTTGTTTCGGTCTTTAGAAGCCACTGCCGAATTAGAATCATTCATTTAACCTTAGATGAAGCAACTTTTCTCGTTTTAAAGAGTCAATTTTTTAGGGTTTGGGTAGAAATAGTTGCTATTGAAAATGTACACTATAATGAATTCATAGTTCATAAGTTTCTTAAGTCATTCAATAGCTATTTTTGACTACGCGGACAAAATGAAAGGTTATTAAATGGGCGAAGAAAAAGCAGTAAAGAAAGTACATTCTATTGCATTATCTGGAGTTATCGGTTTTGTGTTGGTGACTCTTTTAGTAGGCATGGCCCTTGGAGGATACTTGGGCTTATTTATAATTGCACCAATCATGCACAATAGCCAAAACAGTCAAAATAACAATATCCCAAAATGGTAACACAAACCAAGGAGTAGTCAACAACAATAATCCGTCTCCAACGAACCAAACAAGTAGTTATGGTGGTAGCGGTCAATTTGACTTGACTATTTCAGGAAATGGAAATCCCGAGTCAGGAACAATAACAGCAAATATTAATTGTGCCATTCAGCAAGATGGAAACAATATACTACTGGCAATGAATATTTACCCCACAAGTATTTCTCAAAGCTTGCAACAAGCCGTTAACAACGGTAACGGTATGACCTTTAATTTTGCTGGCACAATTACAGGTTTACAATGCAACGCAAATGCTCAAGGAACCATCGGTTCCGGTAATCAAGGTTCTACATTCAATCTCAATCTTAGCGGTTTATTCACCCAAAGCCAAGATACCTTTACGATCACCGTAACTTCGGCGTCAAACTCTCAAATCTCAATATCAAACTCGCAACCTATAGATCTGCATCCCAATTAACACTCGCAAGTTCTCCCCCATCCACAATCTCTATTTTACAACCGATGCAGTCATCTAACTTAATATCCTATAAAGAATTCGACCCTAGGGTAGACGTATCTCCCTTAACAATCAGACGACCATCGCTATATGAGCATTGAAGCCCATACTTCTTTACGCACTCTAAACAGAGAACGGGATCGCACAGAGTTGTGCTCAAGTATTTTTCGCCACCATCTGGAGCAATAGCGACAATTACACCTTTCTCGATTTCCCTCGCTTTTGCCTTAGCGATATGGAAAATGGCTCCTGAACTGGGACCAACAAAAATTCCTTCCTGCAAAGTTAGGAGACGTGAAGCTTCTTCAGCATCCTTAGGGTTAACATAATAGATTTCATCGACCAATTTCGGATTCCAAATGGCCGGAACATACTGGGTCTCTAGATCCTTCAAGCCTTGAATCGCACTGCCAGATTCAGGTTGAACTCCGATAATCTTCACTGCAGGGTTATGCTCCTTTAGCCGTTTGGAAACACCCATTAGAGTTCCTGTGGTTCCGACCCCAGCCACGAAATGGGTGATATGCCCATCTGTGTCTCGCCATATCTCCCCACCTGTAGTTTGATAATGCGCCATAACATTTGCTTCGTTTGCAAATTGGTTGGGCATGAAGTACTTGTTCGGATAGCGTTTGATTATTTCATGAGCCAGGTCTTCAGCCCCATTCATTCCCTTTGATCCGTCGCTGAGCATGATTTTGGCCCCTAAGGAAATTAAGATCTGCCTTCTCTCCAACGTCATAGTCTCAGGCATAACCAAAACTATATCATATCCCTTAGCACGGCAAACCAAAGCCAACCCAATACCCGTGTTTCCACTAGTAGGTTCAATCACAGTTTTGCCACCTGCCAGCTGACCCGATTTTTCAGCCGCTTCAATCATATATTTGGCAATTCTGTCTTTGACCGACCCGCCAGGATTACACTTCTCCAATTTGACGAACAACTGAACTTTAGGATTAGGATTCAAACGTTTTATCTCAACCATGGGCGTGTTGCCGATAAGCTCAAGCACACTTTTCGCATTCATATTCAAGCACCGCAAAAGACTGATAACAATAATTAACTAACGAACTATTAATCATTTCAAAGAATCAGTGAAGATAAACATAGCTAAAGATTCAGGGCATGAATCAATCCTAATTGAAACAAAATAGACACAAATCGCAGCAAGAAAATTCTTTGACGAAATTTGACGGATCTTGACGAATCTTGACGCAGCCTACAAACAAATCAAGCTTTAAACCAAAATACCAACTTAAATCAGCCTGAACAAAAAATGGCAACACAACTGTTGTTGTTCTATCAACGAGGCTTCTTTTCAGAACATGAACTGCTTTGTTGCCTTGATTTTGAAAAAACCTGATTTATGAATTCTGTATTCATAACGCTTTATAAACAAATCCTATTTTTATTAAAATGGGTTCAGAGGGAAATGCATTTGATGGTTCGCCATCACATTTTGCATATTCCGTACAACTCTGAACCCGCCCTCCGTAATAGATATCCTGAAAAGAAAAAACTAAGCGTGTTTTAACTGCCTATTTCCATTTGGTTGAATGTATAAGAAGAAAATGCCCCTTCAAGAAACTTCGATACCCTATTTGGGTAAGGTTTAAAACCACACAGCTTAATAAAAAGGCTACATGCGAAAAAGGAACCTTGGATACAGTTTTCTCGGTGGAGCCTTGGTTTTTGTCGCGGTCCTGTTGTTATTAATTCAGGTTTTAGGGATTCCATTCTGGTGGGTTTTCGGTATTGGAAATACCCAAGATGGAACATGGATAATCTCAGTGTCGCCTGAAAACCCGCGGATAGGTGAAAACGTGACCGTTGGAGTAGCAGAAGGTACTCATAATATTTTTCTTGTTGATAATGCAACAGTTACAATAACTCGACATGGAATGCAAACCCAAATAGTATGCACGAACAAGGACGGCGCGGCAACTTTTGTGTATCCTGGGGATGCAACTGTTATCAGAGCCAGCGTACAGTATGGTAACTCTTTTAACAATGCAACAAGGCATTCTCTTTACATTGCAATTCCCAAAACACCACCCACCTGGGTAAAAAATTGTTGGATTGCAGTTTCCGGCGCAATTGCCACAGGTTTTTTTGCAGCAATCGCTACATTTACACTTAAGAAAAACTGGACCAAGAAGCTTAATACAAAATCTCGAGAGCGATTCCCTAAATCCTTGAAATCATATTATCCTTTTCAGCTTAAATAGAGCCCGAAAATTTGTGCTTAATATCCAAAGTTCATAACCATTATTAGTATTTTGACCCATTTCCAAACAAGGAAAACAACATGAATAATGCCGAGAGCCCAGTTCCAGATAAGGTTCAAGCTTTCGAAACAACTTCTAAACCAGTATTCATTACGGACTATTCTGTTCAAGAAGCCCGCCTGCATGTATTATATGTTGACGACGACACTTCAATTCTGCCTGTTTCAAGAATGATTCTTGAGATAGAAAACAAGATCGAGATTGACAATGCAACCTCCGTAGATGAGGCTTTTCAGAAACTGGAAACCAAAAGTTATGATGCGATTGTTTCTGTTTACATAATGCCACAGAAAAACGGGCTAGACTTTCTAAAGGAACTCAGAGAAAAAAACAACAAAACTCTCTTTATTCTATTCATTGGTGAAGCTAGAGAAGACATCGCAGTTGAAGCTTTGAATTTAGGCGCAGACAGTTACATCAACAAAAGTGGTTCGCCAGAAACAGTTTATCACGAATTGGCACATGCCATAAACAAGACCGTTCAACAAAGAAGATCCGCACAGTTACTCGCCGCATCTGATTCAAAATACCGCTCCCTGGTAGACAAATCACTCCAAGGCATAATGATTGCTCAATATACCCCACTCCGCATAATTTTCGCTAATGTATCCATGGGAAAAATGTTAGGTTATTCCCCAGAAGAATTAACCTCAATTTCATCCTCAGAAATAGGCGAACTGATCTATCAAGAAGACCGAGAAGTTTTCTTTAACCGTTTTCGAAACCGATTAGAAGGAAACCAAGCCAATAACAGCTACGAATTTAGAGGCGTGCGAAAAGATGGTTCATTAGTTTGGATGGAAGCATATGCCACCCCTATTGAGTATAATGGAAAACCAGCTGTCCAAGCAATGTTCCTAGATATTGATGAACACAAGAAAACCGAAGAAATCTTAAGAAAAAGCGAACAACAATACCGAGAACTAGCTAACTTTTTGCCTGAAATTGTTTTTGAGGCTGACATAACAGGGAAAATTACTTTCTTTAATCAAAGCGCTTTCGAAATAACGGGTTTTACACCAGAAGAACTCAAAAAAGGAATGAACATGCTTTCCTTCGTTGTTCCAGAGGAACGTGAAAAGGCAAAAGAGAACATAGCAAAGTCGATGACTGGCAAAAACCTTGGAAATAACGAATATACACTTTTGAGAAAGAATGGCTCCACTTTTCCTGCACTTGTCAGAACCAACCCGATAATTTCCGAAACCAAAGTAAAGGGTATCCGCGGGATAGTCATGGACATTTCCGACCGCAAGCAAATGGAAAACAAGCTAGAGCAGTACTCAAAGAATTTAGAGGAACTAATTGAGACTCGAACCAGAGAACTAAGAAGAACTCAGCAGCAACTAGTCAAATCTGAAAGACTTGCCGCAATAGGCGAGTTAGCTGGGATGATAGGGCATGACCTACGCAACCCATTAATCGACATTAAAAATGCATCTGAATTCTTGAAAATAAAGAGCAAAACGATTTCTGAAGAACAAACTAAAGAAACGCTTGAAACAATCGGCAATTGCATTAACCATTCAAATCAAATCATCAATGATCTCTTAGACTACTCTAGAGAAATCCATCTGGAGCTCGAAGAAAATTCGCCGCGATCGTTAGTACTCAACGCTTTGGAATTGATTAATGTTCCAGGAAACGTCAAAATTATAAACAATGTTCCGGAAGTACCTCACATTAAAGTTGACTCAAATAGAATTGCAAGAGTTTTTATCAATTTGATAAGAAACGGAATTGATGCAATACAAAAAGAGGGGTCAATAACAATTGACTGCAGAGGCACAAAAGACAATTTGGAAATCTCATTCACAGACACAGGCACAGGAATTTCCGACGAAATATTGCCAAAAATTTTCTCACCAATTGTGACTAATAAATCTCAAGGTATGGGATTCGGTTTGGTAATCAGCAAACGTATAATCGATGCTCATGCAGGAACAATCTCGGTTCAAACAACCAAAGGGAAAGGCACGACTTTCTTCGTCACTTTACCACTTAAACCCATTTCAGAAGCCAAGCGTGAATCAAAGAAAGCAAATCAAAAGCTAGAAGAGAAACCAATTCATGAGTGCATCGGATTATTCAACTGCTCCGAACCAGGCAAATGCAGCGACTACAACGAATGCCTAAAAAAATACTTGACAGCTGAAACAAGAAACGAAAACTTGAAACTTTAATTCTTCTTTTTAAAGAATTTGAATGTCCGAAATTCAATGTAGTAAACTAACTGGTGTTTTTCAAAAAACGTTTTAACTTAATTGATTGTACTTTGAAGAATTTATATTACAAAAGGTTGAAAAGTTTGCAGATAAGTGTCTTTCAACGTTTAGGTAGCTGTTTGCTGTGAGTGTCCAGAGCGGGGTTGAATATGTTGGAGGTCGGATTTTACGCGTTTTTAGTCGTTTTCGTTTAATCGAGATTATTCATTTGTTCGCTGAGACGCATATATTTACGGATTACTTTAAGGGCTTCGAGAAAAATCTAGCTGTGCGTGGAATATTTGGAGAAGAAGCTGAGAAAGTTCTGAAGAATCTAAAACTAGATTTCATCTGGTTTGGCTATATGGGCGTCAACGATAGCAATGGTCATTTAATTGTTAACAAGCGTTACTTAAACTTTGGAAGCAGAGAGGACATTTATCTTGATGTGATTCATGAACTCTGCCACGTGAAACAGCACATGGAAGGCAGAGAACTTTTTGACCCAAAATACGACTACGTGGATAGACCAACAGAAATCGAAGCATATCGTTACGCTGTAAAAGAAGCCAAACGCATGGGGCTAAATGAAGAAGAAATTCGCCAGTACCTAAAGACAGAAATGATGAGCAATCAAGCTTTGGACAGGCTGATAAGAAACATGAACAAACAACTTGGTGAATCTTAATTTTTACGATTAACTCTCTAACAATCTGCTTCCCGGAAATCGGCGCCCCGCAAAGGAATTTATTTGAGAGAATTTAATTATATGATTTTAAAGTAAATGCGTTTATTGTTTTTTCCTTTATTTTCGGCTTTAATCAGTTCTATTTTGCCCACTTCTTTTAGACTGTTCACGTGTGTACCTCCGTCAGCTTGTCTATCTACACCGACTATTTCCACGATTCGAAGCACAGGAATATCAGGCGGCATAGCTTCCGCCATCTTAACTATGCCCGGGATTTTCATTGCTTCCTCTTTGGGCAACTGATACCATTTTACAGGAATATCCTTACCAAAGAGTACATTCGCCTTAGCGACATATTGATCCAAAATTTCCTTATCGAAGTTCTCAAAGTTAAAATCAAAACGGATGTAGTCTTGGTCCAGCTGATTACCAGTGACAAGAGCTCCAGTTCCTACACATAATAGCGAAGCAAACAAATGCGCGGCCGTATGGCTCCGCATAAGTTTATACCTTCGCTCCCAATCCAGAACGCAGCGAACTCTATCTCCTTCCTTAAGGCCCGCACGATCCACCTCATGAGAAATCTCGCCCGAAAACTTTCCTACATAAACCACATTGTAAGTTTCGTTATCTGTGACGATTTTCCCAATGTCCGACGGCTGACCACCTCCCTTGGGGTAAAAAATGGTCTGATCAAGCACCACAAATTTTTGATCCTTAACGGAAACAATAACAGAGTCGCACTCCTTGAGATAACTGTCATCTAAAAACAACATTTTCGTCAACGGATGACTGCCTCGCTTCAAAAGATATCTAATATATTGAGTTTAAAAGGTTATATTTGTAAGATTAACTGAAAGCTTATTTTGCTTTATCGTTGTCGGTACCTCAAGAGAGCTGTAATGCCTCCCAAAGCTGCGAGCTTTGCTTTTTCTTCCGAGTCTGGAGAAATCACTTCAACAACCGCATTTGTTTGCGAAGCAACATCTTCTAAGACATCAATTATGTCTTTCTCTTCAACCTCATAATCCATAGCATTGCACCTCTCGCATGGACTCGATAACATGTTCTGAACAGTTTGAACTTTCTTCTCCTTTTCTACTATCTTCGTCTTTGACATTTTGCATTTTTTGCACATCATAATAACATCAATCCAGCCTGTGCTATCTGTCACTAATGCAACTTCTACTTCTCCGTTCTTAAGGGCCTTCAAAACTGGATCGAGTCCGTAAATAGCTAAACCGTCTTGTTTGCCTATATCTGCCAGAAGGCGCTGCACAGTTCTCTTCTGTTCAGGCACACACATATTCTTTAGTGCCTCTGATGATTTTTCAAGCGTTTCTCTCACGCCTTCTTTGCCGACAGACTGTGAATCAATTTTGCCCAGAAACGAATTCTTTAGCTCATATTGGAGGTAATCACCTTTTAAGAAATCCTCTTTCGTTGGACCCGGTCCTCCAACTATCAATACCGAAACTTTATGGTTCTCAAGAAATGCTTTCTCTGCATGCTCAGCAACCCGATGGAAAAAGTAAGTAAGACCCATATCTCGTTCTCTCTCATACCTTCGCTGGCTACTCCCACCCTTTCCAGACTTTCCTGAAACCCCAGACGAAATATTTTCGATAAACTCAAAGCGTTGACCATTAAGTATCCCAAAACTAGCGTTCTTTGAATCCATAGCGATAATTCCTACCACTTTTTGGTCTCTGAGCATTTCCCTTAAAGGCTCTAATTGGAAATGGTTGTCAACCTCGTAAAGATGAGTGGTAATTGGCTCAGGTGGGATGACCTCTTCAACGTTCAAAACTTCACTTTTCAAATCGTTCGCCACGTAAGTTCCAGCAAATATCGCCAGCCCATTCTCTGGAATTTCTTTCATTAGTTTCAGTCGCTGGATTACGCTTTTCACGGCTTCTTGCAGACGGTCTCCGACGCCAAGATTCTCAGATTTCTTGACAGCAGAGTCAGACTTCTCCTTGAGCATTGCGATTATTGCATCTATTGATTTCTTTTGCGGTATGTAGAGCGAAATAAATTCCTTTCCTTTTCCTTCTTTATCCGATAGCCGTGCTATGAGCTTCCTCAGCTTATGCTGCTTTACAGAATTAGAAGTTGCAATCTGGCAGGCTTGAAAATGGATCACTTTTTCAGAAACCAAACTTGAGGCACCAACAATCAGAAATATCAGAGACTAATTTATTAGTTTTCAAAATAGAGACAATTGCTTTGCTCCCTTCCACCTGGAAGATTTGAGAGATATTTTTTTAAGCATGGCTATTTACTCATTTTGACTTATGCCCTATAGATTTACTTTCGACATTTCCAAAGCTCCCCAACACTTTTTCATCGAACTCGCTATCCTCGGTAACCAAATGGGTATGCAAAAAGTATTCTCAAAAACTTTACAGTTATTGATTAAGAAATTCAAAATTCAAGAAGTTACTGGACTTAATATCCAAGAAGCCGTGGTGCTAATTCAAGACCTCCTTGAGATGCAAACTCTGAATTTGATCCAAAAAGAGGAATTTCAAAAAACCAAAAGAAGGGCTTTGTTCCTTCCACACTGCTGTAGAAAATACATGGATACTCGATGCCAGGCTATTTTCGAGCCAAGCTTACCTTCTTACGTTTGTGGTCATTGCTCACCCGATTGTTGCATCAATAAAGCCGAACATATTGCCAAAGAAAAAGGATACGACGTATACGTATTATCCGGCGGGTCCTGTGTACCAACAATTTTGAAGCAAAAGAACTACGATGGTATCGTAGGTATTGCATGCGGCGCAGAAGTAATGTTGTCGGGCAAAAAACTAAGCAGCATGGGCGTAGCCTGGCAATCAGTTCCACTACTAAAAAACGGCTGCGCCAACACATCCTTCACTATGGAAACCCTAACAAAAACACTCTGAGAGAGAAGAATTGAGTAGGCGTTTATTCTTTTTTAGTTATTACAGTCATGCAAGTATATTCCGAAGAATGAACTAACAATTTTTTTCCATAAGGATTTTCGCTGTTTTCTCAAATAATCATCCACAATAAATGCACCTTTTCCTAATAGATTATCTGAACTTGTGAAAGTCATGGGTAAAACCAATAAAGCCCCAAGAAACCTAAAAGCAGCCAAACAATTAACTTTAAACAATCTTCCGGAATTATCAAAAAAAGAATTCGGCAAACCAACAAAGCAAATCCAAGAAAAACGAATCGTCATAATTGATATTGACGCGCTAAAAAAAGAAGATGAGTTAGCACTAAAAGTCAGTTTCAAACTGTTTCCTTCAAAAACTGCTTTTTCAAAAGTAAAGATGGATCTGTGGTTTGACAACCAAAAAATCAACTCCCACCTGATCAGAATCCTTCAAGGTCCTCTATCGGCAGACGAGTTAGAGTTACCGCTCATGTTAGACATGAAAGGAGTAGCTGCCGGATCTCACGCCATAAGAGTTGAAATGTTTGAACTATGGTCTGATGAGGAAAAACTTGCATCTGCTCAGAGAGAGATTACCATAGATTATATTCCTGAGATTAAAGAGTCCAGACTAATCAAACTTCCAACGGTGAAAAGTATTGGAGGCAGAGATGTTGAAGTGATTTCCGAGTCAGACAAAAACATATACCGCGAAATCGAAGAAACGACCAAAAAAGAATCAGCTGCCAAACGGGATCAATGGTAACACCATACACAGACTTTTATAAACAGAATTTATCTTTTTTTGTTATTTAAGAAACTTTCATTTAGAATTTGATCAATTTGAGTTGTTTTATATACTTAAACTGTCTAATAATATATGGGGATCAATGTTGGAAGTGCAACATGCGTGCTTCAATGAGTTCCCCGATCAATGCGAAGGATGCCTAGAATACAAGGAACTGAGGTACGATCAGATACCGCAACTCACATTGCTCACAGGAATGACGTACCTGCCCTACGCGGAAAAAATCGTTAAAGAATGCAAACGTTTTCACAAGCGCAAAGTCGAATATCTCACATAAAAAAAGCGTCTGACAAGAAACAATTATAGCTTAGAAAGTTGACCGCGAAAACCAATTACCGGGGAAAAATCGCGATTTTTAGATTTTATCTTAAATGCCGCTAAATCCCTAATCTTAAAGAAAATAACCTGTAAAATATATAATTTAATGCAAAGGAAAGTTGTCTACGATGCCACTTCTTATTCAATTTGGTTCTTTTCTTTTCAGCTTTCGACTTTTACACTCGTTTTGATCGTCAAATCGAAGTTTCTGGCTATTTTTGCTTGTAATGAAGACCGATTCGCCATTAGCAAGGTGCTTTTGAATTTCGTTAAAATCGACATAATTATCCTCAAAAACCATAACTTCTTGGCTTCGACTATTACTCAAAAACAAAATTTGATACAGTCGTTGCTTTTGATGCTTATCCTGAAATGATTCTTTCAGCAAAATTATCAACTCAACAGTTGCACGTAACTAATACGCTGGAAAAGGCTTTAAAATTATGTGATTGTCAAACCACAACAACACAACGTATCATCTCCTGAGAGAGAAGTCTTTAACGATTTCAGGCTTGCAGCTTAAGAGCTAGCTAAAAACATAAGATTTGGTCAATTACTTTATCAAGAGAATGCTACGGTCCGAATAGTGTATAACATGGTCGCTTACACTGCCCATCAAAAACCGCCTCACCGTTCCATGACCTCTACTGCTCATCACAATCAAGTCAAAATTGGCTTTCTTCGCTGTTTCAATTATTTTTTTGGCTGGGTCTCCTGATTCCAACTTACTTTCTGGCTGCATATCAATTAATTTGCCTGCTGCATGATCAAGAATTCGATTGCCCATTTCCATGGAAATTTCAGGTTTTAAAGTTGAAAAAGGTGGTTCTTGAACGTAAAGCAGTGTAATTTTTGCATTAATTTTTTCTGCCAGGGCTTCTGCATATTGAAGTGCCTTCTCCGAATTCTCTGACCCATCAACTGGCACCAACACGCTTGATATGTTCACGTTGCCTCTAGTGATAAGAACTGGGATTTTAGAGTGAGCAAATACTTTTTTTGCTATACTTCCCAAATGCTGGCGCTCTGGCTCGCTACTGTTTCCCATAATTACCAAATCGTAACTTCCTTTCTCAATTTCTGATAAAATGACGTCAGCAGGGTCGCCTTGTGCAACCAGTTTTTCCTCCACCTTCAACCCAGTATTTTCAAAACGACCCATAGCTTCCGCAATGACACGTTCTCCTCTTTCCACGTACCAATTTGATATTTCGTCTACTAAGTCATCCGGCAAAGCATTATCTCGGGGTTTCGGAATTTCAACTGCCCTAGGAAATCCTCCGGAAGCAGCACCAATCGGCTCAATTTCTACCGTTCCCTGCGACCTCTCGATAAAAGGAATCATAATTCTACTAGAAGCTACATGGAGAACTGTCACACTTGACCCAAATTTCTTAGCTAAAAAAACTGCTAATTCTTGAGAAACTATCGAAGGCAACCATTCATCAACTGGAAGAAGGATTTTTCTAAAAATACCTTCACTCTGCATGATTCTCGCCTAATTCACATGTGAGTTCTCTTCATAATTAAGCATTTGCACAACAATCAAAAACCGTTTTGAAGATCCAACGAATTAATCTACTTAATCGATAGGAAACCAAGTTTTTCTTAAACTATATTTCGATAGGATGAGCAAATTTTGGTAAAATTACCTTGTCTCCAAACATGCTTTTGAATAGCTGCGGGTGAGTAGTGTGAATGGGAATTATTTTTCCTGGGTTTATGCTTTCAATAAGCTCTTTGAGTTCACTCTGAGATGCGTGGCCCGAAACATGTCTCCGAATAAATGTCTTCTTTTCATTCTCAGTCTGATATTCATAAGAAACCTTGAAGAAATTTAACCAATTAACCATTTTTGTTTCGTCAATTTCCATCTCCTCATTGAAAGGTTCAGTTGACGCGGAAATGTAATGAGTTTTATGGTCTTCATGAAGTGGAATCAAATCAAAAAGTTCGTTAGCATCCCAATAAGAAAACATTAAAACAAAATGCGTTGGGTTTTTTCTGATTTGATAAGCTCTAACACCATGGTCTAAATGATGAGTCGCTAACGAATAGAGCTCTTCAAAATCGTATGTTTCATTTTCACTTGATTTTGGCAAGGGATTTTTCGGATTATCTACTTTGCCACCTATTCCCAATCGTTCGGCAACACGAACTATGTTAAGGTCATCTTGAGCAATATTTCTTCCATGAAAATGCAGATAACCCATTTTGTACTTTTCGTAATCAGCTTTTGAATATAGCAAATCGCCTTCCCGTTTCAAGTACACCTTAAGGTTAGCGATTATTCTTGGATCAGTAAATTCATCCTGAAAATTATGAAACATTTCGTAAAGTAGATACGCTAGCTTGGGCGAAATTACCAAAGTACGCCCGTTTTCCTTAGCTGCTTGGTGAATAGTATTGAAACGCGTTAAGTCCTTCCAGCCGAAATTAATGAGAACTAAACCTTCAGTATTCTTAATGTCATCGCTAATGTTTTGTCCAACTTCTTCCTCTGTTAAAACTTCTTTACTGTCAATTCTGGTTCCTTCAATAATCAAAATGTCAACTGGACTGCCAATTGAGCGAACATAATCCTCAATTGAAACTTCATTCGCTCCGTGAAATCTCACGTCTCCAGTGTAAAGAACACGCTTCCCATTCGGAAGAGTAAGGAGCACTGAACAGGCGCCTGGCACTGAATGTCCGACTGGAATCAACTTGTACTTGATCCCTTTTATCTGCCCCTCAAATGCAGTAACAAAATTCCTGTATTGTGGAGCTATGTCATACGTGAATTTGAACTTAGTTTTAGGGTCCTCAACAACAGGTAAATCCTCCTCTTTTACTTCATTACACGCAACTTCGCCTGGACATAGTGTCTTAAACAAAGGAGCTTTCTGCCTGATTGTCACTTTCTTCGCAATCTTATAATATTGATCATCAACCCCAAAAACTGAAACGTCCGTCATCGCCTTAGCTAAAACCTTGGTCTTTTCCATGCAGTAAACAGGGATGCTTGGATCAAGAAAACTAACATCTTGAATATGATCAAAATGAGCATGGGAAACAAAAACGCCATCAACCGTTGGGCACCTAGAATTACAAGGACAAACATCACTCGTTTTCCAGTAATCCAAAGCTTCTTTCAAGGGAACTTTATCCTTTACTGAATCGTTTTCAAATAGAAGTGTCGTATCCACCATATGCGGGGTGTAAATGCCGTCAATTTTTGGCAATATTCCAAGCTTTATCATGTCCCTCAAAGCATTCTTAGATCGAGCTTGAAGGAACTCTGAAAAGTACTGCTGATAATACCCCATTCTACGACCAAAATCCAAAAGAACCGAACCATTGTCTGTCTGGAGCAAAATCTTGTTGCCTCCAATCTCGTCAACCCCTCCATAAAACGTAAGCTTAGCCATCATAGCTTCTCCAACATGGCATCTGCACAAACTTGCTTTAATAACTTACCAATTACCTAAAAAGGGAGTCAATAATTTAGCAACACCAAGCATAAATTATCATAGTCTTTGATATCCGTTTATTATGTTTAAAAGGTCCAATTTCGACTATTTTTAACCAATTCTAACCATTTCATTTCGCAAATTGCAGAAATTTCGAAACCTAAATCGGGAAAACAACCCAAAACAACCAGTTTAAAATCCCTGAATAAACAATTAATTATAAACACGCACACCCTTGAAAACTTCATAAACTATTAAAACATCTCTTTAACTTCACTTTCAAAACCTGACTTGAATGACTTGGAGTCGACCACGTGATTGAAATAATCCAAAACCCTAATGGCACTCGACTCATACAAAGTTCGGTCTCTGATTTCTGCGCATCAATGGGATACTGCGAACTAAGAATAAACCATTATCTAAAAGGAATTAGACCACCACAAACAAGAATTACCATCGAAGGCGTCAAAATGCACGAGAAAGAAGAGCTTTACGAAAAAGAGCACTTCAAATTTACTCCAGTAACCCCAGAAGACCTGCAAGATTTTACAAAGGACGTTGAATTTGCAAGAGAAGACATCTTTACACGTTTAGAAAGAGAATTAATTTTAGGAAAAGACAAAACTGCTTTGCTGATATATGGAAGAGCCGACAAAGTGATGAGAAGCAAAGGTACCCTAATCATTGAAGACTCCAAATTTCCGGAATTCAAAGAAAAATACATAGAAAAATTTGAACCCTTTGATGATCAAAAACTGCAAGCCCTCATTTATCTTAACTCTAAATTCAGCGAGCACAGCTCATTTAAGAAAAACTGCTTTGAAATTCCTTGCGACAAGAGAGCATGGATTATAAACATAAAAGACAAATCTACCATGGAAAGCATAAAAATATTTCGAGGCTTCCAAACTAAAGATGCAGAAGAATTCTTGGAGCAAAAAATCTCAAGATTTGCTATGATAGCTCTAGACAAGATAGCGCCTTTGCACCACGGTAATCAGAGAAAATGTTTAAGATGCAGATTCAGAGAATGCAATCAAAAAATGGAATAGCATCTTTTTTCATTGTCAACGTCATTTTGAAACGGTTGAAAACCAACCATGCTAAACCTGATAATTCAATTGGAACTGCTTTCATGCTTTCCTAAAATCCGAACAGATTTTCTTTCCAAAATTCGCAATCATGTTCGAATGTTTCAATGTGTATTCTTTGCAATAGAATGATTATATATCAAGTGAGTGTTCCTGTTGATTTGCTTTCATTAGGAGTGCAGCTGTCAAATATTACTCCTTTCTTGGTTTTGTTAATATAGGCAATCAATGCAAACTCGATAATTCCTCCGTTCACGCTGACAATAATATAGGACCATTCTCCCATATAATTGAAGATTAAAACATAAATAACAATGTTTAGGAGGAAAACGGATAAGCCTATAACATTATATTTTATGTAACGCCAAACCCATTTTTTTAGTAATGCCCTAAAATTTCTCATATGCTTTCAAGTCCTCATGGATTTATTAATAGATAAGAATTCGTATTTAATGATTTTAGGCATTTTTTATAATTTGCCACAACATGCACGTTTCTATTGGCTTGCTGTTCGCCAACGAAGTTGAACCTGAACTCTCTTGATGTATCCATGCTTTTCCAAAGAAATCAAACTGCGATAGACCGAAGAATACTCCTTCGATTTGTACTCAACAATTCTGCCAAAAATCATCTCAGCAATTTCCTTAGCTGGCATATCAGGTTTTATCTTCAGCAACTCCAAAATTCTTTTTTGATTTCTCGAAAGACCAGCCAAAACCTACATCCCGCCTAAATGCTTCAATTCTGATCAAGAAATATAGATTTGTGTAAGATATAACTACAGTTCTGAACATTGCAATATATCAAAACGTGAAATATATACGAACCATCCACTAAATCAGGTCAATTAATTCTTAGCCACAAAAAACGAAACTTTTGAAAAGCTATAGGGATGAGTTGAAGCTTAATATTTTAAGAATACAAACATTGGGTTAAGTCTGATCTGTATGTCTGCTACAAACAATTTCTCCAATGATAAAGTACGCCAAAGAAAAAGAGCAATCGGCATAATTGCAATAGCTCTTCTATTGTTGTTTACTGTCTTGGCGATTTTAACGCTTATTTCGACAATAGTTTGGATTTTAGCTGACTTAGCTGTGGCCTTAATAGCAAACCTAGCTCTGAGAAGAGTTGGAAAAGTACCAGTCTAGATTTGTAAACGTAATACTGCAGCTAAACTTTTTCGCAAACTAGCTGAAGCCGTTTCAAACAATCTGTGTTACCAGAGTTTCCAGGGCAAGTCATCCATGTATTCGTTGAGTGATCGGATAGAGGTTCCATTTTTGCCCTTCTGTTTCAGAACATCTACTAATGCTGCTGCTAACTGCAAGTTAGTGATTACTGGAATGTTGAATTCAACTGCTTGGCGTCGGATGATGTAGCCGTCAGTTAATATATCTGAAAAACTGTTCTGCCTATTAGCTATGGGTACATTAATCACTAAGTCTATTTTGCGCTCTTGCAAGTAATCCAAAATATTCGGGTTGGCTTGAGCTTCCTTGACCTTGAAGAGGACAGTTGCATTAACGCCCGATTCATTTAGAACCTTAGCTGTGTGAGCTGTAGCGTAGATCTTAAAGCCCATTTCGGCAAAAGCCTTGGCTATCGGCACTACCCGTCTTTTGCGTTCTTCATCACCACCCACGCTTATGTACACTGAGCCGTCCTTTGGTGGGATGGTAAATTCTGCAGATTGCAACGCTTTAGAGAATGCATCAGAGAAATTCTCGCCTAAACAGGCTACTTCGCCTGTGCTTAGCATTTCAACTCCGAGAACAGGGTCAGCACCGCTTAAACGCATAAAGCTGAATTGAGGAACCTTAACGCCAACATGAGGGGCAACGGTCATCGGAGATAGCTTAACTCCATCAATCTTCTTTCCTAACATCGCCAGAGTAGCAAGTTCAATAAGGTTAATTCCTCGAGTTTTGCTAACAAATGGCATCGATCTTAAATGCTCGCAAATTACATTCGATAACATTAACAACGTCATCTTTAACCAGATACTGAATATTATATGGTCCGTGAATGTTCAACGCCTTAACTATGCGTAGAGTGCAATCTTCGATTTTTTCCTGGACCTCAATCTTTAAGGCTTGAGGCGGAATGGTCATCGTTGCATCGCCGCTGTGAACACCAGCATTTTCAACATGCTCCATTATTGCACCAATTAGCACGGTTTCGCCGTCAGAAACTCCATCTACTTCCACTTCTTTGGCTCGGGTTATGAATTTGCTGATAACTACTGGGTGATCACGCGAAACTTTTGCAGCTAATTTGAGGAAATTCTCAAGCGATGTCTCATTGAAAGCTACACGCATTGCTGAACCTGACAAAACGTAGCTTGGACGAACGATAACAGGGTAACCGATTTTTTCGGCGAAGCGCTTTGCTTCAGCGATCGATAGAAGTTTGCTCCAGGGAGGCTGAGAAATGCCTAATTGGTCTAGGAGTGCACTGAATTTTGATCGGTCTTCTGCCAAATCAACATTCTCGGCTGTTGTTCCGAGAAGTTTCACACCTGCGTCGGAAAGTTTCATAGCTAAATTGTTTGGAATTTGACCGCCTACGCTTGTTATAACGCCTAATGGGTTTTCTTTCTCGTAGATGTCTAAGAATACGTTCGGTGGTTAATTCTTCAAAGTAGAGTTTGTCTGAAACGTCATAATCTGTTGAAACTGTTTCAGGGTTATAATTTACCATTATGGCTTCTTGAATGCCATTCTTCTTGAGCGCCCAAATTGTATTGACACCACACCAATCGAATTCCACACTTGAACCTATCCGGAAAACGCCAGCGCCTAAAACGATAACTTTGCTTTGTGTGGTGCTTAACTCAATATCATCTTCGTCTCCGCCATAAGTCATGTAAAGGTAGTTTGTTTTTGCTGGCCACTCTGCAGCTAGAGTATCAATCTGCTTAATGACTGGAACGATATTGGCACCTTTCCTAAATGTCCTGATCGTTGATTCGTCAGTACTTTGACAAACCGCGATCTGCTCATCGGAGAATCCTAACCGTTTAGCTTCACGAATAATTTCAACGGAAGAGCTTTCCGCAAGATTTAGAGTTTGGAGTTCAGCTTCCATGTCAATTATGTTCTGGATTTTGCAAAGGAAGAATGGGTCTACTCCGCTTAAACGGTATATTTCCGTGACAGATATGCCCTTTTTTAAAGCTTTAACTAGTTTGTAGAGACGTTCATCTGTGGGATTGGCAACTTCATCCCTGAGTCTTTCTTCAGACTCAGGCTCAGAATCTTCTGGGTTGCAGACCAGACCTATTTTGCCGGTATCAAGCATTCGGACAGCTTTTTGAAGTGCTTCTTCGAAGCAACGTCCAATCGCCATAACCTCACCCACAGAACGCATTTGAGGACCGATGTGTCGATCGGCGTTTTTGAATTTCTGTAGGTCCCAACGTGGGATCTTAACTGTTATGTAATCTAAGGCTGGTTCGAAACATGCGGTCGTAACTTCAGTTACTTTGTTTATCAATTCCGGAAGCGTGTATCCAAGAGTTAGTTTTGTTGCTATGTAAGCTAACGGGTAACCTGTAACTTTGCTTGCTAAGGCTGAGCTTCTGGACATGCGTGAGTTAACTTCGATAACGCGGTATTCTTCTGATTTGGGATGGAGCGCCCATTGGATGTTGCATTCCCCCACAATGCCCAAACTCCGAATCGCGTTAATCGAAGTTGATCGGATAAGATGGTATTCACGATTTGACATTGTTTGAGATGGCGCCACAACTATCGAGTCTCCCGTGTGAACGCCCATGGGGTCAAAGTTTTCCATGTTACAGACTGTTAAGCAATTGTCTGAGTAGTCACGCATCACTTCATATTCGACTTCTTTCCAGTGACCAACATACTCTTCAATAAGCACTTGACCTATGCGACTTTGAGCTATGCCGCGCGTTGCAATTTCTTTTAATTCTGAAACATTATGAGCAACACCTGCGCCTTTTCCGCCAAGAGTATAGGCTACTCGTACTATAACTGGATAACCGATTTCCTCAGCGACTTCTAACGCATGCCTGACGCTTGTCGCCGATTTGCTCTTTAGCGGTGGAACACCTGCATTAAGCATTGCCTGCCGAAAGCGCTCTCGATCGCCAGTATCTTCAATCGCTTTAACGGGAGTTCCTAAAACTTTAACATTATACTTTTGAAGGACGCCTGTTTTTTCAAGTTCAATGCCACAGTTTAGTGCAGTTTGTCCGCCGAATCCCAAGAGTATGCCATCTGGTCGTTCTTTTTCAATTACTCTTTCAACGTATTCTGGGGTTACGGGAAGAAGGTAAACTTTTCCTGAAAGACGTGGGTCAGTCTGAATGGTTGCTATGTTAGGATTAATCAGGACAGTCTCAATGCCCTCTTCCTTCAGAGCTTTGAGACATTGACTTCCAGAATAATCAAATTCTGCCGCTTCACCGATTTTAATAGCGCCGCTTCCAAGAACCATCACTTTCTTAATCCAATCAAACTTCGGCACTAATTAACCTCCAACGTCTTAGCGAATTTGTCAAAAAGCATTTCAGTGTCGTAAGGTCCAGGAGAAGCTTCTGGATGCCATTGAACAGCAAAAACGGGCTTACTTTTGTGCTTGATGCCCTCGGTTGTTTTGTCGTTAGGGTTAATAAACCAAGGTTCCAACGGCGTATTCTTTAGTGATTCTAAGTTTATTGCATAGCCGTGGTTTTGAGTTGTGATGTAGCAGCGATTATTGTTTAAGTCAAGGGCTGGTTGATTTTGGGCGCGGTGACCAAATTTTAGTTTGTAAGTGTCTCCACCCATAGATAATGCCAATATTTGAGCACCAAGACAAATTCCCATGAGCGGAACTTTTTCAGATAACTCCTTAATGCACTGGATTGTTTCAGTACATTTTTTGGGGTCACCTGGACCGTTGCTTAGGAAAACCCCATCAGGATTGTAAGCCAACACTTCACTTGCTGAAGTATCGTAAGGAACACGAACAACGTTTATTCCTCGTTTAAGCAGGTTACGGATAATGCTGTATTTGACCCCGCAATCGATTAGAACAACGGTTTTTTTGCCATCTACGCTGTACTTAACTGGTTTTTTAACTGAAACTTCTTTAACCAAATCAGTTAAGTTAGGGTCAGAGATGTTCTTGCCATTCTTCAAGATGGCATCCAAATCAGGTTCTTCGCCTGCTTCAAAGACCTGTAAAATTCCTAGCATGACACCATGAGTTCTAAGTTTCTTCGTTAGTCGTCTGGTGTCGATTCCATATATGCCTGGAACACCTTCATCTTGTAACCACTTATCGAGAATTCTTGTTGAAGCCCAATGAAAGGGTTCGTGGCACAATTCGTGAATTACTAATCCTTGGACTTGGATGTGGTCTGACTCAAAATAAAGCGGAAGACCCAAGTTCAATTCGTTTGATGGAACACCGTAATTGCCTACAAGAGGGTAAGTAAAAGTTAAAATTTGTCCTTTATATGATGGATCGGTAAGCGCTTCTGGATACCCAACCATCTGGGTTGAAAATACGACTTCACCGGAAATTTTTCCTGTTGCTCCAAAACCTTTACCGACAAATGACGTTCCGTCTTCAAGAAGCAGAATTGCTTTTTTATTTTTGTTGAACGTGCTATGTTGTGGGACCAAAGCCCTATTCTACCTATAAGTCTATATTTTTAAGTCTTATGTTTGGTTGATTTTTTGAAAGAGCGTAAGATTCTACAAGTGAGTTGAGGGTACTTTCTACGGTTGTAAGATTCTGTTTGAGTTTAGTTATGTTTCTTTTTGTCTCTGCGATGTTTTTCTTTTGTGTTAGAATGGATTTTTCAACCTCAACGGGTGATGGACCGCCTTGTACTTTATACGTTTCGATTAGTTTACTTGGATTTGTGCATTCAAATATATCCTGTTTTTTTACCGTTAATTTAACTCCAGCTGCTTCCTGAGCTACGTTTTGTAGCAGTTCAGGTGTTGCATTTAGCAGAGTTTGCTTTGAATCAACTAGTGTCTTGACGAGAGCGCCAATTATCTTGTGCGATGTTCGAAAAGCAATATTGTATTTTTGGACAAGCATGTTTGCAAGTTCGGTTGCTCCTGCGAAACCTACTGCGGCTTTGCTTTCAATGTTTGCTGAGACTTTTAGTTTAGGCGTAAGCTTTGCAAATACTGAGAGTGAGCTAGCTAAATTGTCAATTGAACCCCAAAGTTTCGGAGTTACCTCTTGGAAATCAAGGTTATACGTTGACGGCAACCCTTTGAGAATAGCGGTTGATGCTACAAAATCTCCTAAAACACAGCTGGCTCTTGCACGAATAATCTCAAGAACTTCTGGATTCTTTTTTTGAGGCATGATACTACTGGTTGAAGTAAAATCGTCAGGCAATTCAACCGTACCAAACTCTTGGGAGCTCCAAATAATCAAATCTTCAGCTAAACGGCTTAAATTCACTGCGAGCAAAGTCAAAGCTGCTTGCGTTTCAAGTATGAAGTCTCTGCTGCTAACCGCATCTATCGAATTCTCCAAAACTGCATGAAAACCTAAGAGTTCCGCGGTTCTTTCGCGGTTTATTGGGAAACTTGTCGTTGCTAAGGCCCCTGCGCCAAGAGGACTCAGATTTACCCGTTTATAAACGTCCTGAAGTCTCTCCAAGTCACGCTCTTAGTCCTTGAATATGAGAAAGCAAATAATGAGCAAAAGTAACCGGCTGCGCTGCTTGTAGGTGAGTGTACTCCAAAATGACAGTATTGACGTTTTTCGTTGCTGTATTCAGAAGACTTTCCTGCATCTCAAGAATGTTAAGCATCAATTGGACAAGCTCTTTTCTAAGTTGTATGCGTATGGCGGTTGCAACTTGGTCGTTTCTGCTTTTTGCGACATGCATATTTCCTCCAACTTCAGGTCCTGTTTCATTAAGAACTTCTTCTTCTATTGCCATGTGAACATCTTCGGCCGAAGGGTCGAGCTTATCAGTTGATTGCTTCGCGAGGGCTTTTAGTATTTTTGCTCCATCTTGCCACTGGATTATTTTTTGTTCCATGAGCATTATAACGTGGGCCTTGTTGATGTCAATAACTGCAGTGGCAAAGCGTTCATCATCTTTCCGAGAAGACGTAAATTTCGCAACATCTTCTCGTACAGATGACAGTCGTCCGCCGTGCAATATTTTTGACATCTTTTATCTTCCATTTATTTTGACTTGTTTTTCTTTCCTACCGCTTTTTTATTTGTTTTTTTGAGGGCATTGTACATTCGTGTTTGTAGTCCCCACAGTTCAATGAAGCCTTTAGAGTAGGATTGGTCGAATGAAGTTTTGATGTTATAGTTGGCTAGGTTTTTGTCGTAGAGTGAATTGGGTGATGAGCGTCCGATAACTTGTAAGCTGCCTTTGTATAGTTTCAGTTTGACTTCCCCAGTTACGTTTTCTTGAGATTTGTTAATGAAAGCGTCAAGGTCGTCTTTGAGTGGGTCTACCCACAAACCAGCATAAGCTAAGAAGACCCATTCGGCGTCAACTTGTTGCTTAAACAGGACTTGGTGCCGTGTCATAACCATTTTTTCCAGGTCTTTGTGAGCTTCCAAAATTACCGTGGCTGCTGGGCACTCGTAAACTTCACGGGATTTGATTCCGACCAATCGGTCTTCAATATGGTCTATTCTGCCAACGCCATTTCTGCCTGCAATCATATTCATTTCTTCAATAAGTTCCAGGGGCAACATGGCTTTGCCATTCACAGCCACGGGTACTCCCGCTTCAAACTGTATGGTGACAATTTCGGCTGTGTTTGGCGCTTTTTCAGCAGAAACTGTCCATTCATAAGCATCTTCTGGGGGCGCTTGACTTGCATCTTCAAGTAATCCGCATTCAATTGCTCTTCCCCATACACTAGCATCTATGCTGTACTTTTTGGCTGCGTCGGAGACCGGGATGCCTTTAGTTTTTGCATAAGCGATTTCTTCTTCACGTGTCATGCCCCAATCACGTACCGGGGCCATTATTTTTTTGTCAGGTGCTAAAGAGCCAAGCGTAATATCAAAACGTACCTGGTCGTTTCCTCTTCCTGTGCACCCGTGTGCAAGGGTAGTGGCGCCTTCTTTTTCGGCAATTTCAACCATTTTCGCAGCTATCAGAGGTCTTGAGAGGCTTGTGCTTATGGGATACTTTCCCTCGTAGAGGGCGTTGGCTTTTATGGCGGGAAAAATATAGTCTTTTGCAAACTCGTCTTTAGCATCAATTGAAAAATGTTTTAGAACGCCGAGCTTCTTGGCTTTTTCTTCTGCTGCTTTAATATCTTCTTGTTGGCCGACATCGACGGTTACTGTTATCACTTGAGCTTTGCATTTTTCTTGAAGATACTTGATTAACACGGAAGTATCTAATCCGCCGGAGTATGCTAAAACTATTTTTTCGGTTATATTTGCTCCCTCATTTTTTAAGTTGAATTGTTCCCCTTACCTTGAACACTGTATTTTTAAAGGTTTTGACATTTTTGTTACTTAATAAAACTTAAATGTACCAATTGATACATTGAGTTCCAATATGACAACAGCTCAAAATGTGCGAAATCACTTGCGAAACAAACCCTACTTACTAGAAGCGTTGGAAAAAGGTATAGTGAACCTAAGTGAGTTGTCTCGGCAAATTCAAAAAGAAATAAAATCAAAAGATACCAGCGCTATAAAGGCAGCATTGCGGCGTTATTCAGAGGAGTTGCAGAAGCACAAACAGAAAAGAGAAGAGAAAGTTCTCCTTCTACTGAATCGCAGTAGCATATCGGTTTATGATCGAAAGTCTGTTGTGATAACTGCTTCGGAAATTCCTTCGAAAACGGGTATGGAAGTTAATTTGCTCGGGAAATTCGTTTATCTCCTTGATCGGAATGATTTGCCTGAGCGCATAAGCGCTTTAGATAAACATGAGAATTGCACTATGATTGTTGTTCATTCGCCTGAAGAATTGGAGACAATACCGGGTGTTGTTGCATTTCTTGCCACTTTGTTGGCGGAGCAAAATGTGAACATTGTTGAGTTTATTTCTTGTTGGACTGAAACAATCATTGTGGTTGAGAAGAAAGACAGTCTCAAAACGTACGAGACTTTGTCGAATATGGTTGGTTAAAAAAACGTTGTTGCAACAACAAAATTAATAATGCCACAAATGAATACTTCAGCTACAACCTTGATAATAACTCGTCTTGGAAAAGTGCTCTATTGGGAGATTATGAAATGGCGCTTCAAGAATGCATAAACTGCAAAACACAATATGATATTGATGAGATTATCTATTTCTGCAAGAAATGCGGAGACATATTGGAAATCAAAATCGACTTTAAGGAGTTAGCTCAAACCCTCAAAGCCAGCAGCTGGAAAACAAAGCCTTTGTCGGTTTGGCGATACCGCGACTTTATGCCCATTCACGAAGCCACAAGCATTGTGACTCTAAACGAAGGTGGCACAGGTCTGCATCGTTCGGTGCATTTAGGCGACGAGATAGGACTGAAACAACTTTACGTTAAGAACGAGGGGGAGAACCCAACTGGGAGTTTCAAAGATCGAGGCATGACTGTTGGGGTTACAAAGGCTGTTGAACTCGGTGCAAGGCATGTTATCTGTGCTTCAACAGGCAACACTTCAGCAAGTTTAGCCGCTTATGCTGCAAGGGCTGGGCTTAAATGTACTGTTTTAATTCCTTCAGGTAAGATTGCTTATGGAAAATTGGCGCAGGCCATGATTCATGGCGCTAAGGTTTTGCAAGTCAAAGGCAACTTCGATCAAGCCTTAGAGTTTGTGCTTAAGCTTGCTGAGAAGCACCAGAGCATTTACCTTCTCAACTCGATTAATCCATTCCGTATTGAGGGGCAGAAGTCTTTAGGTTATGAAATCTGTGAACAACTCAATAATCAAG
Organism: Candidatus Bathyarchaeota archaeon; assembly: GCA_963729805.1. Lineage (GTDB taxonomy): Archaea > Thermoproteota > Bathyarchaeia > Bathyarchaeales > Bathycorpusculaceae > Bathycorpusculum. The sequence continues at coordinate 117,310 of CAVSPH010000013.1, read as the reverse complement.
CTCCAGATAGAATCATAATACCTGTAGGTAATGCTGGGAACATAAGTGCTGTTTGGAAAGGCTTAACCGAATTTCACAAACTTGGCTTCATAGAAACGCTTCCAAAAATGACCGGTATACAAGCTGTTGGTTCGGCACCTATAGCGCAGGCAATTAAAACTAATAGCGACAAAATAATTCCTGTTGAAAACCCTGAAACCGTTGCGACAGCTATTCGAATTGGTGCTCCGGTAAGCTGGAAGAAAGCAGTTAATGCTATTAATGAATCGCGTGGAACTGCTGAAACTGTAACTGATGAGGAAATTTTGGATGCGCAGAAAATGCTTGCTCGGATTGAGGGCATTTTCGTTGAACCTGCAAGTGCCTCTTCTATTGCTGGTTTAAAGAAGCTGGTTAATAATGGAGTTATCGATAAGGATGAGCGGGTTGTCTGCATCACGACGGGGCATGGTTTGAAGGATCCTGATACGGCGATTAAGCAAAGCGAAAAACCTATTGAGGTTGATGCTGAGATATCCGCTATCGAACAGGCTTTGGGCTTACAAACGCGCAGAGTTATTTTGGCAAGGTGAATGTGAACATGCGGATTATCTTAGTTGGTTATGGCATAGTGGGGAAGGGAGTAACTACCATTCTGGCTCGAAGGTATGTCGAGAAGGTTAAGGATTATGGGTTTAACCCAAAAATTGTTGCTATCGCTGATATTGATGGTGCGGTTATAAACCCTAGAGGTTTTAGCCCTGAAAAGTTAGAAGCGATTAAGCAGAAAGGGTATCCAATATCTTCAGACCCTGAGTTTGGTCGCTCTGGAATATCTGCGTTGGATGTTATTGAGTCGGTTGAAGCGGAAGTTGTTGTTGAAGTAACTCCGGTCAACATCAAAAATGGTGAACCAGCCATTTCACATATTACCAAGGCGTTTAAAACGGGGAAGCATGTTGTCACAACCAATAAAGGGCCACTGGCTCTTGCTATGCCAGCCCTCACGGAACTTGCTGATTACAATAATGTTTACCTGCGGTTTAGTGGGACGGTCGGTGGTGGAACACCTATGCTTGAGTTTGCTAAACGTTGCCTCGCAGGCGACAAAATCCTTTCAATTCGGGGTATACTAAATGGCACTACAAATTACATATTAAGTGAAATGTCGCAGAACCGCGTGACTTTCCAAGAGGCGTTGGCAAGTGCGCAGAAGCTTGGTTATGCTGAAAGAGAGCCCTCTATGGACGTTGATGGATTTGATACTGCTTGCAAAGTGGTCATTTTGGCGAACTGGATATTGAATAAGAAAATAACATTAAAAGATGTGGACAGGACAGGTATTCGTGATGTATCTTTGCAAATGCTTGATGATGCTTCAAAGAGGGGTAATACAATTAAGCTCCTTGGTTCAATTGACGGCAACACCTCAACCGTTAAGCCTATGGAGATAGCTAAAACCAATCCCTTATGCGTTAGCGGAGTCCTTAACGCAATAACTTACACGACTCAATATGCTGGCGAAGAGACCCTTGTAGGTCGAGGCGCAGGAGGAGTGGAGACAGCTAGTGCAGTTTTAAGGGACCTTTTAGACATAAGACATAAGTTGGCAAATAGAATCCTAAATAGTAACTTGGAGTCCTAAAAATGAAAATTGTAATGAAGTTCGGCGGTACAAGTGTTGCTACAGGCAAAAACATACGTCATGTAGCTGATCTGGTGGCAAAAAACGCGAAAAAAGACAAAGTTGCAGTAGTTGTCTCGGCGTTGGCGGGCGTAACCAACAGCCTAATTGAGGTTGCCGAGCAAGCCAAAAAAAGCGATGAAAAACACATCAAAGATTTTGCTGAGTTGCTCATGAACAAGCATTTGGATGTAATTTCAACCGCAATTAGCAGTAAACCGATTCAAAAAGAAGTTACTGAGATCACTAAGAAAACGTTAGCTGAGTTAGAGAAGGTTTTAACAGGCATCTGCTACGTTGGTGAGGTCACTCCAAAATCTAGAGATTATGTGGTTTCTTTTGGTGAACGATTATCTGCCCCCATCGTTTGGGGTTCGATAAAAGACAAGGGGCTTGAAACCCAATGGTTCACGGGCAAAGAAGCAGGTATAGTTACCGACTCCAACTTTGGTGAAGCTGACCCACTGATGAATTATACCACTCATCTTATCCGAGAACGTCTTTTGCCACTTCTGGAAAAAGGAGTTATCCCCGTTGTAACAGGATTTATTGCGGCTAACCAGGATGGAATTGTCACAACCGTTGGTAGGGGAGGCTCAGATTATACAGCCACGATTCTGGCTGTGGCTTTAGAGGCTGACGAAGTTTGGATATGGACCGATGTGGATGGCATAATGACCGCTGACCCAAAGATAGTGCCAGAAGCCAAGATGCTGCCCCAGCTCAGCTACCAAGAGGCTGCGGAAATGGCGATTTTCGGTGCGAAAGCTATGCATCCACGTGCATTGGAACCTGTCATTAAAGAAAACATTCCTGTCAGAGTATGCAGTGTTTTTCATCCGGAAAACCCAGGGACACTCATAACAAAAGAGCCCTATGCCAAAGCAACCGAGGTAGTCAAGGCAGTAGCTATGATAAAAGACGTAGCCATGGTTAATGTTAATGGCGCAGGAATGGTGGGTGCTCCAGGAAGTTACACAAAAGTTTTCGACGTTTTAGGCAAGAACGACATAAATGTAATGATGATTTCCACTGCTGTTTCAGAAGCCAACATTTCAATGATTATCAAACGGGGGCTCTTAGGTAGGGCGATTAGCAATCTTGAAATTGCGTTGTTGGACAGGGGCGGCTTAGTTAACGAAGTGTCAGCGGAAGATGATGTTGCAGTTATCGCGGTTATGGGTGCTAACATGAAAGGAACTTTAGGTGTGGCGTCTAAGATATTTTCGACTGTCGCAAAGAAAGGCATAAACATACGCATGATTGCCCAAGGCTCATCTGAACTAAACATATCATTTGTTGTGAAAGAGAAAGACGGAGCAGCAGTTGTCAAAGCTATCCACGAAGAATTCAAACTAGACAAGATTTAGTTTGTTTTCAGTCTTTCTTTTTTTGAGTGTTATCTGTTGATAAAATAACAACATTTTTTGCCATTATTTGAACAAGTTGTTTTGGGCTGTTTTTCTGATTTAAACCTTGATTCTTTTGCAGTTTGCGTCAATTAAAGTCCATTAACGTCAGCCAACGTCAATTAACGTCGATAAAAGTCAATTACCGTCAGTTAACGTCAACTAACGTCAAATAACGTTACTTAAAATCAGGTCGATTGAGTGGTTTTCTCATCGATTGAATCTTTTATTCCAATTTGTTCAAGCATCGTTTTCAAATTGTTAGTCGGCGGTAAGCACATTTGGTCGCGGCATATGTAGGCGGTTGTTTTGCCTTCGATTTGTTGGTAGCCTAAGTCGGTATTGTCTGGTTTTCTAATTGCGATGGTTGTGGTTGGTAGGTAATGTTTCTTTAATGTTTGCAGTATTTTGGTTGTTTCTGTTTGATTTAAGTCGCCTACTAAAGTTACGTTATAGGATGGTCCTGTCAGAAAGTCTATTGCTGTTAGGAAGAAGGTGTATGCTTCGGGTGCGCCTTCTATTTCGCGTCCAAATGTTTTGGTCATTTGAGTTGCCATGGCATCGTACTTGGGTTCGTTGGTTAAACGGCTGAGCCAGAGCAAGTCCTGCAGTGCTACCGAATTGCCAGAAGGAATTGCGCCGTCGTAGAGTTGCTTTAGTTTAGGCATGTTTGCATCTGCGGTTTGTGTCTGATAAAATCCGCCGTTTTTGGAATCCCAAAACTTCGATATCATAGCTTTTGTTATAGCAGAGGCGGCTTGAAGATATTTTTCTTCAAAAGTTGCCTCATATAGTTCAACCAATCCAAACACAAAGAAAGCATAGTCATCAAGGAAACCGTCAATTGCTCTTTCGCCTTTTGCATATCGGTGATAGAGTTCGCCTTCTTCAAACATGTGGTTTAGGATGAAATCGGCTGTTTTTGTGGCTGCTGAAATGTATTTGGGTTGATTAAGTCCTTTGCCGGCTTTGGCTAATGCTGCGATCATTAGTCCGTTCCAGTCAGTTAGAACTTTGTTGTCTATTGCGGGTGCGGTGCGTTTTTTTCTTGCTTCAAAGAGGGTGTTTTGAATTTTTCCTAGCCGCGCTATGAATTCATCTATTGTTAAGCCTTTGTAGGGGGCGAGTTCTTCGATGGGTTCAGCTATATGCAGTATGTTTTTGCCGTTTCTTTTTCCGCGATCATCAATGTAGTTGCCTTCAGCGTTTATTCCAAAAATGTGCACTGCTAAGTCTGCATCTGACGCTGGTAAATTGTCTAGAATTTCCTGCATAGTCCACAGGTAGTATTTGCCTTCCTCGCCTTCAGAATCGGCATCTTGAGCCGAGTAGTAGCCGCCTTCTGGAGAAGATAAATCCCTTATGCAGTAGTCAAGGGTTTCTTTCGCTGTAATTTTGAATTTGCCAGCCCCTGTTACCTGATACGCTTCAACGTATGCTAATGTGAGTAGGGCTTGGTCGTAGAGCATTTTTTCGAAGTGGGGAATTAACCAGGTGGGGTCTGTGCTGTATCTGTGAAAGCCTAACCCGATTTGGTCAAAGATACCGCCTAAGCGCATTTGCCGCAGCGTGTTTTCTGCCATGGCTAAAGCTTTCTTTTCTCCTGTTCTTGCGTAATAATGCAGAAGGAATAGGAGGCTGTGTGGTCGTGGGAATTTTGGTGCGGTTCCAAAACCGCCGTTTTCTGGGTCGTAGTCGAGTGTTAGTCTTTCGTATGCGTCTTTTAGGGTTTCTTTGCTTAGATCTTGGGGGTTCTTTTTTCCATAACTTCTATACGGCTTTTGATGTCTGCGCCTACGATTTCGAGTTGTTGCCGTTGTTGTTTCCATATTTTGACAACTTGGGGAACCAGTTCCAGCATGCCGATTAAGCCTGGTCTGCTATATTTTGGGATGTAGCTTGCAGCGTAAAATGGGTTAAGCTTTGGCGTTAAGAGTATGTTGAGTGGCCATCCGCAGTTTCTGCCCATAGCTTGGCAAACTGCCATGTATGAAGCGTCTAAGTCGGGTCTTTCTTCGCGATCAACCTTGATGCAGACGAAAGCCTGGTTAAGCAAGTCTGCAACTTGTTGGTCGTTGAAGCATTCTTCTTCCATAACGTGGCACCAGTGGCAGCTGGAGTAGCCTATGCTGAGGAAAACTGGTTTGTCTTCATCTTTGGCTTTGTTTAGAGCTTCTTGACTCCAGGGATACCAGTCTACTGGGTTGAAAGCGTGCTGTAGAAGATAGGGGCTTTTTTCATTAATCAGCCTGTTGGGCTTTTTTTCTTCGTTTGGCTGCAAAAATTAGACTTCCTGTTCAAAATATTTTATGGTTAGGGTTTTATTAAACTGTTGGCATGTGTGAGTTTTGGTTTTCTATGGGTTAGATTTTTTGGTTGTGTTCTAAGTTTGGTTGGGCAATATTATGCAAGAATGTAACTGCTTGGGCTTAATTCGTTAAAGGGACTGATAATTTTAGGAATGCTTCTCAATTTTGTGCTGAATCAAAAATTTTGTAAATAAAATACTAATGCACAAAAAATATTAATGCGCAGAGCCTTTTCGATGTGCATTAAGGTAAGGCTTATTGTCCAAACCGACGAGATCTCGTAGTGTTGAAGAGATTAATGAGAAGATTCGTAAGGGCGATGTTCAGGTTTTAACTGCTGAGGAAATGAAGAAACTTGTTGAAAGCAGTGGTGTTGAAGTCGCGTTTAAAGAAGTTGATGTAGTTACAACGGGTACTTTTGGTGCTATGTGTTCTTCGGGTGCAGTTATTAATCTTGGGCATTCTGATCCGCCTATTAAAATTGATCATGCTTGGATGAATGATGTTGAAGTCTGCCATTCTGGCGCAGCGGTTGATCTTTTGATTGGAGCAACCAATATGTCACAAACGCAGCCTTTTGAGTATGGTGGCGGACATGTTATCCAAGACTTGATTGACGGCGAAGAGGTAGAGCTCCGAGCCACAGCTTATGGAACAGACTGTTACCCAAGAACCCAGCTTAAAACAAACATTACCAAAGACGACCTAAACCAGTTTTATCTGCTAAACTTTCGCAACTGCTACCAACGCTACAACTGCGCAGTGAACACCAGCGACGAAATTATTTACACTTACATGAGCAAACTCCTGCCCAGGCTGCGAAATGCCACTTTTTCTGGAGCAGGCGAACTTAATCCACTAATGAACGATCCAGACTACGAAACAATTGGAATGGGAACCCGGATTTTCCTTGGCGGAGGGCAAGGTTACGTGATTGGTGAGGGAACCCAGCATAGCCCAAAAAATCTCAATGGAACATTAATGGTGAAAGGTGACGCGAAAAAGATGTCATCCGAGTTTTTACAGGGGGCTGCTTTCACTCGTTATGGCACTTCATTATATGTAGGTTTGGGGATTCCAATTCCGATTTTGAATGAGGGTTTGGCTAAGAAAACCGCGATTCGAGACAGCGAAATCTTCACCGATGTAGTTGACTACAGTGTTCCTCGACGGGACCGACCCAAACTTAGGCAAATTAGCTACAAAGAATTAAAGTCTGGCTCTATAACTGTTAATGACAAAAAAGTCAGGGTTAGCTCGCTATCTAGTTTGAAGATGGCGCGGAAAGTTTCTTGTACACTTAAGTCTTGGATTGAGGAAGGCACCTTTTTCTTGACATCACCTGTTGAGCGTTTGCCAACTGACAGTGTGTTTAAGCCGATGCGACAGACAGAGGAAATACCGTTTGTTGTCAGTGTTATGCATCCAGCTGTCACGTGCTCAGAGAACGAGGAAATACAAGCTATAGCTCAACGTATAGTTACCAAATCAGTCAACCATATAGTGGTGATTGATGAAGTTGGCATGTTGAAAGGTATTGTTACCTCTTGGGATGTTACGCGAGCGATGGCTGAAGGTAAGAAAGCATTAACAGATATAGAAACTCACAATGTCTTTACAGCAAAACCTGATGAACCACTTGAGGTCGCTTCGAAGCGGATGGCTCAACATTACATTTCAGCCTTGCCAGTGATTGATATTGAAAGGAAAGTGTTGGGGATAATTACATCAGAAGACGTTTCTAAGTTGCTAGGACGGTAAAAGCATGGTACGCATTCTGCTAAGATTCTCTGAAGAGCAAGTGTCTCAGCCTATTGCTTCCGAAATAATTATTGAGTATAAAGTGCCTATGGTGATTTTATCAGCGCAAGTAAACTCAAAAGGTGGCGAAATACTTGCTGAAATCCCTGACGAATCACAGGAGAAAATAGTCAAAGCTTTCAGAGATAGAGGCATCTCCGTTACAGTACCTAAACTTATCGAAGTTGACGCTGAGAAATGCTTTAGCTGCGGTTCCTGCGTAGCTCTTTGCCCCGTGGAAGCAATAAGCATAGATAAAGATTGCAGTGTACAGTTTGATAAGGAAAAATGTGTTGGCAGCACCTGCAGTGTATGCGTGGACGTTTGTCCAGCTAGGGCAATAAAATCAGTCAAACAAAACGGCAATGACCAATCTGCAAGCGGCGATAGGAAAAATAAATGACTCGACACCTATTCAAAGAAAATTTTGCCCTAAAAGAGACCCAATGTACCATCATTTCTGACAAGAAAGAAGCTATTCAAACTGCAATCGAATCAATTAAACGTAATAGGCAAGAACTCGAAATTTATGTCAGAGCAAACCCCAAATTTCTGCATGCTTTGAAACCTATCCTGCACCAGAGAAACCTCTAGTAGCAAAGTTTATGGCTGAAGCTGCTGAAAAAGCAGGAGTTGGACCCATGGCAGCCGTGGCTGGAGTGATAGCTGATCTAGCAGTAAATGATATGACCCCAACGGGTTGTAAAGTGGCTGTGGTTGAAGACGGCGGAGAAATCTCGGCACAATCAAACATACCTGTTGATGTAGCTGTTGCCGCTGGAGAAGAACCCCTTTCAAAACGGTTCGGTTTTCGACTAACAGAATTCCCAATCGGCTTAGCCACAAGTTCAGGACGATTCAGCCATGCACTAAGTTTTGGCGATGCAGAGACAGCAACAGTTTTCTGCAAAAACGCCGCCTTAGCCGACGCAGCAGCCACAGCAGTAGGTAACGTAGTAAAAGGCGAAGACGCACAAGATGGCATAAAGGCAGGAATCAGCAAAGGATTATCGATTGAAGGCGTCGAAGGAGTTCTTATAATCTATAAGGGTAAGGTGGGTACGGCAGGTAAAATCCCCGAAATAATCAAAGTGGAACCATAAAAAGAGATAGCCCTCCCTCGAAACTACTATATCTGTCAGAAACTTAACTTTTTATATCAAAGGTTAAATAGAATAAACACACAAGCGGCATAAAATGTCAAAAAATATCCAAACGATTAAGGTTCAACTAAATGAGGCAATGCCAATTCTTAAGCAAGAATTTCAGGTACAAACACTTGAGATTTTTGGGTCATACGTACGTTCGGAACAAACTAACAAGAGTGATTTAGATCTCTTAATTACGTTCTCTGAGCCCTACGATCTTTGGAAACTATTAGATGTTAAGGAGTTCTTGGCAAAGAAATTGCATATGAAAGTAGACTTGGTTCCAAAGGATTCTATAAAAAATACTCTGAAAGATCGAATTTTGGAAGAAGCTATCAGCATATGAAAAGAGATTCCAAGATATATTTGAAAGACATTTTTGACGCAATTGATGAAATAGAAGCATTCACAAAAGACGTTACAGTAAACGACTTTGTAAACAATAAAATGATGGTGCGAGCAATAATAACAGATTTGATAATTATTGGCGAAGCTGTAGATAAAATTCCCAAAAACGTCAAATATTCTTACCGGCAAATCCCTTGGAGAACATGGGAACGAATGAGACAGACAAGAAATGAACTTGCGCATGAATATTACAACATCAAACCCGAAGCTTTGTGGTCAATAATAAAGCATGAATTGCCACCTATAAAACCAATAATCAAAAAAATAATAGACAAAGAAACTTCCGCCACAAAGGTTTAAGAATCAGACGCGGTCTGGTGATCGAATTCCCGAATTAGTCATTCAGTGTTTTTTCTATTTTTTCGATGCTTTCAATTATTTCAGTTAGATAAAAACGAGGGCTTCCTTCATTATGGTTTACTTTTCACACTGGTATAGCTTCCTTTAGGACCTCGTCTCTTATGTGCTTGTTAAGGAACTCCTTTGAAACAATATTCACTTTCATATGCAGTTTTTGCCTAAGATAATTCTTCAAACCAATAATTGTAAAGTAATCATAGTCTGTAGTCGAATAGGTTACCAATAAGTCAATATCGCTTTTCTCACTCGCCTGTTTTCTTGCATACGAGCCGAAAATATCTATAGTCCCTACTTTGAATCGCTTCCTGAGTATTGGCATGAGCAATGTAAGATCTGATTTTATTTCTTCAAGCGATTTCATTTTAATTTCAATTATGCATTATATCATTTAAAATTATTTGAAATTGATGTAAGCTTTAGAATAACTTTTGAAGAGTTTCTCTTGTTTTATAGGTTGAATTAGCCTTTGAAAACGAGAAAACCCTAAATCACTCACGAAAACTCTTAAATTATACAAGTCCCAACTGAACTGCAAGGTCTCGTTAATGTCATCAAATACTAATCCGCTTGAAATCCAAAGCTATGATGATAAAGAAAAAATGTTTTATGTAAAATCACCCTGCGGCAACGTTGTGCAGGTTCAAGATACTTTTGCAGAGATGTTTGCGTTATGGGCCGGAAGAGTCTTAATTACCGCTCAAAATGAGAAATGGGCACTAATTGCTGCAAGTTTAACTACGGGTTTTGCCACGAGCGTAATTGAGGCGACTGCGGAAGCAGCAATCGAACGTGCTGTTCCGGCTGACCAGACACCTGACAAGCGACCTGGTGTACTTATTCAAATCTATAATCGTGACCGTTTTGAACTCAAACACCAACTTATGCAACGAATTGGTCAATGCACTCTGACTTGTCCAACAACTGCGGCTTTCAACGGCTTAGATAAGAGCAAAAGAACTTTAGATGTTGGCAACAGCCTACGTTATTTCGGTGATGGTTTCCAGAAGAAAGCCATGGTTGGAGGAAGAAAATGCTGGAGAATTCCTGTTATGGAAGGTAGCTTCATCGTTGAAAATGGCTTTGGCGCTATGGAAGCAGTAGCAGGCGGCAACTTTATGATTTTTGCGAAAGATCAGCTTTCAGGTTTGAAATCAGCTGAAGCCGCTGCAGATGCAATCCGCGCAAATGCTCCTGACGTAATCATGCAGTTTCCAGGCGGAGTTTGTCGTGCAGGAAGCAAAGCGGGTTCGCTCAAATACAAATTGAAAGCATCAACTAACCATCCGTACTGCCCAACGTTGCGCACGCTTGTGCCTGATACTGTTGTTCCAGAAGGTGTGGAATGCGTTTATGAAATTGTCATGAACGGCTTGTCACTGGATGCAGTCAAAAAGGGCATGAAAGAAGGTGTTACCGCAGCAATCGGAGTGCCAGGAGTCGTAAAGATTTCATCAGGCAACTATGGCGGAAAGCTGGGTCCATTCAAGGCCTATCTAGAGACGCTATAGGTGCACCAGCCCCAGAGCCAGCACAGGCACCGCCAGTTAAGGCAAAAGCGTAACAGCTTCCTTTTTTTAGTCGGAACTTTTATTTGATTCCTTTTAGCGTTAGTTATCCAATTAAAGACAGTATTTAGTGAAGTTATTTGAGTACAGCGAAAAAATCGTCTCTTGAACTATTCAGGCTAAGAAAAATACTTAACTCCTTAGCCAGCAAAGAAGGCAGCCACACGGAACTCATCACCGTTTATGTTCCTCCAGGCAAGCAAATCAGCGATGCCTTAAACCTTTTGCGTAACGAATATGGAACTGCCAGCAACATCAAATCAAATGTTACACGCAAAAACGTGCTAGACGCTATCACTAAAGCCCAGCAGAAACTCAAGCTCTTCAAAGATCCTGGAGAAAAGGGCATAGTGATTTTTACTGGTGCCCTTCTGCAGGAAGGTGATGCACCTGGTACTGAACGCATGGAAGCATACGTTATCGTTCCGCCTGAGCCTATCAGAATTTTCCTTTATCGTTGTGATTCACGTTTCCACACCGAGTATCTGCAAGAGATGTTGAGGGAGAAAGAAACCTACGGCATCCTGCTGGTGGACGCTAATAACGCTACTATTGCAACCTTGCAGGGGAAACGACTAGACATTGTTAGGCAAATGCATTCAGGTGTTACAGGCAAAACTAAGGCAGGTGGGCAATCAGCTAGGCGGTATGAACGCTTAAGGGATATGCAGCTTAACGAGTATTTTACCCGTGTTGGAGTTCATGCAAACGAAACTTTCTTGCCAATTGACACGTTAAAAGGCATTATTCTAGGTGGACCTGGACCGACAAAATACGATTTCGAGAAAGGCGACTACCTGAACTATCAGTTGAAAGACAAAATTCTTGACGTCGTTGACACAGCTTATGTGGAAGAGCAAGGCGTAAAAGAAGTAATGGATAAAGCGCCAGAAATCATGAAGAAAGTCCGCTACATCGAAGAAAAAGAAATCATGCAAAAATTCCTCTACGAAGTCGGCCATGATACTGGAATGATAACTTATGGTGAAGCAGAAGTTCGACGTCTTTTGCAGGCGGGAGCAGTTCGTTTGCTTTTGATGTCTGAGAGTCTTGATTTGGTTCGTGTTACGGTAAAATGCACTGCTTGCGGGTATGAAGAGCAACATACTGTCAAAAGCCAAGAGGTATCCGGTTTCGAGCAAAGCTTAGTTGGAAAGCCTTGTCCAAAATGCAACGCACCATCCATAACTGTATTTGAAAAGAAAGATGTTATAGATGATTTAGCTGAGTTGGCAGAAATGTGTAACACTGATGTTGAGATTATTTCCACTGAGACGGAAGAAGGACAGATGCTGAAGAACGCTTTCGGTGGCATCGCAGCAATGCTCAGATTCAAGCAACAAACCTAAAATTTGCAAACTGTTCTTGGACAACAACTTATTGAGCACTATAAGTAGAGGTTACATCTTCGAACTTGTTGTCTTCAAAGGCGTAGATCTTTACATCGCCTCCAATGTATTTACCCCAGTCCCAACTTTGATATCTTGAAGGGTTGTTCCAAACTTTATCGGAAGGGTCTACATGAACCCAGTTGCCGTTGTAGTAGTCTTCTGCCCAGACATGTATGTAGGTCCAACTTGAGGTATCGACAGCTACTACAAGCCTGCTTGATAGCCAAGGGATAGACAAGCAGACACATAAACGATGCTCCATTGAACGCAAATGCCATCACCACTATTCAGAATCTGCATTGGATCTTCAGACCAAGATGCAGCATTTTGAAAAGTTAACTTGCTTGCTTCCCAGGCGAAAAGGTCAGTCTGGTTATATTTTGGATCAAGTTGTGTTGCCATTTCACTTTTGGTTTGGCTTGAATTCAAATTTTTCATGACATCCAAGTAATGGGTTGTGATAGTCTTGAACCCTTCAGGTTCATTATTCGCTGAATTGCTGTTGGTTGGATACCAAAAATATGCGACGGTCCCTAGCATTCCTATAAGAACCAGCACAGCGAAAAATACTGCCCATCTGTTACTTTGTTTATGCTTCTTTGTTGGATGGGCCTTCCTTGAAGGATTCATTGCGTTTTATTACGTTCTTTTCAAGTGTAAAAGCATTATCCTTTTCAAAACTATTTCATTTCTTAATGGTAATTCATCAGTTTAAATTAACGATTAGCAAGAAAAAAAGGTTGTAAGTTGTAAACATTTTCTGGATAGAAATAGTAAAAGCAAAGCATTTTTAGTATTTCATTTAAATATTCTAGGATGTTCACTGTTATGGCTTACGAAGTTAAGGTCACAATACAATGACAAATACCCCTAAAGCAATTAGAAAAAAATACAAAATAGACAAGGGCGACAGCGTAATCTATGTTAACTTAGGTGATCACGTCGGAATGCTTCCTGTAACCAAACATCCTATTAAAGACATAAGAAGTCTGCAAATCGAAGCAACAGAATCCGTTGAAGAAATGCGGGCTGAAGCTCTAGAAACAGCACAGAGGATTGTGGACAGAAAATTACAAAAGTGATATAAAGTAATTGCCAAGACTTTGCCAAAAATCTATTGCATGTTCAATTCAAACTTGATGTTTTCGTGAAATCAACGTAACATCAGCTATACACGTTTTGGAAGCTTAATTCAAAACATTGAATAACGATCTACACCAAGGTCAAAAGTTTAGATATGTTTTGGGGTAAGGTGTAGGGGGTTTGCCCCTTTTCCTTGAACTACACTTCTTTCTACCTATCTCAAAAGTCCTTATGGCTTAAAAGGGATATTTCCATTCTCGTAATATATCCGGTTGTACAAGTAAACACTTCAAAACTGCTATGATTGTAATTATAAACGCTATAGAAATTGTGTTATTTTAAAAATTGGGACCAGCTACGTATGCTCGTTCAACCCATGCTTCTGCCTTGTCAGCTTTTACTCTTGCGGCGCCATGTCTGCTAGTTTTTCCGCTTATCGTTACTGGGTTACTGAACCGTCTAGCTTCGATTATTACACGTTCTCCTTTTATGGCGTCATTTTCTTTCGCATGATAATTTAAGAATGGCTTCGACATAGCCTGTTATCGGCTCTCTTGGATTTTGCCTTCTTTTTCTAACACATCAAAAACTTGACGAACAGTTTCGTAACTAAAACTTAATGCGTCAGCAACGTCACTCGGGTACACTTGTTTTTTCTTATTGAATTGCTTCTTTAAGTATGCCTCTATTAGGAGTTTGATCTCTTCGAACGGCGCTTCCTTTGCTTCAACACGTTCCATAGTGACCATTGCTCTTTTTCCCTCAAAGTCTTGGCTAAATAATAAATTGTCAAGTATTAAAGATTAATTGAGGCTTCATGCTACAGAAACATTTTCTCAATGTCCAGTAAACTTGGTTAAGAACTTTCCCTGCTGAGAAGAAATTCAATTTCTTTCTTTTCTCCGTGTTTTATGAGCAACTTCTTCTGTTTTGACGTTGCTCCAGATACTATTTCAACTTTTGAATGAAAAAGTTTGGTGAATTCATTTATAATTTCCTTGTTAACCTTGCCTTTTACCGGTTCCTCGGTGCCAAAAACGACAATTTCATTTCCGTCAAACTCCACTTTAAACTTTGGAGAGTTTGGTTTTACAAAAATTGTGATGATTAAACCGTCTTTCGTTTCGTTGACGCTCATGCCGTTATGCACTCAGCTGCTTGAGTCTTGTTGCCCTGAAGTGCCCAGCTAAACTTTTCCCTTAGAGTTTTCGGATAGAACTTTTCAATGTCAAATTTAACCTTCTTCGCCCATTTTACGTAAGCAGTGGGATTGATGTATGATTTCAGTGATGTGCCCAGATTGTATTCTTTTGTTAGCTTCGTTAATTGAAGGTCCAACTTAGCCCTCTCAATTCTTGTTTGAAGCGATTCCGTTTTTTTGCCCTCTGCTTTTCTTACCTTAAATTGCTGCTCGAGTGCAGTGAGGTTTTCTTCTTTTTTAGCTAACCGTTGATCAAAGGTCGGCGGAACTTTTCTTTTATGATTTGCAACTTCAGCCACTTTATAATTGGCAATTTTTGCCGCATACATCTTCTTGTAATCTGGGTCTTCTCTTGTTATTCCCATTTTTTCGAGTTCTTCTGTAACAGTTTTTGTGCATCTCCATGTACGGAAAACCTTGGCTGTTAATTTTGGCATTTTCTCAGAGAGGAAGCGGGAAACTTTTTTTGAGTCGACGCCTTCAAAAAGGTATTCTTTGCTTGTTTTCATATACTGTTGAATGTTTCGGATGACTTCTGGTGGAGCTTTAACATTCTTTATCCATCTGACGCTGTCTTTGCCTAGAAAGTCGAAGTGGATTGTGTCTCCTTCGATTTTGATGTGTTCTGCACGAAGCGTTATGGCGCCTACAGTGTCGGCTTCATCGGGGTCTTTTTCATCTCCAACCCTCATGTTTGGAACTAAAATAAGCCATGACACAGTTGCGACTTTGCGCCTTGAATCATCTTTATCATTGAGGTTCTTGAGGATGTGTTGTTCAATTGTTTTAATTTGTTTGCCCAACGTTTCGGCTTTCTGGAATTTCTCTTTTTCCCGGTTCTGTTTGAGAAATGCAGTGTCTGAGAACCAGACGTATTTGATTTTGCCAGTTAGTTTGTCTTCCCATTTAGCCACGTACATTTTGTTTGGTTCCCAAACTTTGCTTTTCCAATTGCCAGAGGGAACAGGTTCATTCGGTGGAAGATTAAGAATAATGTCTTGCTCACTGGGGCCGTCTTTCCATTTTCCACGTTGCGGATGATCACCTCTTCCGGCGAAAAGGCAGGACGGTTCTGAAGTCCAGTTGGCAATCTCAAGTCTTTTCCCATCGACTTCGGCGTAACCATATTTCTCTTTAAATTCCAAGCGTTTAGTTTTCCGTTCTTCTGCTTGTTGCTTTTTCACTTCTTTTGTTAATGTCTCTTTCTTAGCTTTTTCTTGTTCAATGAAGTTACAAATTTGAGTGAAATCAATTTCTTGAGTTTCCGATTTAAGTCCTTCGTTTGTGGGAGGTTGGTCAATATTGTTAAGGTAATTTGTGGCAAAAGTGTCCAAGTAACTTGCAGAGGGGTCGTCTTTTTTCAATTGCTGAAGGAATTCCTTCATGAAGTTTTTCTTGAAAAGGCTGTCTGGCGGAGAAACGGTTGATAATGTTTTTCGAATCCATGCAACCGCCATCTGTTCACTTTTAGGTGTTAACTTGATTGTTTGACCATTAATCTTGACGCTGAAGCCTTTGTAGTCGTAAAGCGGAACGAATATTCCGTTATGCTTCAAACTTTTCATAACCATTTTCATGGAACAAACCTCAATAATTAATAGTACACAAATTTTTATTCTTTTAGGTCTTTGCGATATATGCTTCTACATTGTTTTTTTATTTTTCGATGTCAAAGCTGTAACTATCCATTATTTTGACCCCGAAACCTAAAATGTTCACCTAAAATCCGTTCATATTATTGGAAGAAAAGTGTTTTTTGTTTTTTTGCTGCTCTGCACTTTTGAAGTTTCTCATACACTGCGTCAACCATCTTTCTCTCTACGTACCCTTTGTGCGGTCGGAAACCACCTGAAAACCCTCCTGGGACATGCATCAATTCATGAATCAGTGTCTTCTCTTTTTCCTCTTCTGATTGCTTATCAAAAATCTCCGAAATTACCTCAATAACATACGTCGGTGGCTGGTTTAGAGCGTCTTGCCAAATTTTGCCTAAACCGTGAATACGCGCAATTGTGCGTCTAGCTTTGGAGCCTTTGCTTCTGTAGCAGTAAACGTATTGTGGAACAACATGGTAGAACTCGCATTCTTCTGCTAACTGATCTACTTGCTTCTTGATTTCTAGGGCTTCAAAATACTTTATCGGCAAAGGTCTCTCTCCGTCTTAATGTGAGTGTATAGGCACGTGTTTGGTTAAAAAGTTAAGTGTTGCTCTGCCAAGTTTTTAGCTAAGGGCTGGATGATCAGCCGACTAGTTTGTTCAGATAGGGGATTTTCATCAACGGGTAAACTATTGCCGCGGACAAGACGAATGTAATTGCCGTCAGCAACGGCACCTCTATTATTGGAATGATCATCATATTGTTTATTGTAAAACCTAGCCATCCAAATCCAATAGTCTCCAGTACCATCATATGAATGAGGTAAATCGGTAGAGTGTTTTGTCCAATCCAATGCAACAAACGATTCTGTGCTGTGTTGCCTTCAAATCGATTTTTTCGAATAGAGATTAAAATTAGAAATGATGCGGCTGAAGCCGAGATAATGTTAAAGATTAAATATTCATGGAAGAAACCCATAACTTGTGCTCCTGCAAAGACCGGTGCAATAGCATCTCCCAATGCTGCACCCATAAGCCCTAGGATTAAGGCGATGTAGGCTGTTCTTGAACTGACTTCAGATTTCAGTAAGAAGGCTCCGAAAAGATAGTAACCCACCCAGCCGACGAAGACAAACATCAATGGGTTATAGTTGAATCCGATGAACAATTGCACGAATGGAACAAAAAAGCTTCCAATAACCCATAAAGCCAAGAGGAATTTGAATTTTTGGCGCTCAATGTACTTAACGACTACTCGCAAAATGGGCGTGACGAGATAGAGTCCCATTATCAAATACAGAAACCACAGATGAGCGTATGACCCACTAACAAGTCCTTCAAATATGCTGGTAGGTGTAAGAGCGTATCCGTGAACAAAGTGACCCCACGCAAAGTAAGCTGTGGTCCAAAAAATAAAGGGCAATCCGATTCGGGCGAATCGTTTCTTAAAGAAAACACGCATTGGTTCGTCGCATTTAGCTGGATCAAGCAGCAAAGCCCCACTTAGCATCACAAACAAAGGTACACCCAAATTTCCTATTGCACCATAAACGTTGAGGGTCCACCAGTTGAACGCTACAATTGGCGTTACTCCACCGTTTAAGCTATAGGGAAACCCGTTTGCGTGAACAAGAATAATTAGCACTATCGCTAACGTGCGAATTAGATCGACAGAGAAATTCATGTTCGATGGCTTGGACTGCAAGCTATCCCTATGCTACCCCCCATTCTACTTGCTTATTGCACAACAAGAACTAATAAGAATTAGTATAATTCACCAGAAAAAATCTTTTAATCTCAAAAGATCAATTAAAAATTATCCGTTACTCTTGATGTTTTCTTTGCTTCTTTCTAGAAGAATTATGCCTATGATCGAAGATAATTGTTAATTATCAAAAGGGAGTTTAAACTGGTATTTTTTGCGAAAAATGGACTAGCATCACTTTTAAAACAATTGTAATGTAGGATTTTTTTTATCGCAATCAATCTTGCGCTAATTATGCAAAACTTTATTACAGCGCCGAGCGTTTTGGATTCTAAAAAGGTAGAATCAGATGAAATTCGGCACATACATGTTTGAAAACAAGAAAGTTCCTGGCTTTGACTTTGACCTTTTCCGTGTTAAACCGGAAGTTGGACGACGGATGCCACCAGAACCTGATATGTTTAGCAACATTGCTATTTTCGGAGACAATGTAACTGCTCGCAATCATCCAGACTGGATTTCACAGTCAGCTTTGGGTCCAGCATGGAGAACAAACGATAACTTTAACGTTCGATGGGACGTCCTCTGTGCAACTCAACCAGAACACCGTGCAGAACAACTGGATTACATGGAAGACGTTGCAAGAAAAAGCCCGGGTATATGGTTAAATAGCATCCATTTCGCAGAACATGGACACTGCATATGCCCCCGTTGCAAAGCACTTCACGAAAAAAGCGGCTTAAGCTGGTATGAATGGAGACGAAAAGAAATCACTGATTATATGGCACTTGTGAGCGAACGCGTTCGAGATAGAGCAAAGAGTCAATTTGTCATCGGTGTCCTCCCAGACCCAGTCACAAACTATGAACGTTTTGGCGTAAACTTCGATGATCTAGCACCTCTCACGGATGAATTCCTCGTTGTCATGTTCAGCAAAAACTATGCTACACCTTGGTATTGGGAAATGCTTACTCGCAACTTTAAGAAACTCTTCAAAGACGTAAAACTAAACATTGCGCTCTATGTTATTGGACCCGGCGACGACCCGAGAGAATGCCCAACTCCAAGCGAACTCTTGACAGTATCAGTCCGCATGGCAAGAGCAGGCGTAGACGGAATCCTCTACTTAACAGACAAAGCATATCAGATGAAAGAATTCCAGAAAGCAATGGTAAATCTGAAAGACGTTCGTGAACGCCTCAAGAGCTACGGCGGCAAGCAAGGTCAAGAAGTTCTCGACTTAGTTACAAGTTGGGAAAAGATCGTAGAATAAGCCTATAGAAAAACATCACTGCAGGCAGTACAACCTGATGATTGGTGAAAACCACCAGGCTGCCCTTTTTATTTATCTTTCTAATGAATGTAGTCTAAAGTTTTACATTGGCTCTCTCTAATTTCCTTCATAGATTCATATTGCGCTTCAATTAAAATTTTGAGAGAGTCAATATTAGTTTTTATGCTCTCCAATTCAGCTGTTTTGAGGAGAATCCCCGATTTTGTAAGTTGATCGTTAATGTTTCCAACAGTTACTTCAAGCACCTTAACTTTAAACGCAAATATCTGAAGCGTATACAGCAAGCTAAGTTGAGAATTTAATGATTCAAGCTGGTCCAAATAACGGGTTTTCTTAATAAACGCCTTGATTTTTTGATCTTGAGAAGCTTCAGACGACTGCATAATCTGCTCATACAACGCTGACTGCTTCCAAGTTGCTTCTTTTGTTTCATCAACAGTTTTCTGTATCCTCTTAGCAGTTTTATCTAACATATCCAATACTTCATCCAAACCATACATCCCCAATTAACAGTAACTACGCTTTCAAAAGACTGTAACAACCATTATATATAACAAACTGTTCCAAAGAGTGCAATTTGTAAATTTAATGTTTTTAGCACTTTAGAAAAACACTTTTTTTGTCTTTGAGGGCTCTGAAGAAATAATCACAAAAGACATTGTATTAGTTAATTTTCGTATGTTTTAGCCTAAGATGACCATAAATTTGCAATTATTTTTGATTGAAGCAGCTTATAGGCATAATCTTATAAACATTTGTTGACAAAGAAATTTTGCGGTAAGTAGATGCGATAGGGGCTGAGAAGGCTCTGGTTAAATTCACTAGTTATAGTTTGATATTTGCATATTTTCTCCTTTAAAAGATGCCAGAGTCTCAGCAAACCCTTCTACATTAAATATATAGTTGTAAAATCAACTTCAAAAAACTGGTTGGTCACTTAATATTTATTGTACTTGGGAGAAACTATAGTTCTCGGGTTAACGACTTATTTTCAATTCTTGTGTGATTGCTATTAAGAGAACTGCGGTAGGTAAAAAAATTAGTAGTTGCTGGATGCTGCATTTGCGATTATAATGTTTGTCGTGCGATAAACCGTATGCAGCCTCATTTTCAGCACTTCGACTTCTAACTAGAACAATTGCATAAGCTAAAAGCGGCAAGTAGTTTATTCCTGTCAATAACAAGTATAGCCCTAATAAGAAAGCAGAACTGCCTAATATCAACAATAATCCAACTGCTATTATGGTGGGTGTTCCCAAACCAAATTCAACTATGATAAGCTTGGGATAATGAAGAGAAATGTCTAAGGCTGCGAGTTTTCGAATACTAATCAAACGGCCTTCTCTGTCAGGCATCTAACTCATTGATGAACAGGCTTATTCACTATTTTTTTCAATGATGTGTGATGAACTTGATCCACATTTTTGCGTTCATTAGGCATGGGGCGGAGGGGTTCTTTTTTTGGTATTCATGGCTGAGTCTTACTGCCATGGGGGCATTATGCCGGATTCGTCAAGTAATTTTGCGTTTGAGAAGAAGCCTCTTGTGGACCCATCGTATATTACGGCTCCATTGTGCATTACTATGACTCTTTTCGTGTGTTCGGAAACAAGGGTCATGTCGTGAGTGATGGCTAAGATTGTTGTGCCGGCTTTGTTTAGTTCTTCAAGCAGGTTCATTATGTCCTTTGACATCCTGAAGTCTTGACCTGTTGTTGGTTCGTCAACTATCATTATTTTTGGGTTCATTGCAAGAATTGAAGCGACGGTTAGTCTTCTTTTTTCGCCTTTTCCCAAGAACATTGGGTCTTCATCAATTTTTGCTATCAACCCAACACTCTTTAAGGCGTCTTTGACTCTTTGATCTATTTCTTGCTGTGGTATCTTTAGGTTCTTCAGACCGTAAGCGACTTCGTCGTAGACTTTTCGCATGAAAATCTGGTTATCAGGGTTCTGAAATACATAGCCGACGTAACAAGGTATTCTCTGAATCACTTTCTTGTCTCGCAGGTCCAGCCCCATTACTTTTGCTTCGCCCTGAAATTTCTTGTACAAACCGCTGATTATCTTGGATATTGTAGATTTGCCTGCGCCGTTTTGACCGATGAGTCCCACGTACTCTCCTTGTTTTATGTTGAAAGTTACTCCTCTTAGGGCCTGTGTTCCATCTTCGTACGAAAAGCTGAGATCTTTGACGCTTATGATTTCTTGCAGCTGTTTGGTCTATCTGGTCATCATTTGAAGTTTCGGTCTGAAGACTTTTGTTTTTTGCTGTCGAATTGTCTCCAGCATTTCGTCGACAGTGAAGGGAACCCTTCCGTTATAACTTAGACCTGTGTTGCCATCCTATTCTCGCTATGTCTGAAGAGTAGAGTCCGTTTTCTTCAAATAGTTTACGTTGGGAATAAACTTGTTCTGTGGTTCCATATGCAATTGTTTGCCCATTGTTTATCGCAAGCACTTTATCAGCGTATTTTTGGATCACTTCGGGATTGTGCTCGACAACAATTATTGTTATGTCATATTCGTTTCTTATGCTGTCAATAGCTTTTATTATGCTAAGCTTGCCCTCAGGGTCTAAGTTAGACATGGGTTCATCCAAGACTAACAGCTCTGGTCGCAACGCGATAAAAGAAGCGATTGCAGCTCTTTGCTTTTGCCCGCCAGACAATTCGCTGGGATGAACAAGCTCCGCGATAGGCCACAAAGAACCTAAACCGACTATTTCGAGCGCTTCTTTAGCTCTTCTCTCAATTTCGCTTACCGGAAGCCCCTGAAGCTCCATTCCGAAGCTAATTTCATGCAGAAGATCCATTCTTAAAAACTGATTCTCAGGATCCTGAAGCAACAGTCCAACCCTTGGAGCTGTTTGTTTCATGCCAACAATTCTATCGACCATTCTGCCTGTCTTTTCATCCTTCACTTCTTCGACTTTAGTTAGTGTTTGTCCGAATAGTTTTATTTCGCCTTTTATGTGCTCTCTCTCTTTTCCGCTTGGGACTGTGAAAACGCGCGGTATTACTCCTGTTAAAGCGTAGCACAGCGTGGTTTTGCCCGCGCCACTTGGGCCGATTATTCCGAAGAATTCTCCTTTATTTACATTGAAGGATAAACCCTTTAACGTGTAAGGGTTGTCTACTCCTACGTAAGATCGGTATTTCCACCAGAAATCGTTGACTTCCAATACCGACATTTCTTTTTACCTCATGAACAAGGAAGTGATGGAGTGTCCAAGAATGACCTCGTATATTAAGAATGCGGCTAATATTGCCATTATCGTGAAGTCAACGACTGCTGAATCGTTTTGTCTCTTTATAATCCGTCTTCTGTGTTGATGCTTCAAAACCTCTAGCATAAAGAGCTACGCCCATCTCTGTAGACCGCCTTATCATGGTTGCAACCAACGGAATAGATACATGTAGCGAGATCTATTATTTTTGAAAAAATGTTTTTCCTAACAACGTTGGCAGCTCGCGCAGTTTGAGCAATTTTGATGTCCTGATAGTCAAGTAATATTGTGTTTAGATTTCTGAACATTAATGCAACGAAGAATGACTTTCGAAATGAAAGGCGCAGTTGCCTGAGGGCTCCTGCAATCTCAATATCTCTTGTTGTTAAGAGAAAAAGAAATGATGTGTAAATTAGCACTCCATATCCAAGTGCTTTTGATAAAGCAACCGTCGTTGACCATTCAGGAAGCGAAAAAGTGTAGTTTGCTCCGATAGGAATTCTGACCCACGTTGTTGTTGATGAGAAAGCTAAGTGCGCTTGGCATGATAGTGAACCACCATAGCAACAATGCAGGCACAAGAGACCAACCGATATTTCGTGTTTTATAATAGACAAGGCTAAAAACGCCCACAAGAACAACTGTTGATACGCCTATTGGCAAAAATCCTGGCCACAGATAAAAAACAACCTTAGCTCCAGGTAATGAACCGTTAAAGAAGAGCCACCAGAAGAATTCGCCGAAAAGGACTGGCAACGCCAATATTAAGTAAGAATTTACTAAATGCTTTGCTGTCCTTGAGATTATTAAGAGGAAAAATATAAGAATTAACAAGAAGACCAACCCGATGATGTCTGGGTCCGCCTTTTGAAACTGGGATATCAAACATGTAAAGAGCCAGAACTGACATTGCTGCAATCATTAAGAATTTTGTAATAACATGCAGTTTTTCGATTGGGGTTCCTGTTCGCATAGAAAAAATAAAGGTACACACGTACTTCTTTGAAGCACGTGCTTCCACGTCTGGACTTGCCAACAACTTTCCCCTTTAAGTTTCATTAAGGAAGAGTCGTTCTCAAGTTACCCAGCCGTGGTTGACTAGTCCTTGCCTTTCGACAAGGTTTGTAAGTCCTTTGACAAGCACTGGAGTTATGATTACCATTGCTAGCAAGTCGCCTACGAACCATCCTGCCCACCATAGCCAGAATACGTTGCCTGGAACCAGTCCCATTTGGTATTGTATTCCGATGCCTAGTTCTGCACTGATTGCGTTGAGTATAACTCCGTTTATGAGTATAAACCAGAACCATGCGCCTATTCTCTTTGTTTTTACGCCTGCAACTTCTTTTTCGGTTAAGTCTCTCCATAATGGGTCAATGCCTCTATTCGATAGTACCCCACGGTAGATTATGAATGCGAAGAACGGCGGAATGAAGTCGGCTACCGAGTATGCCAATGATGGAACTACGCCTAAGCCAACCATTAGTCCTGCTCCGAGTACACAACCAACGTATGCAGACGATCATACCCCAGATTCCCCACCACATTGTGAACACTAGGAAGAAGGGGTATACGAAGTAGAACAGTGATATGCCTGAGTAGCTTAATGGACCAAGCAATGTTACGCTTAGATATGACAGAATTATTATTGCCGCGATCTGCACTGCGTACAAAACGTACTGCGTTGTAGAAACCGGTTCTCCTCTGCCCAGTTTCAGTGTATAGTTGCTCCAAGGATACTTACTTTCGTATTAGATACAGTTTTTTCTCCCCGCTCATATATAAATCCCTTCTTCCTTATTCTTTCGCTATTAGTATTTAATTTTTTTCACCGCCCCGAAAATACAGCGATAACGGGAAAAGTAATTGAAAAAACAACCGATTAATGCTATAAAATATCAGATTTCAATCTTTAATGGCTTTTACTTAAGACTCAAATATTCTTCTCTTAACAACGCTTCCTTAACACTAACTTTCCAAGGTGCGCTCTCAACTGGTTCTTTGCAAACTCATCAATCATCTTTCTACCTATAATTAATGAATCTATTATTGAAGCGTTAGAAAGTTTTCGTTAAGTTGTTGAATTGGTTTCCGGTACCAGTTTTATTTCATACAGGCTTGGCCAATCTTTTCCAGTAACAAAAAGTCGGTTATTGTTTTGGTCGTATGCGATGCCGTTGAGTACAGCTTCCGGATTCGGATTGTTTTCGGCTGGTAATCCTGTGAGGTTTATCCATGCTATTACTTGGCCTGTTTCTGGGCTGATTATGGCGATTGTGTTTGTTTGCCAAATGTTTGCGTAAACTTCGCCGTCAATGTATTCTAATTCGTTGATGTTGGTTACATTTGTGTTTCCATCATGAACGTGAATTTGTCCTATCCGTTGAAATGTGGTAGGATCTATAAAGTAGAGGCTGTTTGTGCCGTCACTCATGATTAGGTTTTTTCCGTCAAAGGTTAAGCCCCAGCCTTCTGTTGGGTAAGTAAAGTTTCCGATTAGAGCAAAAGTGTTTTTGTCATAGATGAAGCCAATTTGTGATTGCCAAGTCAACTGAATAATTGTATTGTTGACAATTGTTATGCCTTCGCCAAAATATTGGTATGGCAAATTAACTTCATGAACTATTTCGCCTGTTGTCAAATTGACTTGGCGTAAAGATGAAGCTCCATTAAGCCCAGTGCCTTCGAATAGAAAACCATCTGAATAAACAAGCCCCTCTGTGAAGGCATCTGTATCATGTGGGTAATTGTTAACTATTGTGTAAGTGTATTGTGTTGCGGCTGAATTCGTTGAAGATTTCGGGTTGTTTAGGAAAACTATTATTGAAGCGCTTATAACAATGATGACAATAATGAAAAACACTGGGATAACTAACGATTTCTTCATTGTACTTTCCTATGGAATTGCGTGTTAATAGGCAAAACGGACTAATTTATCTCAATTGTTGCGTATTTCAGAATCAAAACGATTGACTGAATAATTTTCTTAAGTCATCACTAATGAGCAGTTAAATAGCACTACGTCCTTAAGAAAGGCAAAAGGTATTATCTGATGGGATTAAGAAGCGAAATAATAGCTTTGACTTTCGGTGCTCTCTTGATGTTTGTTACTTTCGGAGATGCACACATTTACTGGTTCGTCGGAAACTTGGATACAATTTTTGGTCTCACATTCTGGCGCGCACTTGACGTATTCTATCCAGTCGCGACAATTACCGTTTTCTTACTTTATGGCTGGGCAAAAGGCGGCAAATTGAGAATTAATCCAACGACCGCTATGTTATTTGCATCGTTTATCGTTGTACTTTTATTAGTTGATATTGACGATGTTGTGACAGTTCTTAATATCACGTTAGAACCATCAAAAACCTACTGGGCGGCTGTAATGTGCATTTACCCTATTTACTCAAGTATCGCTTTCTTCTTGTTCGGCAAAAAACATGAAACAATCCGGTCCTTACAGAAAACTCCGTAATTTCTAGTATTTACTTAAGACCAAAGATGGTCTTTTAGATTGTACAGAGATTTTTTCAGTAGTCTAGCTTAATCCAAAAGTTGTTTCGTTAAGAAAATGAGGTTGGAAAGTCTTTATAACCATTCATAAATAATTACCTATTGTGAAGCATGCGGTGAGGCTTGATGATGCTATTTAGGAGTAAAGTCTCAGCTGGAATTGCTATACTTATTCTTGCCTTACTTTTTTCTTGGATTTGCTTAGACATACAAGGTCAAAATAGCAATTCTTTTATGCCTTCAGACAACTTCAGTATTCCAGCCTATAACGGCATAATCAGTTTTGCCGTGAACGGTACATATTCTAAAGCAACGTATGAAAATGATAATTGGACTTTTGTTAATCTGCAACTTAAGGGTTCTCAGCCTATAGCAAATTTTCAGGTCTCAGCACAAAACTCTAATGTGACCATACTTTCCTATAGGGCTGCCAACAACACCTCCTTTCAGAGTGTTCGACTGAGCTATTCAGTTGTGGGCCAAGGAATGCAGATTTTTAACCTTGGTCTTGGCCCTGAGCAAGATGGATTAAGTTCTAGCGTTGAATGGAGTGTCACTGTGAATAACAATGTTTTCTTGGCTGAAGGCGAGGGTTGGACTATTTCGCATAGCGGAACATTGGTCATTAATGGTGCAACTGGAAATGTAAGCATTGTGCATTATCGTTTTAATGGTTCTTTTGGGGGCAATTTTCAGAATTCAAATTTACCTTTTTATCAGCAGCATTCAGTAGCTATTGCCACAGTAGCTGTGGTGGTTATCGTAATCGCCATCGCTCTTGTTTTTAAATTCAGAAATCGAGCATCATCAATCAACGGGGCATTGATTGAGAGCGCTCGGGCAAATTCAGAGTTGAGAATTAAAATAGAGAAAGGAAAACGCCAAGATGACATATGAAAATCCCATAATCATCATATTGCCACTGTTTGCTGCAATAATAATTGTAGGAATCTTCCTTATCCTTAAGTTATCTAAAGACAAAACAAGGAAAGTCAGCACTCTAAGGCTTTTTGTTCAAATAGTCGCTGTTGTGGCTGTTTTCATGGGGCTAATAATCGGTCCATTTAACCAACCCTTATTTCTGCCTTTAGGACCTTCGCCCAGAAGCGCGCTAGTTGGCTCCAATTTGTCGGGGAATCAGTTTCCAGATGGTTTCTCTGTTCCGATTTTGGCATGTTACTATCCGAATGGCAGAACAGTTACTTGTCCAATTTGGCAACTTCAAGCTTACATTTTTCCATTCTGGAACTACGCAAGAGGCTATGAAGTTTTCTACTCTACTTCAGGTCTGGAAAAATTAGGAATAGTTGTGGGTTTGGTTGCTGTTGCATCTGTTGTTTTAGGGAGGTTTTTCTGCGGATGGTTATGTCCATTTGGTCTATACCAAGATGTGCTAACACGAATACGAAAAGCGCTTCGGATACGGCATCTGCGGTTTTCTGCAAAGACAAGCACAGCACTTTCGCAATCACGCTATCTTATTATTGCCGTTTTTCTGATTCTCAGCGTTATTTTTGGCTCTTACGCCATTTTTGGTACTCAGCTTATTCCGGGCACTAGACCTGGTGGTCCAGAAGGCACTGAAGCAGGTCTTGTAGGTAATCTTAACGAACCCTTCTGCTTAGTTTGCCCCATGAGACCTCTCTGCATACTGATTGAGTCTGCAATTGGCTCAATGAAATGGTCATATGTCACCCAGATAACCTATGGTCCTCTGTGGATAACTGGTTATTATGTCACATCAGTAAACCTGGCAGTTCTTATCGCGGTGACAATTCTAGCACTTATCTTCAGACGTTTCTGGTGTAGAATTTGTCCCCTTGGTGCGATAACAGCTCTGTTTAGCAGTTTTACTCCTTTCAAACAAATCGCTTTAACAAAGCTCATCAAGAGTCAAGAAAAATGTACTAAATGTGGAGTTTGCAAACGTGTCTGTCCAACAGAAGCTACACAAGTTTTCGACAAAAAGGGGGGCGATGTTACAGAATCAAGATGCATGCTTTGCGCAAGATGTGTGGAAATTTGCCCCTATGAAGGGGCTCTGGAAATTAAGTTTGCAGGAAAAACTCTGATGACATCAAGAAACTGGCTAGAGAACAACAGAAAACAGATGCTTTAACCAGAGATGAGCTTTAATTCTTGGAAAAGAAAAATTGATTAGACTAATTACTTATTTCATTTATCAGAGATGCGTTTTATCACAATTTGAAGTTATTTAAGGAGAATACTGTAGTTTGGGTTATCCAGCCTTAACGGATCTTGCAACTTTCATTACTGTTCTTGCCGTCGGCGTCCCTTCGGTTTTTGTTTTTTCAAAAGTTTTAAAGTTGAATCCACAAATCATGACTTTTCCGAGAAGAGAGCGGGAGGCTTTGTTGGCGCTTTTGGTTTTTATTGTGATTTTTATAGGAACATTTGGCATTTACGATTTTTATGATAAGATATGGGTTCGTGCTACCTTGACTGCGGATCCGCTCTACGTTCTAAGAGGCTTCATAGCAATTGTGGTTATACTAATCCCAATGGCTGTCGCGCTAAGATCGTCAAAACAATCCTTTCAAAGTGTGGCGGTAACTAAGAAAGGCTTGAAAAAGAGTTTTGCACTAGGAATATTGACAAGTTCGTTACTTATCGTTTTTCTTGCCGCCTTGTCTCCTTATCTGGGTGGAAAATTTGAAGGATTTTCAATTCCAATCGCTTATTTTCTCTTAAGTTACCTCATAATCGGTTTTGGTGAAGAAATCGTCTTTCGAGGATACATTCAAACACGAATAACATCAAAAAGTGGTACCTTTTTGGGCATAGCGGTCACAGCCGCTTTTTACGCCATTTATAGTATCCCTATAGGGTATTTTTGTTATTCTGGCAATGTTCCTTTTTCGTTAATCTATGGTGCTTGGCGGATCTCATCAGGAGTGCTTTATAGTTATACTTTTTTCAAAGCCCAAAACATTGTTTCCTCTTCTCTTGTCCACATGTTCCTTGTTTGGGGTGGGCTATTATTTGGATTGTATTTATGATTGATTAAGACAAGATTTACCAGTGCATTACCAATAACTATAAGCAACGAATCTACTGTGATTATAAATGCAACCTAATCAGCAAAGAAGTCAAATCAAACTGGGCTCTCGAGTAAAAATCATCTTAAAGCAGCACCAGCGAAGCGGCATTCTAACCGAGGGCATAGTCAAAGATATCCTTACAAATAGCTCAGTTCATCCGCATGGAATAAAAGTACGCCTTACAGACGGCAAAGTCGGCAGAGTACAATATATCCTGTCACCCGAAAAAGATACTTAAGTAAATTGGTAATAATTTGGAGTCTAATTTGGGGATTCTTGGGGTCAATCTTGAAAAATCATTTAATAAGCGATAGGACAACACTTTTTCAAGAAATGAACTGTGCAGATGGGCTGAGAAGGCTCTGGTTAAATTACGATAACTAAGCGGTGTCGTGATAACGCATTTGCATTGCGTTCTTTTTCTCCTAAAGTTTCCAGAGCCTCAGCAAACCCTTCTATATTTTAATGATTAGTTATAATTTTCCACTGAGTCCTTTTGATGTATATTGCTGCATGTTAAAAACGCTTAATAGGTAAATCATTAAGTAGACACTTAGCGCGAAAAATATCTAATGGAATAAGGACAAGTCAGTGGTTTGGCTTATTTCTCCCTTCTCCTCTCCCCACCAAACCACTACCTTGCTTTATTCTAAACGAAGAATTTGTTCGCTCAGATTATTTGCCAGTAATTTTTAATGTATTGTCTATGCAAGAATTTTTTCAGCTACAGGCAAATCGGAACAACTACGACTGATTCCAGCGGAACCTTTGGGTTCACTTGGACACCTGACATTACAGGCTTATACATTGCCATCGCCAGTTCGCAGGTTCAAACTCATAATAGGGATCTTCTGCGAAGCGCACTTTTTCCTAGCCCTCGAGAGCCAACAGCGTTGCCATATCCAGTTACCGTTTTGCCACCCATGAAAATGTACATAGAGGGCAGCAGTAGTCGCAATAATAGTTGTAATAGCTAATAGGGTTTGCTCTAACAATACTTGTGCTTAGAAAACACCCATAAAAAACAAAGCATAAAAATCTCTTTTCTTTTTTTTAGTTAAAAAATTTTCGTTGTAATGCTAAATTTTATGCTGGGTTTTGTATTTTCTTTTCCTCTTTTTTCAATAAACGGTCTAAGACTGAGGAAATAGGTCCTAATCTCAAAAGGAAAGTTAATCATTTTTTTGTACTCACGCTAGGTGAGTGAGGCTTATTATGGTTTTTCAACAATCAAAAATTAGGAGTAAAACAAATGATAAATCCTAAAATAAAAATCTTTTCCATAATTGCGTTGTTTCTTATGTTATCAATGACAGTTCCTTATACTATGCTTTTGACGGCAAGTGCACATACACCTGCTTGGAGCATCCAATCGTTTGCATATGTAACGGCTGCTCCTAATCCAATAGGCGTCGGCCAAACAGTCCAGATATATATGTGGGTAGATACCCCTATGCCTAACGCAGCAGTCACTAACGATTACAGGCGCCATGGCTACCAACTGGTGATTACTAAACCTGACGGCACCACCGAGACACACACATGGAACGTAGTTTCGGACTCAACTGGCATACAGTTTTTCTCATACACGCCTTCAGCACTAGGAGACTACACGTTGTCCTTCAGTTATCCAGGGCAAACCTTCACATGGAGTGATCCAACCTGGCAAAACGACACATTCCAACCGGCAAACGCTTCCACGGTTCTTCATGTAACGCAAACACAAGTATTTCCACCCACAGCCAGCTATCCTCTTCCCACCGCATACTGGACACGTCCAATAGAAAGCCAGAACACATTTTGGTTTGCTATCTCCTCCAACTGGCTAAATGCACCCTGGATACGAAGCGGCACTACAGTCACTGGCGGAGCAGGCTACGGTAGATACCAAGCAGACGGAATAGGACCAAATAGCGCACACGTAATGTGGTCAAAACCGATCCAATTCGGCGGACTTGTCGGAGGCAATGACACAGCTGTCCCAGGTGAAACATACTACGCCGGTCAGTCATATAACCCAAGATTCAGCAACGCAATAGTCATGCAAGGCTACCTCTATTACCAGGAACCATACGGCAACGCAGGCACAGGTGGCGACTATGTGGCAGTAGATATCAGGACCGGTCAAGAACTTTGGCGTATAAATGCCTCAGCAACAGGAGTCTCTCTTGTACCAACGTTTGGCTACCTCTATTCTTTCGAGTCAGGAAACCAACATGGAGTATTACCTGACGGCTTACTGATAGCACCAACTACAGCACCAGGTCAAGGTACCGTTTGGAGAGCATATGACCCAAGAACAGGCGTACTCACAACGATGAACGTAACCAACGTACCTTCAGGGACAGTACAAGCCGCAACTCTAGCAGCATCAACTGGCTCAGCAGCATCCGTCGCCGGTCCAAGTGGCGAACTACTCATTTACACCTTAACTAACTGCGGAAACTCCACCAACGCGCAGTACTATCTATCGCAATGGAATTCTTCCGATGTTATAGGCGATGCAGGGGGAAACAGAGTCGCCAACTGGTATTCTGGGTCACTTAACGCAAACGTACCAATCACACCAACACGTCCAACAGGTGCACCAGCGGGACAAGCATTCAACTGGAACGGTGCCGGGTGGGCTCTAGTGCCTTCAGCACAAGCAACTTCCATAGCACCTGCATATGACTGGAACATTTCAATATCGTCGCTTGGCGGATCATTACCGTGGAACGTCTATAGAGACGTTTACTACAACGACATACTTATTGCAATTCAGGGAAGCCTCGGAACAGGCCCAAGAACAGCTGAAACAGGCGGCGCCCTCGCAGCAATTAGTCTTAACCCAGCAACAAGAGGACAAGTGCTGTGGACAAAATCCTTTGCACCTGCACCAAACAATGAAACGAGACAAATAATCGCTGTCGACAATATAGCACGCACATTCGTCACGGAAGACAAAGAAACACTGCAACTTAACGGCTTCAGCTTAGCTGACGGCAGCCAACTGTGGACTACGACAAGACCAGTTGCGGAATGGGACACAGTCAGAGAAGATACGCTGTCCGCTTATGGCAACCTATACTGCGCTGGTTTCGACGGAATACTCTACTGCTATGATGATGCAAATGGCAATCTGCTCTGGACTTATGGCAATGGAGGAGCAGGAAATAGCACGTACGCAGGTCTTGAAACATCCTATGGTCACTATCCAATCTTCGTTGACGTAATTGCAGACGGAAAAGTGTACTTAGGAACCACTGAACACTCACCTAACAATCCCTGGTACAAAGGCTCTGAATATCGCTGCATAAACGCAACCGACGGAACTGAAATATGGACACTGACAGGCTGGGGCACAGGCATGTACGTTGGCCAATATGACGTCGTTGCAGATGGATACTTCTTATACCTGAACCAATATGACGATCAAATATACTCAGTAGGCAGAGGTCCAAGCCAAACCACTGCGTCAGCAGGACCATCGGTTACAACCATGGGCAGCAGCGTTTTGATCCAAGGAACAGTCACAGACATCTCAGCAGGCACAAAACAGGCTGAGCAGGTAGCAGATTTCCCTAACGGTGTTCCAGCAGTCTCAGACCAGAGCCAGGGCGCATGGATGGCATATGTCTACATGCAAAAACCAATGCCGACAAACGCAACAGGCGTACCAGTAACCATAAGCGTAGTGGACGCAAACGGCAACTATAGGCAAATCGGCACAGCTACAAGTGACTCAAACGGCTTCTATAGCTTAAACTGGAAACCAGATATCCAAGGTAAATACACAGTTTACGCATCATTCACCGGCAGTCAATCTTACTGGCCATCATCTGCAGAAACCGCCTTTGCAGTTGATCCAGCAGCGCCAACAGCATCTCCATACCCAGTAACAGTTTTGCCTCCAACTGAAATGTACATAGGAGCAGCAGCAGTCGCAATAATTATTGCAATAGCCATAGTCGGCGTTGTAATGATACTGATGCTAAGAAAACGACCATAAAAACACACAAACACAAAATCCCTTTCCCCTTTTTTAGTCACAAAAAACAATCAAAAGAAATAATGAGAAAAGTGGGGCTGAGTAGGCTCTGGACTTAGAAATTACAATAGCCATAGAGAGTTTGCATCTCTCTTTTCTCCTAATAGTGGTCCAGAGCCTCAGTAAACCCTAAACAATTAAGAATACTTCTTGAATTTCTTCTTAAGCCATTTTTTCATCATTTGTTGGATGGAAAGAACCCTTGACCTAATTAACAGATAAATCACATTTGAACCCGCCAGAGTGGAGATTTCACTCGTATTTTCTTCTCTTCTTTATAAGCTGGTCAAAATGAAGTAGGTATCTTCTATTGAAGACGTTGCCAACAACTAATTCCCATTTGAATAAACAGTCCAGAACTAGTCCAGATCTGACGAAATTGGTTGTAATCTCAAAAAGAAATTATCATTTTTTTGTACTCACGCTAAGTGAGTGATGTTTATTACCGTTTCTTATCAATCAAGCAACCACCAATTAGGAGAAAAACAAGTTGGTAAACTTTAAAAATCTTTTTGGACTAGAGTTTTCATGCGGAAAAAGGAAGGAATTAAAATGAATAAACTAAGAAATAAAATAGCAGCTATAATGATTGCTACGTTATTCATGCTTTCAATAGCAGCTTCAACTTCAATAGTATCAACAACTAAAGCGCATTCACCACCATGGCAAATCGCTGACCACGCATATATCGCAGTTGCACCTAACCCAATAGGAGTAGGCCAAACATTGAGTATTCTAATATGGACTGCTCAACCGCTAGCTAACTCGGTAATCACTGACAACATCAGAAAAGAAAACTACGTTCTGACCATCACAGCGCCCGATGGAACAAACACTACACAAACCTTTGCCGTTGTCTCCAACACTGGAGGACGAACAAT
The DNA here is from genome assembly GCA_963729805.1 of Candidatus Bathyarchaeota archaeon. GTDB lineage: Archaea > Thermoproteota > Bathyarchaeia > Bathyarchaeales > Bathycorpusculaceae > Bathycorpusculum. Next base: position 83,663 of record CAVSPH010000013.1, on the reverse strand, counting down.
TCACTACGTATGTACCCCAACAGGTAGGCAATTACACGGCAACATTCGTCTTCCAAGGAATGACATACCCAACCCTATCCCAGGTAACTTCTACTGTTCCACTTACAGCAGCAACTAACGTTTCAATCAACGCTCTTGCCGGAGACGTTTACTTGCCTGATCAAATAAGTGACAACATTTACAGTACAACAACAACCATTGGAAGCCATCAACTATCCACTTCCAACAGCCTACTGGACTCGTCCTATAGAAGGGCAGAACACAAACTGGTACATCATTGCCTCAAACTGGCTCGGCTCAGGTTACTACTCTTATCAATTTGGCTCATCAGCTCAAACCGGACCGGCTATGATCTTTAGCAACCGGACGGCGCAGCGCCTAACAGCGGACACATAATGTGGACAAAGCCGATGGAGTTCGGTGGAGTTGTCGGAGGAAGCAACACAGCGGTTCCAGGAGCAACATTCTATTCAGGGAGTTCATACGAGCCACGATCTTTGCCGACTCAATAATAATGGGCGGATATCCTCTACTACAAAGTGCCATTGGGTGGTTTAGGCGGTTCTGGCTACAGTACACGGTCACGGCAATATACTATAGTGAACGGTGTCAACTTACGGTGGAGCTTATATCTGCGTTGACCTTCGCACTGGGCAAACTGTCTGGACAAAACAAACGGTGCATATGACCCAACATGGGGACAACTATACAACGAAGTCGACCCTAACCAATCCGGCGTCATCCCAAGTGGCTACCTCTGGCAATCTTGGACGCTTCTGACTCCAACCGGTGCACCGTAACAACTACATTTATCCTGCAAACAGCGAAAACCCACTGGCGTTACGATGTCAAATGTAACATGGATAGCTTATGATGGCCTACACTGGAAACTGGGTTTCAACATTACAAATGTTCCCCAAGCCTGGACACAGTACGGCCCAGGCGGTACAATGCTAGAAGAACAGACTATAATGCCTGCCTATGGCCCAAGCGGCGAACTGCTAAGATATGTCCTTGACTACAACGTTTCCACCCAAACCGGATGGTTAGCACTATGGAACTCATCAGCAGTAATCAACAACCTTGCAGCACCATCAGGCCCATACAGACCTGAAGGCAGAGAAATCGACGGAAGCATTGCCACTCCATCTTCTTCAATATTCTACTACAATCCATACAGCTGGAACGTTATCAGTAAACGGCAACTTAAATGGACTCGTCATCAACCAGACCGCCACATACGGAGTTTCTCAGAGCGGACCAACAATCTTACGCAGTCTTCCCTGGCGATATCATGATGGGAACAAGCAGCGCATTAACCGTCTCCGTTGGACCTCAGTACACTCCAAACCCGTTCACAATGTGGGCAATTAACCTCAATGCAACCAATGGCACAGTGGGACAGATGCTTTGGGTTCAAAACTACACAGCACCAAACTTGATGACCGGCAATCCTAACTTGGAAGCTTCACACAGAGAATCGTGGACCATGGATGCAATCAACCCGCGTTTTCACAATGCAGATCGGAGAAACTTTCCAATGGCTTGGCTACAGCATGGACACTGGCAACTTAGTGTGGGGTCCAACAACCACAGTGTTTCCAGATGGCTACCAATACTTCGGCAGTGGACTAGGCATTGGACAATGCGCTGTTGAAGCTTACGGAAACATCTATGTTCAAGGTTACGGCGGCGAAATCTGGTGCTACAACGACAGCTAACGGAACTCTGTTATGGCAGTTGGGTAACGGCGGATCAGGCAACAGCACAACGACGGAATTAACTCTCCTTGGGGTCTTCTACCCACAATGATATCTTCAATTGCAGACGGAAAAGTCTATGCTTATAGCCAACAGCACGGCAACGGCGCGCAATCTCCATACTACAAGGGCGAAAGCATCTGGGTTCTTAACGCTACAACTGGCCAACAACTATAGACCATAGCATTCCAAGGTCGCAAATGATGGAGGCCCAGGATATCCAGAAGGTTCCGTTGCAGACGGCGAATACGTTAACTATAACATGTATGACAACCAAATCTACGCTTTCGGCCAAGGACCCAGCGCCACCACAGTAACAGCACCAGCTAACTGGTCCATCACTGTCGGCAGCCAAAGTAGTGATACAAGGCACAGTTCTTGGATGTTTCCGCAGGCACACAGCAGAACGAGCAGAAAGCTGACTTCCCATACGGTGTTCCAGTAGCATCCGACGCAAGCCAAAGCCAATGGATGGAATACGTCTACATGCAAAATCCATGCCCAACCAACTTCACAGGCGTGACAGTGACAATAAACGTCATAGATTCAAATGGCAACTACCGCCCCATAGGTACAGCAACAACCGATGCAAGCGGAACCTACAGTCTAACATGGACTCCTGACATTCCAGGTTCATACACTGTCATAGCATCTTTTGCGGGCTCTAACAGTTATTATCCATCAGGCGCGGAAGCCCATTTCACCGTGATGAGTGCAACGCAAACATCGCCAACCCCTGCCCCCCAGACAAACCTTGCAACCAACTCAGACTTAATGACCTACATAGTTGTTGGGGTAGTAGCAATAATCATCGCTATCGCAATCGCTACAGTAATAATTGTAACTAGGAAACGACCATAAAAATTGCCAAACAAAAATCCCTTTCCCCTTTTTTTGTTATAAAAAGCAACTGAGATGAAAACGGGGCTGAGAAGGCTCTGGATAGAAATTTACAAGCGTAGTTCGATATTTGCATCTTTTTTCCTAATAGTGGTCCAGAGCCTAAGCAAACCCTCAACAATAAAGAGTGCTTCTTAAATTTCTTCTTAAGCCATTTTTTCATCAATTTGTAACATCTCAAGAAAACATAGCAACAAAGACAGACCTAATGATGTACATGATAGTTGTAGTAATCGCAATAATCATTGCAATAGCCATAGTCGGATTACTTATCCTCAGAAAATGCGCCTAAAAAACAACAAAAAAATTTTTTACCTTTTTTTAGAATTTGAAGAAACCATGGAATAACGATAGGACTAAAAAGCTTGGCTTTTATGCAACCGAAATAGCAGATTTACAATTTTTGTTTATATTTACCTGCGTCGTGGTTACTTGCAAATGAACTACTCAAGCATATTGGTATACGTTAGTCCCATGCGTTCCATGAAATCGACAATTCTTTCATACTCTTGGAGGTATTGTTTACCCTTTTGAGTAAGCTTTAGCGACGTTTCATTCTCAATTAAACCAAGATTTGTAAGGTCTGTGATATAATTTTTAAGCCGATCAAAAGGCACGTTAATTCTATTCTGAATATGAGTTAATACAACTTTTTCACTTCTAGATTCGCTCCTCAATACAGACAACAAGTCTCCGTAGATCCTTAATTTATCCCTGCGAGGAGTTTTTTTCATTTTATTCATCCTTCTTGTTTGAGCTATAGAAGGCTTGATAGGCAACAAAAAGAAAGATAGCGAAACCTATGAAACGAGCTACCAACGCTCCTATAAATGCGGAAAAACTTGAATCAATATACCAAAATAGCAAAGAGTATTGACTTATTGCAAGAAAAATGAAGCCGAAAGGAATCCAAATTGTTTTTGGATCAGGATTCTTCACATGATTTCTTAGCGTATAGATAGCAACATAGGACAAGCAGATTACATTAAAAATCCTCACGTATACATTAGATTGACTGTAGCTAGCGTAGGTAAATTGCGGAATTACAAATGCAAACAAAAGCAAAGCGATGAGAGCGACAGTTGACAGACTGATAGTTATCTCTCCTAATAGTTGGCTTTTCTTAGATTTCATATTTGAAAAGAGATAAGTGGTTGCGATGAATACAAATGCGAATGTTCTTGTTAAAAGTCCAACCCACATTAATTTTGGATTGAGACCTTGAAATAGGGGGGAATATGTTAGGGCTGAAAACGCGAATGATATGCCTAGAAAACCAAATCCAAGCGGTAAACCTAATATATTTTCCCTCTCCAGTGAGTTTATATGGCTTTAACATGAAGCGGACGAGAATAAAGCAAAGAAGGGTCGAAACAATCTCTGTTATTACTCGCTCGGTAGGATACATACTAGTGGCAAACATGGTGTTAGTCTTTGTGCATTTCATATTTATTTAATTTGGCTTTTTTCGATTGTTAATCTAAAACTTACGAGATTTGTTTAATCTCAAAAAATTATATACATTTTTTTGTATTCACGCTAGGTGAGTGTGTCTTATTACCGCTATACACTGAATACAAATTGGTACTAAAATTAAGGAAAATGAAGAAAAATGAAACGTCCAGAGAAAGCGTCTAAAACAATTATTGTAGCTCTCTTAACGCTCTTAATGGTTCTAGCAGCAATATCACTTGTTGTTCCGATGGCAAGCGCGGCAGGTTCAATAACTCTGACGCCAACGACACAAGCTCCAAGTGGTTCCGTCACGGTTGCAGGCACTGGGTTTGCAGGATCAACAGCTGTAGGTATAGTGCTTGGAACAGAGATAACGGTGACTAACGAAACAATCACAACCTTTTCAGGAACTGGTAACGGTCCATATACGGCCACATTAGCTCATTATCCGATCAAACCTGGTTCCTTCAGCATGCACTGGGACACTTCCGGTACGGGATCCGATTGGACTGATAATGGCGATGGAACACTAGCAAGCTCAAGTAGCTACAGTGCTGGGGGAACTGTGAATTATGTGACTGGCGTATTTGGTCGTACTTCGACACTCGATTTATCAAGCTATGCTTTAACGGCCACCTGCAGCTATACTTATTATCAGTATAAAGTTACTCCTGCTGCTGGCGTAGCCACAACTGCCTCAGGTGCTTTCACAACAAACATAACTGTACCCACCGTGGCTGCTGGAAACTACGTCATAACAGCAATAGATGCAAGCGGGGCCCGCGCAACCAATACGTTAATTGTGAGCACTCAACCCATTCCAGAAGGGCTATCCATCGGAGCCATAGTGTTGCTGTCTGTTGCTGTAGTGGTGGGATCTAGGTATTCTCGTTAAGCGTCCAAAGATTAGAAATATCAATCATTTAAGGGCATAGAAATCTCATGAAGTATGTTGTCGCTACATCAATGACTATAAAAAAAATCGCTTTTCCCCTTTTTTAGTCATAGAAAATAATTGAAAGAGTTAGGGGCTGAGTAGGCTCTGGTAAAGTATTCGCAATACTATCACCTTGGTTGGCGTGAAGGAGCTTTTGCATTTGCTCTTTATCACCTAAATTTAGTTTTCCAGAGCTTCAGCAAACCCATATTTTCAACTAATTGCTTATTCTTGAAGTCAGCTTTTTCGCAATAGTTTATCGTCCAACTTGGTAACTTAAAAAACTTGGAATTTCGATAAGCAGCTTAAAACTTACGATTGGTTGTAATCTCAAAAAATGATTATCTTTTTTTTGTTATCTTTTTTTTTGTAATCACGCTAGGTGAGTGAGGCTTATTAGCGTTTCTCATCAATCAAGGAACCACAAATTAGGAGAAAAACAAATGACAATTTTAAAAATGAAAAAAGAAACGCAATAATACAAAAAAACTGTCGCAATCTCTGATTACTTTGCTTTTAACTGTTTCAATGAGTGCTTCAGTAATACTCATGCCCATCGCTAACGCGCATACTCCGTCATGGAATATTGCCACGTTTGCATATGTGCAAGTGGTTCCTAACCCAATCGGAGTCGGCCAACCAGCAAGCAGTATACATGTGGCTAACCAACACTTATGACAGCGAACTGATAACAAACAACTACCGATTTCAAAACTATCAAGCTCACCATTACAGCGCCAAACGGAACATCTAATACAATAACTTTTCCAGTCGTCTCTGACACTACCTCAAACCATTTCTACTCTTTCACTCCCACACAAATTGGAACTTACTCATTTAGCTTCACTTTTCCAGGGCAAACGCTTACAACTTCCAACGACCTACCAACCTCAGCATATATCAATGACACGTACTTGCCCAGTTCATCGGTCTGCACATGCACCGTACAACAACAGCCAATCCTAAACTTATCACAGAAACCCCGCTCCCAACCAACTACTGGACAGAGCCCAATATATGGCGAAAACCAATACTGGTTTCCTATTGCGTCAAACTGGCTTGGCACGGGCTCAGCAGGCTATGGTACCGGAGCAACATGGCTGCAATTACCCGCCAGGCGAAGCATCAGGGCCTCAAACCAGTCATGTCATGTGGACCTACCCAATTGATATGGGTGGAATCGTTGGAGGCAACACATTTACGAACTCATAGGTACCTCATCTTCGAAGGGTCAGCATACAACGCCAGATTCACTAACCCAATAATAATCGATGGATACCTTTACTACACTTTACCTGTATCGTTTACAGGAGCCAGTACCGGAGCAACCGTCTGCCAAGACCTTAGAACAGGCAAAATCGTGTGGAGCAGTACAACCCAAATACCAGCATTATCCTTCGGCTATGTTTATCAACCTCGAGACCCTGACCAACACGGCATTTATCCACCGATACTTTTCACAGCCAACTTCGCCCAAGCCTTTGACGCATACACAGGAGATCCACTCTTTAACGTGACCGGCATCCCCACTGGCACAGCAGTTCCTGGACCACAAGGAGAACAACTGAAGCTTATCTTAACAAACAACGGCAACGCAACTAACCCAGTGATATACTTAAGCGAGTGGAATTCATCTAGGCTTTGGGGGACATGGCAGAACCCATGGACTAACGGAGTCATTACAACCCCAACGCTTATTCAACGACTCAACAACCACTGGCGCCAACTTAAACACAACTCAATCGCATGTATGCAAGCGTTACTCAACCAGCAATAAGCGCTCCTGCAGGCAACGACCCAACCAAACCAGCAATCTCTAACTACCTAATATATGGCAACGTAATAAACCCAAGCAGTTCATTATACAGCTATGACTGGAACATTTCGTTATCATGGCTAAACACTGTTACACCAGTACCCACTATAGTTGCAGCTTGGGCAGGAAACTTGGTACTTCTCAGAAGCGGATCAACCCCAGCTTTAAGTGGCACACAAACTCCCTACACATACTACGCCGTAAACCTTAATGCCTCAGTAGGCACAATCGGCAGCATGCTATGGAGCAACACCCTTCAACCACCAGCAGGTAACATCTCCGTCAGCTACTCGGGACCAGCCAGTGGTAATCCAACAAACGGAGTCTTCTGTGAATTCTATAAAGAAACAATGCAATTTGTAGGATACAGCCTGTCTAACAGGACAGCAAATATGGGGTCCAGTAGGCAATTCTATCACAAGACCAGCTAATGTACTATAACTCAGGCTACAATAGCGGCGGAAACGAAAACGGCGCAGCATATGCATACGGTAAAATCTACTACGATGGTTTCGGAGGAATAATGTCCTGCTACAATCAACAAACCGGAAACTTGCTATGGACTTACGGCAACGGCGGCGCAGGCAACACCACCAACAGCGGCTTTGAAATTCCAGGTCCATATCCAATGTCTATATATGGCTATCGGCGACGGAGTAGTTTACACAACAACCACTGAGCACACTGTTGAAGACCCAATTTACAAAGGCGCTACACAACAAGCCATCAACGCAACAGACGGAACACCAATTTGGAGCCTTAAACGAAGTCACGTCCGAAGCAGGTTCACCTTTCGGACCTCTCGAAACAGGCGCCATAGCAGACGGCTATTCAGTATCTCTTAACGGCTATGACAACCAAATCTACAGCGTAGGCAGAGGACCCAGCGCAACCACAGTTTCAGCGCCCGACATCGAACATCTTTATTAGGAACACCCATCGTTATCAGAGGCACAGTGACGGACATCTCCGCAGGCACACAACAAAGCTGAACAGACAGCAGACTTCCCCAACGGCATTCCAGTCGCATCTGACGCAAGCATGACGCATGGATGGGCTACGTCTACGAGCAACAGCCAATGCCCACAAACTTCACAGGTGTCCCAGTGACAATCTACGTTTTAGACTCTAACGGTAACTACCGACCAATCGGCACAGCAACAACAGACTCAAACGGCATGTACACCCTAACATGGACACCTGACATCGCAGGCAATTACACAGTTCTACGCCCATTTCGCAGGCACAAACGGTTACTGTCCATCATCTGCACTTAGACAAGCTTCACAGTTATCCCATCGGCGCCAACAGTATCACCATATCCAGTAACAGTTTTGCCACCCACAGAAATGTACTTTACAATTTCAACAATCGCTATAATCATCGCAATCGCAGTAGTCGGCATAGTAGCAGGTGCTAGTTCTTTAAAAAACGACCATAAAAAATATCAAAAACAACTATCTTTCCCCTTTTTTAAGTCCCAAAAAATCAAGAAAATAATGCGAAGACGTGGACTGAGTAGGCTCTGGACTTAGAAATTACAATAGCCATAGAGAGTTTGCATCTCTCTTTTCTCCTAAAGAAGAGGTCCAGAGCCTCAGGCAAACCCTTTCGCTCTAATGTCTATTTCCTTGGTCAAGAACAAAAGAAAGTGGACCGGAGGGGATTTGAACCCCTGACCTCTTGAGTGCAAGTCAAGCGTTCATACCAGCTGAACTACCGGCCCTTGCTTTTCCCAATTGATAAACTATTCAATGATATTTAGCTTTTGTTCGCAAAAAAACGCGAAGACGAAATAAAATGGAAAATAATGAATACGATTTTGCTCAAATGATGTTTTGATGGTGAATCTAAATAAAGTTCGATTATCATTTTTCTTGAAATTTTATATTCGTAATTATGCAATTAAGTTAATGGTTGAGGAGGTTTAAGTTTGTGGAGTTAAAAACTGTTAAAATTGATCCGCCAAAAGAATGTAACATTATCTTGGGTATGGCTCATTTCATTAAAACTGCTGAAGACCTTTATGAGGCTCTGGTTAATTCAGTGCCTAATATTAAGTTTGGCTTAGGTTTCTGCGAGAGTTCAGGGCCATGCCTTATCCGTCATGAAGGAAACGACGAGGAACTGCGGCGGTTAGCAGCAGTAAAAGCCTTTGAAATTGGCTGTGGACATAGTTTTCTAATCTATATAAAGAACGCTTATCCACTTAATGTTCTTGATAAAATTAAGAATGTGCCTGAAGTGTGCACTATTTATGCGGCCACAGCTAACCCACTCGAAGTAATAATTGCAGAAACAATTCAAGGACGAGGAATAGTTGGTGTTGTTCGACGGCTCAAAAAGCAAAGGCATAGAAACAGACGATGACATCAAAGAGCGACGAGGGTTTCTGCGAAAAATAGGCTACAAACTAAGTTAAACCTATTACTCCTCAGAAGCCAAAATGCTTTTAAAAAGCGAATCATCAATGTTGCCTCCAGTCAAAACCACCGCAACACTTTGATCATTGAATGCATCATTGTTTTCCAAAAGCATAGCGACGCCAGCTACCCCTGAACCTTCGACCACCTGCTTTTCATTTTTCCACAGAAGATAAACAGCGCGTCGAAGGGATTTTTCTTTCACGAGCATAACTTCATCAACGTACTGCTGAGCTATTGAGAAGGTGATAGATCCTTTTTCTATGCCGCCAGCGAGTCCTTCAGCTATTGTATAATCTTCATGCCTGTGTGGAGGAACGATTTTGCCGGCTTTCAAAGACTCATACATTATTGGTGTAGCTTCGGATTGAGCACCGATAACTTGCACATTGGGTCTTTGGCTTTTGATAGCTAAACTTATTCCACCAATTAGACCTCCTCCTCCTACAGGTACAACCACGACGTCAACGTCTGGAAGTTCACTGAGGATTTCCAGTCCGACAGTGCCATGACCAGCAACAATCAACTCATCATTATTCGGAGAAATGCAGAAGCATCCTTCTTTTGATGCAATTTCCTTAGCTCTCTTTTCAGCTTCAGAATAAGTTTCGCCAAACAACAAGAGCTCTGCACCAAACTTTTTTATGCCCTCAACCTTAATTTTAGGCGTATTTACTGGCACAACTATTTTTGCAGAAAAACCCAATTTACTAGCTCCAAAAGCTACGGCCTGACCGTGATTACCAGCCGAAGCAGTCACAACTCCTCTATCTTTTTCTTCAACCGATAGGTTCAGTAATTTGTTAATTACACCTCGGATTTTGAAAGAATGAGTTACTTGCTGATTCTCAAGCTTCAAAAAAACTTTGCCGCTCACATAATTCGCTTAAAAAACCTGAACGCATAATTGGCGTAGACTTGACGTAGGGTGCTATTCTTTTTTGTGCTTCTTGTATTTCTCGAAGTGTTACCATTCCCATCATCACATAAAAACAAGTTAGCTTTCTTGTGAATAACTTGAGTAGCTATTTCTTATTCTTCACTTGACGCTTATAATGTATCTGCCTGTCAGAGAGTTAGCGAAAGAAGAGGAAATTTTGTCACAATTTGTAGTTTTGGCAAGGTCCATTTTTAGAGATATTAACAAAAAGAAGGGTTAGGGTTTTTTGTTCATCTCGTGGCGTATCCACCAGATGATCCCTATTGTAGCAGGAATTGCGAAGATGGCAGCTATCCAGACGAGTATTGTAATCATTGAACCTACTACGTAGTTTAAAGTGTAAGTTGAGATGGCAATATTCCAGTTTCCGTCAACGTAGACTTTGATGGCGAACGCGATGAAGAGTAATGGCGATATTGCTCCTCCTGCTCTTGAAGAGCGTGAGCTTTTCCCGAAAGATGATATTCTTTCTTTTCTTCATCTGGCAGTCTCTTCCACCATTGCCAACCTATTACTGCACCTATGATTGCTGGGATTCCGATGAAGACGAGCTCCCAAAAGATGGCATGTAGAATAAAAGCCACCACATTGCCCATTGTCCACAGACCCAGAGTTGACGGGACTAAACCTGTTGATTGAGCGTTTCCTGCGAACCAGACAAAGACATAGACTGCACCTACAAACGCCAAAATAGCCGCCGCTACAAATATGGCAAATATGCTCCAGTGTTTTCTTATGAATTTCTTCCAATCAGAGCCGTTTTCAACTCCAATTTCCTCAGTCATTAAATCCCTCTCCTGCCAGCGTTTCTAATTGCTGCATAATTGTTGCTGTTCATTCCTTTGCTCTCTGATTGTTTTTCCTTGCTCAGGTTGTGTTGGAGGTGGAGTGTATGCATTTTGTTGTGGATTGTATGGTTGCTGTTGTTGAGATTTCATTGTGAAGAATCCTATTGTAGCAAATATCCAAGCGATAAATATCAGCACAAAGCCGACAAGAACAATTGACAGTATGGCTCCCCACCAGAGCAAATTGCCAGCAGTGGTAAACGATGCTTCCCCTGATTTCTGTGCAAGTGTATTGAAGGTTCTTCTTAAGTGCAGATGTTGCAAGTATGTAGAATACGAAAGCAATGATAAGCCCCGCGAAGAAAGCTATTAAGCCGACTCCAAAGCCTACTGTGGGTACAAAGCCTGTTTTAAATGTAAAACCTGTTGCGGACCCAACACCAACTGATATTGCTGCAATGGCAACTCCAGCCGCTACCAAAGCTACTATGTAGAATTTCACGCCGGTGAGCGAGTTTTTGTAGATTTCTTCATCTTGATAGTAGTTTGAGAGTTCTTTCATTCCCCTGAGTAACAGGATTACGCCGATTATGCCTAATATCCAGCCAGCGTAAGGAACAAGGCTTAGCAAAAGGAGTATTGACGCCTTCGCCAGCCAGAGTCTTGCTATATTCGAAACTTACATTCATTTTTTTGCCTCCATTTTTTTGGAAACATACTGTAGCGCATGAAGGATATAGCCCTAACATTTAGAATAACAACTCCAAACAGCACTAACAGTTAGAGTGCAAGCTCTAAGAGTTAGAGTCATAAGCAAAAAGCTTAGTTAGAGCTAAAAACTATGCAAACAAATAGGTAGGGATAGAGCTTTGTTTATCTTTACCTTTGCAACATAGCAAGGGCAGGGATTGGCGTTGTCGAAGTCACGTGGGATAAGTGCTGATATTCAGTCACCAAGAACCAAACTACTATATCTTATCTATTCTGCCCCTAACAGTAGAATTAAAGCTGAACCAGGAGTAAAATCAAGCATCAGTTCTGCCTTAGGTTACAAGTCTGATGGGCATTTTCACTACGATGGAATTACTTAACGAACGCAGGCATGATAGAGGAAAAACAGGGTTATTATCTCGTGACTGATACAGGCAAGAAGGAATTTGCTTTGCTACTCAACAGCTTCCATGAGTAACACGATAATGGTTGTTATGGGAATTGCAATGGTATTTTTCACTGTTGGAATAGACATAGGACTTTTGCCAAATGAGAGTGTAGCGTTTTTTGGAGTAGCATTAATTTCTATTGGGTCCTTGTTCTTGATTATAAGCCGAAGAAACAAACCCCAACTCCCACCTGAAGCCAAAACTTTAGTAAAAGAATTAAGTCGACATTGATTTAGCCAAGCGGTAAACTATTTTAGTTTACTTAAGGAATCAAAACTTAACAATTTTCAGATCTGGTGTTTTTATGAGTTTAGAGAGAAACATGGCTCAAATTGAAGCTTACAGGCAACAAGAATCAGAAGAGCAACAAAGATCTTAAAGATAGAATGGGCAAAATCAAACATAAAATCGCAATCATAAGCGGAAAAGGCGGAGTAGGAAAAAGCACCGTAACCGTTAACCTTGCCGCATCATTTGCACAGAAGGGCCACAAAGTGGGCATTTTAGATGCTGATATTCATGGGCCAAGTGTTCCAAGACTTCTTGGTTTGGAAGGGCAGCACGTTAAAACTGGTCCGACCGGCGTTTTTCCAGTTGATGGACCACTTGGGTTTGAAGGTTATGTCGATTGATTTCTTTTTGCCTGAGGAGGCGCCGACTATTTGGCGTGGACCACTTAAAGATGAGGGCCATTCGCCAATTCTTGGCTGATATTGTTTGGGGCGAGCTTGATTTTCTCTTTATTGATTTACCGCCTGGAACAGGCGATGAACCACTCAGCATTGCCCAGCTTTTGCCAGAAATGGACGGCGTCGTAATTGTTACAATGCCATCTGCATTATCAAGTTCAGTTGTTAAGAAAGCAATCACTTTCGCTGAAAGATTAAACATGCCTATAATTGGCGTTGTGGAGAACATGAGCGGCTTTGTTTGTCCACATTGCGGAAAGAAAACTGAAATTTTCCAATCTGGAGGCGGAAAAAAGATGGCGGAAGAAGCAGGGGTTCCCTTTCTTGGAAGCATTCCCATTGACCCCAAAGTAGGTGTGGATTCCGATAAGGGTCATCCCTTTGTTATTGCGGATAAAGATTCGGCTGCAGCTAAAGCTTTCATGGAAATTGTCGAAGAAAGTTGAGGCTTAACTGAAAAAGATAACTACATAAAATTTTATTATTGTAAAAAGATTGGAGAGTTTAAAACTCCCAGGTTATTTTGTTCGTCCATGGTTTAATCACTCTTTTTGTGAGAGTTATTTCTATCGTTGAAACCATTCGGGACCTGTTTTCGCCTTCTCTTGGTGGCATCTCAGCGGTTCCGATTGCGATCTTTGTCACTTTGAGGTCTTTTAGGAAGCGGCTTCTTGTGATTTCTGCAACGTCAACGGCGGTTGTTATTGCTTGTCCTCGTGCTTTCAGGGTTATTTCTTTTTCTGTGCCTGAAGAGAATGCTGTTATGATAGCGAGCACATAGCTCATTGGTGGTTTGTTTCCAACGAAGATTACATCATTTGGTTTTTCTGCCATATATTTCACTCCTTTTTTTATGTTCATTGCGGTAGTAACGTTCTTTGGTCTTTTTAAGACTGGGAACGTTACTGCATTACTACGCCAAACTTCCTTATAAACTCAATTCAGCAATCCTAAACAAGCGAAAACGTCAAATCTAAAACGGCAAACCTGCCCGAAGCTTCATACATAAAATTATTTTATAAGCAGTTCACGAAATTAAATTTATTTCATAATATGCCCGATTTAAAAACGCTATAGTTTTATATCTCAAGCCTTAAGGAAGAGTACAAGCCGGAGCATTATTTCATGTCAGTGTCGCCTAGCCTTAGAGAAGTTTTAGCAAGAAGAATCGCTGGAGAAATAATTCTTTCAAGCAAACCAGGCTCTACGATGCGGAAATGGCGAGAGCTATTCGCTGTTTCCCAATTGACCCTTTCAGAAACAATGGGCTTGTCATCTTCAGGTGTTATTAGTGACTATGAAAGTGGAAGACGGAAAAGTCCAGGCGCCAAATTCATCCGAAGATTCGTGCTTTCGCTTTTACACATTGACGAGGAAAAAGGCAGTCGCTTCATCAGAGAATTCGCAAAACTAACCAGTTCGCCAAGCATGGCTGTTGTGGATTTACGTGAATTTCCCATTCCAGTACGGGTTGAATATTTATGCAAGGCTATTGGCGGCGAAATAGTAGCTTGCAAAGATAAGTACGTTAAAGAAGTTAACGGGTACACGGTTATTGATAGCCGAAAAGCAGTTGAAGCGTATTCTGGCTCGGAGTACGCACAGTTGTTTGGTGCGATCGACTGATCGAGCATTGATTTTTACAAACGTGGAAACCGGTGTCTTGCCCATGATGATTGTGAGAGTCAGCAGCCTTAAACCGCGGATTGTGGTTTTTCACAAGACCCAACCTGACGCCGAAGCCATACGCATAGCTGAGTACGAGCAGATACCGCTTATTTACTCAACAGCACCCACTTTGAGCAACTGGTAAAATCCCTGCGAAAACTCTACCGCATTGCGTTGCGTGTAAAACTTGGCAGACGACGCGTACGTCCACCACCAAAAATAAGCGCGTAAAAATCTTAGGAATAGTAAATTGACCCTTTCTTTTAACTCTGCTAACCTTCAAAGTAGCCATTTTAAGTCGCTCTAATATTTTGACCATTTAAAGCTATTATGTGGGTAAATATTTAATGATGTGGGACTAATTGAATTTAGTGGGAAAAAAATGGCTGAAACCACCACTGTTAAAATGGATGAGAAAGGAAGAATAATCATTCCAAGACGCATTCGGAAAGCAGCTCAGCTTAAAGAAGGCAGCTATATAAACATTAGATCAAAAGGAAAAACCGTTATTCTTGAAGCTGCCGAGCCTGTTGCAGACAAATACTTTGGCATCATTAAAGTAATCAGGTGGCCTAAAAACTTAGACCTTGACGAGTATGCCGTAGAAGTGGAAAAGAAATGGCGCAAGCAAAACGTTACGTAGACGTCAATATTTTCGTATACTGGCTCAGCAACAATCCCATGTTCGGGGATGTTGCTCGCAAATGGATTAACGATATAGAAAGCTCCCCTTCGGGTGAATATGCAACCTCTTCTTTATCACTCTACGAAGCACTCGTATCTCTTGCTGGGTTAGCAGACAAAACGTTGAAAGATAAAGCCTTTACAGAAAATATCATTAAAGCCATAATTGGAATTAAAGGCTTGATTATTGAGCCGCTTAAGCCTGAAGACTATGCAGTAGCTTTAGACCTAATGGGCGAATGTAGGCTTGATTATGAGGATTCCCTTCACTTGGCTGTTGCCATAAGGATGGGAATAAGCGAAGTAATCTCAAATGATCAGCACTTCAACAGAACACCCTTAAAAAGAGTGTTTTGAATTAAAGTTGTCACTGGACGTTTTTGTTGTTGTAGTCTGTTGTTAGCACGTTCATGGCGCTTAGGACTGCTTCCATACTGGCTTTAACTATGTCTTCGCGGACTCCCATGGCTGTTACTGCTCTGTCTCCCTTGCGCATTCGAACGACAACCTCAACCATCGCGTCTGTTCCGCCAGTTATCGCCTTAACATTATACTGTTCTAGAATGATTGGTTCAACTTCTGCAATGGCATTTTTGACTGCATTTATAGCTGCATCAACTGGACCGACACCAACTGCTGCACCCCAAACATCCTTACCGTTTAAAGCAAGACGGACAGAAGCTGTTGCTGTCACTTTGTCGCCGCTAACCACAGTCATCTCTTCAAGACGTATTGGTTTTGCTTTACTTAATCCCATGACATTTTCAGCAATTGCCAACACATCGGCGTCCATAACGGTCTTACCCTTATCACCAAGCACTTTTATGCGTTGGAAAATTTCTTTGAACTGATCCTCAGTTGGTTTCAAACCCATATTTTCTAAATCCGCTTTTATTGCATGAGAGCCAGAATGTTTCCCTGGTGATAATCGGCGTGTGCAACCGACCAGTTCAGGAGCTATCGGCTCATAGGTTAACGGGTTAGCAAGCATTCCTTGAGTGTGTATTCCTGATTCATGAGTGAAAGCGTTTTCGCCCACAATTGCCTTGTTAGGCTGAACATGAACCCCAGTCAACCTCGATACTAATTGAGAGGTGCCGTAGAGTAATTCGGTTTTGATATCTAAATCCAATTTGTAGAGAGATTTTAGCGTTACAACAATTTCTTCTAGTGAAGCGTTTCCTGCGCGTTCACCTAGACCATTAATCGTAGCATGCACTTCTTCAACGCCTACACCCAAAGCAGCAACGGTGTTGGCGACTGCCATTCCGAAGTCGTTGTGGCAGTGAACACCTATTGGAACCTTGATGTTTTCTTTTAGTTTTGAAAAAAACTCAGCTGACCGTTCAGGAGTCAAGATGCCCACAGTGTCACATGGTACAATTCTGTCAACTCCAGCTTCGCATGCTGTAAGGAAAACCTTTGTGAGATAATCAAAGTCGGATCGAGTCGCATCTTCTGCCAGAAACTCTACTATTAAACCGTGTTTCTTAGCATATTTCACGCATTCCTCTGTAGTTTTGAGGATCTGTTTTCGTGTTTTATGCAGTTTGCACTCGATGTGTAGATCAGATGTTGGGATAATCATGCTTATAGTAGAAGCGCCACTCTTCAGTACAGCATCGATGTCGTTTTTTGTTCCCCTTGCTGCGCTGGAGATTTGCGCCTTCAAACCCTGGTTAGCGATTATCCTAACTGCTTCCATTTCTCCTTCAGAAACAGCGGCGAATCCAGCCTCAATTATATTTACGCCGAGTTCATCTAAACGTTGAGCAATTCTCAGTTTGTTTTCTGGAACAAGTGATACTCCAGGTGTTTGTTCACCATCACGTAGGGTGGTGTCTAAAAATATTACGTGTTTAGGGAAGCGGTTGAATAAAGCAATACCCCATTTAAATCACATCTGTTTTCAAGGCGTCAACCTTAAATATAAAATTATTGGTGTTTTAATTCACACAGAGGTTAAAGTCAATGAGAAGCGACGAGATAAAAAAGGGAACTGAACGAGCACCACACAGAGCTTTGCTGAAAAGTCTTGGTTTAACGGACGAAGATATCGCTAAACCATTCATTGGGATAGCTAACAGTTACACATCAATAGTTCCCGGACATATACACCTTAGAGCACTAGGTGAAGCAGTTAAAGAAGGCATCCTTGAAGCAGGAGGGACACCCTTCGAATTTAACACCATAGCAGTTTGCGACGGTATCGCTATGGGTCATGAAGGTATGCGGTATTCCCTTCCAAGCCGCGAACTAATTGCTGATTCAGTAGAAATTATGATGCAAGCCCATCGTCTAGATGGAATGGTGCTTATTTCGAACTGCGACAAAGTTACACCTGGAATGCTTATGGCAGCCGCAAGGCTGAATGTGCCTGCAATATCCGTTACCGGCGGACCAATGGAATCTGGGATACTGGATGGACAAAAAGTCGGCGTCAATAATGTTTTCGAAGCAGTCGGTAAAGTTTTCGCCGGTAAAATGACTGCAGAGGAATCGGCAAAGCTGGAAAATGTGGCTTGCCCTGGCTGTGGCTCTTGCAACGGAATGTTTACGGCAAACACTATGGCTTGTATGACTGAAGCTTTAGGGATGTCATTGCCTTACTGTGCCACCGCGTTGGCTAATGGGGCATTGAAACAAAGAATGGCCAAAGAAACCGGAACAAAAATCGTTGAGCTGATTAAGAAAGACATCAAGCCTTCACAAATCATGACCCAGAAAGCATTCGAAAACGCAGCCGCAGTAGACATGGCATTAGGAGGCTCCACAAACACGATTTTGCATCTCTCCGCCATAGCCAAAGAAGCTGGAGCTACTCTTAACCTCGCAACCTACGATGAGATCGGAAGGAAAGTTCCACATCTGTGCAGTATGGTCCCAAGCGGATCTTACGATATGGCGGATTTAGGCAACGCAGGCGGCTTGCCAGCGCTAATTAAAGAATTAAAGCCATTCATACAATACGATGCCTTAACCGTTACGACTAAAACAGTTGGCGAAAACGTTGCAGAAGCTAAAGTAATAAATGCTGAAGTAATCCGACCATTGAATAATCCTGTCCACAAGGAAGGCGGCATAGCTATACTGAAAGGCAACCTCGCACCTAAAGGAGGAGTTGTAAAGATGGCGGCGGTTTCGGCGAAAATGATGAAGCATCAAGGTCCAGCCAAAGTCTATGATTCAGAAAAAGAAGCTGAAGAAGCAATGAAGCGTCACGAAGTCCAAGCCGGTGACGTTGTAGTTATTCGTTACGAAGGACCAAAAGGCGGACCTGGAATGCCGGAAATGCTAATTCCAACAGCCACAATTGCGGGAATGGGTCTTAGCGAAAGCGTAGCTCTAATTACTGATGGCAGGTTTTCCGGTGCTACACGTGGACCATGCATCGGACACGTTGCACCTGAAGCCTTCGAAGGAGGTCCAATTGCCGCTATCAGAGACGGAGACAAAATAATCATTGACATACCCAACAGGGTTCTGAACGTTGAGTTATCAGACAAAGAACTCGAAAAACGATTAGCCGACTGGAAGCCACGCAAGCCAAAAATCTCTAAGGGTTACTTAAGTAGGTACCAGCCAACCCCGTCAGAATAAGCTAAACAAAAGTTGGAACAAAAAACAAGGTGGTGGCCGCTCTTTTATCAGATGCGTCCACACATGCCCATGCCCATTCTAGATCCGTATGGGTAACTTGTTTGTGTTGATCCGTAAGGGTAGTTTCCTTGTTGCCCATATGGATAGGTACCGCCACTGATTCTTTGAGTTGGGTTTAGAGAGTTGCTTGTTCCATTGGTTTGTGAGCCAACGTATTGGGCGAAAGCTATGCCTGCCAATGCAGCGACTAAGACCAACGCAGCAATTACGAAACTAGGGTTTTTGTCTTTTCCATTCTTTTCACCTCAACATACTACTTGTACTTGGAATGGTAAGACAGTTCGCTGAAACAATAATGAAACACTATTCATGAAATTGTTTCACAATTGCTTGTGGTAGTGGTATAACTACTGCAAACACTTTTACAACAAAAAACATTAGGTTTTTATTGCGAGTGCTTTACCAAACGTAATGGTTTCGCATAGAATAAGTGCTGTCAACTGGATGTGTTTATAATGGTCTTAGTTGAAGGAACTAAAATGAAAGGTAAACGAATACCTGAAAAACAGCTCATTAAAGCATGGAAGAATCTATCCCGCAAACCATTACCTAGAATTAAAGCAGTCAGATTAAGCGACGAAGACTTTAATGAAGCGATTAAGAATAGGCACTGTTTCGAAGATGAATTGCGAGAATTTGAGGAGTGGGG
Source organism: Candidatus Bathyarchaeota archaeon (assembly GCA_963729805.1). Classification (GTDB taxonomy): domain Archaea; phylum Thermoproteota; class Bathyarchaeia; order Bathyarchaeales; family Bathycorpusculaceae; genus Bathycorpusculum. Next base: position 64,134 of record CAVSPH010000013.1, on the reverse strand, counting down.
CCGAACCATTTCAACATCTGGAACAGATGCGTGCGTGTATAACGCTGAAAAAACTGAGGACGCAAAATATGTTATTCTAATCAGAGAAAACCCATACCACAGTCTAGACGAAATCATCGTTCACGAACTATCGCACATCGCCAATGGGGACCTCTAACCCATTTTAGATATAACGCCTTTGGCGAACTGTCTTAAACTATCTAAATTTGGTAAGTCGCCGAAAAACAACATAAAATAGGTCACACCAAAATCTACATAGACCTGTAACCGATCAAAACATTCGTCCGGAGTTCCACACAAAGCTGTCTTCTTAAAATCCTCCAAACTAACATTTGTCGGTTTTAGTTGAGAAATTTTGCTCTCAAGTTCTCTTTGATTTTGGTCAATTAGCACTTGTCCGCCGGGCCAGCAAGATTTTTCAATTTCCAAAAAGTTTCTGCCCACTGTTTTGCAATGTTTCTTTAAGACCGCAAGTTTATGCTCATACATCTCTATGGTTGGCAAAAATCCCCAATCAAACCTGTCAGCATAAGGAGCGGTTACCTTCAGCATTAATAGTTTTCCACTGCCGCCCACAGTTATTGGTGGGTAAGGTTTCTGCAAAGGTTTGGGCTCACAAACAGCATCTTTTAGGGCGTAGAATTTTCCTTGAAAATTTGCTTTTTCTTGTGTCCACAATTGTTTTGTTACTTCTAATGCCTCGCTTAACCGTTCGATACGAACGTTTGATTTTGGAAAACCAAAACCGTAACTTATGTGCTCGGTTTCTTGGACGCCTGCGCCAATGCCGAACTCTAGCCTGCCTTCCGAAAGAACGTCGATGGTTGCAGCCATCTTAGAAAGTAAAGCAGGATTCCTGTGGGCAATGCATGAGACCATGGTCCCAAGTCGTATCCTCCTAGTTAATGAGGAGAGTGCGGCGAGGGTTGTCCAGCTTTCAAAGATGGACCAGTCATTATACATTAAGTGATCATCAAGCCAAACTGATTGGTAGCCTAAAGTTTCACATTCTAGCACAGTTTCCCGCAGGAGATTAAATTGTTCTTTTGGATCTTTTGATTGGAACGCGTAGAATGGAAGAAATACTCCAAACTTGACCTTGCCCAAGTTAAGTCTCCATCGAGATAGCCTTGATTTGAAGATTAATTGTGGTAAGAGAGTAATTAGGTTTTAGCAGGTGATTCTTTTCTTATGTCGTGTCCTCTAATATAGGATAATACGCCTGCAAGCGCCAGTATTGCTACTGAAGCGTAAAACGCGTGATCTATGCCGGATATGAAGGCTTGGCTAACGCCGCCTGTTAGGCTTTTTGTTCCAATAAAAACTTCAAATGCAACTTGTCTGGGTATTGATGCCGCTGCAACCGATATTGCTAAAACGTAACTCCCGACCAACCCAATATTTTGGACCGTTCGCAAAAGACCTGATATGCTGCCATAGGAGCCTGTTCTTGCGTTTGCCATAACAGCGCTGTTGTTGGCAGGGAAGAACATTGAGGTTCCTAAGCCGGATACAGCTGAAGCGAGAAGCACGATATAGAGTGGAGAAAGTGGCCCCCATTGTTAAATAAATTAATACAGCCAAGCCTAAAAAGAAAATTCCTAAAGTTGCTATTTCTCTTGAACCATACTTGTCTGAGAGTCTACCCATTATTGGACCAAGAAAACTTCCAGCTACATATCCAGGAACCAACAGCAGTGATGCATTCAACGGCGTGAGCGCTCTTATCCCTTGCAAATACATTATTACTAGAAATACTACAGCGAAGTAACCAACACTGACAAAGAAGGCTGAAAGAATAGCATTTCGCAAAATCTTATTCTTGAAAGCTTCAAAATCTATCATGGAATTCTTAAGTCTACGATCATACAATATGAAAACAGGTATCAGCGCTGCTCCAACTATTGCCAAAACTACGTTTATAACACTGATTCCTTCTCCAGCGAAATTCACCAAACCAAAAGTGAGGAGGACTAATGCAGAGGCAAGCAAAGCCATTCCAGGAAGATTTAGTTTAGCAGATGTTTTTTCGGCATCTTTGATATATCTTAGCCCTGCGATGACAGCTACTATTCCGATTGGAATGTTTATGAAAAAGATGTATTGCCAGCTGACAAATGTGGTGATTATTCCACCTAAAACTATTCCCAGCATTGCTCCGCTGGTGTAGCCAAGCGAGTTGAATCCGTAGGCTCTGCCGCGTTTTTCTCGCGGGAAATAATCTGCTATTATAGCTCCGCTTGTTGCTTGCATGATGGCTCCGCCTACAGCTTGGACGCCTCTAAAAGCTATTAGCGAATAAATGTGAGGCGAGAAACCGCATAAAGCTGAGCCAACTGTGAAAATCATGAAGCCTAAGTTGAATATTTTGCTTCTGCCGTAGATGTCTCCGATTCTGCCCATTTGAGTAGTTGCAACCGCAAGGACAAGAAGATAAGCAAGAATAATCCACAATGATGTAGCTAGATTAAGAATGTAGGCTGTCATTTATTACTGGAAACGCCAGAAGAACGATTGTGCTGTCTAGCGCACCCATCATCGTCCCCAGCATTACAATAGCTAAGACAATACTGTTATGTTTTCCAGAACTAGAATTCAATTTGCTTGCTTCTTGGATTCAATTCACCGCGCAACCGCATCTTCCCATAAGAACCGCTATTGTTAAATTTAAGATTTTTTGACTCTATAAAAATATTAGGCAAATACCAAACACTTCGATAATAAAATTAGCTATAGATTCAAAACTTTGTTAAATCGGTACCTATCTTCAGGGATAGCTTTGGTAAGTCGTTTAGAATGTAAGTGAACGCGTAGCCACTCCAACTTTTCCATCGTTGTTGAGCAGTTGCTTTGAGTTTGGGGATGACTTCTCTTGGGTCCTTCGGTATATTATCATAGAATAAGACATTAAAAATTTTGGCGCTCCAAACATCAAGAGGAAAACCCATTTTAGGCATCACCAATTCCGCAGAGTATTCGCCAATTCCCGTAGAGTTAAAAGTTGTTTTTTCGCCTCTTCAGGTTCCATTGCAAACAGCTCATCCATTCTTGGAAATCCACGGGATAGCGCGGTTGCGATCGCTTTAAGATTCTTAGCTCTGTAGCTTGGTTTAGCTTTATCTTTTAGAGCTTCAACTGGGGTGGCTTCAATAGTTTGAGCTGAAGGCCAGTAACTTATAGTTTTATCATTGAAGGTGCTTGATCTCCAAAATTAGCTATAAGAAGCTCCATCATTTGGTTGCTTCTTTTTGGAGGCGCCATCTGAAGTGTTACTGCTAAGATTAATGCTGGAAATAATTCTGGCCATCCCATCGTATGCATGCCAAAAAGATCCTTGACTACGCTTTGTAGAATTTTGCCGTTTTGGCTGAGCTTATAGAAATCTGTGAGGTCCTCCTCAGTTTCAAAGCACGTTTTAACATCCGTGTAATTGCTTTCTTATTGGAATCCTCAATTTTTGTTTGGGAATAAATTGTGCACTCTATTTGCGGTTTCCAAATTGTTCCTGTTGAATGCAGTTTTAGACCTAAGAGTTCTCCGTTGAAACGTGTAACGCTCCAGCAAACATCTTTCTTAAATATCTCTTGAGGAGTGGACCAGTACCAACCTGCTGGCTTACGGATTGTGAGATCAAAACTATAAGGCGGAATTGCTTCGAGCTCAACTGTGAACGCGCTTTTTAAGTCCATGATAAAACCTTGGCTGTAAAGATTCAAACAAGAACTGAAATAAAAATGAGACTCAAAAACGCGTTTATGCAAACACCAACGCCGTACACATCGAACTCAAAGAGGAAGACTAAGAAATATGAATAATAAGTCATCTATTAGTGGGATAAGTAATTATAATTCATAAAACGTATTTTTAAGTTAAAGCCACTTTAAATCGGGTTCCCTAAATGCCAGAGAAAAGCGCTTCTGCCATTGACATATTCAGCATGCTATCAGAAGAAAGCCCAGAGGAGACAAAGAAGAAGCACAGACAAGAATTATTAGCGCCAACAGGTGTAAAAGAGCTCTTCAAAGAAGGAAAAATAAGCGTAAACAAATTTACCTGTGCCGGTGTGCAATGCAAATTATGTGTTAAAGCTTGTCCAACTAACGCTTTATACTGGAAATCCGGCGAAGTTGGAATAACCGAAGACTTATGTGTTTACTGCGGCGCTTGCGTGCTAAACTGCATGGTTGATGACTGCATCAAAATAGAGCGGAAACGAGAAGACGGCAAAATTGAAAAATTCAGCAAACCAAACGACGTTATCCTGCTTGGCGAGAAAATTAACAGCAAGAAACGTTTTGAACGTGTAAAGTCAATCTTTCCAACGATTACAAAATACTGCGAAACTTACTGCAATAAACCAAAGGATGAACATACCTTCTTCGGTTACGTTAATAGGAACGTTGATGAGCAAAAACACCGCTTTACAAAAATCAGCAAGAAAGCAGCAAAACTCAAGAAGGCGTGAAAGAGATTACAGTTGCACTTCGGGTAGATAACTCCATTTTATCCCCAAAACCCTTTTTTGCATAGACATTTTCCAGACGCAGTTTGTCGCCAACTTTTAATCCATTGAGAGCTTCTGCATGTTCTCGCCAAGCTAAACCCGAATCGTACCCGTCTCATCTCTCAATTCAAGAACGACCAACCTGATCACTTCACCTTTCGACGTAGTTACCTCTTTGTTTTCAAAAACCGCTGAAACAATACAATTCACATTAGCACTTTGGTTCTCAACTAAACTAGCGATTTTCAATAATTCCTTTGCAGCAACTTGACAATTAACAAAACTTGTGAAGTCAACATGAACTTCTATTCCGCCGTTTTGGCTTTCTTTTACTTTTGCGTTACCCAATTGCACAATTGCGTTAGGTCTGAGGTTTTTTTCTAGTTCTAAGGCTTTTTCATTCCAAGCAACTACTGTTACTTCACCAGAATCATCAGCTAAAATGATAATCGCATAACCGTCCCATCGGTTTGGTCGCTTCGAGTGAATTTGGTTAAACCGAAAACCGCTTTTACAGCGCCGGAAAGATAACATTCCCTAGATGTCTTATTGAGAGAACTTATTTTGACAGCGAACTTGTCTATTGCAGGGTATTCAGTCGTTTTTTCTTGAGATTCCATTTCAATTCGACTTTTGTCGCCAAGCATGCAACTCCACTTTGCCATACAAATCTTGCCTATAGTATCCATGGACAAGCCGAACAGTACTGTCCAACCTTTAACTCGCCTTTCTCAACCAAATCAGCTTTATCATTCCATAAAACTACCCTAACTATTCCATCATTGTCGGCAATCATTAACGTAGCAAATTTGCCAGGTTTTTCACCTCTAAAGGTGCGCGTTGGAAAAACAGCTATTAAATGACCTGCTATTGTGACGTTGTTTAATCCAGCATATAAGCAACTGCTTGATAGAATTCCGTTATTTTGGATTGCGTTTTGTTTTACATCTACGCCATATTTTGCGGCAATTAACCTCAGAAGCGTTTCATCGCTAAGTAAGCCACCGGCTCTAACTTTTTCAGACTGTATTTTCTTAAGAATTTCATCTCTACTTATATCCGGGTTTTTTTCGAGAATCTTATCAATTGTTTCTTGGAAAGTCATTTGCGCCGACACGATAAAGATACTATAACACTTTTAATTTTTTGCGTCTTACTATATAATATTTTTAGTTTGAACATCTGAATAGAATAGATTAGAAGTTACGAAAAGAAAGGTTTACTGATTTTCTTCTTCTTCATCTTTGCCGTAATAACATGTAGAGGAAGATTAAAGTTAGAGAAATGCCCACTGAGCCCATAAGGACATATTGTAAACTTACGAAGTATGCACCTAAATCCATCGAGATTCTCCTTGCATTTTATCTTATCTTGTAACGTCTTAATATTTAAGGAGTAGCTTTTTTCCACTCATTCATCAACATATCATAGCACTCATCGTTTTCCTCAACGTCTCAAACCATCTCAGATTCTGCGCGATCTTCTGCGTTAAAAGATGATAGCACATGTGAACTTTTTTATCTAACACCCGGAAATAAAAGTCGTCACAAGTGCAGAATTCAGCTTCAGGCATAATCAAATAATCTCGTTCTCTCCCAACAACTATCCATACGATTCTTCCACTTGGCTTAAAAATATATTTTTTAGCTCGACCTTCTTTAAGCGCATCAAGGCCTTTAGTGAATCGGACCCAAAAAGCTCATAGAGCTCCGTTAGGTTGGTGCCTGACAGTTTGCCCGCTGTTTTTGCTTCTCGGCAAATGGCATTTAACGTTTCTAACTTCTGAATTATCTTCATTTTCCAACTCGCTACTTAAACTATAGGGAAATTGGAGTCTTAGTTTAGCCTATGTCGATTGGTTGACCTTTAGGCTTGTCTTTTGAACTCAGCTTTAGGAAGCACTACTTCTAAGACACCGTTCTTGTACGTTGAGTTTGCTTCTTTAATCTTCACTTTTACAGGCAACTCAACATCCTTGTAGTACTTGTACTGAGCTGTATCGACAGAAATCGTGAATGAATCTTCTGTGCCGTGAAGTTTAATGTCGCTTTTCTCCACTCCTGGCAACTCAACAACAACATGGATTTCGCCATTGGAATCAACGATGTCAACAATGGCTCACGTTCCTCTTTCACCTGTGGTGCACCCTTGAAGGCCTTTTTTATGTTGCCGAACTCTTGAATTTCAGGTTTGCCATCTGGGCCAATCTTCATGCTGTAACCATAAACAAATGGGCCGAGCTCCTTAACTGTGCTTCCGTCAGGCATCTTGCGTTCTTTAATGTATTCTTTCGGCACTTTCTCCGTGAAATTCTTAAGTTCTTCATCCATCATTTTCTCCATTTCACGGAACATTTCATCTATGTCACCAAAAAAGGGGTCTTTAGTTCGCCTTTTCCGTTGACCATTCAGGATAATCCTCATTATCTGAAGACAATAACTACTCACCTACTAATCGTTGAGTTTCTCAATCCAATAAATTTATTGTAACAAAATTTAATCCTGTTTGAAGGCTTCTATTGAAATTACTTATTCAATGGTCAAGTCTCGGTCTAATAACAGTGCAAATAGCAATTTTTGGGATTCATTTAAAAGTTTAAATGAAGGAAAATAAACTAAATGAATACAGCCACCAGAAAAGGCGGCAAAATTGTGCCGGGGTAGCCTAGCCTGGCCAGGGCGCCAGACTCATAATCTGGAGACAAAAGGGGCGATGCGCTCATCGCCAGAAGTCGCGGGCTCGAATCCCGCCCCCGGCACCACTTTTTCCGAAACCGATTTGTGAAATCTTATTTAGTCATAGCTACACAAACCAACCCTGAGCTGAAATGTATGAAAGATTACGATAATTTCTTCTTGCCAAGCAGTGACTTAAAGAAAGGAAAAGAATTCTACCAAGAACTTCTAGGCTCTGTTGGTTAAATTCGACTTCTCAAACATGGGCATGATTGCCTTCAAGGTTGGCAACAATGAACCCGCAATCATTCTAAAAGACACAAGCAAGTTCCCTGAGGCGAAACCAACAATTTGGTTTGTTGTAGACAACGTTCAAGAAGAGTATGAACGATTGAAATTAAAGGATTGAGCTTCTTATCAGAACCGTTTCCAATTCAAACAGGAATCGCGGTTGAATTTGAAGATCCATTTGGGAACAAATTAGGCTTGACAGATTATTCAAAGATAAGACGATAGCTCTCACAATCTTAATTCGCCTATGATATCCAAGAACTAACATAGAAAATTCAAGCTAAATTGTATATCAAACTGTACATCATACCGCATAAATTTTCTGACCTACCTCTCACTATGGGAGAGAGATAGAAAGAGGGATAGGAGGAAGAGAGGAATTTCAGAAACAAAGAAGCTAAAGAACGCTAATTCTTTTAGTGACCAAGTATGTTTACATCTTCCTGATAGCGAGTTGTCCTAACTTTGCAGTTTGAAGATAAACCTTGGTTCAACAAGTGGCCGACCAACATTCCAAAAACCATAAAGTACCCAAACATTCCGCTGCATGGGATTCTAAAGAAAACTGCAAAAGAATTTCCTCAAAAGGTAGCTATAGTTTATGACGGTAAAGAAATTACTTATGCACAGTTAGATTTACTTTCAAACCAATTTGCCCACGAACTCATCAAGTTAGGCGTAAAAAAGGGGACAGAGCAGCCATTTTCCTTCCCAATGTTCCACAATTCATCATTGCTTATTTCGGAATAATTAAGGCAGGCGCAGTTGTAACCGCGATAAGTCCTTTGCATCGTGAAATGGGAAGTAGAGTATCAACTACGCGATTCTGAAGCTGAAACCATAATCGTTCTAGATTCTCTTTATGCAGTCGTGAATAATGTTTGGGCTAATACCAAACTAAGAAACGTAATACTTACAAGCTCAAATAAAATGACCCAAGCAACAAGTATTCCAAGCAAACCGAACCTTCATGTTTTTGAGCAGCTTCTAAAAGAAGAACAAACAACATCTTCTAAATTCCACATTAATGCAAACAAAGATTTAGCTGTCCTGCAGTACACCGGCGGCACAACAGGAACAGCAAAAGGAGCTATGCTGACTCATGCCAACTTGGTTTCGAACGCCATCGCTTTCGCCTGTTGGATAAAAGGTGAGGTGGCAAAAGAAACATTTCTTGTAACATTGCCCCTTTTCCACATTTACGGTATGACCACCAGCATGATAGTTCCAGTTAGTTTAGGCGCAAAAATGGTTTTGATGCCTCGATTCGAATCAGCAAAAGCCATGGAAACTATACAGCGGGAAAGAGTGACTGTTTTTTGTGGTGTTCCAACAATTTACTCAGCGTTACTGGTCGAAAAGGAGCTTAGCAAATATGACTTAACCTCGATTCAGGTGTGCATTTCAGGCGCTTCGGCTTTGGCGCCGCAAATTCAAAAGAAATTCATGCAAATCACAGGAGGCTTCCTTGCCGAAGGCTACGGTTTAACAGAAGCATCACCAGTTACGCATTGCAGCCCTGTCGATAGGACTATGCGAACTGTAAAGGTTGGTTCAATCGGTTTGCCATTGCCGGGCACAGACGCCCGTATAGTGGATTTGGAAACAGGCGAAAAAAACCTTGCTGTAGGCGAGATGGGTGAGTTGATGGTGAAAGGACCCCAGGTAATGAAGGGCTACTGGCGCAAACCCGATGAAACTGCTTTAGTGCTTCGTGATGGGTGGTTACTCACAGGCGACATCGCACGTATGGATGAAGATGGCTACTTTTTCATAACTGACCGCAAAAAAGACCTCATAAAGTACAAAGGCTACAGCGTCTACCCACGGGAACTTGAAGATATCCTCTACGAGCATCCAGCGGTGGAGCTTTGTGCAGTTGTCGGCAAACCCGACAAGTCGGCTGGTGAAGTTCCAAAAGCTTTCGTAGTGCTCAAGGAAGGCATGGTAGTGTCGGTTGATGAATTGATGGCTTTTGTTAACCAAAAAGTGGCCCCTTACAAAGCAATTCGCGAAATCGAATTTAGAAAAGAATTACCTCTCAGTTCAGCAGGCAAAGTTTTAAAATTATTACTTAGAGAAAAACTGTAAATCTACCCTTCTCTCTTCCATAATTTGAGAATGATTTTTTCGCTAATCCAACCAAAAAACAAGAAAACACAAAATGGGCCTAGAAAAAACGCAAAAACAAAATCATTATTTTCTGATGCTGCTTGTCCCAAAATATTAGGGTAAATCGCGACGCCCGCAATAACAAAACAAACCGTTAAAATAAACACGACAACAAACGTTATCCCTTTCATTGTTACCAAACACCTGATAGACCCCTGTTCATTTTAACCTTGCCTGAAATTAACGCGTTTTTTCGAAATATATAAGAGAAAACCTCGATCTTGAATAGCTAAGGCAGCTATCTTTGCGAGTCAAAATAAATGTCACTGGAATTGTTCAAGGTGTGGGGTTTCGCCCATTCATCTATCGTCTTGCAGTGAAGAATAATTTAGCAGGATACGTTCTCAACAGGGGAGACGCGGGCGTCGAAATTCTTTTAGAAGGCGAAGACCAAAGCATCGGAAGTTTCCTGCGTGACTTGAAACAGAAGAAGCCACATCTAGCCCAAATCGACGCAATTAAGTCAACTGAACTTTCAGGCAAAAAAGAGTATGATAATTTTTCAATTTACAAGAGTTCTGAAGAAGCGGAGCTTTCAGGCTCAATCATACCACCAGATATAGCCATATGTAACGAGTGCCTAGCGGAACTTCGAGATCAAAAAACCCCCGATATGAGTACTTCTTTATTACATGCACAAATTGTGGCCCACGCTTCACAATCATCGAGCGGTTGCCATACGACCGCGAAAACACTACCATGCGTGACTTTCCACTTTGTGGTTTCTGTTTAAAAGAATACAATGATCCATCTAACAGGCGGTTTCACGCGCAAACCGTGGCTTGCCCAGAATGTGGTCCAAAAGCCTACTTAACAACAAATACAGGCGAATCGATCAAAACCAACGATCCTGTGCGAGAAGCAGGAAAACTACTCTCCGAAGGCAATATCCTTGCCATAAAAGGCTACGGTGGCTTCCACATTTCTTCATCCACCATCCTAGAGAAGCCGTTGATTGCACTTCGACAGACGAAGCACAGACGCGAAAAACCATTCGCCATCATGGCAAAAAGCCTAGTTGCAGCAAAAAGTTTCGCCGAAGTAAGTTCGAAGAAGCAAGAACTGCTTTCTTCTTCGGCACGACCAATAGTTCTGCTAAACAAGAGTGCCAATTACAATTTGTCACCTTTAGTAGCTCCGAACCTGCATAACATCGGCGTTATGTTGCCCTATACTGGTCTTCATTACATGCTCTTTGACCAAGTTGATGACTTAGCGTTTGTGATGACCAGCGCTAACCCGCCAAACCAACCAATCGTGAAAGACAATAATGAAGCCCTCAACACCTTAGGTAACACAGTTGATTATTTCTTGTTTCACAACCGCAACATTGCACACAGATGCGACGACTCAGTCATGCGCACCCATGGCAACCGCCAAGTTTTCCTTAGACGAAGCCGAGGCTACGCTCCAGCACCTATCAGGCTTAAAACAAAATCAAAACGGTGTGTGGTTGGCTTAGGCGGCGAACTAAACAATACAGCTTGCGTTCTAATCGAAAATAAGGCCTTCATCAGCCAGCACATCGGCGATGTAGAAAACGTCGAAACACGAGAGTTTCTGCGAGAAGCAACAAATCATCTGTATCACTTAACCAATTGTCACGCCGAAACCGTAGTTTGCGATTTGCACCAAAATTCACAACAACCACAATGGCTAAAGAAATGGCAGAATCAGAAGGCTCACAACTTATTCAAGTCCAACATCACCATGCTCATGCAGCCGCTTTAATGGCAGAGCACAACTTGGAAGAAGCGGTCAGCATTGTTTGTGACGGATATGGCTACGGAACTGATGGAGAAGCTTGGGGAGGCGAAATCCTATTTTGTACAAGAGAATCTGCTGAATTCAAAAGACTTGGACATTTGGAATCGCAGCCGTTGCCAGGTGGAGACTTTTCTAGCCGCTACCCGTTACGCGTAGCCGCTGGAATGCTCGCAAAATGCGGAGTTAAAGTTGATTCATGGCTGATGCAAAATGCGGATCATTTGCCCTTTGGCCAAACTGAAGCCAAACTGATTCTAGATAGATCCAGAAAGGTTTGGAGATGGTTGAAACGACGAGCTGTGGAAGAGTTTTAGACGCCGTCTCAGCTGTCTTAGGGATTTGTTTCGAGCGGAGTTACGAAGGTGAGCCAGCCATGAAACTTGAATCAGCAGCTCTCATAGGCAAAGACATCCTAAAACTAAAGCCCCTCATACACGGAGACATACTGGAAACATCGCCGATGCTTAAACTAATCTTTGAAAACAAACAAAAACTTTCAGTAAATGATTTGGCTTATTCTGCGCATACATATTTGGCAAGAGGTTTAGCTACTGTGGCAATTGAAAAAGCTCAGGCACTCAGCGTTAAAGATATTGGGTTTTCGGGTGGCGCCGCTTGCAATGAGATTTTGGCTAAGGAAATGAGAAAGACGGTTGAGAACGCAGAGTTGCGCTTTTTGGTTCATGAGGCTGTTCCAGCTGGTGATGGCGGAGTGTCGTTTGGTCAGGCAGTTGTAGGTGGATTTTCAAGGTTTTAAACCAATTTCTTTTTATCGTCCATTAAAGCCGTTTAATAGTTGATAGTTATGTGTTTAGCAATTCCGGCTAAAATTATGAACATTGATGGAACTAAAGCCAATGTGGATTTTGGCCAAGGCGTCTTAAGAGAAGTCAATATCTCGCTTGTTGAAGCAAAAATCGGCGATTATGTTCTTGTTCACGCAGGTTACGCTATTACAATCATAGAGGAAGAAGAAGCCAAAGAAACACTTCGCTTATGGAATAATGTTCTTGAAGCTACCCAAGAATAAAGCAGAAAGCTGAGCGATATGCATGGCTGAAAACCTAAAGTTCAGAAACCCCGAGTTAGCAAAGAACATCGCTTCAAAAATCAAAAAACTGGCGCCAAAAGCCGGAAAAACAAAAATATGTCACGTCTGCGGAACCCACGAATGGACCATAACCCACTATGGTTTACGCGGACTCTTGCCTGAAAACGTTGAGGTCATTGCCGGTCCCGGATGCCCAGTTTGCATTGTTCCAGCAGCTGAAATTGATGAAGCAGTGCAATTAGCCCAAAAAGGGATTGTTCTAACTTGTTTCGGTGACGTATTGCGTGTGCCAGGCAGCAAAATGTCGCTTTTAGAAGCCAAAGCAACTGGCGCCGACGTCAGAATCGTTTATGCAACTTCGGACGCCGTCGAAATGGCAAAAAACGAACCCCAGAAACAATTTGCCTTTTTCGCAGTTGGTTTCGAAACCACAGCTCCGTCTACAGCTGTTGAGGCACTTGATAACCCGCCTAAAAACCTAAGTTTTCTTGTATCTCACCGCTTAATTCCTCCAGCTATGGAACTTCTACTTGGAGTGGGTGATTTGCAGATTGACGGTTTCATCGCGCCAGGTCATGTAAGTGCAATTATTGGACTTAAGCCTTATGAGTTGTTTCCAAGAGTATACCGGATGCCAACAGTTGTGGCTGGTTTTGAACCCATTGACGTTTTAATGGCCATTTACATGATTGTTAAACAGCAAAGCGATGGTACACCGAAACTGGAAAATGAATATCCACGAGTAGTCAAACCAGAAGGCAACATTCGGGCGCTCGAGATGATGAAAAAGGCATTCGTTGTTACAGGAGGCAACTGGCGGGGCATTGGAAGGCTTCCAGACTCAGCCTTGAAACTACGAGAAGAACTCGCAGATTATGACGCCAGATTAAAGTTCGATGTACACGTCGAACAAGGAAAAGATATCTTGCTCGGCTGCGAATGCCATCTTATAATTATAGGAAAAATCAAACCAAACGAATGCCCCATGTTCCTCAAAGGCTGCACACCAGAAAAACCCATTGGAGCATGCATGGTTAGCAGCGAAGGTACCTGCAGGGTTTGGGCAAAAAACGTGGCTATCCAGAGCTAACAAATTCTAGGCACAGGATCGCCAACAGGCTTAGCAATTATCCTTTTGCCACCAACTACAGTTTGCATAGCTACACCTTTGAATTCTGCTGTGGCCTCACCAATTATTTGAGCATTCTTGCCCTCTTCTGTCTGCTTGAGAAATTCTAAGGCTTGTTCTGCCTTTTGAGAAACTATGCCAATTATCATTTTGCCCTCATTTCCAATTTCCAATGGATCTAGACCAAGCATATCACATGCAGTTTGGACGTCATCTCGGATAGGCACTTTGTCTTCATGGATTAATATGCCAGTTATTGATTTTTCGGTCCATTCATTAAGGGCGTCAGCTAAGCCACCTCGAGTTGGATCTTTCATAGCAACAACTCCGCCGACTTTGCCTAACAAACGCTGAATCATACGATTGAGTGGCCTAACGTCTGATCGTATTTCGCTACCAAACTTCAATCCTTGTTGAGCCGACAAAACTGCTAACCCATGATCACCGATGGTTCCTGACAAAATGATTTTGTCTCCTGCAACAAGATTCGAATCGAGTGCCCAGCGTGCAGTGAGGTTTCGGTATTGTCTGACAACCTGAAGGTTACTATCCAGTGCCGGAGTTCTTCTGCCTATTCCTGAAACGTTCATAACGCAGCCCCCCAAGCTACCCTTTTCTACAACTTTAGTATCTCCTGTAACAATTCCCACGCCAGCTTCAATGCAGGTCTGGCGCATGCTTGCTAAAATTCTCTCAAAATCGCTAATCGCTAGACCTTCTTCCAAGATAAAGCCGCAAGCCAAAGCGTAAGGCTCCGCACCTAAAGCAGAAATATCATTAACCGTTCCCGAAATCGATAGACGTCCAATGTCTCCTCCTGGGAAAAAGATAGGCTTTACCGCATGAGAATCACTCTTAAACACAACATCTCCGATAACTGCCGCATCATCCATAGCTTCCAACGGCACTTCCGCAGCATTACCTAAACCACCAAAATACTTCACAATATAGTTTTTGACCAAGTTATGCATGACTGACCCACCAGCGCCATGCAGCATGGTGATCTTTTCATTTGTTGACATTTACCTTGCTTCCTGCTTAACAACTACTATGGCAAATACTCTGTGCAAGTAAAACATAAACAAATCGCACATGAAAATGACGACTAGCTTGGTAAGACCCTCCCTCCGGGGTCTCTCTCTGTCAGTCTTACCAACTAAAAATAATTATGGACTCAAGAGAAAACGAGGTCGGCGGGTACGCCCCCTCCGGGGTCTCTCTCTGTCTATCCTCCTCAATAATTAAAACGAGAGACTCGAATAAGTCTTGAAATACTATTCCAATTCAAGTTTAGGCTTTTTGAATTCATATGGAGTCATTGATCTGCAAAAACATGTTATAGATTCTGAATTTCTAAAGGAGTTTTTTAGAAAAACTATAAAAGCAAAAGCGTAATCAAAAGTTTGTACACCTCACAGTCGAACTACACCCTTATCCGGGGGACAGTAACCTAGTCAATTTAGCAAAAATCTTAGTTGTGATACGGAAAGCCATATAAATTGCTTTTACGTGTTTGATTGCGCATCGGAGATATAAAAATGCCAAAATGGGGATACTCGATAATCGAAGAAATGCTTAATCCAGAAAAAACAGCGAAAGCTAGTGGTAGAGAACTCAAAATATCCCATAAGGCATCTAGGGAAATTTGTAAAGCAATAAACGGGATGATGCTAAACACTGCAAAACAGTATTTACGCGATGTTGCAGCCAAAAAGAAAGCTATCCCCTATACAAGATATAACAAAAAACTTCCTCATCGTCATGGACTTGTAAACAGCTTCTGCGGAAGATACCCAGTTAAACCATCCGAACAAATACTCGATGTTCTGCAATCAGCACAGTCCAATGCTGAAAACAAAGGTTTAGACGTAGACCGATTACGTATAATTCACGCAGCGGCCTATCAAGGAATTAAATTAAAGCGGTACACCCCAAGAGCCCACGGTAGCGCATCACCAAAATACGATACAACAACACACGTAGAAATAGTTCTAGACGAGAAACCGACCCAAGGAGAACAATAAATGAGCATAGTCAAGCGTTTTATAACTGAGTCAATTAAGAAAACAGAAATAGACGAGTTTTTACAAAAAAAACTTGACCGAGCCGGATACGGCGGAGTTAACATTTCTAAAACCCCCCTTGGCACTCATGTTGTAATTTATGCCATGCGTCCAGGCCTAGTCATAGGTAGAGGCGGAGAAACCATAAAAGAACTCGCCTCAGCCCTAGAACAAAGTTTCAAAGTAGCTAATCCTCAAATTTCAGTTTCAGAAATTGAAGTTCCAGAATTCAACGCTTATGTTGTCGCCTCCCGAGTTGCCTCAGCACTTCAAAGAGGTGTTCACTTTAGGCGCGCTGGCTTTTGGGCACTAAACCAAGTTATGGAAGCAGGCGCACTTGGAGCCGAAATCGTCATAAGCGGCAAACTAACAACCGAACGTGCACGCTTCGAAAAGTTCCGAGCTGGCTACTTCCCAAGATGCGGAGAACCAGCACTAGTTGCTATGAAAAAAGCCGAAGCGCACGTCCAACTAAAACCAGGCATTATTGGCGTAAGAGTAAAAATCATGCCGCCAGACGCTTACTTCCCTGACAGAATTCAAATATCTACTGCATTGCCGGAAGAAGAAAAAGTAACAGTTCCAACACCAGCAGCAGTTAAGCCAACAGAACAGCAGACAGCTGTTCCAGTTGAAGAGGCGGCTGAGCCAGAACCCGCAGTACAAACAAAAGAAGTAACAGATGAACCAAAAGAAGCTGTTGAACCAAAGAATGCGGAGGCCAAAGAATAATGGCGATAATTCGCCTTAAGGAAATCGTTGCTATGTCCTCCGAAGATAGGGCAAAAAAAATTATTGATTTACGCGTAGAATTAGCTCGCATGAGAACTATGATTAGGGCGGGCGGCGCTGTTGAGAATCCAACTCGCGTAAGGGAATTACGTAAAACAATTGCTCAATTGCTCACGGTAGAAAACGAGAAGAAATTAGGGATCAGGCAACCAGCTGAAGAAGAAAAACCGAAGAAAAAAGCCGCGAAACCAGCAAAGAAACCAATTGATAAAAAAGAATCTGAGGAGACAACTTCACAATGAAGATAACACCCGATATTATCAGACATGAGTTTATTGGCACTGGCGCTGAAATTACCAGAAGTCCCCATGGGGGCTATGTTGGTTTAGGCGGTATAGTAGTTGGCGAAACAAGAAATACTTTCACATTAATCAGCGAAGGTCAAACGAAGAATATAGTTAAGGAACAAGCCGTTTTCAACTTCAAATTTGGCGACGGCACAGTTGCAGAAATTGACGGCAAACTTTTGGTTGGCAGACCCGAGGATCGGATTAAAAAAAGCATTAAGAGGTTATGGTAGTGTCACTATCTTTCAAACAACCTAAAAAAACATGTGATGATAGAAACTGTCCATTCCACGGAACACTTGCAATAAGAGGACGTGTACTTGATGGAACAGTCGAAACCGCGAAAATGGATAAAACTGTTATAGTTGACAGAAAATTCTTAGAGTTTTCATCAAAATTCCAAAGGTATGAGCGAAGACATGGTCACATTGCATCTCACAACACACCCTGCATCGACGTTAAAGAAGGAGATAGAGTAAGAATTGCAGAGTGCAGGCCAATAAGTAAAACCGTTTCATTTGTAGTAGTTGAAAAATTAGGAGAGGAAAAGTAAAATGGCGGCGAAGGCAAAACAGAGAGCCCTTGTTGCAAAAGGCATGCTTTCACACGGGCAAAAAATTAGTCGTGGATTATTATCAGGCTCAGAAATGAAATGCACTGACAACACAGGTGCACGAGTACTGCGTTTGATTCAAGCCATGGGTTATAAAGGTCGGCTGCGACGTTACCCATCTGCAACAGTAGGGGATAAAGTTACAGTTTCAGTTAGGCAAGGCTCGCCTGACATGAGGAAAAAGATTTTCCAAGCCGTAATTGTTCGTCAAAGAAAAACTTTCAGACGCGTTGATGGCGTTTGGGTTCAATTTGAAGATAACGCGGCTGTAATCATTACTCCTGATGGTGAAATGAAGGGATCAGAAATAAGAGGACCAGTAGCAAGAGAGGCAGCCGAAAGATGGCCAAGAATCGCAAGTGCCTCAAGCATAATAGTATAGGTGCCAGATCATGCAAGAAACTAAAAGAGTAAAGAATCCGAGTAAACAGCGTAAAAGGCATTTTAACGCTCCTGCTCACCTTCGTCACAAGCTTATGGCAGCTCCCCTGTCCAGCGAGCTTGTTGCTTCAAGAGGGGTAAAAACTCTTCCAGTAAGAAAAGGTGACACCGTTCGAATTCAACGCGGCGATAACAAAGGCTTTGAAGGCAAAGTCTCACGCGTCGACCCCAAACACTACAGAATCTACCTTGAAGGATTAACTCGGGAAAAAGTTGATGGGACAAACATTTTCCTCTCAGTCCACCCATCCAAAATTCAAATAAGAAATCTCAACCTTGACGACAAACGCCGAAAAGCAATCATTGAACGCAAAAAAGAAACAGAAAAACCAACGAAAGAAAAGGCAAAAACAAAACCAACCAAGAAAGCTGAACAACCGCAAGAAGAAATAGAGCCGAAGGTTGAAGAAGCTAAAGAAGAAACTTTAGAAGTCCCAACAATTGAAAAAACAGTTGCACCTGAAACTGCCGAAGAGCAAGCGCCAGCAGAAGAAGGAAAAGGAACCTGCTAAAAAAGTAACAAAGCCAAAGGCAGCACGGAAAACCGCTCCTCAAGAAGAAAAAGCACCTGCAAAAGAAATCGCGAAGAAAAAAACAGCTGCGAAACCGCGTCCTAAAAATAAAGTTTCTGAAGAAGGAGGACAATAATTTTGGGTAAAAAAGGAAAAACTGCAAGAATGAAACGTAAGCCAGCTCCAAAGTTCTGGCCAATTCACAGAAAAGACATGCCCTGGATAGTGAAACCTTCATGTGGTTCACACTCGCAAGATAGTTGTCTATCGTTGACACTTGTTCTTCGAGACATTCTCGGCATTGCTCAGACTAGACGAGAAGGTAAACTGATTCTTGCTCAAGATAAAGTGCAGGTAGACGGAAAAGTTATGCGAAAAGATGATTCTCCAGTTGGTCTAATGGATGTTATCTCAATGCCTGATGCGAACAAGTACTACCGTGTGATGCCTTCCAACAAGGGATTGGTTTTGAATCCAATTAGCAAGGAAGAAGCAAACTTCAAACTTGTCCGAGTTGAAGACAAAACTACTGCTTCAAAAGGTGTACAAATTGCACTTCACGACGGTTCAAATATGTTTATTAAAGTTGCAGATCCAAAGCACCCAGAAGAAGTAACCTATAACTCATTTGATATTCTAAAGATGACTTTTCCAGAAAAACAAGTAGTTTTGAGCTTGAAAACCAAAGAAGGAAACTTTGCAGTGATTACTGGCGGAAAAAACATTGGCAAACAAGGAAAAATAGTGGAGATAGAGAAGACAGAAGCTAAAAAACGTCGCCAAGCCCTAGTAGTTGTTGAAGATTCACAAGGTGCTCGTTACCAAACAATTTTGGACTTCATCTTTTCCATAGGTGAAACTGAACCACTCATAGGATTACCGGAGGCATCCGCAGTTGTCTGAAGAAGAAGCAATAATTAAGACTTGGACAGAGCATCCAATGCTTAGGCCAAGAATTGAAAAAGTGGTAGTTAACCTTAATGTTGGAAAATCAGGTGAACCACTTGAGAAAGCTAACAAAGTCCTCAAAGAAATAACAGGTCAAACGCCGGTAAAGAAAAAAGCCAAAAAAACCATTCGAGACTTTGGCATACGCGAAGGCGAATCCATCGCAGTCGTCGTAACCATGAGAAAGCAAAAAGCAATCGATTTCCTAAAGAAAGTCTTGCCTGTTGTTGAAAACAAAGTTGCAAAGTCTTCATTTGATTTACGTGGTAACTTTGCCTTCGGATTGAAAGAGCATCTGGAAATTCCAGGCGTAAAATATGACCCTGAAATAGGCATATTTGGCATGGATATTTGTGTCTCTGTTAATCGTCCAGGTCAACGAGTAAAGATTCGACGAAAACAAAAACAAACCATCGGTCGCAAGCATATGTTAACACCTGAAGAATCAATAATCTTCGTTAGACAAACGTTAGGAGTCGAAATCGTTTAAAACGAGGATGAATGTATGGGAAACAGCAACTAAAGAAAGAACGGAAATATGGAAAAGGTTCAAGACCATGTGTCAGATGCGGCGCTTATGGGCCAGTTATTCGACGGTACAATTTATATTTATGTAGGCACTGTTTCAGAGAGGCTGCCCCAAAACTTGGGTTCAAAAAATATGAGTAGGAGTAAAAAAACATGGACACTTTAACGAATGGTTTGATAACCATCATAAACAACGAAATGCGAAACAAACGCGAATGCATA
This sequence comes from Candidatus Bathyarchaeota archaeon, assembly GCA_963729805.1. Classification (GTDB taxonomy): domain Archaea; phylum Thermoproteota; class Bathyarchaeia; order Bathyarchaeales; family Bathycorpusculaceae; genus Bathycorpusculum. Next base: position 44,139 of record CAVSPH010000013.1, on the reverse strand, counting down.
ATCAGCCCTGCCTCTAAACTTTTGGGAAGAGTTCTACGCATAATGCAACTGAACGGCTACATAGGCGAATTCGAATTTATTGACGATGGACGTTCTGGAAAATTCAAAGTCCAACTATTGGGCAGAATAAACAAGTGTGGCCCGATTAAACCACGTTATCCAGTTAAAGTTGATGAATTTGAAGACTGGGAAAAGAAGTACCTGCCATCAAGAGACGTTGGAATAATGGTTGTTTCCACTTCAAAAGGCGTAATTGCACACAGAGATGCTGAAGAAAAGAATATTGGAGGAAGGCTCTTAGCCTTCGTGTATTAGGAGTGTTATTCATGCGGCTTCCAGAAATATCCAAAACTATTCAAGTTCCCGATAACGTAGATGTCAGTCTAGAAGGCAAAAAAGTCAATGTTAAAGGTGCTAAAGGTTCCTTAATGCGTGACTTCTCGTTTGCTCCAATCGCAATAGAAGGCGAAGGCAAAAACATTCGCATTTGGGCAAAATGGCCACGCAAAAAGGAAGCCGCTCTTGTTGGAACAATAACTTCACATATTCAAAACATGATAACAGGCGTAACAAAAGGCTATTCATACAAACTGAAAATCGTGTTCTCTCACTTTCCAATTTCAGTAAAGATTCAAGACAGATCCATTTTGATTGAAAACTTTACTGGCGAACGAAGAGCACGCAGAATAAAATTAATTGGCGATGTCAAAGTGAAAATTGAACCCGACGACATCATTGTTGAAGGCATAAACTTGGAGGATGTGAGTCAAACCGCCGCCAACATTGAGCAAGCTACAAGAGTAAGAAGACAAGGATCCGAGAGTTTTCCTTGACGGCATATATGTTTACGAAAGAAATGAGGGAGTTGCCTAATGACCCGAAAAAACCGAAAAGAAACCATCACTATCACAAAAAGCACTTAAAGTTAGAGCTCGCGCTAAAAACAAGAAACCAAATTTGTTAGAGCTGAAAGCTGGAAGTACGACCGTTTCAGCCTAAGCTGGCGAAGACCCCGAGGATTAGATAACAAGATTAGACGAAAAATCAAGGGCTGGCCAGCAGGCGTAAGCGTTGGTTATAAAGGACCAAAAATCGCCAGAGGCTTGCATCCATCAGGATACCGCGAAGTCATAGTCTACAACGTACAAGAATCTATCCACCATCGACCCTAACACCCAAGCAGTACGCATAGCCCACACAGTCGGCAAAAGAAAACGTGCCCTAATCATTGCTGAAGCCAAAAAACTCAACATTAAAATCTTAAACTTCAAAGTTTCGCCAGAAGCCGAAAAGAAAGAAGAAGAAACAGCTGAAGGCGAAGAAACAGAGCAAGAGCAAAACTGAAGATACGGCAGGAAGAGCCAAAGAGTCGAGAAAGAAGAAGAAAGCCTGAAGAAAAGTCGAAAGAAAGAAAAGAAGCCAAAAGAAAAAAGCTAAATCAAAGAAAAAGAGGCTGAAGAAGAGGAGAAGAGAAACAATGACTGATCTAAAGAGCCAAAGAAGTTTAGCAGCTCAAATCTTAAAAATTGGGCAAAACCGCGTGTGGATTAACCCTGAACGAATGGATGATGTTGAAGGCGCAATTACACGTGAAGAAGTAAGAAAGCTAATTCACGAGAAAATTATTGTTTCTCTACCTGAAAAAGGCGTAAGCAGATCCAGAGCAAAAATCATCCGCGAGAAAAAACTCAAAGGCAGACGCAGTGGTCCTGGCAGCATCACTGGTGCTAGCCACGCAAAAGTTACAAAGAAAGAAGCTTGGATGCTAAAGATTCGTTCTCTAAGACGCAAACTTCGCGAACTTGAAGGCCAGCAGAGTCATAACTGAAGAGACATACAGCCAATATTACAGGATGGCGGGCAGCGGCAGATTCCAGTCCATAGCTGAACTGGAACGTAACTTAAAAGCTAATGATTTATGGAGGAAACGTTAAGATGGCAAAAAGCAGCAATTACCGTGTTCAATTAAGACGTAGACGCGAAGGAAAAACTGATTACCAAGCGCGAAAGGCTCTGGTTTCTTCTGGAAAGCCCCGGCTTGTTACTCGAGCTCCAATTAAAAACGTTACAGTACAAATAATAATTGCTAAACCGCACGGTGATGAGGTTTTAGCTGCAGCTAACAGCCGTGAACTCATTAAGAACTATGGGTGGAATGCTCCAACTGGCAACATTCCAGCAGCTTACCTTACAGGTTTGCTTTGCGGTTTAAAAGCGAAAGCTAAAGGCATTAAAGAAGCAATCCTAGATATTGGCTTAGTTGCTCCTACTAAAGGAGCAAAAATTTTCGCTGCTTTAAGCGGAGTTTTAGATGGCGGTGTTGATGTTCCTCACAGTGAAGAAAAAATTGTTAAGGAACGCATGAAAGGCGAACATATAGCTAAATACGCTAAAAGCTTAGGTTCCGGCTCCGAAGAATACAAAGCTAAATTCTCAAAATACACAGCACAAGGTGTTGCACCAGAAAAAATCTCTGAGCAATTCACCAAAGTTAAGGCTCAAATCACCGATTCATTCAAGACTGGAAAACAAGTGATTCCAGGAGAAAATAGGACTCCAGCGAAGAAGAACTCCAGCAAAAGAGAGAAAAGCACCCGTAAAAGCTTCCAGTGCCAAAGGAAGAAGCTGCTGCTTCCCAAGCTGGAAGCAGAAAAAGCCATCTGCTAAAAAAGCAACTAAAACCAAAGGCTGTCGCAAAAGTTAGAGCCGCTAAACCAAAAGCAAAAGCAACTAAAGCCCAAAGCATCAAAGGAAAAGCTGCACAAAAAGAAAAGGCAAGTAAGAAAGGTGGAAAGAAAGCATGAGTCGAAATCAAGTCAAATGCGAAGAGAAAGACAAACTAACTTAGAAGACATGGGTTCCTAAAACCCGTTTGGGTAAAATGATTCAAGAAGGCAAGATAACAACAATCGAAGATGTTTTCCTTAGTGGAATAAAAATTTCTGAAGCCCAAATAGTTGATTCTTTGATTCCTGATCTTCAAGAAGAAGTCATAAACGTTAACTTAGTGCAGAAACAAACTGACGCTGGCGAAAAATCCCGTTTCAAAGCCATAGTCGCCGTTGGAAACAGAGACGGCTACATTGGTTTAGGCTCAGGAAAAGCCAGTCAAGTCCGAAACGCCATTGAAAAAGCAGCGGTTAACGCCCGATTAAACATTATTCCAGTAAAACGTGGATGTGGAAGTTGGGAATGCGGCTGCGGTAAACCTCATTCAGTTCCATTCCAAGTTGAAGGAAAATGCGGCGGCGTACGAGTAGTTATTGTTCCAGGACCCAGAGGCTTAGGCTTAGTTTCAAGTGAAGTAGCCAAAGTCATTTTTGGCTTAGCTGGCGTTAAAGACCTGTGGATGAGAAGCTACGGTTCAACAAGTACAGTGCCATCTTACGCATGCGCAATCTTTGACGGTTTACGAAAAACATATAATTTGATTACTCAAGTGGACTGGGTGAAGTAAAATGACGCAGAAAACAGAAGAATGCAAATGCCTAGTTGTCGTTAAAATCCGAGGTACAGTAAGCGCCCAAAAAGAAACAAGAGAAACCCTCGAATTCCTACATTTACTGCACACCAACCATGCCGTACTCATCGACAGTCGACCAGCCTACAAAGGAATGTTGCAACGCGTAAACAGCTACATCACCTAGGGAGAACCCACAAAAGAAACCGTTACTATGATGTTGCAGAAACGTGCAAGATTAGCAGGCGACAAGAAACTAACAGACGAATACATCCAAAAAGCAGGATACAAATCAATCGATGACCTCGCAGAAGCCATAGTAAACTGCAAAGTGGAATTCCAAAAACTACCCGACATTCAGCCACTATTCAAGCTGCATCCGCCAAGCAAAGGCTACAAAGGCAAAACCAAAAAAGGCTACAACGCAGGCGGCGAAGCAGGCTACCGCGGAGAAGCAATAAACGAACTAGTAAAACGCATGGTCTAAATAGCCAGCGTTTGCCATCATTTTTATTTTTTAATTTATTTTATATTAAAACCATAAATTTCTGAAACACTACGTTATCTTCGTTAATTCTATTGTTAGCTCCGGAATTTGAGACATTTTTGTTTACTTGTTTTCATCTTCAAATTACGTGTTTTACCGGTGTTGATGTTGACAGCTAAATAAGCATGCAATTCGTCATTTTCATGGGTAAACTGCTTTGGGGCTAATGCGTGTTTTCTCACTGTTTATGTGCGATACGTTTTATAATATCGATGAAGAAATCCGTTAGTTAATTGGAGGGGAAAGACACTGAGCGCAAAATGGCGTAGAAGCACAAAAAACCGTAAATGGCTTGATTTTAACAATCAACCGCTAAAACTAAAAAACAAAGATTAATTCAAACCTGAACATGCTTACCGCGTAAAATCAATCTCTGTTCCCTCAAGCTTTCGGCCATCCAAAAATTTGCTGAACGCAAATTCAAGAACCAAAACCACTAATCGATATTTTTCAAGAAAACAATTGCATAACCATTGTAGCGGAAATCGCAGGGTTTAATAAGGAAACTCTTAAAATTCATGTGAAAGACCAAAAACTCACCCTTTCAGCAAAATCAAAAGACCGCAGATACTATAAAAGTTTAAATCTGCCGAAGGTAGTGATTCCAGACGTTATGTACACCAAATTCAAGAATGGTGTGCTCGAAATCAAGCTTAAAAAAGCTGAAACCAGCAATAAATAAAGAAGCTGATCAAAATGCCGCATAAACTTAGAAAAATACGGAAATTTAGAGGTTCAAGGACACTGGGCTACGGAAGGATAGGTCAACACCGAGATCAGGCTCTAAGGGTCACAGAAAAGTTGGACGTCACAAGCATCTGTGGAGTTAGGTTGTAACTCACGAACCTGACTACTTTGGTAAAAACGGTTTCACTTCGCCTCAAAGTCTTCATATTCACCATAAACACTCTCAACCTCAAAAAACTTGAAGAAATAACCAGAACAAGCCAAGAGGAAAAACCACAAATTAACCTGACAGCATTGGGATACACCAAGCTTTTAGGTACAGGAAAAGTCACAAAACCATTAACGGTTTAAGTGGCTTCATGCTCAAAATCGGCAGCTGAAAAAATCAAGAAAGCAGGCGGAGAAATCGTAAGCTCCCAAGCTAACGGAGAGTAAAGCTGCTAAATGCCCGGAAGATTCCTCAGTCTCTTTAAACCAATTGGCAGAGTTTTGCCTGAAATTAAAAAGCCTGAGCGGAAAGTAAGTTTTAACGAGAAAATCTTCTGGACTGGCCTTGTATTAGTTATCTTTCTTGTAATGGCTCAAATCCCACTTTACGGTGTTTCAGCATCAGCGCAAGATCAATTTAGCCATTAAGAGTTATTTTTGCCTCAAACCGTGGAACATTAATGGAGTTAGGCATTGGACCTATCGTTACAGCTGGCTTAATTTTGCAGTTGCTTGCTGGTTCATACATTATTGAATGCGACATGTCCAACGCTGAAGACAGAGGACTTATTCACTTCTGCAAGCAAAGTTTTCACTATTGTTCTTACAGGCATTCAGGCTGCTGCTTACATCATTAGCGGCATGTATGGCGCACTCACTGGGGCAGTCGCATTAGTTATTTTCCTGCAGCTTATTTTCGCAGGCATCATTGTTATGTTAATGGATGAACTTGTCCAGAAGGGCTGGGGACTAGGCAGCGGCATTAGCTTGTTTATCATGGCTGGTGTCGCGCAGACAGTTGTTTGGGACACATTTTCGCCCACTACAGGTTTATTTGTTGGGTCTCTTTCAGCTCTCTTGGGCAATGACCCAAACGCTTCTATCATGGACTATTTGGTCACAGTTAACGGAATTTATCCGTCTTTGCTTGGATTCTTTGCCACCATTGGAGTCTTCATGTTGGTTATCTATTTGAATGGAATTAGAATTGAGCTTCCAATGAGTTACGCAGGGTACAAGGGATTCAGAAGCAAGTATCCAATCAAACTATTGTATGTATCAAACCTTCCAGTCATATTTGCATCAGCATTATTTGCAAACGTTTACTTCTTCTGCACAGTTGCTCTGGAGCACTCAGGGGCGACCTGCTCCTGGAACAAATCTGCTGTTCCAGTTTATAGGTGACTTCAACAAAACGTGACATCTGGCAGTGTTACGCCCGTTGGCGGTATTGCTTACTACACTACTGCGCCCACAAATATTCAACAAGTTGCTCTTGATCCATTGCGAGCTGCAGCTTACTTAGGTATTATTGTTGCTTTCTGCGCCGTTTTCTCATTAATTTGGCTTGAAGTTGGTGGTTTAGGTCCGTCAAAAGTTGCAAAACAACTTATGGATTCAGGCATGCAGATTCCTGGTTATCGTCAGTCAGGAAGACCTATCGAAGCGGTTCTTAAGCGTTACATTCCTGTAGTTACGGTACTTGGCGGAATCATTGTTGGACTCGTAGCTGGGCTTTCAGATTTCCTTGGCGCTTTCGGTACAGGAACAGGTATATTGCTGTCAGTGGGTATCATTTATCAGTATTATGAGTTGCTAATGCGAGAACGAGCAGCTGAAATGTTCCCGGCTTTCAGAAGAATCCTTGGAGAATAGGCCAAAAAGGTTTGAACGAAAACCTTACATTGGAAATCGAAAATAGACTGACTAAAACAACCACTATTTTCTTTTCTCATAGTTTTGTTTTCTCTGCTTTGTGCAAAATTCTAGACTCCAAAAGTTTTATTAATTGAATTGTTGATTTAGGTGTCCATTGAAAGAGCTAATGCTCTTTTCAATAAAAAACTATTAGGAGAAAAAGAAAAATAGATGCAAATATCTAAAAATAAAACTATAGCTATTATTATCGCGACAATTTTAGTATCATCATTGGCTATTTCAATAAGCGCTTTATCAACAGTTAACGCAACAGGTCTTTATCCAATTCCAGGACACCCGGCTGATAGTTATAACAACGCAACTTATGCAGCAATACAAGCAGGCATGAACTTCCCATCTAGCATTGCAGACATGAACGCTTCTACCGGTAGGCTATTATTCTGGACCAGATTCCAAGACCAAGTTCCTACACACGTCTTCATAATCACCGCACCCAACCCAATTGGCATTGGTCAAACAGACAACATCGTAATGTTCAATCCACAGGTCCCACTAAACTCAGGCGGAAGCCTCACAGTAGGTTACTCTCTAAGATACTACTACACATTCCAAGTTACAAAACCAGATGGCACAGTGCAAAACTTTCCAACATCGACCCCTCCAGGATATTCATCTTGGAGCATGAACGAAATCATCAACTACAACGGACAAACAGTGTTCGGATCTGACTCAACAGGATCAACATACATGAGCTACACACCTGATATAGTTGGCAACTACACATTTACAGTTAATTTCCTCAAACAAACAATCAACTACAATGCCACACAAGGTGTCAGTACCGATTGGACTGGAATTACATTGGATGCTAGTTCATTTACAACGACGCTTATGGTACAGCAACAACCTGTTTCACTTACTGGCTTAACTGCACCAGCTTATAATCCAGTACCAACATCTTTCTGGACTCGACCAATAGAGCAAGAAAACACTGAATGGTACCTAATCGCCTCAAATTGGCTAGCAGACCAACATGACTTTAACAACGGAGGCTCTCAGAACGCATTCCAGGCAGACGGTACAGCACCAACTAGTGCACACGTATTGTGGACAGTCCCAGAAGAAGACTCTGGTATTCTTGGTGGAAGTAACACTGGAAGACCAGCAAACAGCTTCAACACAGGATCTCAATATCAGCCAAGAATGACGCCTCCAACTTATGGTGGAGAAGGGCCGATTATCATGTATGGCAGGCTTTACTATTCTCCAAACTACTATACTAGTGGCTACAGTGAAATGTTTGATTGTATTGATCTTAAGACTGGGCAATTCCTGTACACAGTTAACACTACGGCAGTAACGGGTGCTCAGAATAGGCCTGCTTTTGGCTACTACTACGATCAAGACGATGTTAACGAGCACGGAATCCAAAATCCAGGTTGGCTATTCACAAGCAACTATGCAGTTGGATATCAACCAGAATATGGTGTTCCAGAAATGCACCTTATTAATGCACCAACAGGATATGAGATTGATGGTCCAAACGGCGAAAACTTACGCTATAGCGCAGTCAACGTCGGCACAGCTGCAAGTCCAATCTATAACATGCTTCAGTGGAACTCATCCAAAGTTATACCCATGATAGCATCCGGAGCCACCCCATCACCACTAGGCTACGAAGCCAACGTACCAACAATTCCAGCAAGACCAACAACGGGATTATACTACTGGAACGGTACATATTGGTCCACTACAACGATAACGAATTTCACAGGACTAAACCTAAACACAGTGAATGTTAATCCATGCTATGACTGGAACGTATCGATGCCATCTCAGTTTGATTCACCAGCAACTGGCGCGATGACTATTGCAGGTGTAGTGTTAGGCAACTTCCTTTGGGGCTATAATGGCTCTTGGCCAACCGGCACCAGCGCGCCATCCTATACTTATCCGGACAATGTTACAGCTTGGGCGATAAGTCTTGCACCAAATAGCAGTGGACAACCATCAGGAACCCTGATGTACATGACAACCATCGTAACCGATACAATGGATACACCAGCAAAAGACAACCAAAACATTCTATACGAACATGCAGATCCAGCTAGCGACGTCTTCGTAGGCATAGAGATTCCAAGTCAAACATACTATGTTTGGAACATGACGACTGGAAACTTAATGTGGACCTCTGATTCGCAAACAGCAACCATTAGCGCTTTTGGCTACTATACTTGGCCTAGCTTGATTTCTGGTACACAAGTCAAAACTGCATATGGCATGCTCTACACTGGAGGCTACAGTGGCTCAGTATCAGCATATAACCTTGAAACAGGCGCATTGGTTTGGAGAACACCAATTATTCCACCAGGAACAGCAGGTGTCATTAAATCTAGCCCAGGCATGATGGCAGGAATCGCAGGCGGCATAGTTTACATCGGATGTCATGAGCACTCAGCAGAAACACCGCTCGAAGCAGGCAACGACTTTAGAGCCTTAAACGCAACCACTGGACAATTGATCTGGCAAATGAGCGGATGGGCTTATCCATCAACCTTTGCTGTTGCAGACGGGGTTCTAGGTCTATCTCAACAACTACGATGAACAAATCTATGGTGTCGGTCAAGGTCCAACTCAAACAACAGTTACTGCACCTGATACAGCAACATCTGTAGGTACACCAGTCACGATACGGGGTACTGTGATGGATGTTTCTCCAGGCACACAGCAATCCACAGTGAAGCTTGATTTCCCAAGTGGTGTTCCAGCAGTTTCCGAAGATAGCATGGGTCAATGGATGGAATACGTCTACATGCAGAAAGCAATGCCAACAGACACAACCGGTGTCCCAGTTACCTTAACTGTATTGGACTCTAATGGCAACTATAGACAAATCGGAACAACTACAAGTGATGCAAGCGGCATGTTTACATTTGCTTATACTCCAGATGTTCCAGGCGCGTACACAGTGTTCGCAAACTTTGCAGGCTCAAATGGATACTATGGTTCTTCAGCTGAATCATCCTTCTATGCAACCTCAGTTACCCCAGTAGTGACTCAAGCACCGCAAACTGTTGATCTCGCAACTACACAAAACTACATCATTGGCATAGGCATAGCAATCATAATCGTAATTGCAATTGTCGGCGCAATAATCATGCTATCGCTCAGAAAGCGAGCATAAAGCGATAAACAAAAAACAAAACAAATCTCTTTCCTTTTTTATTTTTTTCTTTTTAAATCAAGTGAAAACGCCTATTTGTAATCTTATTATCAATAATGCCTTTATCGTAGAACCGCTAGCTAATCCTAGCTTTAAGTGCAGAATTAAATCGTCAAACTGAGGAACAGGATGAAGGCCCTTGTAATTTACGGAACCAGATGGGGCGGCACTGTAAGGATAGCTGAGAGTATTGGGCGCGTTCTAAAAAAAGAAGGCTACGATGTCGATATTATTGATGCCAAAAAAAAGCTTAGAACACTTAGTTTGTATGACATCTTCATCGTTGGAAGTGGTATAAGAGCCAACCAATGGACAAAGGAAACCCTTAACTTTCTACAAGAAAACGCTGAGCTGCTAAGAACAAGAAAGACCGCTTTGTTTGTTAGTTGTCAGATGGCTGAAAGACACGATAAAGCTGGAGACAAAGCGAAAACACAATACTTAGAAAATGTAGCTTCGCAATATGGTTTGAATCCGCTTTCCCTGGGATATTTCGGCGGTTTCTTAGATTTTCACAAAAGCCACGGGTTAATTGTAGATATCATGATTAGAGTAAACAGAAGAAGCCTACGAAAAAATGGATTAGACACAACTAAAGTGCATGATACAAGAGACTGGCAAAACATAGAAGGTTGGGCATGCGAAATTGCTAAAACAGCTTCCAACAAGACGTAGACAGGAGTTTTGAAAAACTTTGTGTTAACAAGCCATTTTTTCTAGAATAATTTTCCGCTTGGTGGAGTATGTTACTAGTTTGTTGTCAGTTGTTTGATATAGACTTGAATTTCTGATATTTTTGAAAATTCTGCCATCAATGGAGTTTTACACAAATTTTGTAAACAAAACTCAATCAAACAAGAATTTGTTAACCAGAAAAACCTCTTTTCAAAATCGTTCTAACTTAAAGGAGCAAAAACGGTTATTAACAAGGAAACGAGATACGCATACGCATATCATCAAGAGGAAAATCAATGTCTTTGTCAGTTTCCGCGATGCCTTTGGCAACAGTTATTATTCTGATTATTTCAGCGGTCATTGCGTTCATTAATTCTGGAATAAATAGAGTTCTCATCAACTATTTCGTCGGCTGGGAACAATATCGAGTTATGCAGAAGGAAATGTCAGAATACCGTTCAGAAACCATGAAAGCTATGCGAGCAAACGACAAGAAACAAGTTGAGAAACTGAAAAAGAAAGAGTCTCAAGTAAAAAATATGCAGGCGAAAATGGTTAAGCCTCAAATGGTTCAGTTTGGTATTTCTTTTGTTTATTTGATCGTGTGGTTTTTGGTTTTGACACCAACGTTTGGCCCTCGTCCGATGGCTTACATACCAGGCATTGGCACAATTGCTGGTGCACACCTTGTTGTTGCTGGAAAGGCTGTTGGGTCAGCACTTGCTAATCGGATTCCTGTGTTCTATTGGTACCCAATTTGCTCGTTCTTCTTTGGGTTGCTTTCATCACGCATAATAGGAATAATGCCTATTGAGCCTTGACGCAGAAAACAAGGTGGCGCCGATGGTTCGAAACTCCAAACTCTGTTTTCCACAGAAAAAGATAGTGCTCTGCATTTCAGGAATGGCTGGCACAGGAAAAAGCACTTTGTCAAAGAAGCTTGCTGAGAAATATCATCTGAAATGTTATTCAGGTGGCGACGCTCTCAAGGAACTCGCTAAGGCAGAAGGGTATAATTCGTCCTATCAAGGCTGGTGGGAAAGCCCTGAAGGCCTAAATTTCTTAAAAGAAAGAGCAGGTAACCCGAAATTTGATCAAGCCGTAGATGCTAAGCTACTTGAATACGCACAGCAAGGAAACGTCCTCTTAGACAGTTGGACGATGCCTTGGCTGCTTAAAGAGGGTTTCAAAATTTGGCTTCTAGCTTCAATCGAAAAGAGGGCAGCAAGAGTTGCTATTCGCGATAAGATAAGTGTTGACGAAGCGTTCAAAGTTTTGAAAGAAAAAGAAGATAGAACAAAGGCAATCTACAAAAAACTCTACGGTTTTGTTTTAGATGAGGATTTCGAACCTTTCGATTTGGTTTTAGATACCGATAATTTGAATGCGGACGAAGTTTTCGAAGTACTTTGTCGAGTAATAAGCAACATAGTTATTTCTACTCCATCACAAGAAGAATTAAAATAGAGTTTTCTTCTATAACAAAGTTTCTGATGCCTTAAAACTGTAAACAACAACTAAGACTCCTTCTCACAAATGCAATTCCAAGGAGAAAAGAAATAAACAAGTGAAAGGACTGAATAATTTAGCGTCGTTTTTCTTTTTATGCACTATCATCTTTTGCTTTGTGGCTTCACTGCGACTAATTAATATTCAATCGACTTGTCTATTATTTGTATTCAATTTTCTTTTCTTCTCGCTTATTTTTCAGCTAAACGGCAGCTTAAATAGAAAAATGTTAATTCTAACAGTCGGCAACCTCGTTGGGGTGTTCTGGAATCTAATTTTTTATTCTTTCTCTTTAGCTGGCTATGCTTCTTTCGGCGTAGCATTCAAAGTTTTTTATACCCTAATTTTTCCTGTTCTAAATTTAATGTGGATAATACCTTTCTGGTCATTAAGTCTAAGTTTTCTACCTAAAAAACAACAAACAAATTGGACGGCAAACATTGATAATTGAAATATTAAATTTGATATTTGTTTTTCTTTCACTATTTATTGTAGCTTACTTAGTTCGCCACTATATTTTCACAATAACTGTTCTAAGAAAATCAAAAAACGGCAGTCCTATAGATACAAACTTGAATTTAGGATACGAACCGAAAGTTACTATCCTTATTCCCGCACACAACGAAGAACATGTAATCGGCAGACTATTGGAAAAAATGACCCAGCTATCGTACCCTAAAAGCAAACTTGAGGTTATACTGATAGATGATGCTTCAACCGATTGTACAGGAAAAATTGGAGACGACTATGCAAAACTATATGGGTTCATGAAGGTGTTACACCGTGACAGCGAAGTCGGTGGGAAAGGAAAAGCATCTGCATTAAATGCGGGTTTAAGCCATTCAGTTGGCGACATAGTTCTTTGTTTCGATGCAGACTACATTCCAAATAATGATGTCGTAACTAAACTTGTGGAGAAGTTTTCTGACCCTAAGGTCGGAGCGGTTCAAGGAAGACCAGTTGTTTTGAATGAGCCACAAAATATTGTTACCCGTTTAATTGCTTTGGAGCGAATAGGCGGATATAGAGTTGATCAAGAAGCGCGAGATATTTTAGGTCTAATGCCGCAATTTGGGGGGACGATTGGCGGTTTTAGGCGAAGAATTATCGAGAGTTTAGGTGGCTTTGACGAATCAATGCTAACAGAAGACACTGATCTAACAATTCAAATTTATTTGGAAGGCTATAAAATTCGGTATGTAGGAGACGCTGAATGTTACGAGGAAGCAGTAAGCACTTGGAAAGCATATTGGCGGCAAAGATACAGATGGGCAAAAGGGCACATGCAAGTTTGTTTCAAACATGCCAGCAAGGTTTTGAAAAGCAAAAAAATGAAGCGAAAAGAGAAAATTGATGGTTTACTTCTTTTGCATGTTTATTTCATGCCTGTTTTGATTTTGCTTTCTCTCTTTATTGGCGGTTTGCTTATTCTAAATGGTTCATCAATAGCGGGTACTCTTTGGTTTGTGGTGCCTGTTTCATTTTATAGTTTTGTAGGTAATTATGCGCCTTTTTTTGAAATTGGAATTGGAGCTTATTTAGATGGCAGAAAACGTAGCCAATGGTTGATGCCTTTTTTAATTTTTTCATTTTTCTATAATGTGCTCATTTGTGCGAAGGCTTTTTGTGATCTTTTGATTGGGAAGTTGTTTGGTAGGGCTAAAAGTGATTGGGGGAAAACGGAGCATTTGGGTAAGGGCAATCGTTATATTGCGAATTAGTCGATAAACTGTTAGATGTTAGCCGTTCAGAGTTTGTATGTACTGGCTTCTCAAACGGTGATAGTTGCTATTACGGTTTTGATCCTATTTTTGCCAGCTTTGGTAGAATTAAGGAAGCCTAAAGATTCGGGACCAAGATTGATAAAAGATAACTCATATAAAATAAGAATTTGTTCATTTAAGATTGATATTGTAAATATTGAAGAAGAGCCAGAGGGTCAATCAATAAAATACGTTGACAATTTTCTCTATAGGTTTCCAAATCTCGAAGTCTAATTTATTTTGATTTTAGTTTGCGGCTCGGTTTTTCATTATCTTTAGCTAGGAACTGTTTTTAAGAATGATATTTCTGCTATTTGTGGAATGGTTTCACTCTTGGTTGAGTGAGCACGGTGGAGAGAACCGTGGCGGATGGCGTTCATAGGAATCCAGAAATATTCACTGTCAAAGAAAATGTTCCTTTAGCGCAGCCTCCAGTAAACACCGAAGAAGTTCTGACTCTGCCAACAGATGAGATATTATCTCGACTTGGTACCTCATCTCAGGGTCTAAATTCCCAAGAAGTGGAAGAAAGACTAAATGTTTACGGCACCAACGAATTGGCACGAAAGATAAAGCGTTCCAGCATAGTCAGTTTTCTTCTTCATTTTAAGAGTCCTTTGATCCTGATACTTTTGTTTGCAGCTGGGTTTGCTGGCTATACTGGTGACGTTCCAGACTTTACCATTATACTTTCTATCGTATTAATCAGCGTCGTTATAGATCACTATCAAGAATCGAAAGCAGAAAATGCTGCGGAACTTCTTAAAGAAAAGGTAAGCACAACTGCCTCAGTGCTTCGTGATAAGATAAAGACTGAGCTTAAGCTTTCTCAGATTGTTCCCGGTGACATCATTTTCCTTTCAGCTGGAGATATAGCTCCTGCCGATTCGAGAATAATTAGTGCTAAGGATCTTTTCATTAATCAAAGTGCTCTTACTGGTGAATCGTTCCCCGTTGAAAAGACGGCAAACAGATTGGAATTAATAAACTTATCATCTGGGTCGATTACCGAATGGAACAATTATCTTTTCATGGGTACTTCCGTTGTAAGTGGCTCAGCAACAGCAGTTGTCGTACGAACCGGTGGATCTACTGAATACGGAAAAATCGCCAAGAAACTCGTGGCAAAGCCTCCTGAAACAGAATTTGAACGAGGCGTTAAAGGGTTTAGTTACCTTATCATGCAGGTTACGTTCGTATTGGTTATTTTTGTTTTTATTGTGCTTGCCCTGTTTCATCGTGGAATAATCGAATCGCTTCTTTTCTCAGCTGCCCTAGCTGTGGGCTTGACTCCTGAACTTTTGCCAATGATCATTACGATGAACCTTTCTAAGGGTGCTGTAAACATGTCAAAGAAAGGTGTTATAGTAAAGCACCTTCCTTCGATTGAAAACTTCGGTAGCATGAACGTCTTATGCACTGACAAAACAGGGACTCTAACGGAAAATCGCATATCGCTTGTTTTGCATGTGGATTCCGAAGGTACCGATGATGATAAAGTGCTCTTGTATTCTTACTTAAACAGTTATTATGAAACTGGCTTGAAAAGTCCTCTTGACGATGCCATTCTTGTCTCATCAGGACATTGACATCGGTGGTTTTCAAAAGATTGATGAAGTCCCATTTGATTTTGTTAGAAGACGTGTGTCCGTTGTAGTCGAACATGATAGAGAAAGATTTTTCATAGCAAAAGGTGCCCCAGAAGAGATCCTAAAGGTTTCAAATTACTGCGAATTAGGTGGAGTTATACAGGATATTAGCGAAGAACTTCGAAAGAAAGATTGAACAAAAGTATTTTGATCTGAGCGCCGAAGGCTTGAGAGCCTTAGGAGTTGCGTACAAAAAACTCAGAGAAGACAAAGCTGTTTACTCAGTTAATGACGAAAACGAAATGGTTTTTCTTGGCTTTGTGGCTTTTCTTGATCCTCCAAAGGAAACAACGAAAGAGTCACTGCGCTCTTCTGGCCAAAGAAGGAATTGAACTAAAAATCTTAACTGGCGATAACGAGTTAGTTACGCGAAAAGTCTGTGAGCAGCTTGGTTTCGAAATTAAAGGTGTTGTTCTTGGAAGCGACATGCTTCAAATGAACGATGATGCGTTGGCTCGAATTGTTGAAGAAGCCAACGTATTCGCACGAGTGACTCCAGTTCAGAAAGACCGAATAATTAATTTGTTGAAGAGCAATGGCCATGTGGTGGGATTTATGGGTGACGGTATTAACGATGCACCTTCACTCAAAACTTCTGACGTTGGTGTCTCTGTTAATAATGCTGTTGATGTAGCGAAAGAATCTGCAGACATCATACTTTTGGAAAATGATTTGACAGTACTTGCTGAGGGTGTAGTTGAGGGCAGAAAAACATTCGGTAACACAATGAAGTATGTTATGATGGGTATCAGCTCAAACTTTGGCAACATGTTCAGCGTTGCCGGTGCAGCATTGTTCTTGCCTTTTCTGCCAATGTTATCCGATCCAAATACTGTTAAACAACCTTCTCTATACGCTCTCTCAAACAACCATAGCCACAGATAATGTCGACGAAGAGTATATTGAGCGGCCCAAACGATGGGACATTTCTTTCATCCGAAACTTCATGATTGTTGAAGGACCAATTAGTTCGATTTTTGATTACGCCACGTTCTTCATAATGGCATTTATTTTTGGAGTTCCGATAACTGCTTTGGCAACAGGCGTTCCGTTGGCGTCGATTTTTCAGCAATCACAATTTCAAACTGCTTGGTTTGTAGAATCACTTTGTACTCAAACATTGGTGGTTTTTGTTATTAGGACTAGGCAATCGCCCTTCTGGAAGAGCAAACCTGGAAAGTATCTTGGTGATTAGTGCCTTTCGGTAGTTGCAGCAGCTATTATTATTCCCTATACTGAGGTGGGGAAAGTGTTCCATTTTGTTCCTCTCCCGCCTTTGTTTTACGTTGCGTTGGTACTAATGGTCGTCACTTACCTTTTTCTTGCTGAAGTGGTGAAGAAGTGGTTCTATAAACGCCATGCTTTCAGACTTGAGCAAGTTTTGGTCCCGAAAAGAAAGACTTTCTACCTGAGCAGAAATGGACGATTGGTGCAGGATATAGCTGCCGTGGTATGTCTGCGGCAAGAAAACGAAATTTCTTTTGATTCTCTGCTTGAAGATCTATCAAACTTAAGCTATCCAATCGATTCAGACAGGGTTTATCAGAACTTGCAGCATCTTCGCCGCGGAGGATTAATCGAAGTGGATTGGCACAACCGAGTAATCAAAAGAAGCGGACCGATCAAAGAATATATTTCAAAACGAGTTGTAGCTACCCAAATATGGCCATTGATATTTGACGATTGGACTTGCCTAAACCGAGAAATTCAAGAGAAATATGGCAAAGTTAACCCTGACTTCCAAGAATTCTTGACGCCAAAACAACAATTTTAATGCTTCCTATTCTAAATTTATTGATATTGGTATTGAGTATTATCTAAATATAATTTTATTTGTTTCCAATTGTCTTTACGTATTTTCATAGCATTTAACGTGATAATGCCAGCCATAAGTGGTCTGAGGTTGGTCTTGGCAGTATCTCTGCTTTATTGTCTTTGTGCGTTAGTATGCGTTTATTTGGGTTTGAGCTGAATTCGCCAATGACGTTTGCATAAATGTGTTCTTGGCCTAATGTATCGATTATTTTTTCAGAGGCTTCAGGCTGGGCAGCTATAAGAAATGCGCCAGAACTAATCAGTTGTAAAGGGTCAATTTCGTAGTACCTGCATATTTTGGCGGTTTCTGGTTCAATTGTTATTTTTTCCTCAAAAACGTGTACACCTAAGCTTGCGGCGTCTGCCATTTCATGGATGCCGTTTAGTATTCCGCCTTCGGTTGGGTCGTGCATGGCGTGGACTCCGCCTGTTTTGTAAGCAGTTAAGGCATCTTTTACCACACTTATTTGTTTGTAGAAGTTTTTAGCGCTTTCAAGTAGGGATGTATTAAGAACTTTTTTTAGTTGCTTTTCTCGGTCGGAAGCTAAGATTGAGGTTCCCTCTATCCCTGCGCTTTTTGTTAAAATCAGCTTATCTCCTGTTTTGGCTCCTGCACCCGTAACGTATTTGCCTTTTTCTGTTAAGCCCATTATGCATCCAACAACGATGGGGTTGCTAGTCCGGTGTTGATTCGCAGTGCCCGCCTACGATCGCTATGCCAAGTTCTTTTGCGGCATTGTGCATTTGCGTGCTTATGGTTTCGACGATTTTGCTGTCTGCGTTTTCTGGGAAGAGCAAGCATGAGAAGAAAAAGGCTGGTTCAACTCCAAATGTTGCCACGTCGTTGGCGTTAATGTTGATGGCTTCCCATCCGATGCGTTCAACTGCACCTGTGATAGGATCCATAGAAACGATGGCGTTTTTGTTTCCCATGTCCAAGATTGCGCCATCCACTCCTGCCGCTGGACCTAAAACAACTTCGCTGCGTTCGGCGCCAAGGTTTCTGAAAACTACGTCCCTAAGAATGTCTAATGGTATTTTTCCAGGCGGCAGTTTCATAACTATTCTCTGTGAAATCTAGCTTTTAAGCTGTTGAGGTAGTTTTCTTTTTGAGCCGATCCATGTTTCTGGGAATCTCTTGCGCAGTAAGAGGGCGATTGCAATGCCCACAATCCCGCCTACAGTTACTTGTAGTATGTTGAAAGGAACTTCGCTTAGTGCTGCCCAGCCTTCTGATAGGCCGAAAAACTCGGCTAAGAAGTAGCCACTGACCATTTCTGCGCCTCCTATAACCACGGCGATGATGTCTCTTTTTCCGCTTATCTTATTCGCTATTAAACCTGCTATGAGTCCTTCAATTCCTTTAATGATAAGTGTGAACGGTGAAAAGTACGCATATCCGCTAGCGATATCCGAAATTGCAGATCCAACTCCCCCGGCAAACCCGCCCACGATTGGACCAAAGGTAAGGGCGCTAACAAATATCGCGATGTCACCGAAGTTAAGATAACCCTTTGTCGCAGGAATTGGAACTTGTATGAGAAAGGTTGCTACTGCAATTAGGGCTGCGATGACTGCTTGCGCTACTATCAAAGTTATACTGCGCCCGTTATATTCCGTCTGCATGTTTTTCACCTAATTTTTTATGCCATATTTGAGTATTAATGGAGCCTTTTATTGTTATATCACCCGATTTTGGCAGATTTCGTATTTTATTTCTCTATTCTATTTTTTTAGAAGAGGAAAATCTAAATGGGAGTTCGCCGCAAAATAAAGAGTTAGAGTGATAATTCATGACTGAAAGAGTAGACCCCATCAAAATGCATAAACAAGCTATTTCCCTGATGGAAAACGGTAAATATGAAGAAGCAAAAGACATGTTTTCCAAAACTGGTGAACTTTACTATAAAGGGCAGAACTATTTTGGTGCAGCGAAATTACTATAAGCTGGTGAAGCTGCTTTTGCTCTCAAAGACTTTGTAAAAGGTGCTGAGTTCTTCATGAAATCGGCTGATATATCGTTTGCTAAGGGTTTTGACAGATATAGCCTTAGTGCACTTGAGCAAGCAAGAGACTGTCAGAAAGCAATTGGCAACACTAAAGAATTAGAGGAACTTGAAAAGAAAATTAAGGAAATCACTGATAAACAAAAAGAGCCTGAAGGCGAATCAACGTTCTCTGTATTTTCCTAAATTCTTTTATTTAGAGAACTCTTCCCTTTTCTGATTTTTTATCTTTTTTCTTAGATCAAATTAAAGTGTTCATTTACGTGGTAATAATTCATTAATAGGCCGCTCGCATGAATATTTTATTAGTACAGTTTTTGGCTTCAAGTTATGAGTGCCTCTTTCAAATCTCTCTCTGAATTGCTTGAAAAAATTGAAGCTACAACAAAACGGCTTGAAATTATAGATTTAACTGCAAACTATCTTAAATTGCTCAACGCCAGAAGATATTGAACCTACCACCAACATGATGGTTGGAAGAGCTTTCCCAAAATATACTCAAAAAACTTTGGATGTAAGCTGGTCAACTTTGATCAATGCTTTAGAACGAATAACCCAGTTTGACTTGGGTCAATTTCGCCAAGCCTTAGCAAGCACGGGTGACATCGGCTCAGCAACCCAAGCAATTCTCGAACACACTAAAGCCAAGAAACAAACCCAACTAACTCAAATATCCTTAACAATAACCGAAGTCAGGCGAACACTCGAAGCCATTGCTCAAACCTCAGGTTCAGGCTCCAGAACTCAAAAAAGAACGCCTAATTACTACTCTCTTCAGCCAAGCCACACCAATTGAAGCCAAGTATTTGATTAAGATCTTTACCGGCGAAATGCGCACAGGGCTTCATGAAGGTTTGATGGAGCAAGCTGTTGCTAAAGCTTTCGATGTTCCTCTTCAAAAGGTGCAGCATGCAAGTATGGTCTTGGGTGACATAGGAGAAGTTGCGGCAATGCTCAAAACCCAGGGCTTAGAGGGCTTGGATAAGGTGGGTTTTAGCGTTTTTAGACCAGTAAAACTGATGCTTGCTCAAACAGCCCAATCGGTTGCTGAAGCGTTGAGTGCACATGGTGGTAAAACCGCTTTAGAATACAAATATGATGGGGCAAGGGTTCAAATTCATTTGCAAAACGGGGAGGTGCAGATTTTCAGTCGAAGACTAAGTAACGTAACAGAGAGCCTACCTGAAATTGTTGAAGATAGTAAAGAGCAACGTTAAAGCGCGATCAGCAATCGTTGAAGGTGAAGTCGTCGCTTTAGATAGCGCTGGTTATCCGATTGCTTTTCAGCATTTAATGCGTCGATTCAAACGAGTTCATAACGTTGACAGAATGGCTCAGCGAATTCCGTTAACACTTTACCTCTTTGATATTCTCTACCTAAACGGTGACAGCCTAATTACTTTGCCTTATATTGCAACGCAGGCAAATCTTATCTCAAAGCATTGGAAAAATTAGCTTATCAAAACAAATATCACCAATGAAAGCTGATGAAGGCAGAAGGTTTTCTTAAAGAAGCAACTAAAGCTGGGCACGAAGGTTTGATGGCAAAAAAACTTGATAGTCCCTACACGCCTGGGCGAAGAGGAAAATGGCTAAAGATCAAAACTGTCCTTGAACCCTTAGACCTTGTTATCACTGCCGCTGAGTACGGTTATGGGCAGGCGGAAAGGTTGGCTCTCAGACTACTATCTTGGCAGCAATAGACCCAGAACAGGTGAGTTTTTCGATTTGGGTAAAACTTTCAAGGGCTTAACCGATGCTGAAATGATCGAGATGACCAAGCAACTTGAGCGATCTGCTGATTCAGCAGGAAGGACATCAGGTGGTCGTTATTCCTAAAATTGTGGTTGAAGTCACTTACAATGAAATCCAGAAGAGCCCAAAGTACAAGAGCCAAATGGCGCTGAGATTCGCCCGAATCACTCGAATCCGAGACGACAAAACACCTCTAAGAAACCGACACTATTGACAAGGTTAAGAGAAATTTATAAGAGCAATTCAACATTAAAGGCAAATCTCCCAGACAGATATGAATAATTTGTTAAACACCTCACTATTTTAAGGTTGGTTTTCACTGATTAAAGTGCCACTCACATAGTCGCTTTTTGTGTTACCTGTTTTTCAACATAGTTCAATAGTTTGCATGTGCAGGATGTTCTACCAGCTTCTTTCTTTTATTATTCAAAAGCTGTCAGCATTTTTTTATGGAATTGAATTTTTTTGACAAACCATTCACCTGCTCTTTTTCATTCTTGTGCTGAGAAATAAAAGCAAAATATAACACTGATAATAACATTCATGTTGGAGAATGATTGGTTTGGATGGAGCGGAAAAAGGAAGCATTCGCTAAAGAATTCTACAGTCGCCAAGTCATTATGAAAGAAATGGGTGAAAAAGGGCAGGCGCGTTTGGCTAAGTCTAAAGTAGCTGTTGTCGGCGCAGGCGGTTTGGGTGCCGTTTCTTCGCTTTATCTTGCTTTAGCAGGTGTTGGCTACATTCGCTTAATTGACCAGGACACAGTTGAGCTGCAGAATCTTCACCGCCAAATCCTCTACACCATCGCTGATTTGCATTATCCAAAAGCTGAAATCGCCGCAAAAAGTCTGCAAGAACTTAATCCGCTTATAAAGACTGAAGCCTTCACTGAAAACGTAAACGCCAGCAATGTCGAACGGCTTTTGAGTGGCGTGGACTGTGTTGTTGATGGTTTAGATAATATGGTGACTCGTTATCTTGTTAACCGTGCCTGCATAAAACTAAAAATCCCATATGTTTTTGGTGCAGCCATCGGCATAGAAGGCAACCTGTCAGTGTTTGCTCCGCCTGAAACAGGCTGCTTGGAATGTTTGATGCCGAACCTCTCAGACAACGACTTGCTTACATGCAGCACCCGCGGCGTGATTGGAGCTACGCCTGGAGTGATTGGCGCCTTGCAAGCTATGGAAACCATAAAACTTTTGGATGGAATGGGGCAAACTTTGAAGGGCAAACTGTTGGTTTGCGACTTCAGCGACATGGACTTCACAACCATTGACATATCCAGAAGCACTCGCTGTCCCGTTTGCCATGGCGACTTATCCGAGGTCGCTGGCGGCGAACGGCTAGTTTGGCTTTGCGGAAAAGATACAGCGAACATTAACCCGGAAAAACCATTAAAGCTCAACCTTGAGGAAATTTACCCAGCCGTAAACAAACACTTCAATGTTCGTTTGAAATCACGTTTGGCCCTCATGTTCAATTACAAAAACTATGAAGTTAGCCTCTTCAACGGCGGACGAATGCTAATAAAAGGCGTAACAGACGAAAAAAAGGCGTTATCAGTTTACCGGGAGATACTAAAAAAGCTTGAAGCCCGCGCTTAGCTCCGCCCATAAAACCAATGATGCAATAGCAACTTGCGCTATTGACAGTACGGCGCCGACTTTGAGGTATTCTTTAAGGCTAAGATTGACGCCTTTTCGCTCCATTATTTCCATCCACATCAAAATCGCAAGTGACCCAAGCGGGAAAAAGTGTGGACCCAAGTTGTTTCCGATGATGTTGCTGAAAATCAAGTCGGGTTAAGGTTGTCCCGGTAACGCTGCTTGTTTTATACTTAGCAAACCCAGAATCGTCATTGGCCAATTATTCATGAAACTCGCGCCAACTGTTACAATCATGCTTGGCGCAAATACTCCAAGCACAGACGGCAACTTGCTTGTCGCTACAAGCGCAGAAGCCAACAGGTTTGTGACGCCTGCGGTTTCTAAACCTTGAACCACGAAGAAAATGCTAAGCATAAAAAGCACAATATCCCAGTTGATGTCCCTCGCCAAATCCAGTGAGCCCTTTCTTCTCACCATTTACTGAACCTTTGTGCTTCAACGTAAACCAATAAACTGCTACGAGAAACACTTCGCCGCTGCAAATCACAAGCGAAACCGGAAATCTATTCAAAGAAGTTAAAACATAACCCACATCTATCGCAACAAGGGTGCCAAACTTATCCTCAACAAAATAGGCGAAATCGCTGGTTTCCCTGAAGTCAAGGTCTCTGCAGCTTCTATATCGTAAGTTTTTGGTATTTGTTTTCTGAAAAACAGGTAAATCAGCAATAAGCTGCTGAATATAACTACCACCGCGACTGGACCCATGAAAATCAAATGGTCGATGAAACTGTACTTGAAAAAGTCGGCGCTCAAAATGTTGATTGGGTTGCTTGTAATCAATGGCATAGCTGCTGTATCAGCGATTAAACCTGCAGTGAAAAGATATGCAAGCCTGCCCTTCCCGCCAATGCCCAAGCAAGTTACAATCTCCAAAACAATCGGGGTTAAAATTAAAACTGCACTGTCATTCGCAAAAAGAATACTCACAGCTGCAGTTAGCAAAGCAATGTAGAAGTAAAGTCGTAATCCACTGCCGCCAGCCAACTTTACCACCCGCAATGCAGCCCATCTGAAGAAGCCCATAGCATCCAACGTCACAGACAACGCAATTATACCAAGAAACGCTAAAGCTGCATCCCAAATGTTCAAAAAAGACTGCGCAGCCTGCCCAAACTAACCGTGCCAAGCAACAATGAAGCTACCGCGCCAATTCCAGCGGCGTAACCGAGACGCAAACCCCGAGGACGCTTAATCATCAAGAATAACGTCACTGCAAAAATAGCCACTGCGGAGACTGTAATGTAATCCAAGACTATGCTCGCCTTGTTTTAGCAAGCGTTGCTTTCAACTATAAAAAATTAGCTTGCGCAACAAAGAAGAACTTGACGTATAATCAAACAACAGAAATGAATGTGATGAAATCTGGATATTTGTGAGGTTCCTAGGGGAGAAGTTGGCGTTAAATAGGTTGAGCGGTTGTGATTGTGGTTAAGCAGTCACAGAGGCTTAAAGGCGTGTCTTTAGAAAATTAAGACTGGTGTTTTAAATTGGAAAAAAGCATGATGAAATATCAAGTTTTAGTAAAAACAATTTCAGGAAAAGGCGGGGAGTTCTGGGAAGCATTCAAAAAGATGCCTACAGAGCCAATGAAAGGCGTAATGATTGAATCTTCATGGAGCCTATTCGGTTTTTGGGACTTTGTCATTTTCTTCAAAGCAGAAAGCAATGAAAACAGCTTGCACTTTGTCGGCGAAATCTTGCGAGCTGTACCTGGCATCTCCGAAACTAACACCTCACCGATGACTGTTCTCAAAGAACACAAGAAATAAGTTAGCTTATTTCACTTTTTTCTTTTTTGTTTCAGAGATAAATGAAACTGAAAAACGAAATTACCGCGTCAAAAACTTAGAGAAAAAAATAAAAGGAAGAGTAGAAATTTACTCTTGTTTTTTCTGTTTGACAGGACGTAATGATCGGACTGTTGCACCTGCACGCCACATTTCACTGTTACCCATTTCTTTTAATTCATCAGCAAGTTTCTGTCGGTAGTCAGGTGCTTTGCTCTTTTCAAGAACTATGCGTGTTTCTTCTCCTGCAGCTACCAGTTCATAGAGTGAATCAAATACTGGTTGAGTAGCTTCTGGAAACGTGGTCTCCATCGGAGTGCACCTATGCGTGCTGTTTCGCTGCAATTGCAGTACATCCAGTCCATACCGTTTTCATCTACTAATCGGATTAGGCTTTGTGTGAGTTCTTCGACGCTTTCGTTAAATGCTTCACTTGGGCTATGTCCATGCGCGCGCAAAGTTTCGTATTGTGCTTCGAGTATACCTGCGAGCGCACCCATCAATGTTCCTCGTTCTCCTGTTAAGTCACTGAACGTTTCTTTTTCAAATGTAGTTGGAAAGAGGTATCCTCCGCCGATGGCTATGCCGAGCGCTTTAGCGCGTTGCTCTGCTTTGCCTGTTGCGTCTTGAAAGACTGCGAAGCTGCAGTTTATGCCACTTCCGTCAACAAAGTTTCTGCGAACGGATGTGCCAGAGCCTTTTGGAGCAACAAGGATCACGTCGATGTCTTTAGGTGGGATAACGCCTGTTTGTTCTTTGTATACTATGCTAAATCCGTGGCTAAAGTAGAGTGCATCTCCGTCTTTGAGGGTTGCTTTGATTTTTGGCCAGACTACTTTTTGTCCTGCATCTGTGAGGAGGAACATTTTGATTGTTCCTTTTTTAGCTGCTTCTTCCATTGGAAACATGTTTTCGCCTGGTACCCATCCGTCTGCAACTGCTTTGTCCCATTCTTTTTTGAATACGCCTTCTTTTTCCTGCCCGATAATCACTTTTATTCCTTTGTCTCTCATGTTGAGTGATTGAGCTTGACCTTGAATGCCATAGCCTAACGAGACTACGACTTCATTTTTCAGGATTTTTTGGGCTTGTGCTAACGTGAACTCTTTTCGAGTAATGACGTCCTCTATGACGCCTCCGAAATCCATCTTTACCATTTTAGTATACCTTCAAGTCAGAGACTTTGGATAATGGGGTAATTAAGAATTACGCAGTAGAGAAACAAAGATAATTACCGTATTCGAGAAAACGAATGATTTTCTTTATGAGCAATTTTTTTAGTCGAATAATTGAAAAAGAGCCCAACATATTTGCATTGCGGATGTGATTGGATGTGCCAAATAACATTAAGCTAACTTTAACAAAAAGCTTTCTTCGCAATACTTTGTGAAACAAGACAGGAACGTGCTTGGTTTAACTCCATAATAGAAAGAGATTGGCTGGATTGCTGAGAACCGCTGGTTTTTATTATGGGTCGATAAGAAGAAATATTAGACTATCTTGAAAATATTAGATAAGGAGAAAATGAAAAATGACCAAAGGAAGATTAGAGAAAACACTTGTCGATCCTTACTTACCGAGCAAGATTGTTCCTCCAGAGTATATTAGAGACATTTTGAATGAATCAAATAACGACTTTCCGTCGATTGAGTTTGAATATGATCTGCCTCACAAATGGAATGCAGATGAATACCAGAGTAGATACGAAGAATTAGAACGTCAGATGCTGGAAATCTTGAACTGGCGCCAAAGTTGGTTCGGCGATCAGGCAGAAAATAAGAAGAAATAAAGCTTTCAAGATAAATCCGTGATTCTACACTAACTTTGTGAAGTTAGCGATCATTTTTCTACTCCGAAGAAAAATACTATTCTTTAATTTTGGTCTGGTTTTATTTCTCTGATGACTCGGTAATTAGTGCTGCGAATATTTTATCTTCATAATCTGCTTTTATCTTGTTGGTCCGGCAAGGGATTGTTAACATGCAAAGAATAAACGAAGAAGACTTCAATAAAATTGTATGTAAGATTGAGGAATTCTTGAAGTACTGCCAAAAACTGGAGACTCACACCTCGTACCTAATTGTCAACCGAAATTCGACTATAATGGCGGGAGCTGCACAGAGAGCAGCAGAAAACTATGGATTACAAGTCACGACCTTTAATTTGGAAGCAAACAAACCCTACAAACACTTTCCGAAAAAACTCATAGAGTATCTTCGCAGGGAAACTCCGAAAGCTGGAGTAGGTCTCTTCGATTACAGCCATAATCCGGAATGGAACCTAAAGGAAGTAGGTGCGAGAATAGAATTATTGCACCAAACCATTGAGCAGGTGCCAATAAGTTGGGCTCATTCTCCAGGCATAACCTTAGACATGGCAATTAACGGGCCTCTGCAATGTAACTATAGAAAAATGGCTGACGAGTCAAACAAGGTACTTCAAAAACTTAAAAACATAAAAAAAATCCATATCACCTCTCCTCGAGGGACGGATGTCGAAATTGAGGTCTCAAAACAGATTAAATTTGATACCGATTGCACAATTGTTCCACCAAATGTATATGGTAATCGTGGAAAATTTGGAAACTTGCCAGTTGGTGAAGTGTGGTCACAGAAAGGAAAAATTATCAACGTCGTGAATACGGAAACTGGAAAAGAAGAGAGACAGCATTATCCTATGAAACAAAAAGCAAATGGCAAAGTGGTTTGTGATGTTACTGTGGGTGGCTACACAGGGAAAGTAACTCCTGAAAAACCCATAACTGTTTACTTCAAAGATGGCATAATGACAGAATTCACTTGCGAGGATCGAGCGCTAGACTGTATTAAAGAAGAAATATTGGCTTCTCAGAAAAAATATGGATTGCCGACAGTTCTGGAAGAAATTGGAATAGGCTTAAACGATAAAGCACGAATAACTGGGAATATGCTTGAAGACGAAAAATTACGAGGCACCTGTCATCTGGCACCTGGTAACGTCAGATGCCATGTAGATATGTTAATTGATAAACCAACAATCGTTGTCGGTTATTTGGATGGAACAGCAGAAATAATGCGAAATGGCGTTTTAACTTAGTAGGAACCCGCGTATCACAAAGATTGCCAACATTAAAAAAAATTGGAATTCGAGCAAATCAAGGCTCTAACAACCGTCAATCTTTAAAAGTTCAAACGCTGAAGTGAAAGCTAAACTACTCTAGGTAAGCCCTGATGAATAGGGTAATAGCGGACACATCCTTCAACTATTTAGTTTCTGGAGCCCTCGCCCTGATAATTCCACTGCTTCTATTGCAGAGAAATGTTAACGTTGCAGAGATTGGCATTGTGCTTTCCATTTATCCGCTGATCTTCCTCTCAGCGCGGTTGCTATTCGCCGCCCTTGCAGACCGAATCGGATGGGGCTACGTTTTCGCGCTAATTAATTGGCCCACAACTTTCTTTTCCACTTTGATTTATTTTCTTGCAAATTCCACATTCGGTTTCTTCATAGGCAAAATTGTGGAAGCCCTCAGGGAATCCTCGTATTGGGCCGTTAACAGAACCGCTATTTTCTCTTTGTCACCTAACCGAGAAGAACACGAAGCCACCAGAATCAACGCCGTAATATGGTTTTCCATTGCTGGAGGAAGTGCTATTGCGGGTGTAGGCATCTCCTACATCGGTTTCTCGTCTACACTGCTTGTCCTAATCTTCGCCTCAACAGTTATGGGCTTACCCGCGCTCGCTCTCTGGAAAAAACAAGTGTCCCCACCCAGAAGAGCGGAAAACAATCAAAAGAGAATAGTTTCGCTTAGCCCCAAAGGCAGAAACCGAACCTTCTGGCAGGTTTCAATAGCTCTGATGTTCTATAGTCTCGCGACTTATCCATTAATAACTTTGCTTCTTCCGGTTTTTATGGATCAACAACTCAAATACAACTATTTGTCAATAGGCGCAGCGTTCATGCTCTACAATATCATTGCTGCCATAGCAACGATTGTTACACTTAAAAAACCAATTAATCGTACCCGCGCGATCCTACAAAGTGTAATCGGCATAGTGGCGTGCGTTCTACTTGCAAACTCCGGAATCTACTTTCTTGCATTTTTCCTAGCGCTAGCCGTCCAACGTGGTCTTGGTATAGGTTTCTTCGAATCCATTGTAGCTAAAGTTACAAAGAACAACTTTGCAGTTTCCGTCGACATAGGATGGCTTCACGTACCAACAAGACTAGGAGAATTCGCATCAGTCTTAACAGCGGGATTCATCGCTCAATACTTAGGTTACGCGCCCATTTTCATAGCTTCGGGCGTCGCCTTTGCTGTCTTCTCAATTCTCTCCTTAAACCTCATGATACAACAACCCTCACAAAAAACATCATCCTAACGTTGAATGCAGCTGCAGATTGTCAAAGTAAAAAAGCCTTTCCTTAACATTCCCCGTTTCATTTCGATTTAAATTGGCTACCACCCTATGACCTTCATTTCCACTTTGTCAATATCTCTTCCCGTTTGAAAGTAGATTTACTCAAAAAGAAAAGGATTACATCCGCGATTAAAACAATGCTTGCGAATATCAAAAGGTTACCGATACTGAAGGAAAAAATTCCTTCCGCCCCTGCGAAAAAGACAGCGACAAACGGAATAAACATAAGACCAGCGATCTGGTTTGCACCCCGGACGTCGCTTACTCGCGATGATGCGATCACTGCAACTTCAATACTAAGAATAGCGGCAAAAGGAACAAGAAGTAACAGCATAACGCCAGCGTTCCAATTAGGAAAATAATAGTAGCCTAACCCTCCGTTTAACAATATGTAGTCAGTTGCTCCCATGAAGATTGCTGCTCCTGCATATGTGGATAAAATCGGTGGTATGAATGCTGCAATGCTTTTTCCAAGGAGAATCTCGCCATCGGTCGTTGGGGTCGCGAGCAACGGTTCCAATGTCTTTTCAACTTTTTCACCTACTATGCTATAGGCAGCAATTGTACTAGGAAGAACGGTTGCTAAAACGACGAAGATGTAAATGATTGATTCGCCACCTAATGGTAAAGTCGTAGGAATTCCAGATGCTATTTGGTTCTTGACTACGAATGAAAAAACAATTGAGATTAGAAGAGGAAGCCCAACGATGTAGAAGATGATGCTTCTCTTTCTGCTAATTACCTTCAACTCTTTACGTGCTATCTTCCAAGGCATCCAAGTGGTCATTGTGTTTTCTCCCTCACTAATTTCATGTACGCTTCTTCTAGAGAACTACTGGTCACCGTAACAGTCTCTATGCGTCCTCCTGTTGCTACTATCGCATTTACCATGTCTGGATTCTCCTCTTCTGGGTTCTCGACATCGACTGTTAACTTGTTACCTTCCTTTACCAAATTCTTTACCTGCAATCGCCTCAGTGAATCCAAGATAGTTTCATTCACTTGCTTCAGCTGAATCGTTGTCTTCCTTCCGTGGATTGAACGTTCAAGTTCTTCAGGTGTACCAACAGCCATTAGCCGGGTGTTCAATATACCAATCCTATCACAGATCCGTTGTGCTTCATCGAGGTTGTGTGTGTTTATGAAAATGGTCTTCTTTTCCTTCTTCAAATCGAGTATGAATTCTCTCACGGCCTTTGAGGCCTCGGGGTCCAAGTTTGCGGTTGGCTCATCCATAAAAAGCACTTCGGGATCGTGTATGAGTGCGCGTGCAATTGCGAGCTTCTGTTTCATCCCTTTCGAGAAAGTCCCTGTCAGAGCATCTTTCTTATCCCAGAGTCCAAGCAACTTGAGAAAATATTCATTGCTCTCTTTTCGCTTGGAGTCAGTAAGCCTGAAGAGTGTCCCGTAGTAATCCAAGTTCTCATAGGCAGTAAGGGACTCGTATAGACCGACATTGTCCGGGACAAGCCCGATGATCTTTCTAATTTTCAGAGCATCTTCTGGGCTGCCTATATCATAATCACCAATCCTAGCTTTGCCGCTTGTCTTTGATATCAAGCAGCATAACATCCTGACTGTGGTGGTCTTTCCTGCCCCGTTAGGACCAAGAAAACCAAAGACTTCTCCTTTGTCCACGCGCAGAGTCAGATTATCGACCGCAATTAGATCACCGAATTTCCTTGTAAGATTCTTAATCTCAATCATGTCAAGCAGCCACGATTCAGCTTCAATTCTTTCTTGATAATTAGAAAATGTGTGTTTTATATAAAGAGGGAGAATTGCAATTCCCGTCGGGACCGAACCACTTCCAAAACAACTTTATGCTAAAATTCTATCAAGCTGATTGGAACGGAGATATCCTGTTTTTTCAAAGACAAAACAATTAAGCAGTAGCCACAATTAACGATTAATGATCACTAACAAATTTACCCCTGAACTTGTTGCGCCATGTGGAATGAACTGCGCCATCTGCAGAGCCTACATTGCATACACACATGAAATACCACGGGAAAAAGGCAAAATAACCTACTGCGCAGGCTGCCTGCCCCAGAGCCAAAAACTGCTACATCAAACGAGGCTGCAAAAAACTAACCAAACATCTTTTCCAATCTTGCAGCGAATGCAACACAATGCCTTGCGAAAAACTTGAACATCTCGACAAACGCTACAGAGAACGATACAGCATGAGCATGGTCGAAAACCTAAAACTGCTAAGAGCCAAAGGCTATGGAAGAATTCCTCAAAGACCAAGCAGAAAAATATACCTGCCCAAGCTGCAAAGACGTAATTAGCGTTCACGACGCGAAATGCTTAAAATGCGGATACAAAACAAAAACCTAAGATCCATACTTTTCAATAATTTCTCGAATAATATTCAAGTTTCGAGTAGTTGCTTTCACTTTTAGCTTTGACTCTATAAATTGGTTAGGCAATGCTCCTTCACCGCCGCCATGAGTCACGCTAAAAACTTCAGTTCCTTTAGCTAAAATTACTTGTGCGGTTGATTTTGGAATCGTGGCTGGCAATTGAAATGGAAATGTGAAAGTTCCGCTTTGAAGCATGGTCACCAGAAAGCTTGTGCCTTCTTTGTTTTGGTCTTTAAACGGGTCAATGTGCAAGCATGTTTTTTAACTGTTGAACTGTCCGTATGAATACAACGACACTATAACCCAAAGTGCTTGCTTAGTTTTTCCTCTATTTTTGCTCTGATTTCTACAGCGTTTGTCGACTCAATTTCAAAAATTACGTTGCCGCTCTGCTTAAATGTAGAAACATTATGGAAACCTAAAGAATTGAAGGCTTCCTGTAATTTTTCTTTTTTAACAGTTCGACCACCGACATTGATTCCTCTGATAAAAGCTACAAAGCGCAGCATTATTTCATCAATTTTAGCATTATTGCCTTAGCTGAATACAGCCGGTTTTCTGCCTGTTCATAAATCACTGACTTCGAACTCTCAATAGCTTCCGCACTTATTTCGTAACCACGATGAATCGGCATATCATGCATAATGTAGGCATCACTACTCTTCAGAAGTTCAGCATTGATTTGGTAAGGCATCATAAGTCTAATCCGCTTCTCCTTTTCCGCCTCAAACTTGGGGTCAGTAAAGAACTCCATATCAATCCACGTGTCAGTATAAACGAAATCCGCTTCTTTAACCGCATTTTTTGCATCTAAAGTTGAATTCCATAAGCCAGTTTTATTAGCTTCAGTCAGCAACTCTTCGTCACGTGCGGCTTCATTAAAAATCGGAGTAACTGTTGTTATTTTGACTCCGGTTTTTGTGCAGCCTTCAATTAAGGAGTTACAAACGTTATTGTGGACACCAATGTAAACCAGTTTAACGCCTTTGAGAGTGCCTTTTTTTTCTTTTATAGTAATCAAGTCAGCTAAGGCTTGGCTTGGATGGTACTTCTCGTCACATCCATTGATTACCGGAACATGCGACGCCTTAGCCATCTTCAATAAATCCGAATTATAGAGCAATCTGGCCATGATGCAGTCAACATTACGTGACAAATACTGAACCTCATCCATTATATCTGCCATCGTAAAGTTCGTAGTCCGCCAATCAATAAACAAGCCATGTCCACCAAGCTGTGTAGCAGCAACCTCAAAAGAAACCCTAGTCCGAGTCGAAGTCTTCTGAAAAACTAATGCAACAGACTTGCCCACAAATGCTTTGGAGTATTTTTTTGGGTTGTGCTTAACCTCAATTCCTAAATCAACAAGTGAATCAAGCTCTTTGGCAGTTAAGTGTTTGAAATTAATGAGATGCATCTTGCTTTCCTTCCAGATACGCTGAAGAGACAGCAATTATAAGCTTTATGGAAACCCTTTTCATTCAAATATCACAATATAACGCGGGAACGAGTATGATTCTCATCGTAGCGTCAAGGAAGGACATTGCAAGCTTAAATATCAAGCAACAAATCCTCAACAATTATCCTTTTGAAGAAACTTCTGAAATCTTTCAGGAAAATCTAATATACACTGCTGAAATGAACAGTAAAAGAATAACGCTTGTCACTCTAAGCCAAGAATCAGTTTATGCTCAGAACCTGCCTGAAAGCTTTCCTGACGCACAAATGATTGTTTTTATTTCCAGACATAGCAGTGTAAGCGGCAAACCCACCTTGTCTGTTCATACGCCTGGAAACTTTGCAGAAGCAGGACTAGGCGGTTTGCCAAGAGAAGTTTCAGTTTCTCCAGCAACAGCCATGAGTGACGCTTTGAAAGCGCTTTTACATTATAAAGAAAAGTTAAGTCTTGACTATGAAGTATCATATGAATGCACTCATCATGGTCCAAGCCTTAATGTGCCTGCTATGTTTGTTGAGTTAGGTAGCTCGGAGACACAATGGAGCGATTCAAAAGCTGCGCAGGCTGTTGCTCACGCTGCAATGGCGGCCATTGTTAATTTCTCTAAGACTGCTGATTCAGCGGTTCTTGGAATAGGCGGGACACACTACAACCAGAAATTTACGCGCATGGCTTTGGCAAGAAGTTGTTTTCGGTCATATGATAGCCAAATATGCTGTTTCCACAATTGACTCTGCTATGTTGTCGCAGTGCTATGCAAAAACTTTGGAAAAGGTTTCGTGTGCATTTCTTGATTGGAAAGGAATCAAAAGTGAAGACAAACCAAAACTGCTAGTGCTCTAAAGGACGCGGGATTGCCTTTCAAGAAAGTTTAGCCCGATAATTTAGCTAAGAAGAACTTTAAAAGACTAATTATAGGTAGTTTTTAAACTCTAAGTTACAGTAACATTTATTATTCATAAATGAAATCTTGGTGTGCGATGAATATGGGAATAAAATCTTGGCTAACACAAGCAGCAAGAACCTTAAAGTTAGCTGTAAAACCAGGAAGAGAAGAGCTCTGGCTATCAATAAAAATCAGCCTCCTAGGCATAGGCGCAGTTGGCTTAATCGGTTTCGTAATTAAACTGCTATCTTATGCATTTGGCGGCGCGGCAGCACCGCATCACCATCAACTTAGAAGGAAACTTTTTTATGGAGAAGAAAGAAGAGCAAAAGCAAGTAAAAATCTTCGTTGTAAAACCACAACTGGGCAAGAACGAAACGTTGCACGGCTGATTGCTTCAAAAGTTGAAATGAACCATATTCCAATAAAAGCTCTTCTTGTTCCAGATACACTAAAAGGATACGTGTTTGTTGAAGCTGACGGACCACATCTTGTGGAAGAAGCCATCTCAGGTGTGAGACATGTACGCTCCAGAATCCCTGGTCTTGTAAGCTTCACAGAAATAGAACGCTACATTGTCCGAAAACCAGTTATGGAAGACCTCGACGAAGATGACGTCGTGGAAATTACTGGTGGACCGTTCAAAGGTATGCGGGCAAAAATCACAAGACTTGACAAGTCGAAAGGCGAAGTTACACTTGAACTGCTTGAGGCAACATTCACTTTGCCAATCACAGTACATTCAGATTATGTAAAACTAGTGGAAAAAGCAAAGTAATAAACTGGTGAAAATAATATGGGCGAAAAAAAGTTGTAGAATTGCTCGTAAACGGCGGACAAGCCAATGCAGGTCCACCATTAGGTCCGGCACTTAGGTCCATTAGGCGTAAACATTATGGCTATTGTCAACAAAATTAACGAGCTCACAAAAGACTACGCTGGAATGAAAGTTCCAGTAAAATTACCGTTGACACTGAAGACAAAACCTTTGAAATAACCGTTGGCACTCCAACAGCTTCAGCACTAATCGTTGCTGAACTGAAAATTGAGAAGGGCTCAGGTACACCTAACACTGTTAAAGTAGGCAACCTTTCGATGGAGCAGATGGTTCGCATAGCAAAAATTAAAGGTCCTCAACTTTTAGCAACAACACTTAAAAACGCAACCAAAGAAATGCTGGGCACCTGTGTAAGCTTAGGTGTCACCGTTGAAGGCAAAGACCCGCGCGAAGTCCAAAAAGAAATTGACGCTGGCACCTACGAAGCAGCTATTTGGTACTGAATAATGATAAGCGAATATTTTTATAATGGGTTTCCTATCCCTCATTGGCACGAGGCTTAAAAATGCCCCTAGACAACAAAACCATATCAGAAGCAATTAAACAAGCAAAAGCGAAATCTGGCGACAAAAAATTCAACCAGACAGTAGATTTGATCTTAGATATTCATGGAAATCGATATGAAAGCGCCAGAAGGCAAAATCCAAGAAATCGTTGAACTTCCTCACGCAACCGGTAAACCAAACAAGGTTTGTGTTATTGCTTCTGGCGAATTCGCTATGAAAGCAAAAAATGCGCAAGCTGACTATGTTATTGAACGCGCTGACTTAGACGCGTTAAACGGTAAAAAGAAAGAACTGCGAAAACTTGCCAGCGAATATGATGTTTTCATTTCTGAAGCACCCTTAATGCCGCTTGTAGGCAGAATTCTTGGTCCAGTTTTAGGTCCGAGAGGAAAAATGCCTATTCCTGTTCCACCTAACGCTGATATTGCAGCCCTGATTAACAAACACCGCAAAACCGTCGTTGTTAGAATGCGTAACCAACCAATTATTCAAGTTTCAGTTGGCTCCCAACAGATGAAAGATGAAGAACTTGTCGATAACATCAATGCTGTCCTTCGTGTTTTAGATGGAAAACTTAAACGCGGACTCAAAAACGTAAAGTACGCTTTCATCAAGACATCGATGGGTGAGCCAGTAAAAATTAAACCATAAAGAGAGGAAAAATCATGCCGTCCCAACAAGTATTAGAAGAAAAATCAACCGAAGTAGAAGCAATAAAAGACATACTTAAAGAACACAAATCCATCGGCATCGCTAGCCTCAAGAAGGTTCGTGCTTCCCAACTTCAAGAACTAAAGAAAAGCATGGCTGGCAAAGTTTACCTCCGAGTCCTGAAGAACACTCTCATGAAAATTGCCATTGAAGAAATGAATCAAGCAGAACTCAAAGAAGCTTGAGGAATACTTGGACGGATCAAACGTTTACTTGTTCACAGACCTAAACCCCTTCAAACTGGCACTTTTGCTCGAACGGGGCAAAGTTAAAACAACCGCCAAATCAGGCGACATAGCCGCCATGGATGTGGTTGTTCCAGCAGGCAACACAGCTCAACCTC
This sequence comes from Candidatus Bathyarchaeota archaeon, assembly GCA_963729805.1. Taxonomy (GTDB): domain Archaea; phylum Thermoproteota; class Bathyarchaeia; order Bathyarchaeales; family Bathycorpusculaceae; genus Bathycorpusculum. The sequence goes on along the minus strand of CAVSPH010000013.1, from coordinate 8,209 downwards.
CAGGCCCAATCATCAGCCAACTCAACGCTGTAGGCTTACCAACAAGAATCGAATCAGGCAGCGTTTGGGTCAGCAAAGACACACTTGTTGTGCGCAAAGGCGAAGCAATCAACGAGCGACTCGCAGGTGTCCTCTCAAAACTCGGCATCAAAGCAGTTGAACTCGGCATATCCATGCGTGCAGTTTACGATAACGGCTTAATGATTACCGGCGACCAACTCAAAGTTGACATTGACGCCACAAGAAAAACCGTTGAACAAAACAACCAAGAAGCATTCGCATTAGCAATGAGCATCGGCTACCCAACCAAAGACACAATCAAACCACTACTGCAAATGCACACCAAAAAGCAATGGCACTAGCAGTCAGCGCAGCAATCCCCACCAAAGAAACCATCGGCGACCTAATCCGCAAAGCAAACGCAGAAATGACAAGCCTAAGCGGCGCAGTAGACAAAGCCAAACCAAAAGCAGCTTAAACTTTCTCTTTTTAGTTTAATTTTCAGTTTCTAATAGTATATCTTCTCTTTTGTTTTTCTTCACTCAGTTTATGGGCACGAGTAATTGTCTGTTAGATTTTTTGGTTTGTTTTGATAAGGCTTAATAGTTTCTTGCGATGAGTACATTTCAGCAACGTGACTGGCCATGGTTGATGTTTGGCTTCCCTACGGAAAAACCGACGTTTGCGTTCGAGTTCCAGCCCGAAATCTTCTTGGCACCATTGAGGCTGCCGACCGTCCAAGGTGCACCCGACGCCAAAGCTGAAGTTGAACGAGCATTAAAAGAACCCATCCCTGTCGGTTCAAGACGCTTAAGCGAAATAGCCAAACCAGAAAGCAAAGTCGCCATAGTTGTTGACGACGCCACGCGGAAAGCGCCAAGCGAAGTAATGCTTATGCCAGTTCTTGCTGAACTCAATCTTGGCAGGCGTAAAAGACGAAAATATCACGGTTATTTTTGGATGCGGCACTCACCGCGCAGTTAAACCTGAAGAAGCTGCCGCGTTGCTTGGTGCAGAAGTTATTAAACGGGTAAAAACTGTTAGCCATGATTGCCAAGCCACAGATTTAGTGAATGTAGGCACAACCAAGACGCATGGCAACAAAATTCTAGTTAACCGCGCTTTCGCTGAGGCAGATGTGCGAGTGCTATTGGGCGATGTCGGTTTTCATTATTATGCGGGTTATGGCGGGGAAGAAAAAGCGTTTTGCCAGCCGTTAGCGGTGAAGAAACCATCAAACAAAACCACGCCATGCTGTTGCATGCAAACGCTAGAACAGGTAATCTGGAGGATAACCCTGTGCATCAGGACATGATTGAAGCAGCGAAGCTAGCCAAAGTTGACTTCATACTTAACGTTGTCGAAAATAAGAAAGGTGAAATTGTGAAAGCTTTTGCGGGCGATTTAGAGCAGGCGTTTATGGAAGCCGTGAAGCTTGTTGATGAAATGTACCGTGTAACCTTGGACCGCCGAGCAGACATCATGGTTGTTAGTGCAGGCGGATACCCAGCCGACATTAACCTGTACCAAGCTTACAAAGCCTTGGATAACGCATTAGACGCTGTCAAACGTGGAGGCGTAATAATTCTTGTCGCTGAATGCCCTGAGGGACATGGAAACCAAGTGTTTCTACGATTGGATGACGCGGCTTGGCGACTTAAAAAATGTTGAGCGCGAAGTCAAACGCAACTTTGTTATGGGCGGACATAAAGCCTACTACCTCCTAAAAGCCCTACAAAACCACCAAATCATACTTGTTTCATCCTTGCCTGACTACTACGCTACAAGTATATTTAAACTGAAAACTGCTCGAGCTGTTAACGATGCTTTGACTGAAGCTTTCAAGATTGCTGGTTCAGCCTCAAGGGTTTGGGCAATGCCTCAGGGCAGCCGCACGTTGCCAGTGTTCAAGGCGCCTGAAGAAACAAAGACTTAACAACCGCTTAAACAGGCAATAGCGACAAATTGAACTTTAAAGCGTAACCTTTAAGTTTCAACAGTGAAATGTGGTTTAAGAAGGCGAAAGAATGCAACAAACCTTTAATCTTCGCAAATTCGTTCCAGATGATTTACAAAGAGTAATGCAAATTAACCGTGTTTGCTTACCAGAAAACTACACTGACTTTTTCTTTATGGATTTGCATCAGCGATTCCCAGAAACCTTCATTGTAGCAGAAGAAAATGGGGAAATTGCAGGCTATATCATGTGCCGCATTGAAGTTGGCTTGTCAAATTATGGGTTCGGCGGCTTAATAAGAAAAGGACATGTCGTATCCATCGCGGTTATGCCACAACACAGGCGCAAAGGCGTTGCTCAAGCCGTGATCAAAAAGGCGTTGGAGGGCATGGAATACTATAAAGCTAAACAATGCTTCTTGGAAGTCAGAGTAACAAATGACATCAGGCAATTTCACTCTACAAGAAACTTGGCTTTGAAGTTACAAGAACCATAAACGGCTATTATTCTGACGGCGAAGACGCATACGTCATGACTAAAAGACTTTAAATTTTAGTCAATTTCTTTCCTAAATAAACACGCATAGAATTAGTTTCAGAGACAATTTATTCTGTTTATGTTAATAGCATAGAGTCATTTTAAAATAGCAAAAGACTAAAGGCGGCCTTATCTCGTCTGACCAAACACAACTTCTTTAAAACCTGAATACATTATTAGTTTTGAGGAATCAAGTTTATGTCGATCTTGAAAATACCTGAGAAGAACACTATCCTATTCGTGTGGCTAAACCAGTACGCTGGAATTTTGTTAAAAACACCTAGCAAAACTATCGCCATTGATCCTGTTGACGTCAAACCCAAGAGTTTACGGCAAGTTGACGCGATATTAATAACTCATGAACACTCTGATCATTTGGATCCTCGCTTAATAATTGAAATTCAAAAGGCAACAAACTGCATGATAATTGCCGATTCTGCTTCGACTAAAAAACTTAAACATGCGATTCCGCTTGAGAGTCTCAAGGAAATCAAGCCGGGTATGGAAGTAAAATTAGGCGAGGTTTCTGTAAAGGCAGAAAAATGCAATCATCCAGCTCAATCACCTGTTACCTACATCATAACTAGCGAAATGAAGTCAAAGTCTATCATACAGCAGACAGTTTACCGTTCCCAGAATTAGCAGTTATGGGACAAAAAGAAAAATTTGATGTAGTTTTCTGCACAGTTGGAATAGCTCCTGGTTCAACTCCGCAAACAGGCTTCGAGATAGCTCGGTTAACTAAACCTCAAGTAGCCGTGCCGTACCATACTGCAACTGTGGCAAACCAGATGGAGTTCGCTGAACTGTTGAAGAAAGAATTGCCTCGAACCGCATGCTTGATTCCACAACAAAACAAAATTTATCAAGTGTCAAAAAGGAAGTGAAAAATTGAAAACAGAAAAAGTCAGCGAAGAAAAGAAAAACCAAATGGCTAATATTCTTTTCAAAATTGATGCCATTGAGTTTGGTGTGTTTAAACTTTCAAGTGGAAAAAAGAGCCCGTACTATGTTGATTTAAGAGTAATACCTAGTTTTCCGGATGCGTATCGAGAAATCTGCGACTTCTATGCTCAATATCTAACCAATCCAATTGGATTAAGAAACTTTGATAGAATCGCAGGAGTACCCGTAACTGGAATAATCTTTGCCTCACAGGTTGCTTATAACCTTAAGAAACCTTTTCTCTATGCCCGCAAGGGTGTCCGCTTGCATGGACGAGGTCGAAGAGTGGAAGGAATCTTGTCTTCGGGAGATAAAGTTCTATTAATTGACGACTTAATCACAACTGGATTAACCTTGAAAGAAACTGCTGAAGCTGTGAGAGCTGAAGGGGGCGTCGTGACAGATGCCGTTGTTTTCCTTGACAGAGAAGAGGGTGGAAAACAACAACTAGAAAAAACTGGAATAAAACTGCATTCGTTGCTGAAAATAACTGAAATAGTTAACGCGCTTTACGAAATAGGAGCTATAGACAAAGAAAGCCAAAAGACAATTCTGAAACAAGCAAAAAAACAATAAAACTTACTACTCGTAAAATATTAAGCTGAGTTCCTCTAACAGCGTATGCAATTTTTCTACTGCGTCGTAAACATTTTGTTCTTGTTTAGCTCCAGTAAGACAAGTTTTCCGCTTGCAAATAGCAAAATGACAACTTTTGGTTCTGCCATTCGATAGATTAAGCCTGGAAACTGTTCAGGCTCGTACATTGCATGACCAAGTGTATATGCGGCTTTTTCAGGTCAATCATGCCTCCTAAGCCGCCTGAGGCAACGATGTTTTGGATTTTGAGTTCTGGTTTGCTGATGATTATTATGCCACCTTTCTTCAGCTCTTTAACAACTTTGATGACAGCTCTACGAGTTTCCTTCTCTGATTTAGCACCAGTGCAAACCATCTTTCCTGAACTGAAAATTAAAGTTGCAGTTTTTCGGCGTTTTAATCTGAAAACTAAGCCAGGGAATTGTTCAGGTCGTATTCAACACCCGGATAGCCTTTAACCACGGCGTTTAAGTCAACTTTCTGATTAAGCGTTGCAGAAGCGACCACGTTCCGATGCTTTATAACCGCTTTAACTTTTGGCAATCAATTCTCCTCTTGCTCAAACCGCCCTTAAATAACAGTTTATTAAAAATCTGTCTTTATAAAGACATCTGTGGCGGGGGCGGAGGTGTCTCATTTTGTTGTTTACTTTTTCTGTTGTCTCTTATTGCTGGAATTAGCACATGCAACCGAGCCAGTAGATGTACATAAACGTATTGCGCCACCTCTGGTCAACCGACGGCTGCATCCAGATGTCCGAATCGATGGATCAGGTCCCTGGCGTGTATTACGCGACGAGCAGCCGTGCCCTGGGCTACGGGGTCCGGTCGCTGCTTCTCCAGCTCAACATCGCCTCGCATCTCCGCAGGGTCAGCCAGGGGGGCAAGGGCCGCGACCAATACCACGTCGGAATCTCGGGTGGCAATGATCTGCTCCGGTTCATGGCCCTGGTGGGAGGCCTTCGCCCAGGCGCCGACGACCACATCGCACGGATCGCCGACCGCCTCGACCGCACGGAGCGGACCCGAACCGCGACGTCGTCCCGGCGGCCGCCTGGAGAGAGGTGGTGCTCCCGGCTATGAGGTCAGCGGGCATGAGCCGCCGTTCGCTTCAGGCGGCCCTGGGCACGCAGTACAACGGGGACGCGCTGTTCGAGAGTGGGCTCAGTCGCGCCCGCGCCAGCCAGGTGGCGACCGCCGTCCAGAGCGAGGAGCTCTACAGGCTGGCCGAAAGTGACGTCTACTGGGACGCCGTCTCGACGGTCGAGGCTGACGGCGTCGAGGACGTGTTTGACATCACCGTGGACGGCGTGCACAACTTCATAGTAGAGGACATAATTGTCCATAACTCAATTGAGCAGGACGCCGACGTCGTGCTGTTCCTCTACCGACCCGGAATGCACAAGGACGACATCGACCGCTCGGTGACCGAGCTGCTGGTGGAGAAGAACCGGAACGGCCCGACCACCAAGATCGACCTCCACTTCCAGGCCAATCAGATGGTCTTCTACGAAGCCGGCCCGGGAGTGACGGGGGGGCGCGGCGCCCACCGGCCCCGGCCGCCGGCCCGCCGGCACGGCCCCCCCGGCCGCGACCGGCACCCTGAGGGCGGCGGCTCCCCGGCACCCGTCACCACGCCCGGAATGCAGACCCCGGCCCCGCCGGGGTTGTAAACCTCCATCTCACCGTCTGGGCCGTTCGCTCCGGGCGCGTGTACACTCGGCGGGGCAATGACCGGCCAGCTCGCCGACTTCCTCGCCGCCCACTCCGAACGCGTCGCCGAGATCTGGGCTCAGCTCCAGGGGAGCGTGCCCGAGCAGCGTCCTGGGGGTGGCACCCGCGGCCCCCGCCAGTTCCTGAGCGCCGCCCTGGTGGCCCTCTCGGCCGACGACCTGGGGCCCCTGATGGCCTTCTACGAGGTCGACTTCGACAGGGCGTTCGAGCTGACCGCACTTCGAGAAGGCTCTCCTCCATCTCGCCGCACTCCGGCCCGCAACCGCCAAGGCGGCGGTCGAGGCCGGCCTCGACACAATCCGGCTCTCTCTCGCCATCGACGCCGCCGAGGACCTTGCCGTCATCGCCACCCGTCTGAGCGTGACCGTCGCCCGCCGGCTCTGCCAGCAGATCTCCGCGATGACCACGGCGAGCAGCGCCCGGGGCACCTCGCTCTCCATCACCATGCACGAGCTGCGCCGGCCGCTCACCATCCTCAACAGCTACGGCCAGCTGCTCTCCACCGGGATGCTCGGGCAGATGCCGGACACCGCGACGGTGGCGATCGACGGGATCACGGCGAGCACCGAGATGATGGTGCGGATGGTCAACGCCCTCGCCGAGCTCTCCCGGCTGGAGGACCCGGATGACAAGCTGACCATCGAGCCGATCGGTCTCACCGACCTCGTCGCCGGGGCCATCGAGACGGTGATGATGGAGGCCAAGCTCCGGGACTGCACGGTGGCCCAGGACGTGACGCCGGAGGTCACCTTCCGGGGAGACCGGCGGCGGCTGACACTCGCTCTCACCAACATCCTGGGCAACGCCGTCAAGCACGCCCCCAACGGCTCGACCATCACGGTCCGGGGCTGGGAGGAGGAGGGGAAGGTCCACCTGGCGGTCCGCGACCAGGGCCCCGGGTTCGCCCCCGAGGAAGCCGACAAGCTGTTCGAGAAGTACTACCGCTCGGTGGCCGAGCGCCACCGCAAGGTCCCCGGCAGCGGGCTCGGTCTCTACATCGTCAAGACGGTGGCGGAGCGCCATGGCGGCAGCGTCCTCCGCTCCGGCCCAGCCGGGCAAGGGTGCCGAGTTCGAGATGATCATTCCGAAGGCCAGCGACACTGATGCCCGAGAGCGTAGTTCTCTCTCCCCGCCGCGAGCGCGAATCGATGGGCGAGACCGAGGTTCCCGCCGGCGCCGACCACGGCGCCAGCCCGTGCGGGCAGAGCTGAATTTCCCGATCAGCCCGTTGCGTCTCCCCCGAGCCTTCATCCGCGCCCTCGTCTGACCAAGCGGCAGCCGCGACCGGTGAACCCCGAGCTCGGCCTGCTCGACCCCCATCGCCGCCGGCGATCACGCAGGCCGCCCAGGAGGTCGCCGAGGGCAGGTTCGACGACCAGTTCCTGGTCGACGTCTTCCAGACCGGCAGCGGGACCTCGACGCAACATGAATGCCAACGAGGTGATCGGCCACCGGGCGACCGAGCTCCTGGGCGGCCCTCGGATCGCGCAAGCCCGTCCACCCCAACGACCACGTCAACATGTGCCAGTCGTCCAACGACGTGATCCCGACCGCGATCCACGTCGCCGGCGCGGTGGCGCTGCACGCGACCTCCTCCCCGCACTCGACGCCCTGGAGCCTCGCTCCGGGCCAAGAGCCGCGAGCTCTGGCCGTCGTCAAAACCGGCCGCACCCACCTCCAGGACGCCACGCCGATCCGGCTCGGCCAGGAGTTCCTTGGCTAGGCGGGACAGGTGGAGCGTGCCCGGCGCCGCTGCCGCCAGGCCCTCGCGAGGAGCTCTGCGAGCTGGCTCTCGGCGGTACCGCCGTGGGCACCGGGATCAACTCCCATCCCGAGTTCGCCGGCCGGGTCATCGCCGGGCTCGCCGCGAGCTGCGACCTGCCCCTCCGTGAGTCCGACAACCACTTCCAGGCTCAGGGGACCATGGACGGCGTGGTCGCCGCCCATGGCGCCCTGCGCGGTGTCGCCGTCTGCCTCTACGCGATCGCGGCCGACATCCGCCTGCTCGCCTGCGGCCCCCGGGCGGGGATCGGGGAGATCGCCCTGCCGGAGCTGCAACCGGGCACCTCGATCATGCCGGGGAAGGTCAACCCGGTCATCGCGGAGTCGCTCACGATGGCGGCCGCGCAGGTGATCGGCAACGACGCCACCATCGCCTTCGCCGGGGCAGCCGGTTCACTCCTCGAGCTCAACGTGATGATGCCGGTGGCCGCGTACGACCTCCTGGAGTCGATCGGCATCCTGGCCGCCGCGGCCGCCAACTTCGCCACCCGGGCGGTGGACGGCATCACCTCCACGGGCAACGGCCCCCGGTTGGTCGAACGAGGCCTGATGACCTGCACCGGGCTGGCTCCGCGGATCGGCTACGACAGCGCAGCCCACATCGCCAAGGAGGCGTTCGCCAGCGGCCGGACGGTGCGCGAGGTCGCCCGCGAGCAGA
>CAVSPH010000012.1:0-43874 GCA_963729805.1 Candidatus Bathyarchaeota archaeon | reverse complement strand
TAGTTATCAATTAAGAATTAATGGCGATTATGACCGCGAATTAATAGAAATATTTGCACAATACAAGAAATTAGCTGTCGAAGAGGATAAGACCAAAAATTACCTAATTATTTTCAAGCCATAGGGAAAAACGCAGCTGTTTAGAAGAAAGCTAACTTTAGAATTACTCTTTTGCGAGCGCAGAGTCAAGAAAATTCTTAACTATTTTGTTTTTGGATTTTTTGATGGAGAAGGTTATATCTAAATATCCTAATATTGTGTTGGGGGAAAATCGGTATGAAGAAGTGTGGATTGTGTGGAGAAGAAATTAAAGACGGCAAATATTTTACGATTTATCAATGTGCAGGAGACAAAAGCAGACTCGTACTAGTAAGTCTGTGAAAAAGATTTTATTGACAAGCAATATCGCGACATAATAATGAAAATTTCAAGTCTATAATCAAGTTTTTAACCAAGCAGGCTTGCCTTCGATTACTTCTCTAAACTGTGGCTCCGGACATTTCAAACCCAAAGCTGCGAAAACACTTTCTTCTGAGGCTCCAGCCACCGCAACTTCATCTTTTATCAAGCCTTCGCTATATTTTAGCCTAAAACCCTGCGACAAAGCGTAACTCGCAAGCCACATGTTATGATCTGCCGAACCCGTACGAATAATCTTATGAATACCAAAAGTCTGATTAGCTGCACGATAAAAATCAAGTTGAAAAAAGCCACTTTCGAATGGATAGTTTAGTTTTATCACACTTTTTCCAGCACAGATAACGTTCCCTTTCTTTAAGGTTTGAACAATTTTGCCCCAATTGCAATCGTTCCCAACCACAACAAAATCTACATCGCCAACAATTGGCCTCTGCCTTCTAACAGAACCCACAACCTCAAGTTTAGCGCACAACGGCTTTACATCACTTTCAATTTGTCCAGCAAGTACCTGTGCTTTTGCTAAATCAAGCACTTTTAAGATGGGACGCTCTTCTTCACCAAACAATTTAGCCTGCTTCATGACCGTGATTTCCAAGTGTTGACGGCACAATGATGCTATAAAAGTTTGCTTTCATAAGTTCTTAGGCATTATTCAAGGGGGTTCTTTTTATTTTCTTTACTTGGTCTCAGCTTCATCGCTTACGATTGTGATCGCTTTTTTGTTAAGTGCTGAGGCAACGTATATCGAGTCGCGTGGACTTAGATTATTTTTTTCCATTATTGATTGATGTTTTGCTAAGTTTGTTAAAAGTAGAAACTTAAGATTTCATTTCCTGCTTCAGCATGTAGATATCTTTTCAGGCATTGTTCGTAGTCGCGACATTTGTCAGGATTCGGGCAGTTGAATAATCCCACACAATTTTGAAGTGAATTCTCTTTTAACGTGCGATTTAACACTTCTAATTCAAGTATGTTTTCGGAAATAGGTTTAATTGGTAAAGTAACAGTGAAGGTTGTGCCTTTGCCTTTATTTGTTTGAGCGGTTATTGTTCCTGCGTGAGCATTTACGATGCGTTTGCAGATGGCTAAACCAAAGCCTATGCTTTGAGCTTTTGTAGTAACCATCGGAGAGAATATTTTCGGCAATACTTTTTCGGAGATTCCCAGTCCTGTATCTGTGAATGAGATTTCCAAGTTGTCTTTTGTGTATTTGCAATCGATAGTTATTGTACCTTCTTTTGGTATCGCATCAATTCCGTTTTTGATTAGTTTGATGAAAACTTCGGTGATCTTGTCTGAATCTACCTTTATGCGGGGTTTTTCTGAGGCGTTGTTTAGAATTTTGACATTTTCTGGAAGGCTAATCAAATCTAAAGCGGCAAGCACTAGCTCTCGCGGAGAACTCTCTTGAAATTCCAAATGGATCTCTTTGGAATATTCGGATAGATCGTTGATAATTTTGTCAGAATGGTTAAGGCATTTGTTGATAATTTCAAGCATTTCTTTAGCCTGAGCTTCAGGAATCGCTCCGCCTTTCTTTTTTAAGAAATAAACAGCATTTCTAATACCTGCTAATGGGTCACGCAGATCATGTCCAAGCATTCCTGCCAATTCACCAATTACGGCAAGCCTTTCAGATTTGACCAGTTGCTGTTGCGTTTTCTTTAACTCTTTGGTTCGAGTCTCAATTAGTTCCTCTAAATTCTTTGAATACTCCTCTAACTTATTTTCCATTTGCTTGCGGTCGGAAATGTCCATGACTACCCCTCTGATACCCTTCACTTTGGTCTCAGAAATGATAGGGTTGGTTCGGACAAGCGCAGGAAAAGTAGAACCGTTCTTTCTCAACAACTTATATTCGGTGTTGCCAAGGTTTTTGCCAGTCATCGACTTAGCTAAGTTCTCTTTTGCTTTTTCTCGTTCCTCTGGAACAACGAAAGAAAGCATTTCCATGCCTTTTTCAAGCTCCTCAGGTGTGAAACCTGTCATTTCAAAAGCTCGCTGGTTGAAGAATGTTATTTTTCCAGTCAGATCTGTTTCAAAAACTATCTCTGGCAAGAAATTAGCAAGTTCTCGGTATCTCTCTTCACTTTTTCTCAAGATTTCCTCAGTTTTTTTGGATTCTGTAATATCCAAGAACATGGCTTGTACGGAGGATTTTCCATCATATTCAATAAGGGTGGAAAATGCTTCTATCCAAACTATAGAACCATTTTTTCGTACCCCTCTGAACTCGAATCTGTTGTTGTCTTGTTGTCCTTTTAGCAGGTTTCTAAAACGATTAAAGAAAATCGAGCGATCTTCATGAAAGATCAGCGAACCTACTTCGGAGGATGGTAGAGAAATTAACTCTTCGGGAGAATATCCCATCATTTTTCCCATAGATACGTTGGCAAAGACCACGCGAAGCGGAGCATCCTGAGCAACTAATATTCCTTGTAGTGATCTCTGAACTAGCGTGCGATATTTTGAATTTGACGCCGCTAACAATTGCGCTGATTTTCGCTGTTCAACAGTCTTGTTTATTGCGTGAGCTAATTCGCAGTAGACAGCTTCTGCGGGGCCGTTCTTGTTGAGGTAGCGGTCAGCACCTAAATTCAAAGCTTTAACTGCGACATCTTCTCTTTCTTTTCCTAGAAATAAGATAAATGGAATTTGATTATCTTTTTCTCTGAGTGCTTTTAAGAAGTCTAATCCATTTTTTATGGGCATTTCATAATCGGAAACTATTATATCATACGTTTGCTCTTCCAGTTTTTTAAATGCCTCATCTACAGATTCAACGTCGTAAATCTCAAAGTTGTTGTCCATGGAGAGAACCCGTTTTGAAACCTCTAAAAAGCTGACGTCATCATCTACATGTAAGACTCTGATGTTGCCATTTTTCTTTGAAAGCACCAAATCAGGTATTTCAAACAGTAATGAATTTTCATTGAGGCTTTGTATTAGCCATGCCCCACAGCCAAACAGTTAATGATCTAATTATTAGTCTATTATGAATTTAGGATACTGAAAATAGATAATCAACACAGCACGTATTTGAAAATGAGAACTATAACTTTCGACTTTTTCTCCATAACTACATTTCCCTTTGACAAGATTAGGTTGGACGCTTGTTGCTGTGTCCTTTCAGTCCCAAAATCATATATTTAGTAACGTAGATTTTCAATAAGAGGAGTTTAATTGAGAGCTGGTTTTTTGGTGGTTGGTCTTGTTGTGATTGTAGTGAGTGTTGGGGTTTTTTGGTCTAGTTATTCTTATTTGCTTTCAAACCATGCACCTATTTTTGCTAATTTGCCCAAAGGCTTGTCGGACAGCGTGAGGCAACGCATTGTTATGGATAAGTACATTTGTTTAATTTCGGGGTTTGTGGCGATTATCGGTTTAGCTATCACAGCTTTCGGGCTAGCAGCTGAGCAAAAAAAGAAAGTGACAAAAATCTAGTGGAAAAAAGGCAGTGGTCAGGTTAATTATGTTAGTCCTATTTCGGCGATGTGCGTTTTTCGGAAATATTTGTCAAAATCTGCTTTAGTTTCATTTTTTGTCTTTAAATGAATAAAGTAAAAATATTTACGTTAAATTAAGTTATAGTTAGTTGAGGGTTGTTTTGTGCCTGGCAGGTTAAGGCTTACATGGATAAAATTCAAAAGAAAACTGGTAAGAAACCTAAGGACTTTTGGAATTTAGCTAAAGAAAAGGGCTTTATCAGAGGAGAAAAAGCTGTTGTTAAGCACGGTGATCTGTTGACTTGGCTCAAAACTGATCTGGGGTTGGGGCATGTTCAAGCAAACTTCATGATGCTTTATCTTCGCTTGAGAACCAATGATCCCACGATAAGTGAGCAAGCCAAAAAATGGGCTTATGAAACCGGACACCTTAAATATTGCCCAAAAAGTTGAGTCCACCGACAATATAGAAGGAATAAATTAAATCTTTCAATAATAACCAAGTCTGAGCACACTTATTAACGTGCCTTGCCCAAACTTTTCAGTTTTTCTCTTTTCGCATCAACGGCTATCTTCATTTTGGCGAGTTCAGGTTTTTGAATGGACAAAATAATTGCGTTGTCGTGACCGCGTCCCAAGCCGAAGTCTGCCTTGAGCCATTCAAGAAGTTCACCGTATTTTGTTAGATCTTTCTCTTTTGCCTTTGCTTGAAAATACTCCGGATCCTTACCAGTCTTAGCCTTGATGCTATCTATGTAAGCTGTGTACGTCAAGCTTTTTCATCTTGTTATTATCATTAGCTTAGGAATGGCATCTGGGTTTTTAGTTCAGTTATGCGTTTTTCAACCATTTTTGAGAGCTCTTTTCTAAGATTTTCCCCAGAAAGGTTGGATTCAATAAAACACAACTTGTCAGAAAACTCCTTGTCGCCCAATATTTCCTGGATCCACTTTTGGAAGTCGCCCCTTGGATAATGAAACAAAACAGAATTCACATCTACAGTTCCCAGTTTCATGTAAAAGTCAGTCAGACTCGTAGCAGTTATTCCAGTGTAGACACCCTTCTCTGCGTTAAAATGAAAACCTTGCTCAAAAGGCACAGTCCGCAAAATTTTTAATGCATTAGTTTTAGAAATTCCTTGCTGCATACTCTCACAATCCTTAGTTACCTAAAACTTCTCACTCGATATATCATTTTGTTGTTGCCCAAATGTAACCACACCTCTCATTTTAGCCCAACTTTTTCAGATTATCAAGATGGCTTCTTCTATGCAACTTTAATTTTCATTTTCACTTGTAGAAAGTTAGCTTCAAATGCGACTTCCAAAAACGAAAGAATCAAAATACTGAAATCCAGACTTACAAAAAAATGAAGGATGAAAGTAATTCAGTTGTTATGGTGGCGATTTTAAATGCGGAATTTTAGGTGGGGGGAGGCTATTGCGTTTTTTGAATACGGCGAATCATGCGAAGCAAGCGCCTTTTTTCTCTCGCGATTACGTACAATATTAATACTACGGTAGTCAGCTAATCAGTAAATAGGAAATAATTAGCCATTGTAGAATTAACGGTGAGCTATAGATTGAACTTTGTTTCTGAATTAGGGAATTATTGTAATAAAGGCTAAAAAAAGGAATAAATGTGTAGACTGGAGCATTAAGAGTGTCCAAAGTTGAACAATCGGTCATTACAGTTGGAATTGGCGCTTCTGCGGGGGGCTTAGAAGCGTTCAAGGTTTTGTTCGAATGTTTACCCATTGATACGGGGTTGTCTTTTGTTGTTATTCAACATCTGGCGGTTGGTCAGGAAAGCATGTTGAAAGAAATACTTTCAAGATTTACCAAAATGCCCGTTCAAGCAGTCAAAGACGCAATGCCAGTTAAACCAGACAATGTTTACGTAATTCCGCCTGGTACAACATTGACAATGGAAAATAAGCTCTTAAAGCTCGACTCAAAAGTTAAGTCGGTTAAACCGATAGATGCTTTCTTTGTTTCCCTTGCAGAAAACTTGAAAACTCAAAGCTTAGGAATTGTTTTATCTGGAACCGGTTCTGATGGAACTGAAGGTCTAAAGGCAATCAAAGCTCAAGGAGGAATAACTTTTGCACAAACCCCAATCTCTGCCCAATACGGTGACATGCCCCAAAGTGCAATTTCAGCCGAAACCGCGGATTTTATTCTATCCCCGGAAAAAATTGCACATGAGCTGCAAAAAATCGCCAGAAACCCTCGACTAGCACGAAACGAAATCGCAACAAAAGAAGGAACTGGACCAAAAAAAGTTAGCCGAAAAAAGAAACAGGCTTAAACGCAATATTTGCCATTCTAAAACTTAATTTTAATGTTGATTTCTCCCATTTTAAAGAAACAGTTGTAAACCGACGTGTCTCACGCCGAATGGTAATTAACCACATAGAAAAAATAGCAATTACGCAAACTTTCTGCGGACACATCCTGAAGAGATAGAAGCATTATATTCTGACATGCTAATCGGCGTAACAAGTTTCTTCAGAGAACCCGAAACATTCGCTCTGCTAAAGGAAGAAGTGTTTCCAGAGCTAATTAAAGACCGATTACAGAAAGGCCCCATCCGCCTCTGGATTCCAGGATGCTCAACAGGAGAAGAAGCGTACTCATTTGCAATGGCAATACAAGAATATCTTGAAGAAAACGCTATAAAAAATATTCAGGTTCAAATTTTCGGCACTGACGTTAACGGAAAAAACATTGAAAAAGCTAGACATGGAAGCTACCCGAAAAACATAGAAACTGACGTACCTGAAACAAGATTAAAACATTTTTTCAGAAGCGTTGAGGGCAATTATCAAGTCGCAAAGACTATTCGAGATATGTGCGTTTTCGCAAAACAAGACATAACCGCAGACCCACCGTTTCTCCAACATGGATCTCATCAGCTGCCGCAACATGCTAATTTACTTTGATGAGTACCTTCACGAAAGAATAGTGCCTACGCTTCACTACGCATTGAAGGCGGGCGGTTTTCTTGTTCTTGGACAATCTGAAAGCATCGGAAAATTCACTCAGTTATTTGAACCTCTTATCAAAGGAGGCTCAATCTACACCAAAAAGAGAGCCCAGCCCAGCATCACTTTTGGTCTTCAAGCAACGGCTCCCTATCTTAATCATAAAAAGCCAAAGATGGGAGAAGAAAACGCCCTCGCCGACTTGAAAGATGAGGTTGACCGATTGTTGGTCACTGAGTACGTTCCTGCGGCGTTGCTAGTTAATTCTGATTTGGACATTCTCGTTTTTAGGGGAAACATCGCACCGTATATTTTCCCCGAATCAGGCTTAGCAAGTTTGAATTTGACCAAGATTCTTCGCAAAGAGTTGAGGTCTGAAGTTCAGACTTTAATTTATAAAGCAAGAAAAGAGGAAAAAACTGTTAAAGAAAATGCAGTTCGCTTTAAACATTCTGGAGAGCAGAAAACCATCAACATTCAAGTTGTTCCGTTGCATGTTGGGCAGTACGAGGCGCCGTTTTTCCTTCTAATGTTTGAAGATATCAGTTCGGCAGCAGCCCTTCTCCGTCAAACAATGGAGTTAAATATCACTCCTGAAGGCCGAGAAAACATCAAGGATCGCCAAAATAGAGAGCTAAAAGAAGAGCTTGATGCAACTAAACAATCCATGCAGAGAATTATTGAAACTCAAGAGGCAACAAATGAAGAACTAAGAACCACAATGGAGGAGGCGCAATCAAGCAATGAAGAATTGCAGAGCACAAATGAAGAACTGGAAACCGCTAAAGAAGAGCTTCAGTCAAGCAATGAAGAATTAAAAACTTGAATGACGAGGTGAAAAACAGAAACCAAGCGCTCTCACAGCTAAACGACGACTTAACCAATTTGAATCGGAACATTGATTCAGCCATTGTCGTCATCGATAAAAGCCTAAAGATAAGGCTGTTTTCGCCTTCATCCCAAAAAATTCTAAATCTTTCGCCTTCAACAGTTGGAATACCAATCACAGATATCAAAATGAGTATTATAATTGAAGGCCTAAGAGGAAATAATTTTAGAAGTGTTTTCTAAACTAAGTAACGTCAACCAAGAAGTGAAGGATACTCAAGAACCACTATTATGAGATGCGAATTCGACCTTACATAACTCAAGAAGACAAGATAGACGGTGCCGTCTTGTCTTTTGTCGATATTTACTAACAAAGCAAACTTGAACAGAAACTAAAGGATGCTGAACGCTCCAGCATCGGCGCGACCGCGGGTATGGTAGGGCATGATATCCGCAATCCATTGCAAGCTATAATTAGCGACATGTATTTGGCGAAGAATGAATTGTCTTCAATTCATGAGAGTGAGAGAAAAAGAATTTGCTGGAAAGTTTGCAAGAGATTGAAAAGAACACGGTTTATATCAACAAGATTGTAGCTGATCTTCAAGACTATGCCAGCCTCTCAAACCGAAGAATGAGAAGAAGCGAATTTAAAACTAATAATTGAAGAATTATTGAAAAAGAATAGCTTGCCAGAGAATATTCAAGGTAGAAAGTAAAAGTCGAAAGTGAAGCTAAAAAAGTTATGGCTGATCCCTCCTTCATCAATCGCATCATGTACAATTTGGTTAATAACGCTGTTCAAGCTATGCCCGAAGGCGGAAAACTAACCATACATGTCCACAAGGAAGCAAATAACGTTCCTCATAACCGTAAAACACAGGCGTTGGCATACCTGAAGCCCTTAAAAGCAAATTGTTTACACCCATGTTTACGACTAAAGCGAAAGGTCAAGGCTTCGGCTTACCAGTGATAAAGAGAATGACTGAGACATTAGGCGGAACGGTTACATTTGAAAGCGAAGAAGGAAAAGGAACAACCTTCACAGTGCATTTACCGCCACCAAAAAATTAAGCGCAAATGCCCTTTGTTGTATCCTCATGTAACCACATTTGTTTTAATGAGCGTTTCATGAATAATTATGATATATTGGCAATTAGAGGACGCTATTTTGGCTAAATGCCCAAACTGTGGTAAAGATGTTTCAAAACCTACCAAAGTATTAGCAAACAATACGTTTCATATTGAATCTTACAAATGCAAGAATTGTAATTGCTGCTTCAAAGAAACGAGTTAAATCTAAGCACGTTTTTCCTTGTAGATTACCAATTCGCCTTTTTCTTTTTTAACAGACACATTATGTTTCTTAGCAACAACTTCTATCTGGTATAAAGTCATGTCATCAATTTCCATTTTAATGATTATTTTGTAGCCTTCTGTGGGCTCATCATGTCCCGATAACTGTAGATCAAAGGCATTTTGCCCATATGCTCTGCTAAACCCATTACTTCTTTATAGATAGCCACCGCTTCCTCGCGCTTCATTTACCATCAAATCTCCATCTGTACGTTCTGATTTAATAAAAGTTTGGATAATCCATCCAACCTGCGACGATAAATTGCTTGAATCAATTTATCAGCAACAAATCTTTTATACGGTAGGCGTTTTTTCCTCATTTTGTGTTTCGATTCCACTGTCACCCCGTTTCTTTTGTATTTTTCCGTAGAGTTTTCATCGAGATCTTAACTACTCAAGCAAGCGCCTCAGGTTTTTTTGGTTCTAAAAGAGTTTCTTTCGGCTTTGTTTAGTCTTTCAGTTAAAGAGTTGAGCCGGTTCTTGAAATCTTCTGGAGCTTCACTATTATTGAAATCAACCATCAAAACAAACTCCACTAATCTTGCTTATCCTTTTTAATGCTCAAAGCAGATTTTTTCCGGAAGCACATTTAGCCTACGCTCGAGTTCCCGAAGCTTCTTCTGCTGAGTCAACATAATCGAAATCGCCATAGGTTCAAAAATTATTGGATTAGTTGCGCAGCCTCCTGCTGAAGCCAAATTTCTACACATATCCATCAAAGCATCAAAAGAAACTCGGTCCTCCTCATTCGGCAAAGCGATCCTGAAGTTTCTCCATCTTGCAATTTCTGATTCTAAAGCCATCCGAAACGAAGGAACAGTCTTACCCAACTCCACAAAGCCTCCAAGCGCTCATTTTCTTTTTCATAACAATCACAACAACTCAAACACTCCTCTAAACTGCTTAAAAGGCAATTGAAGAAACTGCTGTTTGAAGCAGAGGAGACAAGAGTGAAACTGAAAATTAATGCTAAGAAATATTATACACTTAAAAAAACTAAACTAATATATCTTGTTTCACTTCAATTTCAGTAAACATCTGGACTTGCAGAAATTCACTTCTTGAAAGTTTTATCGGCAAGTTAATAGTGAATGTTGTTCCTTTTCCAACCGCACTTTCGACAGAAATTTTTCCGCCATGAGCTTCCACTATACGTTTACAAATTGCAAGCTCATACCCATTCCTTTCGCTTTAGTAGTTACAAGAGGAGCGAAAATCTTTGGCAAAACGCTCTCAGGTATGCCAATTCCAGAATCAGTGAAAGAAAATTCAATATCTTGTTCCTTTCAGCTCACTTCGTATTTGTATAATCCCTTTTTCTGGAATGCGTCTATAGCATTTTTTATGATGCTGGCGAAAACTTTCTCCATGCTCTTGGCGCATCCAGAAACATCTTGATCTCGTCTGTCACATTGTTTAATATGTATGCGATCTGGAACTTGAATCGTTAGATAGAAGCATGAAGAACAAGCGATTTAGGCGTACATTGTTCTGGCTCAAAACATAATTCGCTCGAATAATCTACCAAGCTGCTTATGATTCTGTTCGAATCTTCAATCGCATTTTCCATAATTCCAAAAGTCTCTTCCTTTCAGTTGCTGTCAAGCCGCTCATTTTTCTTATTCATAATATAAACTGAGTTTTTAATTGCCGCTAAAGGATTGCGCAGGTCATGTCCAATCTGCCCTGCCAGTTCACCAATAGAAGCAAGCTTTTCTGCTTTAACAAGTCTTTCCTCCATCTTTTTCATGTCAGTAATATCATGAATTATACATGCCATCCCGATGGCATCGTCCCACTTTTGTTTGGAACAATTGAGCCTGAAAAAAGTACATTTAGTTTCGCTCCGGATTTGTTCTTGAAGATTAATTCATGATTTCTAATTATTTTCTCTTCTGCCAATTCTTCCATGATTTTCATACAATTTTTTTCTTCATTTTCTGCACACAATTTAGTTATTGATTTACCGATCAATTCCTCTTTTTCATACCCAATGAAATTCATTAAACGCTCATTTACTCCGAGAATTTTTGCCTTCATATCCGCCAGAATGAGTGAATCAGGCATTGTGGAGAGAATTTGTTCTGCAGCCAACTCCTCATCAAAAGTAAATAATTCATATTTAACAATCGCATATCCAACAAAACAGCTAAAAAATAAAGTAGCTATAAACCCAAGATTTGGAATACCCATATCAATCGATCGAGCCACCATGTTAGTACCTATGAAGGCAGCTATAGGAATAGCAAAGCCTATTGCCACATATTTTCTCCGTTGCCTTTGAAGGGTTCTTTTGCCTTGTCGATAGTATCTGAAACATAGAACAAAAGCTAAAATCGGCAAAGCTATGGTCCAAATGGTGGAACCATAATAAACCCATGTTCCTGAGGCAACGTCATTGTATCCCCAATATTCCATGACTGGAGAACCGTTTATGAGGCTAGTGAATAAATCGATAAGCCAAAATGCCACAGCGGGTAAGAATAAAACTAGATAATTTAGCTTCTTTTTTATCCATTTGTTTTCAGTGAAAACCAACGCAAAAGTAGCTACTAGAGCCACGAAAAAAGGCCATATAGTACCCATCTTGTTCCAGAAAGATGCACTTGCAAAGTTGGTTGATGTCCACATCATGACCGTGGTGAATGAATAGAAAAAAGCAGCTAAAGCTGTCAAAAGAAAGATTTTGTTAAGAATTGATTTTCTGTTAAATGAATACACTACTATACCTAGAAAAAGGCAACTAATGCTTGCGATTAACGAAAGCGAAGCAAATATATTCATAGCTGTCTATCCATTTTTTAATCCAAATTTTTGATCAATAATCCATCATATGCTTGATCTTGCGTTTCGATTCATTTTCACAGAATACAAATAAGTTCTAAAAACTGAATATAAAACATGTGAATCATCAATTAATATCAAGAAAAGACGCCTACAAAGTTAACCAAGAATTTACCCATATCAAATTGAGTTGATCTCCAATCTAAGTTATGCGTCAATTCGATTTTCCATTTAGCCACCGATTTAAAATAAGACGTTAGTTGTTGTCTCAGCTTTGTACCCACATTATTTTATATCTTCCAAAATAGTAAGTTGAAAATGCGGAAGGAAGAAAGTAACCCCTATGAATCAGCTAAGCGGGTTTGGCGTCTAACATTCATCAAGGCGGTTTGTCCTTTTTCCCCTCGAAGGATGTTAGCATTCGGCTAAATCCGCTTAACTAACCCTTTTCCCCCACAAAAAGCATACAAATACTTCTAGATAGCTGACATGCTGAATAGTAAAAGTTCATTGAAGAGCCGGTGTTTGGTTCTGTCATCTTTGGCTACCTGATATTATATCGCTAATGGTGACCTACGCAGTTAAGAATAAGCATTAAGGAAAAGGTCTGCCGCAATAAACACTTCGTTATTGGAGTTAACAGGGGGCAGAATGTAGTGGTCAACCTGTTGGGTGTTAATCAAGTTGCCTGATGTCGCATCGTAAATCCAAAGAGCAAGGTTTTCAGTCAAGTAAACTGTATTATTGTTTACTGTTAAGCCAACCGGTGTGCCATAAAATTCGCCTGTGTCATCGATTTGCTGAATCCAAATAATTTTACCAGTTGTCAAGTCAAGAGCACATAAATTTCCTGTTAACCGGTCATGCTTGTTCATGCTTGAAGTTCCAAGTTGTTCTGTAACATCAAAACCATAGTAAATTCTTTGGTTCTGAAGGTCAACTTGAACTGGAAACACGGTTACAAAATTATTAGAGTTGACAAGACCGAACAAGTTCTGATTGTCAACTTTTGTTTTCCATTCTAAGGCGCCATTAGCTAAGTTTACTGCGTTGAAGGTGCCGTCTGATGCGCCGAAGAGCAATAGATTTTGACTGAAAGTTGGCTCATAAATTGATGCTCCAACAGTGTAATTCCAAAGACTATCTCCTGATGTGCTATTTAGGCTGAAGACTTGGTTTTCATCGGCAAAGATAACTTGATCTTGATAAGTTCCTGAAGCGTTTGGACGATCGTTTACAGTTGTAATGTTGCTTTGCCAAAGAATAGTTCCGGTATCGGTGTTTAGCTTGAAAATATATTGGTTTGACCAGTTACCGCCTAATGCGTAAATTGTGTTGCCGTCAAAGGGATCTCCTGACAGGGGAAAACCTGCAACCCACCAATTATTCAAGTTAGTAATATTTCCTAAGGACGTTGGAATTTCATATGGAATGGCTTGCCAGAGAACGTCGCCGTTAGATATATTGAAGGCAGTAACGCTATCAGTAATTGCAACGACATAATTATTTTTAGCAATGATGTTATCGGGAGCTCTTTTGAAATACAAGTCAGAGGCTACAGCACACATAGTCTCCCATTGAGTCTTGCCGGTTGTCTCATCCAGGCACCCGACAAGAGCTCCACCCGCACCCCCATAGACTTTGCCATCTGATACTGTAACACCTTTAGAAAAATAACTGCCTACGCTGCCATTCCAAATTGACCTGCCACTTCCCGCGTTATAACAAGCAATATTTCCCGAAATATCTATAGTGAACACTTTTCCAGAGTCCGCCGCTAACCCAGTAGCAAAGTTTTCTATAGGATGTTGCCAAGGAGCACTTGAAGAAACATTTGGCGACTGATTGCCCAGAAAACCAGTCTCATATAAGATCAAAGATGATACAACAATAATTGCAACCAAAATCATTACGATAGAAAATACGATGGTTTGTTTCATGTTTCCCACTTGCAACATTCCATTAGCTATCCTTAAGGATTTTGCAGAATTCTAAGCAATAGAGCAACAGCAACCTCAAAACGGGCGCAATTATTTTTTATTCTTCACAATTGAGGACCGGGACCAATGTAGTCGCTGGGCTGAATCTGTCGGGTTTATTTTTGAGCAAAAATTCAACCTCAAGCCATATCACTATGGACTTGCTTTGAGGAAATAAGCGACAATTCATTAAATACGTATGTTTGCAATGAAGCCAATGCAATAAAAAACGAGCCGAATGAGCCAAACACGAGACTAAACCAGATACAACCAGATAGGTATATCTACTATAGCTGCTATAATTAGTGTGATCTCTATGACTACAATATCCGTAACTGAGGACGTTAAAGAAAAACTCTTGAAGGTAGCATCCGAACTTCAAATCAAGACGGGGCGACGAGTTGATCTAAATGATGCCCTTCGTTTCTTGGTGGATCAGCGGGATAAAAACCCTCAGTTGCTGGATGAAGCATGCAGCCCAACTATAGGAGTTAAAGAAGCGCTTGAAGAATTAGTGACAGAACGGAAGATCGATGATGAAAGACTTGAAAGGAAAATTAGCCATAGACACTAGCGCGCTAATTGAGCTAATATACTGCGATAACTTGGGACAAAAGCTCAAAAAAGCTCTCGAAACTGACATGGTTGAAGCCTACACCACAGAGTTAGCCATAACAGAACTGCGATATATCCTATGCAGAAAATTTGGATGGCAACAATCAAAGGAAAGAGTAAACAAACTCCTTGCTTCAGGATATTTTACGGTTCAAGACACCTCACAATTAATCAACGAAGCAGCCAAAATTAAATGCCAACGAGCCATTTCGCTTCCTGACTGCTTCATTTTGGCACTGGCCCATAAAATTGCCGGCAACGCCCTTTTCGCCCGCCAAGAGCAAGAGCTGGCAGACGAAATAGCAAAAAAATCATTTGGCATCACATTGCTTTTCTTAGAAGAGATAGAATAGACAAAACTGAGCTAAACTATGGGCAGGGCGGGATTTGAACCGAAATAACGCTCTGTAAAAACTCGAGTTTAGAGGCGGGAAGGCAAAACGGATAAAGGCGTAGGACAGCATGTCAGTGTAGGAGAGTCACTCAAATAAAAAACAAAGCAAAAAACAAAGCGAAAAATGAAACTAAAAAAGAAAACCAAACAAAAAATAAAGGAAAAAAGGATTGGCAGCAGAGATAGAAGAAATAACCAATTGATGCCAAAAAGTGTCGCATGACTCTTAACTTTCCTTTGCAGTAGATCTTTGAAAATCGATCCAGTTTATTCCAGCTCACTTTATGGACCGTCGGGATTTGAACCGTGCTGGGTTTAGACTGAAAGTGCAGAAAGGTAAAAATCATGCTAAATGATTCGAAAATAATTGTGCCAGATTTATTGTCGCAGATTGAGTCGAACTGGAGTTACAACATAGATAGGCTGGATCTCTAAGGTGTTTGAATCTATTTTTGGTACAATTGTGATACTATCGGCGAGATTTAAACCCGGGTTCGTCAACGCTGCAGACTTTAAGTCAAAAGCAGCAATAAACTATCAAAGCTCGGATCACTTAGGCTTTGAATTTGAGGACATTTTTGATATGTTGGAAGCAAATTTGCATGATGAAACCGTTAGAAAAGCATCGCAGGACTCAACGAGCTACACTGAAAAACGGGTTAATTTCCGATTATTGCTCTTTTGCGATATACCTGCATAATATGAACTTTTTAATGCTCACAACGCGTCATAGGCTGTTACCGCTGTTAAGGTGAATCTCCATGTATGTAAACAATCAAGGCAAATCTGGCTCAAACAAATATATTACCTGTCCCCATTGCGGCGAACAAATCCTAATGGTGCCGGCGTTATCAGATATGATTCAAGCCATAGAAAACCACCTGTCAACACACAAAGAAGGCCCCTACCCAAAACACGACCCCATACAGCATCCTAATGCACCCAGCATAAGCGAAGATTTAGCTGAACAGGTTCTTGTTCGAGCAGCTGAAATCGGCGATACACTCAGCAAAGAACCCGCCATAACCCTGCACACCGCGGACCCGGCGCAGTAAACCCTTTCCCATTTTTTGTCGGCTATTTTCCATTGGGCTTTTTCAAATGGTTTTTATGTGAGATTGTCCTAGTTACGAGTGGTGTTTTTGAATGGTTGAAGATTTTGAACAAGACGATTTCGACATGATTGATCCATCAGCCAAAAGAGTTCTTGTAGCCCTTTCCCAATTTGAGAAAGGTCTCTTGGTGACGGCGGACCTCTTACACAAAAAAACAGGTTTGATGCCTGAAGCCCTAAATGACGCAGTGAGGCACCTATTAAAATCCAAGCTCATTGATATACCTGAGCCGACAAAAAGACATGGCCCTTACGATTTCAACGCCGTCGAAATAACCGACTTCGGAAGACAAGTGCTAGCGAAATTCGGATAAAACTTTACAACTAAACCCTCTTCTTAATAAGCAACGATCTTTTTTTCCGTATGTCCATAACTAGCATACAAGCTTGAACCTATTTTTGTACCAAATGGAAAAATGGCTCGGAAACGTCGTGGCTATGAAGAAGCGCTATCAGCCACGAAGCATATAGGATCAACTAAAACATTAAAACGAATTTGTATGTTACTTTGGATATTAGAAAAGAATAAGTGCATAACATTCTTAGGTTCTCTTTGACGGTCGGTTTCGTTGTCTATGCACATTGTGTAGGTTGGCGCAGTGTTTTTCTGTTTTTTTAGCAGCTTGCTTTAGGTTGCATTTCTGAAGCAAAGCTTAAATCCACTGCAGGTTGAGGCTAGAAAAGTCAACTAACGTCAACAGAAGTCAATAAAAGGCAATAAAAGACGAAAACTAAGCAAAGGAAACTTAGCCTATAGCTCGACAGCATTATGGACCGGGCGGGATTTGAACCCGCGGCTTCCGCGTTGCGAACGCGGCGATCATACCGAGCTGATCTACCGGCCCACCTGGGTGTTTCTGAAAAAATACCATAGGGAGCACATTTAGAGCTTTCGGTTAAAAATATTTTACTTTAAAGGATCCCGATCACTTCAAAGTTTATTCTTCGCCGTACCCGTGTTCTAATCTGCCGTGAATTCTTTGATAATTTGATGCGTGTTGGTCTTTGCTATTGCCAAAAGAATCCATGTGTTTTTGCAGGTCCGCTTTTGTTAAGAACATGCAAGCGCAGTGAGGGCACTTGTAGCTTATGTTGTTGTTTTTTTCTTCTGCCAAAAGGTTCCCTTCAGTTTTCAGTGTATGTTAATGAATATTTTTTTGCCGTCCAATTCGGATTCGTGCCATTCAGCTTCAACTTCACTTTGTTTACTGTGCAGATACACTTTTCCAGTCCTCACCAGCGCAGCCATTTCCTCCAAGTAAGGCTCCAAAAGCGTTATGCTTTCCCCTTCCAACTCGGCAATGTGAGCTGAATCCAATACATCAGTCGGCATAAAGCCCATTTCTTTGCGAAGCGCTTGAACACGACGAGCCAAATCCCGCATAATACCCTCACCAAGTAGACTATCGTCCCGTTGACCGCTGACGAATACGGTTATGTCGCCCTCTTGGCTGGAAACCCAGGTCTCTCCGCCAACATATTCAGGAACCTGCAACACATATTCTACAGCTTTAACGTTTGTAAGTTCCAAAAACAAGCCTTCAAGACATTTAACGGCATCCAAGACTTTTTGTGGAGCAACAACGATTTCTTTGCTTAACGGCCATCGACGTTTAAGTTTTCCTTGTTGTCTTGCAGCGTAAGCTATTGAAACAGTTTTGAGCAAAATTTCAAATTGTTCTTCCAGTGGTTTGTTGCGGATTTTCTCATTTGGTGTTGGCCAACAATCTAAATTAACAGATTCAGGAAGGGTTGGATCGAGTTGTCGGTATACTTTTTGGTAGAGGGCTTCACTTAGATAAGGTGTGACGGGATTGAAAAGCAACGTTACAGTCTTTAACGCATGATGGAGAAGCGCATAGATGGTTTGGCGTCGCTCCAATGTTTCAGGCTCATCAGTCCAAAGTTCTTTTCGAATCATAGGCACATACAGTCTGCTAAGTGTTTCAATCACAAAATCATCCAAAACAGCTACCGCAGCATTAAATTCACAACGCTCAAGCTTGCAAGTTAAATCTTCAATCTTTTCTTGCAGCTTTGAGAGGAGCCACAGGTCTGCGGGCTGAAGCTTATTTGCTTTAAGAGCCCAATCTAAAGTGTATTTCTTAGGGTTGAAAGCGTCGAAAGTGGCATTTTGCATAAAGAACCTGCTCAGATGATACAGCGTTGATAAAACTTGGTAGGATCGGCGGTTTAGTTCTTGCATGTCAAAATTCATGAAATCAATCGGAGAGCACTTGCGCACCATGTAAAAACGGCACAGATCTGCTGAGTTCTTCTCAAGCAACTTATTGGTTTCAACTACGTTGCCGAGGCTTTTGCTCATCTTCCTGCCCTTCGCATCCTGCGTTAAACCTTGAAATAGAAATGCCTTGTATGGAGCAAGCGGTTTCCCAGTCAATACAACATATTCTAGCAGTAGTGAATTTGCCCAGCCTCGGGTTTGATCGATACCTTCGGTTAGGAATGCTGTTGGCACAAACTTCTCAACTTCTTCATCAGTGAATCGGGCATAAGGGGAAGCACCACTGTTATGCCAAGTATCCAAAACAAAGTCTTCTCGTTTCATGGATCCGCCGCATTTCTCACATTTGAAAGTTATTCGGTCAACCCAAGGCTTATGCAACTCAAAGTTTTCCGGAATCGATTCCTGAGCATTTTCTAACAGTTCTTTTTTGCTTCCGACTATGCGTTTGTTGCCGCATTTTTCGCAAGCCCAAATTGGAAGAGGAGTACCCCAAATGCGCTCCCTGCTAATACACCACGGTTTTCCCTCTTTAAGAAAACCAAGAAAACGGTTTTTGGGTTCTTCAAAAAAGTACTCGACTTTTTCTGCGGCTTCCAATACTTTGCTGTTTAGTTTGTCTGTGCGCAAAAAGTATTCTTTTCTTGCCAGCCAAACCAGTTTGTGGTGAGAACGCCAACAAGTTGGATACTCATGTTTGACCATGGCAACTTTGACGAAAGCGTTGCTGTTACGCAGTTCCTCAACGACGAGCATGTCTGCTTCTCGTGCAAAAACCCCAACGAAAATCCCAGCGTCTTTGGTGAATTTTACTTCATCATCATAAGGAGCAAAAATGGGGACTCCCCTGCGCTGGGCTGCCCAAAAGTCATCCTCACCGTTTCCAGGCGAAAGATGAACAACGCCAGTGGCAGTTTCCACGTCAACGAAGTCTTCGCCTACAACCTTATGCACCAAAGGATGCTTAGTTTCAAGCTCCGCCTGTTTAGGAATCAAGTCTTTTAGCGGATAATCATATGCTGTTCCTTCCAAACTCTTGCCTAATATCGTTTCTTTGACTTCATATCTTATTATCCCAAGCTCTTCCATAACTGGATCAAGGCGCTGCTTCATCATTATCCAGATTTCATCGCCAACCTTCACTTTTACATATTCAACGGTGGGCTTAACTGCAAGCATCGTGTCGGTTATTATTGTAAATGGCATTGTGGTCCAAACAAGGAAAAACTCGTTTTTGCTACCTGTGACCTTGAATTTGAAGTACACTGAAGGATCCTCCACTTCCTTGTAGCTGCCTTCATAACCAACCTCGGCACTACTGAGCGAGGTTTGGCAACCTGGACAATAAGCAACAACATAGTGGCCTTCTTCGAGCAAGCTTTGTTCCCAGGCACGTTTCAGAATTTGCCATTCCCGCTCGATGTAACTATCTTTGTAGGTCCAGTAAGCCTTCTCTTGATTAATGAAAATGCCCAAGTTAGTGTCAGCTTCCAACCACATTAAATGGTAGCGAAGAATAGCTTTCTTGCATTCTTCTATGAAGCGTTCCTGACCTACACGCTCCAACATTTCACGCTTGTTTCTTACACCAAGAAGCTTTTCAACTTCCAGTTCAACTGGTAAGCCTTGGCAGTCCCAACCTGCCCAAAACGGCATATAATAGCCTTCCATGGTCTTCCAGCGGTAACGGATATCTTTCATTATTCGACCCCGCGCATGCCCAATATGAGGAATACCGTTAAGCGTAGGTGGACCCTCAACATAGCCAAGATAACCTTTAGCGCTTTTCTCCAAAAGCTCCAATTTCTCGCGAATCTGATTTTTAGCCCAGAATTCTCTAATTTCCTTCTCTAACTGAAGTGGAGCATAATTTGTAGGTAACCCCTGGCTTGAGTCAGCTTCTTCTGTAACTGTCACTTCTAATCCCGTACCGCAAAATAGGCTAAAAGACTATATAAAAGTAAACGCAGCTAAAACAAAAAAATCTAAAAGAAAAAATGAACCAAGCGAATTAAGCAGATGGACAAATGTTTATTATATCTGTGCAACCTTGTCGATGATTATGGCTCTGGATTCTGTAGGGAACATAGTTTCGGTTGTCCAAATTATAGCATTAATTTTACTAGTCATAGGAGTTTATCCTTACCGAATAAGAACTAAAAATAGAAACCTCATAATGCACGGGTTTTTGAGCATCTTAGCACTTGCCTTAAACCTTTCTACTGTGTTCTCAGTAATGATTCCAACTTTTAGCAGTAGTTTAGCTCTTATGGACAAATTATCAATTCAGTCAGTGGCTGTTTGGCTTCATGCTGCCTCTGGAATCGCTGCTATCGCGTTGGGTTTTGTCATAATTATTTCATGGGTAACCCATCCATTAGGGGAACTCGGATGTTCAAAAACGTGGAAACTAATGATACCTACTTTCGCAGTTTGGGCAATCGCATTGGCATTAGGGTTGGCAATACATATTTTCAACATAGTTTAACCATCTTTAGTTTCTTATTATTTGTTGTATCAAATTGCGCCAACATATCTTCAAGTGGTAAGCCACGATCTATTGAAGTAAAGTACAGTACCGAGAGGATTTCTTGGCTAAATGTCCAAATTGTAGCAATGAAGTTGCAGAGCATGACAAACTATTAGAAAACAGCTGGTTCCACATTGAAGCTTTTACATGTCATCAGTGTAATTGCCGCTTTAAAGTGACACAAGGATAAATATTTTTTATAGTCTACTTCGAAACGCCTTATCTTCATCCTTCTAAGTTGATTGTTGAAGTGAAAGGCCCCATTGCTTTTGCAGATTCCTACTCACTTATTATATATTACCTATGAGATACATCGCTAAGGGATATGGTATGAGTAAGGCTTTGATTGTTTACGGAACTCGCTATGGAGCAACAGCGAATACAGCTGAAGTTATCGCGGATACGCTTCGACAAGAAGACTATGAAGTCAGAATTGTTGATGCCAAAAAAGAAAAAGTTCAAAGCATAAGCGAATTTGACCTCATCATCGTCGGTAGCGGAATCCAAATGGGTAAATGGACAGGCGAGCCGGAAGACTTCCTCAAAAAACACCAAAAGGAATTAACAACAAAGAAGCTAGCTCTCTTTGTATCTTGCGGCGGCGCAAATCCTCTCTCCGAAGGCGAACAAAAGAAAAAAGAACTTGATGACGCAAAAAGAAAATATCTTGAAGACAAATCCATTGAATTCAAAGTAACTCCAATTGCATTAGGTTTTTTTGGCGGATGCTACGACTTTAACAAAATGTCATGGTTCTTTAGAAAAACCTTGTCGTCTATTAAGCCAAAGCTTGATAATGCTGGCTATAAGGAAACAAAAGTGGGATTGTATGATTTAAGAGACTTAGATGCTATTCGTGAGTGGGCAAAAGAAATAGCCAAAAACTGACTTTACCGTTTGAATTTTCATTTGCCTTTCTTGAAGAGCGTTTTTTAATTTTTGGGATTTTAAGAAATGAATCTTAGCTTTTGTGACCTCGCCAAGTTGAATAGCAGATGGCGGTGATTTGGGCATTTGAACGTTTTTCGCTTTCTGGCTTGCTGTTGTTTTCTTCATGCATGAATTTTTCGCATCTAGAAATAAAGTCTCTTTCTGACTCGTTTGAGCTAGGTTTAGGTACAGGCATAAAAATACCATGTTATCAGAATTTATTCTGATTCATTAAAATTTGTGATTGTTAGAAAACAATAACAAGACATTATATATTATCTAATTAGACTAAATATAAGGCGAAATTTTTTGTTTGTGTTTCAAGTTTTTAATCCTACAGATCCAAGTTTTTGGTGGCTCCTAATAGTTTTACTAATTATCGCTTTGGCTGCAATCATCGTCATTGGCTTTTTGTTTGCTTTTCCATTTGCTGCACTTGCTGCAATAGCTGTTTACTTCCTCTATGGCAGTTTAGTTTGGGCAGGAATCACTTTTCTAATAGTCGCATTGATTTCGGCAGCAATTGGCGATGTTTTACACATGACACGCCGGCATCATCATCACGAAGAAGTTCACAGAGAAGTACACGAGGAAGTTCATGAAACCTAAACCTGTTGGAGAATAAGTGAATGGCAACGTTACGATCGGTAATAGCTTCAGTAGCAATTGTCATTATAATTATTGCAGCTTTTTCTGTTTATGCTGGAGTTACATATCCTAGAAATACTGTGAATATTCCTATTTCTTTTACAGTAGGATCAGACTCACAGACAGAAGCATTTAGTCAGCCATTTATAGATAATAAAGTCCAAGTTCAAGTGACAGTACAAACTGGAACAGCATTATGGCATGCAGAAATCGCAAACCAAGACAACGTCGTCTGGGAGCATTCTGCTAGTCAAGGTGAAATGACAAGTTATAGCAGTGGTTGGATAGAATTGTCAAGCGGAAGCTACAACTTCACTTTTAGAACTTTAGGTGCTGGCTCGCTAAATGCGGTTGTGACTGTTACTTCCAAAGGTGGATTTTGGTGACCCCCCGTTCTTTTTAAGGAGGTGAATTAAAACATGTCTACAGCTTCTGTTTCTCAAATAGCTTACTACTTAGCGCTTATAGGTGGAATATTGATGGTTCTTTTTGGGTTATTAGGATTCTTTGGGTCATTTGGAGTTTACTATCTTCACTGGGGCTTTGCCTATGGCGGAATTGTAACTTTAATCATGGGAGTCATTGCAGTTGTGGGTGCAAGAAGTGCTAGCACCCTTGTTTGGGCCATTGTACTGATAATTGTGGGAGCCATTGGTGGTGGATTAGGTGGTTTGCTTGTACTGCTCGGAGGGCTAATCGGTTTAATTGCAGCCTTAACAAAAAAAATTTAATTCGACGGTAAACCCAAGAATTTTTTTTTATTTACTTGTTTCGCAAATTATTTTTTTTGACTACAATTGGATTATTGTCAAAGCATCTATGATGAAAAAATATTGAAAAACAAGAAACTAAATGAAAATTACCTATTTTATATATCTAAAAGTGAGTTAACATTAGCTATTCAAATAATCCACTTGTGACAGAAGTGAAACTATGGAAAAGTTTCGTTTAGCCGTCTTCAACACGCAACCTCCTCAATTGTACTTTGGGGGCGTAGAAAGACGTATAATCGAAACATCAAAACGCTTGGTAAGTCAAGCAGACATCACGATTTATTCTGGCACTAAATCAGGCTTCAAAAAACCTGCCTCTATTAATCAGGTGAATTTTGTTCCTTGTTATTCAACAGACCGAGTCTTTCCTTTAGACAACTGGTTCTTCAACAGGAGTATTTCCAAAAAATCAGAAGAGATAAGAGCAGACGTTTATGAAGCGCACGCTGCAAGCGGCTATGGATTCTCAAAAGCCCTAAATAAGCAAGGAATCAAGAAACCATTCATACATACAATTCATGGCGTCCTCGCTGATGAATATGAACAAGCAAAGAAAAACGGGTACCAATCATTCAGGGCCAGAATCGCTAACTACTTTATGCACAGGCTCTCCATTTTAGAAGCTGAAACAGCCAAAAACGCTACATTAATTGTGACAATAAGCAAATATTCGCTCGAGAAAATCAAACAATTCTACAATATTGATGATTCGAATGTAAGAATTGTTCCAAATGGCGTTGACATCGAGAAATTCAAGCCTGTTATAGACAAAGAGAGTGTAAGGCTTCAATTTGGATTAGGCAATGAGCCTTGCGTACTTTTTGTGGGTAGCTTGATCCCTCGAAAGGGACTTCCTTTTCTGGTTGAAGCAGCGAAAAAAATCGTAAAAGAACAAAGCGAAACCAAGTTTCTGATTGTCGGAGAAGGCCCGTTAAGAAACCAGCTATCTAACTCCATTAAGGTTGCAAACCTTTCAAATAATTTCAGGTTCTTAGGCAATCTCAAAGATGATAAGCTCCCAGCCATATACAATTGCACTGATGTTTTCGCATTGCCATCGATCCAAGAAGGACAAGGTATAGCGTTACTTGAAGCGCAAGCCTCAGCTAAGCCAGTTGTGGCTTTTGATATTGGAGGAGTCAATGAGGCTGTCGTTAACGGTAAAACCGGTTTGCTTGTTAAGTTGGGGAACACAGAAGCGTTTGGGGATGCGTTGCTCAAGATTATTTCAGACAAAACTTTAGGAGAGAAAATGGGAGAAGACGGCCGCAGGTTTGTTGCTGAAAACTTTACATGGGACATCAGTGCGCAAAAAATGCTCAAAGTTTACTCTGAAGCGTTATCAAGATGAATTCCAACTGATTTCGCAAGTTTTTCAAGATCTTCATCGCTCATCCATTCAGTCCGCAGATAGCAACCTATTCTCTCTTCACTTAGTCCAAGTCGCTTTGCTTCTTTAACGGCGTAACGATAGGCTTCTATCTCAGTGGGCCGTTCCACATAATCGTATCGAGGGTCAAAGAGTTCTTTGCCTTCCATAAACTGCTTGACATGGCAAAGCTCATGGATCAGATCCAAATAGATGTCGGTCTTGTCCCCGTTGTTTAGATAATTTTTGCTAATTACAAGATGACCGTCGGAACCGTCCACAAACATGTATCCCATAATCCAGCTGATCTCAACCTTAAGATGATGAAGAACCTCATCCGTCTTTTCTCCAAAAATACTTTTAACCGCCTCCACATTTTCAAAACCCTTAAAAAACTCCGCAAAAATCACTTTCCGACTTCCAACACTAAATATGTTAATCCGAAACCTTCGAAACAAACGCAATACCCTAAATACCGCATACTCTATCGCCGACAAAAGTCAAAGACTCCTATTTGAAAGCGGAAAGATACTCAATCTTCATTCCACGATGCGCCAAATCGTCAAGATCGTCTATACTGCCTATGCTAGCATCAATATTTCTGTGAATTGGATGACTCCACATGCCTTCAACGGCAAGATTAAACTGCAAAGGCACATCAACTTTAATATTATATTTCTGGCCCAAATTCTTGATCAACTTGCCGTTTCTACAAGCAACTCGGGCAGAAGAATAACTTTGAAGCAGTTGTGGAGCCGCAAAAGCACCGACACCATGCCAAACCGTAGCATCCTCAGGAGATCCCATTGAATAGAGGAAGAATTGAGGAGAAGAAGGCGTTTCTGAAAAACTATAATCAGCAAGTTTATCTCCGGTTACAGTGAAGCTATCTTCTGCTTCTGCAACAGCAACATCTTGCTCATCAATAGCGTTTGGGTAAAGCTTTGTTGTTTTGTACTTTACTGTAACATCAAGCAATTTGCCGTTTTCAAAATGTAGCTTGCCTCTGGCCGCCCGTTTAGAGCCATAACCTTTCTTTGAATGAGGAACCGTAAGCAATGTAGTTCGTTTTGTCATGCTTCTGCCCATGCAAGTGTAAGCTTCGTTGATGGCTTCGTAATCACGGTTGCTTTCGCGAATGATATAATGCAGCAAACCGTCTTTTCCCTCAGCTTTCAATGTTGAAAGAGGCATACGCAAAGAGTAAAGGGAAAGATTCATCCCAAAGAACTTAGATAACCCCTCAAGTTGCTTGTACTTTATTGAATCAACTAGATCCAAGTAGGAACCATTGGAGTTTCTAAGTCCCTCACCTATTAGTTCGGCTTCAGCTTTTGAAATTAAGGTTCCATCATATTTTTCCACATAAGCTGAATCAACTTTTAGTTGATCAGTTTTGACGTTTGCTGCTGGAAACGCGCTTTGTCCGCTGGCTACGATTGAATGCTTGAGCGGATTCATGGAGTATCTGTCTGCTTCTACATCGTCAGTGTTCAACAGAAAGGGAATAATGTAATCTTCTGGCGGCTTCTTTAGAGCTTCAAGAAGCTGAGAAACATCGTCACCATTTGGCTCATGTAAACCATAATTGCCAAAATAATTGGCGCAAACCTCAAGCAGACGTGTACCAATAACACCCTGAACTTCCTCAACGGTTAATTGAGGATTAGTGTACTCAACTGACCCTCTTAGAAAAAACCTGTCCTCAAACTGAACACTGATTTTTTGGCCATTAACAAAATGAAATAAAGTAACTTGTCTATTGTGTTTCTCTTCTTTGAAACTGGAAAGCTTTTCCACTAAAACTTGCACACTTGACCAAGAACTCTTAAGAAAATCCTCAAGGAGCATCTTGCAATAATCTTCGGACATAATTTCTAACCTCGTTCTAAAGATTCAGCCAAGTATATACAATTTTTTGCGACAGATTTACCTAAAAACATTCGAACAGTAGAAAATTCTTCTTTAAAACCGGCGCCAAGAAGCACATTTGAAAGGGCTGTCTCTCTCTTTGGCAGGACTGCATAAACGCTTAATCCTGTTAATTTTGCGAGAACTGTCTTAATTAATGAAATAGCAACATCAACATCGCTTGACTTACAGATTAGAGGTCCTAGCCAAGCCATGGTCTCGTAAACTGTTGAAACCACATAACCGATAATTTCTGGACCTTCAGACTTATAATAAGACAAATTATTTTTTTCCAGAATAATGGGTTCAAGTAGTTTTTTCCGGTTCCCACCAAAACATAAGCTATCAAACTCTTCTATTTTACGTATTTGTGGCGCTTTCACTTTAGGCAACGTTGCATCCCGTAAAGAAGCAAGATCTTCCGCATGAAAAACGGAAAAATCTTCATCCTGAGTGAAACCTAAATCGCCATAGAAGTGGACTAAATTTGGGTAAGCATAAAGACCAATAGTTTTTACGCCCTTATCTTGCAAATAGTTAATAGCATGGCTTACCAAGAGGCTTCCAGCGCCCTTGCTCCTACGTTTTTCTTTGACAATTAAATTTCCGAACCAACCTACATCTCCGAAACTAATGCTTGTGGCTATTCCTAAACGTTCGGAACCTTGAAAAACAACAAAGCAACCATCTGGCTCAAGCATAGTCATAAACTCGAAATCTTCAAGCGCCATGTTCCAGTTCATGGTATTGGCTAGTTTGGTAGCAAAAGGAAAATCAGCGACGCACATTTGCTTAACATGAAACATAAAAAAATAGACTGTAACTCTAAGAATTAAGCATTTGAAATCTAATTAAAAAAGATCAACGTCTATTATGAAAGAAAGAAAAAATTTATCTAATAATTACAGCAAACATTTCGCGGTGAATTTATGGCTGAATCAGACAATTTTATTCCTGTTCTGCAAGAAAAAGAACTGAAGGAAGGCACAATGAAGCTCATCCGAGTGCAAGGTTACCCAGTTCTACTGATAAAACAATTAGGTCAAATTTTCGCTATCGACAATCGCTGTCCCCACATGGCATGCGGCTTCTCAGGCGGAACACTTGAGAGAGAAGTAATTATTTGTCCCTGCCACGACTGGCGATTTAATCTAAAAACAGGCGAATACGAGGAAGATCCATCAATGAAGCTAACAAATTACCAATGGAAAATTAAATCAGGCAAAATATGCTTAAAAATTGATGAAGAACTATGACTTGAATGATAAAACAGCGGAGTTTATTAATTCTAACTAACTAGTTTCCAATTGAGGAACCATTAAGATGGTTACGTTAATTGCTGCTATTGGCATAAGTGGTTCGGGAAAAACAACCACGCTCGAGTATTTAATTTCGCATCTCACTAGCGAAGGTTACAACGTTGGTGCAATAAAGCATATTCATAGAGAGGGTTTCACGATAGATAAAGAAGGCACCAACACCTGGAGATTTACACAAGCAGGATCCAAAATAACAGTAGCTTTTTCACCTGAAGAAATAGCCATAATGAAAAAAACAAAAACTTCAGATGATGATTTAGATAAAATCCTTAAACTTCTGAAAGGCGAGCAACTCGACATAATTTTCATCGAGGGATTCAAAGGTTCAATCTCAAAAAGACCAGACATTGTAAAGATACTGTCCGCAAAAAGCACAGAAGACCTGGAAACCACACTAAAACAAAGCGTCCCACCAATAATAGCAATCACGGGTTTAATCGCAAAAAACAAAACCTCCACAAGTGAAATACCATTCATTGATCTGCCCAATGAAGGAACCAAACTAATAGAACTTGTAAAAAACAACTTAAACAAAGCCCAAAAATAATCAATTTTCTCGAAAATTAGATAAACTGCCGCCATTTCTACTAGACAAGATCATTGCATGACTAAGCGAGCAGCAATTATTTTAGCCGGAGGAAAAGCAAAAAGATTCCAGACCAATCAAGAAAAATGGCAAGATAAAGCGCTCGCAAACCTTAATGGAAAACCTCTACTGATTCACGCAATTGAAAATATTCAGCAAGTAGTTAATGAAATAATAATTGTAACGAATGAAGAAGCCAGAAGGTCGCATTATCAAGACATTTTGACAAACTATCAAATTGAAAATGCAAAAATAGTTACTGACGTAAAAATTGATCATATAAGCGGACCGCTCATAGCAATCTTAACTGGACTAACATACGCCAAATCCGAATACTGCCTAACTATGCCTTCTGATATGCCAATGCTCAACGAAAAAGTCGCTGATTATCTTCTTGACGAAATTAAAGATTCTATCGTTGCTGTTCCAATGTGGCCAAACGGCAGTCTTGAAACATTACTCATGGTTCTTGAGAGATCCAAAACTCTAAAAATTACTAACCTACTTTGCCAATTAGGACGCTCTCGACCCGGAGATATCATACGAGGCGCTCTAAATATTCTACTTGCGTCTCCACTGGGCGAAATTAGAAGTTTAGATCCGGAATTGAAGAGTTTTGTAAACATTAATTCTCAACAAGACTTAAGTATTTTACAACCCCGACAAGAAAACGGTCAACTCGTTGACAACATACGATTAAGCCTTGGGGTTCTACCTGTTAAACAAATGGAACTTATTCTAAAAGCTTGTTTTGAACGAAACAACTCCGATTTTTTGGAAGCCGCGAAAATATTTTCAAGTTGTGCCACCAAATTAGAGGAAGAAAACTCTTCTTTTTGGGCAGCTGTAAGCAGAGAATACGAGGCAAAAAGTTTGTTGAACTTGTCAAAACAAAACGGCAAGCCCGAATTACTTAAAAATGCCCGAAGTGTTTTTTTAAAAGCAGCCTTAAACTATCAATCAGAAGCAGAAGTATATGAAAAAAACCGTTGCTATATGTTGGAAATGAGAGCAAAAAATGATAAATTATGGTGTGAATCGCAATTAAAACATAATCATTAATGGTATTCTCTTAAGGAGCTTTAAGTGATGGTCTTACTAGAGAAAAAAGTGGCTCTCCCAATTGAAAAAGCCTACATGCAACTAAAAGATATCCTGCTCCAGAAAAAATGCAAAATAATTGAGGATAAACCTCCTGAATATCTTCTAGTAAAACAAGGCTCACTCTTCGGCACATCACCTAAAAGCGCCAAAAAAATAGTCAACTTCCAATTGTCTTCTGAAGGAAACATAACAAAAATAACAGGTTCTACAGAAATAACCCCAGACTGGAAGAACATAACACTCTATGGCACAATACTTGCTGCATTTTTAGTTGGAATATTCATGTGGATCGCCATCGACCTGCAAAACTATTTGCAAACAGCAAAACCAAACAATTGGAGCTGGATATTACCAACCAACAGCTACATAGACCCTTCAAGTACCACACACCTGATTCAGATAACTATAGCCTTAGCAATTTTCTTAATAATTACCATAGCCGCCGAAATATTAATTGCATTTTATGTCTACTCAAGAAAAAAACAATTTGCACAAGAGTGTCTAAACGCAATAAACTGAGCCTATGACCAAACAAAACTATTCAGGATTGGCGTTAAGCCTTAAACTGATTACACAGATTCACCGTACTTTCATCTTTTAGATCGGAACTCTTTAGAGATGCCAAAAATCTTGCATCGCTGTTCTTTTCTACAAGGTATTCTTTGTTCTGTTTGCCAGTATGGAAAGAAGCTTATTCGGCTCTTGCTTCTTTTGCTTTCAAATAATTATTCTTTCAGGCTCAGTATAGATGTTTATGCGTTTCCCTCGCACAAACCCTGCCAAAGTCAAATTCGACGACCTAGGCAGCATCTATGCCCGAAGAAAGTGCTGCTGAAAGCGAAGCAACGATAGGCAAACCGACTTTGGCTGCTTTGAAAGCCACGTCACCTGATATGCGCCCACTCAAAGCCAAAAAACAATTTTCAAAATCGACTCTTTTCATTGCAGCCATTCCAATCACTTTATCCACGGCATTATGCCTACCTACATCTTCAGCCAAAGCAATCAAAGACCCATCGCCAGTGAATATTGCAGCAACATGAAGCCCACCTGTTTGCCTAAAGCCTTCGGCTTTGAGGTTCAGTTGGAAAACACTATCAAAAATAACCTTAGCACTTACTTTTAGATTTGATTCGACAACTGGAGTCTTGCCAATGAATTGATAAGGCGAACCAGCGCCACAAGCCGAAACGATAACACGTGCATGCAACCGCGAGAGCTTAATTCGATCTTCCACTTTAACGCTTGGCTTAAGTTTAACATAACATGCATTTTCCGACTCTTTCAGAACTACTTCCTCAACCTCATCAATTGATTTCAAGATACCTTCAGAAAGCAAATGCCCAACGGCCAACTCCTTAATGTTATTTGGTGTACAGAGAATAGTTACCCAAAAAGTTGAATTTACAAAAAGGTGGAGAGGGCTTTCTTCAGCAACGTAATCCACTTTTTTCTCAGCTTTTGCCGACGAAAGATCAATTTTTACAATGTCTACTTGGCGCACCATAATCTATCAACTAATTATTATGAGAGTGGAAAGATAAAAATCTAAAATAAGAAAAACCAAGCTCAAAAAACTTAAGCTACTTTAAGTAAGTTTAGAGGTATTTTTCGTATGATTTTAGATGAGGATTGTTTGCTTTTGATACGAAGAGTTTTCCTGTGCCTTTTTCTGCGATGTCGCCTAGAAATACGTAAAATGGACCTGCAGCTGATTCAGTTTCTTCAATTTTGACTTTAGCCTTTATTGAGTCTACAGTAAATGTTGGCATGATTTCATCTATTTTTCCTGACACAACGATTTTTCCGCCTGTCATGTTTGTTCCGACTCTGGTCGTTGCATCTTTTCCTATGTGAATGGTGCCGTCGCTCATGTGAAAGCCCAAAAATTGACCAATATTACTGCCTTTTATCTTGATTAACCCGCCTTTCATGTACGCACCTGAGTCGCTGCCGACGTTGCCATCTACAACTATTTTGCCTCCCCGCATCCCTTCGCTAGCCCCGCGGTAAGGTGAAGCAAGATAATCGTTTGCGTTTCCGTGGACTTCAATTAAGCCTTTCTTCATAGCGCTACCAGTCCATTGACCTGCATCACCATTTACAGTGATTTTGCCACCTGACATTTTCTCGCCAAGATGCATGCCGGCGTTGCCGTTGATGATATTTCGCCATTTTTCATGCCTTGACCTATCCGTCTAACTTGGCCAACGTCACCATTAATTGTTATGCTTGGAGAATCGGCGCCGTCTTCGTCTATTTTAAAGATGTCTCTGAGCATTTTTGGTTTGTTTCCTTCATAAACTGGCAACTTTGCGATTTCGGCAGTGTCTTTACCCTGAAATGCATCAGGAGTAATGCATTCAGCTTGGACTGGAAACGTAAATTGTTTCAGGGGAGTTAGAGTTATCATTTTAAACGCTCGCCTTGACAGTTATTGGATCTTGAACCTTAACGTAGCGATCATAGACTGGATAATTGTCGTAATCGACGGTCCAGTATTGCTTTGAATCTTCTCTCCATGTCTTCGTCGATCTTGCATGGTTCAGCTGTTTGCACGTTAAGCCACATTGTTCTGCCGTCTACGTTCTTGCTTACTACTTCGCCATCTTTAACAACGATTTTGCCGTCTTTAATTGTGTAAGCCGCATGCTTGAAAGCTCTGCGCACAGTCCTGTATTTTCGGCTATATCGGTTGTTTCTGGATTGATGTTGTATATTGCTATGTCTGCATCAGCACCTACTGCCGAGGTGTCCTTTGTTTTTGAGGCCTAAGGCTTTAGCTTGTCCTGCACGAGTCATTATTGCTAATTCGTAGAGGCTTAATTCTCTGTTAATTGATGGGTAGCAGACTCTTTTTCTGGCCTTTCTTGTGACATCTCTTTAGCGTTGCCATGCGGGCTTTTTGCTCATGAGCCAAGCAATGATTCTTGGGTAAGCAAGGAAAGGCCCGCCGTTTGGGATGGTCAGTTGTCATGAACATTTTCCATGGGTCATCAATCAACAATGCAAGTTCTAAGCCGATGGACCATTGTGTAGCGTTTACGGCGTTGTTTTTCTTGTAATGGAAAGGTATGATTCCGCCGCTGGTTTCGGTTTCGACGTCACTGTTAACCCATTTGTGCCCGCTTAATTGATAAAGTGTGTATTCGAATGGGCCGTCAGCCGTCATTGTTGTTGTGTCTGTGAAGATGACTTGGCCCATGTCAAAAGTCATGTGGTTATGATTGTTAATGTACTTGGAGATTTCTTCTGCTGCAGATCTCATGGTTCCCCAGCCGTCGCCGCCGAAGCTGCTAATTGCAGGTGGGTAATGTGGCATGTCGGGTTTGCCGTCATTAGGCACGCTTTCCAGAGCCTCGCATCGTTTCCAGCGTTGTGGTGTAGTTGCCTGGTAACCCAAGTTGTTTGTGTGAAGATGAATGGTGTGAGGAAGGTTGAGCATTTTGTTTACTTTGGCTAAGCCCACATATAATTTCGCGTGGTGTGATGCAGAAGTTTGGAACCTGATCATCAATGCTAGTGAACATTGTGGCCGAATCCCCATGATTCTAAGTCCGCCAGGGTTAACGATTTTTATGGCATAACCTTTGGTTGTGTCCATCATCCAAGCGACGTGTCTTGCACATCCTTCAAGTCGCCTTTCTGCAAGTATTCAAGGACGAACCACCAGTCGCCGATCAGGGGAAAAGTTGCCTTGTCGAGAAGGGGTATGTCGTTTAATTCTTCATGGGTGTGCTTAGCTTCCAGAGGCGCCATTGATGGGTTCATTACTGTTGTGTATCCCATCTTGGAGTAGCGGTAACCGGTAATGAAAGTTGATGGAATTGAGTAGCCTGTCCCGGATCTTGTTATGGCTGTTTTGCTTACGGTGTCTTTAACGTGGTCTTCGGGTCGAACCATGCGGCCTGTGTTGACTTCTCCGCCTGCAATGTGAGTGTGAATGTCTACGCCGCCAGGCATTATAGTTAAACCTGTGCGTCGATTTTTTTGGCTCTGTGTTCACTTACGGTTTCGAAACTATTTTGCCGTCTTTAATGCATATGTCCATTTTTTCGCCGTTAATCCCGTTTAGGGGGTCGAAGACGAAGCCGTTCTTGATAATCAGTTCGGTCATTTAGTGCAACCTCCGCTTTTTTCTCTATCTTTTTATGCTTTGATTATTCTTACTTCTTCGAGATATTTTCTTGAGGATCTCTTCGTCGGAGAATACGCCTTCTGGGTGGTTCAACGACTTTCTGAAGGGGAGTGGGACGTGATCCATGCGGTAAGCTGTTCCTTCGACTTCTATGCCGACGAAGGCTGTTGGGAACACGATGTCGCCAAGCATTGCGGTGGCGTTCATGTGGGGGTCGATGACTATGAGTGGGTGTTTGACCATGTTTTGGACGGCGCGTTTGGGGAAGTTTGCGCCTGGGTCGGCTGCGATTACGAGTGAAGCATCGTAGTCTCCTCGCGAAGTAAGATATCGATGCAGGTGGTTTCGCCGGGGTTATATGTTGGGTAGCCTCGTGAGAAGTCGACGCCGTAGGGGTAGCCGCTTTGCCAGGCTTGAAACGACGTCGGCGCCGGTGACGTTGAAGTGTCCTCTCATGGGCATGATCATGAATTTTGTTCGAGCTGTTTAAGTCTCGTGTCAAGTTGTATGGCAACTTCGATGTTTCGGAATTTGCCTGCGCTCTGTGTTACGCCCATGCCAAAGAAGATTACGCCGAACTCGCAGTTGACCAATGCGTCTGCTACTTCTTCTAGGTACTCTACTGGAACGCCGCCGACTTTGTCAACGTCGAGGTCTTGGTCCGTAACCAAAGCTCTTAGTGCTTGCATTATTTCATAGTCTTTGTTAGGTTCAACTTGGATGAAGTAGTCAGCCATTTCGGCGGTCATGGTTTTTCTGACGTCAACTACTATCAGTTTGCGTCCGCCCTTTGACAATGCTGGAGGAACCCCGCCTATATTGCATGCTTGGGGCTTTGAGGCTGGAGCTTTCGCGAAACCAGTCTTCTCAGGGCGCTTTCGATTTTTTTCTTTCCTGCGCCAGCTTTGAGTTTTTGCATGTATGATGTCCATTCGCTTTTTTCAAATCTGCCTTCGGTGAAGCTGGTGTATCTTTCAAGGTGTCGTGGGTGTGCGCTCCATGGGTCGCATCCCCAGTAAATGACGAGGTCCGCGCGGTGTCTAATCTGGCCCAGCGTGCGGTTGGGATTCCGACTTCTTGGACCCCTAAGATAGATGGGCCGTGGCAGACGACTGCGGTGTTGTCCATAACGCCGCCAACTTCTTCGGTTAATTCGACGCCGACTCGTTGGGCTTCGCTGCTTGTGGAGCTCCAGCCGTAAAGAATCGGGTAATTGGCGTTGACTAAAACTTCGGCTGCTGCATGGACTGCTTCGTCCATGGATACTGGGACGAGTTTGCCGTCCTTTCGCATAAGCGGCGTTGTGAATGCTGTGTTCGCCGTTGTAGCCGATGAATTTGGCTTCGCAGACGGCGCAGCCGTTCTTGATTTTGATGACCTCGTTGTTTTCTACAGTTACTTCGATGTCGTCGCAGAGGCAACCGCATATTGGGCAAGTTACAGAGTTAAATACTGTCACTTTTTTACCTCCCGAATTCGCTCTTAGAAGTTCTTCGATGCTTAGGACCTTTTTGTCTGGGGCAGGCTTCAACGCCAGCGGGGGTTCCTTTAAACGAAGGCATTCCGATGCTGGTGGTTGTGTCGCTGCACACGGCGTTTGCCCAAGGTCCGTAAGGAATGTAAATCAAGCCCGGAGTTGCGAGCACGTGGATACTTGACGGCTTTGAGGATCACCGAGCCATGGGCGTTGTGACTTGAATGTTGTGTTGTTTTTTACGCCAAGCTTCTTCATGTCGTCTGCGTCCATGTAACCCATTGAACATGCATTATAATACTCGTGTGAGGTTTTGCCGTACTCTTTGCCAACGCCTTGCTCTATGGTTCGACCTGAAGCAAAGTCACGTTCAACTTTTGCTGCTCCATCATACCGACCTTACCCATAGAATTTATGTGGTTATATTTAAGAGTGATTTTAAGAAAAAAGCCAATTTTACCATCAAACGCGCACATGCTTTAGTCGACTTGCCCCTTTAAGGTTGATCTAGGAGATCAAAAGTTAGCTAAAGTTTATCGAAAATTTAAAAAGCCCATCCTACCTCATTTTAGTTATGAAGTTATCTTTTAAAATAGGCTCTGCGTGGGGAATCCCCATTGAGCTGCATCTCACGTTTATATTGTTAATACTTGCAGTGTTAGGTTTTTCTATTTATTTTAGTGATATTTACTCTTTCATACTCATAGTATTTCTGTTTGTTTTCGTTCTTTTCCATGAACTTGCCCACTCTGTTATTGCAAGGCGTTATGGAATAAAGGT
The DNA here is from genome assembly GCA_963729805.1 of Candidatus Bathyarchaeota archaeon. Classification (GTDB taxonomy): domain Archaea; phylum Thermoproteota; class Bathyarchaeia; order Bathyarchaeales; family Bathycorpusculaceae; genus Bathycorpusculum. Next base: position 8,146 of record CAVSPH010000012.1, on the reverse strand, counting down.
CCGTAAAATTGTTCTTTATCCAATCGGCGGAGTTTCAGAAATTGAGGAAATCCCGGAAAATCCCTCTATAGAGTGGCGAATGGCCGTCGCAGGTCCTCTCACTAGTTTGATACTGGGAGCAGCACTTGTTGCATTGTATTATGTCGTACCAATACCGCTGTTTCCAAAATCAACTTTGGTGCTTTCGTCAGGAAACTTGCTTTCTGATTTGGGATACCTAAACCTGTTGCTTGGAGCATTCAACTTAATCCCAGCATTTCCTATGGACGGCGGCAGAGTTTTTAGGGCCTTATTGGCTGAGAGGATGAAGTTTTCGGATGCCACAAAATATGCAGCGTATATTGGCCGAATATTTGGAATCATAATGGTTGTTATTGGACTTTTATTTAATTTTGTGTTGATTTTAATCGGAGTCTTCATCTACATAGGTGCTAGCGAAGAAGCAGAGCAAACAATAGTCTCCACTACATTCACTAGCGTTCGCGTGAAAGATGTCATGCAATCCGAGATAGGCGCTGTTCGTCCGGACCAAACAATTGCCGAAGCGATGGAAGTAATGTTCAAAGCAAGATACCATGATGCTCTTGTTGAAAAAGAGGGTGTTTTCCAAGGTATTGTAATCTGGAACGAAATAATCAAGGTGCCTCAGAATCAACGTAGCAGTCTGAGGGTTGAGCAGATGCCGATAAAAAATATTTCGACATACCCAGACGAAGCTGTTATTGAGGCATATAAACTCATGACTAAAGAAAAAATTGATTTATCTGCCAGTTGTTGAAAGAGAAATGCCGTCGAAAGTGGTTGGTGTTTTGACGAGTGAAACGGTAGCTACCGCCTACGAGAAAGCCTAGAAATAGATGAAATGCTTCGAATTTTTCGCTTTATCTTCAAGGAAGTATGTTGTAGAGACCATAATAAGATGTATAATAAATGCCCACCAGCATTGCCACAATCCCAAATATTATCAATAAAAGACCACGACTCGAATTCTTATCGGACTCAAGTTTCCAAGTGTAAGCACCCAAGATTATCGCAGCTGAACCGAAAATTTCTGGAAATACAAACAAGCCGACGAGGGCACAAATCGCGCCGATATTAAAATACATTGATGAAGCTCGCTTTGTGGAAGGCAACATATAAGGTGACTGTGACGATTCAGGAACTGAACCCAAGCTAGACATAAACATTAACTCCACGCTTCTTTGAAGATGCACGTATTTAATTACCTTTTGCCAAAACAAAACGATTCAACTAAAAATTATGCACCTTTTCCCTTAATATTGCAAACAAGTCGAGAATAATCTTTTATTTGCCAGATTTCTAGTAGATCCTATGGAAATTACTCTTTTTGTGTTGGGTGTAATTCTTGTTATCGTAGGTTTGCCATTTTGTCTCTCTTGCCAAATTCATGCGTTTATGGAAAAGAAGTTAAGAGCTAAAACAAATCAAGAAACTTATCAACATGGGAAACGAGATAGGAATATCGGATTGTTTTTCATGATAATTGGAGTTCTTCTAATAGCTCTCAGCTTCGCAAGTTCAGTTATGTAAAAGAGACCGCGAAACACAAATTTGCGGACAATATATGACACACCGTTAAAGGTGCAGAACCATGATTTCAGACGCACGCGGAACTTCGGTGCAGTGGCCTATGTGTTTAGCCGTACTCATAAGCACAGACAAGTTTGCAACACACGCACGCTCTTAAAAGTCAAGCCCCTATGTATTAACCATCAATCGTTTAGATGATAGAAAATGGGATTAACAAGCTCCTCCATTATGGTGCGGCTGCTTAGAGCACAACCATTTGAAATGCAAACACTTGATACACTAGCAGAGAGAATGAAAGCAACTTCAATCCTCAAAAAAGATAGGTTCCATCGCTATTACAAATCAAGTATTCTTCCCTTCCTTGTTTAGCATACCCTGACGCGCTTGTCTTTAACTCCAATTATTACCAAATACTTTCGCCTGAAGAGGTTCTTGCTGTTGGCGCCCACGAGTTTAATCACATAGCAAAAAAGCATATTGCAAAGAGGTTACCTCGAACGGTTCTTCCCGCTGCAGTGCTTACCTTTGTGATAGGTTACCTGTTTTTTATTAACTCTGACTCATATCTGTTATTTACATCGGCAGTAGTTCTGTCTTTCTTATTCTTTTTGTTTGTTTCGTATTATGTTAACGCTAAATGGTTTAGAAAACAAGAAACTGAATCTGACCTTAGTGCTGTCGATTTCGTTAATGGAGATGCCATGATATCTGCCCTGGAGAAACTTGGTCCTCAAAAAACAAGTTGGCTTTCTAAATTGATGCCTCATACCCATCCAACTATAGAGCAAAGAATACATAATATTCAGGCGGCTGCGAGTACTAAATATTCATTTAACTTCACCACCACTTTTGGTGATGGCACTTCCAATCGATAGTTAAACGCCAGAATGCGCAGCACGCTAGCCAAGAAAGCTATTAATCAGTGTGCCCCCTCCCCTAGTATGGTGGCTATATGGTAAACCTGCCAGAAAAAGCGAAGAAATTGATTGAAGGAAAAAATTTCGCGAATATTGCCACATTGATGAAGAATGGTTCCCCTCACGTTACGACCACTTGGGTAGATCACGATGGCGACGTCGTACTTATCAATACGACTGAGAACAGGGTCAAGACAAGGAATATTAGGCGTGATCCTCGTGTGGCTCTAAGCGTATTCAACATGAACGACCCGTATGATGCGCTTTTCATTAGGGGAAAGGTTGTTGAGATAAGAAAAGAAGGCGCTGAGGAACATATCGATAAGCTATCGCATAAGTACATAGGCACGGATTACAGGCAGCACGGCGATAGGGTCATTCTGAGAATAGAACCTGTTCATGTTACTTTAATGAAGCCCTAAGCTCGCCGCCGTAAGTGCCAAAAAGAGCTTTCTTTTATTATAAAAAGCAAAATTTTTTCTCTGTTTCCAAACAACGCATCCTGTTGGATTCGAGTCTCTATAGCCTCACCTTTTCAGGGGAAACGGTTGGTGTAGTAAAAGAGGATAAAAGCATTATCGCCGCTTTCAAGGTTCAGAAAAAACTTGAATTTAAAGATTTGCGAGCTGGTGTCAATTATTTAAAGAGGTTGCTAATTGGTATGTGCTTGTTTTCTTTTTATGTATTTCATATGTGGTAGTTTTGGATTTTACTAAAATATTGTGCATGTAAGCATACGTCTATTTCCTAAAAACCTATTTTCGGAAAATCAGTCAGATAATTAGTGAGAACCTTTTCGCGAAAACTAAAGCTGGACTCAGTTGCGACACCAAAATGCACTTGTGAAGTAGCGTTGATTGATCATGGAAAGAAGGTTTTGGTGCTTTGAAAATTGCTTTATACCTCTTATGACAATAAAGGATGACATGTCTATCCTAAGTTCAAGTGTCATCATATAAAATTTCGAGGATACACTGTGGAAAAAAATGATATCCCAGAAAATTATGAAAAAGAACAAAGCGTAGACCTGCTTGTTCCTCTGATAATTTTGACTTTTACTAAGTATGTGCTTGGTTGGTTTATGTTTACGTGAACCAAAATTGGTTGGCGGCTCTTCAGCAAGTTGCCTCTTGGATGTTAAATCCAACAATAACTTATACTTCAGTTCAAATTGTGGGAATTCCTTGGGCTTTTTTGGCCACAATCGAAGTTCTGATTCTCGGATTTACTTTCTCTTATCTTTTGCTAAACAACGAGAAGGATATGAGTATAAGATTTTTAAGTGTCTTAGGTTTGGGATTTGGGTTAACGGGTTTAATAACTATCATTCTTGGGATATTTGGAAAATTATTTCAAATTCCCTTGAACGCTTTAATATTGCTGCTTTGCACGGTTTCTCTGGCGGTAATTGTCTATAGAAAAAAGCGGACACCGAACCTTACGATTAAAGAATGGTTCACGCCGCATTTCTCGTTTAAGTTTAGTAGGCCACCAAACCTTAAGTTCTGGTTGCCCCATGTATCGCTATTAGCATAATCTTTTTCTTCTGCTTTTACCATGCGCTTCTAACAGTTATTGTACATTGGGATGCCACAGTATACCATGCGGCAATGGCTGTTATCGTATATAATGATCACGCTTTTCCTGTAATAGCGGGTCCCTCAATTGGGATTGAGATGAGTGCAAATTTTCCGCCGTTGTTCTCTGCGTTAGGGGCATTTTATTATATTCAAATTGGCGGAGTCGAGGACATTTTTCTTAGAGCAATTCCTCCAATAATGGGACTTCTGACAGTTCTGGCGACCTATAAGATTGGGGAAGTTATGGCTGGAAAAAAGTTTGGACTGATATCAGCGCTTTTTCTTGTACTGACGCCTTTGTTTTTCCGGTATTCGATATACGCAACAAGCTATTCTACGCTAACCTTCTTTTGTACAGTTTCAATTTTATTTTTGCTTCTTGCCATAAATAAAGGAGATAACAAATATTGGGTCAGTAGTGGATTGTTTTTTGGCTTTGCACTGCTCACTTCATACTTAGCTATGTACCTTGTACCATTCTTAATCATAGCCTTAGTTTTCTATTTACTTCAAAAGAAAGGGGCACTCAGGATAAACGTTAAAAAAGTAGCAATATTGCTTTTGTGTGCTCTGTTAATCGGCGGTGTCTGGTATTTACGCAACCTCATTGTTGTTGGAAACCCAATTTATCCCAATGCTTACACAGTATTCGGCAGAATCAACATCGATCCAGTCATATTGCAGGCAACGATTAACAGCATAAAACTATCTGCTACGACAAGCTATTTCGGAGGACATGTTTCGCTTTTCGATGAAATTATGATATTTCTCACTTACAGGACAAGTTTTCCAGCGATTTCCTTATTCACTATATTGGGGCTTGCGCTGCTTCCAACTCAGAACAAGAAGTTTTGGTTAATAGCTGTTTGGCCATTATCGCTAAGCATACTTGTTCTCAGCGGCATTTCCTGGGGGTTCCCCCGTCACATGTTGTTTGCGATGCCTGGATTTGCTCTCTTAAGCGCTTTGCCAATCTTTAAAGCATTGGAACTATGCAAAAAATACGATGCTTCCCGCTCAAAAAACAAATTGCTTCAAATAAGAAAAGGGTTGCCTTCCATTCGCAAGAGTAACATAATCAGACTTGGCATCGTGGTAATACTCCTTGTAGCTTTTCTTTTTCCAAGTTTAACGTTGGTTATGGGCGGCAAAGCGTATGAGGAAAATCTCAATGACAGCGTCCCAGCCGATTACCTGTGGTTTTTGGAGCATCCAGACGCCGACACTCGGACTGTTCTAAATAGGCTTTACCCAGAAGCAGTTTCTTGGCAATTTATGAATGAAAACTTGAAGCCAGGAGAAAAAGCCGCCACCATAGAGAACAGAATATATTATGTTAAAAACTGCAGTGCCGATTACTTCTTTACCTTGACGGTTGGGAAGCACGCCAACTGTATAATATCACTAATCCAGCACTTATGGTTCAGTTCCTCCGTAGCCAGAACGTGAAGTACGTTATTGATGTTGCCTGGGCTCCCCTAAGTAGCTACAGTGACATACTGGCAATGACCAAATATCTAGGCTCACCATCGCCATATTTTCCAACAATTATGGACCATTCAGGTAATCCCAACATATACAATGTTGGTCCATTAGAGTCTCCTGTTACGGACAATTCCACAACCACAATTTCAATCAATCGGCAGGGATGGAGTGACGTGCAAGCAATTGATGGAGAGTATTTCGCAATCTGTTTTTTGCTGGAAACGACTCAGCAAGACTTTATGTTGCTACTCCTAATTTGACCAGTGTAGACGTACCTATCTCGACGTAGGTAAAGATTCGTTAAGCATAAATGTACGTGACCCCGTTTCAAATCAATGGAACAATGGTTATGCTACGATTCAGAAAACTGACACAGGCAACTGGAAGAGCTTCGAATTTTTAGTTCCTCAAAATCAAAAAGGATTCGTGGAACTGGGCCTTTACGCTTTTACCGAGAATTTCACCATAAGCAAGATAGATGCCGCGCCTCTTCAGCTTGAAGGAAAGGCTTCAATGAGTAACTCAAACACTACTCTAAGCATGAACATAACAAACACAACTACTCCTCCGACACTCATGGTTTATCTTCCATATGTAAATGAAAGCAGCAAAATTCAGGTGAGCACAAATTCTTATGGAAAAGAATTAGGCATAGAAGTTTTTGATGGATTGAATTAACCTTGGGAAACTTCAAACTGGTGGGCGATCCATGACTTAGCTATAAGGTCTCCTAATTCCATTGTTACCGGTGCAATTGACCCATCTTTAGTTTGGGAAGCGAATAAATCAGGTTTTTACACACTGGTTATAGTATTGCGTCAAGGTTGGGTCGAAAATTCAACAGTGGATGTGCAGATATCGATAGGAGGTTCAACTTAATTCTATCTGGTGGTCTGCCGAAAATATTTTTGCACAGGTCTCGGCAATACTTAACTATCTTTAGAGCAACAAACCAGCTTTTTGACAATGTAACATCGGAGTGCTTCCTCCAGTGGCACAGGTGGGCGTCCGCAGTCTATTGCCGCCGGTTGCCGCTGAACTGCAGCAGGGGATGAACTGGCACCCCTTCATAAACTTCTCGAGCATACAAACAGGAGCTTCAGATTAACTACAACGGCTAACTTTTTTCATTGCTACCAACTCATCATACACAAGCCTCAACTTCCACCGGTGGTACCTTTAAAGCCACCACAGCAATTGGCCATGAGAAAAAAAAAAAAAGGAAATGTTTCTGTGTGTCTCGCTCAGCATATATAGATCCACCACCTCGCCGCCTCACTCTCCATGCACGCCCCATCTCTCCACCACCGCCACGTCGCCGCCGCCGCCGCCCGCCACCACCACACACACGACGCGCACACCACCTTCTCAGACATCACCACTTCCGACGTCGTCATCGTCCGCCGCCACCATCTCCCCCAAGGACACCCTGGGTGGCCGCCGGTCATCCTCGCTCATTGCCGGGCCGACTACTACAGGTGAGGTGCCGAGCACCGCCTCGACGACGTGCACACCGGTTGCGCGTGTGACGGTGAGCAGCATGGTGCCGGGCGACTCCCCTGGTCCCACGCTCCGAAACAGGCGGCGCCGAAGCGGCCGATCAGGGCGACGTCGAGCCGCTGGCTCCACGTTATCTGAGCAGGTGAGCCGCCCACGCCCCGCTCCCTGATGGTGGTGAAGCCCTGGAACGTCGGGAGGCACCACAAGGCTCCACCGTGGCTCACCGGCCGTCTCGGCGGCGGTGCCTGGTTAGGTTGGTCTGTCATATCAAGATCAGCACTCTTTCCGCTGTTACCGTGCGCCGAACAGAACCACGAACACCAGCACCGGGAATATCAGCCACCCAAACGAGTATCGAGCCAGTCCGCCGATGCCGGTCACCCCGCCGGCCAACCCAGCCAGCACCAGCCCCCCGCTGGCCCCCACTTAGCTCTCCCCCCTCCTGCTCGAGCAGCACCAAGCACCAGGCCAGCCCGATGAAGATAACCAGCAGCAACATCGTGGACAGCCCCGACACGCTGAACCGCCACAGCAGTTCGGTCCCCAGCAACAGACCCGCCGAGACCCAGGCTACCCGGGATCAAACAGGCGCCGGGCCAGGAAGAAGACCAGCGCGATGACCACGAGAAATAAAAGCTGGTTGAACATGGCGATCAGGAAATCGGGCTGTAGCGCAAAAACTGGCTTGCCATTAGCTCCAGAACCTCTTGGTGGTCGGGATCGCTGTAGTCGAACGGCAGCGACCTTCATCAGCCCGGCCAGCACGAACGGATAGACCGGCGGGTTGGCCAGGTCGGGATGCATGCCCCGGAGTTCGGCCAGGTCGGCGACCTTGCCCGGTGCTGGCGGGCCCTGCGTCTCCAGGTTGTGCTTCTTCACCAGGAAATGCTGAAGGGGCGGATGAATAGCGTGGTGTATCCCTTGCCCTGGGCGATGTTTCGGGCCAATTGCGCTGCGTCCATCGCCTCCTGCGTGGCCAGGTTTCTGAAGGCGCGCCAGTTGTAGCCGACCGTCAGCAGCCCACGGCCAGCGCGGCCAGGCCCACGCGGAAGTAGCGCAGCGCGCCGCCCACGTCAATCCGGTGCAATATTTCCTGCAAGAACGGCATGGCTA
>CAVSPH010000011.1:0-64029 GCA_963729805.1 Candidatus Bathyarchaeota archaeon | reverse complement strand
ACTTTAGCGTTACAATTTCAGTTCTAACTCAACGGCCCCTTACGTCGCAAAATGGCATGAGAAAGACAAGACTTTCCATGGCTAAAATTATATTTATTTTTCTAATCTGAGAAAAAATGCGTGCCATACGCAAGAAAAAGGTCAACCTCCAAGCAGCATTTAGCAGTAACTTTTATTTGGGTAGTGTTTCATCTGTTGTGTATAATCTGGGCAACTTTGGGTGCCTCGATAGCTCAGCCCAGTAGAGCGGCTGCCTTGTAAGCAGCAGGCCGCGGGAGCAAGGCCCGCTCGAGGCTCCAAAAAAGATTATTCTTATGAGGGCTCTGGTTCATCTTCTTTAGCTGACTTTGGATCTTTGCCAGTCAACGAGTATTTCCGGGCTTTCGTCTCTATGATTTCATGCTCGAAAAACTTTTTTAACGATTTGAAAACTTTTTTATTCGGTTCACCTGTTTTGTCAGTAAGTTCTTGAAGGGTTAATTCCTTCCCTTCCGTTTTTAATATTTGATAAAATTTTTCATCGATTTTGTTAAGTTTCACGTGACCACTGCCTTGTCTGTTTCTTTGATTTATGGCAAGTGAGCTTTTTCAATTTTGCAGGTACAAACGGAAAAAGACCAGACGAAAAATTCCTAAAATCCTAAGGAGCTGTGACAAAATGTCCACTTATTTCTTAAAATTGACTAATCTCATCTTGCACAAAAAGGTAATTCATTTTTTTCTTTGTGATGTTTTACTTGTTACGGTTACATGGCGTGGACAATCTCTTTTGGGGCAAGGACAATTAGGAGTTGACATAACACGAATAAATCACGACAACCCGAGTAATAGCTCTTTTCAGAAATCAAAGATCTTCACTCACGAATTATTAACAGTCATACTCTAAGAAGATTTCTGGAACTTGATACTTTTTCAACCTTTTCAAACCATTTTTAACCGTTTTTAACCATTTTTAACCAATTTCAGCCATTTTAAACCGTGACCTGCAGCTAATTTAAACCCTAAATCAAAAAAGCAACCCAAAACAAGCTGATCAAAAACCCCTGCGAATTCTAGTCAATAACAACAAAACCACACAATTAAGAAAACGTTAAAAAAATAATCTCTTGCCAGATAAACGCGAGCTAAATGTGTATTAGAAAAACAAAAACACATTCTTAATTAGAAAACGAATGTCATAACTTCCGAAACTGGTGATAACCTGACCATGCATCACTCACAAGCGCCATAGTCGCCGTAGGCCTAATTCCGGTAGCTTTTTTGTTTTGTCACGCCTTTCTCAGCGGCAGAGGAAAAAACCGTTTCCACCCCGTCACAGGCGCACTTGCAATTTCATGAGACTTAATCATGTCCATAGGCTACATGGCATACCGATCTTTCGGCGGATCAGTCGGAGGCGCTTCGTTACAATTATCCCCAACTTTAGACGTTTATTTCGGCATTCACGGAGCAGTCGCAATATTAGTAATGACTATAGAAGTGTTGGTTCTTGCAATCGGAGTATCTCAACTCCAGAAAAAGGCACTAAACCGATGGCACGGAAAATTAACCAAGATTCTCTTCGGCATCTGGTGGTTTGCATTCCTCTCAGGAGAAATTTTCTACTTAGTAATGTACGTTCTATAAATAACAAACCAGATTTTATTTTTTTAATCACTATCTCCTCATCCAGCAACCCCGATTTGCTTCCAGTAACGGCTAAATACTGCAAAGCCTAATTCCGTTGATGATTCAAGCCTTGGGAAGAACACAAAATGGAAAAATTTTCTGAACTATTCCTAAACCTAACCGAAGCATCCCGCAAACATGAACAATATCGGGACAAAGAATGCATTAACATGATTGCAAGCGAAGGACTCAAGTCGCCAGCAGTCAACCAAATGCTCGACCTCTCCCACGACTTAGATTGCAGATATGCAGAAGGCGAAAACGATCTTCAAGGGCATGTAAAAAAACGCTATTACCAAGGTCAAAAATACATGTCCCAAATCGAGGACTTCTCAACAGACTTGATGAAGAGCCTCTTCAAATCTGAATGGGCAGATGTTCGACTTGTTTCAGGCACCCATGCAAACCTGGCTACATTCAAAGGGTTATCATTAGCCTCAAAAAACAACAAAATGGTTGTTACCCCACTTAGCTGTGGTGCACACATCTCTCACGATTATACTGGCTTAGCTGGCAACATCTTAGGCTTAGATAACATTAACCACGTTTACGACCTAGACGAATTCAATATTGACCCCGAAAAATCAGCTTACGTAATACGAGCAGCCAAACCAGGAATAGTCACATTCGGCGGCAGCCTCTTTCTATTTCCCCATCCAATTAAAGAATTAAGAGAAGTTTGCCAAGAAGTAGGCGCCTACATCGCTTACGACGCATCTCACGTTTTAGGCTTGATCGCAGGCGGAGAATTTCAAGATCCCCTACGAGAGGGAGCAGACTTCATTACATCTTCAACCCACAAAACCTTCCCAGGTCCACAAGGCGGAGTTATCATGGGCAGCCCAACTAGTCCAGCTTTGGAAAAAGCAATCAAGAAAATTCAGTTCGCTATTTTCCCACTCAGCGCTTCAAGCACACATTTAGGCAGATTACCGGCCCTTGGCATAGCTGCATTAGAGATGAAACTTTTCGGCGCTGAACTATCTAGACAAATAGTTAAAAACGCTCAGACAGCCGGACAATACTTGTGCGAAAACGGCGTTAAGGTTCTCGCAGAGAAAAAAGGGTTCACCAAATCTCACCAAATCGCAGTAGACATTCGCAGTTTCGGAGGCGGCAAAAAAATTGCTCAAGACCTCGAAGACGCAAATATCATCTTAAACAAGAATCTGCTACCTTATGATGATCAAAGCAGCAAAGATGACCCTTCAGGACTCAGAATTGGCTTCCAAGACGTAACACGACGAGGCTTCAAAGAAGGCGACATTAAGCACCTCTGCGACCTCATGCTTGACGTAATAAAGAGCAAACGCAAACCCACAGAAGTAAAAGAAGACATATTATCACTCAGGAAAGAGTTTACCCAGGTGAAGTACGGCTTCCAAAACTTAGAGGAAGCACTCGGCTACATCAAAAAGACTTAACCCTTTTCTCGGCAGCACTGAAAAAACCTAAGAAAATCGGGCAAAAAGCCCTAATCCTAAGACTAACCTTAAATTCTAATATGTAAAGTTCTTTCCTAAGCTGAAAAACGAATGGTCGACCTTCTATTAATCTACATTGTCATAACGGCTATTGTATTTATTGCAGTTTTCATGTTGCTCCCAAGGTATGGACCTCACACTATATCCAGACTCACATGCCCAAAATGCAAGAAAAAATTCAACTACCACTGGGTTCCTGGAGCCAGCTTTATCTCTCTGTACCGCGGAAATAAGCGACGCCTGCATTGCCCTTACTGTCATCAAGTATCTACCTTCGACATAGCATCCACCAAAATAAGCAAAGAACAATTAAAGCTCTTACAAAATAAAGCCTAATCAACCAACACAATAATTGTATTTTCCTAAAGATTTAATACCTTTTCAACCCAATCAACTTTAAATCTTAAAGCATGATAACCACTAAAAGGAGTCGGGGTAAAGTGAAAGTACTGTTAAACGATGGTTTAGAAAAAGAAGGACTAAAACTCTTTCAAGATGCCGGCATAGAAGCAGACACACAAAAAAGAGACCAAAACAAACTAATTGCCGACATCAACGGGTTTGATGCACTAATTGTGCGAAGCGCAACAAAAGTAACAAGAGAAGTTATCGAGGCAGGCGCTAAAGGCAAACTCAAAACCATCGGAAGAGCAGGAGTAGGCTACGACAATATAGACGTTGCAGCAGCCTCAGAAAACGGAGTGGTTGTAAAATCCGCCCCATACGGAAGCACCAACGCAGTGGCAGAACTAACCATAGGTTTAATGCTTTCAATCTCAAGAAAAACCCCCCAAGCTCACCAGTCACTTAAGAACGAAGTGTGGAAAAAAGAGAAACTAAAAGGAACCGAACTTTCCTACAAAACATTAGGGATCTTAGGCTGCGGAAGAATCGGCCAAAGACTTGCAGAAATTGCACGCCGTGGCTTTGATATGGAAATAATCGGTTACGACATAAAACCATGTCTTGAATCAGGAATAAAATTCATGACAAAAGAAGAAGTTCTCCAAAAAGCAGATTACATAAGCCTCCATACAGGCGGAAAAGAAGTAGTCATCGGAGAAAAAGAACTCCAGCTGATGAAGAAAACTGCTTTCATTATTAATACTTCAAGAGGCAGCAATATTGACGAACAAGCACTTTACAAAGCTCTAAAAGAAGGAAAAATTGCAGGTGCAGCAATAGATGTTTATTCAAATGAGCCTAAAGCTGAAGGCGCTGAATTCAAAAACAAATTCAAAGAACTAGATAACGTTGTCTTAAGTAGCCATCTTGGGGCATCAACAGTTGAAGCCCAAAGAGAAACATCAACCGAGATAGCTCGGGTAATTTTAGGCTATCTTTTGGGCGGAGACTTCGTCAATGCCGTAAACGCAGGAGAATACATAGAACTCGAAGAAAAACCAGTTTACACGTTATTCATTCACCATCGAGACGTGCCGGGCGTTTTCGCAAACATCGACAAGGTGCTGGCTGACAACGACATTAACATTAGAGCAAACTATTCAAGACAAATTGGAAACAGCGGGTATGCCATATCGGTTTACGTACTGCACAAAAAAGTAACCCAAGATATAATAAAGAAGCTAAAAGCCATTCCAAACCTTTGCAACGTAAAAGTTTAGGGATAAAAAGCCTGTTTCAAACAGGCATATAAACCAGTTTTCTTTTTTAGGGTAACCATGCAACTTGGAGTTCTATTCTCAGGCGGCAAAGACTCAACTTTAGCTCTTAACTACGCCGCAGAAAAAGAGGAAGTTGCATGTCTCATTACAATCGCTTCTGAAAACAAAGAAAGCTACATGTTTCATACTCCAAACATTGGCATTACATCGCTTCAAGCACAAGCTCTTGGATTACCCCAAATAACTAAAATTACTAAGGGTGAGAAGGAGAAAGAACTCGCGGAACTAAGTTATGCAATCGCTCAGGCGAAAAGAGAATACCAGATAGAGGGTGTGGTAACTGGCGCTATCGAATCAGTTTACCAAGCTGAACGAGTTCAAAGAATATGTTATCACTCGGGGCTCTGGTGTTTCAATCCATTATGGAAACACGACCAGAGAGCGCTTTTAAAGGAATTGCTTGAAAGAAAATTTAATGTCATTATCTCAGGCGTTTTCGCGTATCCACTTGATGAGAAATGGCTCGGAAAACAAATCGATTCGAAAATGATTGAAAAACTCCTTGAACTACAACAGAAATATGGTCTAAGCCCTTCAGGCGAAGGCGGCGAAATCGAAACGACAGTTTTGGACGCACCGATGTTCAAGAGCAAAATCGAAATCATGGATTACTGCATTGAAGCCAAAGGCAATTCGGGAGTATTCGAAATTAAACAGGCGCGGCTGGTTTCAAAATGATTTTAATTATTGACCTGAATTGCAAAAATGATTCATTAGGTTTTCATGAGTTTGTGCAGCCTATAGTTGCAATCGCCGAAAAAATGGATGAATGTACGATAAAGCATTATCTGGAAGTTAAATCTCAAGATCTTAGTCGATCCAGTAGAATTATTCTTTCAGGAACAGCCCTTAAAGATGTGGCGACTTTGAGCCAGCCTGAAAAGTTTAAGTGGCTAAAAGAAAACGAAAAGCCTCTGTTAGGTATCTGCGCAGGCATGGAAACTATCGGCGTAGTTTATGGGATGCAATTAGTTAAGTGTTTAGAAATAGGCATGACACAAATAATTTCTCTCAAAGAAAACCCGCTTTTCTCATCAGACTATAACGCTTATTCACTTCACAGTTACTGCATTGAGCCAACAAAGGACTTTGAAATCTGGGCAAAATCTTCAAAGTGCGCCCAAGTCATAAAGCACAAGAACAAAAAAACATACGGCATCTTATTCCACCCTGAAGTTAGAAACCAAGAAATAATAAAACGCTTTATAGAAATAAAATAACTATTGACACTAACAAAGCCACCAAGTTACCTTTGTGTTGCCACTGCAGAAAGGTTAAAAGCTAAAGGCGTCTTTTTTTATGTAGTCTTTGTAGGAGGTTTTTGTTTGGTTAATCAATTACCTATAGAAAAGTTGAGGCATGTCTGCGATCCAGGTCTTATGAATTGCGAATCAACCCAAGACCTTGTTCCATTGGGCGAGATTATTGGTCAAGAAAGAGCTGTTAGAGCACTGAAATTTGGCCTTGGAATAAAAGACCGCGGTTTCAACATGTACGTCGCAGGTTACCCTGGAACAGGAAGGAAAACAGCAGTAAGAAACTTCGTGGAAGCTCAAGCTAAGATCCAGCCTATTCCGGCAGACTGGTGCTACGTAAATAATTTTGCTAATCAGTACGAACCAAAAGCACTTCAACTCCCACCTGGAAAAGGAAAAGAATTTCGCGAAGACATGAAGAATTTTATTGAAAACGTTAAGAATGCGTTGCCTAAAGCTTTTGAAAGCGAAGATTACGCAACGCGAAGAGACGCCACAATCCGAGTACTAGAAAGCCAGAGAAAACAGCTTATTGACGAACTCAGCGCAAAAGCTCAGCGAGAAGGCTTTGTAATCCAAACTACACCTATTGGACTACTACTTATTCCAGTGCTAGATGGCAAACCGCTAAGTGAAGAAGAAATGCTAGCCTTGCCTCAGAAAACAAAGGACAAACTCCAAGAAAAAAGAGAGCAGTTAGAGACAGAATTCAGAAACGCAGTGAGACAACTTATAGATATGGAAAGAAAAATTCATGATGCATTAAAGACACTAAACAAGGAAGTAGCTCTCTACGCTATTGGCAATCAAGTGGAAACAATTCAAGAAAAGTATAGCAATTCCACTGAAGTCAAAGCTTACCTAAAAGCCGTTGAAGCTGATATTTTAGATAATTTGGGTCAATTCGTGAAGAGGGGTGAACAGGAACCGCTTCCATTTTCTTTGCCTTGGATGAGGGAGGAACCTTTCAAGAAATACGAGGTTAATGTTATCATCGATAATTCTGAGACTAAGGGAGCCCCAGTAGTTGTGGAAACAAATCCCACCTATCATGATCTTCTTGGAAGAACGGAAAAGGAAGCCCAGTTTGGTGCTCTTACAACGGACTTCACGATGATACGAGCAGGATCTATACACAAAGCTAACGGCGGATACTTAATTATTGCAGTTGAAGACTTAGTGAAAAATCCGTTCTCCTACGATGGTCTAAAACGTGACCTCAGAGAAGGCAACATAGTAATCGAGGAACCAGAAGAACGCTATGGTTTCTTAAGCGTCAAAACGCTCAAGCCTCAACCCATTGCCTTAAAAACCAAAGTAATCCTGATTGGAACCCCATACATCTACCAGTTACTATTCCAATTGGATCCCGATTTCAAAGATCTGTTCAAGGTAAAAGCAGAATTTGATACAGTCATGGACAGAACCGACGACAAAGTAATGCAATACGCTTCATGGGTATGCTCGCTTTGTGAAAAAGAAAAACTAAAACACCTCGATGGTACAGGAATCGCCAAACTAGTAGAATACAGCTCAAGAATTGCAGACGACCAATACAAAATATCAATCGAGTTTTCAGCTGTCGCCGACGTAATTAGAGAATCAAACTATTATGCGACACAAGAAAACTCTGCATTCATAACCGGAGATCATGTCAAAAAGGCTATTGAAGAAAAAGTTTACCGTTCCAAACTCATCCAAGAAAAAATCCAAGAAATGATAAAAAGAGGCTTCTTCCTGATTGACACCGTTGATCAAAGCGTGGGTCAGGTTAATGGGCTATCTGTTATGGGATTGGGAGACTTTGCTTTCGGAAATCCTTCACGCGTTACAGCAAGCATTGGTCTAGGGCGGGAAGGCGTAATCGATATTGAAAGAGAAGCAAAAATGGGCGGACCGATACACACCAAAGGCGTCTTAATCCTCAGCGGCTACATGAATGACAAATTTGCTAAAGACAAACCGCTTAGCCTTTCTGCGAGAATAGTTTTCGAACAAAATTACGAAGGAATAGAAGGAGACAGCGCATCAAGCACCGAATTATATTCAATATTATCTGCGCTTTCCGGACTACCAATCAAGCAGAATATAGCTGTAACTGGTTCAGTTAATCAGAAAGGAGAAGTCCAAGCAATTGGGGGAGTAAACGAGAAAATCGAAGGATTCTTTGAAGTCTGCAAGCTAAAAGGATTGACTGGAAAACAAGGAGTAATGATACCAGAAAGCAACGTGCAAAACCTTATGCTCAAAGAAGAAGTCGTTGAAGCAGCAAAAGCAGGCAAATTCAACATTTACTCAGTTAAAACAATAGATGAAGGCATCGAGTTTCTCACCGGAAAAAAAGCTGGCCAACGACAAACAGATGGAACTTTCGAAGAAGACACCGTGAACTATCTAGTAGATAAACAACTCAAGGAAATGGCTAATAAACTCAATCAATATGGACCCCCGGAAACTCAGAAAAAAATTGAAAGCTAATGTTACAGACAAGCTAAAAAAACAACAAACCTCACTTTTCTGTTAAACGTTATTTTTCTAGATTACTGATTTTAAATCTTTATTTTCAATTATCAAAGCTTATTTTCTTATTCGTTAGAAGAGTAACTAGGTGCAAGCTTGCCGAAATCAAAACCTAAACGCAACAAAGCCGTAACAATTTTGCTTCTTCCCCTACTCATGGGCTTATTCATAATCGGATTCTTCCTGTACAGCCTCGGCGACAGAAAGAAAAGCAAAGAAACACCCCACAAACCTCATGGAAAAGACAATGTAAGCCTTATACCTATAATACATGAAGATCAAGAAGAAGAAATTTACGCATAATTCACATCGTAACTTTTTCTCTTTATCGGACTATTCTTAAGATAAATGAAAGTTTACTAGAACTTGCACACTTGTTGTTGACATTACACAACCACAATTCCATTTATAGTCGGCAAAGAGTTGTTATTTTGCGAGAAATAGCCATCCAAAAGGTACACCCATGCTTGGCGGGTCAGCTGCTAAACAAAACGCGGATCGCCAAAACCTGAAAAGTCAGGTTCTTTTTGGTTCGCGCTTTGAGTTAACATAAGCGATCTGCCAAGCTTCCTTCTATTCACTATTTACATTATTTTAGCCACTTTTTTGTATAGAATTTATTAAGGGTTAGACGCAATGCTACATCTTGTGAGCAGAATTGAGTTATAAAGCAAACATGCATCCAACAGTCAGCAAAGCAGAAATCGAAGTTTTCAAAGCATTAAGTACTGCTGGATTAACCACTGGCATGATAACACAAAAAACAATCATCCTAAAATCAACAATTCCAGACTTTTGCTGGGCTAACAAGAGAAAAATCGTTTACCTTGATGGCAAGCAAGTTCATTCAAGCGATAAGCAGCAAGATCGGGACAACGAAATCGATAGTCTCCTGACTGCCCAAGGCTGGGATGTCCTCAGGATTCCCTACAACCCACCTTTAACAGAAAAGGGTTTAGAGGAAATTATGGCAACGATAAAACGTTTTTTAAATGTGGACGATGAAACATAGGGCTTTCAAAAAATTAAATTGCTAAATATTTAATCTCATAAGAAGATATTTATCTTTAATAGAGAAACATCTTGCGAATGCTCCGGTAGTATAGTCCGGTCAAACCTTACTAAGGCTTCTTATTAAGGGACTATGTATAGCGGCCTCTCGAGTCGCGGACCCGGGTCCAAATCCCGGCCGGAGCACCATAATTACAATTTAAAAGAACGGAAAATTTTGTTCTATCGAGAAGTAAATGTTGAGCACAATTCTTCCACGGTTCGGTTTAGCGTCAATTCTGCCATATTTCCGCTGTAATCCATTATGCGTCTAGAACTGTCAAATATCAATCGTAGTACTGAAGCTATGTTAGGATCTAGTTTCTTGCTTGACATTAACATAATTAGCTCGTTTTCAAGTGGAGTTAGAGATTCACGTTTTGAAATTAATTTTTCTGCATCTTTATAATCTCTTTTGAAAAGAGCTTTTATAGAATCATCGTAAAGTTGATGGGCTTGTAAACTGAAATTGACGAGTTGGTTGTAAATTTCTTCGTCTATTGGGTCTTTTATGAAGAGAGTCTGATCATCAATCATTTTTTGCAATGTACCAAGTTGGTTAATTATATTCATAGCGTTTTGAGCAATGCTTTCAATATCGTTTACTGCTATCCGGTAAAGAAGGAATTCTTTTGGTGTTCGAAAACCGAGTTCGCGATATAAGTTGCGTTCTATACCGTATTTTAGTTGGCGAACAATGTATAACCCTAACCGGTTTACGTCGTTATGAGAATTGATTACGCCGTCAAACAAAGTGGTGCTTCGATCTCTTAAAGCGGCTATCGCATCTCTGTTTGCTGACAACGCGACAATTGCCATTCGTCTAACAGCTTTCTCAATAGGAAACTCTGAATGTTTTATTAGGATTTGCAGAGTAATTTCGTCTGATGTTTCGTCGATTATTTCTGAACCAAGAAAGTTATCACGTGACAAATTCTTAATTTCATTTTTGTATTTCAGTGCGTCTTGAATATTTTTGAAATGAACTCTTATTATATCGGCACCTATGGCGTATAATGCACGAATCATGCGCAAAATAGATTGAATATTTTCTTTTGGGTCAATACTTATGTAGTATTCTTTGGGCTTGGCTGAGTTGCCTCTTCCTTCTTTTTCCTGAATTTTTCTAGGAACCAGTGTTAATGTGGAATCTGGTTGGATGTTAAAGGCTATTTCGCTGCCTCGTTTCAATTCTAAGTCTTGGACCCATTCTTTTGGAAGGGAAATTATGTACGAACCTCGTCCTGTACACTGAACTCTTCTATATCCAAGATCTTTTTCTGCCAAAGCCTTCACCAGATATATGTTTCGTTTAGATAACATATTTCATAAAGGGACATATAAATGATTATCAACAAAGTTATATAGAATATGTGCTATTTCAATGGGCTAACTCTAAACGGAAAAGTGAAAAATATGGCAGTAAACACTTGCAGAATAATCAAGGTAAGTGGTAATCAATCAACCACTACCAAAGCCATTTTTTGCACAAGCGACGTTGAACTGCATATTCTCATGCTTACCTGTCCACGCTAAACAGAAAAGATTTGTGATAAACTATGGTTAAAAGAATAATTGCAAAACAAGAAAACTGTATAGGCTGCGGTCTATGCGAAGTCTATTGCCTAGTCCAACATTCAAAATCAAAAGACATAGTTAAAGCCTACAATAGCGAACGCCCCAAACCAATAAGCAGAGTCAGCGTTCAACGAAACAAACCAGTCTCCTTCGCTATCCAATGTCGACATTGCGAAGACGCCCCATGTGTAATCGCTTGCTTATCTGGAGCAATGAAAAAGGATGAAAAAACTGGTCAAATAACACATGACAAAGAAAAATGCATGGGTTGCTGGACCTGCATCATGGTTTGTCCATACGGCGCCATAAAAATGGACAAAGAGGACCATGTAGTTGCCAAATGCGACCTCTGCCAAGGCTTTGATCAACCGGCATGCGTCGCCAACTGCCCAAATGAAGCGTTGGTATTCAAAGAGGCGAAACAATAAATGGCAAAATACTTGATCGTTGGCGCTTCAGCAGCAGGGATAGGTGCAGTTGAAGCCATTAGAAGAGTAGACTCAACTGGAACAATAACAGTAATCACTGATGAAGCATGCACCCATTATAGTCGTCCAATGATTAGTGACTTTGTCAGTGGCAAAGCAGACTCCAAAAAAATGGATTGCAGAGACGACGAATTCTGGAAAGGACACAAAGTTGAAGCGGTAATAGGCAAGAAAGCCACAGCCTTAAACTTGGAAGAGAAAACTGTCCAGCTTGACAGCGGTGAAAAACTTAGTTACGAAAAACTGCTCCTTGCAACAGGCGGCAAACCATTCGTTCCCAAGACCGAAGGCTCGGATAAAGGCGGCGTGTTCACCTTCACCACAATAAACGATGCTCAGCGTATTGCAGCAAAAATTGACGGCATTAATGCTAAGACAGCTATTGTCATAGGAGGAGGATTAATCGGAATAAGCATAACTGAAGCCCTCGTAAAACGCGGCTTGAAAGTTACAATGGTTGAATTGCAAGACAAAATCCTCAGTTTACTTCTGGATGCTAAGGGTTCAGACATCGTCGAAGCTGTAATTAAGAAAGCAGGTGTCAACATAGTCACCGGGCAATCTGTCCAAAAAATCTTAGGCAAACCAAACGATGACGGCACGGTCGGTGGTGTACTCTTAACCAAAGGTGAAACAGTGCCCTGCGACCTTGTAATCATGGCTATCGGAGTTATTCCTCGCACAGAATTGGTAGTTGGAAGTGCAGTGAAGATCAACAGAGGAATAGTGGTTGACAACCTAATGCAGACTAACGTCCCGGATGTTTATGCAAGTGGCGATGTAGCTGAAGCATACGACTTCATATTGAACCAGAATCGAGCCTTGCCACTTTGGCCCCTTGCAATCTTGGAAGGACAAGTTGCAGGCTACAACATGGCAGGCAAAAAAACCATCTACAGTGGTGGCACAAACATGAGCAGCCTCAAGTACTTTGGCACACCCATCGTTTCCATAGGACTAGCTAACCCCAAAGAAGATCCAACTTTGGAAGTGCTTGTTAAACAAGACTCTGAAAATAACGTCTACAAGAAAGTTATCCTAAGAAACAACATAATTGTAGGCTTAACATTGGTAAACTGCATCGAACGAGCAGGCGTTCTCTTCTACTTAATCAAAAATACAATAAACGTGAAAAAATTCAAGCAAGACCTTCTCTCAGACGACTTTAGCTTAGCAAATCTACCAACAAGTTTGCAGAGAAAAATGAGTGTGATACAATAATGAATCAACAAGACAGAAAAATAATTAGTCCATTTGGCGATGACAAAGATTTCTCAGGCTGCGCCTTATTTGGCATGATGAACACTCAAGGTCAACGTTTCAGTTCCAAAGATCCTGTTAAAGCTATAACGAATATGCATGACCGCGGCAACGGTTTAGGCGGGGGTTTTGCAGTTTACGGCATCTACCCAGACTTCAAAGAACACTACGCTCTCCACATAATGTATCTAAGTAAAGACGCGAAAGAAAAAACTGAAAGCATACTTGCGTCAAGATTTGATATTATCTATGATGAAGAAATGCAGACAAAACCTGCCAAGGTCCACAATCCACCGTTAGTTTGGCGTTATTTTGTTCAACCCAAGAAACACCGACCCGAGGGACAAACAGAAGAAGACTACGTTATAGATGCTATAATGCGCATTAACACTGAAACTGGAAAAGCCTTCGTGTTTTCAAGCGGCAAAAACATGGGCGTCTTTAAAGGTGTCGGCTTCCCCGAGGACGTCGCAGACTTCTTTTGCCTTGAAGATTATCAAGGTTACCTTTGGAGCTGCCACAGTAGATTCCCAACCAATACACCAGGTTGGTGGGGTGGAGCACATCCATTCAACATTTTGGACTGGACTGTGGTGCATAATGGGGAACTCTCATCGTATGGAATAAATCGCCGTTACTTGGAGATGTACGGTTACAAATGCACTATGCAAACAGACACAGAAGTGCTAGCTTACGCGGTTGACTTGCTTATGCGAAGAGAAAACCTACCAATTGAGCTCGTATCTCAAATATTAGCAGCGCCACTCTGGGAGGAAATCGACAACATGGAGCCGAAAAAAGCGAACATGCTAAGAACACTACGCCAAACCTACGGCAGCTTATTGATGAACGGACCATTTAGCATAATTGTTGCTCACCATGGCGAAATGATTGGCTTAACCGATAGAATCAAGCTGCGTCCAATGGTCGCAGGCACAAACGGCGACTACACATACTTATCATCAGAAGAATCAGCCATGCGTCTTGTCTCACCAAACTTAGAAAAGTTTTGGGCCCCAAGGGGCGGCGAAGCAGTAATAGTTAGAACACAAAACAACAAACCCAAAACCCTTGAAGCTTCAATCGGAGGAAAAACAAATTGAAAACTTATTTGATCCCAGAGTACTTAGTTGAACGCGACGAAAAACGGTGCATACGATGCAAAGTCTGCGTTAACCAATGCACATACGAAACCCACTGCTACGATGCTGAAACCGACACGGTTTGCAGCAAAGATGAGAACTGTATTAATTGTCAACGCTGCGTTACCTTTTGTCCAACCCACGCAATTACGATAAGAAAGAACCCGAATGTTAGTCGAGATAACGCCAATTGGACCACTGGAGGCAATCCGAGACGCAAAAAAACAAGCTGAAACCGGCGGAGTCATATTAACTGGAATGGGTTGTGACAAACCTTACTACACTTTCTGGGACAGGCTGCTTCTGAACGCGAGCCAAGTTACTAACCCGTCAATCGACCCGTTGCGTGAACCCATGGAAATCAGAACGTACCTTGGCGCAAAACCAGACAAACTAGAATTGCTATGGAAAACGGTGAATTGGCCCTAAAAACACAGCTTTCACCGCAACTTTGCTTAGATATTCCCGTAATGTTTTCAGCCATGTCCTATGGCGCCATAAGCTTAAATGTTCATGAATCTTTAGCGCGAGCCGCAACTGAATGCGGAACATACTTCAACACTGGAGAAGGTGGCTTGGACAAGAGTCTCTACAAGTATGGCGATCACACTATTGTTCAAGTAGCATCCGGGCGGTTTGGTGTTCATCCTCAGTACTTAAACGCAGGTGCGGCTGTCGAGATCAAGATTGGGCAAGGCGCGAAACCAGGTATAGGTGGCCATTTGCCAGGCGAAAAAGTAACGGAGCACGTAGCTAAAACGCGTATGATTCCCGAAGGTACCGATGCGCTTTCGCCTTATCCTCAACACGACATATACTCAATTGAAGACCTGCGTCAGCTAATCTATGCACTCAAAGAAGCCACAAACTACACCAAACCAATCTCAGTAAAAATAGCAGCTGTTCATAATTCGGCAGCTATCGCAAGCGGCATGGTGCGGGCTGGAGCAGACATTATTGCACTTGACGGAATAAGAGGCGCAACTGGCGCGGCACCCAAAGTTATCCGAGATAACGTAGGCATTCCCATCGAGCTGGCTCTTGCACAGGTGGATCAGCGTCTCCGAGAAGAAGGCATACGCAACCAAGCGTCCGTAGTAATTGCAGGTGGCATTAGAAGCAGTTCTGATGTGTTTAAAGCCGTGGCACTTGGTGCTGACGCCGTCTACATTGGAACTGCAGCTTTGATAGCTATGGGATGCACCGTTTGCCAACGATGCTATACAGGCAAATGCCCATGGGGCATCGCAACAAGTGACCCATGGATTAGCAAACGCATCAACCCCGACATCGCTTCAAAACGACTGGTTAACTTGCTTAACAGTTGGAGCATAGAGATTAAAGACATGATGGGCGGCATGGGAATAAATGCCATCGAATCCTTACGAGGCAACAGATTAGCACTTAGAGGCGTGGGCCTAACCCGAGCTGAGTCAAAAATCTTAGGCGTAAAACTGGCAGGAGAATAAAAAAAAATGCTACAACAAAAACCGAAACTTGAAATTGACACAAAATTCAATCCCAGAATACAGAAGGAAGGCAGTGTACTAAAAATTGATGCAGAAGGACTCTACTACAGGGAACTAAATACTTTGCTCCGCCAAGCAATCTGGGCTAATGGTGTTGAAAAAATAGAGATAAGCAACGTCTGTGGACAACGATACATCGGCACTGACCTTAACACAAACATCCAAATAGACATTCATGGAACCCCAGGAAACGACTTAGGCGCCTTCATGAACGGACCAAAAGTCACAGTTTACGGCAACGCTCAAGACGGCTCAGGCAACACAATGAACGAGGGCGAAATAGTCGTTCACGGACACGCCGGTGATGTAACTGGAAACTCAATGCGAGGCGGAAAAATCTTCGTTCGCGACTACGTTGGTTACAGAGTCGGTATACACATGAAAGAGTACCAACGCAAAATCCCCCAGATAGTCATCGGTCAGACAGCAGGCGACTTCTTAGCTGAATACATGGCAGGCGGAATAATGATAATCTTAGGTTTAAACCTCAAAGAAGGAGAAAAATGCAATGCAAAATTCGTTGGAACAGGAATGCACGGCGGCGTAATCTACGAGCGAGGAGAAATTCTAGAACCCGTTAATGGAACAAAAATCATGGAAGTTGGCAAGAGAGATCTACAGACCATTGAAGGTTTAGTCAAAGAATACTGCAGTCACTTCGGCACTGACCCAAAAGAAATTATGGCACGTAAGTTCAAGAAAATCTTACCAGTATCAAAAAGACCCTACGAAAAACTCTTTTCACACTAAATCCATTTTCTAATTTTTGAGAATAACTATGTTGAAAACAACTTAAATCTCCAAATCAAAACCTTTCAATATCTTATTTGTTGTTGTACAAAAGCAACCACATAGAAATATTAGCAATCTTGAGAGTGATTATTGCTGTAATCAAAAAGACTGCAAACTCTCAAGTCAAATTTTAGCAGAATTGCAGCCCAGAAAATTGGTTTGGTGACTTAAAACTTGACTCAAGTAAAAGTTGCTGTAAAACAAGGCTATGGCACAGTTGATGCAATCATATTCGACGCAGCTCTAACACTTTACGCAATAGAAACACAATACAAACAGAAGGATTACATTCGCTAACAGTTCTCGCAAAAAGAACTTTTGAAATATCAAAGAGAAACTTACGCTGTCATCTCTCTAAATAATTAAATAAAATTCAGTAAGTTGCGTGCTTTTTTCTTTTCCATACTTCTTCGTGGGATTTAGCGTCGAATAGGTATGTGACTTCAGCAAAGAAGGGAAACTATTCAGAAAACGCAAGTAGTGTTCAATCAACAACCCTTGACTAATTGAAGTCAAGAGAGATTTTACGAGAAGCCTTTTATTAAAACCCACGTTAAACGGTAAGCATGGGGAATCATAACAAACCTATCTGTTTATTGCTTGTTCTCTTGATCTCAACTTCCTTAATTACTCTTCAAACTGTACCTGTAAAAGCCGCTTCAAATACAATCGTAGTTCCAGATGATTACTCAACCATTCAAGCAGCTATAGACCACGCCAGTGCAGGTGATACAGTGTTCGTGAGAAGCGGTAGTTACGATCAGAACATATCAATTGGTAAATCCATTGATCTAATCGGCGAAAATGCCCAAACCACAATATTGACCATGCCACAACTTTATACAAATCCGGTTTTTCCAGGTGCCCCGGCAACTTACATAATTAACATAAATGCTAATGGGGTCAACATCGACAATTTTACCATTAATAACCCTAACCCAAGCGGTTATGGAATAGGTTCTAACGGCAATGAAAACCAAATAATCGGTTCAGAAATTGATTCAATAGGAACCGGCATAGTTGTGAGCGGCTCTTACCAATACATTTCCCACAATAATATCGCCAACGCATTGGCTGGCCTTCAATGCAGTGGTTCATACAACCAAATCATAGACAACACATTTTCAAACACAGGTGTAACCTTGAGTGGTTCTTACAACAGCATTGATGGAAACCTTATCTCATATGGAGAAGGAATGCCCATTTCTCTTGAAAACGCAAATACAAATCTCGTCTATAACAATACTGTAACCAAAGGAGCCGTTTATTTAGAAAGTTCAAATTCAAACATAATCTATAACAACTCAATAAGCGGAGGAGGCAGTTTGCTTCTCGGTGATGCGATAAATAGACCAGCTTCAAACAATTTTGTTTCTGGAAACATAATTGAAGGCGCCGTAGACTGGGGTATTTTGATGGGTTATGGATCTTATAATATCTTCTACGGAAACTTAGTTGCCAACAATGGCGGATATGGCCACGACGGCTATGGATTAGCTATTGGTGGGATTGACATCTTAGTTAGTAACAACCTTTTCTACTACAATATCTTTATGAATAACACAAAGAATTTTGGGACAAACTGGCAAGTCATTGGTTCCGATTCATTTGACAATGGAACAATAGGCAATTATTGGGATGACTACTCAACTAAGTATCCTAACGCTACAGAGACAGATAATTCTGGAGTTGAAAATGTACCATATTTGGTTTATGGAAACGTTACGGATAATTATCCCTTGTTGGCACCTTTTGAAATTTCCAGCATAAAAATTCAACTTCCAGCATGGATAAATTCGCTACCAACTCCAAATGCATTTCAAGCCTTTCCTTCGAAGAATTCACAAACAAATCCAATTCTATCGCCTACTTCAACACCATCGCCCACCGTTCCAGAGTTTCCCTCATGGACAATTCTACTGTTAGTTACAGTGATGATGGGTTCAGGTTTGCTGGTTTGCCACAAGAAACACAAGCTTAAAGCGGTCTACCTAAGAAACCATGGCTAATCTCAGCCAACAAACTTTTATGAGAACTTTTTTTATCGCTACAACATCTAAGTTAATCCTGGATAGGTATGAAAATAGGTTTGACTTTAGTAATTATTCTCATTTTAGCTGTGTCAAGCCTAATAATAGTAATACCTAAATGTAACCAAAGAGCGGTTGCAGAGATAACATATTCAGGAGTTGCTTTCCAAGAAACAGGTCTTCCCAACGGCACAGTGTGGGCAGTCAACTGCAACGGAGCGCAATACCAATCAGCCAATCCCTACATCTCTATTTCGCTTCCACCAGGCAACTACACTTTTAATGTTCCTGATATTTCAGGCTACACAGCTTTTCCGCAAAACGGAATGTAACAGCAATACTTGACCCCATCAAACTTACTGACATAACATTTTTCCTCAGTTCTCCAACTCCGACGCCCACTCCCACTTCACTAATTACCCCAACTCCAACTCTGATTCCAAATCCTACTCCACTCTATCCTAAACCTGCAATACCCCGAATTTACTTAAACCTCATAGTTTCGGCTTTTGTGGCAAATAAAACAATAGAATTGTTTATTGAAAATCAACCCTTTACGCCCTACTATGACGCAAGCAGTGGTTGGAATATCTCACTCTATTATAATGTTCAAATTAAGACTAACGAAGATAATTGGAGTGCGAATTGGACCACACTTTATACGGTTGACGAATTGCCAACACAGTCAAACGGCAACTATACTGTATTTTTATACCCTTCTAATCAACCCGTTGATGAAAACTTCTATAATTTAGGCGGCAGAGGATTAGAGCTTCCCCCAGGAACTCAAATATCTTTTCAAGCAGAAGCAATGATAGGGTTTGTCCATAGGGACTTAATAGGTCAGCCTCCACCGTATTATTTTACAGGTGAAACAAGTGGCTGGAGCAGCGCCCAAACAATAACCATCCCTGCCAACTCAACTATTCCAGAGCTTCCATCAACAACAATTCCGTTATTGCTTACTCTGCTGATGTTCACCAGCTTTTTGGTTTACCATAAGAAACACAAATGCTGAAGTTAGGATTCCATCCACCAGATTACAAACTTCTTTGTTTTTGACAAACTAAAATAATGCATAATTAAGACAACTTGACGAGAACTCTTTTATCACTAACAGCACCATAATTAATAGGATGGGCAGAAATGAAGAATGGTTTCGCCTTACTGATTGTTCTCATACTGACTGTGTCAAGTCTAATTATGGTTAAACCAGCATTTGCTCAGTCAATACCAACGCCTTCTGTTCCAGAATTTACCGTGAAGTATGTAGACGCTTCTTATGATGTGCCACCAACTTATCAAACAGACCCATATACAGGAAAAACTGTAATAACTCAAGATGGGTACTACATTCAAAACAGATCCTTAGATGTGATAATTACAAATTTGCCCTTCTTCAATTTCAAGGATTCAAATGGTAATCTAATTCAGTTATTTTATGAAGTTCGGTGGAAAGGGCATTTTGCAAATGACTGGGCTGTTATTAGTAATGATGGGCTTTATGGGGTGGCTTCAAACTTTGTACTGCAATCTTCTGGCGGGCAAGAAACTTTGGTTTACCCCAATGCTACATTTACCATATTAGATTGTGGTTTAGGTGGAAATAATGGTACCTACCCTTATGATTCTTATTTGGGAACAATTTCTCCAGGCGGTCAGGTAGATTTTCAGGTCCAAGAATATGTAGGGTATTATACAACAATCACTGGTACGCCCGACCCTCTATTTCATGAACCAACAGTAACTTACGTTTTTAATGGTAATGGAAGCGGATGGAGCAACACACAAACAATAATGATTCCCACCAATGGATCCCCCTCAGCGACTTCGGTACCTGCTGTTCCTGAGTTTTCGTCAACAACAATATTCTTTTTGCTGACTGTAATGGTAAGTACAAGCTTGTTAACTTACCACAAGAAACACAAACACTGAAGTTCACTCTGAGTTAAGATTCACAAACTTCTTTGTTTTCGACAAGCGAAAATAAAGGACAGAAATGAGATTATCAAAAAAGAAGTTTAGTAGAAGTTACGGGCTTCTTTTCGTTTCTCTGCTTCTTCGTAGAAGCGCAGAACTTCATCGATTATTTCTACGTTAGAGAGCAGCATGCGTCTGCAACAGTACCGTTTCAAGCCTAAGCTGTCTAAGGATGTCGCTTGCGTTCTCGCCTGTTTTGATTCGGCGGGTGAATTCTTCCCATTGGTCTCCAACCAGTTTGCCGCAGGTGAAGCATCTTACGGGAATAATCATTCTGTTTTTTTCACCTTACCTGTAGCTTTTCTGTTCTTTTGATCGTGCGCCGGCGCCGCCGACTTTTTTGGTTTCTTTAGTTCTGGAGTCTCCGACAATCATTGTTCGGTCGTATTCGTTAAATACTGTACGTAGATGAGTGCTCTTTGTCCATTTCAGAAGTGCATTTGCAACAGCCATTCGGGCTGCTTCTGCTTGTCCCATGTAGCCTCCGCCGCTGGTGTGAACGTCCATATCCAATTGTTGCCAGACGTCTCCGCCTGCTTGCAGAAGTGGCTCCATTATTTTTGCTTTTGCGATGTCTGGTTCGTAAATTTCAACTGGAGTCATGTTTATTCGCACTTTGCCGACGCCTTGTTTTACTATGGCACGGGCGACAGCGGTTTTTCTTTTTCCACTAACAACTAATACTTTTTTTGCTGGCATAATTATTCCATCCTATTTTTCCATCCGATTTCTTTTGCCAATTCGCCAAGGGTGAAATGTGGACCTTTCAGTTTGGCAGATGAAGCTTCTTCGAATGTTATCATTTTTTGGTCTTTAAACTCAAGAGGTACGCCCATGAATACTTTTAGCCGTTTGTAGGCATTTTTTCCTTTAGGCTGCTTAAATGGAACCATGCCTCGTACGGTTTTTCGTAGGAATCGGTCAGGTCTTCGGTAATGGAATGGACCACGCATTGGAGCGCCCACTTCAAGGAATATGTGTGCTTCTAACACTTTGCTTTTCTTTTTTCCAGAAAAAACTGGCTTTTTCAGCGTTAAGAATGATAACTTCTTCGCCGTTTAGTAATCTTTTGGCAACTTTGCTGCACATTCGGCCAACAATTAAGCCTTCAGCATTTACTATTGTAACTTGGGATTGTTTTGTTGTTTGCATTTCTTTTCACCGAATAATTTTTACGTTTGAGCCTTTGGGATTTTTCTCCAAGAGCTCCTGAATTGAAATGTATTTTGCTTTGGCAGCATCAGTTTTTCTTTGGCTTTCTCAGAAACGCCAAATGCTGCCACTGTTACCGGCGTGGTCAATGCTGCCTGAACCTAAAAGTTTACCTGGAACAACTATGACTTCAGCTTTTCTTTGTGTTTCTGTTTAATGTGCTCAGGTTAACAGAGATACGTTGACTGCGTGTTTTGGATAGATATTCAGCAACGTCTAGCCAGATGCCTGCTTGTTTTTCTCTGCTTTCTTTCTTTAGAAGACGGATAAGTTCGATTAATTCTGGGTTTGTAGTTTTTGTTTCTTTCATTGTGGTTCAGCCTTTATTAATTCTTCAAGTTCGTTTAGTTCTTTGCCTAACGTTTTGGTGGCTTCTTTTAGTACACGTTCTGGCGGAAGCGCACCAGTTGACTCAATATTCATTATGAAAGCGTTCTTTTCCCATTCAACCTTCAATGGTGATGGTTTCTTGTGGGCAAGCTTCAACACAGTCCATGCAAAGGTTGCATGCCAATAGGTCTCTGACGTCAACTTTTTCGTCTTTAACGCTATATACTTTCTTTGGGACAAATGTCAACACATTTTGTGCATTCTTCACATTTTTCTGTCGGAGTAGTTATTTTTGGGAAATATTTGTATGCACACATTGAAACAGGCTGCCATTTTGCATGGGTTTTGCCTCTTCCAAGCCTTGCGTAAGCTTCTAGCTTTAGTTTTTGGTTTTTTGCCAATTTAATTATTGGAATTCTGTCTGAGACTGGAATTATCTCGGGTTTTCGGAAACGATTTCGCCGGAATAAACTGTTCTTGTTCCATCTTTAGCTTCTGCGTCCAATGTGAGTGTTACTCGGCATTCAGGGCAACCGAATTCACTTTGGCATTTGCATTCTTCAGGCAGAGTTATATGCATCTAAATCGGTTTTTAACGGTGTTAAGTCCAAGTCTATGAGCGATAATTTCGTCCTGCAAGATTGAAGAGTTCTCTATCATGACAACTTCTTCAATTGCCATACATGGAACCTCAGCAAGTGCTATCCGACGCAAAGCATTCATTAACGGAACATCCGCTTCTTTAACGATTATGCGGAGGTTAGTTATCGTTTTTTTCAAGGATTTCAATTTTCACTTGCTGAGACACTCCAATAAGGTTACTATAATGACCTGCTTTCCATAGAGATATTGGGGCATTATTTCAATTTTTCTGTCAATAAAGAAGGGAAATTGAGATTAGACTCTTCTTCCTCTTCTGCCACCAGGCCTTCTTGTGCCGTCGTGGGGAATTGGTGTAACTTCTTCAATGCGTTCAATGCGGAAACCGAATCTTGCTAAAGCTCGAATGGCTGCTTGTGCACCTGGTCCCGGAGTTCTTGGTCCTGAACCGCCTGGCGCTCGGACTTTAATGTGTATCGCTGTTATTCCTTTGTCTCTGGCTACTTCTGCTGCACCTGTGGCTGCTCGCATAGCTGCATATGGTGATGATTCCATTCGGTCGGCTTTGACGAACATGCCGCCGCTTGTGCGGGCGATTGTTTCTGCGCCTGAAATGTCAGTTATGTGAATTAAGGTGTTATTGTAAGAGCTAAAGATGTGGACGATGGCCCATTTCTCATTCCGTTTGCTGTTGGCACTCAGAATCTGCCGCCTCCTCTGCCGCCTCTTCGGCCTCCTGCTAGTGGCTGGCCTAATTTCTGGCTGTTTAGCCACGACTGTTAAACCAACACGTAACGGGTGAGCTTGGTTTGCCACTGCGCTTTCTGGTGAATAGATAACATTTTGGTTCGTCATCTTTTGGAACAATGTAGCCAGGAATGGTTACTCTTCGTCCATCGATGGTTATGTGTCCATGAGTGATTAGTTGTCGTGATTGGAAGATTGTTCTTGCTAAGACCTTTGCGGAAAACGATTGTTTGAAGTCTGCGTTCCAAGATATCTTCTATGGTTAAGTCTAAAACGTTATCTAAAACTGCAGTTTCTTGCAGAATACCAAGTTTCTTGAGTTTGGTTAAGTTGCTCGTTTTCCATTTTTGCTCGTTCTTCAGCAGTTTTGCTGATAAGTGAACGGGCAATTCCTCTGGTTTTTGAAAGAGTAGTTTTGAGACGCCAAAGCTCATGTTTGTTTCTTAAGCCAAATTGGCCCAGAAGCTTAAGTTCTTCTTGAAGGATATCTTTGCGCCAACGAAATCGTGGCGTATCAAATTTCTTACGCTGTTTCTTTGGATCGCCCATGCTTATTTGCCTCCTTCAGCAGCTGGTGCTCCGCCAGGCTTCTGCAGCAAGAGTCTTCTTCTTTACTCCTAAGGCTTTTCCTGCTCTTCCAGTGGTTTTTGTTGTTGGCCACGAACTTTCAGGCTGTAAGCATGACGATATCCACGCCAAGACCTGATTTCTTTAGCTTCATCAATATCCGTTTTTGTTCTTAAAACTAAGTCAGCACTTAAAAGATGTACATCTTTTCCTGTTTCCGTGTCTTTTCGCCTGTTGAAAAGCCAGCTTGGAAGACTATATTTTGCTGGGTCTCGATGACATCTTCTATTTTTGAGATGTCTGATTCTGTTAAAAAGCCAACTCGCAAGTCAGGGTTCACTCCTGCCTTTTTCAAAATTGCATTTGAGAGGCTCATGCTTACACCTTTCACTTGTGCTACTGCGTAAGAAGTCTTAAGGGTACCCTGAACGTCGGTGCCCATAATACGAAGTATATAGCGATATTCCTGTGACATGCTAAATTTTCATCCGTTTTTTCTGTTAAAGCATATACGAAATGAGTCAGTATTTATTTAAACCTTCCTTTATCAAGGTAATCGTTTAGATTTCAGTTTAAATTCTTTTCAGGGGTGTGAAAAGAAAAAAGAGCTTATTCAAATGTCAATGGGAAGAAACAGACTCACGGAATTTCTGTTTTATTGTCACGTAGAGCCAACCAACGTTTAAACTCTAATCCGGTACACTTGCCTTTCCCAAGCCAATTGTCACCATACTTCTCTTTGAGCTTTTCATTGTAGGACGCAAAAGTTTCTGATTCGTTTACTTCTACGCTATCTCTTTTCTTCACTTGTTAATAGCTCCAGTTGGATTCTTATGTATAATTCCGCTTAAAATAATTTTGACTATTAATATCCCATTATATCTGAATTATAAACCAGCCCTCTATACACCGTGAGGAGCTAACATTCCTTTAACAAATAATCTTTCTTACCTCAACTGACTTTAACAACATTAAAAAGTTATTTGCAGTTATTTTTGAAAACTCTTCAACACTTTTCTCTCATCCAAATAGCTCATGAAAACCATCATTATGAATACAAAAACGATTACAGCTCCGACAGTCGAGAAAATAGCGAGGAATAAATCAAGAGTTATACTTAGAAATATAAACCTATAAAAATTAGTTATTGAACCAAAAACAAAAATTGATTCTAAAACCAAGATTCCGACGACTGTTAACTGGTCTTTAGTTTTTTGTTTTACTGGCTTTATTTTTCTTGCCTCCTCGAAACACTTTTGCTACTTAAAGGATTGAGACTCTTGAGTGGTTCCAAAGACTACTATATGAATGGTGGAGTTTTAAATTTTTTCTCACCAATAAGAGAGTTAAGTGACCATTGAATCAGGTTTTCCAAGAAACAAATGGCAAGTTTTAGTTCTAACAATCCACATTAGTATATATTCTAAACTCCTTCTTCTACGGAAAGACGAAAGACAAACCTCAAGTCAATAAACTGTTCCCTAGAAAAAAAGCATAGGAAAGTTTTACAACTATTTGCGGCTTAGACAGCTACCAGTTAAAACAGCTTTTATTTCATTTGAGCAGCAACTGGGATTATTGGAGTGGTGGGTGGTTTGACGGAACAACGCAATAATCAATCAGAGTTTAGTTTTGAATTGGAGGAATTAAGCACAAAATTTGCAGGGATAAAAGAACCTGCAAAGAAACGCTAAGCCTTTATTCAAAAGCTATTTTCAAAAAGGACAGGCTAATATCCTCCTCTTTCTTACTTTTCTAACTAAATAATTATCTTAGTCACTAGCTTTTTTATCACAGCAACTTTACTGGGAACACTTGTGATTAATAGAAAACAATCCAGAAGAAGAACACTAAAAATATATCATTTAAACAAAGAGGGTAAGAAATGAAGCGTAGATATTATCACCTAATTTCAATCATTCTGGTTGTGGCAGTTATTGCGGCTTTATACTTTTTTTACACGTACGGAGATCATCCTGCAAGTACGCCTATTATTTTGTATACTTCCATCATTTCTTCTGAAAACTCAGCTTCTATAAACGATGTTTTAAATGCCTCACAGGGTACAAATCAAGAGGTAAATCTTACTCTT
Organism: Candidatus Bathyarchaeota archaeon; assembly: GCA_963729805.1. Lineage (GTDB taxonomy): Archaea > Thermoproteota > Bathyarchaeia > Bathyarchaeales > Bathycorpusculaceae > Bathycorpusculum. Next base: position 38,019 of record CAVSPH010000011.1, on the reverse strand, counting down.
TCATCAATAACTTCTGCAAAAATAGAAATACCTATAGAAAACCTAAAGCTAACAGCCTACAATAGCACAATAGACTATGGGAATAATTGGGATACCAACAACTGGAACACTTCCCTTGTCCAAGAATCAGTTTTCAACTACTCTTTTAGCCTTAGTCAATTAACTCTTCAACCAAACATGTCTAATACAACTGTTGTGACAATCAAGTGGGCAGACAGTGCTCCAATAGGGAGATATGTATTGGAACTCAATTTAGGCAACTTAAAATTCCTGTCAGGACATGGCATGTACGACCAATCATACGGAGATTCTATATGGTTAGGAATAATACTCACTCCTAATCTCTTAAAATAGAATAATTTTTTTCGATACCTTTTCATAAGTACATGAATATTGAGAATCCCATATGCCTCTATTTTGGAGTAGTCTTCATGCTTCGCTTAGTTTGAAAACCTTTGAAAAATTCTTTTATCGCTAACATTGTTTTGCTTGGCATAATTTTGAATTTCCATTAACCTTTAAATTCTCTTAAGATAAGCTAAAATTGTACTTAGATTAGAACTCAACATATGAGTGATGAAAGGCTTGCTCAATTGCATGAAATCCTCAGGGATGCTTTGAGCCAAAAAATACTTTTGGAACTTGGTGAATTTGAAAGCTTAGGCTTTGATGATTTAAGAAACAGGTTGAAGATTGAGGACACTCAAGAACTTGGTAATCAACTAAATACTCTTGAAAAATTAACAATTGATGGAGAGCACGTAGTATCTAAACAATCAGATTTGCAGTATAAACTTACAGAAAAAGGTCATTATGTCTTAGATGAAATGATTGCCTTCCCAGAACTTGAATCAGATAACTACAAACAAAAAGTTGAGCAAAGTAACCTTTCCCTAGGCAAAGCAATTTATGTATTAGTTGGAGCGACAATACTTGGTTTTGTTTTTTGGGCTATAATTATGTCCGTTTCGAATGCAAGTGGGTTTAGATGGGAAATATCAAATGAAACTTTTGATTTATTTTCTTTAGCCAGCCTCATTATTTGCTGGTTAGCTGGCGGTTTTATTGGTTACTTGATTGGTAAGAAAAAGAAGTACAAATTTCCAATGATGAGAGTACAACGATAAAAAAGAAAGTGGATTATCGCCAAGGCATCTTTTTTGGTTTTCTTAAGCAAATTAGTTTTAGCAACAGAAACCTAAATACCACTCTCAACTAGTTAGAAGCAAAGAACATCATGGACACCATTACAATAATTGGCTTAGTTGCAGCGTGTTTCACTACAGTGTCGCTCCTCCCACAGCTAATCAAGGTTTGGAAAACAAAATCAACCAAAGACATCTCAACAGGGATGTTCTTGCTATACTGCGGCGGCGTATTCTTATGGTTCATTTACGGAGTCTACTTAAATGATGTACCAATCATTCTTGCAAATTCCATAGCTTTCGTCCAAGCATTCATTATCCTAATCCTTAAAACGAAATACAAATAGACACAAATTTTGAAATCCGCTGATAAACTAGATTTGTTCAATTACGCCTATTACATTTATTGTTGAGCTTATCCACCTCAAATAAGCATTAAGAGTTGAACGCAAAGCAACTGTATCTTCAGCTTCAACATTTAACAAGAGAAATAAGCCATCTTTTTCTAATTTTATGTCGGCTCGTCTAGTAACTGACGCATTGGCTTCAGGTAATAAGGCATCCAGAAGTGCAGTTAACTGTTTTTCTGAACTAAATTTTAAACGCAAACAAGCCTTTGCACTAGTGGCCATCCAGCGGTCCCTTTAGTTAAAGCAAGAAGAAACAGAGTAATAAACAAATTTTTTCAATCAGCGGTCATCTTCTAATTGCGCTCTTTGTGCCGATTCAACCGTTATTTCCATCATGCGGCGCGAGATATTTGGCTTCTCTTTCTTCAACAATAATAGCGTCAACTTTGAAATAAAAATGCGTCCATCCTTGCGAATCTTAGCGTAAAAAACTGCCCCACCCAAACAAAGAGCATTACCAGTTACACCAACTTTCAAAAGCTGATTTGAATCCATATTAAACTCTGATTGGACAATTTTAGGAATATACACTCTATTCCTCTACTGAATCGCTGTTTTTTGGAGTGATATACGATTTAGAGGAATAACAAGTTTCGCGCCTTTGCCTTTTTTCGTCTTTTATTGCCTTTTATTGACGTTAGTTGACTTTTGTTGACTCAACCTGCAATGGATCTAAGCTTTGATTCAGAAATGCAACCCAAAGCAAGCTGCTAAAAAAACAGAAAAACACCGCGTCAACCTACACAATGTGCATAGCTGACGAAACCGACCGTCAAAGAAACCTACAAGCACCAGAAAAAATGCTTGAAGGAGCAACATGCAAACATTAAAGCGCAGATATTTCTCAGCAGAGAATCCGCAGATATTAAGTCTCCCGAAAATTATTGAAAATTCAAAAACAAACTAACAAAATTGAAAAAAAAGAAACTATAAAGAAAAGAAAGATTATTCGGTTTCTTCTTCAGTTATCGGTTCTGCAGTTGAGGCTTTTGCGGCCTCTTTTGTCGCTTCCTCTACTGGCAATCCTTTAGCTGCTCGCCTAGCTACAACGCCAAGTTTTGTTGTTGGGGTATATGCTCCGCCTGCGAAGGTATAGCTGCACTTGGTGCATTTCCATATGCCGACGCTTTCTCGTTTTACTCGGACGAAACCGCAGTTTGGGCATTTGTGTGGCTTTTTGAGTTCTGTGATTACTTTTATGTAGCGTTTTCTGACTGTGGAACCGTAACGTGGTCCAAAACCTCGTGTTGGACCGACTTTCTTTGTTTTAGGCAATTTTTTCACCAATTAAGCTTCTTGCGTATTTCAGCAGCTTTTTCCTGAGCAATCTTTGATGCCTCTAAAATCTGTTGCGGTGTGAAATAGCCTGAGAGACCTTTCTGAACAGCACAAATATTATTTTCTTCATTGATTGCAATTGATATTCGAGAGTCCATTACTTGTTCTTCTTCCAGCCAAGGATCAACAATGAGATTATTGCTAATCTTTCCGATAGTAACGGTTACTGGATGACTCTTCATAGGTAATGGAGTATATCCTTGCTTAATCTTTACTTCACCGTCTTTGATTTCGTAATTAGGCATCTTGGTGTTCATCAAAGCAGATACGGCAGCTAAAGCGGAAGCATCTATCAAGTTTCCATCGTAATTCAATACATAGACATCGACGAAGACAACGAAGACTTTCTTTCCAGGTTCGATGCAAAGCTTCTCAGTATCAATGGCGTGTGATTCACGTATACCTCTGTCAACAACTCTTGCCAATTCAATAGATTTTTCGTCTGGTGGTCCCGGCTCAAAAGTCGGTGAAGCCAAAGGAACAAGCTCAGCATTAACAGTCATTACTCCATCGTTAGGTGTATCTGGGAATGGTTCGCCAGTTTCAACTTTTACTCCGCAAAGAACTTCTGTCTTGCCAAGAAAAACTCTAGCTGAACCTTCGGCTTTCTCGATTAGTCCTTGTTCAATTTTAATTGGTCTATAATCAAGTAAACCTCGCTCGTCTAAGCGTTTTCCTTTTTCAAGAAGAGCTTCAATTTGCTTTAGTCTAACACGGGTAACAAGAGATGACATTACTCTTCACCTTCCTCCTTAACAACCATATATTTCGTTTTTAACGCTTCCTTCTGCATTTCGTAGATTTTTTTGCACCCATCAATTGCCATGTTCATTGCCTTCTCAAATTCTTCAGTTGTAAGTATGCCATCCATTTGAAGCAAAGTAACTGCATTCAAACTTGGCATATAAGCTATGGGAACGTCTGCCGCTCCGAGCTTGTCTTCCGCATCATATAAGTCTAAGACTACCGTATCATCAACTTTTCCAGCAGCACAAGCCACCACTAAGTCACGCATTGGAACTCCAGCGTCTGCAATAGCTAAGGCAGCCGCGGTAATGCTTGCGCATCGCGTTCCACCATCAGCCTGCAGCACTTCAACAAAGACGTCAACGCCCGTACGAGGATAAAGTTCTAAGAACAATGCCGGTTCTAAACATTCTTTTATTACTTTGGAAAGTTCAACTTCTCTTCTCGAAGGCGCAGGAGATTTCCGTTCTTGAACTGAGAATGGAGCCATGTGATAGCGGCAACGCAAAACCATCCGATCAGGAAGAGACAAGATGCTTTGGATGCATTTCTCTTGGACCGAAAGCTGCAGCAAGAATCTTGTTTTTCCCATGTTCAATATAGGCTGAACCATCAGCGTTTGATAAAACGCCCACCTGAAGCTTCAAAGGCCGAAGTTCATCGGCTTTTCTACCATCTAATCTAATACCTTTCTTATCAATTAGTTTTTCAGTTTTTTCATTCATTCTTATTTTCCTCCACTTTAACTTTATTTTCTTTAAGTAACTGCGTTATGCGATCCGTTAGACCACTCGTGTGAGATTCGTCTTCAATCTTTTTGATTGCAGTTATGGCAAGTTCCTCTTGTTCCAACGTTTTTCCAGTGACCAAAACAACACCGTTTAACCCCAAGATAATTTGGCACTCAGTTTGCTCTTTTATCATAGATATCATTGAGCCTTTTCGACCGATTACACGAGGAATCTTTGTAGGTGTCAAATGAAGAATTTGCCCACGAGTTATTTTTCCCAACCCTGGCTCACCAACAGTAAGCTGCGGGTCGTGTGCTCTGTCATATGAAGCGATTTTTGCAACAATCAAATCGCCAGCATTTAATACTGCCGACAACTCGTCGTTTTGAGGCTTGAAAGGCCGACTTAAAACATCCGATGCACGCAGGAGCGCCGTGTAAGGTGATTTAATATCAACTGTCCAACCATTAAATCCAACTTCCAAGACAGTTCCAATCACAATGTCACCCATTTTAGGCACATAAAAAGCTCGAAGTGCAACAACATTCACTTTCTTATTATCGGTATCTACAAGTCCAATTCTTGAGGCATAGATCTTGTTTTGTTCCATGTACGAGTTTTCGCCAGGCAAATAGTCGCCTTCAGCAAGCAATTCTCCCGGCGTCACAAGTTGTTTCTTTTCAAAGAATATTGGCATAAATTTCACCATCCATTTTTATTTTCTAAGAGATTATTTTTGCTTCTCCACTTCCTTTTGTTACGTCGCCTAGTTTATTTAGCAACGAGGCGTAGGATCCAGCAGGCAACTCCATCTCGCCATACCATGAACCATCCCCACGCCATTCCTCACGTTTAATGGTGCCCAAAGTTTTAACTGTTCCGTAAGCTCTCGCTGAATACTGAGCAGGAATCTTTACAGCGATTGTTACTTGCTCAATCTTTAAGGGCAAAATTGGACGCAACAACTTCACTATGTCTTTGGCTTGTTCTTCCACCGGCTTATAGGGATCAATGGGATAACGAATTTGTTCCATCGCATTTTCGATACGCATTGGAGGATGCGGCAGATTCGTTTTCGGATCAACTGCCTGTCTTGAAATAAAATCAATTATTTGCCTGCGCTTGTCTTCAACCATCTTGCGTCTTTGTTCAGTGGTAAGTTGAAGAGTCCCCTTTTTCAATATTAAGTCAGCTATTTTCAAAGGGTCTGTTGTTCCAAAAGCTTTATGCATTGCTTCTTCAGAAACTTTGGTTCCTTTATTTGCATCTGAAAAGATTATTTCAGCAGCTAAAACTTCGGTAATTCCTGCGATTTTTCCATTTCGATAATCTAGAGCTTTTTGAGGCTTTACTAGAATTTCGAAATGTTCGTTCTCTTTTGTTAAACGTGCGACGGTGAACTTTTCACTCATCGAGTTTTCACTTGCTTGAACCCAGCTCTTTGATGTAGCCCTCTATTGTGTCGTCGCTTAGCATTTCAAGTTTTTTGGTTGCAACCGGTATGACAGCGATCTTTATGCGTGGGGGCAACTGTCTTGCTTCCAGAGCTTTTATTAAGCATTTTACTGTGAGTTTGATGCTTTTGTCCAATGTCATGTTATCGCCGTATTCTTCCTTCAGAATTGACAGAACGGTTTCTCTTCCTGCGCCTAAGGCTGTAGCTTTGTATCCTCTGTAGGTTCCGCTTGGGTGAGTTCCGAAAACTCGGGTTCCTGTTTTGTCAACTCCTCCGAAAATTATGGAAACTCCGAAGGGTCTTACACCTGCATGCTGCGTATACATTTGTTGAATATCGCATATGCGTTTGGTTACAACTTCAACATCTATGGGTTCATCATAAGTTAGCTTGTTACTTTGAGCGTATATTCTTGCTTGGTCGATAAGTATTCTGGCGTCTGAACTTAAACCAACAATTGCCGCGCCAATATGGTCATCTACCCTAAAGATTTTCCATGAGTAACCTGCTTCTTCAAGGACTTCGATATTTTCTTCTGAACCAAGCACTAAACCTTCTGGAGATTGGATACCTAAAATGGTGGCTCCACGATTCACTAACTCCATGGCATATTCTACTTGGAAAAGCCGTCCATCAGGTGAGAAAACGGTTATTGCACGGTCATAAGCTCCTGGGGCTGCAAACACTGACATAATATTACCTCACTTTACCACTATTCACTTTTCACAGTCTCATATAATAACCACACTAAAAACCTTTCCTCTAAACATAAAATATTTGTTGCTAACCGTTCTCAGAAACCCTCAGCAGTATTAACGATATTTAATCATATTCAAATGTTGCGTTTCTGCACATATATGATATTTATAACTTGACACATCAATAATCTGGAAACATTTTCCTTTGGGAAGAAGACAAAGTGAAAGCAGAAATTAACGCCATAAACATCCTGAAAGCATTACGTAGTAACTTGCCATTACCTAAATTGCTTAAATTAAAAAACGACCCATTTGAAACCTTAATCATAACAATTATTTCACAAAACACTGCAGACACCAACACCGAAAGAGCATTCGAAAACCTATCGAGCCAGTTCGAAATTACACCTCAAGCTCTATCAAAAGCAGAAACAAGCAAGATTGAAAGCTTGTCTTCGACGTTGGCGGACTCTTCAAAAACAAAGCCAAATCAATAAAAAATGCATCGAAAATTATTCTTGAAAATTTCAATGGTTCACTAACACCTATTTTGTCTCTACCTTTGGAGGAAGCAAGAAAAACATTCACTGAACTTCCAGGTGTTGGACCGAAAACGGCAGATGTTGTCTTGCTCTTTTCTGCAAATCAGCCCACAATCCCAGTTGATACGCATGTGAACCGTGTTTCGAAAAGGCTTGGCTTAGCGCCTGGAAACGGTGATTACGAGACGTGCGTTTAAGCCTTCAAGCGTTTTTTGAGCCGAAAGACTACTTGGATGTTCATCTACTGTTGATTGCTCTTGGAAGAAAATACTGCAAAGCTAGGAATCCTCATTGCTATGAGTGCCCTGTCAATACTTACTGTCCGTCAAAGAGTTTGGAGGTTAAGAAATGATGAAGCTACCGTCTGCAGTTACAAAGTATTTTCCTTACTCTGAGGTACGTCCTCATCAAGACGAATTTATTTCTACAGTTTATAATGCGGTTCATGAGAGACACTCGGTTCTCATCGAAGGAAGCAATGGGTTAGGAAAAACTATCTCAGCGCTTTCCGCGTGCATACCGGTGCTATGGAGAAAAATTTGAAAATACTTTACGTGGCAAGAACTCACAGGCAACATGATCGAGTAATAGAAGAGTTAAAAGCCATTCATCGACAGCAACCAGTAACTGGAGTTTCTATTCGAGGACGCAACGAGATGTGCCTCAATGTCTTCGCAGCACAGAGGTGCTTTTGACTCGAAGTCTTTGATGGAAGTTTGCGAGTTATTGAAAGCAAAAAGCAGATGCCCATACTACACCAATGTCGATGAGCGAACCTACGAGTACATTCAACTTCAACAACAGGTTGCCGTTCGCCCTTACATGGCATCAGAAATATTATCAGTCTGCAGGAAAAAAGAAATCTGCCCATATGAACTTGTGAAATCGGCTTTATCAGATGCCAGAGTTGTCGCTTTAAGCTATCTTTACGTTTTTGACCCCGCGATTCGAAACGCCTTTTTAAAAAACATGGAAACCGATCTACAAAAAATAATTTTAATCGTTGATGAAGCACATAACTTGCCTGAGACAGCTATCGACATCTCAAGCAGCACATTATCACTTTTTGTAATGAGACAAGCTGAACAGAAGCGAACCGATTTGGCAACAAAGATATTGAAGCTTTTGCACAGTTTTTTAGAACTGAAGTTGAAAAATTAACTGACAGCATTTACCGAGAGGAAATAATATCTCCTGACCGAATTATTGAGATCATTCAAAAACAAGGCAACATCCCTAATCCGCGAGAATTTTTTGAGAGCCTTCATGAAGCAGGCGCCGCTATTAAGAAGAGTCTTTTGGCAGAAGGAAAAAACCCCCGATCCTATGTCCACGCAATGGGAGAATTTCTTCTAAAATGGGTTGACACCTTAGGCGACAACTCTTTCATAAACGTTGCAAGCCGATATCTAAACAAAGAAAAAAACAAAACAGCAAAACTGCAAATAGTTGCCCTTGATCCAGCAAAAGTTACCGAACCGGTCTTTTCATCAACTTACGCTAACGTTATAATGTCTGGTACTCTTCAGCCCTTGGAAGCTTACGCACAGAATTACAAAACTTCCTCAAGAAACCCTAAGATGCATTGTTCCATCACCGTTTCCAAAAGAACACGTGTTCTCCGCTGTATGTCTAGGCGTCACAACTGCCTTGGAGAAAAGATCACCGGCAATGTATTTGACAATGATAGAGCGAATAAACGAAGTTGCCGAGAATACGCCGACAAACACTGGAGTTTTCGCTGCCTCTTTTGATGTTCTAAACTCTCTGATTTCTGAAGGCTTGGAGAATGCTTTGGAAAAACCGCTTTTCCATGAGAGAAGAGGCATGTCCTCTAAGGCAAATGAGAAAATGGTCTCAGACTTTAAAGCCTGCGGCGACAAAGGCGGCGCGGTGTTCCTCGGCGTTCAAGGAGGAAGAACCTCAGAAGGCGTCGATTTTCCAGGCAACCAAATGAACTCCGTACTAGTGGTAGGTGTACCCTACGCTGAGCCAACGCCAAGGGTAAAAGCGCAGATTGAATATTATGATAAATGTTTCCCAGGACTTGGACGAGAATATGGCTATGTTTTACCTGCTATGAAAAAAGCATCACAAGCAGCAGGCAGACCAATCAGAACACTGGATGACCGAGGTGCCATAGTCTTCTTAGACTACCGCTTCGCCACAAGTTACTGCCGAAGCTTTCTTCCATCATGGATATCCAGCGGGATGAAAACTTTACCTAACGAAAAAAATGCTTTGGCTAAAGAAATCAGCAATTTCTTCAAATCTAATCTTGAATCCTCGAAATTCCACATTTGAAAAAGAGTTTGAAGATATCCCCCCAAAACTTTCAATTTTCAAGAGGAATTGCGCACTGATGCCGACTATAAGAAAAATGCAATCTTTTTAGATTCAACTTTTTGTCAGAATGACTTTTTTTCTAAGAACAATGTAGCCTGTTCTTCCAGCGATATGTTTAGCCGAAGAAATATGTCTGATTCGCCGGCTTCGCTTATTCTCTTTTAATGGCTTATTGGTTCCTGCTTCATTCACCACTTCTAACTTTACGTCATATGGAAGTGATTCATCTAAACCTTGGAGCAAATCTTTGTAGATTGGAACACCGTTGCCAATTTTGACCGAAACATTGGTTACCGAAAGATTGACGTTTCGTAAAGTCTTAATTATCGTGCTAATTACTTCCTTGTCGCTAAAACAGTTGGTTTCTTCTTTGACTTTTCCATCAGCGATTGTCACCAGCCCAATTGCTTCCCCTGGGTCAATTCCGATCACTATTTTTTCAAAGGCCCTTTTTCCTTGAAGTATCTGCTCTACTTCGTCAACTAAATTTTCTACCTCATTTTCAGTAGTAAGAATTAGGATTTTTTCATGTTTTACTTTCTGCAACTCCTTCTCAGTTGTGATTACCACTTTTACTTCAGGAGCTATTTGATCACCTGGAACTAAACTTACAAAAGGCACACTTCGCTCTCTTAGACGGTTGACAATTAGAAAATATGCTTTGCCTTCAACGGTTGCCACTGCAACTTTTTCTCGCACAAAATCAACCTTAATAGTATACGTTTAAGTGCAAAAACATTACTAGATTCAAGTTTATAATCTTGATGTGAGAAACCTTGATTAAAATCAGCACAGGTTGCGGATGCATTGATAGCAATATTGGTGAGGGCATTTCACCTGAGAGTATCGTTTTGATTTATGGTGAACCTGAGACCGGAAAAACAACTCTTGCTATTCAATGCGCCGTCAGTTGTGGGCTACAAAACTATAAGACACTTTTTGTTGACTGCGATAATACCTTTTCAGCTAAGAGGCTCTCGCAACTTTCAGGAGACAAATTTGATCAAGTTGCTGAACAAATTATTTTAGTTAAACCCAAAGATTTCAAAGAGCAAACAGCCGTAATAGATCGAATTCAAGATTACACTGAAAAAAATTTTGGCTTAATTATTATCGATACGTTCACATCCTTGTATGGTGCTAAAGTTTCTGAGACATCTGGAAAAGCGTTTAGTGTAAACCGCGAGTTAAATCGGCAGCTAGCTATTTTAGCGCAAGCAACAAGAATCCGAAAGATCCCAATAATTATTGTTAGCCAAGTTCGAGCCGTTTTTGATGAACAAAATAATACGGTTGCACCTGTTGCGACTAGTTTTACAATTCTGGGCAGACACAATAATCGCTTTGAAGCCAACTAACTATCCTCAAACTATCAAGGCAGTTATCGAACGCAAACGAGAGAGTCCACATGAAGCTACCTGTTATGTACAAATAGGCGAAACTGGAATATCTGATTCTGAATTCCACCAATGATGGTTGACCGCATGGACATAACCTTGTTAATCGTTGAAGCTTTGAAATTTATTTTCCCAGCCTACTGCGCAAACGCGACACCTGTTCTTGCTGGAGGCGGAACAAAGATGGATTTCGGGAAGAATTTTTTTGATGGAAAACGAGTTTTTGGTAACAACAAAACTTTCAGGGGTTTCTTTTTTGGATGGGGTGTAGGTTTAGGCGTTGGGTTGGTTGAGGGCTTAGTTTTTGGTTTTCAAAGTTATTCGGTGCTGTTTAGTATTCTTATTCCGTTGGGAGCTCTTTTAGGCGATTTAGTTGGGGCTTTTTTTAAGAGAAGATTAGGGATTAAGCCTGGAGGTCTACTCCCAATCGTTGATCAAGTTGACTTTGTTGTTGGGGCAATCGTTTTTTCGATTCCTTTAGCTATAATTACCTGGCAATTGGCGGTAGCAGTTCTTTTGATAACGCCGCCTATTCATTTATTCACTAATTTCTTAGCTTATAAAATGAAATTAAAAAGAAACCCGTGGTAACTGCTCTATCCTTAATTTTGTTGAATTTTCAAGTTGGAAAACAACAGGCAAGAGCCAATAGTTCAAGAGCAAATAATTGGAAGCGAGTAAAAATGTCTTCTATGACATAATTTATGCAAAAACCATTGGGATGCAGAGGCAGAGAACCCCCGGGTAGATTGAATTTGAAATAGGAAAAGGTTGGTTTATTGTCCGCCGGTTATTTTGAAAGATATTGCGCCTTCCAGAAATACGTATGATAGAAGTAAAAATGTGACGCCTATTATTAGCATCATGTAGGCTTGTCTTGGCTTGTAGGCGCTTTTTGTGCTTTGATATATTGTAAGTAGACCGACGAATCCAAGGGCGTATAATATGGCTGAAACGGCTGTGTCTGATATGAATTGCGAACTTAGGCTTGGATATAGGAAATAGAATTTTCCGTTAAAATAGGCTGAGGGAGCAGGGTGGTTTGTAATGGTAAAGACTCCGCCACCGAAAATAAATACGGCATATGCGATTGCGACTATAGTAATTACTGCTGTTGAAGGCGTGCCTTTTTCTGAAATTGTGCTGAACCATCGGCTTAGCGAAAAGGACGTCGATCTTGAGCTTTTCTTGTTTTTATCTGACATTTCCGTTCTCTCCCTTGATTAGGTCTTTTATTACTTCTTTAGCCCATACTCCAGTTAATGAATTTTTCTGAATCTCAATTAAATATTCGTTCCAACTGATGCCAGATGCTTGTTTCCACGCTTCAAACTTATCTATAATATTTCTATAAGCTTTTAAATGCAGGCTGCAGTAAGCGTTTTCTTTCACTTCTTTATTACAAATTTTGCACTTCATTTTTTATTGGCTCCCTTTGATGGGCAATCAGGATTTAAGCATAATTTCCAAGGTCTCTTTGCTTTCATTAATACGTAAATTGTTGGACTCCCGCAGATTTTGCAAGCTTTGCTTAAAGGTTTTATCGTTCCCATTTGAGGTAGTGGATAGGTTAGGTCGCATTTTCCTTCAAAGTAGTTTGTGCAGCCAATGAACCGCTTTTTTGTTTTTTTAGAGCGTAAAATCACTAGTTTTCCGTCAGCACATTTTGGGCATTCACCCACTACTCTTTCATCCAGCATAGCTTTTTTGAGCGTTTGATCCAGCAGTTTTCCTATAACCGATTCTTTTTCTTTAAGCTCAACCATAACGTGTTTTAGAATTTTAGTGGCATCTTGAAGTACAGCTTTTTTTGTTTCTTTTCCTTGTTGAATTTCATTCATTTTTGCCTCAAGCGCTTGAGTTAGTTCAGGGGAGATGACAATTGGACAATATTTTGAAAGTATTTCGATGACTTCAAAGCCTAGTTCAGAAACCACGAGACTGTCAGTTCCGGTTAGGTATTTTCGGTCGAATAATGTTTGTATGGTTGATGCCCGTGTGGCTTTTGTTCCTATTTCTTCTTTCTCCATTTTCAAAAGTAAGCTTTTAGGGTTGTATCGCGCTGGGGGTTTAGTGAAATTTTCTTTTAAAATGACTCGTTTGACATCAATCTTTTGTCCTTCAATTAATGTTGGCAAAGTAACATCTTTCAATTGGACATATGGTTTGTAGAATCCAAACCATCCATCAATTAACGTTCGAATTCCGTTCACCTGAAAACGGTTCCCGTTGATGCCTACTGTTGCTTTAATGCTTTGACGAATTGCAGGTTCAGCAAACACAGTCATGAACCTACGAATGATAAGATCAAAAATATTTTTTTCTGCAACTGTTTGAGGCTTTTCGGCGCGGGTTCCAGTCGGGTAAATTGCAGGATGGGCTGAATCGACTTTTGGACCTTCAGTTGGCTTTAATTGAGGTTTAGAAAGAAGCTCTGTTGCCTGTCGTGCATAAGCGGGCATCTTACTTAATTTTCTTAAAATTGCTTTGTAGCCGATTGCTTGAGGAAGCTTTTGACTGCTCGTTCTTGGATAAGAAATTAAAGCATCCAAGTAGAGGTGTTGGGCAACGTTGGAAGTGCGCATAGGTGAGTACCTGAAAACTCTGTATGCCTCACTTTGTAAGGCGCCCAAGTCAAATGGAAAGGGTGGTTTCTGCTCAAACTCTTCCACATCTATTGCTTCTATTTGTCCTTCTTTGGTTTTGCAAGATTTCACTATTTCCGTTGCGTTTTGTTTGTTATCAAGGATTTCTTCATATTCAGCATCGAAAGCAATGCCCTCTACGTTTATTTTTGCGGTTATGTTCCAGTATGGAGTGGGTACGAAGGATTTTATCGTTTTTTCGCGTTCTGCTAAGAATTTAAGGGTTGGTCCTTGCACTCTACCTGTACTAGGTAGCATATCGACCGCTGCTATTCTTAACCGCTGTTGTTAGAGCTCTAGAGAGGTTTATGCCATAGAGCCAATCCACTTCATGTCTTGTCAAGCCAGCTTCTACAAGTGCGAAATCCAATTTTGGCAACAAATTAGCATAGGATTCTTGAAGTTCTTCGTTTGTGAGCGTTGAATATTTCATGCGCTTAGCATTTTCTTCTTTGCTACCGCATGCATATTTGAGTATGCAGTAGCCTATGATGCTGCCTTCAATGTCGAAATCGCAAGCATCTACAAAGTTCTCAGCGTGCTCTGCCAGTTTAGCAATTACTTTCAGCCAAACACGTATCCTTGACGCCCTTCTTTCGGCTAAATATCTTGGAACCCAGTGATAATCAAAAACTGGGTACTCCCTGTTAGCTTTTTCTTTGCTTGCAACTGTGACAGATGTCCAAGAGCTGGAACGACAACAATATCGCCGCTTCGGTATGCTTGATAAAATGGCACACCGCTGTCAAACATTTTCTTAGGTTTTCCATCTTTGTCTAAAGCAACGGCTATTCTACTTGCGGCATCGGGTTTTTCAGTTATTATTAAAGTATATTTATCCAAAGATAGTTTGACCAGCTTAACCATCACAAATGATCTTCTCCTTAAAATAAGCACATAAAGTGTATTTAGTCTGCACTTGTTTGCTAAGAATTAGAGGAGTTAGTCTCAGTTTCTTTCTTGGCATTATGTTAGTATTAGTTTTTTTAAATGAAGAAGATTGATCCAAATAAAACAAATCTATGAATATTATGCGTTAGCGAATATTTTAGTTGAGGATCAGTTTTTTAGTAACTAATAAATACGCCACAACAATGATATTAGGCTGGGGATTTGGCTGCCGCAACGCGTTATTTGTCACGGATGCAATAATGTTTTGTACGAAGGCAGTGAGCTTAAGCCACCAGACGAAATTATTTCTGAAAACGGTGGCAAATGTCCAAAATGCAACAGAAAACTTTCGTTGCTTCCAATAAATGTTGAAGTTATACCCTTAAACAAGCATAGATAGTTTTAGGACCAGTTGCTGAAGTGTGACAATTACTTATTCGGAATCTTATCAAACAGAAATAGGGTTTGAAAGAGCCACACTCTCAACAGTTTTTTCTTCGAGTTTTTTCCAAAAGACTCGGTTCGTTGTAATTTACATATCAAGCCATTCTTGATCCATTTTGGAAAGCCATAAATAAATGTCCAATGTGTATAAATAAAGATCAACTAGAAAAATACTTACAATTGTATTCATGTGTATGGAGAGATGGCTCAAGTGGGGGAAGGAACGAAAGAGAAATTTGGTAACCGATTTGCACCTTTTAGCAGACTACGTCTAGAAATAAGTCACGGCTCAATAATTTCGATTGCAGCTTTAGCACTAATACTTTTTCTAGCATTTGTGATCCGCATTTTACCTTTGCGCTGGGAAAATCTCTCCGGAGGAACCGCGCTCCTTAACGAATTTGATCCTTATTATCAATTCAGTATTACACAACACATGGTAAATTTTGGTTTGCTTTCACCCTATTGGCCAACACAATGGGTCAATAATCAACTATGGTATCCATTCGGATTTAACATGGCGGGTTCTTTGCCATCAACACCCATAACAGGAGCAGTACTCTACGACATCGTCAAATTGTTTGGCGCAAATATTGATTTAATGACTTTTTGCGCTATGGTACCACCAATAATAGGTGTGGTCTCAGTTCTAATAGTATATTTCTTGGCTAAAGACATTGGAGGAAAAGCAGTCGGTTTATTCGCTGCATTATTCTTTGCCCTTGAACCATCAATAGTTCAAAGAACATCACTTGGGTTTTTTGACACGCAAGTTGCTGGAACACTTGGATTGGTTTTGTTTATTTTCCTGTTTCTAAGATCAATTGACAACAATAGATCGATAAGAGCGTCCATTTTGTATTCTCTCAGCGCTGGCGCTGCTTTGGCATACTTCATAGGAGGTTGGGGTGGAGCTTACTACATACTTGGCTTAAGCGTATTGTTTGTTGTTGCAATGGTTCTACTAAAGAGGTACAGTCAACGGCTTCTGCTTAGTTACAGCATAACATTTGGTCTAGGGTTATTTATCGCAACAAAGATTCCGTACATTAATCTAAGCTACTTAACGACTTATGCAGTGCTTCCAGTTGCTGGAGGATTCCTGTTGCTCCTTCTTGCAGAAACGTTACGTCAGAATATTTCTTATAGAACAAAGGTTCTGCTATCCGCTTCAGCAATAGTTGTTATCATCGGCGGTTTTGCCGTTATATGGGTAACCGGATTCCTTGGAACAATTGCTGGGAAATTCGGATCAGTCATCAACCCATTCATCAGAGTCGCCTCACCGATCATCAACTCAGTGGCGGAACAGCAAATTTCAGCCTGGGGAAACATTTACATTGAATTAGGCGTTGGCATATTATTCTTCCTCTTAGGATTATACTTTATTTTACGGAATCCTACGAGCAGAAATATTTTCATGATAGTTTTCGCTGTAACTTCGCTTTACTTCGCTGGTTCAATGATTCGTTTACTTGCAATCTTTGCTCCAGCCTTTTGCATCGTAGCCGCAATGGGTGTTTTTGGTTTAGCAAAACCATTTTTCACTTTGCTAAAAGAAAAATCTGGCACGACAAAAATGAAACGCAAATTAGCACGAGTAAGCAAGGAATACAGTGGATTCGCTGTCTTCTTCATATTCATAATATTGGTAACAACCTTTGCATTCTCACCGCAGACTGGTGGAGTGCCAAGGTCAATTGACCAAGCTTTTGTGCCCACAGCAATTAGCGCTTCAAGTCTTCCAATAGGCGGTGCAAGTCTTACTCAACCAGTAAGCGCATGGACCGATGCATTGAGCTGGCTAAAAACTAGTGTCCCTTCCAACAACGTAGTTGTTTCATGGTGGGACTATGGATTCTGGCTAACTTACCTTGGAAATGTTACCACTCTAAATGATAACACCACAGAAAACACCACCCAAATCGAAAACGTAGGCTTTATAATGATGGGCAATGAAAACCAGTCGCTGCAGATGCTATCTTCCTATAATAACTATGATAATCCTGGACGCGTCAATTACATCCTGGTGTTCACCGTTCTCCAAATAAGTCAGTCAAGCAGTGGCTCCTCATCTTATGTTGCAAGCCCCGCGGGATATGGAGATGAAGGAAAATGGGTTTGGATGGCAAGGATTTCAGGAGATGCAAAAGATAGACTCATAAGTGAAGGTTACATGCAAAATGCAACAGCCTGGACAGATGAAACCCAATTTGGCGCAACCGATCAAACGACAGGAAGATGGGCATGGAATGATCAAGGAGAAAACTGCACTGTATACGAACTGATGAACTATGCAGAAGTGCAATACTGCAACGAAATGAGTGCGATTGGATATTCCATCACGCCAGATTTCACAACTACTCAGCCATCATACTTTACAAGTGCTTACATTGCTGGCTTAGACACATCGCCGTTCCAATACGGAGGATTAGTGCCGCTGGTAGCTATTTACCAGATAAACTACGATGCATACAATAACGCGACGAGCACGACAGGCACAGGGTAGAACAAGGGAGCGACCTAGTGTTCCCAAAGGTTTCCGATCAACATAAAGTCGGTCAACCTTTAATTCCCAACGGTTTAGGCGTACTATATGTCCTATTCGCAACTGTTTACCTTTTCATTCTTTACTTCTTAAAAATACCCAATGCTTCAGGACCATTTACGCTAGCCGCATGTGTTCTTTTCGGCGGTTTCATGGGATTGCTTGATGATTGGATAGACCTCAAATGGCGTTATAAGGCCTTTATGCCTTTAATTGCCGCATTTCCTCTCGTAGTTTTCGCTGAAGAAGCACATGCAAGGACAGATATGGCATTGCCATTCATTGGAACATTACATTTTGGTTCATTATATTTCGCTATAATTATTCCGCTAATCGTCATGATAGTTACGAACACAGTAAACATGCTAGGCGGCTTGAACGGTTTAGAAACAATATGCCCAGCCATAGTCATAGCGGGATTAATGGCTATATCACCATCATACGTCCTAATGGTTGGTCCAATATTATTCTGGCTAATTTTAGCATACTTCAATTATAATGGCAAGATTTTCGTGGGTAATTCAGGTTCATTTGCCATAGGCATAACTATTGCGTCATTTGCAGTCATTTCAGACTTGAAACTAAGCTTGTTAGTCATGATTCTGCCATACATTTTCAATTCATCATTAATACTTCTGACAGTTTTCTTCACTCGCAAGAGGGCCTCCTTAAGTTTTGACGGAAAAAAGCTATCTTCAAACCACAAAAAGAGTCTAGTTACACTCATAGCTTATCACCGACCTTTAACGGAGAGGCAACTGGTTGCAATAGTTTCGTTGATAGTAGCGTTGTTTACGGTGTTAGGAATACTTATTGAAATATTTACTTAGCTAACTAAGCAAGGAATCTTTCAAGTTTTGTTAAGCCAATTATTTCGTCGAAACTTAAGCCTAAGGCGTCGAGAACTTGGTCGAAAGTAGCACGCAAATACGCGATATATTTGTCTACGTCAACTTCGTTTCTTGAGGTCAACTCAACTGGTTTTACGTGCGGTTCCCTGATAACTTTTACAAAGCTGATAAGGTCACCCGCCCTTAGTTCTTTTCCGCTTGCTTGTAGAATTCTTGCGGCTTTCACATGTTGTGGTGTAGTTTTTGTGTAGCTTGAGAGTTCATCGCCTAAAGCCACGTGGAAGGCGAGTTCACTGATATCGGCCCATTCGCGTCTTTTTAGCCGTGTATAGCGTTCTCGGATTATTTCCGCGATTTCTTTTCTGGCTTTTTCGAAGTCAGAGGGGCTCTTGACTCTTGCAAGTGTTTCTTTCATCTTGTTAAAAGCTTCTTTGATAAAGACAGGAATGTGTTTTTTCTTACCGGTTAAGCCCTTTACGTCAACTGTGCCATCTTCTAAGACCCCGAGGTAATTTTTCTTCCTTGAACTAAACACGGCATATCTGTATACCTTGTCGACGTCAATGCCCATGTTCAATTCGTGTTCTGTGTATCGGACTACTTCTTCGATTTGGTCCTTGGAGGGATTTTTCAAAAATAAGCTGTCAGTGTCCCCGTATAGAACTTGGATGCCTACTGTTTCTGCATGTTTGAGTATTTGGGTAATTGAGTATCTACCAATGGCGGCTGTTGCTTCCGCTACCGGCGGGCAGTAAAGGTCGAAGCTCTCAGCACCAAAGACGCCGTAGCTGGCATTCAGTATAACTTTTAGAGCACCCTGGGTGATATTGTACCAACTTCTTAGCTCAGGTGGAAGGGTCTTGTCTTTTGAGCGTTGTTTGTACCATCGGACTCGCAAGTCGCGCAGTGATCCTATAAGGAGGCTTTCTAACGCACGTTTTTCTGTGCATACCCAATGAGAAGTATCAGGTATCGTGTGTACTCGACATCCTTTGTGATTGCATAGGATGGATTGGTATCCGAGGTTCCAAACTTTAATTATTGATGGGTATAGACTTGGAAAGTCCATGACTGCGACGTTGAAGTGAACGCCTGGGGTAGGTTCAACGACTATGGCGCCTTTGTATTTTTTGCCTTTAATTATGGCGGTTGTGGAGGTTTTTCCTTTTTTTGTTAGGATGTCCTCAGCGTTTGGTATCAATAGGTTTTTTTTGCGGTGCTCTCTGTGCATGAAGTTTCTTATCCAGCGGCTTACTCCTTGGCGGCTGACGTCTTCCATGGGCATGCTGCTTATTCTTGAAAGGACCAAGATCAGTTTCATGGCTGAGTCGTCTTCGAAGCTGGTTAGTTTGTAGGTTATTTCTGAGTCGCGTAGGCAGTATTGTGCAAGTTCACTGTAGGTTAAGTCTCCGAAGGCTTTGTCTAAGTGGAATTTTTCTACTCCGATGAGGGCGTTGCCTACATCGTTTAGGGTTACGTCTCGGTAGCGGTTGTTGAAGGCGTAGATTTGTATTGATCTGTTGAAGAAGAATTTGTATAGGTCGATGTGGATCCCGTATCTTAGTAGGCAGACGCGTTTTCCTATTTCTATCGGGATTGAACTTCTGCTGAACCCTAAGTTCATGGCTCGGTGTGCTAGGTAGCGGAGATCGAAGTCGTCGCCGTTGAAAGTTAGAATAAATGGGTAGTCGCATAATACATCGAAGGTTTTTCTAAGCAGATCTTCCTCGGTTTCACAATATTCTACATTGATGTCTGCGGCTAAGTGAAGGTTGCCTTCTCGGACGTTTTCTCGTTTAAGAATTAGGACTTTTTTTTCGCCGTCTGAGCTGTAAACAGAAACAGCGATTACTGGGCAAGCACCTTCCCTCGCATCGGGCATTCTTGTTGACATTGGCGAATAAACTTCGATATCTATGGCGGCTCTGCGAAACTTTGGGGCTGGGTACTCTAGGAGTTTTGCCCACATTTCGGCGTATTCACGTTCTTCTTCAGTGCAGTCTTTGAAGAGTTTTTTTATTTGGTTTAGGTTTTCTGTGGTCTCTTCAAGCACTTTTGGAACGAGGTTGCTATCCTTAACTTCGTAAATCATTCCTGGCAAAAGTTGCCGATCGTAAATGTATGTTTGGTAATATTTTATTTTGGATTCCCAGACTTTGATGTCTTCTTTAGCATACGGTACTTCGCAGACGTTTGGGAAATCTTCTGGGATTATGTCTCTAATTGAGCCTTGGGGGCGTCCTCCGATTGCTAAGGGGTCGTTTGTAATTATTTTTGTAACTGTAACTTTTTGGTCGTTTAAGGGGTCAAATTTTTCTATCACTTCAAAATGGTCAAAGCCTTCGTGGTTAACGAGTCGGTCAATTTTTCTTAGTTCTGATTCTGTAAGGTTGGTTAAGCAGTAGGGTTTGTGACCGGTGTTATCGTACCAAAAATAGATTCTTTCTGATTCTGGTTCATACAGTTTGATGACTGCTTTCTTTTGTCGACCATCATATGTTGCTGAAACAAAGTATGATGGCGGTAGATTTTCTGGCGCTATGGGTGGAAAAGGTTGGCGTTGCCTCTTCTTTTGTTTAATTTCTTCGAGGTGAGTGGTGATGGATGGGGATGAGGCTTTCGCTTTTGCTTCTTCTTTTACGGTGGGTTTAGTTTGTTCCCTATCGCAGAAATCTAAGAGAGTGCGCGCCATCCCAAATTTGACCTTAGCTCTTTATGGCACATAGAGACTAAAATCTTTACTGACTAATAATTTCCAATTTAACGTTTCAATTTGGCAGCAGGTTTGATGGGTATTTTTCTTGTAATCTTTCATTTGTATGTTTATTGTATTGACTAGAATTCGCAGGGATTTTTGAACAGCTTGTTTTAGGTTGCTTTTCTAATTTAGAGCTTAAATTAACTGCAGATCACGGTTTAAAATGGTTAAAATTGGTTAGAATTGGTTAAAAATGGTTAAAAACGGTTTGAAAAGGTTAAAAAAGTACAAGTTTCAGAATACGTTCTTAGCGTATGTATGCTAATTTTGTTAAACTATTCTTTCTTGATTATCTTTAGCAATCATCAAGGACCAATTAATGATATGTGAATGTTGTCCCTTTGTTTGAATTCTTATTTAGAAGCATTGCATCTTGTCATAAGCGTGAATTATATTGCTTAAGGATGCTTGGACGATCGCAATTGAGACCCTAAGCTGGATGGACATGCAGAAACTAAGCGAACGCCTCGCTCTGGCTAGAACCGTCAAGCAGCTCAATGCAAATAATCCAAACGCGATACGCTATGCCTACGGATTAGTAGTTGAGACTACAAGACGCAGAAATCTCATAGACAAATTTGTCAACGCAGAAGTCGCTCCTAAAAAAATTAGTGAGTATAATTTGGGCATCCAATCTTTTCTTCGTCTTTATGTTTATCAGACACGGGTAACCAAAAACTGGGCTAAAATTAACCTGCAAGAAGCCTCTCAAATTGCTAGTTTGGGAAGGGCAATTCTTGGGTGGGAAACCGTTCGAGAGGTTGAGCCATTTTTGGGCTTTTTGCTTACGCGTCAATTAAAACCAATTTTGATGGCGGCTAATGATGCGGAGAAAGTTAGCTTGCAAACTTTTCATCCTTCATGGTTCGTCAAGTACTGCTATAAGCTCATGGGGCGCAATGAAGCCATTGCCTTTTTAGAGGGTAGTGTTACTCCACCGCCCACCTACATTCGATTGAACACTTTAGTGGCTTCAGAAGAGGCTATCCTGCAAAAAATTAGGGCAGAATGGGTCAAAGTTGAAAAAGCTGAACCTCTAAAGTTCACTTACAAAATTGGAGAAATGAAACAGCCTCTAAATACTCTGCCAAGCTACAAAGAAGGCTTATTCTACATTCAAGATAAGGCAAGTTGTTTTGCTGCAGAAGCTGCAGACCCCAAGCCGGGCGACACGGTTTTTGATGTTTGTGCAGCACCTGGGGCTAAGACGACGTATTTGGCTCAGCTTATGAATAACGAAGGTAGCGTCACCTCGGTAGATTTTTCAAATAGAAGGATGAAGGTTTGGAAAAAAGAGACAACGCGAATGGGAGTTAGAATTGCAGAGCCAGTAATTGCTGATGCATGTGCTTCCTTGCCCTTTAGTTTGGAAGCGAATTTGGTGATTTTGGATCCACCTTGCACAAGCACGGGTGTTTTTGCGAAGCAGCCTTCAGCCAAATGGCGTCTCAGGCCAAAGTCTGTTGAGAAAATGGCGGCTATTCAGTGGAGAATGATTAATAATTGTGCTGAAAAGGTCGTTTCAGGTGGCGCGTTAACCTATTCTACGTGTAGCGTAACGGTTGAGGAGAACGAAATGATTATTGAGCGGTTCCTTAAAGTGCACCCGGAATTTACTTTGAATGAAATCGAGCCTAAAATTGGGTTGCCTGGAATGCGTGGATTAACGAAGTGCCAGAGACTTTATCCTCATATTCACCATTGCAATGGTTTCTTCATAGCAAAACTGCAAAAACAATAAGAGAAAAAAGTTAGGTGTTGGCAGCAAAATCGCTAAGCGTTCTCTGGGGTTTCTCTTTTGTGAACAAGGGGTATGTGATTTGTGTTCCATTTATTTGCGCCATCTCGTTAAGATGATGATTAATGCAGCTGGTTTGGCTAAGGATATGTTCCACTTTGATGTGTCGGATTACTAGTGCATCGGATATGAGGTTTCGGTGACACCTCCAAGGTAAGGCTTCGGCACACATAAGTGCTAAGCAGTTCTCCCGTGCGATTGCGATGATTTTTAGTAGGTTTTCGGTGAATTCTTTAGTTTGCATGTAATCTGCATAACCTCGGAAGCTGTTGTTTTCCCATGCCAAGTTTATGGAGTCATGTTTGGGTCTGCGTAAGCCGCCGATGTCTGGCAAGTGAATATATTTTATGTCGTATGTTTTGAGTGTTTTTGGTAGGGTTTCTTTGTTAAATTGTGGGTTATGTCTGCTTCGTGGTATCGTGCGTACATCTACTATCAAGGTGATATTGTAAGTTTTGAGCAACTCAACGAATTCGTCAAGTGTTCTAGTAGAGTGCCCAATTGTGAAAATAGTTAAACCATATTCTTTAGCCAATCAACTATCCTTCAGCAGGTAAATATTCAAGATAAATATAAGAAACGAATATAAGCAATTTTTGTTCTTTTGTTTCTGGTTTCTAGTTATTTTTTCTTGAATAAGTCTTAAATTAATGATAATTGACGTTTAGTAATAGTTAATATTGGCTGTAATTGGTTAGAATGGTTCAAAGAACTAAATTGGTTAGGAAGAGTTTATGCCTTTAACCCATTCGGTAAGCTTTCGAGCAGGAATCGGGAAGGGAAATCGAATTCAGATTCCCAATATTATCAGGTGGGAATTTAAGTTAGAATCTACCCAACCTTTGAATGTGCACCTTAGTTCTTACGATCACCATATCGATCAAACCTTCTACGTAAAGATGACTAAGGATGGACGAATAACAGTTCCAAAACTGAATGCCGCTTTAATAATAAACGAACTTGGCGATAAGACAAGCATTTTTCATATTGCTTTTGATATAAGGCTTGAACCTGCATTTGATGAATAATTGTTTTTGCGTCTTTCACTTTAGCGGATTATCAAGATTTTCTTGATTTTTCAAGTTGGCACAGCATTTCAAATATTACTTTTGCTGCCACAACTGCGGATATGCCTTGATCATAGGATGGTGCGATCTCAACCACGTCGAAGCCTATTACGCGTTTATCGCAAAGAGCACAAATGATATCTAACAAGGCAGTTGTGGTTATTCCGTCAGGCTCAGGGTTTTGCACTGCAGGAGCAAACGCTGGATCAAGAACATCCATGTCAAGAGTCAAGTACAAGTTCTCGTAGGGCAAGAGTTTTTCTTTTAAATGTTGAGCGATAAGCATTGAGCCTTGTTTGATGATTTCTTGGGAAGTGAAAAAGTCCACTCCAGCCTTCTTGGCATAAGTTAGTTCTTCTTTACAAGCGGAGCGTGTACCAACTTCCACAATTTTTGCAAGCTTAACATCTTCGTTAATCAACTGCATAAAGGTCGTGTGAGATAGGGTTGATTCCAAATATTCGCAACGTAAATCTAAGTGAGCATCGAAACTTACAATCGCTGTTTTCGCTTTTTTGGTGCCTAACCCCTTCGCAATCCCAAGAGTAATTGTGTGTTCTCCACCCAAAGCCACAGGTATCTTACCAGCAGCCAAAATATCCTCAACGACGAGCTTGGTCATTTCAACCGTTTTTTGCGGGTCAGCAGATACCGGCAAGTCACCGGCGTCATGCAAAGCTAAATCCTCAACATTCAAACCACTTCGGAAACTATGTGTTTCAATATTCAAAGAGGCTTGTCTGATGGCGTTGGGACCAAACCTAGAACCAGTTCGATAAGTACTCGTTGCATCAAGTGGAACACCAAAAATGACATATTTTGCTTTTTCAAAGGGTTTTTGCACGCCGCTAAAAAAATTTGTTTGCGAAGTATATAGATCGAGATAACTCAAAGTTTAGTCCTCTTCATTGTGGTATTTCGTTTATGCTCACTCTAAACTCTTTCGCTAAACGGAATTATTATCTTAGTTCGTTCAAGAAAAACTGCGTATTATTTATTAAGTAAACTTCTAAATAAGCAGACTGGAGAACTTTGTTGTGAAATCATCTCTTGCGTACAGCAAACGGAAGCTTATCTTGACTCATGATGTTGACTGGCCAATTCATGGTCCTGGTTCGGCACATGTTTTGGCAAGGAAAGATAGATTCGCTCCAGAAATAATGCAGAAAGTCATTGATGAAGGATTTAACCCTTATTTCGGGATCCCTAAAATCATGGAGATTGAGGAGAAATTCGGTATCCGCTCTACGTTTTTTTTCAGACCAAGGTATGACGATGGAAGTGAAGTGGGGAAGTACGGGAAAACCATCAGGTCTCTTTTGTCTGGCGGATGGGAGGTTGGATTGCATTCAAATAATACTGGTTGTCTTGAAGAGGTAACTCAAGAAAAGGGTTTGTTGGAAAAGGCTGCTGGACAACCCGTTTATGGCTCCAGAGTTCACTACTTGAAAGTTTCAGAGAACACTTTTTCCAACCTCAAAGAATCAGGAATAAAATATGACTCTTCCCTTTCGTTTAACAAGGAGCAAATTGACATCCGAAACACGGGATATTTAATTAAAAATAGGCTAGTTGTTTTTCCGGTGACGTTTATGGATGCTTATCTCTTCAGCTATATGGGGCTTAATGAAGAAACAGTCGTTCCATTCATGGCTAAAACGATAGAGAAATTGTTTACTTCAGGTGTTGAAATAATGACTTTGTTGTGGCATGACAATTCAGTTATGATGAAAGGCGGACGGGCCTACGAGCAGCTGATCAAGGATTTATCAGCAGCTTCTAATATAACGTTTTTAAAAGGGATTGAAGCTTTTGAACTAGTTCAAAAACAAACCTCTTAACGTCTGGTGGTTGAGCTAGAACGGTAAACGTCTTAGTAACTGGGTCGGGTGGAACTGGCGGAATAAATTTTATTCGAGCATTGAGGCTTGCTGAAAAACAACAAAACGATAAGTTATTTATCGTATCGACTGACCACAATCCTCACTACCTCAATTTTTCTGAAGCAAATGTTAAGATTGTTTCACCGAGACATGACGACGCTAGTTTTTTGCCGCTTCTTGTTGAATTAGTTGATAAATATGATATTGAGTTTTTGCATCCTCACCCCAGTAGTGAAGCACGAGTCGTGGCTGAAAATTTAAGATCATTTGAAAAAGCAAAAGTTAAGACCTATTTGCCTAACCCAACTTCGATAATGCCTGATAAACTAGAAATACATAATGCCTTAGCTAAGAATCACGTCCGGGTACCAAAAACTGTTCAAGTGAACTCTTTTGAGGATATCAAAAGGGCTTTTTCAGAAATTGGCAAACCTCTCTGGATTAGAGCACGACGTGGTGCTGGCGGAAGATTGGGATTGAAAGTTGAAACCCTAGAGCAGGCTAAGCATTGGGTAGAATTAAACATACTCCAGCATAGAGCAGAACTCACTGACTTTGTAATTCAAGAGTATTTGCCTGGCAGAGATTTGGCTTATGACTCACTATGGTTCAAAGGTCATCTTGTGACCTCTTATTGCAGAGAAAGACTCGAGTATTTTCTTAAGCACATTTCACTTTCTGGAATCACCGGCACGCCGACAATTGCAAAAACCTTAGTTGATGAGAAAGTAAATCGGATAGGAGAGGAATCAGTGAAAGCGTTAGATTCGCAACCTCACGGATTCTTCTCAACCGACATCAAAGAAGACGCCACAGGCAATTGCGTAGTTACCGAGGTTGATGGCAAATGGCACACAACCGCACCTCTATGGGGTTACGCTTTTGCAAAAGCACTCAAAAAGCCAGAATTAAACTTAACTTACGAATATATCAACTTGGCTTTGAACGGCAAAATAAATTCTGCTTTGCCAAATTATGATCTGTTTCCAGCGAACTATTATTTAGTCAGACAACTAGACGCAGGCGTAATCCTTGAACACGAGGATAAATCATGGCGAATAGTGTAGGCAGAGACTATAAGATCAAAGTGGTGGCCCTTGACTTTGATGGTGTAATAACCAGTTTAGATATCGATTGGAAAGCAGCCATACGCCAAGGATCAGCTATAGTAGGTTACGACATTAAAAGTCTAATTTTGTTCTACGAACAAAACTTTGGCACTCCAAACTTCAACAAGGTTAGTGTAGAAATGGAAAACCTAGAGCTGGAAGCCATAAAGAAAGCTTCAGTTTTGCCATACGTTAAAGAGGCCTTACAAAATCTTGCAGAAAATAGGCTTAAAGCCTACATAGTTTCCATGCAAAGTCATAGAATTGTAAAAGAATTTCTTGATAAACACGGGCTGTCTAACTACTTTCAAAATATAATAACAAGGGAAGTTTGCCCAAGCAAGAAAGCACAGATTGAATACCTCATAAGGGAAACGGCGATTTCCTCAAGCCAACTTTTGCTTGTTGATGATTCCAAAAGAAACATAAGCCTTTGTAGCGAACTCGGGGTGACTTGTTTTCTTTTTCAACCTAAAAAGAATATGAAAGACGCGAAGAAAGTTTGGGATAAAGTAATTGATTGCTTAAGATAACCATACTTTTGCCAAGCATTTCTCAAATTTTATTTAATGTTCACTATGTTTGTGAAGCTGTTGAAGCGATCATTCTCGCTGCGGAGTTCAAATCCATATTCCTTGTGTTCAAAATCATGTCATAAATGGCTGGATCTTCCCAATCGATGTTGTAAAATCTTCGAAGATACTCTGCCGCTGCTTTGTCATTGTCTTCAATAAACTTTAGTGCATCTTCATGGCTCAATCCTCCGCTCTTCATGATTCTTTCAACTCTAACAGCTTTAAGAGCCACAATCCTAACGTGAAACACCCCTACTTTGTTCTTCAATATTGCTTGTCCACCTCGTCCAACAATTACTGTTTTTCCTCTGCTAGCCAAGCTATTGATGACAGTTTGAATCACAGAAAGGCATTCATCCTCATCTAGGGACTTCTTAATTGGTGCATCACTTTTGAGGTCGCTGGGTAAAGAGACAGGTTTCTTTCTAAGCAAAATTCGATCTACAAAGCTCTTAACCTTGTAATCGTCTTCAGAAAAGTCAGCAACTGTTTCATCAGAAATACCGAGACTTTTAGCTTCACTTACCATTAAACTCTTATCGAAGTAAGCATAACCGAGAATTTCACTAACTTTAAGGCCAATTTCGTCTCCCATGCTGCCCAATTGCTTAGAAATTGTTATGACAGTTGGTGCGACCAAAGACGGTTGTTCTTCCGATACATTTTGCTCTAAAACTTTTTTTATTTCTTCGTAGCTTGGTTCATCAACTGGATTATCAGAAATCCATCTGTAACGCACAATGCCGTTTTCATCTAGAATAAAAATTGAGCGCTTAGCAATGGGGTAACAGCCACTTCCCCAACAACATGCAACAAATTGACCCTCACGTCCAGCGTAATCAGTCACCTCTAACCCATAGGTTTCAAGGACTTCACGTTTGTAATCGCTCAGTATTGGGAAGGGCAACCTATTCTTTACAGCGAGAACTTTATTCGAGAAAGGGACGTTGACGTCTATTCCTACGATTTGAGCTTTCAAATCAATCAGCCGAGCCATCGAATCTCGAAAAACACATATCTCTTTAGTGCAATCCGAAGTAAAAGCTCCGACGAAAAAAACTAAAACGACCTTCTGTCCTAAGAACTCCTTTAAACTCCTGGTTCTATTTTCTCCGTCACGCAAAATGAAATCGGGCGCCTTATCTCCAACTCTAATTTTGTCTGTCATAGAAATCAGTTCTACTAGAAACAGAAGGTAGGCGCTGGTATAAATTGCTAATGCCTAGTTGGCGTCATGTTTCCAAAAATGAAAAAGAGAGGACTCAAAATAGAGCACTATTGAAGATGAATGATTCATCCAAAAATGCATTAAACTTATTAATTATACCCTTACTGCATTAGGTAAAGGCGAGCAAAAGTGACCCTAACATCTATACTAAAAAGTTTCAACCGATTAGAATTAGCAGCAATATTCTTCTATGCAATTTCGGGAATAATTCTTTTGGTATTTCTGCTTTTAACTAGTTTTGCACCTCAGCTCGCTTTGCTCGGTGTTTTAAGTTTAATTGTAGCTTACGGTCTCTTTGCAAAAGGAGGCTGGGCACCATGGCTACTGTTCATTTTATTGATCGCGGGTGAAACATTTTCGCTTTACACACTATACTTTGTAGGGTTTAGCAATGCACTAGTGGGTATCAGCATGATAGGTTATGCAGCGCTTACATTATTGTCAGCGGGTTATCTCTTACTCAAGAAAAAAACCATTTAAGCCTTCCCCGTATTACGGAAAAGCATAACAACAACTTCTTCATCCACATCGACAAATTGCTCATTTTCCGGGATTTCAACAAAGCCATCAGCTTTAGCTAATGTAGTAATCGCGCCAGAAGCTCCGGTTTCCACAGGTTCAGCAATCAACCGGCAGTTTTCGTCGAATTCAAGTTTAACCATGACAAAAGTACGTCTTCCTTTAGCGCTAAACATTCGTGAGCCGGCATAAGATCGAACCATCTTCATAGGCACTGCAGGTCTGCCAGCTAATCTTTGAATCAATGGTCTAGCAAGCAGATAGAAAATTAGCAATGCAGAAGTGGGATGGCCAGGTAACGAAAAAATAGGTTTGTCTCCTACAAAACCTACAGTTGTAGGTTTGCCAGGCTTTACTGCAATGCCATAGACGACAATTCCAGGCTTCCCCAATGAATCGACAATTTGCGGAGTATAATCACGTGGACCAACAGAGACACCGCCAGAAGTAATCACCATATCTGATGAAGCTAAAGCAGTTTGCATAGCTTTAGATAACGCAGCCTTATCGTCTGGAACAACACCAAAATAAACAGGTTTTGCTCCACTTTCAATAACTGCTGTGCTAAGGCTGAAGGCATTGATATCGTAGATTTTTCCTTCAGGCAAAGCCTTTCCAGGTTCTGTAACTTCTCCGCCAGTAGACAAAACGGCGATTATGGGTATTTTTAAGACTTTAGCTTTGGTTAATCCCAACGCGGCTAAAACACCTATTTCCGAAGAGGTTAGAACCTGTCCTTTTTTGAGCACTGTTGTACCTCTTTTTAGGTCTGAACCTTTCTTCATTACGTTCTCATTAATAGTGACAGCGCTGAAGACATGCAATTCGTCGCTTTCTCTTTCAGTATCTTCAAACATCACTACCGCATCTGCACCCTCAGGAATCGGTGCCCCAGTAACGATTTCAACCGCTTCACCCTTTGTTAAGACCATTTTGGGCGGCTCCCCAACATTCACTGCGCCAGAAACCTTCAAATTTATAGGTTGATTTTCTTCTGCTCCAAAAGTGTCCTCGGCTTTCACAGCATACCCATCAACAGTTGAACGATTAAACGGAGGAATGTCGAGTGTTGAAATCACATCTTCGCTAAGAACACGATTATAAGCTTCAAGAAGTATAGCTTCTTCATCGCCTAAAAATACAGGTTTAAACTGGGTTTCAATTGCTTTTTGAGCTTCGTCAAACGTCATAAGCTTCCGGAACATTTAATCCTCAACCTCCAAACTACCAAACATATGGACCAAGACCGTTTCGCCTTCGCTTACGCCTTCCCGATTTTCAGGAACAATCACAAAACCATTGCTCCGCGTCATCGTAGATATTGACCCTGAACCTTTTGCACTAACAGGCTCAGCATAAAATTCACCGTTCTTGAAGACCACCAGAACTCTAACATAGGTTTTTCTTCCTAACGCACTGCCAACCCTTCTTGATAAAATAGCCTTTAACATTGGTCTTGACTCTGTTTTACTCATTCCAAGCAATTTGCATACCATTGGCCTACCGAACACTTCAAAACCAATAAGTGCGGCAACAGGATTTCCTGACAAAATCAAAACAGGTTTGCCTTCTAATGCGGCAACGGCGGTCGGCATAGCTGGACGCAACGCTACTCCATGAACAATTACGCCAGGTTTTCCAAGCTTATTCACAGCATCAGGGACCAGATCTAAGCCTCCAACACTTGTACCGCCAGTGGTGATGATTGCATCTTGAGTTTCAAGGGCTTTTCTGATTTTCGCGGCGATTTCATCAACATTGTCTTTTGTTATACTGTATTCTGTTGTTTCTGCCCCTAGCTCTCTGCACACAGTTGAAATCATAATTTTGTTCGAGTCATAAATTAGGTTTCCAGAAAGCTCTGAGCCAATTTCGGTTAGTTCATTTCCGGTCACCAAGATGCCAATTTTAGGTTTTTCGGCGACTTTTAGCTGGCTATATCCCAGCGCAGCAGCTAATGCTATATGATAAGGATTCAAGCGAGCGCCAGACGTGGCTATAATTTCGTCCTTTTTGATATCCTCCCCTTTTTTTGAAACGTTGTCGCCTTGTGAAAGTTGACTCCAAACTTCCAGTTTTCCCTCACTTTTTTTGGTATTCTCAAGCATTATTACCGAGTTTGCGCCTTTCGGGATAGGGTTTCCAGTCCAAACTTGCGTGGCTTTCATTTCGGTTATTTCTTGATTTTCGGTTAATTGGAAAAATGCTGGTTTAGACTGGGAAGCCCCAATCGTGTCAGCGGCTTTTAATGCGTACCCATCCATGGCTGATTTGTCAAATCGTGGTAAATCTTCTTCAGCAACTAAATCTTCTGCTAAAACTCGGTTTAATGCATCCTGCAAAGATACGATTTGCACCTTGGGTTTACCAATTTGCAGTTCTTTAAGCCAGATTTCAAGTGCTTTATCGGTTAATGTTAGTTTCTGGAATCCTTTCAGTTTCACCAAAATGGTCCCAGTACAGCACTAGTAACTTATCGTAAAAAACATATCGAAACAAAAACACTGAACAAGACTCTTACGATCTAGTTTCATAGACCACTACTGAATCAGTCTTTATTTGCATAACCAAGTCGTGTCCTTCAACTATTTTTCTCAAGTTACCCATGCTTTCTTTGGTAATATTTGCTTTAATGTTGATATGATATCCTTTGTACAATGGAAACATTGCTTTCTGGGGTATCAACGTGATGGTGCTTCCATCTAAAGCTGGACATCTGTCAACAATTTCCCTAAGCAAGATAGCTATTTCAGCAAATTTCATAAATATTCACTATTTACAGTAATTTAATAAAAAACTTACTATAATTGTTTTTCTAACCATTTACAATTTTGTATGATATAATTATCGAAATTATATGCTAAACTTTCTCCGAATCAGTTAGATTGGTTAAAATTATTTCTTGGTTGCTTCAGCAGTCATTTTCTTTAGGAAATCCTTGATATGTTCTGGTTTGCCGTAAACTAATATGTGCCCATCCTTTTGTAAGTTGACCGATAGATTGCTTTCCGTGGCCATCTGCTTTACCCGTTCGGAAGTGAAATTGGCGTAAGGCTCAACCCTAATCCATTTTTGATCTCTTGGAACGCCTGTTACAAATTTGTTTTCGTCAAATGTTTTTTCACTCATTTCAGCGTTGACATCTTCGATGCGCCTGAGCCACTGATCAACAATTTCTGAGCCAAAGATTTTTTGGGCTTCGTTGATAAGGTAAGCTTCAACTTTTCCGAGATATTCTTCAACTTTTTGTTCAGCGTCGCCTCTGCTTCCTTCTACCTCGGAAATTTTAATCATAAGCTTTGCACTTCTTAGGTCGTTAACAACATCTGGTGATATGTTGACTCCTTTTTTTCTAAGTTCCATCAGCAGATCTTCAAGGACTTCCCAAGTTAAGGTGCGACTCATATGTTTTCCCTGAATAAATAATTCAGCAGAAGCCTATAAAACTTAATGCCGGAAAAGAATAAATCACTAATATATTCTGTAATATTTGCAGAAGTAGCTACTTTTTGTCTTCTGACAAAAGGTCTGGTCTGCAAAAAATAGAGCTCGGTTTTGGGAACAAAATGAAAATAGAAATAATCAAATCAGAAGGCTTAGCGCATAACAGTTACTATGTTTCAGATGAAAAAGAAGCAGTTGTCATTGATCCACGCCGTGACTGCGAAATCTACACTCAACTTGCCGAAAAAGAATGCTCAAAAATCAAGTATATACTTGAAACACACCGAAATGAAGACTTCGTTGTTGGCTCGCTAGAACTGCAAAACATAACTGAGGCAGAAATTGGCCACAGTAGCGTTTTACCCTTCAAGTATGGTGAGCATAACTTATCTGACGGAGAAATCTTAAGCGTTGGCAACGCGAAAATCAAAACGTTGCATACACCAGGACACACCAATGAATCACTGTGTTTCGCAGTCTATCCGCATGAAATTGTTGAGGTATTGACTGTTTTTAGTGGCGACACACTTTTCTCGGGCTCCGTAGGAAGAACAGACCTATACGGCAAAAAAGCACAGCCAATTCAAGCTGAAAAACTCTACAACAGCCTACATGAAACACTTCTTCAACTTGGTGACCATGTTCTTGTTTACCCTGCCCACGGGTCTGGAAGCGTTTGCGGACATGGCATAAAAGGGCAAGAGCCAACCACCATTGGGTATGAGAAGAAAACTAACCCATATTTAAATTTGAATAAAGAAGGTTTTACTCAGAAAGTGATAAGTGAAGAGCTGGTTGTACCGCGATATTTTCGCACAATGGAAAAGTACAACCTTAATGGTCCACCCTTGCTAAGCAAGCTATCTTATCCTAAGCCGTTTTCTCTTGAGGTTTTTGAACAAGAAATGCAAGAACCCATTGTAATAGTTATGGATACTCGGATGCCTTACGCTTTTGCGGGCTCACATATACCTAATTCGCTTAGCATGTGGCTTGGCGGTACTAGCGTTTATCCAGGCTGGCTCTTAGACACAAGCCAATACATCGTTTTTGTACTTGAACGTCATAGCGACATAGACATCGTGTCATCCAGACTACGTAGATTAGGCTTTGACAATATGCGCGGTTACCTTTGTGGTGGCATTAACGAGTGGCAAGAAGCTGGTAAACCAATTAGCAGTGTTAACACCATGTCGGTCGTGGACCTCAAAAGCAAGTTGGAAAAAGGTAAAGTTGCGCTTTTAGATGTTCGCGAGCCAAACGAGTGGACAGAAGAAGGCACTGTAGAAGGCGCAAAATGCATATTTTTCGCTGACTTACCAGAAAAAATGACTTCTCTGCCAAAAGATAAACCCATAGCAGTTACCTGTTCGGTAGGCAACCGTTCCAGCATTGGCGTCAGTTTATTAGAAAGAGGGGGATTCAAAAACGTCTACAATGTTCTTGGCGGCATGACCGCTTGGACAAATCTTGGTTATCCAACAAGAAGGAACTCTAATTAGGTTATCCAATAGGAGTAAACAGGCAATTTCTCCCCAAGCTCCCTCTTGAGAAAAGATCGAATGTCATCGTCTTCTATGCAACGAGTTCCTGTGGCATCGTTTCGAATTCGAATTTTCGTTTCTCTAAGCGCGTCCCCCTTTGGAAAATCAACATAAACATAATAGTTCTTGGATGGAATAATAAGTCGCAAGCTCGTAAATTCTCGTGCTTTTGAAATCCCAGTTTGCTCAATATTGTAGACAATTGAATTCGGTTTTAACTCGTTAACTAAACGTTTGAACTCTTCCCACTTACTAACGCGAACTAATCTATTGCTCAACAGCTTTCGCCGATTACTCTTGTTTTTCAACTTCGCTCATGGTTTTAGCTATTCGAGCTTGCTTATCCTTGGGCTCCATGAGATCTCTGACGAGGTTAAATTGCCGCTGGTAAATGTGACAATTTTTGGAGTGAAAAATCAGTTTGCCAGTTTTTAATGAAAGATTTCCGCGTTCATTTATTTCTGACACGAATGCTTCATTGAATAATTGTAAGCCAGCAATGTTTGCGGGTAACCCAGCGTATGCGTCCCAGCTGCGGAAATAACAGGTTAAGTGCATTTTGTTTTCCATGATTTCAGTGTCAATAAGGCTCAAGCAAGGCGGTTCAGATTTTGCATTTTTCTCATCGAATTTTTTTATGTCACTTGGCAACCTGATAACCATTGTTACCTGCCTATCTCTCTGCTCCTCTGCGTATCTCTTTACAGCTTCTTCAATCTGGTTGACCGGATGGTTAAGTCTACTACCATAGGTGTAGGCTTCATCCTGTTTCTCTCCACACCATAAATATTCCAAGGCATAACCTTGAACGTATTTAAAATCGCATGGCGCCTTATCACTAACAAGCGGCCTATTCTCTGGATGAGCAATTTCAATTGAGAGATTGAGCTTCTTTGTTTCCGTTTCTTCTGAGCCAAATCCTACCCGAAAAATATCGCCTTCACTCCAGATATTGCTCAATGTTTTGAACCAAGCATCCGGGCAATCAAACGCCGTAATCTTAACATGTTTCATATGTAGTTCCCCAAGATACGGGATAATCTTGTTTGTTCACTTGTAATAAGTTTACCACTTAAAAAACTAATGAAAACTTAATTAAAAATACCTGTGAACTTTTTCTTATTAAAAATTAAAAAGAAGAAAGTTTGGGTCTTTAGTAGGGCATTCCGCCGCCCATACCGCCCATGCCACCCATACCGCCCATTCCTCCTGGGGGCATTGGGGGCATTTTGCCGCCGCCTTTTACGCTGATTAAGTCGTCAATTTTCAATATCATGTTTGCTGCTTCTGTAGCCGATTTTATGACTTGTTGCTTTACTCGGAGTGGCTCAATGACTAGTAGGTCTTTCATGTTTTTGATTTTGCCTGTTGAGACTTCGATGCCGAAGTATTGGCTGTCGGGTTTCTCGTGTTGAGCTCTGAGTGCTACCATGATGTCTATGGGATCTAAGCCTGCATTTTCAGCTAATGTTAAGGGGATTGTTTCAACTGCATCTGCAAATGCTTCTACTGCTAGTTGTTCTCGTCCGCCGACTTTAACTGCGAAGCACGTAGGTTTTTGGCTAGTTCTGCTTCTGGTGCGCCGCCTCCTGCAACGATTTTGCCGTCTTCTATGACGTTTCTTACAACGCATAAGCCGTCGTGTAATGAGCGTTCTGCTTCATCGATAACTTGGTTGGATGCACCTCTGATAACGATGGTTACGGCTTTGGGATTCTTGGCTTCGCGTATGTATAGGAGTTTATCGTCGCCGATTTTTACTTCTTCAACACGTTTTGCTTTGCCAAGAACATCAGCCGTGATGTCTTTTACGTTTGCAACTATTTTGCCGCCTGTAGCCTTGGACAGCTTCTCTATGTCGCTACTGCTTACGCTTTTAACTGCTAAAACTCCAGCTTTGCCAAGAAAGTGCAGTGCCATGTCATCGATACCTTTTTCACAGAAAACAACGTTAGCGCCTGCTTTTGTAACTGAAGTAACCATTTCTTTGAGCATACGTTCTTCTTCATCGAGAAATAGTTGCATTTGATTTGGACTTTCAATGTTTATTTTAGCGTCAAACTCTGTCTTTTCAATTTCCATCTTAGCGTTTAACAGTACGATTTTGGCGCCGTCAATAATTTTGGGCATTTGTGAGCTTGCAATTTCTTTGTCAATAACCATGCCTCTGACGAGTTCTGTTTCGTCCAAGCTTTTGCCATGTTTCTTTATGACTTTTATTAGGTCAATGTCTGCGACGTATTTGCCATCAATTTTTTCTGAAACCTGTTTTACTGCTTCAACGATGATTTTTGCGAAGTGATCTTCTGCAACGTTAATGCCTTTGCTAGCTAGTGATGTGATAGCTACATCCCTCAGGGTTTTGTCATCATCAAAAGCTATGGGAATGGCGATTTTATCCAAAATTTCCTGAGCTTTATCACTTGCTTTCTTAAAACCTTCAATTATAACTGTTGGATGAACGTTTTTGTCAACCAAGCTTTCAGCTTTTGAAAGTAATTCGCCAGCTAAAATCACTGCAGTTGTTGTTCCGTCGCCAACCTCGTTGTCTTGAGCTTTTGCAACTTCCACAAGCATTTTTCCTGCTGGATGTTGAATATCAAGCTCTTTCATTATGGTTGCGCCGTCATTAGTTATAGAAACATCGCCCATGCTGTTAACGAGCATTTTATCCATGCCGCATGGACCGAGCGTACTTTTTACTGATTCGGCAACTATTTTTGCTGCCATAATATTGTTCTTTAGCGCTTCGCGACCGGTATTTCTGTTTGTACCTTCTTTTAATACTAGAACGGGAATGTTTCCTCCACCTTGAGACATAATTTTCACCAATTGTTTATTTTGATAATAACCGAATTCAACAATCGAATATTTAAATATAAATTTTTCGTGATAGTCATCTAACGTTTTATATAGTGATTAATGAAATCGAGCAGCACAAATATACATCACCAGAAAGATTTACCTTGCTCAAAATGAAGTTAAATCCATAATCATTGCTTGAATATTGAACCATTTTTCTTTACTCTTACCCATTTTGGGACTTTCTTCTTGACTCAGGTTCTTACATGTTAAGAATCCAGTTAGAAGTTTGCCGTGAAATGGTTAAGTGATTCGTTTATGGTTCTCAAGTTTTCATTTTCTTTCTTCTGGAAACTCCGAGTTAGTCTCTGGAAACTAACGGCTTGTAATAAGTAAATACAGCCGCAAAGACGTTTTCAGCTAAAATTTCAAGGAACTAATAACTTTTTTATCGCTAACAACATCATAGTTAATCTTAGACGGGTATGAAGAAAAGTTTCACTTTACTTATTATTCTTGTTTTAGCTATGTCAAGCCTAATGATTATGAGACCTAAAATTTCTTCAGCCCAAATAGCCACTCCAACTCCTACTCCGCCAATAACTCCATCTTCAAGTTCACCATCGCCTACTCCAACTCCTACTCCGCCAGTAACCCCATCCTCAAATCCCATTTCAACACCCACTTCATCCATTATTCTTCCCACTCCAACTCCACTCCCCACTCCAACCCCCCTTTACCCCAAACCTTCAATTCCAAAATTCACTTTGAAAGTTATTCATACAAATTACTTTGTAACTATAACTGACCCTTACAGCGGAGCAAACCAAACTCAACAATACGATAACAACACAATAGAAGTCATAATAAAAAACCAACCTCTTGACCATTCACTTAACAGTTCAATCTACCATCTATACTTCAATGTCCGCATAAAACTCCATTCTGAAGAAAACTGGACTGAACTATATCCAATACAAAACCTACTAAACAACAATGTAGATTACTCAATGTCTGGATATATTACCTATCAACCAGCTGAAACAAACTCCAA
The DNA here is from genome assembly GCA_963729805.1 of Candidatus Bathyarchaeota archaeon. Taxonomy (GTDB): domain Archaea; phylum Thermoproteota; class Bathyarchaeia; order Bathyarchaeales; family Bathycorpusculaceae; genus Bathycorpusculum. Next base: position 49 of record CAVSPH010000011.1, on the reverse strand, counting down.
AAATACAAATCTGTCATTTACAACTTATTATCCCTCTTACCCACCTAAT
>CAVSPH010000010.1:0-331852 GCA_963729805.1 Candidatus Bathyarchaeota archaeon | reverse complement strand
ACCGTTTTTCCCTTGATAAAATAGATGCAAGCGCCTCTATCCTGTTCTAAAAGCTGATATTCAACGTTGAGGTTTTGAAGGAGTGATTTTAAGAGTTCTTCAACTTCCAAAGAGTTATCCTTGGACTCTAATCTGAATATTGCAGCCGTTTCAGAGGAATCAAATCTTAAAATGTGAAGCACCTCAAATGATTTGATTTTTTTAATTGTCTCAAGCCTGTTTAATTCAGTCGATTCAGCTTTTTTGACTAGTCCTGAATTGTCCTGCTCTCCGTACTCTTTGAGTTTCTCGATTTCTCTATCCTTAATTCTTTTAATTGCTTCGTTAATTGACCACTCTATAACTAACCTGCGCATACGTTTTACATCATTCTGTTAAATAAATAATTATCGTAACAGCGAATAAGCTCGCTATAAAATTAATAAGACATGCCGCCATTTAGTTAAAGACAAAAGGTTCTGAAGATATAAAATGAAAGAATTTGAGAAAATTAGCCCAACTGCTAAACTTGTAGCTTATTCAAGAACGTTTACTGACATTCCCTTTGCTAAAGAGATTGCAATTAAAAGTAACGCTAAACAATCCTTCGAAGAACAGACTGGGGATATTCGAGGGTCTCCTATCTGGGAAGCACGATATAAAGTCACTGACAAAATAATCAAAGAACATGGCATAACTCAAGTTTTAGAGATTGCCGCTGGACTGTCTCCTCGTGGTTTATCGATGACAAGAAATTCCGATGTCGTATATGTAGCAACTGATTTGCCTCAAATTCTGGAAGAAGAAAAGGAAATTGCTCAGTCAATTCTTGCTCAGTCAAATGAATCACGTCCGAATCTCCACTTTCAGCAGTAAATGCTCTGACATGAGAGTTTATCGAAGGCTGTTACTTTTTTCAAAAAAGACAAATCTCTTGCCGTTATCACCGAAGGACTTTTACCGTATTTTTCAATGGAAGAAAAACAAACCTTAGCTAAAAACATCCATAAAATATTCAGTGAATATTCTGGCTGTTGGATTACTAACGAGGTTTATAGCAAGGACGCACTAAAAAAAATAAGTCAATCAGCAGATGATTTTGCTAAAAATCGCATGAAACAGGATCAGTACAACATTTTATCCGGAAACAATGTTTTCTCCGACGAGGCTGAAATAAAAAGATTTTTTGAGGAAGAAGGGTTTAAAATTGAGAAATTTCCTCATTCAAAAATTTTCGGAGACTTAACGTCAGTAAAAAACTTGGGTCTTAGTGAAGAAGAGATAGTAAAAATAAAGCAAATTCTGGATATTAAAGATACACTGATTTTAACGCCATCTTACTGATAACTGGTGTCAAAATGCTTAGCATGGTTGAGCTATTTTTTCAATTCAATTAGCATTTTAATACCAGTTTAAGTGCAGAGTCGTGTAGCCATCGCAGTATTCTTTGCTCGGATCTTTGTCCGCATAGGTTCGCTCCACAATTTCTTTTCCAATGCCTTCATTAGTTAACTGGATTGAGCCTTCTTTAAGCCAAATCAGAGCATCTACATACCCATGTTCTGAATCTGAAAGCTCATCTGAGGCAGATAATTCTGCCTTCTGCCTGATTAATTCCTCAATCTTTTCTTTTAACTCATTCTCAACCTTGCTCACTTCTTTTCACCAATTCGATTACTTGTTTGTAATAGAGCTAAATAGCTGTTGGCTCACCCACCGCGCTTCATTAAACCTTAATAAAAAAATGCTTGTTAGGCCTTGAATTGTCCGCTTTTCACTTATAAAAATTCAGGGGGTTGAATGTGAACCTCCGGTCCGTGGAGATGTCACCCGCATTTCCCCTTTTTTCAATGATTTTTGTAGTAGTCTGCTACTGCTTTGAATGATTCTTTAGGTTCCCAATTCATATCAGGGTATGTTACTCCGTGGTTGCTGTGTGAGAAGCTCTTAACTAAACTGTAACTTGCCATATCGAGGTCATAACGAGGGTCGGGGTCATAAGGAAAAATCGGATAGACAAAAGTCGAAACAAAAGCCCCATCTACTCTTGCGTTATCCAGAATAGTCAGCTGGTTAACAAGCTCTCTTGCCTGGAGCTTTCATCCCGAACATGGTTACCCCTAATTCTGGGTCTTACAAACCTACCCACAACAGGCAAATGGTGGAGAAACTCGGTTTTATGGTCCACTATGTCACCAGCCATGCCTTCTGAACTACTTGCTGCCCCTTGATAAGTTCGAAAACCAAATTCAGTAATCACAACGGGCTTGGGCAATTCAAGAAATGGATTTAACATTGGTACGTATTGCTGCTCTATTTTTTTGGCTAAGTAGTGGTCTAATCCGACAAAATCAAATAGGCTCCAATCTACCTTTTCCCAGATAAGAGAGGCATAAGTTACTTTTCCATGGAAAACTTGCCTTACAGAGTTGCTTGCCATATTCAAGAACTCGTTCAGAGGTTTGTTGTGTTCTCCAGCTTTGACACGTTCCCATTTAGTGCGATAAAGATTACTCATACGTTCGCTGACATTTTTGCCCTCAAGTATTCCCTTTGTAAAAAGTGTCGATTCTGAACCGACACTGAAAACTATTCTGTCCGACCATTCCTTTCTCAATCCTTCTGCCATCTTAGCTGCGTCAGTCATATACTGAATGGTTTTCTTCCAATCTTTATCCCAAAGTTGAGGGGAAAGCCAAACTTCCAACCCTTGTTCTAATGCATCTTTTGCAGCTAACTCTAAACGTTTAACGCTGAACCCACTTATCCTAATCGAGTTGCAATGCAAATCGTTCTTGATAATTTCAAGCTCACGATGCACTACTTGTCGGTCAAAACGTGGACGCCAATTAAAATAATAAACCGTACCAACATCATAGCAGACCCCTTTTAATCGCATGAAATCATCTCTCTCAACTTATTTTTCTTCCCTAAAAGCTTTGGCGAATCATCGATATTTAGGTGGCTACCTTGCAGTGGTCTGGTTAGGGTTGTCCTCCAATCCTCTGGCAAATTATTAGCCAGTAGTGCGAAAAACATTTGAGGATTGAAAACAAACCCCTGGCACTCTGTTCATTAGGAATGCATTGAACCCACACTCCAGTGGAGATGTCACCCGCTTTCCCCTTTTTGTTAAGAATAGTTTAAGGTATTGCCTTGAGGTTACTCCTTTAATTCGATTAAGCTATTGTTTTGAATCGTCAAATTATGCTTATAACTGGCTTTTCATCTTAATATTTACTTGAAGCTACTGATATGAATGGTCCTCAATTGCCTGTTACACCCAGGCTGTGTGAAAACGTTGCTTCTCCATGTTCAAGATGTGACAATGCTGAGGAAGAGGGACCAAAAGACCCTATACTTTGCGAAAAATGTGAGAAATTCAAAGCATGGGAAGAAAAAGAATGCTCTCCAAAGAATTAGTGCGATTAGCACCATCTGCATAAAGTTAAGTTTTTTTGACTTGGACAGGATTTGAACTATAGGCCAAGTGGAGACTTCACCCGCATTTCCCTTTTCTTTAAGCTAAAAATAATTCATGTGGAACGTGTTTAAAAGTTCCAAAAATGATTAGTGGTAAGGAGATTTGTTATGAAGAATTCTTTGGGTGCAGAAACTATTGTTCCAACGACGCCTGTTTGGGTTGTGGGAACTTTTAATCCGGATGGAAAACCAAATGTTATGACTGCTGCTTGGGGAGGAGTATGTTGTTCTAAGCCGCCATGTGTTTATGTATCTTTGAGAAAAGCCACGTACACCTACAGTAACATTGTGGAGCGGAAAGCGTTCACGGTGAGTATTCCATCCGAGGCTTATGCCAAGGCGGCTGATTATTTTGGAATCGCTTCAGGTAAGAAGGTTGATAAATTCGCAGCAACAGGGCTTACTGCTGTAAAAAGCGATCTTGTTGATGCGCCCTATGTGAAAGAATTTCCATTGATAATAGAGTGTAAAGTTTTTAAAATAGTTGAAATTGGGCTGCACACGGAGTTTATAGGTGAAATCATGGATGTTAAAGCTGATTCATCTGTGCTAAATGAAAAGAACCTTCCAGACATTGAAAAAGTTAAACCAATTATCTGGAATCCTGCAGGGATGTCATATCATAAAGTTGGTAAACCTGTCGGACAAGCGTTCTCGATTGGAAAAGAGATCTGATCGCACTCTTGGGAAACCGAACCCATTACATCAAGCCTGAAATTGTACTGGTGATGGCCTTTGAGTTTAGGTGGAATTCTCTTCCACGTTTGAAAAGAAAGATTGGAATGTTAGAAGATAAAAATAAAGCATCTATAGAATGTCGAGTTGAGCTGATTTAGGTTTATAAACTATCATTTGATTTTGTTCTTCTATTACTGCTAAGTCATGTTTTTTAGTAATTATTTTTACTTGTTTTCTGCAAGCACTATTCATAGACGATAATATGCGTATTGTATATCCCTTTGATAGAGTATCTTTTGGGTTTGGCTCTTCTAAAATGAATGAATCAGACCCTAAATTGCATTTAGTTAAGAATTCTTTTAGGTAAGATGCCGCTTCTTGTTTATTCATTTCTCTAATCGACTCTCTGTTTTCTTCATCTCAAATCATGTAAAGTAAGATGTAGAGTATTTCTCCTGACAGAAAAGCGAACCACCATATGAAGAACAGGGCTTTTGCTATTTTTCCATGCCATCGGTTTGCGGTTCTCTTTTTCAGTTGCCATAAGCCAAGGGCAAGAACAACTATTTCCAACGACATTACGATAATCGCAACAGGTACGTGGACAAGCTATGAAGTAAGCGTTTAGGAGAGGGGTTAACTGCAGAGTTGACCCGTTTACTGCTCCGCCAAATGTTCGGTACATCATGTAGCCGATTGAAACCGTCAGGTCCCAAGTAACTGCTAGAATTCCAGTAACTGGATGAAAACGGTTCTTGCGCTTTCCACTGAGGAAGGCATGAACAAAAAAGAACGCTACTGGGATTAAAGCTACTGCCACAATCGTACTTGCAAAGGGAGCTGCGGTCATTTCAACGAACCTTCCTCAATCATGAAAGGAGCTGGCTAATAAGCTTAATTAACCATCACTTTTCTCACTGAAATTAAGCGTAGAAGCACCAAAATTACTTAGGTCAGCATTTAGCAATTGTCTTCACGCTCAATGTTGCTTAGTTTTTTTTCTTCTTTGTTTTTGGGCATTGGTCGCCTATGCAATATCCGTGGGCTTTGAATGGTTTGGCATCTGTAGGGTCTGATTTGGTCTTTTTTAACCCAGTGTGTTAGAAACCAGTTTACTTGGTAGCTGGTTATGTTTTCGTCGAAATCGTTGAGGCATTTGAAGAGGTTAATTATGCTTTGGGGCTGTGGAATCCGAGGTTGTTGTTGATTTACTTTGCGTGTTTTGATGTTATTTTGTTTACGCGGACTTGCTCAATAGTGTTGAGCGTATTTAAGTGTGGTTGAGCAGGCTTCTGAAGTGTTCATGGTTGCTTTAAAAGGAAAAGGAGCAGAGAAAACAACGATCTATGCAAGAGGTAAGTGTGAGTTCTATGTCTGTTCCTTCGCATGCTAAAGCTAGCTTTAGAAATCGATTGGACAACGGGGATTTCTTGAGCCTAACTGTTTGGCGGGAAAGTCTGATCCAAAGGTGGAGGTAATCACCGTGCAGATACGTCGTCTTAAAGGAGACGTTTGGGAGACAGTTGGGAGGTTGGCTGCTTACAGACCACTGAGGGCAATTACTCAGAACTTTCAGAACGCAGAATGCAGAAACCGGAAGATGAAGACCACTATTTTTGAATATTGACTTGGAAACAACACATCTGCTGTCTTTTGATCTTGCAAATTCATAATGTGGTTTAATAAGCCTTATATAACTTCTATTATTACTTTAGTTTTGAAAGTAAAATGCAAAGTATGAGTGAGCTATGTTGAATGACGATGTCAACCAGCTTTTGGAAACTTCTGAAACATTGAATGGCCAGACCCTGTCTTTAACGAGATGCGTTATTCTTTCATTGCTCGCTTATTTCGTTGACGGAGTACAGTTCCGGGAGCTGAAAGAGTCATTAAGAATTTCTGACGGAAAACTAATCTCAAATCTTAAACTCCTAAAGAAACTTGGGTATATTGAGAAAGCTGAAGTGGAAATAGACAGAAAAAAAATAGACGTTTACAGTTTGAATTCGAAAGGAAGAAAAGAATTGAACAAAATTACAGAATGGATGAAATTAGTTGAAAAAGTAGCTGAAGAAGGTGACGAAAAATGTCAGGCAATCTTGACAAGGTAATTGCAGGTCTCAAGTTCTTGGGATTATCCCCAAATATTCGTAAGTATCGAGGGCGCTTTTTCATTCAGAAAACTGCTTTCTTGGCAAAAGCGTTAGGTATGGAAATCACATATGATTTCACAGTTTATGTTGCTGGACCATATTCGCATGAATTGACTTGCGATTATTATGCAAACAGCTCAAGAATTGAGTCACTTCAAACAGATTATAAACTCTCTCAATCAGACATTCAGATATTAGAGAAAATGAGGTCTTGTTGGGAAGTCTTTGAAAACATGGGTCTCATGGAGGCTACATCCACTATTGTCTATTTGAAGAAGCAAAACCCTGACCTTACAGATGATGATTTGTTTGTAAGATTGAAAAGACTCAAACCTCATTTAACTGACTCAGAACGGACAATTGGAATAACCAAAGCCAAGGAGCTGTTATTCAAACCTGAGTATTTGACTGTGGAAATAGCAAAAGAAATGGACGAATGGGACAGACTGGAGAGCTAGCTGAGAACAATGCCTCGCCCACAACCTGGAGAAATCTGGAAAGTAGCTTTGTCTGATGCAGAAGGACACGAACAGGCAGGGAATCGTCCCGCAATCGTTATTTCTTTACATACTCAAGCCAACGTAACCATGGTTGTGCCACTTACAAAAAATCAAGACTGCTTACGCTTCCCTTATTCACATCAAGTGAAGAAGTCAAATACTAACGGACTCTTCGTGGATTCTGTTGCACTAATCTATCAAATGCGTTCTCTTACAGCTTCTTCAACAAGATTCTTGGATAAGATTGGTGTTATCGATCAAAACCATTTTGACCAAATCAAACTGCTGATAAAAAGTTTTCTTAAGATTCCGTAGTTTCAATATTAACTTCGCCGACAATTTTTATGAATTATTCAAGATAGCCTGTTTTTGCTGCGGAAAGGCCTATTCAGATTATGCATCACAAAGCCAATAAAGTTCCCGGGTTACCAAGATTTCCTCTCGATTTTTCGGTAAGGAGTTTAGCTTGAAATAGTTCGGTAGCAGCCTGTCTATAATCCTCATCTTTAAGCTGGGTAGCTCTAAGAATTGCATCGTTACTGTAAGCTCGATCCATAACCATTGCTCGAACAATCAAACCTTTATTTGAACCCCAAAAATCTTGTCCTATTGAAACAAGGTTTTCCTGTTTTTTCTTACTGTCAAACTTAATTTCAAAACTGCCTACTTTATTTTTGCTTTCAGATGTTTTGGCTTCAACGATGCCTTTGACAAAATCTCGTGTTCTCTGTCTTTCCCTTGCAGCTTCATCGTTTGAAAGGAACCCAGAATTAGTTCGTCGCGTTTCCGGCAATAGTCCTCGCAACCATATTAATCATAGTTATCTTAAACTCTGTTGCTTTGAATAATGATAATCTTTGATTGCCAAAAGATTTGTTGAGCTATCCAAGTATTTGTTGTTTTTTTCTGGTGCTTGGAGGTTTCTTTGACGGTCGGCTTCGTCACCTATGCACATTGTGTAAGTTGGCACGGTGTTTTTCTGTTTTTTTAGCAACTTGCTTTAAGTTGCATTTCTGAAACAAAGCCTAAATCAATTGCAGGTTGAGTCAACAAAAGTCAACAAAAGGCAATAAAAGGCAATAAAAGACGAAAAGGGCTTTTGAAGAATATGTTGTTTTAAGGGATTTGGGGGCAATTCGCAGATTCGCTTTCATCTAAATGGCATGCGCAATGGAAAAGCTTAGGCGTTTGGAAGGCCTATTATAGGAGCTTGATTTTTTAGGTTCAACATTTCTTCAAAGATTTTGTCGTTTGCGTAGTAGTATGAGTTTTGGCATCTTAGTGCGTCTGATTTTTGCAGCTCAAGCAATGTATGTCTAAGCTCGGAGGTTGGTCTATAATTGTAGATGGTGACAAATCGTTTGAAGAGTGAGTTTTCTGATTGGTACAGTATGTTTTCGGCTTCTAGTGCTTGTTGGTAGTAGCAACTATCTAGATGAACTAATGGTTCAAATTGTTGGATATGAAATACTTCTTTCAATAAGGGGTAGCTTTTTTCTAGAATGTATGCCATGCTTAAGGTTTCAAATTCGGTATGGTTTTTTACCTTGCTTTCTAGCTGAGTGAATTTGTCTCCGTAGATGTAGCCTGTTTCTATTTTTTTTATCAGGTTTAAGTCTTCAAGTAAAGCTATCCAACGTTCAATTTTGAAATGCCTTCTTCGCAATTTCCCTAATTCTTCAAATGTTATGATTCCGTCTCTTTTCTGTCTAAAGTTTGCTAGTATCATGTTTGCTGGATGCAGGAAGGTTCTGGCTGGGTGGGTGTTGGCTAATTGTTGAGATGAAGCGGAGACTACTATGTTTTCTACTTGCTCTCTCCACAGTTCTAAGTAAGAATTTATTAAGACTATACTTTCTTCGCGTTTGCTTGAACAATTCTCGACTAATTGAAGCTCTTCATTGAGACATATTGTTCCAAGACCTTTCAGGGGCAGAACACGGATGAACCTCTCTTCTGGCTGATCATTCTTGATTAAGCGAGGATAGTTGGAGATTAGTTTTGCTTTCCATAGTTTTTCTGTGTTATCAAAAATGGGATTTTCTGCGGAAAATAGATTGCCGAAATGGCACATTGCGTACTCTTTTACGCGTTCAGCAGCATTATTTAAAGTCATATAACGTCACTTTTTCCCCAATTCTGAATATTATTAGTATGCGAAAGCAACCATTCCACATGTCTATGAACTTTCGGGTGGGAATTGTTTGTCTACCATATACAGGGTCATTACAATAAATAAGAAGTTTATCTTCTTAGGTCAGGAGGCTTCTGAATCTGAGGTTATTGATGGTTTGCTCTCCGTGTTTTTGATGTTATTTTGTTTACACAGATTTGCTCAATAGTGTTGAGCTTGTATAAATGTGGTTGAGCAGAATTAGCTCAATAACATTGAGCATTTATATAGTCCATTGAGATTTACTAAGGAACTGCAAATATTTTTATTTTTGTAGTTTCTTAGTAGATGTCGTGAAATGGACAAGTCTAGCGTTAGACCGTCTTAGGGTCGCGTTCGGAAAAGAGCCTTTTTCGACAAATCAAGCAGCCACCGTTCTTAAGAAGGAAATGGGTTTTTCGAATAATTCGTCTTATCAAGTTCTTCATGGGCTTGTTAAAGAAGGTTTCTTGACAAAGTTAGGAAGAGGCTTTTACAGAATCGCTGAGAAGAAAGCAGTTCAGACGGAAACAATTACAATGTCAGATAAGTTAGTTGTTACCCTGACTTCAGGGGTCTTGATTAGAGCAGAGCAGGTCTTGAAAGAAAAAGGCGTTGAATTCATGATTACTGGACCTTCAACGTTGTCAGGATACTATCATCTTTTGCCAAGAAGGCAAATACATCTAATTTACGTCATTGACGGGGCTGGGGAATTTGCGAGTACAACCCTTAAGAAAGAGAACTTTCAAACTCTCTTGAATCCGAGAAGAGAAGAGGTAGAAATGGGTCTCGAAACTTTTGAGGATAGGGATGTTTTCGTAATCCGGGAGTTTGCAGTGTTGGCGGGTAATGTTGATGGGAGGGCAGTCTTGGAAAAAGCTCTCGTGGATGCATACTTTGAAGCAACACGACGTCGGATTCCTTTTCCGGAACTGGAGGTGGGACGGATAATGGCAAATGCGTTTAGGACTGAGAAGATTGAAATTGCAAGGCTGCTAAGTTTGTCTGCACGGCGTGGAGTGAAGGGTGAAATTCAATCAATTGTTAAGGTTCTGGTTCCGAATGTTCCACTGCCTGCTGGCGCGAAAAATGAGAAAGTAATGCAAGTTCTCAGAGGAGCTATGGAGTAAAAAAATGTCGTACATCCATGATGCAGATAACTTTTCGCAAGAGAAAATTCGTGAGAGAGCAAAACTTCATGGATTTTCAGATCCGATACCCGTGGAGTTTTTTCTGTGGGACTGCGAGATTGCGGCTCAGCTCCAAAGCGAGTCCGAGGACTTCATCTTGAAAGGAGGGGCCGCGGTTCAGCTTCATTTGCCAATTGAGTATCAAAGAGCAAGCATAGACATTGACATTGTTTGTCCATTCAAAGAGGGGGATATTGCAGAGGTGTTATCCCATATTCATGAAAGGAATCCAACAGTGGAATTTGAGAAGTACACTCCCAAACGTCCGAAGAAGGACATCAATATGATAACCTATCTTGCTAAAATGCAAGCATTGATACCCTCTGAAAGCGGAACACGTTCGGTGAAAATAGATTTTTTGCTTGAAAACCTCAAGCTCCCTGTCGAGATCGTTACGAACGTGGAAACTTTTGCAGTGAAGGTTAAGAAACTCAATTGCTACTCAGTCTCTTCTCTTGTGGGTGACAAACTTCTGACACTTGCGGAGAATACAGTGGGCATAATTGAACCAGCTGACATTCCCAAACAGATCTACGATGTGTCCGTTTTGACTGAAGAGACCAAATTAACCGAAAAGCAACTTTCCGAGATAATAGCCGTTATTGATCTTCTGACGCCAATTGAGGCTGGATACAGAGGATTAAAATTAACAGCAATTGACGCTCTCAATGACGTGGAAAAAACGATGGAGAAGTATTGTTTGCTCGACACACCTGTAGCTGACAATAGCATCAAGAATAACATTACAATCTTCCAACAGACCTACGTGAGATCGTCTCAGAAAAAGCCCTGGTTTGAATGGTGCATCCGAGCGCTTAGAATTAAGCTCCTCTGCGAACATATTAGAGCAGTCATAGAGAAACAATTAGCGTTAGATGATGCTTCGAAAAGCTATGATTCAGCTGCGCAAATGGCAAGAGTTCTGGAAACAATTAAGGGGGAAGAAGTGAGGATCATAAGGAGTAAACTAATGGGCTTCATGAGCACTGATCTTCCGTATCGTAAATACCTGAAAGGGAAACCCATACACAGACTGTTCTGGCAAGCTGTCAATCAGGAAAACCTAGCGGCTGTCCTTGATTCGATCAAAATTTAGGCTATTTATCTGTCGCGGTCTTCATCTATGTCTTCCTGTTTCTGGTTTTGTTGGAAGAAGCTTTGGCATTGCCAATAAAGTTCCCGGGTTACCCAAAGATTTCCTCGTGATTTTTCGGTAAGGAGTTTAGCTTGAAATAGTTCGGTAGCAGCCTGCCTATAATCCTCATCTTTAAGCTGGGTAGCTCTAAGAATTGTATCTTTACTGTAAGCTCGATCCAGAACTATTGCTCGAACAATCAAACCTTTATTTGAACTCCAAAAATCTTGTCCTATTGAAACAAGGTTTTCTTGTTTTTTCTTGGTGTCAAATTTAATTTCAAAATGCCCTACTTTATTTTTGCTTTCAGACGTTTTGGCTTCAACGATGCCTTTGACAAAATCTTGTGTTCTCTGTCTTTCCCGTGCAGCTTCATTGTTTGAAAGGAACCCAGAATTAGTTCGTCGCGTTTCCGGCATAAACCCTCACAACCATATTAATCATAGTTATCTTAAACACTGTTGCTTTGAATAATGATAATCTTTGATTGCCAGAAGATTTTTTGAGCTAACATTTGAGCATAACGTTCCTCTCTAAAATTTCGCAGCAGAAAAGAACCACACTCTTGCAAAACTGCTCGGCTCATGCTCTTGGGTGGAATAAAGTTTTGTTGCATTTTCTGCAGACGTATTCTATAGGCAATTTATGTTACGCTTTATGTCTATTAAATGATAATAAAATCCATTCTTCTATTGGAGCAAAAAACGAACGAGGTTGTATTTAGCTGTCGATGTTTTCTAGCGTTTAATTTCTTCAGCATGGTTTGGGTTGTTTTTTGATTTAGGCTTTAACAAGGTGTTCGTTTGACTTTTGGTTTGAAATAGTTAGTGGACCCGATCCATCAAGAAAGGTATCTAAAGAATTATACTTGTATTTTTCTAAAACCTGCCTACCAAAATCAGCCATCTCAACTACATAAAAATTATTAGCACACAATTCTGAAAAACACTCAATATTTCATTGAGCAGTGATTTTTTCTGCGCTTTGACAACTTCATTTGTGTCATCAGGAGTTAACCCGGTTTTCTTGTGGATTCCCTCGCCTTTAACAAATTCGCCCTTTTTGAATTCTGAAAGCGTCAAGAATTTTTTTCGCCTTCACACCAAACATGTTAAAATCATCAAGTCAAAATCAGACAAATCCAAAACCTCACGAAAATCTATAGTAAATATTAACATAAAAATTATTTTAGAAAGACCTTAATTTGAACTGCGAACCCACATATCTTGTGATATCGCCCGTTTCTCTTTTTTTCTAAGGTTAGGTTGATTACTCTAATTTTCTCCGATTTGAAACATCGCCCTGATCACATTTCAGACAAATATAGCCTTCAACGTCATTTTCTTTATCTACAAAATACTTAACTTCGTTTCCACATATTGGACATTTACCTTCTTCAACCATTTTGAATTCTTTAAATCTTTCATCTAACTTTTTCTTTATGTCTTGAGCTTGTTTTTGATAATCAAGAAAGTATTGAATAACTAAACCAAAAATTGCAGGAATAAGTAACCAGCCTGCTACTACATCAAAATACGCATAATATTGTACTTGTGTTGAGTTAAACGGAGTGGATAAAAAATCCATTGGATTTCTTATATCCGTTAACAGAAGAATGTGTTCCTGATAAGAGGTTGAAATGGGCATTCCGCTTATTCCAAATAAAATTAAACCGCCAAAAATAGCATTCAAGATTATTATGGAAAAGATAACATAAATAGCAGGTAATAATAGGTAGTATAATTTGTTCAAATCACGAATTAGCGTTTCTTTTATTGATTTTAAGTTAGGTTTGCGTGGCACAAAACAATTATAGTTCTAAATAGTACATAAATTCATGCCCTTGGAGTCTGATTGTAAGAGAATTTATAATAATCTAATCAACGAGCTATATGTTGACATTCAACAAGGACGAGAAAAAATAAGAATAAATTCTTTTGAAGCATTCGATAAACTAAATGAAGTAAAGAAAGTTTCAAGAAAAAAACAAGAAAACAAACCGGAATTTCGGCGTCTTGAAAACGAAGAAAATGGAGAATGGGCTCTCAAGTGGCGAATGTCTATTAGAAAATTAAACGCTGGGATAAAATAATATGGAAATCGATAAGAAAAAAGCAGATGAATATTTTAGAGATATAGCTGACGCTAAAGATGCTAACAGTGCTTGGAAGTTAACAAATCGTGGGAGTTCAGCGATTAGACCCTATGTGGTTCGTAAATGTGGTAATCGTATACAATTAGGTCCTGTTAAGAGTATACGTGTGGGAAAAGGTTTCAGCCTGAATGAACTTAAGGAAGCAAAGGTTAACCTTTTTCTTTTTAAAAGGAACAGTATTCCGATAGATTATAAAAGAAAAAGTGTTCATTCTTCAAATGTTGAATCAATTCTTGAGATTTCTGAGATAGTGCGTGGCTTACAAGGGTTGAAACATGCGCCAAGAAATAGAAAACTAATAAGACCAAAAAGAAATCGAAGACCATTTGTATAATCATCCTTTACCTGAATCAATTTCTATAATTTATTAATCTAAATTATTCGGCTTTTGCAGAAATTAATGGAATCCAAAAGAAATATTCGCTCAAGAGAAATTGTTAACTAAAATTACTTAAGTCATCGTAATCGTTTAGATTTCAGTTTAAACTCTTTTCAGGAAACCAATGGAAAACCGGGGTTGACTTGAACTCTCCACTCAGTGGAGACGTCACCTGTATTTCTCCTCTTTCTCGGCGATGGCACAAATTATTAAATGCCAATGCACCATAGTATCAGGGTCTATTGGTGTGTGTCCTATTGGATAAGATTAGATTGACGCAAGAAACGATCACCAACAAAATAGGACGTTGTCAGTTTCAATCAAGCGGGCAGTCTCGCCTGTTTGTTGCAAAAGGTCATAGGCAGGTTTTGCTACGCATCATGGAAAGCAGATACTACGAGGATAAGGAAAGCAAAGGGAAGATGGGCCATAGCTGGAATGATATTAGCGAAAGAGATTTTATAAAAGAGAAGAGTTCAGTTGATTTTTACGTATTCTTGACGCATATCGCTTCTGGGGACCGATACGTTGTCGTTCCATCTGTGGACTTAGAGAAACTGGTTATTCAGAAATCTACCGGTCAAAACAGAATTTATCGTTTTTACTTCCATTTCATTGGAAATGAAGTTCTCGAAACTAGGGATGCGATTATTCAGTACTCAAAATATCTTGACAGTTGGGAGCCGCTCAGAAACTCATTGGATAGCACAGAAATCATAAAACCTACAAAATCAGATGCGAAAGATGAAAAGAAAATTGTTGAAAGGCCTCCAGAACAATCCCCAAATATTGACGCCATAATAGATGGAAGCAATGTCGCATTTGACAATGTTCCACGAGGTCAACCTGCAAGGTATAGAAACATAATTCTGACACTGGAGCACTTCAAAAAGAAGAGTTTTAACTGTAGAGTGATAGTCGACGCCTCTTTGAGATGGAGAATTGATGACCAAGAATCGTTTAACAAAGCTCTGGATGAAAAACGCGTTCACCAAGCGCCATCAGGAATTCCCGCAGACCAATATATACTGAAACTTGCCTTGTTACATCCTACCTCGAAAATAATTTCAAATGACGATTTTCGTATATGGCTTGACAAAGACCAATTCAAATTGATAAAAAGAGACCGTTTATCCAAATTTAAGATAGATGGAGAATTTATCGACTTTAGCAATTAGGAAAAATTCATTATGAAAGAAAGCCTCTTTTATAGGAAACCAAAATGGAAGGAGAATCGTGGACTCAGGAAATGTTCAACTCTATCGTTGACAGTGATTGCGGTCGAAGGCTTTCCTTTATTAACGGAAAATACCTATAGACCATTAATTTTGTTTACATACTAATTTTTTTTAACGACAAAAAATACACTAAAAGAGCAATTGCTTGTCTTAGAATATTGATAATTAAGTGTTAAGAAGCGCATATTTTTTTATGACAAACTAAACAATTAACATTGATGGAAGCTTTAGAAAAAATCGCTGTGCTGCTTGATAATCACGAAGAGGATTTAAGCTGGAACAATGGAAACATGGAAAATTGGATTGATGCCTGGTATGAACTTGTCTATTGCATACTCGCTGGTTCCAAGGTTCACACAACAATTGTCCAAAGATCCTATCAGAACTTAATAGAAAATGAACCTCAAAAAGTCCTTTTTACAAACCTGATTTTAAACCAAAATGATAGCGTTGAATATATTAGAACGACATTGAAAATTAGTGGTTATAGGTTCTTTAATTCAAAAACAAAAGTTATTTTGAATGCTGCTTTCTATTATATTAAAATTTATGATGACCTAGAGAACAAAAAAATAGACGCTAAAATACTAAGAAAAAGCTTAGTCAATAATGTCAACGGCATAGGAATTAAAATTGCTACGCATTGGTTACGTAATATCGGATTTGATTTTCCAATAGTTGATGTGCACACGAGAAATATCTTGGTTAAGGTGGGAATGTTGGACCAAAGTTTTGCAAAGGATTCTTTGACGAAGAGTCAGTATCTGTATGTTGAAAGCATGATGTTTGATCTCTCAAAGAAATTGTCCAAACCAGCAGGCATTATAGATTATGTTTTATGGAAGCATGGCATGGAAAGGTGCAAATGCACAGTTTTATAAACTCTTGACTCCCTTCAGTCTACATGGAGAAAATTGTCCTTCTATTATCAGGTGGTTTGGACTCTTCACTCTTGTTAAGCCTTTTGAGTAAGCAAGATTTCAAAGTATTACCTCTTTTCATAGATTACGGACAAAGGAATAAAAAACAAGAACTAAAATCGGCGAGATACATTAGCAAATTGCATAATTGTAAATTGCATAGAATTAAAGTTGGACCTCTTTTCAAAGATAGCCTTTTGATCAAAGGAAGCAATTCTCAATCAGCCTTTCTGTCTCATAGAAATCTCTTGTTTTTGATTTTGGGTGCTATTCATGCGTTCAATAACAAATGCAATGTAGTCGCTATTGGTCTTCACGCTGGAAGCAATTATCCAGACTCCAGCAAATCTTTCGTGCAGCAAGCAACAAGAAGCATAGGTGAAAGTGTCGGAAAAGAGGTAATAATACATGCTCCATTCATAGATATAACTAAAAATGACATAGCATACATAGCACACTCGGTGAAATTGCCTATTGACAAAACTTATTCCTGTTATTTGGGAGAATCGGACCACTGTCAGAAATGCAGTGCTTGTTTACAAAGAATTGATTCTTTGAGGGAGGTTAGAAAACATATTTCAGCTGACATTTGAAGGAGAAGGGAAGGCTAGAGTTTTTGAGGAAGAAATAAGAGGCATTAAATTAAAAACCCCTTTATATGTTCCATCAATAAGCGGTCGTAAAGCTAATTTAAGGTCGATTGCGAAAAGTCTTAATAAGATCTCTTTGCCTCAAGATATTTTTATGTTATCCGCTTTTGACGTAAAGATTCTTGATCAGCAGTCTGTTGATATTTTTGATGCATATTCCGAAAAGAATTTGTTATATCTTGATAGTGGAGCATACGAAAGTTACCATGAAAGTTTACCATGGGATATTTCAGGTTACTTTGAAGGTCTAAGCCGGATAAGATTTGATATTTTAACGGCTTTTGATAGAATACCCTCCGTAGGTGAAACTAATACTATAGCTGAAATGAAAGGAGAATTGCTCTCAACTAACAGGCTTGTCAAAGGTGGGAGAAAAACATTGGTCCTTCACGGCACAAAAGACGACAAACTAATGGATTTAGAAGGTTTGATTAGTGAAATGAGAAACGAATTCGATATCTTAGGCGTTCCTGAGGCAATGTGTGGCCGTGGAATTAAAGGGATATCTACAATTAGAAGTCTCCGTGATTTCATGGATAAAGAGGGAATCATAAAACCTATCCATATTTTCGGATGCGGCAAGTTGGCTTTTATTCTTCAGTTTGTTGAGGCTGGAGCTGATATCTTTGATGCAAATTCTTGGATGTTTAATATTTACAATACCTCCCAGCTATTTTCCAAGGATATGCCTGAAGAAGAATTTGCTTTCTGCACCTGTGAATCTTGTCGGTCAAAACAATATCTTTCAGGTGAAGTTACAAAAAAGTACTCGCATAATTTTTTGGCGATAAAAAAAGGTATGGAATTGATAAGGCAAAGCATAATAGATAATCGGTTGATAAATTTAATGAATCGGGTTAAGAATTAAGGAGTCGTTATAATGGGCGGTGGCGGCGGTGGATATGGCGGTGGACACAGACACGGGAGTGGTGGTGACGGTGGTTACGGTGGCGGCAGTTCTGTTAGGGAAGAAAAGCCTAGTTACGAACCAAATCAAAGTAAATTAGACGATATAATTAGGGGAAATCTAAATCCTCAAATTTTAAGAGCAAAGAAGAAATCGGAAGGAAACGTACTTTCTAAATTTATAAGCAAGGTTGGAAAGTCAGTTTTAACTGGTGTCTTAGTTGGTGCTTTATCTGCAGTTCCTATTGTTGGCCCGTTCGTGATACCATTGTACACGGCTTATAAACTTGGTGTGTCAGGTAAGAAAGTGTTAGATGCATATGAGCAAGCTAAAAATAACAAAGAGCAGGCTGCTTTGACTGCTGGCGAAAAGGAAGTGGTAAAGTACGTTGCTGGAGAAATAACTGGTGCCGCCGTTGGGCACTCTGCAGAGTTGATGGGTGAAGGAGTTAAAGCAATGGCTCAAAATTCTGGTGCAATTACAGAGGTAGCGAAAAGTACTAATATTGAAAGCGAAATACTCGCCAAAATGCTTCAAGGATCGGTAGAAAATGGGATTAAGGAAGGCTTGGAGACATTTTCAGAGTTTATTGTTGAAGGAGAAGGGTGATTATGGAAAAAACAAGAGAACAAAAATTCGAAAATTTTACTGACGTAATGACTATAGTAGCTTTGAGGAAAGTAGAATTCTTTAACAAAGTGTGGAACCTACTCTGTGACAAAATTCCGGAAGATTTCGCGGAACATCAGGATGAAGAGTTGAAAGACGCAATCCAAAGGATCATTTCACACATGAGCAATAACTTGTTCATAGGCCCTGAAGAAGAGAAAAACAAACGTATCAACCCTAAACTAAAAATTGGAGACTTGGGGATTGATCAAAATAAATTAACTAAAGAATTTTACAAATCATTGAAAATACAGTATCCTGACCTTATACTTGATTAACCACTATACCAGTCGTAGCACCCTATTTATCCATCCCAAAGTTAACTTTCAGAAAATCATCCGGGTATTTTAGTGCATTGAAAAATAGAGGGGTTCCAGAGAAAGATAAAGGTGAAATTGGACCCACAGTCATGAATGGATATTGTTTATGATTTAGACTGCTTTGTGGATCTCTAAAAGACTGATAGAGTTTCAAAGCTTCAAACTGTCCTCCTATGATGTCCTTTAGTGCCATTCTCTCGATTCCCCAGCCTAAACCAAAACCAAAAACGTAAATTCTTATTTGATCCAAAATGTCCCGGCTGAGACTTGATAGCGTTTGACTGATAAACATCCATCCGAGACCGTATTTTCTTGTTGTTCTGACTGCATCCACGAGTAAGCTTTTTACTTTTTCGAGATTCTCGTTTTCTGATTTTTCTTTTGGGGCTAATCTGTGAGCTTCATCAATTATAACAAGTGAGTTTAGTAGTTCATCTTTTTTGTAGACTTCCTCGGCTTTTTGTGTAATTTTTTCAAGGAACTCTCCAATAAGTACGAGTTTCATCATGTCGTTCCAAAAGATGTCTGTTGGCACATTTTTTTCAGAGAGGTCAATGATCACTATGTCTTGTGCTGTACTGTCTTCTCCATGAATTTTGGCTACTAAATCTTTGATCTTGGCCTTTGAGTTTCCGTCGAACCTGAACAAGTTGGCTATTCTTGACCATAGTTGATAATATTCTTCCGGATCCGCTCCTTCTATAGAAGTTCGAACTCTTTCTCTAAGGTCAGCCATTGTATATATTTTTCTTAAAACATTATCAGTTTGGAGAGCGTTCCAAACTCTATCAAATGCTCCTCTTGTATATGCTTGATATGGTGGAATTGGGGATCCGAGGAGCGAGTACGATCCTTTAGCCTTTAGTATTGTCTCTATCTCATTTGCAGCTTGCATTTTGTTAGTTTCTAGATAAATGCCCAAGTTGCTCAAGAAACCGGAATTTATTAGAATTCTTTTAAAGAGATCATCTCCTGTTAACACAAGATTATGCAAATCATAAACTTGTACTGAACGAGACATTTTGCCGCAAAGCGTTGATTTCAGGACAGAGTTTTCTCTAAAATCTCTTGCAAACTCGCCTTGTGGATCTAAAACAAAGATGCCCATTTGTTTATGTTTGGAGTAAGCAGTCATAATCATCTTTGCTAGAACTGATTTTCCTGATCCTGTTTTTCCAAAGATTCCTATGTGGTATGCTTCTCCAGCACCTTCACCGCCGCGTCCAAAATGCTTGAACCACATAGGCATCTTAACCGTGCTCCCATAAGCTGATCCCAGGTAGAACAACTCTTTTTCGTAGTTTGCTAAAAGCGAATTCAGTACTTCTTCATTTAATGCCTTAATTGGAGTTCCAGTTGAAGGTACCGTTCCCAATATGCTTTGATCAATTTCGCCATTTTTCTTTGCAAAAACTGAGCTAACAGTCATTTTAGCAATATGGGTATCTTGTCTTTCTGTAATAGGGTCAATCCGACCTTTTTGCCGTATCAATCCTCTTACAGTTGGATCCTGAGCCCAAACGTTCTGCATTAATATTTCCACAATTTGGCCCAGCGCATAATGATCATAACCATCTTGCTTAAAGTTGAAAACACTCAAACTTCCAACAAGGCTCTTGCTAACGGCAGTACCAAGAACATCTATTGTGAGTTGACCCGTAGATGAGGGTGAGCCTATGACGCCAATTCTTTCGGTATTGTCAAACGTTTTTTTAATATCTTCAGTCATTCCGACAAACCTCTTTTATCTTCCCAAATTTGTTCGATATCCATGCATCGCCAAATACGTATTTCCCATCTTATCTTCCCACTCAGTTGACATCTGTTGAGTTGTTGTCCTTCTTATTGCGGGCAAAGCTGTTCCCAAATGTTTTACCATTCTATCCGCAAGATACAGAGGAAAAGGTTCCAATATGCTTGGAGAACTACACTGCAATCGCAAAGATTCCAGCAAAATAGCTGTTCTGTTGGGATTAGTAGTAATTGAATTTGCAACCTCAATTCTTAGAACAGGGAAGTAACCATAAGGCCTATAATACAAGATTTGCAAATCATTCAGACCCGAGAATATTTGTTGGGCTGTCTCCTTCAAGTTCGTGGAAGACTCAATTGGTTTCAGGTTTATGTGCCAAGGTCTTGCTATTTTTTGAATTGGCACAGGACCAACAAATTCGCCTGCATCTAACACGAAAGTCAATAACCCTCGGTCTTCATATTCGCTGAGGCCGAGAATTTCTTTTGAAATTTCAGCTCTAGTTGTATATTTTGGTATTCCAGCAAATATCTTATCCGTTCTTTCACAAGTCACGATTTTCTTATAGGATTCTAAGGCACCTTCTACCCTTGCTGCCAAAAATGTCGCCAGTTCACTATTGACATCAGCAATTCTATTCAGCCCTTGGTCGAGAGAGATCATAGGGGTGGTTAATGAACCATCAAGAAATACCACATCGTGTGGAGCAGTGGCAGCAAGCTCCAATTCCATGCACATCATTACAGCCCTTGCGAGCATTGCTGTATTGTCATTATGTGGAACAGTTAAAACATGAGAAATGTGGTGAGGGTTAGGCCAATATCTCTTTTCGGACGGAGGAGTCAAACCTTCCATCGCAACTCCCGCGAAAGCAACAAGATCTGTGCAAATTAGCCTCTCAATTGCAAAGGAACCGTCAACTGCACAAGATGTTGGATATGAAGGAACAAAAGAGAAGTCGGTGTCTTTGTGCAATAACTTTCTTTCATTTAATTTGCTGCGAATATCATCTTTGTAATCATAAAGTCTTTGAAAAGAAGCAGTCAAATTGGAGCCTAATTTATTACATTGGCCAAGCATTTCTTCAACGAGGGCCTCTGGCAATTCTCCAAAAGGTTGCTCGCTATTATTTTGAGACACTAATAGTCCCTTTTACACTCAATTATGATGTCTTAGTATATGTCATTTGCTTACTTCAACTAAGTATTATCTTTCGAAATCTTTCAAACCTATACTATAAGTTTGAGGAGTAATAGAAAGAAAAGATTCGTAGGCGTTAATTAGCAGCACTTAGGTACGAGGCAATACTGGTTGGTCCTTAAGCCAAAGGATAGCTTCTTTAAACTTCTGACAATACGCAGTGTCTTTAAGTGCGTCGAGTTTTACGCTTGGAAATTTGTTTGTAAAGTTTTTTGGAATGTGACTCATTGTAGGTATTGCTGTTATTTTCTCGTGAAATTGTTCTAATGTCTCTTGTGACAGATGTCCTATCAAGTAACCGAAGTCTAAAGCTAATCTTCCGTCAGTGTAAATTGAAAAAGGCGCGATTGTTTGCCCTGCTTTTAAAAAGTGAAAAGTGAATGATCCGTTTTCTTTTCCTTGGCCCAACCAAATTCTGTCGGCAGTTTCTTTTGTCCATCTATAAAAATCTTTAAAAGTACTTACTATGTCAGAGGGATTTTTCTCAGCAAAAACTTTGAAGAGCGTTTCTTCGTTCCAAGACCTTTTTCCATTAGTAGATGATGGTTTTGTTGCGTTTCCATGCAAATGCGGGACAAGAATTTCAATGTTATCAGCTTGGAATCTGTTCATTTCTAATGCATGAAGAGAGAATGTTGATTTGCTGCATTCGTTTATTTATCTTATTATTTGTTTAAGTTCCTCGTTGATTTCGTCTACGACAACAACAAGTATGAAAGAGCCATTTGCTAAGTTTTGGCGCACATTGTTTCTGAAAAGCTCTTCATCCCAATCACCAACTACTGATTCGGCAATTAGTTCCGCAAGCGGTTTATCTTTCTTCTCTTTGACTTTGTCATCAATTTGCTCGTATCTCATTTGCCACAAGTACGCGGCATACTCGAGAATTTGACCTATAACCTTACGTTTAATTTCTTGGTTAGCAGCAAGCTTGCATTCAATAATTGCGACGTCTCCTTGGGAACTAAACGCCAAGATATCAGTTGAGCCTGAACCTGGGAGGCCAAACTCGCCTAGCGCCAAAACAAGTTGTGACGCGTTATCCCTTATCTCGTCAATTGTCACTAGGGATTGTGATTCAATAAGTAGTTTTTGAAGTTCTGATTCAGCTTTTGCCTTAACTGTGTCGGCAATATTCCATCGTTTTGATTTTGTGTCACGAATAAGTATGCCCATTATTATCCAATATCAGTATTCAGCTCTATTGATATTTATGTTCATTCGTGTCATTATTTTAACACGCGTAGTAATGAGAGCGTGTTTAAGTTTTTGCCAAAACTTATCTACTTAATCAGCTGTAACATTTTCTTTAATTGCGTAGGCTTTGACGGTGAATTTGCATACAAAAAGTCGTCTATTTAATCGGCGCCGGGATGACCCAAGGAGAAATGAAAAGTCAAAGTATTGAAGAGGACATCACAATGGTTGGCATAAGCAAGAATATTCTTAGCATGTCCAAGCAAGTAAATGGTGAATACTTCAAGTTTTTCAGCCGATTTGGAATACCAGAAAATCAAGACATAGAGTGGCTGATAAGTCTCTTCGAAAATTTCTTTTCCACCAGAAGCAAGTTCGATGCATTGCATAATGAACTTAAAGATTTAATGAGAAAATACTTGATTAGAAGCATAAACCAAAAAGATGTTCAGCCAAAACTAATGAAGAGCCTACTTTATCTAGATAAAACATATCGTGCTGATATGCAGGAAGAAATTACAGGAATCTTGACCATTAACTATGATAGTCTTATTGATGATGCTTTAGAGGAAATTTGTGGCGGTGTGAATTTAGGCATAGAATATGAGACTGAAGATTATACAGCTAGAACAGACATTACACCTTTGCTTAAACTTCACGGCTCTTTCAACTGGGCTATTGCCGGCGAGAAAATGTCTGTCTCAAAGCGGTATGAGGAAGAAAAGTACAAAGATGATTACACAGGATGGATTCCTCCTTCAGTTTACAAGAAGCCACAAGCAAAATTGTTTAAGAAAATTTGGAAAAACGCTCAAAAATTGCTGGTAGATTGTGACGTTTTAAGAGTGTTCGGAGCTTCGCTTAGGAGTGAGGATTGGTGTTTAATATCTCTAATTTTTACGAGCCAAGCATCAATGAAAAAGCCGTTTACAATTGAATTAGTGGTTCCTAAAGTATCAGCATTGGGAGATGATGATAATTTTGGTATTGTCGAAAGACTACCCTTTTTAGCTAAACTTACCCCTCCTACAGATATATAGAATAGCGAAAGATGCTGATTCAGATAATATTGTTCAAAAATGGGTGCTCGACACAATATCCCAGAGCGGAAAAACTGCCATAATTAATGATGAAACATTGTTGAAACTAACAGGAGAAAAGTAGTATGGACTTCAGAATATTAAAGTGGACCACACTTGAACTTTACGAGAACAGATATCTAATAAATTTCCCCACTTACCAAAGAGGATTAGTCTGGACTGAAGAGCAGAGAAGACTACTGATTGACTCTGTATTTACCGGCATTGACATACCAAAATTGTACCTTCAGAAAGTTCCAGAAGGATGGGATTGCATTGACGGCCAACAAAGAATTAGAGCAATAGTAGGTTTTTATGATGGAGAAATTGAATATAGAACAAAGACCTTTCAGGAATTGGACAACCTCAAGAGCAAATTTGAGAATTATGTTCTCACAATAACCGAAATAAGAAGTGTAGACCCCTGTTGAAGATATTGCAACTTTATTCATTAGATTAAATCTCGGTACTCAAATCAACTCAGGTGAAAAACTAAACGCTATAATCAGCAACATGGGCGAATTGGTTAGGAGAATGGTAGAAAAACCTTTTATAAAAAACTTGCGAATTCCCACGAGGCGATTTGCTAAAGAGCAAGTCTGTGCTCAAATGTGCAATAATTCCAAAGCTTTTAATCAAACTGGCGACTTTAGGAATTCAAAATATGAAGACCTAGAAATATTATATAGGGTTTACAAAGACCTTGACCCAAAGTCAGTCCATGCTGTCCATATTCTCAAAGTCCTCGATACTCTGGATAATATATTTGGCAATTCTGCCAGAGACATAAGAAATCGTGCTTCAGCAGTATCGATTTTTCTAATGGTAGAAGAAATGATGCCAGAGGATAAATTCGTAGGGAATGCAGAAGCCATCAAACAGTTCTATCTTGAATTTATGGAAAAACTGCAGGAAGAAGTCCACGCTGGAATAAAGGCAACTAATAGTTTCCTAATTAATTATGAAAGCAAGATAATCCAAGGTGCTGATACAGCCAGTTCAATGAAAGAACGTCGGGATAAACTTAATCAAGCATTTAACTACTATCTAGAAAATTCATAGAATCATCGGTTTTGATTAGCATATTTTTCCTTTTTTAGTATGTTTTGAATCTGTGTAAACACTCGTTACTTTCATAAGCTATTGCCCTTTCTTTAAGGGATTTTGTTGACCTGCTGACTTATCTTATGTTTGTCTGATAGAAGGAATCAATTCTTTTTTCTTTTTCATTGCGAGAGTTTCTTTTGAGAAATCGAAGCACTGGAGTTGCGGATTCGATAGACTCTGCCCCCATATCGATAAACTGTTTGAAACCTTCTATTGCTGTTTTGTTGTCTGTTTTTGGTTTGACAGCAAAAATTTTCCGGCCTTGGTCTTTGGCAATTGTGGCTTGGCGATAGGTGCCGCCGGTTGCTCCTGATTCTACAAGCACAACACATTGGGCCAGACCGCTTGTTATCCTATTTCTCAGCACAAATGCTGCCTTTGCATTTAGTGATGGTACAACTCTAGGCGGCTCATAGTACTCTGCTAGAATCGCTCCATTTCGAGATATATCCAAGGCCAGTTTGAAATTCTCTTCAGGATAAAATTCCTTTTCGCTAAGCCAAGGTAGAACTGCAACCGTCTTTCCGTGTGGGGCTTCAAGCGCTCCACAGTGAGCTTCGGTATCTATTCCTCTTGCAAGGCCACTATACACAACGTACCCCGCTTTCGCAATAGTTCTAGAATCTTTCTTGCCATTGTATGTCCATGAAAAGAACACTTTCGTGTTCCAACAATAGCAACCCCCATCCCAACATTGCTCATCGACCCTTTAACAAGCAAGACTAATGGAGGTTTTATGTGATAGCTTCCAAAGTCCTTTAGGGACATTGGATATTGATTATCAACGTATCTAACGATTGCAATTCCATGTTCTTTTAGTCGTTCAGCTAAGTCTCGGTAGTAATCTAATTTTGCGTTTTTTCTGTATTCGATTAGTTTTGTTAGTTCAAAGTCATTGAGACCGTATTGCCTTAAGATTTCAGGTGTTTCTTTCCAAAGTGGTTCTAATGAATTACATTGGTTGAAGATCTTTTCAAGTTTGGGAATTGGCATGATTGATTTAGGTGCCAAAGCTAACCAGTATGGTATATCTGTTATTTCGTTCATTAGCTCCCCTTTGAGTAGGTCGTTCTTCCAGCTACAAAGACTCTTACAGACTTTGCCTTGGCCAGTTTAAGTATTTTTGCGATTTCAGAAGCAGTAGAACCTGAAGTAAATACATCATCAATTAAGATAAAGTCTTTTCCAATAACATTCTCTGGATTTTTGACTTCATATAATCCTAAAACTGCAACTTGCCTATCAAAAAGTCCTTTTCCTTGAAGACCTCTAGGCGCAGTCTTTGATAGCTCATCAATTATTGGAAGGTTAATTATCTTCGACAAGACTTTTGCTAGCTCCATAGTTTGGTTAAAGCCTCGCCTGGCAAATTCTTCAGGATGTGAAGGCACAGGTATTAATCCATCAGCCTCTAGGCAACGCTGGAAATCTATCTTTTGCAACTATGCCCATAGCTAATCCTAACGGAGCCGCAAAGTCGATAAAGCTTTTTAATTCTACAATATGATTTGAAAGCAAATCTCCTTTGTTAAACTGCTTTTTAACGTATGCACCTACTGCATGAACACTATTGAATGAATAAAGTTCATGTGGATTGGTGCATAAATGCGTTGGAGTATCTGGGGCGAAGCAAATTTCACAATATGGCTGTTTAAGCAAAACAGAATTACCGACAAACTTTCCCTCACGAGATACCTCAATCGAGCTATCCTTTTTGCTACAACTCCAACTCGTGCAGTCCACCGTTGACCTCTTCAGTCCTTTAACAATATATCTTTAATGTATTAGGAAAGCTCTAAAGCAACTGTTCAACATAAATGAAAAGAGCACTTTTAAAAAGAATTTTTCCGTTTAAAGCATAAGTCATTAAGAAGAGAATTGAACAACAATTCTAAGAATGAATCTTAGGGAGCGAGTAAGAACAAAAGAACATCAGACTTTTATGAAACCTTTTCCTTTTTGAAGTTTCAAAGTGAATGCCAGTTTTCCATTTATGGTATATTCTCTGTATTTTGTTTGGCAGTTTGAACAAACGACAGATTCAACTTTGTACAGCGTATAATTCCAGGTTTTGGCGATTTTAGAGTTTTCTTTTCTGCAATTTGGGCACTTTGTCAAGATTTCCCACTAAAAGGTTAATTGTTCAGGTTAGCTTAAATTTCTTTTGCTGCAGCTTTCTATGCGTTCTTTGTGGTCTAAAACTCTTCATCATGAGAAAGCAATCGTAAATCCGAGTGTGACAAAACGAAGCGTTTGCGGAAGACTCATAAACAAATTGGCACCATTGTTCAAGTGACTTTATGAAAAATCAAAAAAAGCATGATGATAAGCTGACTTCAGTGGCAGATTTCTCAACTAAGAAAGTTTCCATTGGAGGGTTTGAAACACCAAATGATGTTTGTAGAATTAGTCTTTCTGAACTTGAACAGTATCTTATGGGGTGCAGCCAATATTCTGCGTGGTCCTGTTGACAAGGCTGATTTCAAATCTTACATTTTCCCGCTACTTTTCTTTAAGAGAATCTCGGATGTTTATGATGAAGAATACGCGGCTGCGCTTCAAGAGTCAGGTGGAGACGAAGAATACGCAAATTTTCCAGAACAACATAAGTTCTCGATACCTGAAGGTGCCCATTGGAAAGACGTTCGAGAAAAGACTGAGAATGTAGGTCAGGCAATTCAGTTTGCATTTAGAGAAATTGAAAAAGCCAATCCTGAAAGATTGTATGGAATTTTTGGAGATGTGCTATGGACAAACAAAGACCGATTATCCGATGAATTATTGATTAACCTAATTGAGCATTTCTCTTCAAAGAGTTCTGTCTAATTCTAAAATTCCTCCCGATATGCTCGGTCAAGCTTACGAGTTTCTAATCAAGAAATTTGCTGACATGTCCAATCGGAAAGCAGGAGAATTCTACACTCCAAGAGCAATAGTTCACCTAATGGGAAGCATCCTCAAACCCAAAGAAACCGAATCAATCTATGACCCCGCATGCGGCTCAGGAGGTATGCTCCTTGAAGCCTACCAATATGTCAAAGACCACGAGGGCGATTTTAGAAAACTCAAGCTCTTTGGTCAAGAAAAAAACCTAACAACTTCATCTATATCACAGAATAAACTTGCTCCTGCATGGGGTTGAAGATTTTAGAATTGAAAAAGAAGACACACTTAGACATCCTGTTTTTAGAGAAAATGACCAACTCTCAAAGTTTGATGTAGTTATTGCCAATCCGCCTTTCTCGTTAAAAAATTGGGGATTTGAGAATTGGGCAAATGACCCTTTTGGAAGAAATTTTGCTGGAGTTCCACCAAAGAGTTATGGCGATTTTGCCTGGGTTCAACACATGATTGTTTCTATGGCTCCAATCCTACTGGGCGAATGGGTATTGTTCTTCCGCATGGCGCTTTGTTTAGAAGTGGCGCTGAATCAAGAATTAGAAAGCATCTTGTTGATGCTGACTTGCTTGATTGTGTAATAGGTTTGGGACCTAACTTGTTCTATGGTACGGGCAATAAGCGCTTGTATAATGATTTTCAGAGCAAGAAAAGACCTTCAAAGAAGAACAAAATTTTGTTCATTGATGCTTCTGAACTTTACCAAAAAGGAAGAGCCCAGAACTTCTTCTTAAACGAACATGCAAAAGCTATTATTGAATTGTATGAAAAATATTCTGACGTTGAAGGGCAGTCAAAAATAGTTTGCACATGATGAAATTAAGGAAAATGAGTATAACCTTAACATTTCTCGATACGTCAAGAAACCAAGAGCAAATGAAAAGATTGATTTGAAAGCCACTATGGAAGAGTTGGAAAAAGCATATTCATGAATTCTTGAAATCCGAAGACCAAATGCGCTCTCTGCTAAAGGAGGCAAAACTGCTTTGACCATGACACAACAAGAACTGGAAAACTATCTTTGGGGAGCAGCCAATCTGCTCAGAGGAGTAATTGACCCAGGAGACTACAAGAGCATTATTTTTCCACTAATGTTTTTCAAGCGACTATCCGATGTCTACGATGAAGAGTATGAAGATGCTCTTCAAACCTACGGTGATGAAGAATCTGCAAATTCAGCGAGAATCACATGTTCCAGATTCCAGATGGTTCTCATTGGAAAGACGTTAGAAAAACAGCAACCAATGTCGGTCAAGCCATCAGAATTGCAATGATGAACATAGAAAAAGCAAATCCAGATAAACTCTCAGGAATTTTTGGAGACACCAACTGGACAAACAAAGAGCGATTATCTGATCGAATTCTAACTGATTTGGTTGAGCATTTTTCATCCATCAGTTTAACAACTAAAGAATGTACCTCAAGATGAATTCGGAAATGCTTATGAGTATTTGATAAAGAAGTTTGCTGATGACAGTGGTCACAGTGCTGCAGAATTTTACACAAACCGAACAGTTGTCAGACTGATGACATTAATTGTGGACCCCCAACCTGGTGAATCAATCTATGACCCAACCTGCGGTTCTGGAGGAATGCTTCTTAACGCAAGATTGCTGGTTCAAGAAAGAGGAAAAGAATATCAGAACTCTCAAACTGTATGGTCAAGAAATTAACATTATTACATCCTCAATTGCTCGAATGAACATGTTCATACATGGAGTTCAGGATTTCGAAATCGTACAAGGAGATACACTAAAAAGACCCGCATTTATTGGAAAATGGGCGAGTCAAGCAATTTGACATATGCATTGCTAATCCACCTTATTCTATGAAAAAGTGGGATAGGGAATCTTGGAAGAATGACCCTTGGGGAAGAAATATGTATGGAACTCCACCTCAAGGAATGGCGGACTATGCGTTTTTCCAACATATCATCTGTTCACTTAAAGAAGGATACAGGAAGATGCGCTATTTTGTTTCCTCATGGCGTCCTCGTTCAGAGATTCTGAATTTCAAATGAGAAAAGGAATAATTGAGGACGACTTAATAGACTGCGTTATAGGTCTTGGCGAAAACTTGTTCTACAACTCTGCCATGGAAGCTTGTATTGTAGTATGCAGAACTAGAAAACCTGCTGAAAGAAAGAGAAAAATCCTTCTAATTGATGCACGAAATGAGATTAGAGAAGAAAGGACACAGAGTTACCTTGATTCCAATCATATTCTAAAAATACATAGCGCTTATGAGAGTTTCAAAGACATTGAAGACTTTTCAAAAATTGCTGAACTCGA
Organism: Candidatus Bathyarchaeota archaeon; assembly: GCA_963729805.1. Taxonomy (GTDB): domain Archaea; phylum Thermoproteota; class Bathyarchaeia; order Bathyarchaeales; family Bathycorpusculaceae; genus Bathycorpusculum. The sequence continues at coordinate 301,816 of CAVSPH010000010.1, read as the reverse complement.
CGAAATAAGACGAAAAGACTACAGTTTGAACATCAAGGAGTATATCATAGATAAGAAATATATTGATGAAGAATTGAAAACACACCCAGTTAGCTATTTCATTGAGGAATGGAACAGAAGTTCAACCGGACTTAAAGAATCGCTTAAGTCTTTAAGAGAAACAATCAAAAACGAGGTTTTGAAATGAGCGATTATTCGATACTTCGTTTGGGTGACATAGTTAAACTGGTCCAAGACAGAGTTGCAGACCGAAGCAAATGGAATTTTGACAAATACATAGCTGGGGAGCACATTGACAGAGGTGAAGTCAGAATCAAGAAATATGGATTAATCAAGGGAAATGAAGAGGTCATTGGCTCCGCTTTTAACATGCGATTTAAGCCGGGTCATGTTCTCTATTCTACCAGACGAGCCTATCTTAGAAAAGCTGGAATAGTCAATTTTGAAGGGGTATGCTCAAACATCACCTTGGTTCTCCAGGCAAACGAAGAAAAGTTGCTGCAGTCTTTTCTTCCCTTTATTTTACAGAGTGAAGACTTTGTTCAGTTTGCGATAAGCCGTTCCGTGGGGTCAACAAATCCATTTGTCAAATGGAGTGATCTCTCAAAATATCGGGTAAATCTTCCGCCGACTAATACGCAAAGGAAAATATCTCAGTTGCTGTGGATGATTGAAAAAAATATTGAAAAAACTGAGAAACTTATTGAGGTTTCTGAAAAAATTAAGAACGGTCTGCTTGAAGAACTGTTAACAAAAAGATTCGGTCATAACGACTCTAAGAGGACCGAATTGGAGAGCATCCCGACGGAATGGGAAACTCAAGAACTGAATGAACTTGTAGTTGTCAAGAAGAAGATGATTGACCCGGGGCAATATCCTTCCGAGGATTTTGAATACTACTCAGTTCCGGGTTACGACCAGGGTCAGAAAATAGAGAAAACAAAAGGTGCGTCTATTCAAAGTTCAAAGTTCATTTTTAACAGCGATGTTATATTATTTTGCAAGTTAAATCCTAGGATAAACAGAGCATGGTTGGTTAAAGACAACACCAAAATGAGACAGATTTGTTCTACTGAATTTCTTGTGTTGGTTCCCAATAATAAAATTATGCCAAAATATTTGCTATACTTATTAAAATCTTCATTTATTGGTGATATAGCGACGGGTTTTCAAAAAGGCACAAGCAACAGTCACAAGCGAGTCGCCCTTTCGGATTTGTTAAGAATAAAAGTCCCAATTCCACCTATTTCCGAGCAGGCTTTATTAGTTGCAATATTAGAGAATTTCGACCGAACCTTAAAAAATTATGAGTGTATGCATAGAAGTATCAAGTATCTTGAAAAGGCACTTGCAAACTCATTCTTATCAGGTGCATTACTTATTCCAAAGGAGGCGATGAATTGACTTTCACTGAAAAAAATGCTGTAGAAAATTTCATTAAAGATTTACTTCTTCCATTAGGTTGGGCATTTGTTCCATCTTATGAGTTGAAAAGACAAGAATCAGATGTAATGGTTGAAGAATCTGTCAAGAACGCTTTAATACGGCTAAATCCAGAAATCAAAGTTGACCAAGCAAAGCCTGAAGAAGTTCTGTATCGACTTAGAGCCATTATTCTTTCTGCTAAGAGGTTCAGGTCTTGTCAAGGCAAACGAAGAATTCTCGAAATGGCTTAAGAACGAGAAAACCATGCCTTTTGGTGAGCATGGCGAGCACGTTTCTGTTAATTTGATTGACTATGATGATTTGTCAAGAAATGAATTTGTTGTTACGACTCAGTTCAAGTTTATTGCAGGTCAAAAAAGAATACCGGACATTGTTCTTCTTGTCAATGGTATTCCATTGATAATTGGGGAAGCTAAGACTCCGGTTAGACCTGCTATTTCATGGTTTGATGGCGCTGCTCAGTTGGAAGAGTATCAGAATTCGATTCCCCAGTTGTTTGTTCCTAATGTGTTCATGTTTGCCACTGAAGGAAAAAGCTATCGAGCTGGTTCCGCTAAACTTCCGTTACTGAAATGGCAGCCTTGGAAGACAACACATGAGTTTTCGCATCTTGACGAAGTTAAAAAGGCCACGGAGCTTATGCTAAGTCCCAACGCTGTGCTGGAAATTTTAAAGAACTTTACGGTGTTCAGCACTGAGAAGGGTGGCCAAAAAATCAAAGTGCTTTGCCGGTATCAACAGTATGAAGCAACGAAGCAAATTGTTGAAAGAGTCTTGGAAGGCAAGATTAAGAAGGGGTTGGTTTGGCATTTTCAAGGCTCAGGAAAATCGATCCTAATGGTGTATGCTGCACAACAGCTAAGAAAGGAGCCCAAGCTCAAGAGCCCTACAGTTCTTGTTGTGGTTGATCGGGTTGATTTGAACTCGCAGATCGGAGCCACCTTCTATGCAACAGACGTCCCAAATACTGTTGTTGCTGAAACAAGGGAAGAGCTGCGGAGATTGTTAGCTCAAGATACTAGAAAAATAATCATAACCACAATCCAAAAGTTTGGAGAAGCCGAAGGGGTTCTAAACGAGAGAGATAACATTATTGTTCTCGTAGATGAGGCTCACAGAACCCAGGAAGGCGACTTGGGAATAAAAATGAGGGCCGCACTTCCTAATGCATTCCTGTTTGGGTTCACGGGAACGCCAATCAACCTTAGAGATAGAAACACGTTTTTAGCTTTTGGTGCAAAAGAGGATGAAAACGGCTACCTCAGCAGGTACACATTCAAACAATCTATTGAAGATGAAGCCACCATTCCAATAGACTTCGAACCCAGACTGGTGGAACTCCACATCAACAAGGAAGAACTCGAAAAAGAATACAGACGCTTGCTCCGAGAAGAAGGCATAGGGTACGAAGACAAAGACGGAATAATACTTACGAGAGAAGCAGCAAAGTTCGGTCATTTGGTTAAATCCCAAGAACGATCAAAAAGTATGCGAAGACATTGCCAAGCATTTCAAAGATAAAATTGAGCCAAACGGGTTTAAAGGTCAAGTAGTTGTGTATGACAGAGAAGCATGCGACTTATACAAGCAAGAACTCGACAAACATATGGCATCCTGAAGAAACCGCTGTCGATATGACTGTCGCCTCCAGTGAACTTGAATGGTTAAAGAAATATGCTATGACTGAGGATGAAGAAGCTAAACTGCTAAACAGATTCAGAGACAAAAAGGATCCATTAAAACTACTCATTGTTACTGCAAAACTTCTAACAGGATTTGACGCTCCGATAAACAAAGTCATGTACCTTGACAAACCAATGAAAGACCACACGTTACTGCAAGCCATATGCAGAGTAAACAGACCCTACCCAGGCAAATACCGAGGACTAGTCGTAGACTACATCGGTGTCTTCGACAATGTCGCCCAAGCCCTTGACTTTGATTTGAAAGAAATGCAACAAATAGTATCAAACATAGCCCAAATCAAAGCAGAACTTCCCACACGCAATGGCTATGTGCCTTGACCACTTCAAAAATATAGATAGAACTGTGGAAGGATACGAAGGATTACTAGCAGCCCAAGACTGCTTTCCGACTGACGAAATACGAGACAAGTTCGCTGCAGACTACTCATATCTTAGCCAACATTGGGAAGCAATATCCCCGACCCAATGCTCAAAGCATACGAGAAAGACTACAAGTGGCTCACACAAATCTACGAATCAATCAGACCCCCAAGCGGCAGAGGAAAACTCTTATGGCATGCGCTCGGAGAAAAAACGCTCAAACTAATCCACGATAACGTCACAGTTCAAGCAATTCGAGATGATCTTAGACACACTAGTTATGGACGAACATATTCTAGAGCAAATGAGCGGCGGAAACACAAAAAGAAAAGCCAAGGAAGTGGAACTGAAAATAGTATATCGCCTCTACAAACACCCAGATGACCCTCGTTTCATTGAACTGGGCAAGAAACTCGAAGAACTCAAAGACAAACACTACAGAAACGCCATAACGAGCCTCGAGTTTCTGAAAGAACTTTTGAAATTAGCAAGAGATACCGTAGCATTAGAGCGAGAAACCAAAGCCGAACCAGTTGACAACTCAAAAGAGGCTCTCACTAAACTTTTTGAAGAAGCCAAAGTAGAAAAAACACCAGTCATCATAAAACAAATCGTAGAAGATATTGACGATGTGGTCAAAGTCACGAGATTCGAAGGCTGGCAATGGACAATCGCTGGCGAAAGAGAAATCCAAAAAGCACTAAGAAAAACTCTCTTAAAATATCAGTTGCACAAGGAACAAGAACTCTTCGACAAAGCTTACAACTACATAAGAGAACACTATTAGAAGTAAACCTTTGTGTGCCTAGCTTTAATTTTAAATTTAAGCTCGACTTTCCCAGGTTGTTTCATCGAATTCCTGAAAGTCTTCTCCTATCGGTAAATCGGGAAGAGCAGTATTAAGTCTGCGTTTAGCAGGACAACTGGCGCAAACTTCATCCTTCAGAGGTGAAATGTTTTTCTCAGAAGCGCATTGATTACAATCTATTCTTGTCAACTCTCGCTCAGTATTATTTTGTATTGCATGATAACCATTAAGAAACTTTGCAACCTTGCCAACTATTTCGTTATCATTAACTTCAAGATTTGAAACCAAATTCGTTATGAGTTCAAACACTTGGTCTCGTTCTTGCCGATACAATTGGATTATCGCCCATTGATCTACAACATTTTTTCTTAAGAGTAAGGCTTCAGCTGAAATAGGTTTAACGTAGCTTAACCCCAAGATAAACCCTGGGAAAATCTTTTCTAATAGACGAAGGGAATCCCATAAATCCAAATCGCCTAAATTTCTATTGGCTTCCCATGAAAAAAATATTTCTGTAAGGTGCTTGCTCACTAATACTTCGACAAGTGGTCTTATTATTGGGGAAACAGTTTCATGCCCTCTCACGCATTTGAACCACTCAATGCTTCCATCAACAACTCGATAATGAAATGTTTGTCTCCTTTGTTTAGGGATTTCGCTCCAGCACTCAGGGCATAAAAAAATATGGATCTGTAATTGAATTTGAGAATAATTAACGGTGTATTCTTCACTATTATCATGACGCCCCCTTGGCCACTCAGGGTTTAATCCAGCTTCTCTTAATTTTTCAAAGGCTACTTCAAGATCATTTGCCTCGAACATAATTCTGGTTTCAGTCCTGTTTTTCTCCTTTTTCTTTTTGACTTTAGTTTGACTCATAACCGAAAGACCCCATGGGGTAGTTCTGCACATGGTAACGTGTGCACTGTCACAACTATTAACAAAGTGCACAGGAAAAACGCAAATGAAAAACCGAGTTACAACAAGAATAGAAAAAAATGATCAAACAAAAATTGAAGCTCTAATCAAACAAGAGTACCCAAAATACAGAAATGTATCAGAGGTTGTTCGAGCAGCCCTCAACGACTTTCTAAACAATGCTTCTAAAGGAGGACATTAAATTGAAAACAACCCGATTTCTTGGTCAGGCTTCATGATGGCCATCAAACACTGAGTTTAGGGTGATATGAAGCATGGTTCGGAAAGATGGAGCCGAAGCTAGAAAAGAACGGATAGCAAAAATTGCAGCTAATATTCAAGCGGCTCTTTATCAGAATAACGATTTGGGGTACATTTTTCTGAGGAAAACCGTTGCAAAGCAGGAACTGGAGACTGGGCTTACGCGAGAGAAAATAATGGAGTATCTTTCACTACTTGTAGAAGCAGACCAAATTGAGATAGACTCTGAAAAAGACCAGATTAGAAAACACTTGGACGTATGAGTGTGTTGTTATGAATGCATATACTATTGCTTCAAAAAAGAGTCCATTATTTACTCATCGCTCTTTCATTGAAAAAAACTATCGACGCATACATCCAAAAGGAAAACAAAAAATTGTAACTATTGGATTTAGAAAATGCCTCCTTTTTGAGGGGATGAAGTTTTCCTTAGCTGGTAGAGGTTTGAGTGTGATTATGAGTATGAGTGTATGGAGTGAAAAGAAGAAAGAAGAAACAAATAACATCCATATATTCACTTATACACACTCTAATTCAGTCTCATTATCACAACAGCTGCATAAAAGAAGCCCAACAAAAACTATCAGAATTCAACTTCTTCCAAGGAAAAAACCTCAGTCAATTCAGAAAAATGCATGCAAAAAACCAACCGAAGACGTCACAAACGTCGAGAATCTGCCTCTAAACTTGGAGGCTAAATAAATGGATCTGGAACTTTTAAAGCGCAGAACTGAAATGCTGGATACCGTTTGCAAAGGCTTCCACATATCAGAAGTTATCAGTCATCTGGCTGAAAAATACGAGGTCACTGAAAAGTGTCTTTGGAGCGATTGGGAACGACGAGAAAAATGGATACCCATGCTGTTGTCAATGGAGAAATATGCAGAGTTCGCAGATGCTATGGAAACAAGACTTAACGCAGTCCAAAAGGCAGCCTGGAGCACTTACACACGAGCAACCAACGACAGCGCGAAAGTTGGCGCCTTAAGACTTGTTTTGGATAGCTTGGAGGTTCATAGTAATGCTGTTTTGTCGAGGAATATTCTGGAGCGGCTGGAGCGTGTGGAAGAATTAGCAGAAAAGAAAGAAAAAGAGGACAAAAGAAGATGAAACATAGAAGGGAAGTTTTGAAGCGTTTGGCGTCTGCTGAGAAAAAGTTAGGCGGAGCAAAACGGCAGAAGACAGTTTTGAAAGACTTTGATGTACACTACTACGGAGACTTCGGACACGCAGTATCGCAGGAGCCGTTCGACGCTTGGGCGAAACAACAGGAACCTAACCCCGAGATCCTCGTAGTTGAAATGTGGATGCCATATGACGCAGAAACAGAAAAGAAGACTCTTGATTTGGAGGGAAAACTGATTGAATAAAACTATACTGAAGCGGATAACAGAAGTGGAAAAGAAACTAGCCGCAAACGCTCAGATTGCTGAAGAGAAAAAGCAAACCGATGATGGTATCGTACTTCTTAGAATGATGGAGTATTTCCGCAAGTTCGAAGAAATGACGATGACTCCGGAAGAAATTACTAAAGCTGACGTTGAAGCCGCAAAGCAAACCTTAGAGTGGTATGACTCTTGGCAAAAGCTTTCATCTCAAGAACAAGAAGAAAAGCGCCGCAAAGACTTCGGAGAGTCGGCAGAGAAGGCCAGGGCATGGCTCAACTCAGAAGAACGCAAACAATTCGATATAGAATACACAGAATACATAGAAAAACAAAAAGCAGCTAAAAACGACCCAACCTAAAAGAAAACCTGATTGCGGCCGATTCCATCTTTTTGTCTTTCAAGATACTCCTTAACACTTAGCTCAACTTCGCCTTTTGCTTTTAATGAATTTGGCTGCACCTAAAATTTCCTCTGAGTGCTTAGCACTTAACCTAAACCTCCTGTTGCCTAACTCCTCAACAGCGCCTTCAACTTCATCCAACACTAAATAATCCTGAGCTAAGCTTTCCAGAAGCAACGTCCAAGTACTCCAAACCCTAAGCCCATACATCTTGGCAAGATCCGAAAGCAACCTTTCATCAACCAACAACGCAGCTTTTTTCTCAACAGCCAACAAAAGCGTTTCAGCATCTGCCCTCGAAATATTCTCACCTTCAGCCAGCTTCAAAGCAGATCCAATTAAACGTTCAGAAACAGGCTCAACTCGAAGCCAACCATCAGACAAAGCTTCACCGATTACTTGAGCATCAACACACCCAAGCCGCAACCCCTCATCAAAAACCTCAACCTTAATCTTCTCAGTGACAAATACAACCCCAAAAAACTCCTTTAACAAAAATAATTTGTCAATTTGCGCTAGATGAATCAGCGGTCCCGCATCAGAAACTACCGCAACCAAGCGCCTATTCTCCATACTTAGACTTCAAATATTTCTGTACACCTTCAGAATCCCAATTAAACGCAACACATTCACGCTCAAGCAGCTCCAAAAACTCTCGAAGCGAAATACCTAAAATCTCCGCACCACGACCTGCACTCAGTTTGCCCTTCGTATATAATCGCACAACTCTCTCACGCAAACCATCCTCGATGAACTCTTTAAATAAAGTGGAGCGGTCAACATTTTCAAGGGCTCTAACGGCTTCAACTCTACGCAGATTTTTCCTTGACAAACGAACGGTAACAACGCTGCTTTTTTCAACCTCGACCATCTTTTCCCTCAACCTACAGAGACTACAATGTAACACATAAAGTTTTTTCAACCGAAAACTCTGAATATAGATTTTGAATTCATAAGTGACTTATATAGTCTCAATCATACTTGACGCTAAGAATCAAAAGAGGACCAAAAAATGAAACAACTCACAAGCAAAAACAGGAAGCAACTAAAAAACAAAATGTCAGAAGCCTTAAACGAAAACATCTCAACACTCTCAGCCGAAATGCAAGACATACTCGTAGATGACCTCGTCACCGCATTCGAAAGCAGAATGCAAGTTCTAAGCCAAGCACAAGTTGATCTGTACTGCTTTGCAAACATCGACGTGAAGGTGCCACAATGAGACGCTCAAAACTAGAAATGTACATAGACATCCTCGAAGTCCTAGCCTTCAAAGGCCAACTAAAACTAACCCACATCATGTACAAATCAAACGTCAACTGCAAAGTCCTAAAAGCCCAACTAGACTTCCTACTCAAAAACGGCTTAGTAGAAGAAAGAATCCTAAGAAAAGAAAAAATCGTCTACGCCATCACACCAAAAGGCATGACCACACTCAAAGCATTCACACAAATAAAACAAATCTTCCCCATCGAAGAAGAAAAACAATCACCATTCCTCTACTAAACCTTCTCTAAATTTTTATTATTAAGCTCCAAACCAGAATTCAAGTTTAGTTTAGCTTTCGAACATTACGAACAAAGTTAAACAAAAACTTCTAGGCGGCAAACTGCACGCAAATATATGCAGGACCAAACTTTCTTGGTGACTCAAGGGAAAATTTGTTTGCCACTCAACACCTAATAAGATTGCTGAACATTTGGCATTTCATTTTGGCAAGGCGAAGGGATTTGAGCTATGTGCACCATCTAGTTTTGAGGTTCGGTATCCCTTTGAAATGAGGATCATCCGAAACGAGTTCGCACCCGTGGATTAAAGCCGTAACAGCTATAACGCTGTCAGCCATAGGCATCGAATGCTTAATTCTCAGGTCGGCGCTTTGCATAGCGATCTTGTAATCCACACTAATAACCGTAAATTCTTCACGTATGGTGTGACTTCTCAGAGTTGCTACCTCCCTTCCGTCACGTTTTACGTTAATACGATACAATTCATGAATCGTCAAAGCAGAAACCAGCTTATCTTTGACCTGTTTCGATTCTCGCTTAAGCTTCATCAAAAGTTCTGCATCATCTGAATAGAAATATTCTACAAAGAATCGCGTATCATACAGACGTTTCTCAGTCAATATCATCTTCAGCCCGCATTTCATCTAACTCCTTCTTTATCGCTTCAACCGCGACTTTTCCCGCACCTGTTCCAGCCAAATCGTAGAAGCTCGGGCATTTTTTTATTACAATCTCACCGTTTTTTTCTATTATCTGCACTCTGGAACTTTCTTCAATATGAAATTTACGGCGTAATTCGGCAGGTATTGTTACCTGACCTTTCCTTGTGACTCTAAGTTCGCAGGTCATACGCTTCGCCATGTAGAACTCAACAAGAGGTATTACTTAAACTTTAAGATTAGTTAACGTTGCGAGGCTACCTTTAACGTTCGGCTATAACTTGAAGATTCTCATATACCACACTTTTCCATCAACAACATCTAAAGAAGAAGAAATTCAAAATAGCTACTTCACATCTGAACTTAATTTGTTGGCTTCTCAGAAACAAAAAAGACACAAATATTGTATCGAAAAACACCATTAAAAATCTGACCTAAAAGAAGAAAACCAAAATGGCGAGAAAAGCAGTTTCCATGAATCGGATTTACTGGCAAAAAGCATCGTGAAAACTTTAAATCATACATTGTGTCATACGTAACGTATGACGATGAAGACTGTTAGCATAAGAATAACCGAAGAAGAAAAGTGCCAATTAAAGAAATATGGCAGATTATCAGACACCCTGAGGGAAGGCATGAAACTCTACCTGACCAAAAAGAAATCCGACGAGTTGCTATGCAAACTGGAAAAAATGCAAGCTGAAAGCGAAATTAAAACCTCAATTGAGGAAGAAGTGAAGCTGATTCGAGAGGATAGAGAACGCTGATAGTAGCCGACAGCAGTTTCATAGTTGAAGGCCTACTTAAGAATAAAGAATTACTTGCAAATAACCAGATTATGGCTCCTGAGCTAGTTGCCTACGAAGTCACAAACGCCATTTGGAAGCATGAACATCTTTTGAAAGACCTAGAAAACGGTAAACCATACGTATCGATTTTCTACGGTCTAGTAGAAGCTGGGAAAATAAAGATCCTAACTCCAAACGAAGATTTGATGCAGAAATCATATTTGATTGCAAAAAGGCAAAGAATTACAATATACGACGCAGTTTTCATTTCGCTGGCAATGAAATTAGGACTGCCCTTAAAGAGCTACGACAGAGTCCAAATTCGAGCTCTAAAATCCGAGAATGATTCAATTCTCATCTCCAGTCGCAGAATGAGCACTAAAGAAGAGCTCAAAGAAGGAGAAGAAGTAACAGGAAGAAAAGCATCTGACGTTAGTCACCTTAGAGGCACATATCCTTTCAAAGACTTGCAGCATGAGAAAGACGAAATGAAACATGGTTGGGCATGATTTGCAGAAGCTAAACGGTTCTTCTATGATAGCTATGCATTTCTATCATATCTTAGTGATAACCCAAAATACAGATCTTTTTTCGAAGAACTGACGGCGTCTTAACGAAGCTAAATTTAATGGAAATATACTACCGGACGCTCGAAGTTAATGGAGTACAAGCTGCCTCCTAGGTTGTCAAAGCGTTTGCTAAATATGTCACTGACTTTGGGATAGCCGATATTGAGGGTGCAATGAAGCTTCGGCTAAAACTAAAGAAAAGGGTCATGACATATCTTATGCCGATACGATGGGATAATTATCTCGCATAAAAGTCAAACATAAAATTTCTAACCGGCGACAAATCGTTCAAAGACTTGGAAGGCGTAGAATTTGTCACCTAAACAAAGCTCTCCGCTGAATAAACAGAACTGAGAAAAATAGGTTCAAATTCTTACCCTTGAAATTTTGAAATAATGTAAGAGCACAGTTTTTCTCGGTTTCATCGGTTAAAATTACGTAAATAGAATGTTTTACTCAATTGTTCGGCGGATATCAGCGAATGTATCAAAGTCTTTGTCAAAAGAGTAAACCGTTTGAATTGCCCTTTTTTTCATCAGCACATAAGCAAGCGCATCATTAACTCCCACGCTCTGGTCTTCTGCGACTGATATTGCTTTTAAATAATCATCTTTGGAAACCTCACAAATCAAAATATTTTCGCGAAACAGTAAACCCCTTTCTACTAAAAGCGCTTCTTCATTTGAAAGATAGTCATCTAGAATGTTGCAGACTTCACTGAAGTGGACAACTGATGTGACCACTTTTTCGCCTTCGTTAATTCTGGAAACAATTTTTTTGGCAGCATCTTTTATCTTTACTTCGTGCGGCTGCAACGTTCTCTTAGTTTTCAAAAATGCATAAATAAACACGTTAGCATCCACATATGCAACTGACATTTCTAAGTCCTTCTTAGTTCCTTGCGAGCTTTATGCCAATCGGAAAGATCTGCTTTCAAATCCACATTTACTTTGTCAAAATATGTGGTCAAGTCAGCTTTTGTAAAAGGTCTTATCTCAATTAAGTCTTCTTTAAAAGAAACAATCGCCTTTTTTCCCTTAAGATACCTATCCCGCCAATCCTTAGGTAGAATAATTCTGCCCTGGTTATCAACTGTCTTTACCTCCACTTCCAATTTAATCACCTAAAGAAGATTATACATAAGACTATATAGAATTTATGGCGAACTGAGAGACTTATCCGACACCAAAGATAGCTCAATAAGTCTTCACTAATTTTAGCACAGTCAGGTTCTCGGCGCTGGTTAAATCCATCTTGTCTTAGTTTCTTTGATCTATTTTATGTGCTTATCATCGGTCAAAACATATTTACAAAACAGAACAATCGCCGTCGCAGCTATAACAGCATCAGCAGTTGGCAACTCAGCAAATTTGCACCGCGCACCGCGATTATCTAGCTGCGATGAGCTGTCTCTATTTATGACGTAGAGATTGATTTATGTCATAGCACTTATGATTTCATTCGTAGTTCTTAAAAGCCCAATCTTTGGGAAAACATATTTTGTGCTGGCTTCATGCTCATCTTTGCTGTTTGCAGCCATAGCATCTGTGACAAAGACTTGGTTGTAGCCATATTGGTGAGCGTCCCTGGCAGTCGTTTCCACACCCATGTTTGTTGAAACTCCGCACAAAACAATGGTATCTATTTTTCTGCGACGAAGTTGCAAGTCAAGCTCAGTGCCGTAAAAGGCGCCCCATTGCCTCTTGGTTATTACAATGTCTCGCTGCGTCGGCTTTATTTCATCCACGAAATCCATCCAGTCTGCGGGCCTAGCACCACCAGAACCCCATTGTGGCGGCTGATCCAATATCGGGTGCAACATGTCTTTTCCATCGATAAACCCCACGTGAACTAGGAAAACAGGCGAGCCCACTTCCCTAAACTTACCAACAAGCTTTGAAACATTCGCCACGACTTCTACTGCACTGTTAGGCTCAAGCTTCCGATCCAAGGCAACAATTCCCTTCTGGACATCGATAACCACTAACGCCGCCTTGCCTAAAACCGACTTCAAATCAATCATATAAACTCACAACAATAACTGCCTTAAAAACAACTTATATATTTTTTGACCCACCCTATGCGCTATACGCGAATCTGCATTCCTAAATTCGTAGTGAGACTCGGGGCGCACACCAGAAGCCTTCTAAAATGCGTTTCATGAACCGCGCTGGCTTGTCCCTAAATTTAGACACGGCTTCAAGGCCTATGGCTGTACATGTTCCAACCATAACAAGCTCCTGGTCTCAGGGGTTAGACATGCTTTGAAAACGCTGGACAGACCGTCACCCAACTTTGAGTAGACTGATTTGCACAACTTTGCGTCCATCCGACTCATTAGACACATGAGCGGAGGCTTTAAATGAAAGAAGCGAAAAGCGGTTAGATGGAGCGAATAACTTGCGTGGAGGGTTTCGTGCGCGTTACGGCGGCATTAGTGCATTCATTATAGCAGCTGTCATAGTGGCGGCGGCATTCACTTCAATTCCAGCACTTACACCCGCAGTTAATGGGTCCACAGAGAATCCTGGTACTATTCAAGGGATGTATGGGACAGTGGAGATAAGCACCGATGGAGGCATTGAATGGAGACCTTTAGTTTCCTCTGACACTATAAGTTTAGGTGACATGATAATGACAGGACCGAATAGTGTATTGTTAGTCCAATTCTCAGGCGGTAAAATCCTATTAGGCCAGAATACTAATGTCACTTATACAGACCCTCATCACCTCCGCCGCCTTTTGCTCTGGCTTGGTATTGCATGGGCAAACGTCCAAAGCGCGACCGGTGGATCCGAAAATTGGGAAGCTGATATTGGTGACACCGATGTTGTTGGGATTCGTGGAACTGAATTTACTGCGACTGCATATGAAAATGGCACCGCTAATGTGATGGTAATTGAGGGCTTGGTTGAGGTTCAAGACGTCGCAAGTAACAGCACCGTCTTGCTGCAGGCAAACCAGACGGTTACTGATTCTGGAGGACTCAGCCAACAAGATATGTCTCAGGCAGTTGAAACAGTCAATTCGACTTTCGCATGGTGGGAGGAAAGTTCCATCGGGCCAATTGCCACACTTGCTCCATCGTCCACTCTTTCAACCACAACTCTTGCCGAATATGTGGTTGTTGCAATTGTGGTGGCAGCCGTTGTAGCAGGGACATTGATCTTGTACATTCGAAGAAGAAAGGTAAAGCAATAGCGCACTGCCTTGTTGAGACCATGTGAAAAGTAGCATGCGTTCAATCAGGGTTATTTGTTGCTTAAGGGCTTGGGAAGATTGTGGGTGAGGTCGGGTTCACTATGTTGATTTGTGTGTTTTGTAATCCGTTCTATTTGCGGAATTTTTGAGATCAAGATTACACAGAATATGAGGCTGACAAATAGAAAATTTGTGAACTGCCGACCTACACGTGCTTTCAAGGTACTCCCTAACGCTTGGCTTTAATTTGATTAAATTGATTCACAGATACTATCTGCGTCTTGTTATAGTTAGCTATTTTGAGTAGGTGCTTGTCGCCGCTAATTATGTATTCAGCTTTTCCATTAAGAGCAGTGGCTAGGACAGTATCGTCGTCCTGATCTTCCAGTATGACTTTGGGAATGGAATGCACTGACACCATAGTTGCCTTTTTGACCAGAATCGAAATGAACCGGTCAATCTGAGAGCTTGTAACAGAAAATTTATCTCTACAGACAACATCAGCCAATTCAGCTAACATTTGACTGGATAATATTACTGTATGCTCATCTAACAATTTGAGGACAAGTTTTCTTGACTTTCCGTTATTAATCAACGCTGATATCAAAACATTCGTATCGATAACCACTCGAGCCATGTTATGCGCCCATTTTGGCCCGCTTCTCAACTCTATAAGTCTGAATCTCTTTCAAAATTTCCTTGTCAGAAATCTTCTTGCCCCTGTTTTGTTTATCAATTTCACTGAAAAGATCTTTTAATTCTTCCCTCAAAGGCGGAACCTCCAGCTTGGCTACCACAATTTTATCCCCCTTTCGATAAACTACGAGCTTTGTTTTTGAAATTATCTTTAGCTCATTTCGGAGTCGTTGTGGGATAACTATTTGACCTTTCGTTCCAACGATTGCAATCTCAGGTTCATTTTGCCCCATTTCATTACCTAAAGTATAACTTTCATACTGACAAATAAAAGTTTTCGCCACAAACTTCATATTCAAAATAAGGTAAGCAAATAGGGCACCAATGCTGACAACGAAGTCCCCCCAAATTACCCACAATCGAATAATAAATAACCGCGTATGCAAAACTCCTTTTGAAAACAAAGTTTCTAAGGGCAGCATATGATAATAGCAAAATGCTAATTAGTTAATTTGTTAAAATAGTAAATTAGAACCTATTATTAATGAGGTAAGCGGCAACATGAACATCGAAACAGCACTTACAAGATATGTAGATTATCCAAAAAATATAGAATTAATTGAAAGAGACATAGTTTTAAGAGATGGAAATTTCATCAACGCGGTAATAGGGCCAAGACGATCAGGTAAAACATCTTTGATGCTCTTGTACATGAAAAGCCTTGAAGTTGAGAAAAGTAACAAAATATTCGTCAACTGTGAGGACATAGACTTTGTAGGAATAACGTAAACGATCTGAGCAAACTGGAAGAAGCCATTGTACCGTGTATACAAACCTGAATAGACAAAGGACATTTATCTCTTCATTGATGAAGTGCAGACTTTTCCCGAGTGGTCCAGATGGATAAGAACCCTCTTTGATGAACGAAAATATAAGATCTTTATAACAGGCTCAACTTCAGATTTAACATTAGACAAATTGCCTTCCGAGCTTCGCGGTAGAGCGGTTAACACTTTGGTTCTGCCTTTTTCATTCAAGGAGTACTTAAGGTCAAAGAAAATTACACCAGAAGAATACATGAAAGCAGAAGAGATTAGCAAGGTTGTCGGAGCTTTGTCTGAGTTCTTCGAATTTGGAGGATATCCGGAGATAACAAAAAATAAAAATCCGTTCTAAAACATATTGCTACTAACTGAATTATACGGTACTGTGATACAGCGAGATCTCATAGAAAAATATGACATACGAAAGACCGCAGTCTTTAAAGCATTTATCAACTCACTTTTCGGATCGGCTTGCAGAAACATTTCACTACCAGCATAACCAATTGGTTCGAACACAAGGAACAAAATCAGCAGTGTAACGGCCCTTAATTACCTTAATTACGCGCAATCAGCATTTCTTTTCTTCCTGATATATCCGTACTCTAGAAAAATTAAAGAAAAAAACACAAAGCCAAAACTTTACGTTTCAGACTCTGGGATTTTGGGACTCCTTGACCCAGACAAAGGAAAAAAACTCGAAAACACTATTCTCGTAAATTTGATTAGAAAAAACAAAAACATTCATTACTACAAAACAAAGTCCTCAGATATAGATTTTGTTGTAACCGAGGAAAATAGGGCATGCGAACTCATCCAAGTCAGCTACAGCATAAAAAGACCCAGATACATACGCAAGAGAAATCAACTCCCTCTTGAAGCAAGTGACAAGCTAAATTGCCAAAAACTGACAGTAGTTACGTTCAATGAAGAAAACAATATTGAACGAAACGGCAAAGTCATCAAGGTCTTACCAGCATGGAAATGGCTGATAAAATAGCTCCAAGCATACTCCGTCAAAAACCAAAAAGAAAAAGATGAAGAAACCACAACTCTCTTCAAGTTTTTTATGCAATTGATGCAAAAAATAAAAGACAGTTATGCATATAATATCTTGGAGATTTTAGAAATGACAGTTGTAAAAGTTATTGAGCTTATAGGAAGCTCACCGAAAAGCTGGGAAGACGCTACTAAGAATGCGTTGGCAGAAGCCGCATTGACAATCAAGAACATTAAATCTATTTACCTAAAAGGCTGCAAAGCAAAAGTCGAAAACAACAAGATCGTTGAATACCGAGCCATAGTTAAAATCGCCTTCATTGTACAAAGAGAAAAATAAGCCGACAGTAGCCCTTCTACAGCCCTCACCTTTTTTGGATTCCAAATCGATAATTATTAGTTGCAAGCAACCTATCTGGATTTTTGTCTTTCAAGTCGGGCAGACTTTTTCTCCTTACGTTTAGCATCTCGATCCTTCTTCTTTTGAGGCTGAGGTTTCCCACGATCTTGCTCGGTTGTTTCCCCTTTCTTACTCATGTTAAGGCTCCTTCTGACAAAAGAAATAACTCAGCGGGTTCTTGAAGCTACCCCTTATTGAGCTAAAAAATCAGCCCCATCAAAAGAAAAAAGATGAAGAAAATCGTTGCTATCTTCAAGTTTTTCATATCTTCTATCAAGTCGCATGCGTTCGAAATGTCGCTGCACAACAGCCCAGAAGCAAGCTGAAGTACTAAAAAGTATAAATCTCAGTTATACTTTTGTATGACTCTTGGTGAGACATTGATAGAAGAAGAGATGAAGGTTGGTCCAAAAGGACAAGTTGTTATTCCAAGAACGATGCGAAAAGCGCTCAAGATTAGTCCTGGCTCCAAAGTGCTATTCAAACTAGATGATGGAAAACTAATTTTGGAAAAACCAAGCCTTGATGCAGTAGCTGTATTTAGAAAAATAGCCAAACAAATCAACTACAACAAGAAAATAGATCCTCATCAATATGAGGAAGAACTTAAGGCGAGAAATCCCAAATGATCTATCTTGATTCCAATGTCTTCATTTACGCAACCTTGAACACCAAAGAGCCGGGAGAAAAAGCAAGATCTCTGCTTCTAAAAATCCAACTAGGAGAAGAAAAAGCAGAAACCTCAGCACTAACTTTCGATGAGGTGTTTTGGGCAATAAAGAAGCTCGATTTTGAAGCAGCACTTGAAGCTTGCCAAGCCCTCTTGAACTTTCCTAACTTGGAAATCATTTCTGCTGACAGAGATATAGCAGTATTAGCCCTGCAAATCATCAAAAAATATCATCTTGCTCCAAGAGATGCGATCCATGCCGCCACAGCAATTGAAACGAAGGCAGAAACTGTGGTCTCGACAGACCCGCATTTTGACAAAATAAAAGAACTAACACGAAGGCCACTGTAGCCTCAAAATCTTAAGCAAAACTCAAGCGACTCATCAAATAAGTTAGAAAATTAACATCACTTGACACTGAAAGATTTGCTTAAACCTTCGTTTATGTTCGACGTGGCACAACCCATGTTTTCTTCAAACACTTCATATTCAAAAAATAAACTAAGAAAATAGGCACCAACGTGACAATGGTGTCCCCAATATTACTAACAGTTGAGTAATCCACGCCCGAAAGCAACTTTTCATCAACCAATAACGTAGCCTTTGAGGGGTCTTCTTGATGTTTCCTTATAAAGGTTTGAAAGCACTATTATGTCGGTGGGCGAAGCACGAACAGAAGTATCTCTCATAGTCTTGGTTCTCGTCTTTCTAACAGTTTCCTGCATAATCATCATTCAACCTGCGAAGGCTTCTGCAGATTCTTGGGTGACAAAAGCGCCTATGCCTTCTGCAAACGCCGGCGGAGGGGCGGTTGCAGTGAACGGGGAAATATACGTTATTGGCTCAAACTTCTACTTACGCGTATAATCCGTCCACTAATACTTGGGTTTCGAAGACACCTCTCCCAACTCACCAACAGAGCTTTGCCGTCGCCGCTTACCAAAACAAAATCTACGTCTTTGGAGGATGCAGCGGCTTTAACCAAATAACTGGATATCCCATCAATTGCACAGGAGCAAATGAAGAGTATAATCCGGCAACAGACAGCTGGGAAACTAAAGCCCCAATGCCCACGGCACGAGCGGAATTGCAGGCTAACGCGGCGAACGGCGAAATCTACCTTCATAGGCGGGACGCTTCCAGACGGAAGTATTTCAAACGCTAATGAAGTCTATAACCCATCAAAAGATTCTTGGAGTACAGCAGCGCCTATTCCTACCCCCGTGGGCCTTTATGCTTCAGCAGTCGTTGACAACAAAATTTACGTAGAGGGCGGAGGAAAAAACGGACCTGCCATTATTGACCTAAACCAGATTTATGACCCCCAAACAAACAATGTGGACCCTTGGAGCACCGCTACCTTCCCCTGTTTTGTGGGCTGCTGCAGGCGCAACCACAGGAGTGTTTGCACCGACAAGGCTCTACGTTATCAGCGGAACCACCGATGGAATTAACCCCGCTCAACACAACCTACATTTATGACCCCCAAACAAACAGCTGGACCACAGGCGCTTCAATGCCAACTGCTCGTGGAGCCTTATCAGTGGCAGTAGTAAATGATACACTCTACGCTTTAGGCGGCACGGACAATTTCGCTTGACCTTCAAGACCGCACTAATGTTGTAAACGAGCAGTATTTTCCATTAGGATATGAAGAACAAAACCCAACGACATCACCTTCAACACCCAAAACCACAACAATCTATTACGTGATCGCTACGGCACTGGTAATCATCATCATAATGGCCATTATAGTCACTTTATTCCTCAAAAGACGACATAGTAACATACCTACCACTCAACCGAGACTTAGATAGAACAGCAAAAAGCGCCTTACTCACATACTCTAAAACATATTATCTCCATTTTTAATTCCATCCCCAAAGAAAGATTATGTACAAAACTACACAGAATTTATGGCAAACAGAAAGATTTACGCACACCAAAAAAATGTAAACAAGAAAATTTCCTATTTTTACACGATAGAAAACTTGGAGCTTGCCAATCCCATCTGACGACGCAACCCGCGATTTTACGAAAAATCTGCTTATCCAGCGGAATCACAAGTTAGTTGAACATGAAACAACCAGAAAACGAAACCTTTAAATCTATTTCGGGATTCCGATTGACTCGGAAAGATTGGAGAATTTTTATGAAAATCAAAGTTTGGAAGCTTTTAAGTTTAATCCTCATTACGATCTTTGCGGTTTCAACAGTCAGTATGGTTCACGCTATTCCAACACTTACGATATCCTCCAGGATCACTGGGTTAGGAGACAGTATAATGACCTATGATTCTGGCCAACACGAGATATTCGTAACCGGTTTCGACCTTGGCACCAATGTTTCGGCTATATCAGAAGACACAAACAAAGTGGTTGCAAGCGTATCCATACCTAGTGGCGCAAATGGCATAGCTTATGACTCTGGCACGAACGAAATATTCGTCGCCTCAGGCAATTACATAACGGAGGGCGACACCCCCACGATTACAGTTATATCAGATAACAACCTCAACATAGCTGCAAACATAGCAAGCGGGTTTAACGCTTTTGTCCCTTGGGGTGTAGCTTATGATTCCGGCCAACACAAAATATACGTAACCGATGCAGGCAACAACGGAAATGACCTCGGAGGCGTCTTTATCATTTCAGACGCCGACAACACCATTGCAGGATATATCTACGTAGGAACTTATCCTAAAGCTATAGTTTATGATTCGGGCACGAACGAAATATTCGTCGCAAACGCCGGCGACAACACCGTCTCAGTTATAACTGACAACAATAACACCGTAGTCGCAAACATTAACGTAGGAAATTACCCCTTCGGCTTAGCTTATGATCCCAGTCAAGGAAAGATATTCGTCGCAAACGCCGGCGACAACACTGTTTCAGTCATATCAGACAACACAAACGAAGTGGTTGCAAACGTTACTGGGTTAACAGGAGTTGGGGGCATAGCGTATGACTCTGCCAAAGGCGAAATATTCACAGGCAACGCAGTCATATCAGACAGCAGTAATCAGGTGGTCGCATATGTTCCCGTGACACTTGGGTCAATAATTTATGATTCAAACAAAGGCGAGATAGTCGGAACCGGACAAACCCCAGGCAAGACATCTGGAACCTACTCTGACGACATCCAAATCATTTCAGACTCTACAAGCACCACAACATCCCCAAGCCCAAACACAACTTCAACCCCCACCCAACAGTTCCAGAGTTCAACAGTGCAGCACTCATTGCAATAGCAGCAGCAATGGCAGCTGTAACCCTAAGCGCAATCGCAGTGACCACCAAAACAAGAAAGCAACTCCGAAAATAACACAACCAAAACACCAAAAAAAAGAAAAAAATTCCCCTTCCCTTTTTAGCTTTTTACAGAATTAAAGACAAATAAAATCCTGAGATGAAAAAGAAGAAAAATATCTACGATCTTTCTGAAGAGATTTTTAAAATCCGTTATACGTCTACAAAATGTAATTATATATAAAACTTGAAATTATAGTTACTTTTGAAATAAGCAATATAAGTGATGACTTTCTCGAATGGTAGTAACTAGAATTGGATGCATATGTAATGAGTAGCCTTAGAAGCACAATTGAAAAAATAAAGAGTTTGGAAGCAGAAAAGAAAAGCCTCATGCTTGAAATCGAAGACCTCAAAAAAACTGCTGACGCAAAAGCAACTGCACTTGAGAATGAGGTTAATGCACTGCGAGACGAAATAAGGTCAATAAGAATCATGATGGAAACACCTGAACAAACCACGTATAAGCAAAGCAATCCAGAACTAACTGTGGAAAATAAACAAAGCAAACCAGAACCAATCGAAGAAAAAAAGCGCAGCGGTCTATTCAAGCGTTAAGGGACCCAGAAAAATTCTAATCGAAAAAAACGATCTATCTTAGTGACAACACAACCAATGGCAAAACAGTTTTCAAAAGTCTAAGAAGACGCCTAAAAGAAATCTTAGAAAACAAAACAGAAAACCAGACCCAAACGGATCTTTGCGCATCTTAGAAATTTAGGCATGGTCAGGTTCGCGTCGCTGGTTTAAATCCATCTTGTTTTAGTTTCTTTGATCTGTTTTATGTGCTTATCATCGGTCAAAACATATTCACAAGACGTTACAATTGCCGTTGCAGCTATAACAGCATCAGCGGTTGGCAACTCAGCGTATTTGCACCGTAGTTTTGCAGCTTCTATCGCTATAGCTGGATCAAGATTTGCCACGTTAAGATCTGATTTGAGAATGGAGTTAATTCTTAATTCGGCAATGTCTTTCCCCAAGTTTTCAGTTGGATTTTATAGAATTCATGTATTACTATAGATGGGACAACACCTAGATTACCATTTGTTTGGAGTGCTTGAAGGGTTGCTCTTGCCCATTTCTTGAACTGCTCATTGGTGCTTGCGAAGCTATCTATAAAGAACCGAGTGTCCAACACGGCTCTCATTAATATCTGTCTTCCGAACGCATTTTATCCAACATTTCTACGGCTTTTTTCGCATCTATTTTTCCAGCATCAACACCAACAAGATCTTCGATTCTTGGTATAATCTGTAGAACTATGCTTGAGCCTGAATCTCTAACCGACATTTTCATGCCCTCTTTTATTCCATACTTGCGCCTCAACGCAACAGGAACGGTAATTTGCCCTTTGCGAGTTACTAAAACATCATCCATGTTCAACTTCAACTCAAAGTACAACAAATACAAAAGTACAACTTAACTATTGTGGTCGGAAAAACCGATAAGCTAAGAACGCACATAAAAGAAAACGTGGACTGGAGCCCATCCTTTTGCTTTTCAAGAAAACTCCTTAAAGCATGTATATGGGCCCATACTAAGTATGGGGAGCACATTACTTTGGAAGCGGATCTTTTTCTTGCGATTTAACTTATATTCTTAATATTTCTTTAAGCAGCATCAGTCTAAAGTGTGCATTGTTAAAAAATAATCTTATGCATTAATAATGCACAATAGTTCTCAAGGCACCAATGTGACAACGGTGCCCCCCGAAATTACTCATAATTGAGTAATACGCTGTTCTTTGGCCTTCAATCATGATAAGAAACAAGTTAAGGTCTCCTGAAAAACCTGCTACCAAAAAAACAGTCACTTGGAGCATGAGAACTGTTGTTGGCAAATTCAAGCAACAACACAGCCTTAACTATCTAGATGAAAGTAAATTCGTAACAAGGCGAATCAAAAAATGATGTCTGCAGTAGTATTATTAAATACGGAATCAGGGTCCTCTCAAGACGAAATCACAAAAAAACTAAAACTTATCGATGGCGTCCAAGAGGCACATGCATTATTAGGGGTATACGACTTAATACTCAAAATCAAAGCATTAACCATTGACAAGCTAAAAGAAATAATAAAATTGCGCATAAAACAGATAGCCGGCGTAACCAGCTCACTAACACTTATGATAATTGACAACTAACCCAAACAACTGCTTTTTTCTAAATCACCCCATTAAATTTTACTCGTGACCTTTCGTTTCATGATGGGCTGTGTCTCTGTGTCGCTCCATCTCTGAATGAGTCTTAAACGTTCTTCCACAATCAGGACATTTGACCTGATTAGGTTCTAAACCACTCAGCGGCGTCTCTTGAGATGAAATGCCAGACATTAGCACCGCAGCTTTTTATTGTCTCAGCAGGCGTTGGCGCTGACATTTTCTCTGCGTCATGACCCATTTTGGTATGTGTATTCAAAGCCTCCATTGTCATGAACCCCATTCCGCATACAGAACAAGTTAGCTCCATATTGGGCATAAGCACCCTATCTATAACATGAATCACACCGTTGTTTGTTTTAATGTTGGGATTTGTAATGTTTGCGTCGTTGATTTTCGGGTTCACATGAAGATGCCATTTACGTGCGTCAACTTGGACTTCCTGACCTTGAATTGTCTTACAAACTCCATTTTACTGATATCATTGATGACAAGTCTTCCAGCAATCATATGATACATCAAAACTGCCGTCAACTTTGGCATATCCTTCAAAAGATCATCAACTGTTCCTTTCGGAAGTTTTGCGAAAGCTTCATCATCGGGGGCAAAAACCGTGAAAAGACCACCTCTCAAAGTATCAGCTAAATCCGCTGCTTGAACTGCCGAAACAAACATCCTGAAAGTTCCAGCCTCAAGAAAAACACTCATAATATCTTTCATACATTTCTCCTCCAATCATTCAATTTCCTAAATTGACAACTCTTGGGTATAGTTACCATTAACTTGGCAGAGCTTATTTTAAGATGTGTGACTGTGAACAAACAATTACAACTTACAGTTTATTCACTTCAAGATTTAGAATAAACTTGATCGCCTTTGAATTATTTTTTGTCCATTTTAGAAATAAAGGTAAAGCTTAAGAATTCCCAAAGCTCATTTGCAGATATGCTCAGTTATAGAGTGATAATAGAAAAGGACGAAGATGGCGTCCTTGTTGCCAAGGTCCCTGACCTGCCTGGATGCGCTACCGAAGGAAAAACAAGAGAAGAACTTATGAAAAATGTCAAAGAAGCAATACAAGCTTATCTTGAAGCATTAAAAGAACACGGCGATCCGGTGCCTATTGAAACGGTGCAAGTCAGTGTCTAAATTGACATCCGTCAACTATGACAAGGTGGTTAAAGCTCTAGTAGATATCGGTTATCCGTTAACAATCAGAAAAGCAGCCACATAGTGATGCGGATTGCTGACCAAGAGAAATATGTTTCATTATTTGGGTGCAGAAAAAACGAGACCATGGTGGTTGTTCCTGCCCACAAACCGCTTGGAAAAGGGATGTTACGCACCATTATTAGGGAAGTGAATCTCTCAGTAGAGGAATTCAATAAGCTTCTTTGAAAACTCGGCAAATGTAAAACGTATTTTCCAATTATACAAGTAATGATTTCTTCTTTAGTTTTTAGCTAAGATTCGAATAGACGATTCGGTTCATCTAAATTAGTGCAGAGGGTGGGATTTGAACCTCCACTCGGCGGAGACATCACCCGCATTCCCCTTTTTAATCGCCAATATGACATTTTGCTCAGATATTTTGTTCTCAATGTCGTGATATTTCGAAATTTGCAATATCAAAGATATTGCCCAACTCTGTTGAAAACATGGGAAGGAGAAGACCTGAATCATGAAAAGGGATTTTGGTCCAAACAACAAAGAAATTGAGATTATTAACGAAGTTGTGGGATATATCAAAGAGAAATACAGCAAAGAAACCATTAAACTTGAGGAGTTTGAGGTTTTTGAGCCATTATCCTCTCAGTGGAAAAGCAACTTTAAAAATTATGCGTGGGGAAGTAACGGGCTGAGAATCCACTACAACGAGAATCCAATTCGCACAGGAGGATTAATTTGGCTAACACGATGCAAAGACACAAAGGCATTTTATGAACTTGTCTTTCATGAGGTTTATGAATTGTTAACAGGTGATGGGCATGAGAAGGTGATCCCGGAAGAGAAGCGCTTTATTGAAGAAAAATTCGGTGAAAAACTTGGTGAGTGGTTGCTTGTTCAAGATGAAATAATTAGAACTCTATATCCTTTTGACAAAAAGAATTTAACCTATTCTTTCAAGAATTGTGGTGAGCAATCAAAGAGTTGGCGACAAATAAAGAAACGCGCCAAAAGACTTGGGTTATGTAGCCATGGATTGATTTAACTCTCCACTCAGTGGAGACATCACACGCATTTCCCTTTTTTTACTGAAATCCTCCACAAAGTCAGCCATGCCGGAAAAATTCAACGCTCGAAAACGTATCACTCTGCAATTGAAACCCATGTTGCATTTATGGGGTATAGCAATCGCGTACCATATGTGTGTTGATTGCATGTTAACGTAATAGCCTGCAGTATATTGTAGCATTTTAGAGGTAATCATTATTGTCAGTTGTTCATGTATCTGGCTAATGTTAGATATTCTATCAATTACAATTGTTTGACCTATGGAATATTTTGTTGGCGTTATGTAATCTGATGTTGCATACTTACCGCCCTGTGGAATGTTTTGAGGTGTTGCCAAAGGCTCCAAGCCTGTAGTATTTATGGTTATCAAATTTGTTATAATCGATTCGTTTGCTTGGTATGTTTTAATACCTATAGATACCGAATCTATCTGCTTATCCGTTGAAAAGATGACGTTACTCAGGGCTACTGGATACTTCGATGGAAAGATTGATGGCCAACTATAAGCGATAATAATTGACGAAGCGACCATAACAATTATTACGAAAACGATAAGTATTTTCACAATTCTTCGGTGTTTTATTCTTGACATTGCCAATACTCTGTTGCTTAGATGCTCTTTAGTCATAAGCGTTTCTATAATTGTTAGAACAGATTTCTTGACGCTTAGAATCCCCATCCATAATAGACAGCGCCTGCATTTTCCTCTTTTTTGTATTTAATCTCTGTTTGGGGCTGGTGTGTTAGTCCTTAATCGAATCTGAGTAGCTTTTAATAGACAGAATAGTCCCTTATCATCAGACAGAGTGAAAGACTTGCTGTTTAAGCATAAGAGTCTTGTAAAAGTTGACATGGCGGATTTGGACAGCGAGAAAGAAAACCTTGCGAATTTCTTGCGCAGCCAATTCAAACTAAATTCATCAACAACTCCTGAAGGCTTAGAACTAAACATGGAAGATGTTTCAAGTAACACATTGGCAAGAATGGTAAACAAGTTTGTTTATCACAAAAATCTAAACAGCACGCATTGGGTGACTGTTAAAAATCACGTGGTCAAAATCAATAAGTTCAAGAACACCACAAAGAAAAAAGAAAAACACAAGAAAAGCAAACCCCATCAAACAATTACCCAAAGCTGGGGACTATAAAACACATTTCTTCGATAATACGATGTATCGAGTGTAAATACCCATACCTCACTAATTTCTTCACGATAATCACCAGCGAGCCCATTTTTTCTAAACCTTCGTTTATCAAGATGTTCGTTTAGGGTCAGTTTAAATTCTTTTTAAAATGCGAATGAGCAGGCATGAGGGCATCTTCCACACCCGGACAAATTCAAGTTAAAAGGATAATTATCTTTGGAACATATCTTACTTCAAAAAGGAAAAGAAAGAAGCTTTTGAGAGAAACGAGGACTCTTACTTAGATTTCTTTGATTGGAAGAACTACCGCAACAGCTCAGAGTACTACCAATAATGAAGCAGCAGGAAGAACGAAAGAAGGCAAATTAGAACCTGCCAGGAAGGATATTGATTCTTCCCCTTTATTTTATAAATGGTGTAGGGGGTGGGATTTGAACCCACAACCCGCTAGCGACATCGCCAATTCTGCTCTATCTTCGCAGCTACTCTCTCCTTTTTTTCGACGAGTAGGCTGCCAATCTTTTTGCTACGAAAAGAAGTTATGTTAGAGGCAGGCGAGAACTGCCATGATTATGCCAACAAAACAAAAAGAGAGGATACCCCTTTGAGATTCCTATTTTAAACTGCAGTGACCAATTTTTCCGTTTCCAGTATTTTGGTCACGAGTTCCTTCCCTATGTTCTTGGACGCATCAAGAACTTCAATGCCTATTATGCGGCCTCTCTTGTCAAGATCCATAATCACATTTTCGGCTAGCTCTTCACTTATGTCATACTTGGCCTTCCTTAGCCAAATGTACATGGCGTCACTCTTCTCGCTGTATTCTACTCGCACCATAAGTATCAAGGTCTCCTAGTCCAATAAACTGTCACGACAGTTATTTTATCGTTACTCTTATCATAAATGACTTTCAGATACTTATCGCCTTTCTTCTTGACTGCGATTGTTCTACCCAAACGAGACAGTGCAGTAAAGTAGGGCTGTGAAATGGCTTCCTCAACCTCCGTCTTCGAAATCTTCCTGAAATCCATTCTTGCCTCTGCATGTTCAGTGTAAACTATTCGCATTGTTTATCTGTTCAGTCAATTAAATCCCTGCGAATAAAACATTTGCTGCCTAACTTCTTTTGGAGGAAACATTTTTACTTTGTATGTTACAATCGAAATTTTTTGCACGAACTATTCTTTTCTACAAGAAGATCCTGAGCTTGCTTGTTTATTTGTGGTGCAGGGGTGGGATTTGAACCTCCCAACGTGTGGAGATGTCACCCGCCTTCCCCTTTTTTTATAGAAAGCAATTGGAATAGTGATAAACAAATTCCTTTGATTCAAATCTGAGTAATACAAAGATTATAGGCAACAGTTGCAGTTGTATTTGAGTTGAGCCATTTTTTTGTGCCACTTAAAGTTCTCACAACCTTCTTTAGATTCGCAACACATGCATTGGTCTTCGCTTGTAGCTTTGTTTATCATGTCAATTAGTTCCTTCTCCGCTTTATGGTCAAGACATAGCTTTTTGACGTGTTTTTCAAATTCACCTGTCAAATGCAAAAACTCCTTTCCTAACTCTAACCACAAGCAGATATTCCTTAACATAATGGTAGCGTGGGCGGGACTTGAACCTCATGTCAGTTGAGATATTACCCGCAAAACCCTCCTTTTATGTTGTCATCAAATCGAGATTCACTCACATTGACTAAAGTACTATTTGCGTACTGTCATCAAACTAATACTTTTTTCAGAATTACCATGTCTTTTAGTTGCGTTCCTTCTTCGTAAATTGGCTCCGGATAGTTGTCAACAAAAAAGTTCTTCCTAAATCCACATACATGAAACCCTTCTTCCTGATACAAACGGAGTTGCCTCATTGAAGCGTCTCCTGTTCCCGCAACAATTGCTCTAAATCCATTTTCTTTTGCTCTAAGAGCAGCGTCTCTTAGCATGAGCTTGCCCATTCCTCTTCCTTGGCAGTTGGTAGCAACAGCAATATTCTTTATCTCAACCTCTTCTGCGCTAGTAGCTAAAAGCACGTATATGCCGATGATATTGTTGTCATGCTCCAAGATGTAGATATCAGAGTTGAAAATGTACTTGTTTATTGCTTGCTCTGTTGGATCCGCAAGCAGCAATAAGTCATACGGAATCCTCTCATCTTTGCCAAGCTGCCTTATTATCTGATTTTCCGATTCTCTCTTTTCCGTTTAGCAATCCCAAGTCAATTATGTTTCATTAAAGTTAAAACCTTTTTTCAGTGCGCGGCACATGTCTACTGCATCTTGCGCATAATGGTGCAGGGGGTGGGATTTGAACCCACGAACGCCTACGCGATAGGGTCCTAAGCCCTACTCCGTTGACCTGGCTTGGAGACCCCTGCCTAATCTGCAGCTTTGAGAATACCGTTAACACCCTTTAATATTTATTTACTCCTCAACCTTCGGGGTTTCAGCGCTGTTCTAATGTCGAAAAGATTGAGAAAAATTTTGTTGACACCGTAAGCTTTTTGTTTCATTGCGTTGTTGTTTCAAAGAGAAAATAAGGTGCCTTCGTAGCCTAGCCCGGTGGGGCGTTACCTTGGTAAGGTAATGGTCGCGGGTCCAAATCCCGCCGAAGGCTCCACTTTTTTGACAAGAATTAAATTTACAGTTTAGGTTCATTTGGAAAAAGCTTCTTATGCAATTACAGCAGATTGATTTGCATAATGGAGGGACAAACGGTTAACTTCTCGTTTGCAAGGCGCGAGATTGCTATTTTAGCCGGGCTGCTTGCAGTTTCCCTCCTAATTAGAGTCCTCTTGTTTCCACAGAAAGGGTACCCGATTGACATCGGAGATTTCTCCTACTGGTTCAACGCTGCAGCAACACATGGAATAAGAACATTTTACAGTACTGCCGGATGGGTTGATTACCCACCTTTTAACGTTTACATTTTCTGGGCTTTCGGCTCCCTAGCAAAAACATTCTCGATCCCCTTGGTGAACATGATTAAGCTAGTTCCAAACCTCTTCGACTTAGGAACATCAATCTTAATCTATATTTTTGTTAGAAAACAATCAAGCTTCAAACTTGCACTGGTGGCTACGGCGCTATATGCCTTTAATCCAGCTGTAATTTACGACGCAGCAGTTTGGGGGCAATACGACGCCATCTACACCTTTTTCCTCGTTCTTTCACTTATGTTAGCGCTTAAATCTAAACCTGAACTTTCAGCAGCAGCCTTCGCCATCGGACTCTTAACCAAGCCACAAGGAATAGCACTGCTGCCTTTGATTGCTTACTTAATTTACAGAAAAAACGGCTTAAAACAACTGTTAGTTTCTATCATCGCGTTTACAGCCACAGTTTTCGTAGTAATTGCTCCATTTGAGTGGGGAGGCAACCCGATCACTTTCCTGACAAACATTTACTTTGGAGCCTACAAAGGATACGCCTACACATCAATTAACGCCTTCAACCTCTGGGGTCTGTTTGGGCTGTGGATGCCAGATGGAAACCTCGTTTACATCGGCTGGGCGCTGTTTGGGGCTTTTGCGGTTTTCACCATATACTTCTTGCACAAACACTTCAACAATTCAAACGATTACCTGGCAGTCTTCGCAGCATTCATGCTTTTCTTTGCCTTCTTCATGCTGCCAACCCGAATTCATGAGCGCTACTTATTCCCAGCCATAAGCGTCTTAGCACTGATGTTTCCATTTATCAAAAAAGCCCGCCCACTCTATGCGGTGTTAACGGGCACTCTTCTTGTCAATGAAGCATACATTCTCTACTGGCTAAATATTTCATATCCAAACGCTAGCCCCAACTTAAGTGGAAACCCAATAGTTCTTGCAGTAGGCACCATTAATTTATTAATGCTCATCTATGCATCAATAATAATGTGGGACAAACGCACCTGGCTAAAAGATGAACCCCCAGAGCCAAAACCAACAATAGAGGAAGGTGAACCGCATGAACCTGAACTTTGACTTAAAAATAGACAAAAAAGACATAATCACAATTGTTCTGCTAGCAATTGTTTTCTTCTCCATAGCGACAGTGAATCTTGGCTACATAAAGTCGCCCACAACCACAGCCCAAATGACTGATGGACAAAGCGTCTACATAGACCTTGGCAGCCAAATCAACGTTAAATCAATGGTTTTTCTACTTAAACAGGGCGCAATAAACGTCTCAATAGCAACAGGCTCACCAGAAAACTGGCAAAATAGCCCCATAAACGATACTTGGCCATACTCTGGCTCGTGGTCGGAAGACTATTACAAGTGGCATGAAGTATCAATCGGCCAAACAACCCAATATCTCAAACTAAGCTTTGGCTCAAC
Organism: Candidatus Bathyarchaeota archaeon; assembly: GCA_963729805.1. GTDB lineage: Archaea > Thermoproteota > Bathyarchaeia > Bathyarchaeales > Bathycorpusculaceae > Bathycorpusculum. The sequence goes on along the minus strand of CAVSPH010000010.1, from coordinate 271,106 downwards.
TGGCTCATACGACCAGATAATTGCCGAAATTGCAGTTATAGATCAAAACAACACCCAAATCCCAATCCAATCGATAAGTTCCCTAAGTGGCGGAAATCCAAACATTCACAACTTAATTGATGAGCAAAACCTGGTTCAGTATCCGTCAGATTACATGGAGAACACGTATTTTGACGAGATCTATTTTGTGAGAACAGCAGAACAGTATTTGCACTCGCAGTTGCCGTATGAGTGGACACATCCACCGCTGGGAAAATTGATTCAGGCTTCAAGCCTCCTAATTTTCGGCTTCGATCCGTTCGGATGGCGCATCATGGGCGTCATCTTCGCCACCATGATGATTGTGGTTATGTACTTACTGGGCAAGAAGCTGTTCGGAACATGGATCGGCGGCTTCACAGCAGCATTCCTGTTAACGTTTGACTTCATGCATTTCACCATGGCGAGGATGGGAACAGCAGACACATATGTGGTCTTCTTCTCTCTAGCCTCACAGTTGTTCTTCTTAATTTACCTCAAAGCTGTTCTTGACAAAGGCTGGAAAACCAGCATCATACCACTATTCTTAGCCATTACGTTTGCAGCATTAGGCTTCTCAACAAAATGGCTTGTCTTATTTGGTTTTGTAGGACAACTAGTTCTACTCCTAGCAATCCGACTCAACGAAGTTAAGAATTTGAAAGGTAACCTTTCGGCGAAAGCTTATGCTTTCCTGGATCACCCCTACTCAGCAATCGTCGTTTTCCTGTTATTTGGACTTGGAATTTACTTCATAACATACATTCCCGACATGCTTGCCGGCAGATCATTTTTTGATGTCATAAACCTTCAAGGACAAATGTACATCTACCAATCCACCTTGAAAGCTACACATCCATTTGCTTCGCCATGGTTTAGTTGGCCCTTCATGTTTGACCTCTTAAACAGGAATGTTCATGTTCCGTTATGGCTTCAATTAGCATCTCTACCTAACGGCAAAGAATCAACCATTGTGCTGCTAGGAAACCCAGCCCTTTGGTGGTTTGGCTTCGCTGCTGTCATAGGATTAACAGTTTTCTATGTGCCGAAACTCTTCAGGAAGCACTTTAGCCTAAAACAGAACCTGCCAGCCATCTTTATAATTACATTTTTCTTCTTCCAATGGCTGCCCTACATAGTAATTTCCCGAGTGGTATTCATCTATCATTTCTACGTGAACGTTCCGTTCCTCTGTTTGGGCTCAGCCTTTGTCATAAGCAAATACTGGGATAATAAATATGTCAAAATCTTGTCAATCGTTTACTTTGCACTTGTTGTGGCTTTGTTTGTTATGTTCTACCCAGTTATTTCTGGAGTGCCAACGTCAACTTCAACCGTTAACAGTTTGAAGTGGTTTGGAAGCTGGGTCTTCTAATGGAGAAGCAAACCCCTCCTAAAAGTGAGGTAGCAGTTTCGGTTGTTCTTCCAGCTTACAATGAAGTAGACAAGCTGGAAGGCGCCGTGACAAAAGTTAGCCAAGCCCTAAAAGACTCAGGATACTCCTTTGAAATTGTAATCGCGGAAGATGGAAGCACCGACGGCACAACCGAACGCTCCGAAGAAATAGCCCAAAAATATACTTACGTAAAGCATATTCACCGCGAAAAGCGGCTGGGAAGGGGAACAGCACTCAACAACGCATTCAAGCAATGCGGTGGGGAAGTTTTTGTTTACATGGATTTGGACCTGGCGACAGACCTCAAATACCTTAAACCCCTCGTGGACGCCATCACAGTTGAAGGCTACGACTTCTCAACAGGCTCAAGAATGCTGCCGGAAAGCAAAGTTGAACGCTCCCTAAGCAGAAGCATAAGCTCTAAAAGTTACAACTTTCTGTCCGACACATCCTCGGCTCCAAACTCAGAGACCACCAATGCGGCTTCAAAGCCTTCAAAAAAGAACCAACACTGCAGCTACTCGACGAAGTTGAAGCAACCCATTGGTTTTGGGACACCGAAATCATGGTAAGAGCACACCGCCATGGCTACAAAATTAAAGAGATAGCTGTGGAGTGGAAAAGCGGCACCAGCACAAAAGTCAACATCGCCAAAGATTCATGGAATATGTTTAAGCAAATCATGAAGCTCTGGTGGAAACTGAAAGTAAAAAAGAAATAAAATCTATTTTCGGACCATAAGAATAAAGGCTCTTGCAAGCAAGGATAAGCCGGCTATCAAAATTATTCCAGCCCAAAAAATAAACCAATCAGTCTGGACCGAAATTTTAGACAGATAAGTCAAAATCAGATAACTGGTTGCAAGCCAAAAAACCATGTTCTCAATCGTTTCCGCTTTTCTTGCAATGGGCGAAGACAACAAAATCCTAACAATTAATACTACAATTTCTAAAATTCCTATTCCTAAACTGAACTGGAAAGCCGCAGCATAAAGATGAGTGTACGCGGCTGGATTTAGAGGCGCAGGCAAAGATATGCTAGTACCTGGAACAGGAGCAAGAATCAATGAGCTAAAGAAATTAACAACGCTTCCCCAAACGCCACTATTGATGACGAAGATCAGGGCAAGAACGATGAAAATGGAGCCTACATAAACGTACGTGATTAAGCTTTCTTTTCGCTTATCAGTTAACGCTTGAGATTCGGAAGTTTCAGCCAACTGTTTTGCCCAGTCGACTATATCACATAGGCACCATATATCTTTCTCTCTAAGAAAGAATGGATGTTTTAAATACTCTGACTCATAAAACATAGGAAAAGGAAGATAGCCTATGCCCTATTGTCCGAATTGCGGCAACCAAGTTGACGAAACGGTAGCGTTTTGCCCACGCTGCGGAACATCCCTAAAAGGCGCCGCATCACCGGAACCAACACCGCCAGAACATTTCAACTTGTATGAAAAACCCCAAAACCAAGAGGCCCCTGTTCCCGAAAAAGTGGAGAAGAAGGAAAAAACTGAACACGGCTTTATCGGATATCTCATGGGCGGTTTAATTCTTGTAACCATAGGCATATTTGGCTTATTTGATCTAACAAACCCAGCCAACTCATCCCAAGACCTAGGCAGAAATGCTTCTCATAATCGGTATCATCATTGTAGTCGGCGCCATCTACATGGCAGTCACAGCCTCGAAGCGCATCCCAAAAAACAATCAAAAATAAACAACAAAAAATCGACAAATATTCTTAAGAATTGGCTTATAAGCATCACATAAAATAAAATTAACAAACAAAATTATAGTTATCTGGAGATTGGAATTATGAATGAAACGGTCCGCGCAACAGCTGAACACATTAGAAAACTTGAAGTTCAAGGAGCAAGAAACGTTGCGGTAGCCGCCATAAAAGCATTACAAACTCTGGCAGAACAAACGAAAACAAAAAGCAAATATGAATTTTTAAAGGAACTAAAAGAAACCCAAAAGGTGCTTTTTGCCTCAAGAGAAACCGAGCCTTTAATGAGAAATGCTATACGATGGGTAATTTCCCAAGCTGAAGCCAACAGCAGAAAAAGTTGAAGTGCTGTGTCTGGATGTTACTTCTAAGGCAAAACTTTTCCTCAGAATCTTGAGGCTTCAAAAGAGAAGTATTGCGGAAATAGGAGCTAAAAGAATTCGCGACGGCAGCGTGATCTTTACTCATTGTCACTCTTCAACTGTGACACGCATGCTTGCAATAGCCAAAGCCGAACGGCAAAAACTTTAATGTTATCTGCACCGAGACCAGACCAGCCTTTCAAGGCAGAATCACAGCTCAAAGAAATGGTGGATCTCGGTGTTGAAACTACGTTTATTGTGGACTCTGCACGTTCGATCTTTCATGGGAGGCTGATTTTGTTGTTGTGGGCGCAGACGCCATCACTTCGGAAGGCAATGTGGTTAACAAGATTGGCACTAGTGATAATCGCAGTTTTGGCTCATGAAGCAAGCAAGCCCTTCTACATGGTAACGGAACTCTTAAGTTTGACCCAGAAACATTAGGGGAGCATGCGAAAAAATCGAGCAACGCAGCCCAGCAGAAGTCTGGGATGAAGCACCAGAAAAATTGTTGGTAAACAACCCTGCTTTTGACGTTACCCCAAGTAAGTACATTCATGGGTTTATCTGTGAAGAAGGAATAATTGCTCCCCAGTAATCGTTGAAATTGTAAAACAAAGCTATCCTTGGATTCTCAAATCCATTTAAGTGCTCCAATGCTTTAAAGCCGCTTCAATTCTCTATGGTTTTTAGCGTATTCTTCAAGCGTTTTGCCTTCCAAAGTTGCGTCTACCGCTTGCCGCATTGCTTTCGCACCCGCAACAGTACCATTTGGATGTCCGTGGATTCCGCCACCAGCTTGAATAACAAATCGTTGCCGAAAGTTTCTATTAAAGCAGGAACCAACCGTGGATGCAGTCCACCAGCTGGCAACAGGCAAAACAGGCTTCAACGTCGCCCATTTGGGCTTTGCAGAGCGTCATGTTTTCGAGCACTTCCTGCTTTTTGTTTCCGACATTTTGCCAACAACTGTGCCCACGTGCAGCTGGTCCACACCGATTATTCTTGCAACTGTGGCTATTGGTCGCATGGCGATGCCGTGTATTGGGTTTTTGGTGAAGGCGGCGTGTCCAGCGCTGTGAGCGTGAATAACGAGTTTGAGATTTTCGTCACGAAGAGTTTGTAATGCAGACCAGCCGCAAGTTAAGATGTCGACCATGCGTATTCCCCACCTTGGTCAATGACGGCTTGGGCACGTTTCTGCATAGTTTGGGTTTCAGCGGTGATGTTTACCATGTAGACTTTGCGTTCACCTGTTTCCGCTTGGGCTTTATCTCGGCTCTCCAAAGTCTGGGTGAGTCGGTTTTCAAAAGGATTGAATTTTTGGCTGCTCAAATTTTCGTCGTCTTTCACGATGTCGCAGCCCCCGCTCCAAGCCTCATAAGCCACATGAGCATGATCTTTGGTGTCCAACCCAAGTTTCGGCTTAATTATCGTACCAACAAGAGGACGCATTGGAACTTGTAAAAGTTTGCGGATCCCAGCTATGCCAAACCTTGGACCATTAAAACTCTCTAATCAGTCCTTTGGGACATTTGAATGTCAAGCAATCGCAGATTCTTGAGCGCTTTGAGCCCGAAAATGTTTCCAGCAACGCTACTTAAAATGTTAGGCATGTTTGATGACTCAAAGAGCTCAATGGGATAAGCAATTTTCACCTCGTTGCCTTCTAAACTGAAAACGTGAGCAGCCAACCTGTTTCACGTAAGGCTTAGCAGTCGTAAGTTCGGTCCATGTACCAATCGAACTTTCCGCAGCAACGCCCCCAGCAGCTTCCTTGAGGCTAATGCCTTCTGGCTCCAGATAAAAAGTGCAAATTAAATCGGTTTCTTTAGGCATGTAAGTTGAATCTACAAAGTCAAGATACTTCAAGACGTTTATCCCTTGTAGTACTGAACTCGGTTTACTTAAAATCTTTAACTATTCCAGTAATCATATCATAATTGTCCTGTTTTCACGATGGAGCTAACCGTTGAAGTCTTAATGATTTCTACTGGCGGTAGCAGAATCGCCATATTAAGCGAACAGAGCGCCAACCTACTTGGGAGTCCATAGCTGAGACAGAATACGAATAGCATGCGAAAAACAGAAATGATCGCCATAGCCAACTTAGCGGCATATTTCCCCAAAAACCGCATTGGACTCTACGAAGAAACATTTTCGGCACTTGGCCTTAAAGAAGACGACACAGTCAACGTAGCAGCTAGCTCCACTTCCCGAATCACTATTCAACGTCAGAGCTAAACTCCACGGTGAACGACTCCGCGAAAACGACATAACCAACATCGTCAAAGATGTTGTCGAACAACATTTAAGCAACGTCGAAATAGCCGCTTTCTTAACGGCACTGAGCATTCATGGACTAAGTACCGCTGAAAACGAGGCCTTATCAAGAGCCATGGTTTCAAGTGGAAAAACACTCAATTTCGGCGAAGGACCAATCTTAGATAAACACAGCGTAGGCGGCATACCAGGCGACAAAACCTCAATGCTTGTCGTACCCATCATAGCCGCAGCAGGATTTACCATACCCAAAACATCCTCAAGAGCAATCACCTCGCCAGCTGGAACCGCAGACAGAGTCGAAACACTCTGCCCCGTAAACCTATCCATCAACGAAATCAAAGACATTGTAGCAAAAACAAACGGATGCCTGGTTTGGGGAGGCTCATTGGAGCTAGCGCCAGCCGATGATCTTTTCATACAAGTCGAATATCCACTCGGAATTGACCCCATGCTTTTACCTTCGATTCTTAGCAAGAAAAAAGCTGTAGGAGCAACACACGTCGCCATCGACATCCCGACAGGGATGGCGGCGAAAATCAAAACAAGAACCGAAGCATACACTTTGGCGTCGGATTTTGTAGATTTAGGGAAACGCTTAGGCTTAACCATCCAGTGTGCTCTAACTTTCGGCGATCAACCTTTAGGTCACTGTATTGGACCTGCCCTTGAAGCTTCGGAAGCATTAACGACACTCATGGGCGGTGGCCCGCCTGACCTCAGAGACAAAGCAGTCAGCCTTGCAGGAATGCTTTTCGAGATGGTCGGAGTCGAAAACGGTCAAGTTAAAGCAGAAGAAATGCTGGATTCAGGGAAAGCCGAAGCAAAAATGCGCCAAATTATTGCAGCCCAAGGCGGAAACCCCAAAGTAAAGCCTGATGACTTACCTTTCGGTCCTGAAGAGAGCAGAAGTGAAGTCAGAACACGCAGGCAAAGTCATATGGTTAAGCACTGAAGATATCGTGCGGATTGCCCGCGAAGCGGGAGCGCCTAAAGAGAAAGGTGCAGGCCTTGTGTTACACTCAAAGCTTGGAGACACTGTACGCAAAGACGGCGTTTTGTTTGAAATATATGCAGAACGAAGCTGCAAACTGGATTCCGCGCTGGAACTTGCAAAGCAACTGAACCCTGTGGTTTTAACCAAAAAGCCAGCAGAAAAAATGATCTTAGATCGGGTACCTGAAAAGCTATCACATGAGAAAACTTTCATGATAGATAGATAGGACAAAGAAAAAACTGCGGAAACTGCTGAGTTAAATTTACCGGGCGATTGCTCCGCCTATTAAGCCGCCGATGGCGGAAATTATGCCAGCGAAAACAGATAGAAGAAGCGCAACAATCCCTAAGACTAAACCAGCCAAACCGCCAACAAACGCGCCAAAAAGACCTCCGGCAAGTCCACCTGCAAAAGCAAAACCAAGAAAAACCAAAATCGCCACAACAACAGCGCTAAAAATACCTGCCAGAAAACCCGCAATCGTCCCTCCAAACACCCCTCTAGTAACAATGCCAGCCACCAAACCCCCGATAAACAGACCAGCAAGATAACCGGCTCCATGAAAAACCAAAGCCAAAATAAGAATTACCAAAAAACCAACAAAAGCACCAAACGAAATGCTACCCAAACTCTTCACAGCCTTCAATAGTAATGCTTGTCAAACACCTATAAATTTTAAACAAAAAATATCTGAGTTATTTTCTTGCCATTGTTTCAGCCGCGGACATGCGTTAATTTTAATAGAGTGATCTTGTAGTGTAAATTCAAAATGTTCAGTCAGGCAGCTTCTAGGGTTTGACATATGGTTTGTTCCGCTTGGATATTGCTTAAGAAAACCTTCAGTTTAGCATTAGTTCTTAATTCCATGATCACCTTAGCTTCAATAGCCGGTATCTTGTATGGCTTCTACAATTCCTGGGCCTACTACAGCTTTCACAATTCCGCGTCCTACTGGAAACCATATTCACCATACCTAATCAACGGCAACCTCTTTCTCATTGCAGGCGCCGCAGCACTCATCAACATCTTCCCAACCGCAAGCATAGGCAGATGCCTGCACACAGGACGACTATGGTTCCACCACTATGCTCCTCACGGGTTCTTCGTCCTAATCACATCCTGTAGTCTACGTCATAGGCTATATATCTGTCCCTATCCGCACCTCTTCTTCTCGTAACCTCCGCAAACATAGCAGTCAACACCGGACGATTCTTCCTCCTAACAGGAATAACCCTGGTCCAGACGACCTCCCAGACGTATCACCAAAAGTGGAATCCGCACTCAACAAAACAAAAGCAAAAATCTACCAAATCAGAAAACCAATCCACGCCGCACAACTAATTACAAGCCTTTTTACGCTCTACATCTTTCTCGCCATGGCCATATCCTCAATCCACCGACTCACCCTACCCAACACCATCACCATGAGCACTCTTCTAATAACCAGCATAACCGGATTCGCCATATTTTCAAGAAAAACATGGCTCAACATGAAAACAACAAAAAGAAGAATAGCAAACAAACTAAACGAACAATCAAGTAGGCTGAACTAATTTCCTAGATTTTATCCTCTTTACTTCTTTGAGTATTCTATTCAAAATTTCTTCATCACCTAAAATTCCACTTGGAGCTTTGAGGACTTTCTTAAGTGGAAGAGGTACACGATCCATGCGATAAGCCGTTCCTTCGATTTCAATGCCCACCATCGCAGACGGAAAAACTACATCAGCCATCAACGACGTGGCATTCAGGTGAGGATCAATAACTATAAGCGGATTCTTAACTCGGTGTTCCACAGCATCCTTGGGAAAGCCAGCAACCGGATCGGAAGCAACAACTAAAACCGCATCGGACTCATGGCGCGTAAGGATATCAACTATCGAGGTTTCGCCAGGATTATATTTTGGGTAGCCAAGAGAAAAATCTACACCGAAAGGAAAACCAGTCTGCCAAGTTAAAACAACATTCGCACCACAGACATTAAAATGGCCCCTCATAGGCATCATCGCAAACTTTGTGCGAGCATTAAGATCCTGAACCAACTCAATAGCAGCTTCAATATTTCGAGACTTGCCCTCACTCTGAGCCAAACCCATCCCAAAGAAAAGCACCCCAAAACTGCAATTTACCAAAACATCAGTAACTTCACGGAGATACTCCACGGGAATTCAGCCACCGACTCAACATCAATTTCCTGATCATTAACCAGCATTCGCAAAGCCGAAATAAGCTCATAGTCCTTGTTTGGTTCTACCTGAAGAAAGAAATCCGCCATCGCGCCGGTCGAGGTTTTGCGAACATCAACAACCAAAAGCTTCCGATCTTCTCTTCTCAACGTCTGAGGCAGATAACAAACATCAGTGCTGCCTGCTTGGACCTGCGACTGGTCTCCAAATCTTCCCTCAGAAAACATCGTGTATCTTTGCATGTGCCTTGGGTGGGAACTAAAAGGATCACAACCCCAATAGAGAATTAGATCAGCGCGGTGCCTAACATCGCCTAAAGTGCAAGATGGAATGCCTTCTTCCTGCATACCTAAAACCGAAGGCCCATGACAAACAGTGGAAGTATTATCAAAAACACCGCCAACCTCTTCTGCTAATTCTATTCCAATCCGTTGAGCCTCACAACTCGTACTACTCCAACCATACAAAACAGGAAAATGAGCATTCGCAAGAATATCAGCAGCCGTAGCCACCGCTTCCTCAAAAGAAACCTCAACCAACACGCCATTTTTTCTCATAAGCGATTTTTGGATCCGATGCTCATTGTTAAAATTTAAAAATTTAGCTTGGCTAAGAACACAACCATTCTTATTCTTCACTATTTTTCCGTTATCAACGGTTATTTCAATATCATCGCACAAACAACCGCAAAAAGGACAAACAACAGAACTAATCGTCTTCAGTTTCGCAACCACACATCAACTTACTAACTAGCGTAATACTAAATTCGTTGTTGAATAAATAACTAAGCATGCAGTAATTATCGGAGAAGCGTTTTTAAGAGGCTTAACTGAAATGAAAAAGTGAAGTTTAGGAATATGTGAAGTTTATGTCCACTATTGATTTAATTCTCAGCCGCAGAAGCGTTAGACGCTACGAAGATAAAGATATACCCGAAGAGGTAATGAAACAAATCCTTGAAGCGGGTAGACAAGCGCCCTCGGCTGTCAATAAACAGCCAATCCACTTCATAATAGCAAAAGACCATGAACTAACAAAGAAATTCTCCAACATGCCATTTAACGGTTTCATCAAGGATGCTCCGATAGTCATTGTCGGATGCGCAGACGTAAAATCGCTCCTAACCGGAAAATGGGCAGTCGTCGACACAACAATCGCAATGCAAAACATGGTCATCGCCGCCTGGGCACTCGGAGTCGGCTCCTGCTGGATAGGCGCATTCGACGAAAACAAAGTAAAAGAATCCCTAAAAATCCCCGACAAATGGAAAGTCGTGGCTTTACTGACTTTAGGTTACCCTGCTGAGCAACCAAAACCAAAAAACAAGAAACCAATAGAAGAACTATTCAGCTTCAACACCTTCAAAGAATAGCGGCAAAAGATCTTGGAAACCGAACAGAGCAGGATCGTAACTCTGAATTAGTAACAAAAGTCTTAAATGATTTGTAAACACTACTGTCTACAGTGACTTATATGGCTCAAGTTCAATTGAGACTTCCTCAAGAAATGATCGCAGAAATCGACTGCTGGGTAGCTGAAGGACGATTTAAAAGCCGAAGTGACGCCATAAAAACAATATTAAGTCTCTATGAGGAACGAGAGAAAACCCGAAAATTCTACGAACTTTTAAGCAAGCGAAGTGAAGAAGCAAAGAAACATCCTGAAAAATTGGTTCCATTAGAGGAAGCATAAACTTTTGGTTTTCAAGGTTTTCCTGCATCCAAACGCCGCCAAAGAATTGAGAAAAATAGATGCTGAAAACAAAGCTAGAATCAAAAAAGCGCTAGACGAACTTAGGATCGACCCATGGAAAGCAGGTAAACCGCTAAATCCCTCACATTTTTGGACCGTAAGATCGGGTGACTACCGAGCGATCTACGAGATAGATTCAGACCAAAACAAGGTAATAGTGCTTTTTATTGGCCACAGAAAAAGAGTTTATGATGACTTCTCAAAACTCCTCTAAAGGCTAAGGAGATCAAATTCAAACATCTGAAATCCATTCATAAAAAAAAACGGTATTCCATTTTTGACAAGTTTCTTATACACCTGAGGCACAAATAGAGATCAATTAAAAGTTGCAAAAAGAGAGCCTAAAATTGTATTTCTTTTCGTCAAAGTCTGCAACAATCAAAATAGCAGCTACCCTCCTGATAGTTGCTTGCGCCTCAATAGGCATGGCGATATGCTCCTTAACCACGGCACGTCAACTTTACCAAAACGCTTCTCAAAAATACACGCCCGCACTTCTGCCAACATTTTCACCCACACCAACTGCATGTCCTACGACACTCCAGCCAACACCCACACCCACAATAACGCCAACATCCACGACAACGCCAGCTCCCACAAATTCAGCTAACCCAACGCCAACACCGAGCCCCGCACTTGCGACGCAAGAAACCGTACGCGATTCCACAATGAATTACATACAGACTAACCATCCTGAGACAGCACAATTCATGACAAATTTAATTTGGACCGGAGGCAGAGCAACCCAAAACAACCTCGTCGGAGCAGAAACATACATGTACTACAGCCAAGGCTGGAACGCAACAATTACCTATCCAGTATATCCAAACCCCATTTACAAAATCACAGCAGACTACTCAACCACATCAAACGGCATTCCATACAGAATTACTTGGATAGGCACCTGGCAAAATGACATCATCAACGAAACAAGCTATGTCTTTGCCCAATAACAACAAATAACACAACGAATACTTCGGCCATCTTAAGAGCAAAAATCCCATCTCGCAACAGCAGTTGGAAGTTTGGCGGAGAGCTTTTAAAGATTATTTGTCGGATAGTTCAGGAATCTGCTCAGTCAACAAAGCCCAGTTTGTTGAAACGCCTTTTCTTATTAGTGGCTTGACCATAGCGAAAACTGGTGGAGGCATTATCGTCACAAATAATCGGGTGACTTTCACCTGATCATCAAGTTCAAGTAAAGGGAACAGCCATCCAACTTGAATAGGAGATCGGTCAGGAGGCGTCTGGCTCGACATTATCTTAGCGATTGCGATCTGTTCATCATCCGTCGTTTTTTCTCTGAGAATCGGATAAAGATGCACATCTTCCTTGTCTAAATGAATCCGCAGATGAGAGTTCAAAACCGCCGTTGCTCTAGCCGCTGTTAAAGGGTCAGGCGCTTTACTGATTACCTCTAACCCGCTGACCATGTTGTCAAGTTCACGATGATCCATAATGTAAGCTTTAGTTACAAGAGGCGCAATTTTGTCAACGGCTGGAAAAACTGCTGCCTCCTCACCCCGAGCATGATAATCCAAGATTTCACCTATCACTCGAAGACGATCAAAAACAGGAAAAAAATCTCCACCCTCACGCGTTACTCTTAGAGCCAAGGAGTCAATTTGCGACATATCCCGACGAAACGCATTATGAAAACAACGAACCAAATCAATAGGTCTTAACAAAACAATCTCCTCAAAAAACAATTGCACCTACAAGCTATTAAATGATCATCTAACCAGACGTAATTAATCGTAAAAAAGGGAATGCGGTTGATGTCTCCACTGCCTTGAGGGTTCGAATCCACTTCTGCACCATTAAAAGCAAAAACGCAGAGTGCAGAACAGGAGAAATTATTATGGTTTGGGTTTTCTGAAGATTTTTGCGCCGTTAAAGTCGGTGGCATATTCAAATAATTACGGATACTACGACTCTTGAACAGTCATTAGGTCTCTTTAGGTAAAAAGAGAGATAAAGATTAATCGAGCTTGAGAGAGGAAGGGATAGTTATTAAAGAGCGTACTACTTGCACGTTTCTACAGTACTGAGGATTTCTTTTCTCAAGTCTTCCGCAGATTGTTCTCCATTTACCTTGTTTATTCTTTCTGCTAGTGTGGCATCTTTTATTGTGTATTCTATCCATTTTTGGAAGTCTTTGCGTTGTGAATGGAATGTGATTGACTCCTTTGGAATGATTAGTAGCTTCGCGGCGAACTCACTTAGATTGGTTGCAGTTATTCCAGTATAGTTCCCAATAGCTGTATAGAAGTGAAAACCGTTTTCAAAGGAGACTGTTGCGAGAGGCTTTGCGCTAATAGGTTTTGCGATTAGTTGCTTTTTAACTTGAACTTTTCTTGACATATTTGAAACACTTCTACCTCTTGTGCCGCCACCATTATTAAATCTATTGTATGAATTTAAATATCTATGCAAATTATAAGAATCACTTACTATATTTTGAATTTAATTCTAAATTCTTGCCATAATATTGAGAATAAATAACGTGGATGAAGTTAGAAAAAATTGTAAAATGCGGGCGACACCTCCATTGAACTGTAGGTTCAAATCCACCCCCAGTTAATCCCTTTCTATAAAAAGTGCAAATTTCTGTAGATACATAGCGCATTTGTAACTAACTTCTTACTGCTACACTGAAACCAAGCAATGATCATCATTGTGTAAATTAGAATGAAACTAAAACAGGACTTTTGAACTCATTTTCTGGTGGCTAGAAATCCTATCTTGAATTTTGTCTTTCGACTCAGTCGAGTTTTTTCTTCTTGCGTGCATCTTCCCTTTCCTTCTTTTTTCGAGGTTGAGGTTTTCCCCGATCTTGTTCTCCTGTTTCTCCTCTCTTACTCATCGCAAAAGCCGCCTACAGATAAAGGAATTACTCATTTGGAATTACTCATTCTCCTTTGGAAATCTGTTCCCTCTCTTCTGAAGACAATTTAACAGATTTTCTAGTGACAGAAAACAGAGAGGACTAAAACCATGTTTTTCGATTGGGTGTTTCGATGTTCAGCTGCCTTTTTAGGTCCTTGTATCTGTTTCTAACTGTAACTTCTGTGACTCCCGATGCATCTGCAATTTCTTTTTGTGTTATCTTTTCGTTATTCTGGAGGCAAGCTATGTAAAGTGCAGCCGCAGCCATGCCCATTGGATCTTTTCCTGCCGAAAATCGTTTTCGTCTCGCTTCTCTGAGTATTGCTATAGAAGTACCCTGTGTTTTACCTGATATTCCAGTCTTTTCTGCAATTTTTGAGATGTATGTCAACGGGTCAGAAATTGGCACGTGAAAATCCAGCACTTTCAATAGTATTCTATAACATCTCGCAACATCTTTCTTATCAACAAGACTTGCGTCAGCGATTTCGCGAAGGGTTCGAGGTATACCGCTTCCGCGGCAAGCAGCATAAAGTGCCGCTGCAACAATGGAGTTAATTGACCGCCCACGGACTAAGCTTTTGTCTAATGCTCTGCGATAAATAACAGCCGCCTTTTCTTTGATATGAGGTTGGATGTACATAACGCCTGATAAACGGTCAAGTTCACTCATAGCTTGAGCGAGGTTTCGATCGATGGATGAGTGCACTCGACTGCGTATTTGCCATTTCCTAAGACGCCACATCTGCAACCTAGTTGCGATAGGCAATTTTCTCCCATAAGCGTCTCTATCCACTTGACTAATCGCAGTGGACAAACCTTTGTCATAAACTGAGTAAGATGTAGGGAGACCAACGCGGCTTCTTGACGCTTTCTCTTGCTGGGTAAAAGCACGCCACTCGGGGCCCTTATCTAACATCTGCTCATATAAAACGAGACCACAGTCACCGCAGATGGTTTCGCCTGCGTCGTAATCATGAACTAGATTATTGCTTGTACATTCTGGACACTTTTCCACTAAGCTCTGACGAGATTTTAAAACTTGTTGTGTTATACTCATTTTCTAAATCCATCCACTTATTATTAATCTGCGTGAACATTCTCGAATTTTCTTTCTGATTGGCTAACAATAAGTCGTTGCTTGCTTGGGACTTTTTGCAAAGGGATCGTTCCAGCTAGATTGCCCATAACCCTCATGAGAGGATGTTCCAGGCTAACTGGCTTGCCCCTGCCTTTTACATAGGCTTCCTATAATATAGTTAAGGGTATTTTGAGGAGGCGACTTTATTGTTTGTTGTTGATCCATGTTCTTACTGCTTCTTGGACAGCTTTTGATAAGTCGCCTTTTTTACCGCCGAATCGCTCTACAGTTTTTAGTCTTAGCTGTTTTTCTAATTCGTCTGAGATGTCCACATTGATGCGACCCAATTTTAATCACTTCTTTTTGTTTTTGAAATAAGCGAGTTGCAAATATTTGCATGTCATTCTGTTATTTTCTTGTCGCTTATTTACATTAACACATATACACATACAAGCTTATAAGTATATACACTTAAGTATGTAAATGTTATGGGATATCGAACAGTTTTGCTAACGTCTATTTTGTATCTTCGGACCTTTTCTTTCAAGGACTTTTTAACCCTGACAGTAACTATTTCTGTCATACAAAGAACGTATTACATTCTTCAACAAAAAATTAATGCGGAACCACCACACAGCGGCAATTCATGACAAGTCGAGTTATGTTAGCATATCATTCGCGTTTCAGAATCTCCTTCCCGATAGTCTCAAGTTGAGGGCGCGAAAAGTTGCTTGAGCTTCTAAACGATGTTATGGTGTTAGGCAATTCAGAAAGTTTTACAACTAAAACTGTAGGATTATTCAAATGCAGATTGGAATTATTGTTTGTAAAAACCAAAATACCTTCAACATTGGTGCCGGATGAACTTAAGGTTTTGGAAGAATTAATTATGCGCCTTATCTTGGCCACATTCTTCTTGACTTGCACACTTGGACTACCCCCATAAAGACGTTTACCAACTCTTTGCCACTCATCACCATTGCAGGTAATCTCGCCGCTCCAATTTTTCGTCTCCAAAACAAAAACAGCTTTAGACCCAAGAACGAGATGATCAATATCACCCCCGCCGTCATGAAAATACAAATTATTCAAAAGAAAAAAATCATCACCTAAGCTGCTACTTAAAAGATCTGTTACTCTTTTTTCACCCTCCCAACCACCACGATAAATTTGATATTTACGCGAAAAAAAGTAGAACCCAGCCAACGGAATCAGGGCAACCAAGAACAAAACACCCTCAATAACACCCACCCTCAAAGTAGAGAACAATCTAAAGAATAAAACGAAAAAAACTAAAACAAAAAGAAACAAACAAAAAAGCGAAATGACCAGATTTTTTCTAACCTGATTTCTCAAGTAATTACCGGAACCCTTCATCTTCCTCAAACACTAACGCTCCACACAAGATGCAATTACTCTTGAAGCTATATTACTCTATAACAAAACCCAATAGAAAAAACCAAAAAATATAGACCAAAAACCGATACTTTTTTAACCTTTTCAAACCGTTTTTAACCATTTTTAACCAATTTCAACCGATTCTAACCATTTTAAACCGTGACCTGCAGCTAATTTAAACTCTAAATTAGAAAAGCAACCTAAAACAAGCTGATCAAAAACTCCCGCGAATTCTAGTCAATAACAATAAATAAACAAAAGAAAGATTACAAGAAAATAGCAATTTCTCTGGAAAAGAAGAGAACAACCAAATAAGATTAAAGAAGTCTCAAAAGAGAATAAATTAAAAAAATTATTTCTTGTTCATGAGATATTCATGCATAGCTTTTGCTGCTCGTTTGCCTGCACCCATTGCGCTGATAACTGTGGCTGCTCCTGTTGCGACGTCTCCGCCTGCATAGACTCCGTCAAGACTGGTTTTGCCCAATTCATTAACGCATATGGTTCCATGTCTTGGATCGCTTTGTAAGCCTTCAGTTGTTCGCTGGATAATTGGGTTTGGAGTTTGACCAATTGCAACGATAACGGTGTCAGCATCCATTGTAAATTCTGAGCCTGGAACCTCTTTTACACCACGCCGGCCTTTCGCGTCAGGTTCAGTGAGCTCCATAGCAATGCATTTCATGCTTTTAACCCAGCCTTTGTCGTCACCATAGAACTCGAGTGGTGCACCAAGAAACTTGCAAATCAAGCCTTCTTCCTCTGCGTTTTCGATTTCTTCATGTCTTGCTGGTAATTCGGCACGCGAACGTCTATAGAGTAAGCATACTTCTGAACCAAGGCGCATGCTGCTTCTGGCGCAGTCCATTGCAACGTTTCCGCCGCCGATTACGATAACGTGTTTGCCTATGCGGATTGGAGTGTCAGAGTCTGGAAATTGGAATGCTTTCATGAGGTTAACACGTATTAAGAATTCGTTAGCTGAGTAGATTCCGCCGAGGTTTTCCCCTGGGCACCCCGTGAACTGGGGCAAGCCTGCGCCGCTGCCGATAAACACTGCTTCATAACCGTTCTTCATTAATTCAGGAATAGTGTGAATCCTTCCGACCAAATTGCCGAGGCGCAAATCTACACCCAATTTCTGAATGTAGGCTATTTCATTTTGGACGATAGCTTTTGGTAAACGGAACTCTGGAATGCCATATGAGAGCACTCCGCCGCCAAGATGTAGAGCCTCAAACATTGTAACTTCGTGACCAAGCTTTATGAGGTCAGCTGCAGCAGTTAAACCGGCAGGTCCAGCACCAACAATCGCTACTTTTTTCCCGGTTGGCGAAGCTTTCTCAGGAAGTTGAGAACCATTGTCACGCTCCCAATCTGCAAGAAAACGCTCAAGCCGACCCACGCTGATTGGTTCGCCTACTTTGCCGATGACGCATTTACTTTGGCATTGCACTTCTTGAGGACAAACACGCCCGCAAACAGCCGGCAAAGCATTCTTTGTTTTGATAAGGGAGATGCCTTCAGTGTATTTCTTTTCTCGGATGCATTTGATGAATGCGGGAATAGGAACTTCCACTGGGCACCCGGTCTGCATTGAGGTTTAGGACATTGCAGGCATCGACTCGCTTCTTCCTGAGCTTCTGCTTCATTGTAACCTAAAGCAACTTCGCTAAAGTTTTTAGCCCGCACTTTAGGCTCTTGCTTTGCCATTTCAACAGCTTTCTTGTTTAGTTTCGGTTTAGGCTTTGTTTCTGCCACATTTACAACCTCCACGCATTTCCCACAATAACGAACTTAATCTTTCTTCAGGCAACATCGTGCGCTGACGCAAAATCAACCCATCAAAATCAACTTTATGACCATCAAATTCAGGTCCATCCACGCAGCCGAACTGCATTTTGCCATCAACAGTCACGCGGCAAACTCCACACATGCCCATACCGTCAATCATTATCGGCGTTGTCGTCACAATCGTCGGTATACAGTAAGGTTTGGTGATTTCGCTTACATCCTTCATCAAAATTACGGGACCCATAACCACGCAACGATCAAATTTTTCATTTTTCAAAATGTCCTTGAGAAAATCTAATCCTTTGTAACCTTTTGAGCCATCATCAGTTGCAACGTAGATCTTGTCGCTCAATGCTTTAGCTTCGTCTTCCATCATCAGGAACTCTTCGGTCCTTGCCCCAAGAATTGTGGTCACTTTGTTGCCGGCTTCTTTCATGGCTTTAACTTGCAATAGCAACGGCGCAATCATAACGCTACCACCCACACAGAGAACTTTACCAAAGTTCTTGACTTCAGATGGGTTCCCAAGGGGACCAGTAACATTATCAATACAATCGCCTTCGTTTAAGAGTCCAAGTGTTTTAGTGGTTTTTCCGACCTCATGGAAAGCAAATGAAACCGTTCCCTTCGCTGTGTCATATCCACAGATTGTCAAAGGAATTCGCTCGCCTGCCTTACCGTCTATAACAATTAAGAATTGGCCTGCATGCGACTTCGCTGCAATATCTGGAGCTTCAACTTCAAACAGCTTTATTTTTGGCACAAGCTCTTTTTTCGACACTATTTTGTACGTGTTACTTCGCCTCCACAATTACTTCATTTTTGGGTAACGCCGAAATTCTCTTGCAGAAAGCATCAAGTTTCTCAGTGAAATCGCCGGCACACCTCGGGGACTCCTCATAAAGTTCGAATCGGTCAAGCAGATTCTTCTTCTTCAAAACATTTAGCAACACGCCTAAATTGCGCTCTGCAGTGTCTCGGCCTTCTTGAAGCTTGCAATCCACAGATGAACAGACGACGGCCATTACGCCATCAAAACCACAATTTAACGCATTAACAACGTGCACTGGGTCTAAAGACTTAAAGCAGGGAACTTCAAGAGTCAAAACATTCTTGCCTCCAAATATACTGCTTGGATCGTCTAAAGCAGAGAAGTTTGACCATTGACAAACGAACGCGAGAATCGCTGGACCAGGACTTTTAGCTTTCAACTTTGCAATTGAATCGGCATATCGATCTACCACATTTTCAAATTCGAAACCTTTTACTTGAATTGCGTGATGTGGACAAACCAGTTGGCAAGCGCCGCATCCAACACATTTCTCTTCAATTATTTTTGGAGTGGCAAATGACTCAAACTCAATCGCCTTGTAGGGACAAATGAAAATACACTTGTCACACCCCACACAAGCCTCAACATCATAAACCGCTTTCCGAGAAAACTTTACAATTCTAACAGCATTTTCATCATAGCCAAGTTGTTTTAAAACATTCTTAGCCAAAACCAGTCTACGAGTGTTAATTTTGGTTCCTTCTTTATAACGACAGAAAGGATCTTCACATTGAACAGAAACGATGTTTTTAACACCTAAATTAAGCGCCTCAAAAATAAAATCTGTCGGAATTCTTCCCGAACAAGGCAAACGCAAAGCGACATAATTGCCAACTTTTAACCCTTGTCCCTTTAGGATATCCTGAACTTCCCCAGTAGAGGGAGAGTTTCCTCGACACATTAAAACAAGCGTTTCAGCGCCACTTTTGCCTTTTGCAAACGCCTCTTTAACAAAGTCAGATAAATTATCATAAGTGTAATATTGCATTTTAATGGCTGAAGATGGACAAGCACTATAACAAATGCCGCAAACTTGGCACTCTTGATTGTCAATTTCAACTTTTCCAGCAGAATCACGCTTTATAGCATCATAAGGACATATCGAATGGCAAACACAACATCGACTACACAAGTCTTGATCGATTTCCACTACAGCGAGACATTTTTCACTCATTCTGAAACCTCATTTCAATACCGCTGCTACTTTAAACTAAGAGCACAAGAACATGCCGGTTTAAAGTCAATTGAAAACATGAAAAAAGGCTTAGAATGATATAATCATTTCTCTTTATTTTCTATAATAGGGTCGTTTGATGAAGCTGTATGCCTCAAGAGCCGCCGTTATGCCTTGCCCCACAGCCGTCCCAACCTGCTTAATCGGCTGATTAGTCACATCACCCGCCGCGAACACTCCCGGAAGATTCGTCTGCTGAATCATATCAACCTTAATGTATTCATGCTCATCCGTCTCCACCCCAGCAGCTTTAGCAAGCTGACTGTTTGGTGCTTCCCCAACCTGAACAAAAACAGCATCAACCAAAACCTCAGAAGTCATCTTTGTAACGTTATCAATTAAAGAAACAGATTTCACCTGCTTGTCCCCTTTGATTTCCTGAATTTCAGTATTCCACAAAATCTTAACATTATTTTTCGCCGATATGTCAGAAATTAAAGATTCTTCTGCTCTGAAAGCTTGACGCCTATGAATCACAGTAACCTGCGAAGCAAGACCAGAAAGATACAATGTTGTAATGCAAGCAGAGTTTCCGCCGCCCACAACAAGAACACTTTTTTCCTTGAAGAAAGGACCATCGCAAACGCCACAGTAACTTACACCTTTTCCCCGAAATTCTTTCTCGCCTTTAACCCCGACTTCCTTGTAATGTGAACCAGTCGAAAAGATCACTGCTTTGGCTTCATAAGTCGCTTTTGAAGTTTTAACAATTTTCTTCTCACCCGCCAGCTGCAATTCGGTAACAGGTTCCAAATCTTTAATGACTGCACCAACTTTTCTGCAATGATCAACCATTTTTTCCGCAAGTTCCCCACCATTTATCTCTGCAAACCCAGGATAATTCACAACCGTTGAGGCATCAGAGATTGTTCCGCCAGCCAGCTTTTCTTCTAGAATTACTGTTTTGAGTCCACTTCGAACAGCGTAAATTCCAGCTGACAAACCTGCAGAGCCAGCACCAATTATTATGACGTCCAAATCCTCCATAACAGACAACTCTCCGATTGAATACTGAGTAAAAGCAGTTTATGAATTGTTCGATTACTTACTCATCCAATAAACAGATAAGGCTGAAATCATTTTAGTAATTAACAGTTTTTGAAGGTGACATTTTTTGGCAAGATACAGATGTACAGTCTGCAATTATGTTTATGACGAAGCAAAAGAAGGAAAGAAATTTGCAGATTTACCTAAAGAATGGGTTTGCCCAGTGTGCGGAGCCCCAAAATCAGTTTTTGTCCTGCTAGCCGAGCATGCTGAACAGAAAAAAGCTGAGCATACAGTTTCAGATGTTCTGATTAACCAAATCGCTGAGTGGGGTGTCCAATATGTTTTCGGTATTCCAGGAACATCAACGTTAGGTGTTGTGGAGGCCATTCGAAAAACTAATGGCAGAGTCAAGTATTTTCAGGTTCGTCATGAAGAGACAGCAGCATTCATGGCTTCAGCATATGGGAAACTTACTGGACACGTTGCTGCTTGCTTAGGAATTTCTGGTCCAGGAGCCACAAACTTGGCCACAGGCTTATATGATGCCAAACTGGATCACTCCCCAGTTTTAGCTCTAACCGGATTGGTTGCTAGGCAACTGATTGGTCCGGGCTCAACCCAAGAAATTGATCAATACGCCTTCTTTGAGCCAATTTGTGTTTACAACAAAATTTTGATGTCAGAAGACCAAACCACAACGTTGGCAACTTTGGCAATCAAGTATGCACTTCTAAACCAAGGTGTCTCGCATATAGGGATTCCTAATGATGTGCAGAAGCTACCCTATGAAGCAGAAGTTTTGCCCTTTGAAGGTAGAATGCCAAATCTCGCCTATGGACAAGAAGATTGGGTAATAGAGAAAGCCGCGAAAGTTATTGACCAAGCAGTCAGACCAGTGATTCTCGCAGGAATTGGAACAAGAGGGCAAGGCAACAAACTACTAAAATTAGCAACCAAAATTTCTTCACCAATTATTACAACTTTTAAAGCGAAAGGCGTTGTGGACGAAAGTGAAATGCTGGATGTTGGATGCCACGGCGGTGTCGGCTCAACAGCTGCGGCAGACCTTATGCAGAAAGCAGACTTGCTCATAGCGATCGGCTCCTCATTTTCAGATTTATCGCTTATACCACAGAAAAAAACTGTCCAAATCGACATTAATCCACTAATGATTGCTCGCAGGTATCCAGTTGAGGTAGGCTTGATCGGTAATAGTGCAGTTATGATTCCAAAGTTAACAGACAAAGTCAAAGAAAAACACAATCCAGATTACTTAGCTGAGATTGATAGGTTAAAGCAGAATTGGCTAAGTCAACTTGAAAAAGAAGCCGACCCCAACATGAAGCCAATTAGACCCCAATACATAATCAAAGTTCTAAACAAGAAAATCGCCAGCGATGCAGTAATTTCTTTGGATGTGGGCGAAAACTGTTGGTGGTTTGGCCGCGACTTTATGATGAAGAAAACTCAGAAACTAGTGATGAGCGGAACTTTAGCTACTATGGGATTTGGCTTACCAGGTGCTATGGCTGCAACCTTAGCCTATCCGAACAGACAGATTATTTGTTTGACTGGCGACGGCGGCTTAACCATGGTTTTAGGCGACTTCTTGACAGCGCTGAAGTACCAATTGCCTGTCAAAGTTTTTGTAATCAACAATAAACATCTGGGAATGATTATGCAGGAGCAGAAGGTTGAAGGTTACGAAGGTTGGCAAACTGACCTCTATGACTATAATTTTGCTGATTTCGCTGAGCATTCAGGCGGTTTAGGCATAAAAGTTACTGAACCCAGCCAGCTCGAAGCTGCTGTTGACAAGGCATTAACATCTAGTAAAGCCACGATCGTGGATATAGATACGGATCCCAGGAGATTCTTAGTCTAAGGTGGATTTCATGACGACAAATCAAGGATTAACTTTCGCATTTATTGTTTCATTAATTGGAGGGTTAATCGTTCTAATTTCCAGCTAATAAACGTGATTTGGTATAGTTCAGGCGCTTCAAATTTTGGCGGATATGGGAATTTCGCTGGAGGAATGATGAACGGTTACCACAGTTTCATGGGAAACTATGGCAGTTCCAACACATTTCTAGTGGAATCTCACTTGTGGCTGTAATTTGCGGAGTAGTTGTTCTAATGGGAAGCATCGTGCTAAAAGTTCAACCGCAACAACAAGTAATTTGGGCCATAGTCATTATAATATTCTCAACCATTAGCTTTGTAGGAATGGGCGGCTATTTCATAGGAGCAATAATGGGAATCGTCGGCGGAGCTTTCATCTTAAGCACTCGACAAATAAATCCTTAGGGATGTGCGCAATCCTGTTTTTTGGCAATCTATGCGGTTTGCTTTGAACGAAGTTGTTCATCAGAAATGTTATTGATCAAGAGATAAAAGAAATCTAATAATGCGCACTTCTACCTGTAGTAATATGGGTTGTTGCGGATTTTCGGCAAATTTTTGATCAGCTTGTTTTAAGTCGTTCTTTTGGTTTAGGGCTTGATTCGTCTGCAGGTTGCGTAAAATAACGTACAATAACGTACGTAGAAGTAAATTAAAGTAAATTACCGTAAATTAACGTAAGTAAAAGTACGTGTCCTTAACCTAAGTATATGTGTATCAGTTGTTGATTTGTTTTCGGCAAAATTTTGATCAGTTTGTTTCAAGTTGCTTTTTTGATTCAGGGTTTGGTTTGTTTGCAGGTTGCGACCCTATGCGACTCTACACGACCTCCTGTCGACCCCCACCGACCTTCTGCGACCCATAGCGACCTGTCCAGACTCTAAAGTCTAAACTGAATAATGCACACCAAAAGCTCTTAAATGAGATAAAGCGGGTTGGTTAAAATTATCTTGGTAGCGGGGAGTAGATTTGAACTACTGATCTCTGGGTTATGAGCCCAGCGGGTTAATCCTGGCTACCCCACCCCGCTAAATTTTCTGGAACAATATTCCCGTTTAGCATCCTATAACTTTATTCGTCGAATATTAATAGTTTCTTTTTCGATGTCGGCAAAAGGATTTTAGAGTCGACTAATACTTCTTTCGCGAAGGATGCTGCTGATGGACAAGACTTATTTGCGTAAGCTTTCAGAGCCGACTCTTGAGAACCCAATTTTTGTTCAAGGGCTACCCGGTTTTGGAAATGTAGGTCGGATCGCGGCGCATCTGCTTATAAAATTCTTTGATGCTAAGCCTTTTGCTGAACTGTATTCTCCGTCTTTTCCCGATTACATCGGAATTGACGCTAAGGGCATATGTTCCTTACCCAAATACGAGTTCTATTATGCTCCAATGGAAAAAAACAATTTAGTAATTATGACGGGTGAAGTTCAGCCTTCCTTTGACGACGTGGTTGCTCATTACGATGTTTGCGAAGATGTACTCGACTTCGCTGCCTCTCTGGGATGCCATTTTGTTGTCACTTTAGGCGGTATACCGATAACTGAGGATAAGGTGCAGGTCTACATCGCGGCCACCTCAACAACTTTAGCCACTGAGTTCATGGAGAAAGGAGCAGTAATTTACAGCAAAGGCAGAATCGTAGGTGGAACAGGACTTACATTAGCTTTGGCGAAAGAACGAAAGCTGAAGGAGTTAGCCTCCTTGGAACCACCACAGGTTTTAAAGCTGATAGAGAAGCTGGATTTCTGGTTTTCAAGTTTTTGATGAAGTCTTTAGGAAAAGAGATAAAAGAAGGTTTAGGACAAAACATTGCACCAGACGAGCAGTTAGGTTGAGGTAGTATGACAGATATTGAAGAAAACGTAAATGTTGGCGGTATGTACTCGAAATTTTGGCGTGTAACTTTCATAGTTGTATCAATGTTGTTAATCTTTGCCGGACCAACATATGTGCCATACTTAATGGCAAACCATCTCCACATAGACTATATTAGCTCGATTGGCTTTGGGTTTGTTCTCTTTGTTGTAGGCATCGCATTTATGCTGTTTCTGGTTAGAAAAAAGGTTATAACCGCCTAAGTTTGCCTCAGATACCCCAGGGTGCATCATCAAATCAGCATTTTGGATTCTTCATCGGCAAACCTCTATAGATATAGCCTATTTTATTAACTATTCTTTACAACTTTTGAAAGAAACGTTGACCGCAAATATGCTTTATTAATACACAAGGCATATTAGATATTAACTTAGCAATATTTCCTATGCAAGATAGAAGCCGAAAAACACCTGATTTTCCCAAACAGAAAAGCGGAGAAGCAAAAAGAACAACAATAATTCTTGAAAAGAGCGAACGAGATTTCATAGAATCATTGATTCTACAGGGAAAAGAACCGGGAATCAAACCGCTCATCTCTAAAATGCTTGAAATGTATAAAGCAATGATGGTCTATGACTGGCATTTTCCTGGTGAATACTACTGTGGAATAAGTCGCATAGCTTTGGTTAACGTTGAATTATTTAACATACTAACTCAGCAGATTCCAAAAGAAAAATGGCGGGAGAGTGGCGAAAAAATGGGTGACGCGCTAAAAGTTTCTATTCAATCAACTCTTGGAATCGAAGCAAACGAAAAAGCAAATTGGGAAAAAGTTTTCGAACGCTTGAAAGTGCAAGGATTCGGAGATTTCTATCTGAAAGACAAATTTTTGCTCCTGAAAACCCCTTTTATTCATGAAAGTGAAATCTGGAAGGGCATAATGGAAGGACTGCTAAGCGTAGAGCTAGAAACCAGAAATTCAATGCCGCCATTGGTTTTTGAGATCAAAAAACACAAACAACCCTCATTTTAGCTCCCTTTTGGCGTTCGACAGTTAAATATTAGTGAACAGATTTATTAGGAACACAGGTATTCAAGTGCTTCCAGTGGTATATGATGAGGGATTGCGTTCATACAAGGCGATTGCATTCATTAGAAGCAATCCAAAATGCCTAAGTCAGAAATCGATTAGTTATTTGAAATTAGGCGCATACCTCCGAAATGCCATTTTATCAAAACAAGAAACCTTCAGTGGTTTCTCTAAAAATTTAGGTGAAAAATTATGGATAAAATAAAATTTGCGATCCCAGCAGGCTCCCTATCAAAAGCCACCTCTGAATTCTTCGCTCGTTCAGGATACAAACTCTCAGGAACAGAACGCACGTACCGGCCCACAATTAACGACCCCAAAATAGAGATGAAAGTTCTTCGACCTCAAGAAATCCCCGTGTTTGTTAACGAAGGGCTACAAGATCTCGGCATCACAGGAGAAGATTGGGTTAAAGAAAATCGAGCAGATGTTGAAATCCTGCTTAACCTGGAATATGGAAAAATCAAACTGGTTATAGCCGTTCCAAAAAGTGTCAGTGAAAAAAGCACAATGGGTGAGTATATGGAATCCGTTTGGGAACAGGGGAAAAACTTTCGCGTCAGCACCGAATACCTCAACATAGCATCTGAGTATCTGAAAAGTACACCTGAATACAAGAAACGTTTTGGCAAAGCTGATCCGACGATTGTAACTCCATGGTGGAGAAAAGGCGACAACCCAAGAGCAAAGATTTTCCTATCTTTCGGAGCAACTGAGGCTAAACCACCAGAAGACTCTGACTGCATAATGGATGTAACTGAAACTGGAACAACTATAGATGCAAACAACCTTAGAATCATAGAAACAGTCATGAAATCTTCAGCAGTGCTTATTGCCAACAAGAAATCCCTGGAAGACCCGGAGAAGCGAGAGAAAATCTATGATGTAGTTGCTCTTCTTAAAGGCGTCGTGGATGGATCTAAAAGAATTCATATTTTCGTTAACGTGAAAAAGTCCAATCTACAAAGGCTTTTGACTGAACTCCCAGCTTTAAAGAACCCAACAATATCGCCACTTGCTGATGAGACATGGGTAAGCGTTAACACTGTTGTCGAGAAGGATTGCTTAATTGAGCTCTTGCCAAAAATACGCAAAATCGCCCAAGGTCTAGTTGTTTACGAGCCGCGGCAGGTATTGGCTCTAGATGAGATTGGTAAGAGAGAGGCGAACCCGTGCAAATGCAAGCCCAAATAAAAGTTTGGAAATCGGAAGAGCTGCCGGCAGACTGGTTTAGACGGCAGAAAACGGACGAAAAGGCGGTTCAAGAAGTTGAAAACAGCGTCAAAGCAATTATAAAGCAAGTTAAGGAAAACGGCGATGGTGCGCTGGTTGATTTTGCGCTAAAATTTGACAAAGCCGAATTAAACTTGCGAAACCTCCAAGTCAGGAAGGAGGAAATCAAAGAAGCTTACAATAAAGCTAGCGTTGAACAAGTCTCTGCTTTAAAAATCATGAAAGAAAGAGTAAGTACATTCCAAAAACAACTGCTTAACCAAGCTGAAGTAAAGACTTCTTGCGATGGTATATTGGTTCAGACTGTTCTGCGTCCAATCGAAAGTGTCGGCTGCTACGTTCCAGGAGGACAAGCCGCTTATCCAAGTACCTTGATCATGACTGTTGTTCCAGCCAAAGTAGCAGGTGTTCCAAGAATTGTTGTTTGTTCACCATCAGACGTTAGAGGCAAAGTTAACCCGCTAGTTCTTGTCGCTGCTGATATATGTGGTGTCCATGAGATTTACAGGGTGGGCGGAGCCCAAGCCATAGCGGCTTTAGCTTATGGAACAAGAAGCATAAAGTCTGTACAAAAAATCGTCGGTCCAGGCAGCAAATATGTTACAGCAGCGAAGGTTCTGGTTTCAACAGATGTAGCGATTGATATGCCGGCTGGTCCAAGCGAAGTGCTCGTTTTGGCGGATGAGTCGGCTGATGCGCGATTCATTGCTTTTGATATGGTTTCGCAGGCTGAACATGGTGGAGACAGCGTTGCTGGACTCATAACAACGTCTGAAAAGGTTGCTTTGCAAGTTCAAGAGAATCTTGGAATGGTTGCCGCTTCAGCAGAAAGAAGTGAAAAAATCTTAGAGGCACTATCAAAATACGGCTTCATAATAATCTGCAAAAGCATGAAAGAGGCGGTCTGTTTGGTTAATCAGTTTGCTCCTGAACATTTGGAAGTCATTACGGTTTCGCCTAAGGAAATTGCGGAGAAACTAACGGCTGGCCTAATTCTCATTGGTCCATATAGCCCAGTTGCCTTGAGCGATTATGGCAGTGGAACCAACCACGTACTGCCGACAGGCGGCTTCGCAAAGTCGTTTTCAGGCTTATCCACTTTGGATTTTATGCGGCGAGTAAGCATAGTTGAAAGCTCAAGAACTGGCTTGGAAGGAGTAAGAGACAACATCAGGATTATGACAGAAGCGGAAAATCTTCCAAATCACTATAAAGCTATTCAGGCAAGGTTTGAAAAATGAGTGCATCGTACAGGCAATGGCTAAAAGAAAAACTGTTGAAGCTTCAATCAGTAGACTGCTACGTTCCCGGACCTTCAACTGAGACAATAGCAAAGCAAATAGGCGTATCCAAAAAACAGATAATCAAGTTGAATTTTAACGAGAATCTCTTCATTTCCAGAGTAAAACAAGCTAAATTTGTTAGAGAATTGGCTGATGAGATTGATTTGCGAATGTATCCTGAAGATGAAGAAGTCGTCTTGAGAGAAAAGCTTACTACGTATATTAAGGCTCCAAGAGAGAACATTGTTGTTGGCAATGCAAGCGATGAATTAATCGATCGAATTGTTAGGCTCTTTGTTGAGAAAGGTGAGAGTGCAGTTTCTTTTGCGCCAACTTTTGCCATTCCAAGACTCTGTGTTAAACGGCAAGAGGGTGAATACATTGCGGTCCCACTTCTAAGCGACTTGCAACTTGATGTCAAAGGGATGATTTCCAAGTTCTCGGATAAAACAAGGTTACTGTACCTTTGTTCACCCAATAATCCTACTTCAACTCAGTTTAAAGTTGAGGACGTTGAAACCTTAGCTAAAGCGTTTCCTGGTATAGTTATCTTAGATGAGGCATATGGTGAATTCGCCGACTATTCGCTGGTGCCGCGAATAAGCGAGTTCAAAAACATGATTATTCTCAGAACGTTCTCTAAAGCCTTCGGTTTGGCCGCCCTGAGGTTAGGTTACGCTGTGGCAAATCCAGAGTTAGCGAAGATTTTGACAGAGAAAGCTCCTTTGCCCTATCCGGTAAGCGGCTTCACCTTGAGAATGGGTTGCAAAATGTTGGATAATGCTGATTTGATGAGAGAATCTGTGAAAGAGATGAAACAGGAACGTAAGAAATTGATACAGGAGCTAAACGAAGTGGAGGGTGTTCAAGCTTTCGATTCGCAAGCAAACTTTCTATTGGTTAACACTCAAAAATCATGTGATGAAGTTAATGAAAAATTGCTTAAGAAGGGAATAATGGTAAAGAAATGGGGCAGAATTCTCCAATATGAGAACTGTTTCCGAATTACGGTTGGTTTGCCAGAAATGAACAAAAAATTAGTTGAAGCGTTCAAACAAATTGAAGGTGAATAAATGAGGTCAGAAGAAGTTTATCGAAAAACCAAAGAAACCGAAGTTAAAGTGAAAGTGAACCTTGACGGGGAAGGAAAAGCCATCATAAGCACAGGCGTGCCCTTCCTTGACCATATGCTTACTTCACTTGCAACACACAGCCTAATCGACATAACCGCCTCAGTAAAAGGCGACCTAGTACACCACTCAGTAGAAGACTTAGCCATAGGCTTAGGTGAAGCATTAAACAAAGCCTTAGGAACAAGAGAAGGCATCACACGCTTCGGCAACGAAGCAGCACCCATGGATTGCTCCTTAGCCTTTGCAGCAGTGGATCTGGTGAAACGCCCTTACTTCAAAATTGACCTCAAACTTAAAGGCAAAAAAGTAGAAAACATGCCAACCGAAGACATCAACCACTTCTTCGAGTCCTTCGCTACATCACTTCAAGCAAACATTCACATATTCGTCGAGTACGGCAGCAACGACCACCATAAAGCAGAAGCCGCAACAAAAGCCCTCGCTCTATCCCTTAGGCAAGCAATAGCCTTAGACCCAAGAAGAAAAGGCGTGCCCAGTTCAAAAGGAGCCATATAATTGGCAAAAGCCGTAATTTTTGACTATGGGGTAGGAAACCTGCTCAGCCTAAAATGCGCGTTAGAAAAAGCAGGCCTAGAGGCAGAAATCGGCACTTCAGCAAAAGAATTAGCTTCAGCCGATGCAATTGCACTTCCAGGCGTAGGAGCCTTTACCCCCGCCACAGAAAAACTAAACACCGTCAAAGACACCCTCATAAAAAAAGTTGAAGAGGGCACACCGCTACTTGGCATCTGCTTGGGATTGCAGCTTTTCTTTGAAAAAAGCGAAGAAGGACCAGGAAACGGCTTATCGCTCTTCAAAGGCAAAAATGTTCGCTTGCCAAGCACTGTTAAAGTTCCCCATATGGGCTGGAACACACTAAATTTCACTAAACAGAGCGAGCTCTTCGAGGGCATCGCTGAGAGTTCTTACGTTTACTTTGTACATTCACTCTACCCAGTGCCAGTTGACAAGAATATAATTTGCGCGAAAACAGAATACGGCACCACCTTTACTTCAGCAATAGCCAGCAAGAACATTTACGGCACACAGTTTCACCCTGAAAAATCAGGTGACATAGGCTTGGCAATACTCAAAAACTTTGCCAAGATAGCGGAAAGGTGATTTTGCAATGCAACTAATTCCAGCAATTGACCTCATGAATGGCAAAATCGTTCGATTATCTAAAGGTGATCCTAAAACTGCTAAGGTTTACGAACAAAAATTTGGAACCCCATTGGAAGCTGCAAAGCGTTGGCGAGATGAGGGCGCAGGCAAACTGCATATCATTGATTTAGATGCAGCTTTTGTATTGGGCAATAACCACTCTATCATAGCTCAGATTGCAAAAAACATATCCCTTCCAATTCAAGTTGGCGGGGGAATTCGCAATTATGAAACAGCAGAGAAACTCTTCCAAACGGGAATAAGCCAAGTAATTCTAGGTGCTTTAGCTTTCAGCGACCCCTCAGCCATCGCCAAAATTCGGAGTAAATTTGGTTCAGATTCAGTAATCGTTGCTTTAGATAACCGAGAAGGACATATCATGGTAGAGGGATGGCAAACCGAAACCGCTATGACTGTCGACGATGCCCTTGAGAAATATACCCAACTCGGGGTCAGTCGTTTTCTGATCACTTCTATAGCACAAGATGGGATGTTAAACGGTCCGGACCTGCAAACATTGAGCGCAGCGGTTTTACACCCAAACGCCAAAATAGTTGCTGCAGGCGGAATCGGAAGCATAGGAGATTTAGTCGCACTCAAAGAAATCGGAGTGGAAGGCGCAGTGATTGGAAAAGCCCTTTATGAGGGCAGATTCACCCTAAAAGAAGCCATACAAAAAATAGGAGCTTAAAGATGCCGTTAGCCAAACGTATTGTTCCATGCCTCGATGTTGATCACGGAAAAGTAGTGAAATGCATAAATTTTCTCAACCCCAAACACGCAGGCGATCCAGTTGAAATGGCGAAACAATATTCAGACGAAGGCGCAGACGAACTCGTTTTCCTAGACATCACCGCATCCTCAGAGAAGCGGGACATCTTGCGTGGAGTTGTCGAGGGAGTAGCCAGGGCAATCAGTATCCCCTTCACGGTTGGTGGAGGCATTCGCAATGTGGGAGATGCAAGGCTGGTTTTATGCAGTGGCGCAGACAAAGTTTCAGTTAATACGGCAGCTGTTGAAAACCCCAAAGTCATTACTGAGTTGGCTGATGTTTTCGGTCGACAATGCGTAGTTACTGCTATTGACGCCAAAAGAAACCGTACGCCAAGTGAAGGCAAAATAATGATTGAAACTGCCGAAGGCAAATTGTGGTTTGAAGTGGTCACTTATGGAGGCCGAAAACCCACTGGAATCGACGCAATCGCATGGGCATTGCAGGCAGAGAAGCTTGGGAGCAGGCGAGTTCCTTGTAACGTCAATGGATAAAGATGGAACAAAAGACGGTTACGACATCGAATTAACTCGTGCAATTTCCGAACGCGTTAATGTTCCGATCATCGCAAGCGGCGGCGCTGGAATACCTAAACATCTTCTTGAAGTATTTACTGAAGGAAAAGCGGATGCAGCATTAGCAGCCTCAATATTTCACTATAACCAGTATCCTATTCCTGTTGTGAAGGATTACCTGCGTAAAGCGGGGGTGACAATAAGACAATGACAAACAAGGAATTGCTGGAAAAACTTGACTTTAAAAAAGGCAACGGACTTATCCCAGTAGTTGTTCAAGACGCAAAAACCAAAGAAGTTCTTATGCAGGCTTACGCGAACCGCCAAGCCGTCGAGCACACACTCAAGACAGGCAAAGGCACCTACTGGAGCCGCTCACGTAACGAACTATGGGTAAAAGGCGAAACTTCAGGGCACACACAAAAAATCGTTTCAGTCTCAACCGACTGCGACTACGACTCACTTCTATACGTAGTTGAACAGATAGGACCCGCATGCCACACAGGCCAATACACCTGCTTCTTCAACAAGTTGTTATAAACCGGATCAACAAAAATTATTTTTTTACCTATTCTTAAGTTCACTTCAGTTCCTCGAAGGTCTTCTTGCTTCTAGGAGGTTGCATCTCGATGACCATTTCAGTGAGAAATTCACCCCATGTTTTATTTCCCTTCATTAGTTCCAAGCACTTCTTAACTTCAATTGGAACCGAGATATTGGCATACTTGCCCAATATTTACACATCCTCCTAACAAAGTTCAAAGGTTCAAATGCACCTAAAATGTTTTGTTTAAAAAATCGGAAGTAACTAGCTTCCAGCCATAGCAAGCTCTTGTAGTTAATGCTTTTAAGCAAAAACTAGCCTATTCTTTTTGGAGTAAATAGAAGATTATGTCACTTCATGAAGCCATGCTTTATGAAAAACAAGGTGAAAACAAAGTAAAATGTTGTTTATGTGCTCGACGCTGCCTCATAAGTGATGATGGGCAAGGTTTTTGTTTAGTTAGGAAAAATCAAAATGGCACACTCTATACGTTAAACTATGCCAAAGCTGTCTCGGCGGGCGTTGATCCGATAAGCAAAAAGCCACTTTCACATTTCAACCCTGGGGCATTGGTCATGTCTATTGCTGCGGCTGGATGCAATTTCCGATGCCAATTCTGCGACAACTGGATGATAAGCCAAGACAAAGAAATATCCGGCGACCTTTTCCCCCAGAAGAAGTGGTAAAGTCTGCTCTGGACAACAATGTCAAGGAATAAGCTACACATACACTGAACCGACTATATTCATGGAGTATGCTTATGATACAGCCAAAATTGCTCATGAAAAAGGGTTATTCAACACCTTTGTCACTAACGGATACATGACGCCTGAAGCCGTAAGAACTATCGCCCCTTATTTGGATGCGGCAACGGTGGATTTTAAAGGAGGCGCAGATCCAGATTTCTATAAATCCGTTATGGCGGTTCCTGATGTTCAGCCAATTTTTGAATCCCTTAAAGAGCTAAAGTCAAGCAATGTTCACATTGAAATCACCAATTTAATTGTTCCAAAATCAGGCGATTCCATGGAGAGAATAAAAGAATTGGCGATTTGGATTAGAGATAACCTGGGTAAAGACACACCGTTTCATCTCCTGCGTTTCCACCCTGAATACAAACTAACAACTATTCCTGCGACCAGCGTTGAGGAAATGGAAAAGGCTTTGTTGACTGCGCAGAATGAAGGATTAGATTATGTTTACATTGGAAACGTGCCTGGCCACCCTGGAGAAAACACTTACTGCCCCAACTGTGACACAGCCGTCATCAAACGCAGCAGTTTTGACATAATGCAGTGGAACTTAACCCCTGATATGCGATGCCCAGTATGCGGAAACCAAATCCCAATAAAAGGAAAAGTCTACCATAATAATTTGCGTTACCCATACTCAGTGTTTTAGACAAACTAAGTAGAAAATTCGTTTAGAAAAAGTTGTAAATTAAGCCTTTATTAAGTGAAACGGGAAACTGTGCTGTTGTAAAGTGCCAAATCAATGACCAAGTATTGTGCATTGGCGTTAACGACCAGTTACTGGAAACCTGGTGACAACTTTGAAGACAAGATAATCATCGCTTTAAAGGGCAAAGTTGAGAACGGCGATTTTGTTGTCGTTTCGGAAAAAGCAATTTCTACGGCTCTTGGCTGTATGATCGATGAAAGCATCGTAAAACCAAACTCTAACGCAAGAAGTATTGCACGTTTTTGGATGCGGCTATGTTGGGGTTATCTTTTTGGGATATTGTGCCATTTTGGACCTCGATTGCTGAGTAGGTTGAGGAAGTATCCGCTTGATTCGGGCAGTCGTCACAAACAGGTAGCTCTTCAATATGCGGGGTTTTGGCAAGCGCTTATGTTTGGTTCTGAGGGCGGAATCGACGGCTCGAATTTACCTTATTCTTTTGTGAGTTTGCCTCTGAACAATGCAGATGAATTAGCGCAGAAAATTCAAAAACAAATCTTCGTTATTTTGAAGAAGAACGTGTGTGTTATAATCGCTGATACGGATAAAACTTACAAGTTTAGGAATTTCTTTTTTACTCCAAGACCAAAGCCTCTAAAGGGGATACACTCTTTCGGCGGAGCATCCACTTACATTATTGGTCGACTGTTTAACTTCAAGAAAAGCTCAACACCGTTAGCCGTTGCCGGTTGCGAACTTGCGGCTAGCACAGCATTAACTATCACCAATATAGCAGACAAAGCGCGAGGTCCAGGTTCAGGTGCTACTGTTTGGGATATGGCAGCGAGGTTTCAAGTGGAGTTTAATGGTGTGAGTTGGGAAATGCTTTCTAAAATTAGGCATAAACCGTTAGTTATTGTTAGAAAAATCCGTTAATGCTGAAGAAAAAAATTGTGGTTTAGTTGAATGAAGTTTTTTGGATAGTAAAAGATAAAAATGCGGTTTCGTCGCTGATAGCGAAACGGTGAAATGCGTTATGGAGGAAGCACTACGGAAAATGGACGCGTTCTTCAATCCTTCTTCAGTCGCCATCATCGGTGCAACTAAGAAGGTCGATAAAGCAGGGCATGTAATTTTCAAGAATTTTGCCATGAATAAGGAACATGGAGTTTTCAAAGGAAACCTCTTTCCAGTTAATCCAAATGAAGATTCAATTCTGGGTTTCAAATGCTATAAGTCCATAACTCATATTTCTGATGAAGTGGAATTAATTGTAATTATTGTCCCAGCCCAAGCTGTACCCAGCATAATGGAAGAAGCGGTCACGAAAAAAGTCAAAGCCGCCATCATAATTAGTTCGGGCTTTAGAGAAGTTGGAAACACAGCGCTAGAAGAGCAGGTTGTAGCTTTTGCTAAGAAAGGTGGAATACGGGTTTTAGGACCTAACTGCCTTGGAGTGTATTATTCAAAAACAGGCCTCGACACGCTGTTTCTCCCCGAAACAAAAGTACTAACAACCGGAGAAGATGTAGTAGCTACACCACGACCGATGCCGGGCAATATAGCTATGATTACGCAAAGTGGAGCTTTCGGTGTCGCAGCTTTAGATTATTTAACTGGGCGCCAAATGGGAGTTAGCAAATTTGTAAGTTTCGGCAACAAATGCGACGTAAACGAATCAGACATACTTCACTATTTGCTCCACGATAAAGAAACAAAAGTTACACTGGTATATTTGGAAGACATTAGAGATGGAAGAGAATTCTTAAAAATAGCCAAAAAAGTTACCGTCAAAAAACCAATCGTGATAATAAAATCCGGTAAGAGTTCGGCAGGTGCCAGAGCTGCAGCTTCCCACACTGGAGCTATTGCAGGGTCGGATAAAATTTATGATGCTGCATTTGAGCAGGGTGGAATTATAAGGGCAAGGGACATGGAAGAATTTTTTGACATTGGAAAAGCCTTAGCGATGCAGCCACCCGCTTTGGAAAAAAACATAGGCATTTTAACCGATGCAGGTGGACCTGGCGTTATGACAGTTGATGAGTGTGAAATTTTGGGGCTTACAGTCGACCGGTTTTCTGAAAAAACATTAGAAAAATTCCAGGAACTCAAAGACAAAAACATAATTCTGAAAATCGCGGCAACTTCAAACCCAGTTGACCTAACTGGTTCAGTGACGGATGACATGTTTGAGATCGCTGCTGAATTGATGTTTCAAGACCCAACAATTTATGGAATAATTTTGCTTGGGCTTCATCACATGCCGGGTTTAAGAGAAAAATACATTGGAAGCATTGCCAAGGTGGCGTCAAAATATACCAAGCCCATTGTAATGTGCGATATCGGCGAAACAGAAATGGCGCTCTACACTCGCTCAAGGTTTGATAAGCTTGGTGTTCCGTCTTTTTCTTCTCCTGAAGATGCGGCACGGGCCATGAAAGCTCTTGTAACTTATGGCGCATACCTAAAAAGAAACGGCGGTTTAGACGAATATATTACTACGCTTAGAAAAGTCAGCGCTCCTAAACAATAACAGTTACAGTTACTTGATCGCCATCTGCTACGTTAAGGTGCTCACGCAAATACAGCGGGGCAATGATTTCTAAAACGTCGTTTGAATAGTTAGAAATTTCAGGAATTATTATTGCACATTCTAATTGGTCTATGTTTGCTTTGATTAATGTGCCAGTGCAGTATCCTTTTTCTGGACTAATAGGGGATCGCGGGGCATTTTGAAGTAGCTTTTTTTGTTTTATGTCTTCTTTGGAAAGCCGAATATTTAATGTTCCCAAATAAGGTGTGAAGCCGAGTTTCTCTTCTATTTGTTGCTTAACCCACGGTAAATCAATAAATTTGCGCCCTTCGCCCTTGCCTGAAAAAACGGTGCCCTTGAATACTATTTTTTGCAAAAAGCAGCCTTCAAGAGGCTATTGTTTTTGTTCTTTTAGCCATAGTGCGACTTTTTTGAGAACTGGATCAGAGGATATGTCAACTACGGGGATTATCATTTTTTCTTTGGTTTCAATTATCGGCGCGTACTTTGGCATTAGTGAGTAGCCTACAAAGCTCCAGTAGACTTTGCCGTTTTCTAAGAGTTCTTTTGCTACAACAGCTGTTGAGGCTGGAAGTGGAAAATACAGGAAGACGACGCCTTCCACCCAGTATAAACCGGCTAGTTTGCCGCCTGCGATCACAGATGTGAATCTGGCGATGTCTTCAGGCGTGTTAAAGAAAGTTTTTTCCATAACCACTATGTGCTTAAATGGTTCGTATGTAATTGAAACTTCGGGTTTGCTCAAACCTTACACCAACGACATAATTGTGTTTGCGGTTCCCTTTTAATTTTGCCTAAGGTTTAGAAAAAGTTATAGCGTAGGTGAACATTAAGCCTTCACTAACATAGAATACTTGGATGGTTATTGTTCCATGCCTGAAATTCGCGTAGCACTCATAGGCGTTGGCAACAGCGCATCAGCCCTGATTCAGGGAACCCAGTACTATAAAGATGCAAAAGAAGACACCACTGTCCCGGGTCTTATGCATGTAAACTATGGTGGCTACCACATCAAGGACATACGTTTTGTTGCTGCTTTTGAAGTTAACAAAAACAAGATTGGCAAAGACCTCTCTGAAGCTATCTGGGTTAAACCTAATTGCTGCGAAAAATTCTCGGATGTTCCAAATCTTGGCGTTAAAGTTTCGCCTGGCATCATCCTTGATGGTGCGGCGCCGCATATGCGTGAAGTCTTCAGTGTTTACGACGACAGTAAAACCACTAAGGAAAGCATCGTCAAAATCCTCAAAGATGCCAAAACACAGGTTCTTGTTAATTATCTTCCAGTCGGAAGTCATGATGCTGTTCGATTTTATGCCCAATGCGCGATTGACGCTGGATGTGCCTTTGTGAATTGCATGCCTGAATTCATTGGCTCAGATGCATCAAAAGAATGGCCCAAAAAATTTGAAGCGGCAGGCTTACCGGTTTTGGGTGACGACATTAAAAGCCAAGTTGGTGCTACTATTTTGCATCGGACTCTTGTGCGGTTGTGTTTAGACCGAGGTACGATTGTTGATGAGACTTATCAGCTTAACCTTGGCGGCGACACAGACTTCCAAAACATGACCGTGGAGAATCGCCTCACCTCTAAGCGCATCAGCAAAACCGAAGCCGTCACAAGTCTGGTCCCCTACCATCTGCCAACGCGCATCGGACCCAGCGATTATGTGCCTTTCTTGAAAAACAAGAAAATCTGCTACATCTCACTTAAAACCCGAGCGTTCGGTGACCGACCGATTAACATGAGCGTAAAACTCGAAGTTGAAGATTCGCCTAATAGCGCAGGTGTCGTCATCGACCTTATCCGAGCCGCAAAAATTGCATTGGATCGAAAAATTGCAGGCACCCTTCTAAGCATGCCCTCATACGCCTTCAAGCATCCGCCTATTCAAGTGCCTGACTCTCAAGCGCGACAATGGACGGAAGATTGGATAGCAGGAAAACGCGAACGCTAAACTAGATTTTTCTTTTTTACATATTCTTTGTCTGTTTTTTTATTCATAAAGTTGGACAGCTGCGATGGTTTTTTTGCAAATTTGAACAAAACTTAGTTTGTGTATTTATTGTATTGACTAGAATTCGCAGGGGTTTTTGATCAGCTTGTTTTAGGTTGCTTTTTTGATTTAGGGTTTAAATTAGCTGCAGGTCACGGTTTAAAATGGTTGAAATTGGTTAGAATTGGTTAAAAATGGTTAGAAAAGTACCAAGTTTTATGAAGATGACTTGAAAGAAGAAGCAGGATAAGTTAGTACACCGCATCCTTCTTTCTTCTCTTGATAAACTGTAACTTGATTTGCCAAATTGGAGACGAGTCTTGTTTGTGAAAGCTTTTAATGTTTGAAATTTTACTGGTTAGTTAGAGCATTATTTAGAAGGTTCAATGTATGGTGAAAGTTGAAGCATACGAAGTTCCTGAGGGTCTTTATTTTTCCAAAGATTTTGAGTGGATTAAAATTGAGGGTGACTTGGTTCGCATGGGAATTACTGATTATGCGCAGAAGTCGCTTAGAGAAATCGTTTATGCAGAGTTGCCGAGCGTTGGATGTGAAGTTAAGCAGGGTGAGCCTTATGGAACGTTGGAGTCGGTTAAGGCAGTTTCAGATCTTGTCTCCGCCTTAAGTGGAACTGTGCAGGAGGTTAATGATGAAGTTCAATCAAAACCTGAGACTCTTAATGAGGATCCATATGAGAAGGGTTGGTTAGTCGTTGTTAAACCTTCAAACTTGCAGGCTGAACTTGCAAACCTAATGGACTTTAATGGTGCTGTTGAGTGGCATAAAGCTCAATCCCAATCCAAATAGGGAGAGTTCATGGAAGATGGTTAGACGTATTATTGTTGTTGGAGCTAATGCCGCCGGTGTTGAAGCCGCCTCTGCCGCACGCAAGAAAGATCGCACAGCCGAAATAACTTTGATTACACAAGAGAAAAACGCTGGCTACTCACGCTGCGGATTACCTTTCGTCATTGGGGGACAAATCGCCAACTTTCATGATTTAATTGTTTATCCACCTGCTTATTTCCAAATGTTAAAGTTGAATTTACGCAACGAAACAAAAGCCACTGTAATTAACACCAAAGAAAAAACTGTAAGTATCGTCACCAAAGAAGGAACACAGGAAACATTACCGTATGACAGTTTGGTGATTGCAACTGGCGCTGATTCCTTCATGCCGCCGATTAAAGGCAAAGAAAAACAGGGAATTCTGAGCCTTCGCGGTATTGAGGATGGAGAAAAAATTGTTGCTGAAGTGCAAGCTGGTGCGAAATCCGCGGTCATCATGGGTGCAGGCTTAATCGGTTTGGAAGTCGGTGTGGGTTTGATAGAGAAAGGCTTGAAGGTTACCATTGTGGAGATGTTGCCGCAAATTTTGCCTCAGTTGCTTGATGCAGACATGGCAAAGCAGGTTCAAGAGCATTTGGAAGAGAAAGGCATGCGCATTTTGACAAGCAAAGGTGTCGAAGAATTTCTTGGCGAAGATAAGGTGACTGCGGTTATGGCTGGTGGTGAGAAGATTGAAGCTGATTTGTTCATCAGTGCGTTTGGTGTGAGGGCGAATACGAAGCTTGCTGTTGAAGCTGGAATTCCTTTAGGTGAATCTCGAGCAATTAAAACCAATGCTCGAATGGAAACTGATGTTAGAGATGTTTATGCTGTCGGCGACTGTGCTGAAGCACCAAACATCATCACGCATCGTCCCATGTGCGCTCAATTAGGAACTATCGCGGTTCGTCAGGGCAAAGTTGCTGGAGCAAACGCAGGGGGAGATTATTCGCAGTTTTCAGGGATTTTAGCGTCGGCAGTTACGAAACTGTTTGAAATCGAAGCTGGAAACACTGGACTAACTGAAACCGCTGCGTTACGTAACCGAATCGAGGTTGTAACTGGAGCCATAACAAGCAAAACAAAAGCAGACTACTTCCCAGGAGCTAAACCCATAAAAGTCAAACTCGTTGTCGAAAAAGAATCCCAACGAATCATTGGTGGCCAAGTGATAGGTGGAGAAGAAGTGACTCAACGAATAAACTGCCTAAGTTTCGCCATACAAAAAGGCATGACCGTTCGAGAACTAGCAAAAGCAGACACTGCCTATGCGCCACCGCTATGCGAAACATGGGAACCGATGGTGTTAGCTGCAGAAATGGTTCTTATGAAAATGCGTTAAACACTATCTTTCTTTTTTTATTTTGTGCATGTCTTCAATTTACCCTTGATATTCCTACCTATAGGGTCATACATATGCTAACATAGATTCATGAACAGGGGGTCTACCCTGAAAAGTATTTCAATTGTTCTGAAAATCCAACTAATTAGCTATTGGCCATTAAATTGGATGAATTTTTTCCTGCTGTGCATATTTTCCGTTTGAGTTTTAGGGTTGAATTACGTTGCGTAGTCGATCATGTATAGCATCATATTGTTCTAAAGTGAATAGTTCTTCTTTGCATTCGGGGCATCGGAGCGCTTTGACATTGCGAAGGACTATGCCTTGATACTCGTAATTTATTGTTACTTCTTCACATTTCTTCTTACATTTTTGGCAGACTGTCACAGGTTTTTCACTTCCTTTGTTATGTATTTTCTGCTGTGAATTCTTATTTGGTTGTGTTTTGTTTAGATGAGGTAGGCTTCGGTGATGTATCTTCGTACGACCCATTGTGTTTCGAAGTAGTAGGCTATTTTTGCGATGGAGTTTTTCATGAGGGTTATCCAAGCGTCTTTTTGTCTGTAAAATGTTGGACATATTAGGTATTCGAGTTTGCTGTAGAGGTCTTGGATTTCTGCTTCTCTTCTTTCGTTTTCGACCAGCAGCTCTCTTGGGTGAGGACCTATTGCCCAGCCGGTAACACCCTCGATGCAGCCTTCCATCCACCAACCGTCCAAGACACTGAAGTTTATGACGCCATTGTGGGCGGCTTTCATGCCGCTGGTCCCAGATGCCTCCAGAGGCGGCAAAGGAGTGTTGAGCCAAACGTCAACGCCTGAGGTCAGTTTAGCTGCGACATCCATGTTGTAGTTTTCTAGGTAAACTATGCTGATTTGGTCTTTCAATGTTCGGGCGTAGTCGTGGATTTGCCTTATTAGTTTCTTGCCGTCGGTGTCCCTGGGATGCGCTTTTCCGGCAAATATCATTTGGATTTTTTCTTTCCGATTAATGTCTGTCAGCCTATGCAGATCTGAGAAGATCAGAGTTGCGCGTTTATATCCGGTAGCTCTTCTTGCGAAGCCTATTGTCAGAGCTTCTGGGTCCAATTTTACTCCGTTGTTTTTTTCAACGAAAGTTAGAAGGTCCGTTTTTGCTTTGGTGTGAGCGTCCCATACTTCCCGGTTTGGGATTTCGCTGGCTTTTGCGAGCAATATGGGCTCGTTAGTCCAGCCTGGGATGTATTTGTCGAAGAGCTGTCGGAAGTAGAGGCTAGTCCATGTTGAGGAATGGACCCCGTTGGTGACTGCTCGAATATAGCGACCTGGAAAAAGCTTTCTGGAGTAGTCCACATGCGCGATGGAAACGCCGTTGATGTATTTGCTTAGGTTAAGTGCTAGGTAAGCCATGTTTAAGTTTTCTGTGCCAGCATATTGCTTCATGTCAGCCAGCAAATATTCGTTGCCCAGCACATATTGAACTACGTCGTACGGAAATTGATCGAATGCAGCTTCCACTGGACTGTGTGTGGTGAAAACGCAGAGATTTTGGACTTTTTCTGCATCCATGTTGTTCTCTTTGAGCAGCTCAAGTGTTAGGAGACTTGAGTGGCCTTCATTCATGTGGTACTTTCTGATTTTGAAGGGCAGATTTTTTAGAATCTTGGTACCGCCTATGCCTAGCACGATTTCTTGTTTTAGTCTGTAGATTTTGTCGCCGCCGTATAATGAATCTGTAATTCTTCTGTCTTCGGGGGCGTTTCCTTCGATGTCAGTGTCTAAAAAGAGAATAGGCACCATGCCGCCCGTAATGCTCTGATATTCGTAGAGCCAAGCTTGAACTTTGACTGGGCGCCCCTCGATTGTTAATGTGACCGTGTTTGGCATGCGGGTTAGGGTTTTGGCTGGGTCCCATTCGTCTGTAAGTTCGAGTTGTTCTCCTTGTTCTGTTATTTTTTGTCTGAAGTAGCCTTTTCTGCTGACAAGTGTGATAGCCACCATCTGGAGGCGTAAATCTGCGCTGGATTTTACTATGTCGCCTGCTAGGACGCCTAAGTCCGCCGCTGTAGGTGGGCATATTACTGGTTATGCCTATTTCCATGGAGAAGTAGGCGATTCGGGGATCTTCTTGGAAGTGTTTTCGGCAGTTTTTGCTGCAGAAGCTGTATTTTTTGCCGCCGAAACCGTCGACGGTTACTTCGATTCTTGTTTGCAGGTTTTCAACGTCTATTTGTATTCCGCAAACCGGGCATCTTGAAGACATAGGACTATCCAAACT
This sequence comes from Candidatus Bathyarchaeota archaeon, assembly GCA_963729805.1. Classification (GTDB taxonomy): domain Archaea; phylum Thermoproteota; class Bathyarchaeia; order Bathyarchaeales; family Bathycorpusculaceae; genus Bathycorpusculum. The sequence goes on along the minus strand of CAVSPH010000010.1, from coordinate 228,323 downwards.
TTGCACCACTGAAGATACCCCTTCTTCTTAGATTGATTGATATATGTGTATTGATAGGAAGGGAGTGAGCTCGAAGATGCTCTTCACGAAACTGTGTTTAGCAGTTGCTTTTTTCTGTTTTTTTAATCTATTTTCGAAGTCCCTGGTTGGGTGAATGGTTCAGTCATGCCGACGAGTAGTTTGCCGAAAGTGTTAATGTGGGTTTCTTCTTCCGCGAGAATTTCTTCCAGCAGTCGCCTGGTTGTGTAGTCGCCTTCTTCAGCTGCAACTTGAATTGCTTGTTTGTAGAGGTTGATGGCTGCTTCTTCATCTTGCTCGTCTTGTTTGAGCATTTCGATGAGGCTTCCTCGGACGAAAATTGGGTCAGGTTTAGTTGAGGGTACGCCGTTGAGGTAGTCTAGGCGTTCTGCGAGGCGTTCAGCGTGTTTCATTTCTGCGATGGCAGTTTTGCGGAAAATGTCTTCAACGGTTACTCCGTCCATACCTGTGACTTGGACATGTTGCCACATATATTGAATACTAACTTGAAGTTCACGAGCTATACCTTTGTTTAAGAATTCTAAAAGTTTTTGAGAAACCAAAATAATCCCTATAAAAAACTACGTCAGTTTAAATATATAAATACCTGAGTTTCAAAATCAGTTTTCAAAAGTTGCATTAGATTTTAGTGGTCACAAATAAAATGAGTATAAGGTTAATTTGTTGGCTGATATGTTACGTGGAATGTTGCTTGTCCGCCTGGTGGAAATACAAAGAATACTGTATAGCTTTCTTGAGCTGACCCACCATAGGTTGCACTATATGAAGTGGCACCTTTGAGCTCAAAATTGGCGCTCTGTATATTGTTTAAAATCGGGTAAAGATCTGCAGACATACATGTATGGTTAGTCCCATTATCCAAGTAGCCTTTGTAAATGTAGATATCAGTATATCCGTTTGCACCCCCAGGCATTTTTGTGCAATTAATCGTCAACTCTCCTTGCGTATTTGCCGCTACAGTGAAGGGTACATAACAAACTGAAACAGTTGAATTGAAAAATCGCAGGCAATCATTTGATCCAGATACAGTAAAGTCAAATTCTTTTGTGGGCTGTTGAACTGTCGCAGTTGAAGATTCTACAATGAATGCTGTTGGTAAAGCAACAGCAATAATAGCAGCAATTATGACTAACCCTAAAATCTTAGTTTTGTTCATATTTTTCCCCTCTCATTTAGTTCGTGCTTTCGATTAATTGCTTATCCTAATCGAACAACTTCTAACTTATCCAGCTTCTAACATCGGAGGGTTATATAATTTTTCTGCAAACAACAAAAGAATCCTCACGCAAATATTAAAAGCAGACTTTGAGAGGATTAGAGCTGTAGTGAGCGATTTTTTAGACTTCTGTTTTTACGCACAAGAACTACTGACAACACTATAACAGCAACGGCTACAACAATGATCGCTATAATTATTAGATAGAAAACTGTTTGGTCCAAACCGAGAATTTGAGGACTCCACATGTTTGTAGCAATTGCGGTTGCATTAACGGTATAGGTTCCCACGTTATCCCTGGTCAAAGTGAACACACCGGTCGCTTTATCCCACTCCTTGTACTTTACTGAGTCGCTTGCATGAGTGATTGTTCGGGTTGCGCCTGCTACCATTTTTTGCTCTTGACCTTGAATGGTAACATTGCCTGGTATAGAGGAATCATAGAACATGTCGCCTGGTCCAAGATCTGCAGGAATTATTATCCATGCTTGAACTTGGCCTTCAGTAAAATTGAAGCTTCTAACTGCACTTGATACGGTTCCATTAACGCTTCGAGTTGTTATGTTAGCTTGAAGCACAACCCCTTCAACGTTTAATATCTCCATTTTAGCCCACGTTATATCATGCGCTGCTGGCGGTGCACCAGTCGTGCTGACAGTATATTCAATCCAATCGCCTTTCTTAACACCTACAGAAATCGTGCCCTCAACTGCAGCTATAGCTGTTATCGATAAAATAACAGTAAGAATGAGCGCAAAAGCCGCGATCTTCTTGTACACGAAAATAACCAAAATATATGTCTAATTTTCGCATTAAAATAGTTTCTTATGTACTTATGCTAAGGTTTGGACTCTTAGTCTATGTAATAATACTTTAGGGCAATGAAGGAGCTTTCCGTTTTGTCTTATATCTAATTGCAAAAAAGGCAACTACCAGTACTGAAGGTGTTGAAACACCCACGATTATTATGGATTGAATAGGCATTTTAGCTGATGGAGTGGGCGGTTGAACTGGGCTTTGCATTAACGGATAGCGATCCTGATTTAAAGGGTCAACTATGTAGGGTGTATCGCCTATGCCATCATGGTTTGAATCAGTGCCATTATAATCACTCCAATAATTTCCCTCTTTTCCAATGTCCCAGTTGTGAACTGGTTCAGATATATTGTATTGTTTGCAGGTGCAACCGTTTAGCTGGATGTTATTTTTTTCAAAATCATTTTCGTAAATATAGATATCTTGAGGAATTCCTCCAGTCGTGAAACCGAAAAACAGACCACGTATGTTGCTGGCGATATAATCTTTTGTTATGGTTGTGTTTGAGCCTGAAAGCAAAATACCAACGATATTATCTGAAACTGCATTTCCAATTACTGTATTATTTTGAGTCCAAATGTACATGCCTATGCTAAAATTCAACACGTTTAGATTCTCTATTGTGACTCCATTTACACTGCTATTGGATAAATCTACGCCTATAACATATTGGGCTAACGCGCTCTTGTCTGGTCCGCTGCCTACGACCCAGATATCAGAGGAACTCCCGTTATAGGGTCCACTAAGTGTATAGCCTGCTCCATTGAGAACTATGTTGCTTTTCAAAATCTTTACCGCTGCATAAATGTTATCCGTAAATGTGTAGGTGTCTCCGTTTCGCTGAATTGGAGCTGTAGATGGATAAACGCTGCCATCTGGTTGTATAAGAATTGTTTGTAGGGGCGACTGGCAACTTGCTGATCTAACCAGGATAAGTGGCATTAACGCAATTGTTAAAATAAATGCCGCCAGAATCAGTTTTTTCTGCACTCTTTGCCCCTTCATTCGCTGTCCACCTTAACATTATTCGAATTTATTAACCAATTCCTCGATGCACACACCGTTTTCCCCATGAACTTAAACTGCAAGGCATCTTTGTTTGGACACATTTCTACACAACGCAAACACCAGATACACTGAGAACTGGCAACGTCTCCGCATTTTTGTTCATACACTTCTTTGACTTGGGTGGGGCAAACACGTTTACAAATTCCACAGTTATTACATTTCTCTTCAACTTTGTTTAAACGTACACCAGAAATCCATCTGAAGGGTGGAAATCTGTTAAACAAAGCCATCAAAGCGCCGAGAGGGCAAATTTTGCACCATGAGCGTCGGAAAAAGAATGCAGCTGCCGTAACTATAGCCAAAATAATTAGGTTAGTTGATGTCAAGTAATATCCTAATTGGTAGAATTGACCTGTCGTGGTTTGAGTTGTCCAAGCTGGTTTCATTAAGCCTAATCCTGTTTCAGCTAAAATGCAAAAGGGCTTCATGGGGCAAAATTGGCAAAATGGCGATGAAAAGTAATTCCAAACGAATCCTCCTTTTTGGGTTCCAGCTAAAAGCTGCGCTCCTGCGATGGCTTGGGAGCCAAAAACCACGCTTACTATGATGATGAGTGCTAAAATAACGTAGCCTAACTGATGGAATCGGTCGTTAAACTTATCTGAAAAGTTTCTTCGCTTAACTTTTAGTGCTTTTCTTATGCGCGTCATCACATCCACATACAAGCCGAAGGGGCAGACCCAGCCGCAGAAGAATCTACCAAGGAGAACAGCTGCAAAAATTATTATCCCGAAAACTACTGCTAATCTTGCTAATCCTGAAGAGTCATAGTGAACGCCCCAGCCACCTCCAACATTAAAGAATGGATAGATGTAGGCTTGAATCTGCCATAAAGCGCAAGTTACGGTTCTTCCGCATGGATAGTAGCATCCAAAGAAGGGTGCAGGAAGTCCATCGGGCATAGATACGCCAAGTACGTTGGTTCCAATTAAGAGCTCATGGGGAGAAATTTCTGCTGCAGGCACAGGAAAGCTCTGTCCATTTATGAATATACCAAAGAAAATAAGAAATACTAACCCTATTTGGACAAATAATCTTAACGAACTAATTTTTATGGTCTTATTTCTTGAGCCTACTACTGCTGTGACAGCACCAATGCTTAAGAGAACTGCAGCCACGCCTACAACAAAGTATTCAGGCGCGTAGTTTAGTGGTGTTTTCGGAGTTGGAGGAGGGGCATTTGGATTTGTCGGATCTGTGACTTGCGCAAATAATCTGTCGCAGATCGCACCGTTTATAGCAAAAATGTTCCAATATCCAGCCATATCAAGTTCTTGAGTGAACGTGAAATTCCCTGTTTTTTGATCAGTAAACACGTCTTGTTCTATGTAGGTGTAATCTGGCCTGGTGAATATGATTCGGACAGTCTGGTTTTCCCCTGGAGGGCATACCTGACCTGTTACAGTGACGGTTTGGTTAATGTCTACTTGCGTTTTGTCTATGTCAGCGGTTATGCAGGGACCATAACAAGAACCAACAGGTTGAATAAACTCTACATTGACAAAGTAAACAGACACTATAACTGCAATTATCAAGCAGAGAATAGTTCGCTGTTTAATTCACCCTCACCATTATTTTCCATATACATTCGTTTTGCTCATATACTTTTGCAAATTAGTGTAAGTCAATAAACACCTGTAAACGTCAAATAAAGGCAGATTTTTTTTGGATGTTCAAATTTTCTTCCACGGAATGATTCGCTGTCTATGCACATTGACTAGCTTTGACTGTTGTTTTTCCTTTGGCTGATGAAGCTGTTTTAAGCTGGTTTTTGGGTTTGGGGTTTGAATCGTCTGCGGGTTGAGTCGAATAAAGTGGGAAAAAGTGGGAAAAAGTCGAGCGAAGTCTAAGAAGCTTGCCTGATTTTTGAAGTTAATGAATGGTTAAAAGTTGCAAGAGTTAGGAACAAAATTCTAATATTAATCAAGTGCAATTGCTTAATCCAAACAGCTTAAATTAAGCTGTATAATACAAAAATTTGAGGGCCGATCGTCTAGCCTGGTTAGGACGTTGGCTTTACACGCCAAAGGTCGCCGGTTCAACTCCGGCTCGGCCCACCTCATATTATATAATTTGATTTCAAAAGAGTTACCATTAAGAAATTCAGTATTTTCCTGTTAAGATGCCTGATTTCGTCTTCCGCAGGGCACTTATTGCCCTCCAAAAAAGTAAATATATGCATGTATTATAGCTTTTATTTGGGTAGTTTAATTGGTTCGAGTGATATCGATATCTGACGAAGTCTATTTTGAATTATCTCGAATGAAAAACGGAAAGTCATTCACGCAACTGCTTAAGACCTTAATTGAACAATGCGAAAATAAAGGTGACACAGAAAAAATCCTTGAGTTCTTAGATACGCATGAAGCGCTGAGCAACGAGGCGGTTAATAGAATAATCACAGAAATTGAGGAAGGGAGAAAGCGTTCGCTTCCAAGAAAGATTGCGTGATCTAAATGGTGGTTTTTGATTCTTCCCTAGTAATTGATGCATTAAGAAAAAATAAATCTGCGAAAGAGTTGCTTGAGTCCATTTCCGAGAAGAAACAGATTGCCATCACCTATTATCAGCAAGTATGAGATATTACGTGGAACTAACGAAGAGAGCTTGAAGCTGATTTCAGGATGGCTTGATCAATTTGTTGTTTACTATTTGTATGATCAGGCTTTGGAAGAAGTAGTAAGAGCGTACAAAAAACTAGCAGACAAGGGGAAGTTGATCAATGAGCTTGACGTGCTTATAGCAGGTATAGTAGCTGCAAACGACGAAACGCTGATAACAAAAGATAAAGATTTCTTGAACTTTGAAAGCACAAAAATAGTAGTATTGTAAACTACAATATGCATCATTGAAAAATGCCCCAGTCCAATCCAAGCAAGCTTTTCACGAATTCCCCTCTTTGTGAGCCAAAAGGTCTCCAGTCAACTCAGGCTCGGCCCACTCTATTACAGATCCAAGACATTTTGAGAAATATAATAAAAATAATCTTTGAATAAAAAAATATCGTTAAAAGAAATACAGACCCACAAACTGGCAATCCCTTTTGTAATTATCTTCTAAACCCCAAATGGGAAAGATCCTTTCATCAGATTAGATTCTAATACTAAAATATGGGTTAAGGCACTATTGATGCCTTCACGATAGTTACTTTTTGCAATGGTTTATCCCTTGAGTCTCGTTTAACCAAAGAAATTTTGTCAACAACATCCATCCCAGAAATGATTGTACCAAAAGCAGGATGCTTACCATCTAAGAAACTGTTATCTACTATGTTGATGAAGAATTGGCTGCTTCCAGTGTTTGGACCTGCATTTGCCATGGCAATTGTGCCTCTTTTATTGTGGTTTGTTTTTGTGAATTCATCTTTGATGTCGGGAATTGATGGATCGCCGTAGCCTGTTCCTGTTGGGTCACCGCCTTGAATCATGAATTTGGGAATGACCCGGTGGAAAATGGTGTCGTTGTATGTTCCTTTTTCAACAAGATTCTTGAAATTGCTTGTTGTGATAGGCATGTCGTTTCGTAATTCAATGGTTATGTTGCCCATTGTGGTTTCGAGTAAAACTTTGATTTTGGGTTGACTTGACATAAATTATCCCAGGTAGAATGAATAAGTTAAGTATTTCAACTTATTCATCATTGACATGTTCCGGAGCTCGGGGCCAAACGCTCTCTTATGGGTTAGCCATCAATTTCAAAAAACATCTCTTACGAGCCAAAGGACGTCGGTTCAAGTCTGGCTCGGCCTATTTAAAATCACTTTTAGTTATAGCAGTTATGTAGTTGCTTGTATCTCTGAAATTTCGAAAATATTTATGTAATCGCTAACTCAAAAAGAAATAGGCAGAATTTCGGGAAAATAATAGTTGATTGTAGCGACTTTATCTACTGAACAGCTTCAACTCTCAGTATATCGGGAATTCTTTCTTTGATGAGAGCTTCAACGCCTTGCTTGAGTGTAATTGCAGACATTGGACATCCTGCACAAGCGCCGACTAAGCGGACTTTAACAATAAGATTTTCAACAGATACTAGTTCGATGTTTCCGCCATCAGCTTCGATTTGGGGTCTTATTTCTTCAAGGACTTTTTGAACTCTAACTTCGATTGATTCAGTCATGTCAATTCACTTTTACATCTGTGAGAAGAATAATGATTATAAAAGATTCTGGTTCTTTCTGCAAATATCAACAAGATGATTGCTTGTTGAATAAGGGACTAGAGATTATCATATCTGCAGTTGCTCTGTTGCAGGCTGTTGGGATATTGTACAAAACTGCTAGTCTAAGAACAGCTTTAACATCAACATCATAAGGTTGAGACTCTAAAGGGTCCCAAAAGAATATCAGAATATCGAGTTTCTTGTTTGCAATCAAAGCTCCAAGTTCCATATCTCCACCGTAAGGTCCGCTTTTTAGCAGATTTATCTGCAATCCTGTTTTGTCAATTATTTGCTGACCGGTGCTTCCTGTTGCATAAAGGTAATAATTAGATAATGTTCCTTTATTGAAATCACACCATTCTACAATATCCTTTTTCTTGTTATCATGAGCTACAAGAGCAATAGTTCTCATATCGGTCCCATTCCAATTTGACTTAAGCCTTAATCTATAGGTTTGCTTGAAAAATTAAGAAATACATTGTATTTCTCTAAAATTATCCTTACTTAAAACCAATTAATAAGAAAAACTCTGCAGTTTTCTTCGACAGTTCTACTCTTTTAGTTTGGGCATTATTTTAGTTGCCCATTCAATTCGGGTGGAGTAGATTTCTCGTAATTTTGGAGTAGTATTAGGAGCCTTTGCTGCCATGCGAATTTTTATTCGAATCTGTGCTTTATTTCGCTTTGGCTGTCCTTCTCTTTTCGTTTTATAACCTTCGCGGTTCATTTTGATCTCTTCTAACTCAAAGCTTGATACCTAACATATAGAAGTTTCGTAACCTTTCGGGCTAGTTACCTATCTATTATTGGCTTCTAAGTTGCTCCGCTAGTTTCTTCCCAAAATCTACGCATTTAGCCAGTTCTCCATCCACTATAGGACCTGTTACTCCCTTCACTCTAACTGATAGACTTGGAGAAATTAGCTTCAGCTTAGGCATCTTCTTTTCAACCATTTTTTCCATTTTTTTCACTGCTCGATCAAATGGTCTGGCTCTTCCGGAATAGGTTCCAAAGACAGCTACGTTTTTAGCCTTCAAATTAAGACCAGCCAACCTTTCAACAAACTTATTCATAGCTCGGGAGGGTCTGGCCATATGATTTGGCGCTCCCAACACGATTGCGTCATAATCAGTCAATTTTGAAACATCGATTTCCTTAATATTGCTAATAGAGGCTTCAAAATCTTCAACTTCTTTTATTCCATCCAAGATGATCTCCGCAGCAAGTTTTGTGTTTCCGTATTTCGTATCGTAAATGATAAAAACTTTTATCAAAAACATTCCTCTCAATAAACAGCCTATTCAGGTTTGTTAACTACATTTGAGTTTCTTATAGATTATGGAAGAAACGTTAACTGTACTTGCGTTGTACATATCTACAAGTAATAGCCAGAATTCTGAAGGTTTAAATTAAAGTCGAACAAAAGAAAAGATATGACTCAGCAAAACAGCCAGAGATCAGACCAAGTGTTTAGCAAGTTACCTGATTATGGCTACTCAAAAGACGTCACTTCCTTAATTTGGCGTTGGTATCATCCTTCAAAGAAAGTTATAGAAAATTTGTAGCTTCTAAATTTTTTGAATTAGAATAAGAAAATTGGGTTGAGAGATAACTCTCAAAAAAGGTGTAGAAAAAGGTCTACTTTCGCTTTCTTATAACATAAACTGCTATGGCAATTATAATGATTAAGACAACTATAGCAAGTATGTAGTAGACGACTGCGGGGAGCGTAGTAGAGCTTGAGACAGTTGCCTGTTGACCCACTGCGTAAAAGTTGCCATCATAAGAACCAAAGTACGCCACGCCATCAACTACGGCTGGTGACGAATAAATATTGCCGGCTGCTTTGAAACTCCATATAACTCCGCCTGTGTTAGCATCCAGAGCATAAGTGGTGTTCCCCAAAGAAGAGCTGACATAAACCATGTTACCCAATATTGCCGGAGCGGATGTTATCCCTCCTCCAGCTACAAAGGTCCATTTCTGACTGCCAGTTGCAGCATCTAAAGCATAGAGCTTATGATCAAAAGCACCACCAGTGTACACTACGCCATTGGCAAAACCTGGAGAAGCCTGAACACATTGATCATAGCCAGTTGTGACACTCCAAACTAATTTTCCTGTGTTAGCGTTTAGGGCGTAAGTTTGGTTGTCATAACTGCCGATGTAAACATTGCCATCTGCAACGACTGGAGAAGACTCAACAACGCTTTCAGCAGTGAAATTCCACTTTTCAACGCCGGTCAAGGCGTTAAGAGCGTAAACTTTGTGATCGTATGAACCAAAGTAAACTACTCCATTCGATATGGCAGGGGCAGAGACAATGTATCCGCCAGTTGTAAAGGTCCATAATGGCATTCCAACTGTTGCATTTAGGGCATACAATTTGTTGTCGTTGGAGCCGGCATAGACTATACCGCCTGAAACTGTTGGGGTTCCTTCAGCTTGGTTTCCAGTTATGCATTTCCAAATGTAGGCGCCTGTTTGAGCGTTTAAAGCGTAAATAGCACCATCATCTGAACCAAAATAAACTATGTTATTGACAACTGCCGGCGAGGTATAAATTTTGCCGCCTGTGGTGTAGCTCCAGATCTTTGCTCCAGTTGTAGCATTTACCGCAATGAGATTGTTATTAGCAGTCTCACGGTATCCTTTATCCGAAGCAGAAAAGTAAACTATACCGTTGGCAACTGCGGGCGAAGACAAGACCCATCCATTTGTGTTGTAAACCCAAATGCTTTGGTTTGTACTTGGCCCTGCTGCCGTTGAGTAACCAGTGTGCGCTGGATCGCCATGAAACATTGGCCAAGAATCGCCTGTTGCCTGAGCTATGGCCGTAAATGAAAATAATGAAGTAGCTAAAATACAAAGGATAGCAACCGTTATGATTGTGCAAAATTTTTTCATAATAAAACTAACCTGATTGTAAACAATACGTCATTTTCATTCATATACGTTGTCCCTTAGATATCAGGGCTTTTGGAAAATGAATCAGGCATCACGAGAGCAACTTAAGAAGACGGAAAGTTTAAGAAAAACTCAGTTGGTCTATCTCTTGATCCATATAGGATGAAAAAGAAAGTTTTCATTTCAGGTCCCATTCTGGGCATGGAGAAACATCAAGAGTACCGAAAAGAAATTACTGACATTCTTGTTAGAACCGGATTTGATGTCATTGATCCTTGGAATAGAGAAAAAGTTCTCTATAATGGCAACGATCAATGCTGGTGGGATAAAGTTCCGACATTCGATTTTATCCAGAGAGACTTAGATGACGCAGATATATGCGACATTATGATAGTTTATCTACCAATACTGTCGGCAGGAGCATGTATGGAGCTGTTTTACGCCAAACGCAAAGGCAAACAGATAATGGTAGTGTCGGAAATAGAGTGCCTAAGCCCGTGGATTGTAGCTCATTCCGACACAATTGTGAAAAGCATTAGTCAACTTGAGGATGCACTTAAAGAATTTCATTAGATAAATTGTGACAATTTTTGGTTCATTCGATTCTCAATTAGCGCTTGGTGGCTATTGGTGGGTACTTGCAGTCACATAATCTTAATAATTTGGGTTTCAAGTATTTTTTAATCAACTGGTCTTTGTTTGGAGGTGATTGTTTGTCAAAAAAACAAACTAAAAAGAAATCGAACATTACTGTGCCGAAACCTGAAATGACTAGCGAAAAGAAATACAGGTGTCCAATAGACCAAGAGGTATATGATAACAAGAAGGATTACGAATCACATTGCCATGAAGAACACGATGTAATGTAGGCATTAGTTCGAGAACGTTATAGCTCCAAACACGCATTATTTTTAGTGCTTCAAATCCCGTGGTGGCGGAGCGCTTTACCAATTCTATATTTTTTCTTTTCCTTATTTCCTTTTGATACTTGGAACTTTATCTTGCATTAAATAATTTGAATAAAATGTCGACATTTTTAGTGGTAAAAAACGCTATAAGCTAAATGCTGATTCACCGATAACTTCAACAATTTTTTTCGGGTTAAAAACAATCAGCTCAGCGTTCCGCATGTATCTACCAACTTTTGAAACTAACCCAGCAGCATCGGTTCCGAGTTTACAGGTTAAAGCGTGTTCAAACATGCCTAAAGACTCAGTAGAAATAATGTCACGGTTTAGCATTGTGCGTTCAAGTACCGTTTCTACTTCGCTTTGTGTTGCACCTAATATGATCAGCCTATCTAAAAGAGAGCCACGCCACGAACGAATTTTTTCAATTTGTCCTACCGACAATTCCGCTTGCAATTCACTTGCTGCCTCATCACCTAAACCGATAATTTTGATAGTTAACGGAAGATTTTCTTTGAAACCATAAATTTCAGAGATTTTCTGCAAATCAATTTTCTTGCCATCCGCAAGTTGAGCCCTCAAATAATCCAAAGGAATTGCCGCCTGAATTATTTTAGGCTCAAAAACACCAACATCAACCCTCAATTCTTGGGCGCTAATATCAACTTTAGAAATGTAGCCTTTCAAAATAGAAAACTTTTCTATTTTCTTTATACTTATCGGACAGGTACCTATTTTCTTATTGATATAGCTTGTCGCTATAACTTCATCTTCCCCTGAAAGAGAAATCTTGACCCACTTTGCAGGACTTCCTAAAACTTTTACGTCGACACCCAAGTTTTCAAACTCGGATTTTAATAGCTCATATATTTGTTTGAGTTGACGAGTGTTGGAAGTTTTAATAAGTAATGTTAAATCAGTCATGTTAATTGCCCATTAAAGAGATTATTTCTTCATGGAGCTTTCTAACTCTTTCTGCCGCTTCATCTTTGTGCTCCATTTGAAGCTTCTCAATCTCCAAGTCGATTGGAACTCTTTTGGATTGGTCAATTAGTTTATCGGAATATGAAACAATTTTTTCCTCCAGCGTAACGGGCACGTAGACATCTTTTGACCAACCAAACGCCTTTGCTTCTTTGGCTGTGATTCCGCCGCCAACATGACTTCTAATTATTCTTACCAAAGGATCCGGCAAACCTTCCGATTCAGCTATCTTTGCCCCGACAACACCATGATCGACCATATGGGTTTTTGAGCGGCCGAGGTCATGCAAAAGAGCACCAATTTCAACAAGTTCACGGTCTACTTTTATGCCTTTCTTTTCAAGCTTATCCATGATTTCTAATGCTATTTGGGCAACCATTTCACAATGATTAATAACTATTTGTGGACATTTGTTTTTCCGGAGAAGTTGGATTGCTTGCTCCCGTGAAGGAAGCTTATTACTCACCGAGCTCCTTCCTCAATATTTCCACTTTCTCAGATAGTTTGCTCGTCATTCTTCCGTTTTCAAAATGCACAAGAGGTTTACTGCAGTTGGAACAATGGAAAACTAGTTCAACAGCCTCTTCAAAAGGAACACGTTTGCATTCTGGACTACCGCAATAATAGAAATCATGATTCTTTTCATACTCCAAACGCACATTAAGTTTCTCAAGAACCCGACGTTTTTGACTTAAAATAAATCCTTCCAACTGGTCAGGTTGAAGTTTCCAGTGAAAAATAAACCACCTGTTTTTGGATCACGAGTTCTCCTCAGACTAACTAGAGAGTGATCATAAAGTTTGTAGAGAATTTTACGGACTAAATTAAGACGAATCCCTGTTTTATTGGCAATTTCATCATCAGTTATTTCATCTACGCCCTTAAGGTGCTCGATAAGTGTTACAGCTTCCTGCTCACCTAAAGCCACGGCAACTTTCAGCAAAGTTGCATCATCAATAGTCGATAACATAATCTATGGTCCTTTTAATACCATAATATTGGAACATTGTGCAATAAAACTCTTCTTACAAACATCAACTAAATTCAACATTACTTTTGATTTCTTTTCCTCTCTCTTTAGGCACAATTTTGATCTTCGCTTTATCAAAATCCTGAGCTAACTCACGCCCTTCAAACAATCTATCTAAAAATAATGCAAGTGCAGAACATTCCGAATGAGGTTGATTCCCAATTGACACATTAAAATCAGAAACTTCACTGTAATAGAAGTCTCCTGGAACTTTTTGGCTTCCAACGATAACCAAAATATCTTTCTTCACATTCTTAATTCTGTGCAAAACATCGCTTGCTTGAATGTTTTCTCCGTAAGCAGTTAAATGAACAACAACACCGCCTCCAGCCTTCCAGTCGCGAACCGCCTTTTTCCAAGGTGTACCCATTTCAAACTGGAAATTTCCACCCCAACGTTCAGTAATCTTCTGTACGGTCTGCTCTATATGAGAATCTTCTACGTCTGAGAGTATAAAACCTGAAGCACAAAGTGCTCTGGCAGTCAAAGCGACATGAGTGGTTAACCTTACATCTCGCTGTGGCCTATGCCCCCACCTTAAGACCATAACTTTAGGGAAATCACTTAATTTTTGTGCACGATTCAAATCTGCCATTTAAGTCTTCCACTTTTCTTCTAACTTGCTCCGCTAAATCTAACGGCGCTTCAAAAACAACCTCAATGGAATCATTTGTATAATTTTCCTTCTTGATATCAGTTTTTTCATGAAGCCACGATATAAAAGGCATAGTCTTTCCAACTAACGGAACAGAAAACTGAGCTTGAACAAAATTCTCCAGGATCTTCAATATTTCCCTACGTAATTGATCAAAGTTTGTTTCGCACTTTGCTGAAATGAGAATGGGATTTTTCGTCTTCTCTTTAAGAATTTCCAATTTCTGCTCTCTTTCAGCTTCACTTATCAAGTCAATCTTGTTCAGAGCAGTTATGGTTGGAATACCTGATGCACCTAAACGCTCAATCGTTTCTAAGCAAACGTTGTGTTTCTTCTCGATTTTTTCCATAGGCTCACTTAAATCCAAAAGCAAAATTATTAGGTCGGAAAAGATAGTTTCTTCAAGAGTAGAATGAAACGCTTCAATCAAAGCAATTGGTAAACGATCAATAAAGCCAACAGTATCTGTCAAAAGAAACTTACGATTGGAAAACTCAACCATCCGTGTAGTTGTTGAAAGAGTTGTAAATAGTGCTTTGTCAACTTCAACGCTCGCCTCGGTCAGAGCATTAAATAAAGAGCTTTTCCCAGCCTTCGTATATCCAGCAAGCGAAATAGTCAAGAAACCGAGCTCCGTTCGCCTATCTCTCTGAAGAACCCGTTTTTCCCTGATTCTCCTAAGTTTTTTGAGGATCGTTTGGACTTGCCGTTTTATAGCATCACGATAAACATCTGCTTCATATGCCCCAAGACCCATAAAACCAGGCTGCTCGCTTCCTTTGGCTAATTTTACTTTTTCCTTCGCATGTTTAAGTTCATTCCGCACAGTTGCCAATTGTATTTGTAGCTGAGCTTCCGTTGTCGTGGCCTTATTGGTGAAGATTTCAAGTATGAGTTGAAACCGGTCTATGACTTCAACATGTGTTGCTTTAGCTAAATTGTATGTCTGCCGGGTTTTTAGATTGTTATCAAAAATTACTTTCTTAGCGCCTGTTTCATCAACTAACTGTGTGAGCTCTTCGACTTTTCCAGCGCCAATCTGGTAACGTGCGTCAGGCGGGCGAGTCTGTTCCAGTGTCGCCGACAACAGTGTAACCAGCAGATTCCGCTAATAATTTGAGCTCATCTAAACTTGATTCTTCACGATTCAATCTTCGTTGAACTATGACGGCTTTCGTTTGGAGCCGACTCCTCATCTTTGTCCAACTCGACTATGTCGCCCAAAGTTAATTCTTGGTTAGCGGATTGTGGAAGCTGGTTAACTTTTTCTTCAGAAATTGGAACAAGCAACTTAATTTTTAACATGTGTTCAAGTTTTGACGCAAGCTGATTATTTGGCGACATCTTGCCAACTTCAAGGTTTCTCAACACCGAAGCTTTCTCATTTATTTTCTTGCCAAGTTCCTCATGGGTAAGCACCATTTTTCTCCCGTGCCACCCGAATCTTATTAGCATAGTCTTCGGTGACTTCCTGGGTAATTTTCACATCAGCAACCATTGGTTTCCTTTGAACCATAGTAAGGGGCGCCTGCGGTTTCTTTAGCGACGGCGGAGCTTGCTTAGGCGCAGCTGGTTCTTCATAGATTATTTTTCCATGTTTTGAGCATTCAACGCAAACAGTTAATTTTGCCCCTTCAATAACTGCCGTAATTGGATCTTCGTGAATTTTATGTCCGCAGACTTCACATCGCAAAGTAAACTTTCACCTTTAACCGTCTTTATTATATTGTTATGTTTATCAAAGCTTTCGTTTAAATTTTAGTTAATTGTCACACTAGTACTAAAATCTACGCTTCATTTCTTTGTGGGATTATTTTCTTCAGAACAACCAAAATAGCTACTGTTAGGATTGTTGGGAAGATCATCCATGCTGGAAACTCGGGGATTGAAGGTGAAGGAGTTAAACTTGATGAAGGACTTGGATTTGGCGAAGGGTTCGGGGAAGTGGATGGACTTGCGGACGGGATAGGAGTTGAAAAGGGTGAAGCTGTTGGAATTGGCGTGGGCGTTGGAGAGGGAGAACTGAGTGAAAATGTTATGTCTGTAAGTTTGATGGGATCAAGTATAGCTGTTACAGTTCCGTTTTGTGGAAAAACTGAGTAGCTTGAAATGTCAGGAACAAAAAATGTGTAGTTGCCCATCGGAAGCGAAATAGAGATGTAGGAATTGGCTGATTGCTACAGCGTTCCATTGCAGTTTACTGCCCATCCTGTACCGTTAGGAAGCCCGGTTTCTCGGAAAGCAACTCCTGAATAACTCACCTGAGCAAACGCACTTTGAACATGTTCAAGCTTTACTGTCATTAGACTTGCCAGTGTTAAGACGAGAAGAAAGAGGAGCAAGATGCTTATTTTCATGCGTTGCCGCTAGTCAAATAATGTCTTTAAGCTCTTATTAGTCTCCCTGAAGAACGGAATGTTTTCCCTTTAAGGACAGAAACTGACAGAATTCGAAACATAGTCCTTGGAGAAATCACCCGTTCCCTTTTTTGATATATAGCTGCCTCTCATGGTCAGAAGTTCTTCAGTTTGGCTCACTTCTAAACTCATTAACTAATTCTAAAAAGCCTTGAAGACAATACCTGCTCTTACCAAAAGGAAAAAAACAAAACACCTTCTTAGAGTCGGATGGAGTCCGAATAACTAACAAGTCTTAAATCTGCATAGCGTAGAAATAGAACTGAGATGATTAAAATGTCAATAAGTAATTACGAATGGAAAGCTGGAATAACCACCGTAACAATTGAAGAACGGATACTTACATTTTTGAAGCAAAATGACAAGCCATTCAATTTTTTGGGAATAATGAAGGGTATAGGATATAACACAAACATAAGAGACATTGAAACACTTTTTCACGGTGTGATTGACGGATTTACAGTTTTAAATGCCTTGGACAAGCATCAAGAGTAATACAACAACCTGACGGACCAGAAACATACTATAAAGTGTTTTAGGATAGCTTCTATTTAGCCAAATTTTCATTGATTATAAGTCTTAAATCTGTATAGCAAAGACAGAGAACTGAGTGATTATGAAATGTCCTGCATGCCTTCAAATACTTAAACGAATAGAGGGTGTATGCGGCGAGTACATCTGCATTAATCCTCAATGCATTGAAAACAAGAAAGCATGCGTGCAGGGATACGCGGAGTTTTATGGGCTTACCCAAGCTGAAATAAACGCGAACTATCGCACAGCACTTGCCAAAAAATAGGAAGAGAAATAGCCAAACCAAAATAAGGTAAATAAAATATTAAAAAGGAGAATAAACAACCTGTGAAAAACTTGAATAACGTTTTAGATCCAAAGTGTTCTTATTGTGGTAGCTCTCGCCTTGAAAAAGATGAAGATGTCGTTAAGTGCCTTGATTGTGGCATGGGGGAGTATAAGAAAGGCAGGCACAATAAGAATTGTAAATAATTGTTTCATTGAATATAGTGCGTGGATATGGCTGTTCATAAGTTCCTTGAATGTAAAAATTGTTGGTTAGAGTGACATGGAAAACTTTGAGAGATTAAGCAGTAAAGTTCTTGTTAGAACCTGCTCCTGTGGCATCGTATTCAAAACGTATGACCCAAAAAAAATATACCATTCAAACAAGTGTGGGGCAATTTACATTCGGAAAAACATGGACATAGAAAGAGAGCTAAAACAAAAGAAGCTTGAAAAGAAAGTTAGAGAATAGCGTAAAATATGGAAAAGGTAGAGAAAGCACGTTGTCTTGGTTCTGCAACGGGATTTTCAATCGGACAAGAGAAGACCAGAACACGACGCGCCTTAATGTTTACTTAGCGCGTATTAAGCAAAGTATACCTACTCTTTGGTAAGCATTATTTCAATTGTTGAAACCATACGTGCTCTGGTTTCGCCCTCTCTTGGCGGCATCTCCTCGGTTCCTATCACGATTTTCTTTACTTTCAAGTCTTTTAGGAAGCGATTTCTCGTTATTTCAGCCGCGTCAACAGCTGTAGTTATTGCTTGTCCTCTCGCCTTCAAGGTTATATCTTTAGCATCGCTCGCCGACAGACCTGTAATGATCGCCATAACATAGTCCATAGGCATTTTCTTTCCAACGAAAATAATCTTTGAATTTTCCGACATTTACCATCACCATTTAATCAAAACATTACTTTCCTATACTACACAAACTTTCTTATAAAGCGATTAAACAACAGAGCAGCACATGCAATAACAAACATTTTCAACAGTGCTCTCATTTTTTAGCTATGCAATATGATTATCCATGGTTTTGTTTGACTCACATTTAAACTCATAAACTAAGTCCAAAAGAATTGAGAACCATGCGCGTTTTCTTTCTTTTTAGAGTTGGTAGTTATCTGGTAAAGATTTGGTTAAGATTTGAATGCAAATCTGGAAAATCGATTAATAATCTCTTGACTTAAAAGAAGCTGAAAACTTCCAACAGAGGAGTCATGAATATGCAGTTATCCATACGAAAAAATAGAATTAAAAAACCCCAAGAATCTATTTTGGAATACCCTGAAAAGCGGAATGTGTCTTCAGGTTCTTATGTTGACCATATCTAAAAACAGTAGAAGTGAAGACTAGAGGAAAACATAGAAGGTCAGTAGACAAGAATCTGTGATTTCCTCAAATCTTTAAATTATATTCATATTATATTGGTCTGAGAGTTACACAATGAATAAACAAGAAGCAGCATCATGCCTAAAAGAAGTCTTAATTAAATGCAATTTAGTAGCTTGTCCCGTTAAAAGCTTTATTAACTAATTAGCTCAATATTAGCATACATGCGCCCCTTCACCCAGATAGTTCTCAGCAAAAAGCAAAAGAAGCAGCTTGAGACAAGCATCAAACCAACGACGCAATACAGATTTGTACAGAGAATCAAAATCATTCTTCTTGCATCCGAAGGAAAAAACAACAAACAAATAGCCAGAAAAATAGGTTTATCTGTTGTAGCCATCTCTCAGTGGCGAAACCGATTCGCTAAATACGGAATCGACGGATTAGAAGACCTGCCCAGACCTGGAAAACCAGCTAAATATGGACATAGCGAAAGACTCAAAATCATAGATGTCGCATGTCAGCCACCATCACTTAAGACCCGCTGGACACTGCGAGAGCTAGAAAAAAGACGGGCATAAGCAAATCCCAACTGCACCGCATCATGCATGAGCTTGATCTAAAACCGCATCAGTTCAAGATGTGGCTCTTTAGCAGCGACCCAGAGTTTGAATCTAAGCAGGCAGACATCATTGGCCTCTATTTGCATCCGCCAAAAAACGCCTTTGTCGTGTGCTTAGACGAGAAGACAGGTCTGCAAGCCAACTCGCCAACTCATGAGAAGCTTCCAATGGCACCTGGCCAAGTTGAGAAGAGAGAGTTTGGTTATAAGCGTCATGGCGTTTTGGCGCTCTACGCTGCACTTAAAGTTCATGAGGGTGAAGTGTTTGCTAAAACAGAGATGAAGCATACGCATGTAGAATTTTTGGGTTTTCTCAACGAAGTCTATGACCGTTGGGGGCAAGATAAAGAGTTACATATTGTTATGGATAATTTTAGTGCTCACAAAACTGAGGAAGTTAGTCGTTGGATTGAGATGCATAAGTCGGTTCATTTTCACTTTACACCAACGCATGCGTCATGGCTCAATCAGGTAGAGTTATGGTTTAGCATTCTATCAAGACAATTGTTATCTAAGCAGGAGTTTGAATTGGTGCCGGATCTGATTAGGCAGCTTTTGGCTTTCATTGAGGAATATGACAAAACTGCCAAGCCATTTGCATGGACATATAAAGGCGAACCGCTAAAAATTAATTAAGGATTTAAAGGGACTGAGCATTAGCATCTGATTCATTCATCTTGGTTGAACCAAACCCAAATGACAAGCTGTCAAAGGGATATAAAATACGGATAACAGCTATCATGAATAATGCTTGTAGGGAACAAATAAAAAAAATTACTAAAAAACATGACTTGGCAGTAATAGAAGAACAAAACCAAATAATAGTCTATAATCCCAAATCAACCCAACTAGACATTGTGTAGGTACCTCTAAATATTTTCATATAAAGAACCTCTCAAACAGTTTAGGTTCCGCCAATCTCACATTCGAGAAGGCTCCTTAATCCTTTAACTTGGTTAATTTTAGGTGGTTAATCACTGATGGAATTACAGCAATTTCTTCTTTCTTCATTCAGAATTTTTCTTTATAAGAAAGATTTACCTTGCCCAAAACGAAATTAAATCCCGAAACAATGCTTGAATAAGGGTCTTTGTTTTTCACATAAAGAAATTACTTTTACTTATCCCTCCACTATTTGAGAAGACAGTTTTACCTCTCGCTTTATCAAGCTGCAAGTTTGATTGAAACCATGCTCGATATTTTCCGGTTGTGCGATGCTTGTGGTAAAGAAATTGGTTTTTCCCACCAATATTGTCCTAAATGCAAAATTTACCTTTGCCATCTTTGCTTATACAGTCTAATGGACATTCAAAAGAAGTTTCCACTTGTTTGTCCCATGTGTGGTGGAGAGCTTTTGTATCCATAACGCAGAGGAATATTTTTCTGCAAAAAAAAGAATGCCTTCCTCTCACAATAACGAGCGAAAGAACCCATAAATTGAAAGATTAAATGAAGAGAGTGAATGATAAATCTGATGAAACAACGAGATATGTTGACCTTGCTGCAGAAAATAGTCTCGAGAAGTATGTTTCTTGGCTGCCTGAAAAGAGAATTGTGGATTATGGACAAAACTATGAAACGGTGGCGTCGTTTGGGTAGCCTCTGCTTTCCCAGTATCCGAGGTAGTTGGTGTTGTTTGAAACTTCTATTTCTGTGATCCATTTTATCCATTTGTATCCGTACTGGTTTTGGGCTATGAGCATGAAGGGAAATCCCACCTCCGGTGTTAGGGTGACATTGTTTATTTTGTAGGCTAAAATTAAGTTGTTTTGCTCGATATACGCTAATGGAAGCTCGGTGGTGTAACCGTCAGAGGCGGAGAAGATGACGGTTGTTGCTTTTGGGCTGACGCCTGCTTTTTGGAGCAGATCGCTCACAAGAACGCCTTGCCATAACATAGTGACGCTCCAGCCTTCTACGCACAAAAGCGTTGCTACCTTCTGGTTTAACGTGAAGTTATTGACCACATCTTCATACGTATACTTCATGGTCTTGTTAACTAGTCCAGTGATGGTTAAACGGTAGGTTGTCTGGTTTATGTGCTGGGTTCCTTTGATTGAAACGTCAGGATGTTGAATTAGCTCATCGATGAAAGCGTTGATTGTGGTTAGGCTTTGATTCTGATATTGGGTAACTTCTCCCGGGTAAAGGGAGGACGTGGGAACTAAAGGAGGCGTAAAAGCGTTCTGAACAATGAACAGTGAAACTAGCATCACAACGACTAACAAAACTACGATCAAAACTATTTTTTTGCTCTGTCTAAAAACTTGCATTTAATTCATAGATAATGCTTAGTGTATTTATCTATTCGCGCCACGACATTTCATCAAACCGCAAAACCAGTTCAACTTCGTCTCAACCTCAATCTGGAAAAATCTGGGGAATACTTCCCTCGTTGTTAACGCTCTATCATTTTTACAGTAGACTTATAACAAATTCTAAAGTTGAGGATTATCTTTGAAATGTAAGAACTGCGGGCATATAATTTGGGTTGATAGTGAAACTGGCGAAAAGAAACATGGCTTACGAACACAAACAATCCAACCACAGCATATACTGCCTTTGCAGGAAACCAGAACCAACTTAACATCATTATTGTTTGCAGCCTCAAATTTCACTGAAATTTGGGGATCATCATTCAGTTACTCCACCTGACTTGCGATTGAATGCGAAGAACAACCGTCAAATATAACGCCTTTTTTAGTTTTGTTAACGTAAGCGATTAATGTGAACTCAATAATTCCGCCATTCACGCTAACGATAATGTAAGACATTTCTCCTAGAAAAGGGAAGATAATTACATAAATAGCGATGTTTAATGCGAAAACAGCTAAGCCAACGATATTGTATTTTAAGTAACGCAAAAACCATTTTTTGAATAGCTCTCTAAACTTACTCATCCGCTTCAATCCCTCCATGCCGAATTGATAGATATTAGATGCGCATCAGAACAGATGTAATGGTAGTCTATAGTAAAGTTGTAACAAACCAATTTATTAAATATTACTATTCAATATAAGTTGCTCTTATTTCACGGCGCACATAAAGAAAACCTAAATCAGACCTGATATGAAGAATTCGTTAAGCATCTTAATATTTACCCACAAATTGCACGCGTACGCACAACACTAGTAACACTTTGCTATATACTCAATCCAAAAGGTAAAGGAATAATTGAACAATGTAATAGGCATCCTAAAATAATCAATGACACCAATAGTAATCGAAAGGTTAAAAATATGAGAAACAAAGGCAATAAATTTTATCAGAACACTCATGGAACCGTTTTACCAACGAAGACAAACATTAAACGTAGAAAGAAAATGGTGTTGATGAGGAAGAATATCAAAATCCTTAGAGCCCAGATGGCACCAACCCATGCTTAATCAGGGTTTGCAGAAAAAGCAAGAACAACTTTTAGAAGAAACAAGACCCAATCTTCTTTTTCTGCCCAATTTGTATCTCCTCAATTTTGGTAGGTACCCAAATACCTGTAGTGGGTACTCAGGTACTTTGCCTAAGAACTTGAATTTAGAATTAATTTGCTGAATTCAATCTGAAAAAATCCGTGGGAAATACTTCCCTCCGTCGTCGATGGTCTTCCTCACTTAGAACTATTCATGGATCAATCCACGATATATCATGTCCACCTTGCAAGTAATCGTGCCTCCAAACGATTTCTTCAACAGAAAAAACCCAAGTACAGAGTCCCCTTGTTCGCTCGAAAAAGATTAGATGAATTGAAAAAGCGAATTTCGTGTAAGCGTGCGCTAAACGACACACACTTGCGAACAAAAAGCCTTTAAGCAACTTTCAATAACGTGGTTTTTGGTGACATTACGCGAAGAATAAGAAACATCATTTATCTTGCTCTACTTGGGACGGTCGGATTAATAGTAATTTTAATCAATCCACTCTACATGTTTGCAGTAATCAGTATGTTTGCTTTCTTTGCGATTGCTAGGCAGATAAACTTCAACAATATTGTTATGATGATAAAGCGTTATGCAAAAAGTGTTTCTAGATTACGCTTTGAAATTCGGGCGAAGCTTCACACAGGATTTAGAGATTACAGTGATTCAATGGACAGCGAAGAATCACACAATAGAAACTGCGGATTTATTAGATAACCCAAACTTTTTTATCGTTTACGAAGCGCGCCACGCTATAGGATTTAATTTATGTTAACAGTAACATATTGAAACGGGAACGCCTTATCAAAGGATATAACTTTGAGACCGTTCTCAAATGATTCGATTTCGGATTCATTCTTCACACTAAATGTAAACGTAATTCCAAAAACTAATTTCTCTAACCATTTAAATAACCCTCTTGTTAAAAAGCGAGGCATCAAATCAAATACTATTTCAGATTTGATTACTTTTTCCGAAATCGTTTTAAAAAGATGAACAACGCCTTCTCTGGGTAAATAATAGAGTAATCCTTGGGCAATGAATAGAAAATTTGAACTACCAGGTTCAGTTATTGTATCAAGCCAGTTTGTATCTAATACAGAATATGCAATCATTTCATAGGGAATTTGATTCCCCAAAAGTTCCTTTTTTAGATTAATAATTTCTGGTAAATCCAGTTCGATATATGTGCACGTATCGGATTGGATTCGCCAGTACATGGTATCCAGACCACAACCCAGATTAACGATATGGCAATTATTATTCTGGGAAATATATTCCTTTGTTATATTATCGAACTTGTTTACCCTTTCAATACCTTGTCTCCTGTCATCAGACCAAAAACTTCCATACCTCTTTTTCCACTTTAATATCCATTTCTTGTCTTCTTCTGACGAAATTGATAACAACGTCTCTAAAATCTGAACCGCCATAGGGTCATGTAATTTGGAATTTTTCAATTCCGATTCAACTGATCGGCAAATGAGAGTACTCACCGCCGTTCTTGAAAGATTTGATAAGTTCATAATTTTTTCCTTAATTCTCTATTCATTCAATTCCTTTTTATTTTAAGAGGTTTGGGTATATCCACTCTATTCTTGATTATTCGTGCGTGTGAAATACGCTATACGTGATACGCTTGGTGCGTGTGCATAAGAGAGAAGAGAAGATTTGCCATGTCGAACAAACTTGTTTTTTGGATATGGACAGTTATCATCAGTCACCATCTATTTGTCCTCACCTAAAGTGAACCACGCGTTTTTATTTATAAAAGTGAAGGAGGTGGGATTTGAAACTCTCTAGGAGATTTAATGAAGAAAAGAAAATTGGTGTTCAGCTATTTTCATATTCCTGTTTTCATCAGCAAGGTGTAGTTTCCGCTGTCTGTTTGCAATTTAGCGGCGATTTTCAAAACAACGTGACCAGCAGTCCAAGAGTAGCTGTACTGTCCAGCAAGTTTAAGTGTTGCTGATTGCCCGTTTTGGTCTGTGCCTTGTGCTTGCAATAATATGTCGTGTCTGCGGGTTAATACCCCTCCGTTTCCGTTTGTGAAGGTGTATGTGGCGCCGTTTGCTACCAATGTTCCACCTGTGACATCAAAAAGCCTAACTGTGCCGTTAATTGTTGTTGGTTGAACCGTGAGAGTTAAGTTTGCTTGGTAAAACTTTATTGTGTCGCTGTCTACTTTCTGGTAGATATTACCGTGTGCATTGAGCGTTCTTATGTTTGAAGCGGCGTTGTTTGCAACGGTTTGGGCGCTAACATATGGAACTGTTATTCCCAACACAATTGCTATGGCAACTACTGCGGCAATTACAATTTTGTTCTTTTTGCTTAGTGTAACCATTTCTTTTTCACCTCCAACCTGCGTCGGATATGAAGAACTCTGTCATCGTCTTTAAAAAGAGAGTCGCACTTTTGATGTGCACCATAAGTGAATCCTGACAAAACAATTACCTATCTTTCAAATCAGGATTATCGGATTCCTGATCCACGATTTCCGAATCGCTTAAGCATGAAAACCGATATGATAGTGATCGATGCTAGCATTGTTCCAAGGAATATTCTCTCTAAGAGTCCTCCAAAGTGTAGAGCAAAATGTGGTGCAAAGAATGGAGCCAACAACTCAAGCAGGAAGAAGACCAACGCTAACACCGCAACCGGCATGGCGAATCGTCGAACGTTTTGAAAGGTTTGATTTCCACTCATTTTAAGAGATAACACAAGCACACCTGATGCACCTGCAAGGAATGCGAACAAAGCAACCACAAAGTGAATTGCTCCGTGCCATGAGATTGGTGTGGAAGGAACATCCGTAGCGAAGATTGCGAGAAGCACCGCGGCAATTGACCAAACTCCAAAGAAACAAGCCACTGCGGTACTTTGCTACTTTATCTCCAGATAGTCGGATGGAACCTAGAAATGCAAATAAGAATATGATGGACAGGATACCACGGTTGAGAAAATTGATTGTCATTATGTAACCGAATGAACCGACTGCCAGGTCGCTTTCCGCTTGACTGATGGGGTTATAGTGAGGTGGAAGGAGCTGCGCCACAATATCCAGAATCAAATAGAGTATAATTCCGCTTAAAACAGCAGCATAAAGCCTTCGAACATTAATCGGCTCCATAATTCTTCATAATCCCAAGATTAACAGAATTTCACAGCTATTATAAAATTGTTTTTAAGTTGTACACTTAGAGCGTTGTTTGATCAGAAGACCTTTAAATAATGCAAATATCGAGACAAAGGCGTTTCCACCTTAGAATTTTATGAATGCGATAACTCTTTTATCACTAACCACATCTAACTAATGTTGGATGGGTATGAAGAAAAGGTTTGCCTTAATGCTTTTTCTCGTATTAACTGCGTTTAGCCTAATAATGGTTAAGTCTACATTTTCTCAAATACCCACGCCTTCTGTTCCAGAATTCACTATCAAATTTGTTGGAACATTTCCAGTACCACTGACAGGCTACACTTTACCATCGGTTAATATCACAATAAAAAACCAACCATTTACCGCCTATACCGACCAACATGGCAACCAAATCAGTTTATATTACATTATTCAATGGAAAGAGAATTCTTCTAGTTCTTGGCAACAAACTCAGATACCCCTAAACGAATCAAACTCCAATTACACTACGACTAATCTTGGTCTGATTCGTTCCGGGGCACCACCACCAAGCGGCCAGGTAGACTTTCAAGTTGAAGCGGTGATAGGATACATAACCTATATTCAAGGAAGTGTACCTCAAGGAGAATACATTCCCCCAACATACACTGGCGAATTTAGCGGTTGGAGCAACACACAATCAATAACTGTGTCTAATAATGCGCCCAGTTCTTCTTCCCCTGCATTCACTTCACCATATGCACCGCTGTCACTGACAATCTATATTGTTCTTGTTTTTATCGCCGTCTTGTTAGCAGGACTGGTTATAGTTCTATATGAGAAAACGAAAAACAGCTAAATCTGTGCGGAGCTTATAATAAATTAGATAGAGTTAGATTATGTATGAGATGTAAGAACTGCGGACACCTCATCTGGGTTAATAGCATCGGAGGAAACTAGATTTAAAACACAAACAAAGAGACCAAAACTTACAAGCTATGGGGAAGTAGTACATGTTGCTGTCACTGTCCATAGTGGTGTCGCAGAGTTGGCTTGGTAGTTATACGATAAAACTCCAGTATCAAAAGTATAGTATTCGTTGCCAGTCATAACTCCCTGATTCCCAATTACTATGTACGTGTCTAAAGCCTTAGTTCCATTCTGATAAACTCCCTCTACATGAAGTTGCGAATTGTACGCATATGCATTTTCTTCATTATGCACAATGCCAGAAAAATCAACTGCCCCATATCCATCGTCTGAAGTATCCAAATTTGAAACTGTCAGCAATCCAGCCCTATTACTATTGGAGTTACCACTAGAGGTTGACATGTTAATTTTAGAATTAATACTAAATGCAAACAGAACCGCTACAAGAGAGACCACAATAATTGCTAATCCAAGCCCATAAACAACATAATTACTAACGGTTTCTTTTTTAGGCATCCTTCATGCAACTACTTTGGCTCTATTAATTACATACTTCTAAAAAAAGATAAAAAATGGTGGTTATTTATTGATTACTGTGGTGATTGTGGTTACGATTTTTGTTACTTTTGCTTGAGTGAGGTCAACTGTGACTATTGCTCTGCCTGTTGTGCTTTGCAGCATTACGTTTGCAGTTGTGGCGCTGGTTACTACGTTGCCGTTTCCGTCAATTGTTGTGCTGATTACTGGTCTAATTGCTGTTATGTTGTAGCCTTGAGATAGCAGGGCTTGCACGTCTGAATCATTATTAACAATGTTAGTTACGTTCGCTGTAAAGTCTGAGCTTACTTGGATGGCTCCAAAGCCTCCCATCATTCCGCCTGGACCACCAAAGCCGCCTCTCATGCCCATCATTCCTCTGGGTCCTCCGAAACCCATAGGTCCATTACCCAAGAAGCCCCAATTATCAGTCGCGTTAACTGCTAAAGGAGTCTGAGCCGACGTTACATCAGTCGCAACTTGGGCCGTTGTGTCAGCTTTAACAGTGTTTTGCTCAGCAAGTACAAGTGAAGTCCCAACTGCAGCTAAAACCAAAGCAATTGAAACTAAAGCCAAAAGTTTGATTCTTCTATTCATGTTTTGTTTTTTCGCCTCCTAACTAAAAGTATGGGTAAGCAATTGATTATTAAATGATTTTTCAGGATTAGACCCAAATTGACTCCTAATTTTAGCCTAAACCTGTATTTCTTGGCATTTTAAAAAAAGCGTTTATTGTTTTGTTCAGATTACAAGTTATGCCCCGCTCTAAATCCCATCCAAAACCTGGGAATTAATAAAGCCGGTGGCTTCGAATATTCTAGCCCAGATTTTTGTCCCAAAGTCTCATCAAGGCATTTTTTTCTTTATCGATCTGTGTTCTCAATTTCTGCATTATTTCATCCAAGTCAGCTGTTTGGCTTAAGATTTTCCTCAGGTCTTCCGAATCTTTTGTTTCTGGAATTTCCTTTATTTTTGTGATCGTTAATAAGAGAGCTTCGTTCAAAATGTCTGTTTTTCGGTTCAGAAATTCTATTGCGCTTCCTGTAGCGAGAGCAAGTTTAGTAGCTTCATAAGAAATATTTGCTAGATCCACAATGTAACATAGAGTTTTTTTGTCACTAAGAAATGATTTTTCATCTTTTTCGATTGCTGCAATTGCTTTTACTCTGGAATCCTCTATTGCCGTTAAGAGACCGGTTAGTTTATCGACATATTCTTGAGCGACAGGAAGAACACTTTTTTTAGGAGCGACATAAACATTTCTAAATTTATCATCTTTTTCTAAATTTTCATTATTACATTTTTCACATAGACCTTCGTTAAGGTAATAGTCTTCTTCTGAAATCTCTACGCCACAAATACTACATTTTTCCAATACTATTCATCCCCCATATCCTGAACTCAATCTACCACATATTAATAATCCGAAAATCCTTATGAATTTACTTCTAAAATGTATCCAATGACTGAAAAGACGACTATAGAAACTAAATTAATTATTCAGATTCGCGGATAGTCCATATTTTTCTGTGAACGATTCGGATCATATTGTAATGTTTTTCCACGTCTTTAACATCGACTTTAAAGATTTCGGCTATCGTTTTAAGCTGTTCCGTTAGCTCTGATGAATCTAATCTGTTACTACGGTCTTTGAGAGTTCCTAAGAAATATGCGAGATCCGCTTGTTTCAGTCCAGCCCATTCATGCATAAGCTTGATTCCTCGAGCCGCCTTTTCAAAATCCCAACCTACCCAAGAACCAGCACCATCAACCGCTAATCTTACGTCGGGAGTAATATCCTCAATTGACGTCTCTTTAGCGTTTCCAAATTCATGAAAAAAAGGATACTCATGTTTATGGTCGATATTAATTCTATTAACATCACAGAGACGACCTTTCTTGATTTCCTCAAAAATCACTTCCTTCATCGAAATACGCCTAATCTTTGCTTCTTTTTCAAGCTCAGCGAATTCATCCTCAGTCAATTCCATTACGAAACTTTTACTATTTTCAGGCATTCCTAACCACACTCATACGAATTATAATCGTCTATATAGCGCGCTCGATAAGAAAGTTTCCACATTTATCTATCCCTCTATATTGATGTTTGTTTACTTCCTTCTTTTCTTAACATTGCAATCTCAGACCGTATATCTGAATCCTGGATCGTGCCCTTTCGGACGATGTCTTTTCTCAAACCACCCAGTTGCTCCAACCATTTAGGCATCTTCAGTTTCACTTCTGCGTGTTTTTAGATATGGTCAACATAAGAACCTGAAGACACATTCCGCTTTTCAGGGCATTCCAAGTTAGATTCTTGCTTTTTTTGCATCTATTTTTCTGTATAAATTGTTGCATTATTTCCTACTTCCTTTGATAGTTTAGAAGCTCGCGCTAAGTTTTTGTGGGAGAAAACCAGTCAAATGGAGCTCACTTGCACACTTGTTGCATTGAATCACTAGTTCCCTCCAAATCCTGATTACTGACCTTTGCTTCCAAAATGGAATAAGCCTTCTCAGAGCAATCATCAGGAGATACTACATTTCCACATCTTGGACATGAAAGGTCTCCGTCTCCATCCATCTTGGTCAAATCTAATACGTATACTTGTATTTGCTTCATTCTTCAAGCCTCCCTTTTTTGTTTTGAAGTTTTCAACTTCTTCTAAGCGGAGAGGTTATTAATCGATTTTCCAGATTGTAACTCATATCTTTACCAAATTCTTCCCAGATAACCACAGACTCTGAAAAATCCTTACCAAAGACTTTTCTTCCTATTTATAAAGGAAAGGTTTGTACTCTACAATAAACTTATAATTAATTCAGTTAGAGTCAGATTATGTATGAGATGTAAGAATTGCGGACACCTCATCTGGGTTAATGACGTCGAAGGAAACCAGGTTTACAAGCACAAACAATCGAACCACAGCATGTATTGTCCATGCAGGAAACCGGAACCAACTCAATAATTAAGCGTAACTACAAAACGTTTGCAGCTAAATCAACGGAAAGGGATGTATGTTGACAGATAAATCAGCAAGACAAAACAAGAAAACCAAATTTCCAGTTAAATTCTGTCCAAAATGTGGTTCATCCGATGTGTCCTGGGCGCAAGGCATGCCACAACTCTGGTCTATATGGCAGTGCCAAAACTGCGGTTACCGTGGAGCATTCATTCTTGAAGATGGCAATTTATCCAAAAAACTTCAACAAGAATGGAAGAAAACACATATGGACAGATAAAATCGATAAACTGAAAGATGAAATTAAGAGAGTGAATTATTAATCTGATGAAACTATGAGATAAATGATGATTTTTCAATCCACAATTAGAAATTTTGTTTGATAATAAACGGTTCTTGACAAAGCTATTACAGTCAAATTTCAAGGAAGTTAGGAGTTCAGTGAAAGCTTTTACGTTGGCGGTTTCCAGGTGTTTCTGGTCTGTCAGAACCCTTTTATAGTCAACTTTTCAGAGTCATATTTGGTGATATTTTTGTCGAATTTTATTGTTTTAGGAAACTGGACCGAACAGGGCATAAAAAATGTCGCAGAATCCCCGGAAAGAGTCAAGGCAGCCAGAAAAATGATTGAAAAAGCAGGCGGAAAAATGCAGTTCTTCACAACTATGGGAAAATATGATTTTGTGCTTCTAGTTGAAATTCCCAAAGATGAAGACATGGCAGCAATTCTTTTATGCACAGGCAGCATGGGAAACATCCGCACAATAACCATGAAGGCATGGACAGAAGCCGAAGCCACCAAACTGCTCACGGCACCTCACGCTTAGCTCTTCGCCCGTATGATTCCCCTGTTTTCTTAGTTATTGCCTCGACATCTTAGACGTAGTTACTTCTCTTACTAGGATTCATAAGGGATTTCTTAGCCAAGCTCCTTTGATTTGCTTTCCGAACAATGAGGATTGAAGCAATTAAGACATCCTTCAGGATAAAGTCTGGCAGAGTTGTTTCTTCTTGAAACCCCATTTCTTTCTCAACTCATCAGCTTGCGTCTCTCGGTCGGATCTACTTTTTGCCCTTGTGTAACTAAGGTAGGCGTGAGCTATTTCATGAGCAATCAGGGATTCTGAATCTGTCCGTTTCAGAATTATCATGTAAGGCTTCTTTATTTCATCTACTTGCACTGTTTGACTTTGACCTGCATGAAAAGAGATGTTCATTAATGTAAATTGGTAAACTTCTTCAGGTAATCTAGAGAGAGTATTTAGCAGTCTTGTATGGAGGTTATTCCATCTTTGAGCAAGACGGATAAATTCATCTATGTCACTACTGAAGTCTACTGCTGACCTGTCTCTTCTTTTCATGATTTATTCTCTATGTTTCTTCTGGGGGTTTTCGTCGTACTTAGCTGTTTCTTCTGCCAGCATTAATCTGGATGTTTCTAAGAAGCGAATCAGAGATTATGGCGGGAAACTTACCTCAAAAACAACGGAAGCTTTGTTCAATTGAAGCAATTGTTATACATTATCGCTGCTTATAATGAAGGAGTATGGGCATGTCTTTCTGAATGCAATTGTCCTCCTGTTGCCCAATTGCTCTTTGGAGCCTCGTAAATAACAATTTCAACTGCTTCCTTCGGAACACCTAAATCAACAAAAACCTTAGTTATACCTTCGACTGTTTTCTTCTTATTCTCAAGAGTCATTCCTTCCCAAACAGAAACCTGAACTATTGGCATTTCATTTTACCTCAAATAACACTTAGCTATTTTATGTAAATAAACTTAATATATTGTTAAGCTTCAAAAAGAGACACGAAGGTTAACCGATCATAGAGCCAGTTCAATGTCAATTAGAGAATCTCCACGTATTGAAAGTTAGGTTTATACTTGTCGAAACAACAAAAACATATCGGTAGTGGAAACTTGGAGAACAATCTTGTCAAAATAAGGGCTATCGCTGATTACCAATTCGGAAAAGGTGTAGGCGCAAAACTTTTTCCAGAAAACATACAAATAGACTATTCACCTAGAACGGGCAGAATCCGTTTCATCAACTTGAACGGTGAAAGACTAGCCACTCTGCGACCAACGGATAGTCTACTTTCATTGAGCATTAAAGCAGCGAAGTTTATGGCAGAAAACACTCCTTTCGCAAAATGTTTTGTTACAGCAAAAAGTGATGTCTCTAAGTTCATCGCCAAAGGAGGAGACGTCTTTGCGGTACACGTAGTTAATGTTGACCCTGAGATTTTCACTAAAGACGAAGTTATAGTGAAAGACGAAGAAGGTAATGTGTTGGCAGTAGGTCGTGCGTTACTCTCAAGTTCAGAGATGACTGCTTTCAAAACTGGACCAGCAGTCAAAGTTAGACATGGAGTTAACGAAAGCTAAATCTCTAAAACTACCTTTTAGTTTGGCTTGAATCTTGGCTTCACAGGCAAAGTCAGTCTTCGATTACGTCTTCTTTTTACAATAAAGCCAATGAGCAACAGTATTACAACTGCAAAAACTGTCACCACTATCCAAGGTGTAAATTCTGGCGCGGTTTTCTGTGAGACTACGCTAAAATATGTATTTAATGCTGGTTTAGGATTTGAATAAAAATCGTATAGGCCAAACGTTGTTATATTGACATCATATGGATTATTTTCCACATTATTATCGTTGAGTTCATACCAGAAGTATGCCTTTACGTTATGAGATTTTAGAAGCGAGTAACTTATGCTAAGATATTCTGCTTGTTCTTTTGGAGTGTACAATATATTATTGAATGATTCTGAGTATTGCCCTGTCTCTGTAATCCATACTTCTTTGCCTGTAGTCTTGGTATAGTTTTCAAGGGAACTTATGTACGCATTCCCAGCGTATTTTGTAGCGTATTTTCCATATGGATAAGCGTGTAAAGCTATCGCATCACAATAATTCATACCCCCTAAATTAACAAGGGTCTGCGTGAAGTTTTCCGAATAATTAACCCACGTATAATCAGACGGATATTCAATCAACGTTGTGTTAGAAGGCCCTTCTGTGCTAGTGTAAAGTGGCAGTCCGCCGAGTCCCAACACTGTGGCATTTGGATAAGCTGACTTAATTATAGGATAAGCTGTTCTCATTAATTCTAAATATTGTGCCGCAGTTCCATTAAATACACCAAAGTAATTAGAACTGAAACATGGTTCATTCCATATTTCCCAAGCTGATATTCCGCCACCGTATGTAGTGACAGCATCTCTTACTGCGTTTTCCCAATCAGTTATCGTGAACGAATAGTTAAAATTCATTGTCCATTGGTCCAAAACTCCAAGAACTTGCAAATGATTTTGTTGAGCCAAAGAAAAAACAGTATCCCAATTACTTGCACTTTGATTGAAATCTATATCATCACTAACCCAATTAACTCCATTATCTGCTAATGTTGTTGCTTGTTCCGCGTTTAATTCGTGGCACAATACTCCATTTATCATTGTAGACTGCGTTTCTTGAGCTGAGTTGGTCAGTATTTTTTCTGCAAGCACGGGTGATTGCAAAATCGGCAAACCTATCAGAACCATAGCGAGAATAACAAAGAAAACCAAGACCCATCGGCGCATAAAGCTTAAGGCTGATAAATAACTACTAATCCTTCTCTATTTCATAGCCAATTAATACGAAGCAACACAAACGAGTTTTAGATAATCGAAAGTTAAGTATATCAAGTTCATCTGTAGAATATTTGGTATAAGTGAAATCTATGCATAAACGTATGAATCCTCGAGAGCAAAAACGCATGATGCAGCGTATGGGATTGAATATGGATTCTGTGCCCGACGTTCAACAAGTCATTATTAGAACAAGTGGCAAAGACATAGTTATTGATGAGCCAGAAGTGGCTATTCTACAAGTGCAAGGACAAAAAATGTACCAAGTTATCGGGGGTCAAGTTTCAGAACAAGCCCCGTCACAATACCAAGCCGCAAAAGCTGCTCAACCAACCTTTTCAGAGGAAGACGTTAGGCTAGTGGCAGATCAAACGGGTAAGAGTCTAGAGAAAGCAAAAGAAGCTCTCGTAGAATGTCAAGGAGACTTGGCTAAAGCAATACTGCTACTTCAAACCTAATTTTAAGGTTATATGTTGGAAGACATATTCATAATCATGAAGGAGCTTGGGCAGTGCTTCAAAACGTAGATGTAGCAGTAATTGGACATCTTGCTATTGACACGATTCATTTGCCCACTAGAACTGCTCCCTTTATCGTTTTAGGTGGTCCAGCAACCTACACTTCATTTGCAGCCAAAAAATTAGAGGGAACCGCTTCTGTAATCTCCAAAGTTGGTGGCAATTTTCCAGAAGCTTATCTGTGGTGGTTGAAACAAGAAGGGGTCGATATATCCGGCGTTATTAAAAACGTAGATGAGCAGTCAACATGTTTTGATCTAAGTTATAATTCAGATCTATCCGAAAGGACCCTGATATTGAAAAGCAAAGGAACCCCAATAACTGTGGCAGATGTGCCGGCAGATTTGCAGGCTAAAGCTATTCATATTGCGCCTATTGCCAACGAAATATCCTTCGAAGTAGTAGAGCATCTGAAGCAATGTGCCGACGTTTTATCAATTGACCCTCAAGGCTTACTTCGAAGCTTTGACGAAGCTGGAAACGTGACAGAAAACGCTACTGTGGATGCTCGAATCTTCAGTTTAATTAATATTTACAAGTCGTCCCAGAACGAAATCTACCAGCTTACTGGCGAAAAGGAGCTTAAACCAGCTATTAAGGCGATTCATGATGTTGGAGTTGAAACGGTAATTGTTACTATGGGTGCTAAAGGCTCCGTTCTTTCGGTCGAAGGAGCACAGTACAATATTGCTGCTTGTCCTTCACAGGTTTTAGTTGATCCAACAGGTGCAGGCGACGTTTTCATAGGAGGTTTCTTAACTGAATACTTACGTCAAAAAGAATCAATTTGGTGTGCTTGCGTCGGTTCAGCTGCAGCTTCGGTAGTCGTCGAAGGTCTTGGCCCAACTTATTTTGGCAAAAAAGAAGAAATTTACCAGAGAGCCAAAACTTTGTATGAAAAGGAACTTAAGCAATAGCGCATATTTACAGTAAATTAATGCACTGAGGCTTTGATTATGGGTCGCATAGAAAAAGGCGTAAAATGCAATGTATCTGGTTGCGGCAATGAAGCTGCCCGTTCAATATCAATTGACAAAGTCAAGGCTGCTGGCTTAAATGTTAACAGCAAAGAAAATCGCGCTTACATCTGTAAAGAACATTATAAAGAATACAAAAAGAAAAGCAAAAAAACTAAAACGCTAGACAAATGGCGTTTTGGCAGATAAAAAGAGTGAAGTAACATGCGCATATTACAATTACACTCTAATTTTATAGTTTTTAAACCAGTCCAAAAAGAAATCCCCACTGCTGAAGAAGCAGAATCAAAAGAGACTCGCCTTGAAGAAGTCGTAGTATTATTCACTGCAATAGAAGAAGGCGACGATACTATGACAGCAAAGAAAGCTGTCGACGATCTCAGGGCTTTTCTTGGAAGAACCAAAGTTAATCGAATTCTCATTTACCCGTTTGCGCATTTGAGCAGCAACCTCTCAAAACCCAATGAAGCCTTGCAAGTCATCAAAGACATGGAGACATACGCAAAAGAGAAAGGAATCGAAACTTACCGCGCTCCATTCGGCTGGAACAAGCAATTCACAATCTCAATTAAAGGACACCCACTAGCAGAGCAAGCACGCTCATACGCTCCCACACCAGTTTCAACTGAGGCAAAAGTTGAAGGCGTATGCAAGAAAGAAGAAGAACCCGTCTCTGCAGCGCTAAAAGCCGAAGATAAGATGCAGTCGTTCTGGCACGTTATCTTGCCTGATGGATCATTGGTGCCAATTGAAGAATTCAAATTTAAAGGACATGTCAATCTTCAAAAGTTCTCTCAATACGAAATTAAGAAGGCCAGAGCGGTTACACAGATGCCGCCTCATGTCACTTTAATGAAGAAACTGGAAATAGCTGATTATGAACCGGGAAGTGACCCTGGAAACATTCGTTGGTACCCAAAGGGACGCATGATAAAGTCGTTGCTCGAGCAATACGTTAGTTCGAAAGTGGCTGCCTACGGGGGCATGGAAGTAGAAACTCCCATCATGTATGATTTCAACCACCCAAGCCTGAAAAGTTACCTAAACCGTTTCCCAGCCCGCCAATATGTGCTCAAATCTGAAGACAAAGAACTCTTCTTACGTTTCGCAGCTTGCTTCGGACAATTCCTAATGGCGCACGACGCCCAATTCAGCTACAAACAATTACCAATTAAGCTGTACGAACTAACCCGCTATAGTTTCAGACGTGAGAAAAGTGGCGAAGTCGTTGGATTAAAACGCCTGCGAGCCTTCACTATGCCAGATTGCCATGCCTTCTGCACCGACCTTGAACAAGCCAAGAAAGAGTTCATGGTCCGCTTCAACCTCTGCATCGACGTCCTAAGTAACATAGGCTTCACAAAAGACGACTACGAAATTGCCATGCGGTTCACCAGAAACTTCTATGACGAGCACAAAGATTTCATCGCTGAGTTAGCGAAAACTTTCGGCAAACCTATGATAGCTGAAGTATGGAATGAGCGATTCTTCTATTTTGTCCTCAAATGGGATCTAAACTTCGTTGACAACCAAGACAAAGCCGCAGCACTCAGTACGGATCAAATTGACGTGGAAAACGCCAAACGATACGAAATAACCTACGTGGACGAAAAAGGCGAAAAACAATATCCACTAATTCTTCACTGTTCACCCAGCGGAGCTATCGAACGAGACATCTATGCGCTTCTAGAGAAGGCTTATCGAGAACAGATGGCTGGTAAAGCGCCGATGCTTCCGCTTTGGCTCTCTCCAACCCAAGTTAGGCTTATTCCAATATCTGACAAATTCTTAGATAAGTTGGAAGAACTTGCAAAACAAATTGGTTCCTACTGCATAAGAGTAGACATTGACGATAGTGCATCAACTTTGCAGAAGAAAATCCGTGAAGCGGAGCAAGAATGGATTCCATATATTATTGTCGTTGGCGAAAAAGAAATCGAGTCAGGAACTCTTTCCGTTCGAGACCGCGAGCTTAAGGGTCAACAGCAAAACATGACCACTGAACAATTAATTACGAAGATAGCTGAGAAAATCGAAGGCAAACCTTTCAAACCCCTGCCATTGCCACTTTATCTTTCCAAGAGACCTCAATTTCACGGTTGATAAACGAATTATACGTATCATTGAGGTAAACTATATCAAATAATTGAATGATATGAAACAACCAGATAAGAAGTGAAATACAAATGAGCAATGAACTGGTAGTCTACATCGACGGCAAATATTACCCTAAATCCGAGGCTAAGATATCTGTCTTTGACCATGGACTCCTTTACGGTGACGGTGTTTTCGAGGGAATCCGCGAATACAACGGCGTCGTTTTCAAACTAAAGGAACATATTGACCGGCTATTCCGTTCAGCCCATGTGCTAACGCTAAAAATACCATTAACTAAAGAGGAAATGCTAAAAGCTGTTGTTGAAACTCTGCGCAAAAACAAGCTGAAAGACTCATACATACGTCTGGTAGTTACAAGAGGCTTAGGAGATCTCGGATTAGACCCCCGCAAATGCCCTAAACCCTCAGTCATCATAATAACAGATACCATTATGTTGCATGTAACCGGAGCCAAAGAGAACGGAATTACAACAATGTTCTCGTGGGTTAGACGCAACCCAGTTGATGCGACATCGCACGAAATAAAATCGCTCAACTACCTCAACAGTGTTCTTGCAAAAATCGAAGCAAACGCAAGCGGCGCTGACGAAGCACTCTGTCTTGAGAGCAACGGCTACATAGCTGAAGGTGTGGGCGAAAATATCTTCATAGTCAAAAATGGCGAACTTTTAACTCCGCCAACCTCAACAGGAGCCCTTGAAGGCATCACCGCTCAAGTCACAGAAAAAATCGCAGCCAAACTCGGAATAAAAGTAACAGTAACCAACCTAACCCCATTTATGGTATTCACAGCCGACGAAGCCTTCTTCACCGGAACAGCTATCGAAATGGTACCCATACGCGAAGTAAATAAACGTCAAATCGGCACAGGAAAACCAGGTCCAATCACAAAGAAAATGATGGCTGAATTCCAGAAAGTAATTGAAGATCCAATACAAGGCACTAAAATCTAATTTTTCCTTTTTTATCCAAACAAAAGATTTTCTCTAAATTGCACGTTGTTCTTAGGATTTCTCACTTTTGCTTTTCTTCATAAACTGTTCTAGGCCATTGAAGGCGTCATTCAATTCTTCAATCGGCGGCAAGAATACCGCTCGAGCATGTCCCTTACCATAAACTGGATCAAAGCCTGAGCCATTAACAATGAGCACGCCCGTCTGTTTTAGCAGATCCACAACGAATTCCATATCATTCTTCCAAATTGAACCTACGTCGTGAATTTTTGGAAAGATGTAAAACGCACCCTCAGGCTTGCTAGTACTTATTCCTTCAATTTCATTAAGTCGTTTCCAGGCGAAGTCTCTTCGC
This sequence comes from Candidatus Bathyarchaeota archaeon, assembly GCA_963729805.1. Lineage (GTDB taxonomy): Archaea > Thermoproteota > Bathyarchaeia > Bathyarchaeales > Bathycorpusculaceae > Bathycorpusculum. Next base: position 189,850 of record CAVSPH010000010.1, on the reverse strand, counting down.
TGCCTGAGCCTATCAACAGTATCTTTGACTAAATCTTGAGGACCATTAAGTGCAGCTGCTGCAGCTATTTGCACAGGTGTGTTGGCACAAATGCGAATTCGGCATTCCTTCTCAACACCATTCTTAAGTGCATCGAGCTTTTTGCCTTCACCTTTAAAGTACAAGTAGCCTAATCGCAAACCGGTCATCTGATAAACTTTGGAGAAACCATTTAGCCCAACCACTGGCACATCTTTGGACAGATAAGCTGCACTTACAAATTCTTTTTCGTAAGTTAATTGATCATAAATTTCGTCTGAAATAACTAAAAGGTCGTGTTCGCCAGCAATATCAAGCATTTCCTTGATCATTTTCCTATCGTAAACAGCACCCGTTGGATTGTTGGGGTTAATCATCACTATTGCGCGGGTCTTTTTTGTTATTTTACTTCTTAAATCGTCAATGTTTGGCTTCCAACCTTCCGATTCAATAGTTTCATACGCAACCGGTGTCCCATCAAAGAATCGAGTATAGGAAATGTATGGTGGATAAGTTGGACCTGGGAAGAGGATTTCGTCGTCTTTTTCAACGAGGGCTCCAAGAATCATCTGTATCCCTTCAGAAATCCCCTCAGAAACCAACACATTATCTACAGAAATGTTAACGTTGTTAACTTTCTTCTCCTTCCTAACAATTGCCTCTCTGAGGTCAAGTCTTCCTTCGGACGGAGAATAGTAATTATCATCTTGCTGAACAGCCCTGCATAAAGCGTCTTTAACGTTTTGCGGAGTCTTAAAATCAAATGCTGCCGGGTCACCAATGTTTAGATAATAAATTTTTTTGCCATCTTTAATCAGCTGCTTAGTGTGAACTATAACATCCCGTATGGCATATTCAATATTCTTTGCTCTGTTTGTTACTTTGACGCCCAAGTTTTGTTACCTGTTACCCAAACACTTGCTAATGGAAAAAATAAATGTTCCTAAAACAAAACAGCGCGAATAGCCAAAGAGCAGAAAAAACATTTGCCTTAATGCTAACATTCCAAGAATGCAAGATAGATGTTCACTGATAGGCTTCGTCATGATGTTTATACCTCAAGGCATTCACCGTCTTGGAGCTTTCAACCGCTTCATATACAAGAACAAATGATCCGATGTGAACCCTTCCAAGACATTCCAAAGGATGCTTCAGAAGTTTAAACTGAAAGGAATCGGTCAATATTTGCCCGATTTTTTTACTTATCGCTTCTAACTGCGTCTTATCTTTTTTCGCCAACTTTTTGAATACCTTAAAAACCTCTTTCTTCGATTTGTTAAGTTAAGCTAAGTTACCTTTTCTTCGTCAGGAATGACCTTTACGGTTATACCTGTTCTACTTCCGAATGCTAAGGCAGGAAGTAAATGAGAAACCATCTGTTCACAAGTACAAGGAAATACACGACCAGTGGCAATTGTTAGGCTCCAACTATCCCCATCTTTCCTAAACTCATTGATGCATTTCTCACCCTTCATAATATAAATCGTACACTCATCATTCTTCATTTAAGTCACGCTCAATCTTGATTAGTCCTCTCCACATAAGTTCACTTTTCAACATATTCTTATTTTCGGTCTCCCTTGAATAAAGATGAGTTTGGTGAAAAACGTGTTAGGTTGGACTGGTGTTTTTCTCGACATTGATTTGAGCAAAAGTCAAGCTGTTGAAGAACAATACGATCAGAGTTTAGCATTGAATTTTCTTGGGGGCAGAGGTTTTGCAGCAAAAATTCTTTGGGACAGAGTTAAGCAGGGAACTGATCCTTTATCACCTGAAAACATTCTGGTTTTTGCTGCTGGACCACTAACTGCGATTGGTTTACCTAACAGCGGCAAACTTGTTGTTGCCTCAAAAAGTCCCTTAACTGGCGGCTATGGCGACGGAAACATAGGTACATTAGCAGCTGTACATATGCGTAAAGCTGGTTACGATGCACTAATAGTCAAAGGCAAAGCAGAGAAACCAGTCATTGTCCACATTAAGGACAAGACATGCGAGTTCTTAGACGCGAAAGATTTCTGGGGGCTAAGCACATTTGAAACAGACGAGCAACTTAGGAAAAAGTATGCAGGGAACGCAGGCATAGTCTCAATTGGCCCAGCAGGAGAGAACAAAGTCAAGTTTGCAAATGTCGTTTCACAGAAAGGACGAGCAGGCGGCAGACCCGGAATGGGAGCAGTAATGGGCTCCAAAAATTTAAAAGCTATAGCAATTGAAGGCAATTTCCAAATATCCCTAGCTGACCCAGAAGCAATGCGAAAGTTGTCAGCGGAAGGTTACCGAGAAGTACTCTCTAAACCACTTTATGCGTTTTGGAAAAGACAAGGAACCATGTCAACAGTTGAGTGGTCACAAGAAAACAGTGCACTTCCAACCTACAATTACAGGCAAGCGGTTTTTGATAAGGCTGAAGGAATTGGAGGGTTTGCAATGGAAAAAATCAAAACTGCGAATCGCGGATGTCCCCAGTGCAACATGACCTGTGGTAACGTTGTAAAAGATAGCGAAGGAAAAGATTCAGAGTTGGATTATGAAAATGTAATAATGTTAGGATCTAACATTGGTTTTGGAAATTTAACAGAAGTAGCCACCTTAAACAGGTTAGCTGACGAGCTTGGGTTGGATTCTATCTCGCTTGGAAACGTTCTTGGCTTTGCAATGGAGTGTTCAGAGAAAGGATTGATATCAGAGAAAATTGGTTGGGGACAACTTGAAAAAACTAAAGAGTTGATTAATGACATTGCGTATAGACGCAGTTTTGGCGCAATCTTAGCTGAAGGAGTACGAAACGCATCCAAAGGCGTTGGCAATGGATCAAGTCAATGGGCAATGCATGTTAAGGGCTTGGAGGTTTCAGCTTATGATTGTCACGCTGCACCATGTATGGCATTGGCTTACAGTACCAGCTCCATTGGAGCTCACCATAAAGATGCCTGGGTAATCATATGGGAAATCAAAGTTGGCAGAATGAACTATGATTTAGAAAAAGTTGATCACCTTATAGAAACTCAGATTCTCCGAGGAGGTCTCTTTGAAGCATTGACCGTTTGTCGATTCCCATTTAACCAACTTGGCTTTGAGCTTGAATGGTACCAAAAATACCTGAAAGCAGCAACAGGAATTGAATTCCCTTTAGAAAAGTTAAATGAGATTAGCAATAGAATTCTGAATTTGATTCGTGCTTTCTGGGTGAGAGAGTACCAAGAGAACTGGAGCACAGATTTGGATATTCCACCTATGAGGTGGTTTAAAGAACCTTTAACTCAAGGTGCTTCGAAGGGGGCAATGCTGGATCTTGAAAAATACAGGGCTATGCTAAATGCTTATTATCGCAAGCGAGGCTGGGATGAAAGAGGTGTTCCAAAGCAGTCCACTTTGGAACAACTAGGTTTAGCCGAAGAAGCTATACAGCTTGGTACTTACCTTAAATTAGCATAAAAAATCGGTGTTGTTAATAGGATCTTGCGAAATACACAGTTTCCTTAGCTTCTTGTCCACAGTAAATGCAGTTTGTTGTGGGTTCTTCTTTTTGGAAGGGTCTAACTCTGATTGTCGCTCCTGTTTCGTCCTTAATCTTTGCTTCGCAATCAGCACTGTCACACCATGCTGCTTTGATAAACCCGCCTTTGTCGCAGATGACTTTTTTGAATTCTTCATAACTTTGCACAGTGGTGGTTTTTTCTTGCATCAAAGCTTTGGCTTTAGCGAATAGGCTATCTTGAATTTCCTGCAGAAGCTTCTCTATCGTAACTGGTATGTCTGCTTCTTTAACTGGGGTTTTTTGACCGATGTCCCGTCTAACCATGACTACTTGTCCCTGTTTTAGGTCTCGTGGACCCAGTTCTATCCTGATGGGTACTCCTTTGAGTTCCCACTGGTTAAACTTCCAGCCTGGTGTATACTCTTCTCTGTCATCCAAAATAACGCTGTAGCCTTTTGATTTTAGCATTTCAGAGATTTCCTTAGCTTTTGCGGCTATGGCCTCGGGTTCTGCTCCTTTGAACGGAATGGGAACAATAACCACTTGGACGGGTGCGACCTTTGGTGGCATGATTAAACCTTTGTCATCACCGTGAACCATAACCATTGCACCAATCAACCTTGTTGTTATGCCCCAGCTGGTTTGCCACACATAATGATCGAGTTTGTCTTCGCCGATGAATTTAACATCAAAGACTTTTCCGAAGTTTTGGCCTAGATTGTGACTGGTACCCATTTGCAGCGCTTTACCATCAGGCATAATTGATTCTAAGGCTGTAGTGTACAGTGCTCCAGCAAATTTTTCGCTGTCACTTTTCATGCCAGTAAGCACTGGTATAGCAAGGTAATTTTCCATTATGTCTTTGTACTCATTTAGGGCATACATAACTTCAGTCTCTGCCTCCTCGCTTGTGGCGTGAGCTGTGTGACCCTCTTGCCAGAGAAACTCTCGTGTACGCAGGAAAAGTCTAGTAGCTTTTGTTTCCCATCTCACAATGTTACACCATTGATTAATCTTAAGAGGAAGATCTCGCCAACTACGAATCCACTTGGCAAAAGTTGCATACATTATGGTTTCACTAGTAGGTCGAACAGCCAACCTCTCTTCTAAAGGAGTATCGCCACCTTGTGTAATCCAAGCGACTTCAGGTGTGAAACCAGCAAAGTGCTCGGCTTCCTTTGTAAGCAAACCTTCAGGAATAAACATAGGAAAATACACATTTCTATGCCCTGTAGCCTTAATTTTCTTGTTCAGAATTTCCTGGATTTTTTCCCAAATAGCATAAGCGTCTTCACGGATAATCATGCAGCCTTTAACTGGCGCGTAATCTGCAAGTCCAGCTTTCAAAACAACTTCAACATACCATTCGGAGAAGTCTTGGTTTTTCTTAACGGTTACTCCAGTATCAGACATAGCGGATTTCTCTTCTTTTCAGTTCTATGCTAACAGCATATAAAACCATGACGGGAAAACCGTCTAAAACAAGCGTCCAAAAATTAGGAAAAAGAAGAAGATTAACCCAAATTTACCTTCTGAAGAAACTCTTTTTGGGAAAGTCTTTACATTCATAGATTCGCAGCTGCCTTTGAGGTTCAAGACGACATCTTTTGCGCGCGTTCTTGCGCTTTATTAGTGGAGCAAATTGAAAGAAAGGGCATTTGGAACAGAGAGTACTCAAGTTTGTTTCTCCTAGTCGACTATCGCGTCATCATTCTTCTGAACACTGGAACTGCAATGCCTATCATGACTGCGCCGAACACAATTAACACAATGAGGTCGGTTGATATCGCCGGGATCCCAGCTCCTAACACCATGACTTTTCTAAGTGCATCTGAAGCGTAAGTTAGAGGTAGGGCTTTAGAGATGTCTTGCATATACCAGGGCATTTGCTGGATAGGGAAGAAGACGCCACTTAGGAACATCATTGGAAACATCAGTGTCATCATTAGCATTTGTGCTGTCTCTTGGTCTTTTGTAAAGGAAGTTATCACGATTCCTAAGCCGACGAAAGAAAACACGCCCAATAGAAGCATAGCGAATACTAGAAGTATACTTCCATGGATTGCTACTGAAAACAAGCCCACAGCCAACAAAAGAATAATGACCCCTTGAAGTAGCCCCCTTGCAGTTTGCCCAAGAGTCTTACCTAAAATTATGGAGAGCCTGTTGATTGGCGCCACCATCATACCATCCATTGTACCAACCTCTTTCTCCTGGGAAATAGCAACTGGAAGTCCCGTCATGACACTCATCATAACAGTCATAGCCATTATGCCTGGAGCGATAAAGTCAAAATAGCTCGGATTACCTGAGACAACACCTTGAGTTTGAACCTTAAAGGGTTGAACAACTGCTAAAGTATTTGTTGCATTCAAAGGCGCGACATTTTGCTGCGCTATAGCGGTTCCAATTGCATCGAATACCCCCTTTAGGGCGGCGTCAATAGTTGCGGATATTTGTGGGTTAGATTCATCACTGAGAATTATAAGGGTGCCTTGCTGCCCAGTCAACAAACTTTGTGAGAAATTGCTGGGAATAATTATACCACCTTCAAGGTTGCCCTTCTGAACCATATCTTTGATATCCGCTACGCTAGATACATTAGTGATCAAGAGCAGGTGGGTTTGAGCGTTAAGCGTTTGCAAGCCCGCAGTAAAATTTTGGCTGAAATAAACGTTATTAAATCCTGAATCTTCATTCACTAAACCTACTGACAAATTAGTCACCGTGCCATTGGAGGGATAGATGAATCCAACCATCACCATCATGAACAAAGGCATTACTATAAGTAGAACTAACCCAAACCGGTTTCTAAACAGTTCAGTTAGGTCTTTCCAAGCAATTCTCATAGTATGTGAAAAAAGAGTTTTTGCGCCCATTTTTTATCACCTGATTCTCCTTTGTTGCGCACCAAAACGCGGCCCATGTTCCATAGGGATTTTCTGATCTGCACTATCGCGTACTTGATGACCTGTAATGTGAAGGAACACGTCTTCAAGAGTTGGCTGTAAGTTCTCCATGGAGCTTATTTTCCCTCCATTTTCTCGTATGGCATCTATAACATTATCGAACGCTTCGTTTCCATGGACTAAAACCCTAAGTTCAGTTGCGTTCTCTTGCGTGACAGCATCTGCACATTGGAGTGCTTGAAGCTTCTCTATTAGAATAGGAGAGAGATTAGGTATAACAAGTTTGATTATTGTCGTATCCGCTCCCGAAATAATCTTTTTCAAATTAGTTGAAGTATCTAACGCCACGATTTTACCGTGGTCCACAATGGCTATACGATCACACAGCAAATCAGCATCCAGCATCATGTGAGTAGTTATGATAACGGTTGTGCCGTTCTCCCGGTTCAATTTCCGTACGAATTCTCTAATTTCAACTGAGGATTGAGGATCTAAACCTAAAGTAGGCTCATCTAAAAACAGCACTTGAGGCGTGTTAAGTAAAGCCCTGACAACATTCATTCTTTGTCGCATGCCAGTTGAAAAAGTGCCCACTTGAGCTTTCTTCCACTGAGTCAGCTGCACCAATTCTAGAAGTTCATCGATTCGCTTAGTGAGAATGTCTTTTGGAATGTTAAAGAGGCTGCCAAAAAACCATAGGTTCTCTTTAGCGGTGAGACGGTTGTACATGATCATTTTTTCTGAGACAATACCGATGAGTTTGCGTACTTCAGTGTCGTCTTTAACAATATCATAACCGCCTATGATCGCGGTTCCCTTTGTTGGTCTAGCTAAAGTGGAGAGCATTCGCAGGGTTGTGCTTTTGCCTGCTCCGTTAGGGCCCAATAATCCAAAGATTTCGCCTTTTTTGACATCGAAGGAGATGTCATCTACCGCAGTGAATTTATTGAACATTTTAGTGAGATTCTTAACCTCGATAATTGAAGACGCAGTTGCCATTTGTAAGCACCATGATTTCTATATTATTCAGTGCAATATATTGCGGTAAAATATAAGTATTCCCTATATACTATATTATATTTGAAGCGTAATGGCAACAGAAAAAGAAGAGAAGACAACCGCGAATTGGCTAAAAGAAGCGCAAAAAGGCTACATAAGAATGGGAGTTCTGATTCTTCTTAACAAAAAACCTTCACACGGCTACGAGATTATGAAAGAAATCAACAGCCGCACCAAAGGTTTCTGGCAGCCAACGGCAGGTGGCGTCTACCCAATTCTTAGAGATTTGGAAAAATCAGAGTACATAAAAGGCCAATGGCAAACCCAGAAAAACCGCAGGCTTAAGGTTTACAAAATAACAGAATCCGGAGAACTCATCCTCAGACGCGCTATTGTAAAACAAGCTGAAATATCAACAAATATCGGAAGCCTTTTCAGAGAATTCGCCAGAGACGTTCTAAATATCGAAGCTGATGATTCAATGCCGACAATGCCGTCACCTTTCACGCCTTTCCTTGATGACAAACCGGATAGCGAAGAAAACCTAAAACACCTTGAACACGACCGAAAGCATGTTTACGAAACAGTCAAGATGATGCAGGAACGACTAAAGCATATTGACAAAAGAATAAAAGAAATCAAGAAGCAGCCAAACAAAGAACCTTCAGTCTAAAGAATTAAATGTGTGACCTAATAATTTCCTAAATGAGATGTGAGTTTCAATGTTTATGGTAAGAGTTAGTAAGATTGAATCGAATCGAGATTTAGATGGTAACCTTGGAAAAAGAATCGAATTACTTGAAGAACGAGAAGTTAATCCCTATGTGCTAAGACCACAAACAGATGAAGCGAAGATGGCACAAGACATCATGCAAGCACTTCAACAGCAAATGCCGTTTTTGCCTCAGAAAGCTCAGCTTGCTACACCGAAAATAATCCTTTTCCTGACTGAGCATGAATATGATAGTTTAGGTATCAGCTTTGATGTGAACCAGGTCTACGAAGTTGTACTGGAAAACCAAGCAATTCGTTTTAGGAAAGTCTAAGGATTTCCTTTCTCATTTGTTTCAGCGCTGAATGTTTGGGATGAAAAGACAAAACAAACATCATACTTCTTAAGGCTGAACTTATTCCCTCTAAATCTGATATTTTACCTTCATCGCAATACAGCGGAATAGGCTCATCGCCGTCGCTTTCTTCATAGTAAACGTAGATTGGTGAACCACCTTTGTCCAACTTTACCATTTCAAAATCTAAGTTCAAACGCTTGGCCGTTTGTTGGGCGGCAGTTCTAACTGATTCCAATCGTTTCCTGAGTGGGACACCAGTTGAGGAGTAAACCATTAGCTTTCCATAGTTCTGCTTGAACATGGTATATCATCAGCACATAGTTTGCTAGAAATCTCTTTTAAAAGAAACTTCGAAGCGACACTCCTATGGAGTGGAGGGATGAGTGAAAGTGAAGAGCCCGAACAATTGTTGTTGTGTACGGACAATCACAATTGCTTAAATTCAAAATAAAAATTCCTCTAGCTCAATGCGAGGTGAAAAAAATGGCGATTGGTGAAAAATTATGGGAAGGAAAAGGCAAAGGTGGCGCAAGTTTCATAAAATCAATTGGAATGGAAGGCGTAACTCAAATCTATACTTGGACAGCTCAAATGAAAGGCATGGGGAAGGCTAAGGGCGTTGATTGCAACCTCAATGTGACAGGCAAAAGTATGACTCCGCCCAAAGGCATAGGTACATCAATGGATCAGGGGATGCTAATGACAATGATGGGCGATATGGGCGTAGTTAAAGGATACAGCGTGATGAAGATGACTCCAGGCAAAAACCCAATGAGCGTAGGATTATGGACTTTCATGACCATGTCAGAAAAACTAGGCTGGATCAATGACGCGATCACTCTTGTCACTTTTGAAGCAATGGACCCCATGTGGATGGAACTAAACGTTACAATCTGGGAATGGAAGTAAACTAAATAAGAGTTGATTTTATGCAAGAACATCACTGGCAGATGCCTGAATGGTGGCTTCGAGACAAGCGACCTCCAAATGACAAGGTTTATTTCGAAAATATGTGTCGAGTAATTTTTCAAGCAGGCTTAAACTGGCAAGTAATTGATCACAAATGGCCAACTATCAAAAAAGCATTTGCAAACTTTAACGTCGACAAAGTTGCATCTTTCACTAGCCAAGATGTACAAAGACTGCTGAGAGATGAAGGAATCATAAGAAATAAAGGCAAAATCCAGGCAATAATACAAAACGCACAAAACTTCAAAGCTATAGAAAAGCAATACGGTTCATTTCAAAAATATCTGGACAGCCTTGACAAATCCAACAACTACGACAAAGTGGTTAAAGATTTAGTTAACAAGTTCAAATGGTTAGGGCCGCCTTCAGCAAGCACATTCTTGTACACCGTTGCAGAAAAAATCAGTGTTTGGGATTAAAAACCTATAACTTTTTCCTCTTTTATTTGTTTAAATATTTAAATTTTATAACTATTAATTTTATTTGAGACCACAATGGTTAAAGTCAGAGCGCATGTGTTTGTTTGCGGCAGAGTTCAGGGCGTTTTCTTTAGGCAAGAAACAAAACAGCAAGCGCAAAGATTAGGTGTCAAAGGTTGGGTTCGCAATTTGCCGGATGGCAGAGTAGAAGCAGTTTTTGAAGGCGAAGAATCTGCAGTTAAAGCGATTACAGAATATAGCCATCATGGACCGGCATCTGCAAAAGTCGACAAAGTTGAAGTTAACTTTGAGAATTATTTGGGAGAATTTTATGATTTCAATATGAAATAGGATTAGGTTTTTTTCTTTGGCACCCTGAAATGAGAGTCTTTGCCGGCACTAATGTATTCTCCACCCATACCTCGGACTGCAGAAGCTATTTTCGCAAAGTTTTCTGAACCCAAAAACTGCTTAGGTTTTATGATAATGAAGTCGCCTTTTTCCTCAAAGGTTAATCTGGATTCTAGCTCTTCAGGAAATGACATGCGGATATCGTCAAGCGACCGCTGTTTTGAACTAACTTCTCGAGGTGCTTGTGCAGGTGCTTGAGCAACTGGTGGTTGTGTGATTTGACCCACTGCAAGAGACTTCATTGATGCTGAAACTGAATGCAATTCTTCTAAAACCTTGGTTAAGGTCACACCAAGTGCATCAACTTTTTCCAACAGCTGATTGAGCTTTTCCTTGTCAGTACTCATCCAAACGCTCCCTCAAACTCCTAAATAACCAAGAAGCTTATTAATTATTTGCAATTGCTTGTTTGGAAGAAAAAATGCTATGATTGAAATTGATGGAAGCAAAAAAAGCGGAAGCGGTACAATACTTCGGATCTCAGTAGCCTTGGCAGCCATCACAAAACAGCCATTACATATCCGCAACATTAGACAGAACCGTCCTCAACCTGGCTTAAAACCTCAACATTTGGAAACAGTCTTGACCGCTGCAAAACTTTGCAATGCGAAATTAGAAGGAGCAGTTCTAAGCTCAAGGGAACTCTGGTTTACACCTCAGCAAATTACGGGCGGCAATATTAAAGCTGAAATCCAGACCGCCGGAAGCATCCCAATGCTATTACTGGCCTCATTGCCCATTTGTTTATTCGCAGACAAGGAGGTTCACTTGCATGTGGCAAAAGGTGGAACAGACACCACTCACGCACCCACAATTAATTACCTGCGAAATGTGCTTTTGCCAGCTCTAAAATTGATGGGAATCGACGCGTCAATAAACGTGCAAAAATATGGTTATTACCCGAAGGGAATGGGAGAAGCAACAATGGATGTGAAACCTAATCAGATGCTAAAACCAATTCTGCTGGAAAGATTCGGCAAAATTAGAAGCATTAAAGGCATTTCAACTTGCACTTTTCTTGAAGATAGGCAAGTGTCGGAAAGACAAGCAAAAGCAGCAGAAAATATTCTCTTGCAAAAGGGCTATCACGCTGATATTCAAATTGTGAATGACAAATCTAATCCTTTACAGAAGGGGAGCTCAATTGTTTTGTGGGCTGAAACAGATGCAAACGTGATTATTGGCGCGGACGCGATAGGCGAGCTTCGCAAGACGAGCGAAGCTGTTGGAAAAGAAGCTACTGAAAAACTCATAACCGAGTTAAGTGTTGAGCCTACAGTTGATGTCTACTTGGCAGATATGCTCATTCCATATATGGCATTAGCAAAGGGTAAATCAGCTTTCTTAGTACGAACAATTTCTGAGCATATCGAATCAAACATTTGGCTAATGGAAAAAATGCTAACCGTTAAATTCAATATTAAAAAACTAAACAACCTCTACAGGATAGAAAAGAACAGCTGATTGCATGGCTAAATCAACAATTTGCATAAAAGTTCCGAAAAAAAATGGCGAAGAAGCAATTAATTTAGCCAGAAAGATGGGTCTCTTTGATAAATCTTTAGAAATTCAACGAGAAGACGACAGCTTATACATTCCTTTAATCAAGCAACCAAACGAAAATGAATTGACAACTTTAGAAAGTCAACTATCAAATTATCAATTAAATTCCAGACCTCTTTCTGAAAAACAAATCCTAGATAAAACTTTCCTACAGGTTCTCGAAAATAAGTTACCGTCTCATTTGCTCAAGAATTTGCCTCAGTCCCTGGACATAATTGGAGACATTGCCGTAATAGAGATCCCGCCAGAACTAAGAAGCTACGAAAACGTTATCGGCGATGCAATTCTGCAAACGCACAGAAACATAAGGACTGTTCTTGCAAAAGCAGGTGCAATAAACGGAATTTACCGTCTCCGTGAATACACTTTCATTGCTGGGGAACGAAAAACCAAAACGGTCCACAAGGAATTCGGCTGCCAGTACCATGTTGACGTCGCTAAAGCGTATTTTTCTCCACGACTTTCTCATGAACATGAACGTGTAGCATCACTGGTACAATCTGGCGAAACTGTTGTGGACTTGTTTGCTGGAGTTGGACCCTTCTCGGTTCTCATTGCCAAGAAGAATCCGAAAGTTAAGGTTTACGCGGTTGACCTTAATCCTGAAGCTATTGAATTGCTTAAGGTGAACGTTAGAGTTAACAGAGTTGAGAATCGTGTATTTCCCTTTTTGGGAGATGGAAGGCAAATTTCCTCAACGACTCTTAAAGGCATTGCAGATAGGGTCATAATGAATTTGCCTGAAACAGCCATAGAGTTTGCTGATGCCTCTTGTCAAGCAATCAAACCTGAAGGTGGAATAATTCATTTTTATGCTTTCATACGTTCGCCTGACTCAATAGAAAACCTCAAGCTCGTTTTTTCCCAAGCTACAGAGTCAAATGGGAGGAAAGTAGAAGAGTTTCTTTATGCTAAAAGTATTCGAGAAACTGCACCCTACGAGTCACAAATTGTTTTAGACGTAAGAATTGTCTAGCTCTGAACGATTAGGGTAATGGTTATTTTTTGGTTGGGATTTTTTAGTTTCTCAACTAACTTTCTTGATAAATCGCTTGATGATTTGTCTGCATGGATTGCAAGCGTTCGTTCAGAAATGAACTCGCTTTTTCTAATCACCATTTCAGCAGGGTGAGCCAAAATCAACTTTGGCGAACCGACGGCATTAATTTGCTCAGATAAACCATCAGCCTCGATAATAATAGTTAATTTAGCATTTGAATTCTTAAGACGTTGTTTGAATGTTTCGTCTAAGTCCGCCAGTGATTTATTTGCAGCCACAGCAACTATGCAATCGCCTGTATTTGACAGCTGTTTTTCTTTTGTTAACATTAATGTTGAAGGGTGAGTCGCTTGAATGTTTTCATGCCCAAACGCCTCCACCTTTTCTATTATTCCTTTAGAACTCAATTACTCATTAACCTCAATTGAATCGACTTTGCCGTCCCCGTCAAGGTCAAACCCATGAATCACAACTGCAAAGGTATCTTCGCCTTTGTACTTTTGCAGGGTTTTCTTCCAGAAATTGGTCAACGCTAAAACGCATGCTTTCGTTCCAACAGCTTTGTTACCTGCTAACACTATGATGCGCTTATTTTTATCCCAAGGATTTACAATTTTAGCTATTAACCCTGAAACATCTGAAGTGTAAACTTGCATGGTCTTTCTTGATGCTAAACCCCCAAGCAAAAATCCTTGCTCAGAGGATTGCATGATGAATTTGATGGGCAAATACTCATTAATTTCCTGAGTAAGAAGATTTGTACCCGGACCACCAACCAAGATCAAATTGTTCTTCTCTTCCTTCTCAACTTTCACGTCAACATCAAGTTTAACAGCAAATTCAGTGGGCATCTTAGCAAACTGCCCCAAGAAAAGAGCCAAATGCGCCGCATAGTGCCCATCCCTTGCACTGGTTTTGAATGGCCCATGAGCTTGGGGGCTACCCACAACAATTTTTCCATCAAAAACGCCATTATTAATAAATTCTTTAAAAAAATCTTGCAGTTGCTTATCTATGCTTAAGGAGCAAATATTTTGAATCGGTTTATAGCCATGGGGGAACTCTATTCCAAAAGCAGGTGAAACCGTTCTGTAATATTTTGCTGTTGCACCTTTCTTCTTTTCCTCCCGTTCAACCGTTATAGCACCTGATTTAACTAGTTTTCGTATGTGATAGTAAACTTTTTGTTCATGCATACCTAGCTGTTTTGCAATTTCCATAGGATACATTTCTTTTTTTGACAATAAAGTTAAAATTTTCCAGCTTAGACCACCTAAAATCATTTTTAGTTTTTGCGAATCATCAATCATGCTGATTTCTTTTGCTTCTTGAATGTTACCGTTATCCTGCAACAGCAGTTTCTTATCCATGTTAAGATCGAAGAAAATAATAGGTGTGGTACTATAAAAAATTTTGTAATGGTTTAAAATATTTACCCTCAAAAGAACTGCAGGTTCTCAGTAGCAAGTAAAAGTAGAAAGACACACTAAAAAAAATATCTTAGCGGTGAAACACAAGTATTAAAAATACTTATTAGCAAAACGCAGGCTTGATAAGCGCATAAGGTTGCTAGAAAAACGAGGCTTACAAAATGTGCGGAATATTTGGTTGTGTTCTAAAAGAAGGAAACGCGGCGCCATTAATTCACTCATCGCTAAAAAGGCTTGAGTACCGTGGCTATGACTCAGTAGGCATAGCGACACTATCTGATGGAAAGATTTTCCTAAAGAAAGATCAGGGAAAAATCGATGAAGTCCACAAAATTGTAAATCTCGATGATTTACCAGGCAAAATAGGGATTGGCCATACACGTTGGGCAACGCATGGCGCACCTCTAAAAGTAAACTCTCACCCCCACTCTGACTGCACAGGAAAAATAATGGTTGTTCATAATGGAATTATCGAAAACTTTATGGAACTCAAGACCGAACTGGAAAATCTCGATCACACTTTTGTTTCCAAAACAGATACCGAAGTAATTCCTCACCTTATTGAGCAAACCCTCAAAGAGAATCCTAAACTTTCTTTTGTTAATGCAGTCCAAGAAAGCCTCAAACGCCTTGAAGGTTCCTACGCCCTAGCAATAATCTCAACAAAAGAGCCAGACAAGATTATTTGCGCCAGAAACGAGAGTCCCCTTGTCTTAGGAATCAACGGAAATGGTGTTTTTTGCGCATCAGACATTCCAGCATTCCTACCAATAACCAACAAAGCAGTCATGATAAATAACGGTGAACTAGTCATTCTGTCATCCCAGGGTTATGAAATTAGGAAAATCCAAGATTCCAGCCTAATCAACCGCGAACCAATAACAATTGATTGGACACCCGAAATGGCTGTTAAACAAGGCTACCCACACTTCATGATCAAAGAAATTCATGAACAACCTGAAACCCTGCGTAACACTCTTCGAATGCAGGAACATTATTTGGATTTAATGTCAACTTTTCTAGATCGGGCAAATGAAGTTTTTCTCGTCGCTTGTGGAACAAGCTACCATGCATGCTTAGCAGCATCTTATATGTTTTCCAAACTTGCCTTTTTGCCAACTTACCCAGTCTATGCTTCAGAATTTATCGAACAACATGGCAAATCAGTAAACATAGACAGCACCATTTTAGCAGTAAGCCAATCAGGCGAAACAGCTGACACAATTGCAGCAGTCACTTGCGCCCAACAACGTGCAGCAACGGTTCTAAGCTTAACTAATGTCATCGGCTCAACCTTGACGCGTATTTCCCGAGTCTATATTGGCACACAAGCTGGCCCAGAGATCGGAGTTGCAGCAACAAAAACTTTTACCTCGCAGCTTTCCGTACTCGCACAACTTGCACTAAAATTAGCAAAAAAGAGAGGAAAAATTTCCCAAGATGAAATGGACAGCCTTGAAGAAAATTTACAGAAATTACCAGAAATCGCCGAGACAATAGTCAATACACAAGAAGAAAAAGTTAAGCAAATTGCTAAAAAATACAAAAATTCCAAAGTATTCTTCTACTTAGGCCGAGGAATCAGCACAGCCACAGCTTTTGAAGGCAGACTCAAGCTGATGGAGATAGCTTATATTCCAGCGATAGCGTTTCCCGCAGGCGAAAGCAAACATGGCCCAATTAGCCTCATCGAAAATGGTTTCCCAGTGGTTTTCACATGCCCGAAAGATGATTGCCACAAGACTCTGATCGGTAACATTATGGAGATGAAAGCTAGAGGAGCAAACATAATCGCTATCATCGAAGAAGGAGACGAAGAAATGAAATCGTTGGCTGATGATTACATTGAAGTCCCGAAAGGCATCCCAGGTGTTCTCTCGCCAATTCCGTATGTGCTGCCTATGCAGCTCTTAGCTTACTACATTGCTGTTGGAAGAGGATGCGACCCAGATATGCCGAGAAATCTTAGCTAAATCGGTTACAGTAAAGTAATCGTAGAGAAAAACAATAGTCCTAACTTTTTTTATCCAAACCACTTTTCCAACGTCATTTTGGATTTTTGCTTCTTGGAACCTTCCATCAGCCTATCTAAAGATTTTCTAACTCGATCTTCTGAGAACTCTTTCTCTCTACACATGAAGTCGACAACGCCTTCAACGTTTGGTTCTTTCCAACTTATCTTGTAGTTATTTGTAACTTGAGGATGCAGAAAGACTTCTCTTATGCAATTTGGTTCAACCGGAAAAGAAGCATTCTTTACATGAGGAAGAGCATTCTCTAATGATCCATATTGCTTGACTAGTTTGAGAGCAGTTTTTGGTCCAAGCCCTTTGATGCCATCTGGATTAAAGTCTGTCCCGATCAATATTCCAACGTCAATTAATTGGTCATAAGTTAAGCCAGTTTCGCTTAATGCCTTTGATAGATCAATTACTTCTGGAACAACGTCTATGTAGATGCCTTTGCTGGGAAGCTTACGCCTGCCAGATATGGTTACGTTTCTCAGTAATTTGGGTGCTCCAAAAAGTATGCTGTCGTAGTCTTGACTTGCACAGTAATCTGAGTCACCGCACTTTGTCATGTGCGCAGCTTGAGCTTCTCCCTCGCTTGGTGCTTGAATCCAGGGCAAGCCCATAAGATCCAAAAGTTTTCTGCTGTCATCTTGCATGTAATCTTTCATGCTGGTTGCCGCTTGAGCAAACATCCGCATTTTGGCAGTGTCGCCCTGAACAGCTGCTTTCTCGTAGCTTGCTATAGCCTGGACTTTGACTTGCTTGCGCCGTTCAATTTCAACTGCTTTCAATGTTGGTGGTATTCCATCGAAAACGTAGATTGGCTTTATTCCCATTTCTACCAAGTTGCTTGTCCGATAGAACAAACCACTCAGGTGGCTGGTGATTTTTCCCGTACTGTCTTTAAGGGGTGTTCCGTCAGGTTGACGAATTATAGATAGAAACTGGTATATCGCATTAAAAGCGTCTATGGCTATGATTTTACCGCTTAAGTCTTCAAGCTTAACTGGAATTTTTGGAACTATATCTTTGAAGTCTACGCCCAAAACTCTTCACGAAATAAATAGGCAAGAAACTTTCTTAATAAACTTGCGAGTGCTTGATACTCTAATCATTAAGCATTAAGTTAAGACCTAAGCATAGCAGATATAAGGAACCCTTACAATAAAGACCGCAAGAGATGTAGATTATGACAGAAAAACTGTCCTTAGTTACCTGTACAAGCTGCGGCAAACCAATTCCGCCAGCCAGCGAATCCACAAAATTCCTCTGCCCCAACTGCGGAGAAATCCAAATTAAAAGAGATGGAAAATGCCGCAAGTTCGGACGTTTATACAAATGTCCAAAATGTGGGTTCACAGGACCATAAGGCGATAAAACATGGGAAGCGTTATTGTAACATACAAGGTTTTCCCAGAAGACATAATGGAAAATTTTGATGCCCTCAAAAAAGAAATTAATAACATAAAGCCAGAGTTTGCTGCTATTGAGGGATACGGCGAGGAACCAGTGGCTTTTGGATTGGTAGCGCTTCTTGTTCAACTTAAGTTCCCTGAAGACAAAAGTGGCATAGTTGATGAATTTGAAGAAAAACTTGGCAAAATCCCTGGCGTTAGCCAAGCACAATGTATGTTTGTGCGCCGAAGCAGCAGAGATTAAAAATAAAGTTCCTTTTTGGGCAACAACCCTTAATCTTTATTGTTACAAGTATCTGAAAGTCTTTATTTTTAAGCTTTAAAGTTTATATAGAGTATGGTTCTTTTCAAACATAACATTTGGCGTTAGGTTATTTGGAGGATTCTGTTTGAGTGAAGTTCAATTACGCGTTGGAGACGCACGACAAAGAGATGTGGGCAGAGGAATCGCCCGCATAGACCAGCGAACCATGCAAAAACTTGGCATAAGCGCTGGAGACGTAATAGAGATTATCAACAAGCGCACAACCTCAGCTATTGCTTGGCCAGCTTACAGTGAAGACCAAAACCGCGATATTATCCGCATTGACGGTTATACCCGCAAAAACACTGGGGTAGCGATAAACGAGTATGTGGTTGTTCGTCCTGCAAAAGTAAAGACAGCATTGAGCATAACACTTGCACCTGTAGACATGCGACTAAACGTCGATGAAGACTTTACCAATTTTGTTAAAAATCGCCTAATGGAACGTACCTTGGTAGAAGGAGACACAACCCTAGTAATGATGCTGGGACACGCCATACCCTTCACAGTCTCAAAAACCCGACCACATGGTATAATAAAAGTAACAACCGAAACACGATTAACCATACTAAACGAGCCAGCACCCGAAGGCAAAGGCTTACCAAGAACCACATATGAAGACATAGGCGGATTACATGAAGAAATCCAACGCGTCCGCGAAATGGTTGAACTGCCCCTTCGTCACCCAGAACTATTCCAACGCTTAGGAATAGAGCCACCAAAAGGTGTACTGCTTCATGGTCCACCAGGTTGCGGCAAAACCCTACTAGCCCGAGCGGTCGCCAACGAATCAGAAGCAAACTTCTACTCAATTAACGGCCCAGAAATCATGAGCAAATTCTACGGCGAATCCGAAGCCCGATTGAGAGAAATTTTCCAGCAAGCACAACAGAATGCACCAAGCATAATATTTGTAGACGAACTCGACGCTATCGCCCCTAAAAGAGAAGAAGTTACTGGCGAAGTTGAAAGACGCGTTGTAGCTCAACTCCTCGCACTAATGGATGGTCTAAGCGGAAGAGGAAACGTCATAGTAATCGGTGCTACTAACCGTCCACAAGCACTCGACCCAGCCCTGCGCAGACCTGGAAGATTTGACAGAGAAATAGAAATCGCAGTACCAGACAAGAAGGGAAGATACGAAGTTCTCCAAATCCATACAAGAGGCATGCCACTT
The DNA here is from genome assembly GCA_963729805.1 of Candidatus Bathyarchaeota archaeon. Lineage (GTDB taxonomy): Archaea > Thermoproteota > Bathyarchaeia > Bathyarchaeales > Bathycorpusculaceae > Bathycorpusculum. The sequence continues at coordinate 170,673 of CAVSPH010000010.1, read as the reverse complement.
CACGGCATTGAAAAAATGGGAACAGAAAAATCATCAGAAGATGTTGACTTGAAAAAACTCGCTGATATAACACATGGCTACACAGGCGCAGATTTATCAGCACTCGGAAGAGAAACAGCCATGAAAGCCCTCCGCAGATACTTACCACAAATAAACCTAGAAGAAGAACGAATTCCCCCAGCAGTGTTAGAGAAGATGGAGATTTTAATGAGCGATTTCCTAGGCGCCTACAAAGAAGTCACACCTACAGCCATGCGCGAAGTCTACATAGAAGTTACCACTGTTCATTGGGATGATATCGGTGGCTTAGAAGGCGTTAAACAACATCTAAAAGAATCTGTCGAGTGGCCGATCAAGAATCCTGAAAGGTTTACCCGACTTGGAATTAGAGCGCCAAAAGGTATTCTCCTTTATGGTCCACCGGGTTGTGGAAAAACCCTCCTTGCACGAGCGGTCGCGACGGAGAGCGAAGCCAACTTCATATCTATAAAAGGACCCGAAGTCTTTAGCAAATGGCTCGGCGAATCCGAAAAAGCGATACGCGAAGTCTTCCGTAAAGCCCGAATGGCAGCGCCATCCGTTATATTTCTAGACGAGATAGACTCCCTTACACCAAGACGTGACACAGGTATGTCAGACAACGGCGCCTTCGAGAGAGTTATAAGCCAATTGCTAACAGAAATGGATGGCATAACAACCCTGCAAGACATAGTAATCATCGCTGCGACGAACCGCCCTAATATGGTTGATCCCGCAGTGCTTCGCCCAGGCAGATTTGATCGTTTAATCTACGTACCTGAACCTGATGAGAAAAGTCGTTTGGAAATCTTCAAACTATACACTAAGGGTATGCCGATTAATGCTGATGTCGATTTGAACCAGTTGACGTTGATGACTAAGTACTATACTGGTGCTGACGTTGAATCGCTATGTCGTGAGGCAGCGATGCATGCTCTAAGAAGGGATGTAAACTCAACTGAAGTCATAATGAAAGATTTTCTAGAAGCCTCCAAAGAAATGGGTCCATCAATATCGCCTGACATGGAGAAATGGTACAAGAGTTTCATGCAGCAAATCCGACAAGTACAAAAGCCAGGAACACCAGTTGCCTAGAAGGACATTTTATGCCACAGATTAAAGTTTGGAAAACACGACCCGATTACTTTTTTGCATTGGAAATTCTAAAAAAGAAAGGCGACATGTCTGACGACGACTTATTCGGGCAGATAAAAGGCGAATTTGAAGATTTAGGCTATAAAGACTTCAACCAAATGCTCTTAAATCTGGAAGTAAGCGGCAAAGTCCGAACTTCATCGATGGCGCGTGGAAAACGCCGAGTTGAACTGGTCCAGTAATATAACAATGATTACAAACTCAGCACAACCTGCAACCAGCAGTCCCGATGTTATGATCATCGGGGGAGGACCCGTTGGTTCCTACGCAGCATTGAACTTAGCTAAACTAGGCAATAAGGTCACAGTGTTTGAAGAACATTCTGAGATCGGATTACCTTCTCACTGTGCAGGGCACCTAAGTATTCGCAGTTTACGCAGTATGGGCATGTATCCGCTTCCAAACGGTATTGTAGAAAACACCTTCAGTATAGCCAACTTTTACTCTCCAACTGGCACAAAATTCTCACTCCATCTTTCACGCCCAGTAACAACTGTTTTGAACAGAGCACTTTTTGATAGGTATCTTGCTCATCAAGCTAAAGCCGTTGGCGCACAATTTATTTTAGACACCCGCGTCGAATCACTAATATCCAGTGGTGGCTTTGTCAAAGGCGTAAGTGTCCAACAAAACGGACAAAGAAAAGAAATTTATTCCAAAATCACAGTCGATGCTGAAGGAATCTCATCTAGACTTTTGAGGCAAGCAGGCTTGAAGGCGTTCAAACCTGAAGGGATGGTTTACGCGGTCGAAGCTGAAATAGAAAACGTCCAAAACATTGAACACAACGCAGTTGAAGTTTATTTCGGCAAATCTTATGCTCCTGGTTTTTACGGGTGGCTGATTCCTAAACCTGATGGAACAGCAAAAGTTGGTTTAGCAACAAACCATGGGAACCCACAAGAGTTTCTCCGTGCGCTTATGTCAAAGCATCCCGTTGCGTCAAAACAACTTGGCAAAGCCAAAATAACAAAAATTGGGTATCACGCTATAACCTTGGGAGGCCCAATCGATAGGTCTTACGGAAATGGGTTTCTCGCTTGTGGCGACTGCGCTTCACAAGTAAAACCAACTACTGGCGGCGGAGTAATTTTCGGGCTAACATGTGCTAAGATAGCGGCACAAACAGCTAATGAAGCACGACAACGAGGAGACGTATCATCTGATTTCCTTCAACTTTACCAAAAACGGTGCTCTGATGCGCTACATTTTGATTTTATGGTTATGCTTAGGCTTAGGAGATTTCTCGATTCTTTATCTGACGAAAAGATGGATCAAATGTTGCGCACCTGCTCAAAATTAGGCATCGACAATGCATTAAGTGACGTTGACGAAATTGATTTTCAGGGAAAGCTGATGCTTAAAGTTTTAGGTAAACCTTCAATGTTGGCAGCTATGGCTTACTTTGCTATGCTTTACATCTCTGCAAACCCTTAAAATCTTGATTACCAAACTATAGACGGGACAAAGATAATGGGCGAATTTGAATACAAACAAGTGCTCGTGTTTCGCACCGATTTGCAAATGAGTAAAGGCAAGATTGCAGCACAAGCTGGTCACGCTGCGGTTTCGGCTGCTCAAGCTGCTTTTAACCAGCATAAGAAATGGTGGGAAGCATGGATGTATGAGGGTCAACGAAAAATTGCAGTTAAGGTTGCTGATGAGAAGGAGCTTGGCGAATTGGAAGAGGCTGCCGATGCATTAGGTTTGCCCCACGCCCTGATTGTTGATAGAGGGTTAACTCAGGTTCCAGAGGGTACAGTAACATGTTTGGGTATTGGTCCCGCCCCAGCAGAAAAGATTGACCGCTTAACTGGCAAGCTCAAGTTATTGTAAGGCGATATACAGTGCCTATTTCACCGCTTGATATGCAACTGGGCATCGAAGTTTATGCAACCAAGAGTTTAGGTGTTGGCGGTGTCATCCGTGAAGCGGTTGATGATTTTGTGGTTGAAGAAGCTCTTGTTGATGGCTCAAAGGCAACCATAAATGGAATTGTTCCAAATAGAGTGTTAGGTTCATCTGCCCAAAGGCAGAGGTATTTGCTATGCATTTTGATTAAGCGCAACTGGGATACTTTCATAGCCATCAAAAACATTGCAAAACAACTAGGCATAGATCAAAGACGAATACAAATTGCAGGAATTAAAGACGCAAAAGCAGTTACAGCACAGCATCTAACAATTGAGGGTGGCTCAATTGAAGATATTTCAAAAATAAACGTAAAAGACCTCCAACTTTTGCCTGTCGGCTACATTCGCGAGGCACTTTCATTATTCTACCTACTTGGCAATTACTTCACAATAAACATTAAATCTATAGGACTAAAAGAAACTACGATTTCAAAAAGAACATCGCAGACCTTAGAGCAACTTGAAGCCTTAGGCGGCATTCCAAACTTTTTTGGACACCAACGCTTCGGCACCGCACGGCCAATAACGCATTTAGTTGGCAAAGCCATCGTTGAGGGCAATTTTAGAGAGGCTGCAACGCTTTTTCTTGCTAAACCAAGCGTTCATGAACACCCAAATTCAATGCAAGCACGCCAAGAACTTCAATCGACAGAAAATTTTAAGCAAGCACTAGAAAACTTTCCTAAACAACTTCGTTTTGAAAGACTAATGCTAGAACATTTGGTTGATAAACCGGATGATTTTGTTGGAGCTTTTCAAAGGCTACCGGTTAAGCTTCAGGAGCTTTTTGTTCAAGCGCATCAGTCGTATCTTTTTAATCGATTTCTAAGCAAGCGACTAGAACAAGACTACTTCTTGAATGTGGCTGAAGATGGGGATTATGTTGTCGGGGTTGAACGTTCTGGATTGCCTGTTACTAAAATGTCGAAAATGGTAACCTTGCAAACAGTTGCTGAAATTAATGAGCAGGTCAGAGCGGGAAAAATGCGAGTGGCTCTACCTATAGTCGGTGTAAAACAGAAGCTCTCACAAGGGGTTATGGGGCAAATTGAAAAAGAGGTACTTGAGGAAGAAAAAATCAATTTGGAAAACTTGCAGATTAACGAGTTATCGATAATGGGCGGCAGAGGCGGTTTGCGAACGGCAATTACTCCAATAAGAGGCTTCAAGATTCAAAATATTTCAACAAACGAAAGCAAAAGTGGTGCCCAAGCTCAAATAAGCTTTATGCTGCTGAGAGGTTCCTACGCAACCGTTCTTTTAAGAGAAATGATGAAGCCCATTGACCCTTTAAAAGCTGGATTCTAAACCTTAGAAGCTTGAGTTCTTTTGCAATTTTTATTGCTTCGAAAGTTTGTCTTTTAAGTTTTGGGCGAATGCTTCAGCTTGCTTAAGATCATCGTCGTTGGGTTTTCCCTTATTTATACCTCCAGCTATTTTCAAAAGCCCGTAAGTGTCGAGCCCACCACAATTAAACTCTCCAATAACTTCAAACCCCTTAGATTGAAGTTTTTCTCTAAGCTGTTTATGAAATTTCGAAGCCGAATCTCCTGTTCGACCACTTGTCGAGAATATGAAAACTTTTTTGTTAACAACTTGAGGAAGTTTATCAGCCAAATCAAGCAGAACTTTATGGTGCTTTCCAAAATAAATCCCTGAACCAAACCCAACCACGTCAAAACTTGAAATGCTGTTCGGATCCACTTCATTTGGATTCTTTATTTCTGCTCCGAGAGCACCGGCTATTACTTGAGCGACCTTTTCAGTGTTTTTATGATGATATGAAAAAAGAACAATAATAGCATTCATTTTTGATCACATTTCTTGCGTAGATTATCATGGACCAATATTTAGAGCTATGGTCGGTGTGAAGTGATAAAGTTGATAAGTAAGCGGTAATTCCCTTTATATTAGGAAGCCAGGTTTTTATGGAAAATGAACGGCAATGCGTCATACCACTTCATAAACCCAGTTATAAAGAACTATCTTTCTTTTTCGCTTCGGGAATTTTGGTAAGCATACCGTTTGCACTTTTCTTTTCCCAACTCTACTCATTTCTTCCTGCAGCCATAGCTGTTATTGTTTTAGCGCCATTCGTAGAAGAGTTAGCAAAGGTTTTCCCTCTATTTTATAGGCATGGAGAAACGGAAAAAACCTACGTTACATTAGGCATCTTGATTGGACTTGGTTTCGGCATATCTGAATTAGTGTTATATGTTTTCTTTTTAGGAGCACCCCTTATTGACAGAATCCCAGGCGTCATTTTTCATGCTTCAAGCGCAGCTATAACAAGTTACGGAATAGCCAAGAAAAACCCAGCTCCATACTACATACTAGCTGTAATGCTTCACTTAACCAACAACTTCATTGTAGAGGAGACATCAATACCATTTGGCATATTCGCTGAATTGGCAGTCTTAGTCGCTACATATATTTTGGCTGGAAACTTCTACCAGAAGGCTTCAAAAGAAAAAATAGTCGTTTAATAAACCCTATCCGTTTTCGCTAGATCCCTAAGTCTATTAACACCATCAATTTCCAAAATGAAATCAGCAACACTTTTTGGAACAAGCTCCATCCAAGTTTCATCTTTGAGCATTTTTTCTCTGACAACAGTTGACATATAAACTTGTCTGTCAAAAAATGGAATGGTTTTGACAGGATAGCCCTTTTCCATAAAAAGTCTTGTTGTCAACGATTCATTAGAATAGCAAACGTTGAACTTTGGTGTGTATCCTTCGATGGCGCTAACCCATAACATATGCAAATGAACATCAGGAACGGGAACAACCCAAACCTTAGAATAATCTACTTTGGCTTTCTGCAGCGCACGACGAATCATTACCAACCTCTCGCCAGCTGTGAACGGATTATTACCTTTATGGCTATACTGTGCGCTGCCAACAACTATAACAAGTTCATCTACTTCTTTTAATATTGCTTTGATGGCACCAAGGTGACCTAAATGAAAAGGTTGAAATCTGCCAACGTAAAGGCCTCGGTTAACCAATGGTACTTCCTCGCCTTTGAGGTTAAGCTCACATGCTTTTATGATTTGTGTTAATAACACAAACTGCTGCCCTAACTTAACTCTCTGAGAGAATACTCAACTGGAAAAACTTGAAGCTTGTTTTTACCAATTTCTACTTCTTTTGGAGACGAAAAGCCCCTTTTCTCTCTATCTAAGATCGCAAGTTTAACCTTTAATCCTCCGCTGTAACCACCTAAGGTGAAATCAGATTTAACAACCCTATGGCACGGAACAATAGGAGCGAAAGGATTCGACGCCATCACGTTTCCAACAGCCCTTGCGCCTCCACCCGCAGACTTAGCAATCAAGCCATAAGAAGTAACATAACCAAGAGGAATCTGAGCAGTTACTTTAAGCACTTTTTGAGTGTAAGCAGGCAAACGAGCAAAAGCCAAAGGAAAATTTTCGTTTACATCTCGTCCATCATAAATGTCTTTCAGAGAGGCGAACGTTTTTGTTGCAAAACTTGATGGCTCATGAAAAATCTGAAAAGGAACACTAAAAGGAATGTTTCTTAAGATGCCGCTTAAAATATTTTTTTGATTTCCGCCAAAGGATAAAGCAACAATCTGCTGTTGAGAACAAGCTATACTGAACCAAACACCACCTTCGTTTTGCGAATAAATCTCGATCATTCCGCTCAACCCTGACCTGTTTGTTCTACTAATTCAAAGGATACGTTAAAAGTTTCTCTAACAAAAGTTTGCTTTTTTAAATAATTCTATTCATGATGAAACCAGCTCAATTTCACATATGTTGCATTGAGATAAGAGAGCTATTAACAACATTGGTTACGTATCAAATAAATTTCCGTTTCTGTTACATTTTAACAGTTTAGAATCAATTAAAGACGATCCTAATTCTATCGTATAATGGATATAAGTAAGCTTAATAGATTGTTTTGTGTATAACAACGGGAAAAGGCGAAATTTATGGAAGGATATGGACCACAATTACCGCAGATACCCCAAATTCCACAAATGCCAATGATGCCGCAAGGTCAATCAGAGCAAGCTCAGCAGGGCGGCTATGGATGGATGCCGGGCGCTACTACTGTGGGTGTTGTCTTTTCAGGCGGAGTGCTTTTAGCCGCTGAAAAGAGAGTGACATATGGATATTTCATCATGAGTAAAGGCGGGAAAAAAGTTTTCAAAGTAACCGATCGCATCGGCGTTGCCTGCGCAGGGCTTGTTGGAGACATGCAAATTCTCGCTAAAGAAATGGAAGTACAAGCTAACCTTTACAGCATGGATGTAGGAAGAAAAATTAGTGTACGTTCAGCAGCCAAACTTATGGCCAACGTACTTTTTAACAGACGATATGCTCCATTATTTACTCAGACTATTGTCGGCGGCTTAGACGAAGAAGGTCCATCACTTTACGTACTTGATGTTCTCGGTTCACTTATCCCCGACAAATACGCGGCTGTTGGTTCAGGAACAGAAATAGCAATTGGTGTTATAGAAGAAGGGTACAAAGAAACCATGGACGCACATGAGGCAAAAGAGCTTGTCATAAGGTCAATTAAATCAGCCATAAGCAGAGACTCAATGAGCGGCGACGGAATAGATATCCTCATCATAACTAAAGAAGGCATAGCTGAAGAATCTATAAAATTCTAAGCTATTTTTCTTCACACTTTTCATAATCTCAAAAACGAAAGTGCAGCTTTCGTCTGCATATTAATGTTGAGAAGGGAAATGTATGTCGTTTGAGCTAAGCTTGGAAGAAGGAAAATTCCTAATTCAACTAGCAAGAAAAACTGTAAAAGAGTACTTAGAAAATGGGAAAAAAATTGACCCGCCGAAAGATACTCCAAAGAAGTTTTTTGAGCACTGTGGCGTTTTTGTTACAATTAATAGCCTTAGGATCAAAGAGAAAGAGCTTCGTGGATGTATTGGTTATCCTTATCCGACAAGTCCGCTTGTGGAGGCAGTGATTGATTCGGCTATTAATGCTGCAACGCAAGACCCAAGATTTGAACCATTATCAACGAATGAGTTGGGGAAAGTGGTTTTTGAAGTAAGCGTTCTAACACCACCTGAGCTTGTGGAAGTAAGCAACCCAAAGGAGTATTTGAGCAAAATTAAGGTTGGCGAAGACGGCCTAATAGTTGAAAGAGGCTACTACAAAGGTTTGCTTCTGCCACAGGTACCTGTTGAATGGCAATGGTGTGAAGAAGAGTTTCTTTGCCAGTGCTGCGTCAAAGCGGGAATTCCACCGGATAGTTGGCTGACAAAAGGAGTCAAAATATACAAATTTAAAGCGATAGTTTTTGAAGAAGAAACCCCTATGGGCGAAATCAAAAGAGTACGACTAACCAAATAACCATCGACATTAATCAACCATATTTTCAATGATTGAAACGGCTCTATCTAATCCCTTAAACTTATTAGAGAACGCGTTAAGCGCCAAAACATTATGGTCAAAGGATTCTTGTTCTTTTTCCATTTTCGCAACCGACTTTTTCAGTTGACTTTTGTTTTTTACAGTTATTGAGCAATTTAGATCTTGAAGCTTAGCAGCATTGCCAAGTTGTTCAGGTTGTGTTGGAATGCAAATGCTTGGTTTTGAATATTTTATAGTTTCAAAACATGTTGCGTGTCCACCGCTGAAAATGACGAATTTAGCGTTTTTCATAGCTTCTTGCCGTTCTTGAGAAGAGAGCCATGTATGAAGTTCACAGTTTCCCATTTTATAAGTAACTTTTTTGCCAGGTGTTCCAAGGCTAATAATACATTTAGTTTTGAGTTTTTCAAGGACCGGAAAAAGTGTTTTCATTAGTTTCGCTCTTGTTCCTGGAGGTCCGCTTATGGGAGCAAAAATGTGTTCATGTGATCCTTTAACGGGAGTTGTGTCAACGAAGCTACCTATGAATTCAACTTTCTCGTTTAAGCCTATTTTCTCCAAGTTTCCAATGCTATATTCGGAAATAGTGTACGGCGGTGGATTGTCGGGAATTACTAGTTTTGTGCATTGTTTTACATATCGCTCCACAATACGTTCTCCAGGGCTCAGAAGAGCAGAGAATCCGTAGCTTGGTCTAATCATGTTAGCAATGTAAAGCTGAGGGAATTTTCCATCTTTGAGCAAGTCGAAGTGCGTTTATGTCTCCATCGGCGATGAGAAGGTCAGGCGCAATATCACGAATATTTTCTCTAAGATCATAGTAACGATGAATGGTTTCCCATGCATTGGAATTCTTTATTTCAAACTTACTTTTTTCCGAGTTAAATAACGGAAGAGGAAAAAATAGGTTAACGAGTGATGCAGAAGTATTTATGCCATAAGCGTTTTCGTACCAAGAAATTGGAGTACACTTGTAAACATTCTTAAACTCTTTTTTCAGCATTTCATGAGCTTTGCCGCCTGAGAAAAAGAACATTTCATGACCATGTTTCTCAAGTCGTTTACCTAAAGGTATGATTCGGGAAACATGGCCTAAGCCAAGCTCTGAGCAGCTCAATAGCAATCGCATATACATAGAGAGTGGTATCTGATTTATTTTAATTATCCCGTTTTATGCTTGGAAAGCAAGTAATTTAAGGTGTAAACACAACTGTAAGGGTATGTTTGTTCCAAGGAAAATTCTGGAAGAAAAACTTAAGCAAATACTTTCTGAAGACATTGGGCAAGGCGATGTAACAACTGCAAGCAATTATTCCGCCAAACTTAACGGTAAAAGCAATAGTTGTAGCTAAAGAGGAGGGTATAGCGGCTGGAATGGAAGAAACAATTATCTTTGCTGAGTATTTGGGTTTGAAGGTTAAAGCCAAAGTGGCTGATGGCGAAAAAATCACAAACAAACAGGTTTTGTTGGAGATTTCAGGAGATGCACAAACCATACTTGCGGTAGAAAGAACTTTGCTTAATCTTCTTTCTCGAATGAGCGGCATCGCAACTATAACACGAAAACTAACTGATCAACTTGAAAAGGCTGGTACTGAAAACAAGAATCGCTGCAACACGCAAAATCCGCGCCGGGATTACTGTATTTTGATAAAAAAGCAGTAATTGTGGGAAGCGGAGATCCGCATAGGCTCCATTTGGATGATTTGATTTTGATCAAAGACAATCACTTAGCAATCGTGGGAAGTATCGAAGAGGCGGTTAAAAAAGCGAAAGCAAACGCATCTTTTACCAAAAAAATTGAGGTCGAAGTCACAAAAGCTCAGGATGCATTAAAAGCAGCAGAGGCAGGAGCTGACATTATTATGTTAGATAATTTTTCGCCAAAACAAGCTAAAGAAGCAAGTGAAATGCTTAAAGAAAGCGGGATTTGGCGATGTTCTTTTGAAGTGAGCGGCGGAATTACAAGTGAAAACCTTCTGGATTATGCCGCTGCGCAAGTTGATATCATTAGCATGGGAGAACTTACTCACAGCGTCAAAGCATTAGATATAAGCTTAGAAATAATGAAAACTAAATAAAGAAAAGGCATGGCGTTTAGATGCCGCATGTTTATTAGCCAGACTTCAACTATTGCACCCACAATGAGGATGACACGCGCAGATCCCGATTAGGATTGCAGTGTTTTTTAATTCAAGCCATCGCCGCTGCATCAGTCTGCGGGTTAACCAAATGCTCTCAGCCATTGCAATTGAATAAGCAGTGAATTCGAGCCAGAACACTGGTGTTAAAACTAAGCTTATCAAACCTATGGCAGCTGGATAGCCTTGAATGGAGCTATAGCACCAAGTGCAATCCCGTGTTGAATAATATTGCAAGTCCCAACTACTACCCCAACTATGGGAACAAACATTAACAGGCAAATTTCAAAATTATTAAAGAAAATATATTCAGTCAGGTTACCGCTGGCTTTTTGCTGATTGAGAGTTGAGTTCAAATTGCCACTTATCGTCTGCGCATCTTGATGACTAATGGGAATATAACTGCCAATTACTGTAAGCACGAAGGCAACTACGAAAATAAATATGAAGGTATAGATTCTCTTGCGTTTTGACGAAGCATTCTTCCAGAAGGATAAGTCAAATTTCATAGCATAATCCTCTTTTAGCATATTGGCTTAATTTTTAACGCACGAAATCCCCGGGCACAAGGGTTTAGGGTTTCTGATAATTTAACCTTTGCCAACACCTTTTCAACGTCAACCGCATAACTACGCACATCATGCTCAGCAACTATAAGTGAATGAAGATAAACGCGTTCGCCCAATATTCTTGGTTGACACATCAAAGGTAAACCCAACAAAACTGGTTCCCCTTCATTTACTGCTTTTTTGCATACAAACAGAATAGCTTCTGCCCCAGCAGTTAACTCTGCAATCCTCACAACCACACTCTCTTTACCAATAGCCAACATGTCCACGTCATGGAGACGTTTTATTTCTCCAGCGATTTTTCTCAGTCTAGGTAAAATTTTGAGAATGTGCGTTCGACCAGTTCTTGATGCCCTAAGGTTTGTAAGCTCAACTGGCGAAAGATCCTCGATTGAGATGCCGCCAAGCGACATATCAAGATGCACCACATCAGCTTTCATCTTATCGAGCAAGCTTCTGCAAAGCTCTGCCTCATGCACTATGACTTCAAAACCGTCTTCAACCTCCTTAAAAATGGGTTCAGCCAACCGAAAAGACGGCTCTCTGTATGGTGGATTAACTAGCACTGCAACAGAAGCAACAAGGTACAGCGGCTTAAACTGTTGGTCAAGTATTGCAGCTGCAGAATCCGCCGAAATAACTCTCAAATGCGCCACCAATAAATTAATTCTTTAAAAAAGAAATTAGGTTTCCTCGTCACATTTACATTTTAATTTTGATTTTAAACCTAAAGCTAAAAGATACATTTCTGAACTTTTTTGCCGGCTAGCCTGAGGCTTAACTATCTTTACAGTATCAAATATTTCCTTGACAGTTAGAATAAACTCATTGAACATCTCGCCTTCGAAAAGTTTAACAAAAAAGTTTCCTCCTGGGTGCAATATGCATTGGGCTATTTCTAATGCTTTAGTGGCTAAATCAATTTGTTTTGCCTGGTCAACCTCCCAAACACCTGTAATGTTTGGTGCGGCGTCAGAAATTACTGCATCAGCTTCTCGGGGCAAAAAAGAACGAATCAGATCCACAATGTCTGGCTCATTGAAGTCCGCGATTATAGTACGCACATATTCCTGAGTGAAAGGTTCAATTGGTTTCAGATCAATACCTAAAACGTAACCATTTTTTCCAGTCATTTTTCTAGCTGCCTGAATCCAGCCGCCTGGTGCAGCTCCTAAATCAACTACAACATCATTTCTTTTTATAAAACCGTATTTCTCGTTAGATTGGACTAGCTTGTATGTGGCTCTGGAACGGTAGTTTTCTTCCTTGGCTTTTTTGTAGTAGTATTCGCGTTTTCTATCTCGGATCCAAGCTTTCGGCAACGGAATCATCCTCTTCTGAGCTTGGCTCGACTGCTGTCTGTGGGTCGTTTGGTCCTTCAGAAGCAACAGGATCAGCGGTGGCTTCTTTTCCTAAGCCAAGTATCCAATCGGTAAGTTTTGGGCAGCTTTTTGGAGAAAGCGCGGTTGTCGGATCACATCTTGCATTGTCTGGGCAAAGCAGACATGGACAGTCAATGATGGTTTCTATTGAAGCAGGAAGCCTTTTTGGGTAAAGTCTGTAGGTCCATCTGCCTTCTTGAAGTTCTTTTTCTCGGCGAATCAAACCCTTTTTCTTCCAATTTAATTGAGACACGTGAGCCTTCTCGGCTGCTTGCGCCAAGTTCACGCCATAAGTCTGATTGAAGCACACCTTGATAACCCGTGTTTACCACATAATGGAGTGCTTTCTGTTCAAGGTCATTACGTTTAGGCATCTAAATCAAATCCAGATAATGCAATTAGAATATAAGCGTTGAATCCAAATAAAAATATGTATCCCCCAACAAAACGTGGAATCCATGAAAAACATGCAGAAAAAACCGCATAAAGACGATAACTCTACTGTTTAGGGATAGAATCTTCAGCAGATGACTTCGGCGTTGGAATAGCCACATTTAATGGAGAAATACTTGCCAACAAATACGACAGCTACATACCAGCAGAAGGCGGAATTCACCCCAGAGAAGCAGCAAGACACCACTCCGAAGTTGCAGACAAAGTGCTACATGAAGCCCTAACCGCTGCAGGCTTGAAACCAAGTGATCTCTCAGTTATTGCTTTTTCTCAGGGTCCAGGCTTAGGTCCATCTTTGCGCACAGGCGCTACTGTTGCCAGAGCTTTGGCTTCTTACCTTAACATTCCACTTGTAGGAGTCAACCATTCTGTCGCGCATATCGAAATTGGAAAACTCAAAACGGGTGTTATTGACCCAGTTACGCTTTATGTTTCTGGAGGCAATACTATGGTAACGGCTTTTGAGTCTGGCCGCTACAGGGTTTTCGGGGAAACCTTAGATATTGCTCTTGGAAATTGCCTTGATGTTTTTGCTCGAGAAGCTGGCTTAAAGCATCAGAAAGGTGTGCCGCTTGGGGCAGCAGTGGAGCGATTAGCGAGCTAAAGGCAAAAAGCTGGTTTCTTTACCATATGTGGTGAAGGGCATGGACTTGTCCCTTAGCGGCTTGTTAACATCAGCGACAACTCAGTTGCAGAAAGGCAAATTCCGTTTGGAAGATTTGTGTTACAGCCTTCAAGAACACGCTTTTTCGATGGTTACTGAAGTGACTGAACGAGCACTCGCTCACACGGAAAAGAAGAGAAGTTTTGTTAACTGGCGGCGTAGCAGCCAATAAACGGTTACAAGCCATGCTCACTATCATTGCACAGGAACATAATGCGCGATTTAATGTGGTTCCGCTGGAGTTTGCAACTGATAACGGCGCCATGATTGCTTGGACAGGAGTCTTAGCCTATCAACATGGTTTGGTTACGCCTTTAGATGAGAGTTATGTGAAGCTTCGATGGCGAGTGGATAAGGTGGATGTTCCATGGATCCAGTAGCCAAAGAAACATTACTGAAGAAAGGTGCGGAAGCCAGAGTCTACCTTGCTGATTGGAATGAACGACAAGTGGTCATTAAAGTAAGAATCCCAAAAAAATATCGTCCAGAAGCGTTAGATAAGCAGATTCGAAGTTACCGCACAGTACATGAGCCGCAGTTGATGCATGAGGCGAAAGCTGCCGGGGTGCCGACTCCGCTGATTTACATGGTTAATGTTCCAGAGGCTTCGATAATAATGGAGTACGTTAAAGGACCACAAATCAAGCAGCTTCTGAACGAAGTGCAAGAGAAAGAAAGGAAGAACTCTGTGTTGAAATTGGTGAATCAATCGGTAAACTTCACAACTACGGCTTAATTCATGGCGACTTAACAACATCAAACATGATTCTTAGCTCTGAAGGCAAAATCTTTTTTATCGATTTTGGCTTGGGAGAAAAAAATATAGAGGTTGAAGCGCAAGGCGTGGATTTGCATTTGATGAAGCGAGCGTTACAGAGTACGCATTATCAATTTTGGGAAGAATGCTTCAAAGCCGTATTATCAGGTTACACATCGGTCTTAGGCTCAGAAGCTGCGGAAAAGTTTATGAAAAAATTAAGGAGATAGAAAGGCGTGGGCGTTATGTCGAAGAAAGAAAACAATAACCAGAAATGCACTCTGAATAGCAAGGTTATCTTTTTTGCTACAGGCAACATCCACAAATTCAACGAAGCACGAAGTATCCTAAGCCACTATGGTATTTCTGTGGGAATGCTCCGCATGAAGGGAGATGAGATTCAAAACGAAGACCTAAAAAAAATCGCCGAAAAAAGTGTGGTAAACGCATATAAACTAAGCAAATTGCCAATTTTTGTGGAAGACGCAGGTTTATTTATTGAAGCTCTAAATGGTTTTCCAGGTCCATACGCGGCATACGCCTACAAAACAATTCATAACAATGGCATATTGAAGTTGATGGTAAATGAAGTTGATCGGCAAGCAGAATTCAATCAGTAATAGCTTACTGCGATCAAACCATTTCTGAACCAAATGTTTTAATGGCGAAGCCAAAGGCGAAATAACCTTAAAGAACGAAAGCAAAGCAGAAAATCAGCTTTTGGCTTTGACCCTATTTTTCAGCCAATTGGAAGCACTAAATCGTTTGCGGAAATGACCATTGACGAAAAAAATGGTTTTTCACACAGGGCAATGGCCATTCAGAAATTTGCGGAATGGTACAAAGAAAAGAGTCAAATATAAAGAACCACAGGTGATTTTCTTTTCTCTACACAAGGGGATTACTTTTAAATATTCGGGCGGTATGGTTTAGGTGCAGTTTAAGGTGTAAAGATGCCAAAGCAAGAAAAAGGAAAATCTCATTCGATACGCCCAGTTAGCCGAAGGCCACCAAGCTGGTGCAAGTATCAGCCTGAAGAAGTTGAATCATTCATAATTAAATTGGCCAAGGAAGGCCACTCACTTAGCAGCATAGGCACCATTCTTAGGGATCAATACGCAATTCCTCTAGTGAAGCCTATAGTTGGAAAGAGCATAAGTGATGTTTTGGAAGCCGCAAATTTAGCTCCATCCATGCCAGAAGACCTATCAAACCTCATGAAGAAAGCTCAAAGCCTCGCAGTTCACATGGACAAAAACAAAAAAGACCTACATAACAAACGCAACATGCAAATCATCGAAGCAAGAATCCACAAACTCTCAAGATACTACAAGCGCGAAGGCGTCATTTCCAAGAACTGGAAATACGAAGCAAAAATCGCATCAGTAACCTAAACATTTCTTTCTTTTAATGTTAGATTTTGTTCTCACCCAATACGCCAGCTTTAAATCCGATCAACCCCTTTAGCCAAAGAGTGACTCATGCATGGCTGAACAACAAGCATCTATCGAACGTTTCTTAGCTTCAGCAACAGAGGCATCAAAAGTAATTCTGGAAACAGTCCAAAAAGACGGTTTTATTCATTGTTTTTCGCATTTAGATGCTGATGGAGTTGCAGCGGGAGGCATAATGGGAAAAACCCTCTTTCGTCTTGACGCAAAGTATAGGATTAGAATCACTCAGCAGCTTGATGAGAAAATCGTTAGTGAAATTGTTGCTGATAAACCGCAACTGGTTATTTTTACAGATTTTGGAAGCGGAAACTTAGATCTTCTAAACGAGAAAATTCCAAATTTTAAAGTTCTGGTACTTGACCATCATCAAATAAATGGAACCTCAGCAAACAAGAATCTTGTTCAAGTAAACCCTCATTTAGTTGGCATTGACGGGGCAAGTGATGTCAGCGGTTCAGGTGTAGCTTATTTCGTGGCTAAAGCAGTAAACAGAGCAAATGTTGATTTGGCACCAATAGCCTTGGTTGGCGCTTTAGGAGATATGCAGGATAAGTACGACCAAAGAAGCCTATGTTGCCTAAACGAGATAATAGTTAACGACGGCGTAGCTGCCGGCTTACTTAAAGTTGAAAAAGATCTAACTTTTTTTGGCAGAGAAACCCGACCAATTCACAGAATGCTTGCAACCACAACTAATCCGTTTATCCCAGGTTTAAGCGGAGAAGAAGACAAATCCTTAGTTTTCTTAGCAAGCTTAAATATACCAATAAAGCAAGGCGAAAAGTTTAGAGCGCTTCGTGATTTGAATGAAGAAGAAAAAAAGCGGTTGTGCTCTGCATTGGCTGATCACTTGCTATCTAAGGGTTTGCATTTAGAAGTTGACAATTTAATTGGTTACGTTTACGTCTTAACAAAAGAAGAACCAAACACTGCACTTCGAGACGCAAGGGAATTTGCAGTCGTATTAAACTCAACTGGACGTATGGACAGACCCAGCCTCGGCATCGCTATTTGCATGGGCGACCGTAAAGCAGCCCTAGATGAATCAAACAAAATACTAGAAGATTACCGTAAAAACATCAATAAGTATCTGGGTTGGGTCACGGAAAAACCAGAACGCATGCGTGAACTCCAAAACATCTATGTCATCAACGGCGAAAATTTCATAAACGAAAAAATCGTCGGCACCGTATCCTCAATAATCGTCTCAGGCCTTGCCAACAATGAAAAACCGCTCATAGCATTCGCTAACGTTGACAATGAACAAGCAGCCAAATTTTCCGCAAGAACAACGGAAGCTGCCATCCGCAAAGGAGTCAACTTAGGAGTTGTTATGCGATTAGCTTCGGAAGCGCACGGGGGTAAAGGTGGAGGACATAACATAGCCGCTGGGGCTCAAGTGTCGTTGGACAAAATCGAAGGTTTCGTAAAAGAAATAGATGAACTGGTTGGCAAACAATTGAGAGGCGAGAAGGTTGGAAGCGACAATAACGCTTGAATATGCGGACCAGAAAACAGCCGAAGCTGTTTCCAAAGCGGTTTCTCCAGACAACTTCAAAACCCCAATTGATCTTCATGTTAGGACAATTAGGGAAGAAAACAAAGGGATAACAGAAATTCAATGCAATGGCAAACTTGCTACATTCACCGCTACTATCGACGACTTGCTCTTCAGCGCATCTATAGCAGAGAAAACACTCAATACTATACGCAAAATAAAATGATCTAAAACACTAAGAAAACCACGATTTTTTTGGTTTAGCTTAAGCTCTAAATATACCTTCGTTTACTGTAAAGTAAATAAATAAGGTAATATAACATAAAAGAAACTTTGACTTGGTGAATTCAGTGAAACGAGTCCATGTAGCCTTCATGATTACGATTTTCTTTTTACTAGTTTTCTTGCCGGTTGTTTTACCAACAGGAACAGTTGCTGCTCAAAGCTCCGGTTATACTATCGATAAAGTTGATCATTCCATTGAAATAATGTATTCGGGTCAAGTTGTTATTCGAGATACAATACATGTTTCTGGGCAAATAACAAACAACTTCATGATTGGATTACCAGCTAGCTACAGCGCAGACGTTCTAAAAGCAGTAGCATACGACGCAAACAACGAGTATCAAGTTAACACCGGCGTCCAATTAGGCGACCGAAGCGGATTTTATGGTGCTGAAGTAAATTTTAACGGAAATTCACCCAGCGTTTTCACAATAGCATTTATTTTATCCAATAGTCTCATCACATTTGATCAAACTTCCGGCAGCTACACTCTTGATTTTCCAGCTTACCCAAGCCTCACCCAAAATGTTGGCATCGCCAATGTAAGTATAACTCTGCCAAGCACACCCACCAACATAGTCATTACCAAAAGTGATGGAGAAGTAGATGCAGATAACTACATTACACAAAACCTGGCAGCTTACACCTACTCTGTGGGTTCAGCGGTCTTCCAGATACCTACAGGAACCATGCAGTTGGTCAGTTTGGATCAACTGAATCGGCAAATAACTCTTGATCCAACTGGGAAAGTTTCAGTTTCTGATAGTTACCACATGACAAACACAGGGACCGAAACGATGACCTCTTTTGTTTTTGGTTTGCCAACGACTGCCTCAAATATAGTAGTTAACGATGAATTTGGCAGAACATTAACAACTGATACCAGCTCCACTGTCCGTGACATCAAACTTGCCAACGCCACTATGATAACATTTCTAGCAAGTGGGCAATCAACAATTATCACGCTTAACTACAACTTACCAGGCGCCACCCTTCAAGGTTCCCAATACATACTAAGTGACTTCAAGCTTTACCCAGATTTCTTCTACTATGTTGAACAGGCAACCTTCACTTTTACGCCACCTGAAGGAGCAACCATTGTAACTCCTAAGCTATCATCTCTTGACACTACTTCAACAGTAACTAGAGAATCCTTCCAGGACAGCCTTACAATAAATAGAGACGGCATAAGTTACATAGACTATAGCATCCCAGCAAGCACCACAGTACAATTTTCATATGATTATAATCCAGTTTGGGTTTCTTTCAGACCTACTTTTTGGGGTTCACTCTTTGCAGTTATTTTGTGCATCGGCGCTGTTTTCTACAAAAGAAGCAAACCTGGCGAAAAAGAACCAACGATTACTAAAACAGAAAAAGTAGCTCCAAAATCGACGCCAATCACATCTTCAGAACAGATGAAAGAAGCTCAACCTACCACAACAGTACACATCACAACAGAAAACCTAAAGCAATTCACTGAGGCTTATGAAGAGAAAAAGCAACTAAATACTGAATTAAGGTCGATGGATGCAAAAGCTCAGAAAGGAAAGATCCCCAGACGCCAATATAAAGTACAACGTAGTGCTATAGAAACTCGATTAGAAACACTAACTAGAAGCACGAACAAGCTAAAGGAAGCACTGCGAAGTTCAGGCAGCGACTATGCAAATCTGAGTAGAACAACTAGACTCCGCTGAAGAAGATCTAGCTGAAGCTCAAGAAAATATCAAAAAACTTGAATCACAACAAAGCAAAGGCGAAATTTCCATAGAAACTTACAAGAAAAATATCGTAGACTATCAAAAACGCAAAGACAAAGCTGAATCAACAATGAACGGAATCTTGTTGAGACTACGTGAAAAAACAAGATAAAAAACCTAAACCCTTTTATTTTACTGCATGACTTTTCAATGAAAAATAGAGGAAAACAAAATGGTAAAAATAGTTGTTGACCCTAAATGCACCGGATGCGAAACATGCGTAAACACTTGTCCTGTAGGCGTCTATGAAATCAAAGACGGCAAATCTACACCAAGCAAATCAAGCGAATGTTTGGTCTGCAGAGCATGTGAAGCTCAATGTCCTGAGGGTGCAATTCAGGTAATCGAGTAAATCAAGCTTATATTGAATTGCACTAGCATCTCTCAATTTATAAACTGAGAGATTAATCCCTTCTTTATTAAAGCAATATTATTTGATATCAAAACTTTGTCAGCGTTTCTTTAATTAGAAAATGAGAGTTTAGTCTTCGATATTTCTTAAGAAACGCATGATTTTTGCGACTTGCTGCACTGTTGAAACATCAGTTTTTTGTTCTTCTTCCATATTTTTGAGCGGAATTGCGTTAACCATACGCAAAGTATTGGTTGCATTTGTTATAACAATTATGTTGACAATTACTTCGAACTTCGAAGTAGTGATAAAACCATAGTAAATCGATTAGACATTTTTATGTATTTTTTAGGTTATTATTAAAGAGAAAATCATGTTTTTATTACTTATTTTTTCTTACAGGTGTAATTTTTCAACTCATTTCTCACCAGAATTACAAAGACGAGACGTTTCTAAATTATTTTTACGAATATCGTAAGTAAAGGATATATCCCAAAGATTATGTTTTACTCTGTTTATGCCAGATAAAGTTCACTGTGCACACATACTTGTCAAAACAGAAACAGAAGCAAAAAACATTAAAGTGCGACTGGATAAAGGCGAAAAATTCGGTGCCATTGCTAAAAACGTTTCACTTTGCCCATCTGCAAAAAACGGTGGAGACCTTGGCAGTTTTACAAGGGGCAAAATGGTCAAAGAATTTGAAAAAGCTGCTTTCACCCTCGAGAAAGGTCAGATTTCTGAGCCTGTTAAGACACAGTTTGGGTACCACATTATCAAACGGGTAGAGTAAATATTCCAATTAGACCAAAAGTCAAGTTAATGTTATAGTAGCACCTATCTTTCAGCAACAATTTATTAATAATTTGACTTTGGAAGTAAGTGCTAACCAAAATGAACAAACTAAAATTATCGTCTTATGAAAGGTTGCTAATACTTGTTTGTTCAGTATTTCTTTTAGCGTTTTTGCTTGTCACATTTTTTAGAGGCAGCTTTAATTCATTTGATATTGCAGTTAACGTTTGGATTCCATCAATTCAGTCAAATCCACTTACTGTTATAACCCAGGGAATAGCAGTCGTTTTTGACACGACAACGCTCGTATTATTTTCCCTTCCTATTGCCGGTTACCTATTCTTTAAGAATTACAGAGCCGAGGGATTGCTGCTTCTTGGGGCTATGGGTGGTGATGCGTTAATCGTCTTAGTTATTAAAGAATTAGTTCAATCGCATAGGCCATTGAATGGGCTTATTGTAGCGACTGGTTTTTCTTTTCCAAGCGGCCATACAGCCGGAAGCGTAGTTTTTTGTGGGTCACTCGCTTTTTTTGCGTGGAACCACTGGAAAAGCCCAAAAGTCAGGGTTTCAGTTATAACTGGTTCTGTAATAGTAACGTTTCTGGTTGGTTTTAGTCGAATATACTTGAATGTTCATTGGTTTAGCGATGTTCTTGGTGCAGGTATTTTTGGAGTTTTCTGGTTATCCTTTGTCTTTTTAGTGTTCCATTTCTTGGAGGCTAACGGTAAGTTTAATTCTGAGAGGTTTCGGTCAATTGCTTTGTTTCTATTTGTTTTGGCCATCGTCGTGACGGCTTGTGTTGTAGCTTATAATCTATTGGGAACCAATTTTCTTGGAGGAATTGATTGAAAAGATATATCTTATTCAGACACATTTATATTTACAAACATGCTCTAATTATGTTCAAACGCTGAAGAGAAAACGCATATGGTAACAGTTCGAGACCCTGTTTGTGGCATGGATGTGGACACTGAGACAGCTTTAAGTGCCAAAATAGGCGACCGAACGTACTACTTCTGTAGCCAACAATGTCTTGACGTTTACACAGCACCAGAACGTGAGCTTAAAGCCATGCAGCGAAGGGTTGGGTTCACTTTAGCAGGTGCAATTGCGGCCCTTGCTCTTAAAGTGCTGACACTTTTCGGTTTGATAGCAGCAATAATGTTTTTTGATGTAGTTGGCGGACTTAGAATTTACGATATAGTGATATTTGTTGTGTCGACACCTGTTGTCTGGATAGCAGGTTTCAGGATTTACAAGGGTGCTTACCAATCTCTTAGAAATCGCAACATCAACATGGATGTTCTAGTTACTGTCGGAGTTCTGGCTGGCTGGATTTATGGAGTCATAAACGTCTTCTTGTTACCTACTGTTCAAGCTGGGACAGGTTACATGGAAGTAGCCATCGGCATCTTGGCCTTTGTCCTCTTAGGAAGATACATCGAAGAATTAATTCGACGGCGCTCCGCCGCTTCGATACGAAAACTGCTCGAACTTCAACCCACCATGGCCCGAGTTATAAAAGATGGAAAAGAAACCAACTTACCCATAGAAGATGTCCAATTAGACGACGTAGTTATCGTTAAGCCAGGTGAAAAAATCCCTATCGATGGTATTGTGACTGCAGGTTACTCGTCGGTTGATGAGAAACTGCTCACTGGTGAAAGTATTCCTGTAGAAAAAACTGTAGGAAGCGAAGTTATCGGCGCTACAATCAACAAAACTGGGCTCTTGACAATTAAAGCCACAAAACTCAGCAGCGAAACAGCTTTATCACAAATAGTACATCTGGTTGAAGAGGCTCAGGCTTCAAGTGCTCCAGTCCAGAGATTTGCCGATCGAATTGTAAAATGGTTTGTACCCATCATTTTAACTGTTGCAACCATTTCATTTGTCTATTGGTTTGTGGCAAGTGGCAACTTTGCAACAGCATTTTTGGCATTGCTGGCGGTGGTGTTAATTTCTTGTCCATGCGCTTTAGGCATAGCTACTCCGACAGCAATTCTTGCAGGTGTCGGAAAAGGTGCAGAATACGGCGTACTTCTACGAAGTGGAGAATACGTTGAAAAAGCAAGAAAACTAACAACCGTCATATTCGACAAAACGGGGACCTTGACAAAGGGAGAACCAAGTGTAACCGACATCAAAACCTACAGTGACAATACACCGAAAAGTGTATTGCATTATGCAGCTGCCGCTGAGAAAGGCTCAGAACACCCCCTTGCGGCAGCAATAGTTACCGAGGCTGAAGCTGAGAAGGTACCTGTTATTCAATCCGACAATTTTGAAGCATTACCCGGAAGAGGAGTAAAATGCAAAGTCGAAGGCAAAGCTGTGTTCCTCGGAAACCGCAAGTTGATGCAAGAACAGAATGTCGCCATCAACGAATTAGAGACTGATCTTACAGCTCTTGAAACCCAAGGAAAAACTGTGATGATACTAGCAGTGAACCACCAAGCTGCAGGATTGATTGCAGCTATGGATACTCTCAAAGATAGCGCAGTTGAAGCTGTTGTGCAGTTGAAGAGCATGAATTTGGAAGTTGCAATGCTGACCGGAGACAACGAACGAACTGCCAAAGCGATTGCCAATCAATTAGGAATCACTCAAGTTATCGCGAACGTTCTGCCCTGGCAAAAGTCAGAAGTCATCAAGAAGTTGCAGAGCGAAGGTAAAATTGTTGCGATGGTCGGTGACGGAATAAATGATGCTCCAGCTTTGGCTCAAGCTGATATAGGGATTGCAATTGGAAGCGGAACTGACATTGCTAAAGAAACAGGCGGTATGGTGCTTATAAGAGATGACTTGCGTGATGTGGCTTTAGGTGTTGAACTGAGCAAGAAAACAATGCGCAAAATCGACACCAACCTTTTCTGGGCATTCGCTTACAACGCGGTCATGATTCCAATCGCTGCTGCAGGCTTACTAAATCCAATGTATGCTGCTGGAGCTATGGCGATAAGCAGCCTCACCGTGGTCAGTAATTCGGCATTGCTAAAGTTGGCTAAGTTTAAATCAAACAAATTAAATCAATAAAATATCTAACGTGAGGTGAAAATAATATGGCTAAAGATCCGATTTGTGGAATGATGGTTGATGAGAAAAAAGCAAAATTCAAATCAGACTATAATGGCAAAACCTTCTACTTCTGCGCAGCATCTTGCAAAGTAACATTCGACAAAAATCCATCAAAGTACGCTGGCGCCTCTGGAACCCCAGGCGCTCATAGCTGCGGTTGCGGAGGACACTAAAGCCTTAGTGTCAACTTCAAACGCCAATTTCCCTTTTAATTCTTGCAGTTACTTTTTTCTTTTGAATATGAGTTAAGTTTTGACTTCTGATTTTTTTTAGAAGGCGCCTAAAAGTACATGCTCAGCGAATAAATCTTCATTGAACGCTCCAACAAATTCCACTTTTTCATTTATGACTATTTTCGGAACACCAATCACATTGTACTTCATGGCTAAATCTGGAAACTCGCTGGTTTCTATTACGTCTGCTTTAACCAAATCGCTTTCAATAGCTAGTTTGTGAGCGACAGCTGCCGCTGCTGGGCAATGTGGACAGGTCAGAGTGACGAAAACTTTTATGTGAACTGGGGATTTTACTTCTTTTAGAATTGATTTAGTCTTTTCCGAAAGATCAGTTTGGCCCTTGGAAACGTTAATTATTGCTTCAATTAAGGTTTGTAATTCGTACCCGTAGGGTATTCCGTAGATTCTTACGCCATAATCTTTTTTGCCAATTATAGCTATTGCGGGGATCTTGTCAACTCCATATTCTTTTGCTTTTTCGGCATCCGCTACAAAATCATGAATTTCCGCTGTTATCTTTTCGTTAAGTGTGACTAAATCTTGCACTAAGTTCCCGTGTGTCAGAGCAAAATTTGCACTCAATTTCTTGAGTAAACATGACAATTTTAATTGGATCAACCAGTTTTTCCTTGAAATCGGTTCTAAGCAATTCTTTTTTGTCATCAGGAATTAAACCCATAAAACCTAATCTCCATAAACGTTCTTGCCAATTTTGTTTTGGCAATCCAATAAACAAACAGTCAACTCAGTCATATATTGGTTTTTAATCTTTTTCAGGTTATAAACTGCATATAGATGTTTAGAAGAAGATCATCAGACTACGCAATAGACCTTTACCCTGTCGATATCTTTTTGAGAAGGTAGACGTAAAAATAAGTTATAAAGTTAATGTAAATAAGGATTGAGTGAATTATGCCGCAAGTTGTTTTGAAAGAAGGAATAAATTGGGTCGGGGTTGTTGATTGGAACATACGAGATTTTCACGGCTACGTTACCAGCCGAGGCACAAGCTACAACGCATACTTAATCAGAGATGAGAAAACAGCACTCATAGATACTGTGAAATGCAATTTCTCCGACGCACTCGTCGAAAACATTGAGGAATTAACAAGCTTTGAAAAAATTGATTACATAATAGTTAATCATGTAGAAATGGATCACTCCGGCAGTTTACCAGTAATTGCCAAGCTAGCTAAAAACGCTAAGATAATTGCTTCTCAAAGGGGAAAAGATGCGTTAATTGAGCATTTCGGCGCTGAATTCAATAAGGTTGAAATCGTGAAAACTGGCGATGAGCTTAAGCTTGGAAAACATACATTGCGATTTCTTGAAACACCGATGCTGCATTGGCCAGACAGCATGTTTAGTTATCTTGTGGAAGACAAGATCTTAATCTCAAATGACGCCTTTGGAGAACATCTCGCAAGCTCTGGGCGATACGACGATGAGGTTGATGAAGTCGTTCTTATGGAAGAAGCAAGAACTTATTATGCGAACATTTTGACGCCGTTTGCTCCCTTGATAACAAGGAAGATTCAAGAGGTTGTGCAAATGGGAATTCCTATCGATATGATTGCACCAGATCATGGTGTAATTTGGCGTAAAGACCCATCCAAAATAATCAATGCTTACCTAAACTGGAGTTCAGGAGCAGCTCAAAAGAAAGCTGTGATAGTTTTTGATACAATGTGGGGAAGCACCGATAAAATGGCAAGAGCCATAGCAGAAGGCATCATCAGCCAGGGTATTGAGGTTAAACTTCTCAAGCTTCGAGCAACAGACAACACTGACGTTGTAACTGAAATTCTTGAAACAAAAGCAGTTGTTGTAGGTTCGCCGACATTAAACAACCAAATGTTTCCTACTGTCAGTTCATTTCTAACCTACATAACTGGCTTAAAACCTAAGGGAAAACTCTGGAGCTTCTTTGGTTCTTACGGGTGGGGAGGCGGAGCTGTTAGAGA
This sequence comes from Candidatus Bathyarchaeota archaeon, assembly GCA_963729805.1. Taxonomy (GTDB): domain Archaea; phylum Thermoproteota; class Bathyarchaeia; order Bathyarchaeales; family Bathycorpusculaceae; genus Bathycorpusculum. The sequence goes on along the minus strand of CAVSPH010000010.1, from coordinate 144,813 downwards.
TATGGTTGAAATGGCTAAGAAAGCTGGATTTGAAGTAAATGAATCAAACGTCGAAGCCAAATACGTTCCTGATCAAGAAGATTTGAAAAAATGTTTTGATTTTGGGCAGCAAATAGCCCAAAAAATCAGAGCTTAATTTTTTTAAGATATTTTCATGAATTTTTCTTTTGCTGTCGCGCAGATTGGACAATTGTCAGGTGCTGAGCCTTCAAAGGTATTTCCGCAGACGGGGCACACATAATAGTCTGCTTTTGCAGGTTGCTTTTTGTTTTTCAGTGCGTCGAGGGCTTTCTGATATAGGTTTGCATGGATTTGTTCAACCTTATTTGCATAATCAAAGCTCACCAAGGCTTTGTTGTTTCCTTCTTTCTTGGCATCTTCGATAAACTCTGGATACATTTTCTTGAACTCGTATGTTTCGCCTGACACAGCTGTGCCCAAGTTGTCTATAGTTGATTTTACTTGCCCCATAACCTTTAGATGGTTGAGGGCGTGGACTGTTTCTGCTTGAGCTGCAGCTTTAAATAGCATAGCAATTTGAGGGAAGCCTTCTTCCTCTGCTTTCTTAGCAAAAGCCAAATACATTCTATTAGCTTGGGATTCGCCTGCAAAAGCAGCCTTTAAGTTCTCATCAGTTTTGGTCATAAAACATCACCAGAAAACAGTAATTGACAAGCAAGTAATAAGCTATACTAAAGCTGTAAGAGCATAGTTTTGTGAAAAAGAATTAAGAGTTTACTGAGGTTCAAGGCAAAGTATATTAGTTGTTTTTCGCTTTGGTAAACTTGGATTTTTGGTGAATTTTATGGAAAAAGTAAAATCATTTACTCTACCCAAGCTGCCTTATGACTATACTGCTTTAGCACCATATATTTCGGAGCAGCAACTAAAACTTCATCATGATAAACACCATCAAGCATACGTGAATGGCGCCAACGCTATTTTTGAAAAACTTGACAAAGCACGAAGCGAAAATGCAGATATTGACGCAAAAGCCATGTTGAAAGAGCTGTCCTTCAATGTTGGTGGTCATCTTTTGCATACCACATTCTGGGAAAACATGGCGCCTGTAGGTAAAGGAGGCGGAAAACCTGGAGGTGCAGTAGCAGATATGATTGACATGGGTTTTGGAAGTTTCGATAGGTTCAAAAAGGAATTCTCAATGGCTGCTTCAAGCGTTGAAGGATCAGGATGGGCAGCTTTAGCTGTACATTCTTGTATCGGAAGACCATTGATAATGCAAATCGAAAAGCACAACGTGAATGTTTATCCAAACTTCAATATCTTGATGGTTTTGGATGTTTGGGAACATGCATACTACGTTGACTACAAGAATGAACGCGCAAAATTCATTGAGGCCTTTTGGAACATCGTCAACTGGGACAAAGTTAACAAAAACCTTAGCCTAGTAAAATAAGCTTTCATTTTCCTTTTCTTTTTCTCGATTCTTTTTTAAATCAATAAAAAATAGAAGCGCCTGAAAATCGGCGTTTGCGCTCAGGGTTGTGGAGTAATTTTTATCGCAGCTGCGGGGCATTGCATTTCGCAGGCGAGACATTGAATGCAGTCTTTTTCACGGGCGGGGTCGGATTTTCTTTCAGAAAGGGGATGGCCAGGCGAATCAGCCCAATCATACAATGAAACAGGGCAAACGTCTACACATATTCCGTCTCCAACGCAGGAATCCCAATCTACAGCAGTGGTTGTTCCGTGAATACCTAGTTTTTGTGGGGCTTCTACAGGTCCCCAAACTTTATGTCCGTTATGTTCACTTACAACTTGTCGTTTAGTTTGAAAATCAGGGTCAATTGGCAAAAAATTCACCATATTAAATTCTGAAAACCAATAATATTAGGTTTTCTCTAAGTTTTCTCCAAAAAGCATTTTGGGATAGCTACACTATTTCTCAGGTGGTCTTAATGGTTCAATACTACTTACCGATTGGGATGAGGTATTCGACTCTCGAAGAAAGAAAACAATTCTACTCATCTGAATTCAACCTAAGAAAAGGGTCTCGTTTTTTCTGCAACCAGAAAAGCAAAGTAAAGTTTGCAGTAATCATAGGCAGGCACACAAAAATTTTCCCAGAAAAATATAAGGAAGATGCTTCAACAACCATAATAATTGACGAATACAAAAACTTAGAGGATGTTCAACTCCAAATGCTTGAGTTTCTGCCAGAAGCAGTATATTATGACCGAAACATCTATGACGAAAAAGGTCACAAAATTGGTCAAGAACTTGCTTTTGACCTTGACCCTGAAAATATAACTTGCCCAATCCATGGCACTTTAGCGGACAAAATGAAGCGAAATCAAGGGTTGAGTTTCTGCGATTTAGAATTGGAAACGGTTAAGCAAGAAGCTATCCGCCTTTGCGAATATTTAGGTAAACAATTTTCTGATGTGAGCCCGGTTTATTCTGGCAGAGGCTTCCACCTTCACGTTTTAGACAAAGGAGCTTACACTTTGAGCGCTAAAGAAAGACTGAATCTTGCGCATCAAATAAAAAACGAGGGGTTTCATATTGATGAATGGGTCACTTCTGGTGAAATGCGTTTGATACGAATTCCCTACAGCCTAAACGGTTTGGTTTCAAGAATTGTGTTACCACTAACAAAAGGTGAAATTGGAGGGTTTGATCCCGTTCATGACGAACGGTGCCTACCAAAGTTCCTGAACAAAAAGCTTACTTCTTAACCTGTTTTGCTTTTTTCTCAGTTTTGGAATAATAAGCTTTCTTTTTCTTTTCTTCTTCGGCTTTTGTTGGTTTAGTTGTTTTTGCCATGAAAAATCCTCAAACTAAATAATTCTAAACTTGCATAAAAGATTTTCTCGATCAAATTTTCTCTACTTTTTTTCATAATAATATCCTGAAATGCAATGGGGTTTAGACCAGAAGTCGCTAGTTTGTTATTTGACAACTTAATTTTTTTAACCTAACTCTCGTTCTGACAATTTTTGCTGAAAAGTTTATTTGCTCTTTAATTCTTCCTTCTGATAGTTATTGAGGTTTTGTCATGGAGCAATTTGACATAATCGTAATTGGCTCAGGCTCTGGAATGCTTATAGCTTCAGCCGCTGTTGAACAAGGTTTCAAAGTAGCTCTAATTGAACATGGAAAAATGGGCGGCACATGCATAAATGTTGGTTGTGTCCCCTCAAAAATGCTGATTTATCCAGAAGACGTGATTGCAACTGTAAAAGACGCCGACAAACTGGGCGTTCATGCAACCGTGAATTCTGTTGACTTCAACAATATTATAACAAGGATGCGTACGCTAGTTAGCGAAGATTCAAATCATCAGGCGATTGCTGTCGAAGCTTCGCCAGAGATAAATTGGTTTAAAGAAACAGGCGAATTCATCTCTGATTATACAATGCAAGTCGGCACACACACAATAACCGCGGAAAAGATTTTTATTGTTTCAGGGGCAAGAACCGCCTTACCATTAATTGCGGGCATTGAAAAAATAAATTACTTGACAAGTGACACAGTCTTGGAAATGCAAACACCGCCCAAGAGTATACTAATCATTGGCGGAGGCTATGTTGGCATGGAGTATGGACACTTTTTTTCTGGTATAGGCACAAAAACCACTATATTGCAGAGACCAGACCGAGTGGTGCCTGATGAAGAACCAGAAATATCTGAATTACTAAAGAAAGAAATGCAACAGCGAATGGAAATTTACACTCGTTATGAGGTTGCTGAAGCCAAGCAAGAAGGCCCAATCAAAACGCTCATTGCAAAGAACCTTCAAGATGAAAGTATTCATGAGTTTTCGGCTGAAGCAATAATGGTTGCCACAGGCAGAGTATCAAACGCTGACATTCTGAAGCCTGAAAAAACAGGTGTAAATTTAGACGACCACAATTTCATTAAAGTCAACGAGTACCTTGAAACAAGCAAGAAAAACATTTGGGCGCTTGGCGATGCTATAGGCATTCATATGTTTAAGCATGTAGCAAATTTTGAGGCGGGAATTGCGTGGCACAACTCCGCTCATGATCACAAAGTTAAAATTGATTTTTCAGCCGCTCCTCACGCAGTTTTTGCATATCCACAAGTCGCTTCCGTCGGATTAAAGGAAGAAGAAGCTAAACAGAAAAAATACAAAATTCTTGTTGGAAAAGCTCTCTACAGTGAAACAGCTATGGGAGCTGCAATGGGATTCCCCGAGGGCTTCGTGAAAGTATTAGTTGAAAGGGAAACAGGGAAAATCCTCGGCGCTCACATAATTGGTCCTGAAGCCTCAATCCTCATACAAGAAATCATTAATGCAATGGTCTCTGAGACCAGAAGTTTTGCTCAAATTGCGCAAGCTATGCATATCCATCCAGCCATGTCAGAAGTGGTTCAGAACGCTTTTGGTAACCTCAGACCAGCAAACGAATAGCCATCTATTCATGAAACAAAGCCATCCAAAAAACAGAATACAACAATCAAAGCCAACTAAAAAGTTATATTCTCCCGAGGGCAACTCTTTCTATCAGAGTGTTTTGTTATGAATATTTCTAAGGTTTCTGGTTCAAACAACAAACATAAAGTCCGTATATACGCTTTAAGCACATGTGTCTGGTGCAAAATGACTAAGCAATTCCTAAATGATAACAATGTCGAATACGAATTTGTAGATGTCGATTTAGCTGATGAAGAAGATAAACAAAAAATCCATGAAATAATCCAAAACAAAGGTGGAATGCTTAGCTATCCCACTACGATTGTCGATGATAAAGTTGTAATTACTGGTTTTCGGAAAGATCAACTCAAAGAGGCATTACAAATTTGATAACCATGGAGGAAGTTCGCAGAAGAGCTGAAGCAGACGCTAAAACTTTTGGCTACTTCCTAACTCCACAGCCCGAACTCCTACAGGGTTTTCTTGAAGGATTAAAAACAAATGAAGAACGCTACGGCTACCCTTTATGCCCATGCAGACTTACTTCAGGCGTTTTTGAGTATGACAGAGATATAATTTGCCCTTGCGACTACCGGGACCCAGATGTCGCCCAATATGGAGCCTGCTACTGCAGACTCTATGTTAACAAACAAGTTTACGAAAGCAAAAACCTACCTGAAGTTCCCGAAAGAAGACCGCTTGAGAAACAAGAAAGAGCATATGGAACACAAACCACCGCTAAAGCGTCCGAACAAGGAGCAAGTGAAAAGCCGTCAGTGCAACCTGCAAAATCTCAGCCAGAGGTTAAGAAAAAGTTATGGTATTGCAAACAATGCGGATATGTTGTGTATAGGGAAGATCCACCCTATGTTTGTCCAATATGCAAAGCTAAAAAGGAAATGTTTGCTGAAATCAAAAGTACAATTGAATTGAACGGTTAATGTTACTTTTGAATTTCTAACTCAATCTTTTTCCAATCTTCTTTTATTCCTCGCAGGGAGGTCACTGCGCCGGTTATTGTACCATTTAAGATTTTTTCTACAAATTCATTCAGCGGAATTTCTTTTCCATCAACTTTCAGTTTCAAACTCAAAGTAGTCACCTAGAATATGGCTAGTAAGAAGTGTAGAGTAAAAAGTTTTGTGCAAACAAAATAATCCAAAAAGCAGAAACTAAAAAACTCGTGGTTTTAGATTCTTGTTGTACTGGGTTTAATGGTAACTCTTAGCTTGGTTAAGTTTTCTTTAATCTCTGCTTTTACCCCCATTGCAGCAAAGTATTCCTCTAGAAATATTCTAATGAAATCCTTTGAAGTCTCTGAAACCAAAACCAGCGTATAATCGTTTGGAGCATTCTTAGTTAATCTGTAAAAGTTGCAAATCTCGAGGCGGACCAGCATTTCTTCTGCTGTATGAACCTTTGTTTTTAGCTGCTCCCAATGAGCACGGGCGACTTCCCTATGTTCGCACCAAAACTTTTCCGCCACAGGAGACGAAGCAATTAAACGCAGAAACATAAGCCAATGATCTACATCTAGGATAATGTGTTCGCCACTGAGAAGCATGTCTATGTAGGCCAGAATTTTTTTCTTTACTGCTGGATCTTCAAGAGCTTTGTTTTCATTATAGAATTTCAGTGCTCGCCGCATAACTTCGCTTTGTGAGACTTGTCCTTCAGTACTTATTTTTTCCAATAAGTCGGCTGTTGCTTTATCAAAGGCGACAGTTATTCTTGTTGGGTTTACCATTATGCTCACTCGCAGGAAATTAACACATTTTCAAATTATCGGAAATTATATAAACATTACGCAATGTCACAGAGATAAACCTTCGCACATTTGAAGTTTACAACAATATTATTAAACAATTGTTAAGGTTAACATTTAACGGAAACAAACTTTTATTCTCGTCCCAATTATTCTTTGATAAGAGGTTTCAAGGAGAACTGAAAATGTCTAAGCCAGAAATATATCTAGACCCTAAGCAGAGAACTTCAAAAGTTATTGAATTGCTCGAGAAACAGTATCCTAAAGCAAAAACTGCTCTGAATTATTCGACACCGTTGGAGATTCTTATAGCCACAATGCTGTCTGCCCAAACAACCGATGAGAGAGTAAACATAGTGACGGAAAAATTGTTCAAAAAATACCATACACCCGAAGACTATGTCAAAGTCGACATTAAAGAACTGGAACAGGACATACATTCAACAGGCTTCTACCACAATAAAGCCAGAAACTTAAAAAAATGTTGTGAACTTTTAGTTGAAAAATACAATTCTCAGGTACCCAAAACAATGGAAGAAATGCTAGAGCTTCCTGGTGTTGCACGAAAAACAGCTAACATAGTGTTATACAATGCTTATGGCATGATCAGGGGAATAGCTGTTGATACCCATGTACGCAGACTCTCACAGAGACTTGAACTTACAGATCATGACGACCCAGAAAAAATAGAACAAGACCTAATGAAAATTACTCCAAAAGAAAACTGGATGAAACTGACAGACTTACTGATTTTCCACGGCAGACAAGTTTGCATTGCAAGAAAACCCAAATGCGAAACATGCGTTTTGAACAAGATTTGTCCATGTGCTTTTGCATTTGGCTAGAAAATAACAAACCATAAAATGCTAAACCCTTAGACGTTGATCTCTTCACACGGAGACATACTTTGAAAGCGTCACCCATTTATACAGCCTTATGTTTTTCCTAGAAGTGAAGTTGTTCTTATGTCAAGCAAAATAAAGGTCGGAGACAAAGCACCAGATTTTACCCTGCCAGATATCGATATGAAGCCAAGAAGCCTAAACGAGTTTACAGGACAAAAAATCGTGTTAGCTTTTATTGTGGGCGCATTCACCTCAACATGTACAAAGGAGATGTGCGAATTCCGCGATACGATGGCGCGACTCATCGATCTTAATGCTCAAGTTATAGGAATAAGCGTGAACGACCCATTTTCTAACAAAGGATTTGCTGAAAAGAACAGACTCCCCTTTCCGATATTAAGCGATTACAAACGCGAAGTAATCAAAACATATGGATTGGAGCTGCCTAATTTTGCAGGGCTAAACGGCTACACAGTTGCTAAACGTTCAATTTTTATTCTTGACAAGAAGGGACTAGTTCGTTACGTTTGGGTTTCTGATAACCCAGCGGTAGAACCAAACTATCAGGAAATACAAAATGTTCTAAAACAAATGGCCTAGAAGCCACATCTTTTTTTCTTCATCAATACATAGAAAATCAAATAGGGCGTCCTATTGTTAAAATTTATTAGCGACAAGAGTTATTAGCCTACTAAAAGTTATTTGATGTTGTTGTTAACGGTGACTATTTGATTGTCCTTTGAAATCCAAGAGTTACCGGATGTTATCCGTGTTATTATTCTACTAAACTTAAGCAAAGGCGTTAAAATTAAGAAATCAACTCTAAAAAACCGCGTCGACCGAATTTGCCTTGGTTTTGCGTGTGTTGAAATGTCTGAGCTGGATATTGCGCTCAAAGAAATGATTGCTGAAGGGCTTATTGTTGCAGAAGATGATTTTGTGCAGTTGACGCCACAAGGTCAAAGACTCGGCAAAGAATGGGAAAGTCTTCTATTAAAGAAAGAACCTATCATGGAGGTTGTGGCTGGTTTAGTCGATGGTTCAATCACTAGCCTAGTCGTTATTCTTTCAGCTTTCCTAGCAACATTCACAGCTAACGCAACTCTTTTGGGGAATCCTAAAACAGTCGTTTTTGCTGCCCTCTTAACATTAAGCGCAGTAGCCGTGACTAACTTTTCAAGCTTTCTGCTTGGAGGAATTACTGAAGATTTAGCGGACATAATGACACTGCAAAACTTGATGAATTACAGTTTAAGCGATATACCTGATAAGGAGGAACGCGACAAGTCTTTGCTTTTAGTGCAAAACCTCTTTACTGTACTTGGGAAACAAATTCACAGCTCCAATATTTACGGAGCTATAATTTCTGGAACAACAACCTTTCTTGCAGGAATCATTCCAATAGCAACTTACCTTGCACTACCTACTTACTACAACATTGGGGTTTCGCTCTTGGAAGTTAGCGTTATTTCAGGGGTGTTTCTAGTGAGATATCGTTCAAGAAAAACTAGAGTTCACTGGAAAGTAACACTTGCCGAAACCATTGCTATAGTTATAATTGCAACAGTTGTATCCTTACTGCTTGGATTAATTTAGCTGACTAAGAGTATAACTCGCGATGCTCAATCATCAGACACTTATCCATTACTATAACCAAACCAGCATTTCTGGCAGTTTCCGCAGCTTGTTCATTAATTATTCCCAGTTGCATCCAAATCACAAAAGGCTTGCCATTCAACTGCTTTAGCTTAATAGCTTGCTCTACTATAAGCGGAACATCTTTTGCAGGTCTAAATATATCAACTACTTCAATAGTTTTCTGGATTTCAAGCGGAATATCAAGAAGGCTTTTGTAACTTTTCTCTCCAAGAACTTCAGCAGCAAATGGATTCACGGGTACAATATTGTAGCGATGTTCCTTTAGGAAAGCGCTGACTTTATAGCTGTCTTTTTCAGGATCTTTAGATAACCCAACAACCGCTATAACATTGTATTTTTTCAAGATTTCCTTAATTTCGTTTTGATCCAAACGACCCCGCCCATTCTATGAAAATTGACTTGCAGAGATTCGCTAATATCTAAAATAGCATTCTCGTCATAGAACAATGTGAGTTCCTCAAAAATAGTTTATGCTTGATTTAATAAAAGATTAATAAGATAATTTAGTGGCAGAACAAGCAGTTCTCCGCCCAATTCTGAGGCATTTCTTTCTTGCAAAAGGGACACATTAAACCTTTTTCTCTAATAGTGGTACATGTTTGGCAGAAAAGGCTCATGACCTCAGCTCTGCTATTTGGCTCTTTGATGAGGAATGTTACCATTTGGCTTATGAGAGCTAAGACTTCAGCGGAATTGTCTAATGCTAACAGATTTCCTCTTTCTTTGCTGACATATCGACTGACTGCTGATTGCGACAATCCCAGAAGTTGCGCAGTTTGTTGTTCATTGAAGCCATGTTTTTCAACAATTTCTCTTGCCATAATTGCTTTGACTGCAGGCAAAACTGTTTTTACTCCTACTTCGCATGGTAAAATCAAGTTTTACACCTTAACAACTCTTACTTTGTAGAGAAACTTATTTAAATATGACGCTTGTCATAATATATGACGCGTGTCATGTCGGGCTATCAATAACAAGAAAGTTTCACACGCAACCCTCCTCCTTTTCCCGTCATTGTACACGCATAAAAGGAGAAAAAAATAGATGGGTAATGTCCTAGTACCGACTCGTAAAATCGAACACAATCGTGACACAGCTACGATGCTTAAGTCACTTAATGCGGAATGCATAAACTGCGCCCCAATTACTCCACTACAGTGCATAAATCATTGTCAAGTTTACAAACTGAAAAATGAGTTAAGAAAACTCCGAGAAACAATGGATAACCCAAATTACATAAAAGAACTTTTCAACGTTCTAAAAAACGAAACACGACTTCATATTTTGAATGCAATTGTAAACGGCAGATATTCAGTAAGTCAATTACAGCAAGAGCTAAAAAAAACAGGCCATGGCCATAGCCAAGATACAATCAGCGAAGAGTATTTGCACCCTTTGATCGCAGTAGGGCTGGCAACTGAAGCACGAGATGAATATTACGCAACCTCATTTGGCGGTCGCCTAACAGAACTACTGGGAGTATTCCCTGAATTTGTGGAAATGTTACCTGCTCACTCTGAATGTTACGAAGAAATGCTTCTGCAAGCTTTATTGGATGGACCTAAGACGTTTGAGAAAATTGAAACTCTCATTTCGCCCAAAATTGCATCCCGTATCCTTAAACGTTTGCGCTCAACCGGCTTAATTGAAACTCCGACTGAGAGAGATTACATATTTTTCTTTAAGTCAAAGCGAGATGTTATGAAAGAATCCTTGTCAAGCGCGGAGCAAAAAATTTATGATAAAATAGCTAATGAAGGGATATCCGCTGGAAAACTTGCCAAAGAAACGGGACTTTCAATGAGAAGAACCTATAAATATTTAAGAGGATTAAAGGGGAAGAAACTTGTTTTCTTGAGACGAACTCCGAAAACTTATGGTTTAACCTGCAAAGGTGAAATGCTGGCTTCAACTCTTCAGGGGCTTCAAAAAATAGTGGAAGAAACGTGGAGTTCATCTGAAAACGTTATGAATGATAACGTCAACTCTTAAGCATGTCACATAATACTCTTTTCTTTTTTTGTTATTATCCTCCACCAGGAGCTCCATGAAAAGGCGCGTTTTCCCAGAGAAGTTTCCACCAATCTTCTTCGGTTATAGTTTCACCTTTGACAATTATTTCCAATACCATCTTCAGCATTTCATGATGTCTTTTCTCATCAGCTAAGATTGAGTTCAAAAGAAATACGACTTTTTTGTCCTCAATATTGGGAATCATGGCTTCAAGTTTAACGATTAACGCAGATTCTATGGCAATGTGCTTTTCGACTAATGTTTTTTGTTCATCAAGATGTTCTTGACCTAAGGCAGTAGATGAACTTGTAAGTAAAGTGATTGCTGACATGTAAAGCTCTGCATGCTTAATAGAATCTAAAGAAACGCCTTTGAGAACTCCTTTAACTGCGGGGTTTTTCATGTCTCTTAAGGGCTTTTCGAGGGAAGCCACTATTTCTTTTTCAACAGTAACTTGGTTTTTCAAAAATTCAAGGAGATTACTTTTTGATTTTTCCATACGCTTCTCCCCATTCGCTTATGTTAAGCCTTGTTCATCAAGCTTTCGGAAATTCTTTTTCCTAAATCTGCACAGGTGTTTAGCATTTTTTCGTCTGGAACATATTTTACAAGTAAAGGCGGACCAACGATTTGCATCTCAAACTTATTTTTCATAATTTCTAAAATATCTTTAGGCGCTTCACCGCTCCACCCGTAAGATCCAAAGGCTGCTCCAATTTTGCCTTTCAGACTTATTCCTTGAACTGCAACCTCTTCGAAGAGTTTCTTAAAATCAATCGGCATCTCATGATGATAAGTCGGAGTACCAACAATTATAGCATCAAAGGAACTTAATTCCTGAGGGTCAACGTGAAAGTTCAATTCTACATCAACGTTATTGTTGATTTGCGCCCCCTTTGCCACTGATTTAGCCATTCTTTCTGTGTTTCCAGTTCGAGAATAATATAAAACAAGAATTTTTTTCATAAAAAAGATATAGAATAAACCTATTTCAACATTTTGCAATAATCAAGCTTACAAGTTGGAACATGATATAAAGAGAGAATTCTTTGTTTTTCCTCATTCCGACCTTGCGCCTTCTTTTAGCGACCAATTACCTCATCTTCACTCGATTAACCTATTTCCTTCGCTTTTTTCCACCTATTCGCCCTATTTTTCTATAAAATTCCGTTCCCCGCTCCTCAGCAACTTTTTCTCCACCCTTTCTTCCTATTTCTCGATAAAATTGAGTTCCACGCTCGCGAGCAACTTTTAATCCACCCTTTCTACCAGCTTCTTCACGAGACATCTTCCTTTTCAGGTCATTTTCAGCGGCCAAATCTACACACCTCCAGGCTGTTCCCGAAATAAAAAAACTTGTTATAGTGACATATGTCTAAGAAAGCCCTTAAGCATATGTGGTTACCAAGAAACAATCACAAATAGAGGGAAACATAGACTGTCGATTTTGACGGACATATATCTTATTCGAATAGATAGATACATTTCAAAATAATGAAAAACTACAGGTTACTTTGTCAATTCTATTTCTTTCTTTGCCCACTTCTTAATCCACCTATCTTTCCGCCTTTTCGCCCTATTTCACTGTAGAAATCTTCTCCATGGGTTTCTGCGGTTTTTAACCCACCTTTTCTTCCAGCTTCAGCAACCGTCATTTTACCCTTTTTCTCTGACAATAAATTTCACCTCCATTAAGAAAATCACAATAGTCGATTCTTAAGGGGAAAATCCCAAATTAAGCACTAACAGAAAACTGATTAAATTTTAGGTTCTTATTTATTCTTCTTCGTGTTCTCTGCCTGCTTGGATGAGTCTTCGGACTCTTTGTCCACCTCGGTGACCTGCTTCTTCCAAGCTAGTTTTTCCTATAGCTTCAGTTGAACCTTCATGTTGTTTAGCTCGCTCAAAACCACCTTTGCTGCCAATAACACTATAAAATTCCGGACCACGTTCTTGAGAAACCTTTTCGCCACCTTTACGACCTATTTCCTCATAAAATTCCTTGCCGTGAGTTGAAGCAGTTTTTTCTCCACCTTTTCTTCCAGCTTCAGCCACTGTCATTTTACCTTTCTTACTTGCCTCACGCACGCTCAAAACATGTCACCTCCCAATGAACACGAAGAATTAATTAAGTAATAGAGCCAAAAAACAATTCATAAACTTATGTGACTGTGGTACAACAGTAACAGAGTAAGAGAGGCAAAATTCTCATACGTATGGACAAAATCACAAAAAGTTAGTCCGAATAAAGCGATCATAGTCAATTTACATTATAAGTTAACTTAAATATCTCGAAATTGTCAACCTAAATCATTAGGTAACCCGAATGAAAGTGCTTCTTATTAATCCACCTCAAACATTTTATCCGGGCTCAGAACCACCAGCAGGAAATCTTCCTTTGGGCCTAATGTATATAGCAGCTGTACTTGACAGAGCGGGTTACAAATCAGAAATCTTGGATGCTTTCTTTGCTGACTACTCTTCCCAAAAAAATGGTGAAATAATAAACGTGGGGATGCCATTTGAACGCATAAAACTGGAAATTAGCAATCGGAAGCCAGACATAGTTGGAATAGCAGGACCATTTACTTGTCAAATAAGAAATTCAGTTACAATCAGTGACTTAGTTAAGCAACTGAATCCAAATATTTTGACTGTTGTAGGTGGTCCACATGTCACGACTGTACCAAGAGAATTTCTTGAAGAGTCAAAAAGCGTTGACTTTGCAGTAACAGGTGAAGGCGAATACGCTATGTTGGATATTGCTGAGTATTTTGAGGGCAAAAAAAAGTTAACTGAAATTCTCGGCATAGCATACCGAAAAGATGGAAAAGTCATTGTAAATTCACCTAGACCTTTTATTGAGAACTTGGATGAGCTTCCTTACCCAGCTTATGATCTTGTAGATATGGAGCAGTATTTGAACTCCAAAAATATAGGTTATCGCAGCTTTAGAACCCGGGCAATGTCGATGATTACTAGCAGAGGGTGCCCCTACAATTGTTGTTTTTGTTCTGTTCATTTGCATATGGGCAGAGATTTTAGGGCAAACTCAGCAAATTATGTTTTAGGCCACATCCAATATGTAGTTGAGAAATTTAAGATCAAGAACATATTTTTTGAAGACGATAACTTGACGTTTGATTTATCACGATTTGAAGCTATCTGCGATGGATTAATTGAGAAAAAAATCAAAATAGGCTGGGAAACTCCCAATGGTGTTAGAGCGGACTGCTTAAACTTGAACCTTCTTCAAAAAATGAAAAAGTCGGGTGCCCGAAGCGTGTTTTTTGGAGTTGAGTCAGGAGACCAACAAATACTAAACAATGTAATTTGCAAAAGCCTGGATTTAAGTCGAGTAGTGGAAGTTGCCAAAATCTGTAAGGATATTGATTTAAAAACGGGTGCTTTTTACATAATTGGTTTCCCAGGTGAGAAGAGAGAAAATATGCAGAAAACTGTTGATTTTGCTTTGAAGCTTAAACGTGATTTTGATGTTGGTATGCACCTATTCATTGCTACACCTTCCTATGGAACAAGATTGTATGAGGAATGCAAAGCTAAAGGGTACATTGATGGAGATTTGAGTTGGAACTCCTTTGCTGAGGTGCGTCAGCCTAAAGGCATGCCACTCATTTCCACCGGAGACTTTACACCCCAAGAAGTCAAAGAGATAGCGGCTAAAGCACTTAGAGAATACAAGAAACTCTCATTAATTAACCACATTAAAAACCCGAGCAAAACGTTGAAAACGGCATTTGATCAACCTCAACTAATTGTGAAATACATCAAAAACTTGCTTTAAGGATACAAACGGGCCCGCTGGGATTTGAACCCAGGATTTTCGGCTGACTCCCGCTTCTATGAAGCGTCCGGAGGCCGACGCCTTAATCCGTACTAGACTACGAGCCCACAGTTTACAAAATCAAACAAATCAGTTAATTTAAAGATAACTTTATTCTTCTATTAGTTCTTCGTCTATCCACCAAGCCTTTTTCTTGCCAGATCGTTCGCCAGCGTAATATTCGATTATGGATTTTCCAACTTGTTTTTTAGAGTTTTTCTGGATTTTTCTGAGTCTGTTAAGTATGAGCCACCTGTTGGTTTTAACGTAGGTAGCCAATTCAGGAGTAGTTGCGCTCTTGTAATTAAGTAGATACTCAATTATTTTATGATCCAACTCGTCGATGCAGTAAGAGTGCGGATTAATTTTTCCGTGTTGAAATGTAAGCAATTCGAGATCGGCGAGGTACTTTCTGATTTGACCGAATTCCTGCTCCATTTTTTTCATTCGTTCTTCAAGAGCCAAAAGTTTGTCTGCTTTTGGAGTTTTCTGCAATTTCTCACTTATTGCTTCCCTAATGAAATTACTTCTGTCGCCTTCAGGAATGCGCAACGCCATTTCTTGGTAGACTTCTTCAGGAATTTTCACAGTAACTATTCTAACTTCGCTCACCGTATGACACCTAAGCAACTTCATATGTGGCCTCTTATTATTTCATAGTTTCTCTAAATTTTTTTGAGACAAAAAGAAAAACAGTGTTTAGTTAAGGTAAAACGTCATAATTAATTATCAAGTTTGAATTACCGAAACAATAATAATTTATTTGAGAAGCACAGAGTAGTCGATAGGTGTGTTAGGTTGCCTGATTGGTCACAAAAAGAGTTACTGATTCTTGCATTTGATCATCGAGTTTCATTTATTGAAAAAATGTTTGAAATCAAGAATCGCCAACCGACTTCTGAAGAAAAGCGTCAAATCGAAGAATACAAGAAAATTATTTTCGAAGGCTTCAAGCTGTCTCTGAAAAAGAATGTTCCTAAAGAAATTGCTGGCTTGCTGGTGGATGAAGAATTTGGGAGCAATGTTCTTCGGGAAGCTAAAAAAGATGGCTTAAAATTTGCTATGCCTGTTGAGAAATCTGGTCAAGAAGAATTTGATTTTGAATATGGAGAGGACTTTGCCAAACATATTGAAGAGTTTGACCCAACTTTTGTGAAAGTGTTAGTACGTTACAATCCCGAAGGCGATGCAACTTCAAACCAAAAACAACTTCAAAGACTAAAAAAACTCAGCGATTATTTACAGCAAAAAAAGAGAGCACTCCTCTTCGAATTAATTGTACCTGCAACAGCAACCCAACTGTCAAAATTGAAAGGAGCAAAAGAAACCTACGATAAAGAAATGCGCCCTAAACTAATGGTTGACAGCATCAAAGAAATTCAAGCTGCTGGGGTTGAACCAGCTATATGGAAGCTAGAAGGCGTTGACAAACCTGAATCAGCCAAGGCAGTGGTAAAGCAAGCGCAAAGCAAAGGAAGGAAAGTCGGAGTCATAACTTTAGGCCGTGGAGAGTCAAAAGAAAAGGTACAAGAGTGGCTCAAAGTTGGGGCAAAAATACCTGGAATAATAGGGTTCGCTGTTGGAAGAACCATTTTCTGGCAACCTTTAGCAGATTATAAAGCAGGCAAGATTAATAGAAAAGAAACTGTTGAAAGAATTTCCCAAAATTATGGAGAGTTTACAGAGTTGTGGTTAAGTGAGTGTAAAGGTGGTAAAAAATGACTTCGTTGAGATCATTATCCCCGTCATTAACAAGAATCACCACTGCGGCTGCAGTGGGCGCTGCTTTGCACATAGGCAAGGGAGACCCAGACAAAGTTGACCAAACCGCTTTGGATTTTTCTAGGGCTGTTTTAAACCAGACTGAAATCGATGGTGAAGTAATCTGTTGCGAGGGTCCCAAAGATAATGCCCCAGCGTTTAGCTTCAAAGAAAAAGTTGGCACGGGCAATGGCCCTAAAGTGGAATTTGTAATAGACCAAGTTGACGGTACTACTGCAACTTCCAAAGGGAAGAAAGATGCTATCTCCGCATTGGCATGTGCTCCAGCGGGTTGTTTGCAAGTTCTACCAGATGACGGATATTATTTTAAGATTGTAACTAATGGGCAATCGAAGGGCAAGATTTCTCCCGACATGTCTGTTGAAGAAATCGTGAAAACTGTAGCAGCGCAGAAGAAGATGCCACTTTCAAATTTTACTGTAATCATGCTTGAACGCGAAAGACACCAGGATTTACTTGCAAAACTGAGAAAAATGGGCGTAAGAATTATCCTAATAACTGATGGCGACATTGCGGGGTCCATTGTAACTTGTATTCCAGATTCAGGTATTGACTTACTTATAGGTGCAGGAGCAGGAGCTGAAGCAACTATAGCTGCAACAGCCATAAAATGCCTTGGCGGAACAATGCTCGTTAAGGTTTGGAAGGACAAAAAAGATGATGCAAAAAGGATGCAAAGACTAAAAGCCGCTGGTGTTGATGTCGAAAAAACTTATACTGAGGACGAATTAGCAAAAGGGAACGAAATGATCTTCGCAGCATCGGGCATAACTAAGGGTGAGATGCTTGATGGTGTTAGATTCACTACAACTGGCGCAATCGTCAATTCTTTCTGCACAAGACTACCGAGCGGAACCGTTGAAAGATCAGAAACTATTTTGAAGTTTAGTGGACACCCTATATACAGTCAAATAACATAAGATCCACTATTTTTCTTCCTCATTTTGTAAAGTTTTAAAAAGAAAAAACAGCGAAACCTATTCGGTTAGAACTGGTTGACCTGCTAATCCAGCTAAAGCAACATACCTTTGCATGACAATTTCACGTAATTGTGCCCGCAGGTTTTCTCCAATCACATTTCTTTGTTTTAGTAATGCGAGCTTTTTTGCTAATTCTATGTCGCCAAGTCCAGTAAACCATGCTTCAAAATCGCCGCGTTTTGTGTGAAATTCTATTGAGACAACATCGGCTTTCTCAACTTTATTTGCAAAATCGCGAAGGTTGTGAGCATGTAAGTTTAAAGGTTTTCCAACATCGCAGTAAAAGTGGAATGCTTTGTCATGAGGCGAATAAGCTAGTATTGCTTGGGCTTTTTCTTTACTGGTTTCAGGTAGACCAAGAGCTTCTTTTCCTTTCTGAGTTATAACATAAAGACTTTTTTCAGGTGAGCTTACATACCCCATACGAGTGAGCCCTAAGAGATGCATCATGGTAGGCGGAAACTCTTTTTTGTTTTCCTTTGCGATTTCCACTGCCTTGATCGGTTTTTCTTGAAGCAGCATCGACTCTAGTATTTCTTGTTTAACGGGTGATAAACTCATTTTAGGCACCTTAACCTGTTAGTGCTATGTAGAACCGTTCAATCTAAACTTTTCCTTAACTTATTTGAGTTTTTTTAGTTTCAAGTTTGCTTTTGCAAAAAAGTAAAGCTTTTAGTGTAGTTAACCCAATCCTAAAGGTAACTTGGTGACAGTTTAGGATGAAACTTGCTGTTTTCGTTTATGAGTATCCACCTAAAATTGTCGGTGGATTAGGAACTTATGCCGCAGAGATAACAAGAAAGTTTGTTTTAGACGATCACGATGTAACAGTTTTTACCATGAATGATGATTCAGGTTCTTTGCCAACTAGGGAAATTTGGCGTGGAATTGAGATCCACCGTCCATTGCACATCGACATTTCTGATTCCCTTCCAGACGTCATTGCAGAAGACATAAAGAAATGGGGAAGAGGATTACATTTTTTCGGCAAATTAATGGTTTATAATTATTTATCAGCAGCTAAACTCATCAACGAGTTGATTAAGAAAGAAAACATGAAATATGATATTGTTATCGCCCATGATTGGCTTTCGGCGATGGGTGGAATTACTGTTAAAAGAGAAACAGGATTACCCCTAGCTTTCCATGTTCACTCAACAGAGAAAGGCAGAACCCTTGGAAATGGCTCAGGAGTAGTTAGCAACATAGAGTTAAGAGCAGGCAAAATGGCCGATATGGTAGTTACAGTATCGTATGCCATGAAAGACGAACTCGTTCAACTTGGCTTTCCCAAAGAAAAGATTCAGGTAAGCTACAACGGTGTTGATCCACAAAAATATAATCCAGAGAACATATCTGCTGAGGATATTAAACGAGTTAGAAGCAAATATGGCATTAGCGACAATGAATTGATGATTCTTTTCCTAGGCAGACTCGTAGGGGTTAAAGGTGTTGATAAACTCATAATGGCGATGCCGCATATTGTATCGAAGATTCCTAACGCTAGGCTCGTGATTGTTGGTGTCGGCGAACTTCAGGAATATCTTTCAAACCTTACCAGAACAATAAGGCTTGACCAATATGTTAAATTCTGTTTTGATTTCATCCCAGAAGAAGAAAGAATTATACATTATGCGGCATGCGATATAGCAGTTTTTCCCAGCTACTACGAACCATTTGGAATTGTCGCTCTAGAAGCAATGGCCATGGAAAAACCAGTTGTTGTTGGGGCTGCTGGAGTAAGCGGGATGCGTGAAATAGTGATTTGTTGTGGTGAAGAACAATGCGGTTACCACGTTGATCCAAACAACCCCTCAGACATAGCATGGGGAGTAATCAGCGCTTTAGAGAGCCCTGAAAGACGCAAATTGCTTGGCAAAAATGGCAGGAAACGAGTAATAGCCGAGTTCACATGGACCAAAATCGCTAAAAAAACCTTGGAGCTTTACGAAACATTAGCAAAACGCTGACTCAGCGTCTGGTATTTCATGAGCACTGACTTAAAGTGCAAAGTCGCTCGAGAAGCAGCAACTTTACTTTACTTTGGAGCTGAAAAAGAGTACAAACAAGCCAAAGTAAGAGCAGCAAAAACTTTTGGGGCTCATTTTTTGCCTTCTAATCTTGAAATTGCTCTTGAACTTGACATGATTTCTGAAGAAAACGAAGGCGTAAAAAGGCATGAACGCTTAATCCAAATGCGTAGGGAAGCCCTAAGAATAATGAAGATCCTTGATTCCTTTTTCCCTGTTTTGATTGGAAGCGTTTGGCGGGGTACGATAAGGCAAGGAAGTGATATTGACATTGCAGTTTATGCAGATGAACCAGAAGCAATTGTTAAAGTCCTCAAAACTTCAGATGTTAAGATTTTAAAAACAGTATGGACTACGGTGAACAAGCATGGAGCCAATTTGGCTTCATTCCACATTTATGGTGAAACTTCAGATAAACATGGACTTGAAATCGTCGCTCGAAGCATAGAAGAATTTGGGAAAAAAAGAAAATGCGAAATCTTTGGCGACGAAATGAAAGGATTAAGCATTAAGGAGCTTGAGAAAGTCCTAAAGGGTAATCCTACCCAACGGTTTGTACCATTATAATTCTCGATTAAATCTTGTTTTTAGATCAAAAAAGCACATAAATGACGCCTTAAATAATTGTTTTTATACAATTGATGAAAAATGGCAATCGACAAAAAATCTCTCAAGAAAATGTTTCCACACCTCTACAAAGAACTTGAAACCGGAGAGGTCAAAGTTCCAATTGATGCTGTTCGAAAAAACGCTGAAGCTATAGAAAATGCTGAATGTGAAGAGGAGGAAATTGAGCCTACTGTTTTTCCAGATAAATTTCGCCATTTCAATCCTAGTGCGGTGGATTTTATCCGCCGATGCGATACAGAAGTTCAAGCAGAAGAAATCATAACTTACTTGCAGAAAAAAGGCGAAATTAGCAGCGAGTATTCTGAGGAATTGAGGTGCCAGCTCAAGCGAGATGGGGTAAGGAGCTTTGGTCCCAAAAAAGAAGAATACTATTATTTTAGAGAGGGCGGAATTTTTTAACTGCCCGTTGGCATATTTTCTAGATTTTTAAGAAACAGTTGCTTTGTTGTTTCTTGTAAGAAGCTAACTTTGCTTTCTGCCCACAAATTTGTTTGGTTTCCTTTTTTGTCGGAAAATTAATAAATGTAGAGGTTCTTGTACAAGCTCAGATAAATGGTGATTTTATGACAATTAAGGTAGGAATTAACGGATTCGGAAGAATCGGGAGACTTCTTTATCGTGCAGCACTTGAACGCAATGCAAAAATTGATTTCGTAGCAATCAATGACCTTGCAGACGCCAAAACAAATGCGCACCTACTCAAATATGACTCAATTCACGGACATTTTCCCGGCACAATTGAAGTAAATGGCAATGATATGGTCGTCAATGGAAAAACCCTCAAATGCCTCAGCGTAAAAGACCCAGTAGCACTGCCATGGAAAGACCTCGGTGTCTACTTAGCAGTAGAATCCACTGGTTTGTTTACCAACCGTGAAGGCGCAAGTAAACATTTCCAAGCAGGAGCAAAAAAGGTTCTAATCAGCGCACCAGCAGAAAACCCAGATGCAACTTTTGTTTTAGGCGTAAATGATAAATCGTATGACACAGAAAAACACAATATTCTAAGTAATGCTTCTTGCACAACCAACTGTTTAGCTCCAGTCAGCAAAGTATTATCAGACAACTTTGGATTAGAAAAAGGCTTCATGACAACATGCCACAGCTACACAAACGACCAAAAAGTCCAAGACCTCGTGCATAAAGACCCACGCCGAGCAAGAGCAGCAGCAATCAACATCATCCCAACAAGCACAGGTGCAGCAAAAGCCATAGGTTTAGTTTTGCCAAGTTGCGCCGGAAAAATGAATGGCTATTCACTACGTGTGCCAACGCCGGACGTATCCATTGTTGACTTAACCGCTATATTAGGCAAAGAAGTCACCAAAGAAGAAATTAACGCAGCTATGAAAAAAGCCGCAGCAGGTTCACTCAAAGGCATTTTAGAGTATACAGAAGACCCAATCGTTTCAACAGATGTACTCCACAGCACTTACTCAGCAGTCTTCGATGCACAGTTAACCATGGTTTTAGGCGAAAAGAGCAACTTCGTTAAAGTCTTCGCTTGGTATGATAACGAATGGGGCTTTAGCAACCGTATGGTTGAATTCATCGAAATGATTGGCAAAAAAGCAGGCGCTTAAACAAGTAAACAAGCTTAAATCTATCAATTCTTTTTCCTTTTTTAGTTAGTTAAGATTGAAGTGAATAACATGGCAAAGTACAAAACATTGGATGATTTTCAATTAAAAAATAAGGTTGTACTAGTCAGAGTAGACTTTAATTCAGAAATCGACCCAGCAACCAAGAAAGTCACTAGCGACGTACGCATAAAAGCACATGCCGAATCAACTCTCAAGGAACTGGCTGAAAAAGGTGCCAAAACCGTTGTCTTAGCACATCAAGGACGCAAAGGAGATCCAGATTATACAACGCTCAGAGAACACGCGGCTATCCTTCAGAAAATTCTCAAGTGCCCAGTCAAATATGTTGACGACCTCTTTGGTGATAAAGCAAAAGCTGCGATTAAGAACTTACAGGGTGGAGAAATTTTAGTTCTTGAAAACGTGCGCTCTTGGGATGGAGAAACCAAAAATGGGACTCCGGAACAACATAGCAAAACTGAACTCGTCCAAAACCTTGCACCATTAGCAGACTTATTTGTTAACGATGCCTTTGCCGCTGCACACCGCGGACATGTCTCTATGGTTGGCTTCACCGCAGTGTTGCCGAGTGCTGCTGGACGCATTATGGAGCGTGAACTGAAATCTCTTAGTAAAGCTTTGGAAAAACCTGAAAAGCCGTCGATTTACGTTATGGGAGGAGCAAAAGCTGACGATAGCCTTGAAATAAGCAAGTACGTTTTAGGCAACGGCATAGCGGACTACGTTCTAACTGGTGGCGTAACGGGTCAATTATTCCTTGCAGCGAAAGGCATTGATTTGGGCAAAGCGAACATGGGTTATCTGGCAAAGAAAGAGTTAACTGGTTTAATTCCAGGTATAAAATCTCTAATGGATGAATATCCAGACAAGGTTGTTGTTCCAGTTGATTTAGCCATCGATGTTAATGGAAAACGCAAAGAAATTCCCGTTAATAAACTTCCAACCGAATACTCATCTATGGACATCGGTGCAAAAACTGTCGAAAACTACGCAAAAATTATCTCAACTGCTAAATCCATCGTTGTCAGCGGACCAATGGGAGTCTACGAAAACAAAGAATTCAACTATGGAACCAAGAAAGTATTCGAAGCTATAGCAAACAGTAAAGCCTTCAGCCTCTCAGGTGGCGGAAATACCATTGCAGCTATACAAGAATACGGCTTAACCAATAAAATCAGCTACATTAGCACAGCTGGCGGAGCATTAATTGAGTTCCTTATGGGCAAAAAACTCCCAGGCGTAACAGCACTAGAAACAGCAGTCAAAATCAAAAAAATCTAAATTTCCTTATTTTTTGTTTGTGTGTCATGCTTTATTACTTTTAGCAGTAATTTCGGCGAAATTCTCAATTATTGACTGAACATCTTTTACTATGAAATCTGGTTTTTGTTGGCTATCAATTAGGTCTTTTAACGCGTTGAACTGTGATTGAATAAATACTGCTTTTAGCCCTGCTTGTTTGGCTCCTTTAATATCTTCAATTGGACTGTCGCCAATGTAAACTGCTTCGTTCGCTTTGATTTGCAGTCGGGTCAGAGCATCCTGGAATATACGGTTGCTTGGTTTTCTCCAGCCGTCTTCCTCAGAAACCACAACAACATTGAAGAACTCATTTATTCTCAAGTGTCTAAGGCTTCTGTAAATGACGGGTGCGTGGGTAAAGTTTGATATTAGGCCGACTTTGAATTGCTTTTGGGCTTGTTTGAGTAATTTTTTTGCGCCGTCTCTTAGCTCGAATGTGTCAACGTACGCTTTGAAGAAAACGTTTAATGCTGCTTTAATTCGGTAATCATCCGCCGACACCTCGAAGCCAAGATTACTAAGTGCTTCGGCCACCCAAATAGCATTTGTAACTTCTCTTAGTTCTTCATACCGTATTTTGCGGTACTTCTCATGAGCCAAAATGTAGGCTTCCAAAAACTTCTCTTTAGAAACATCAAAACCTTCAGAAGACAGCGCTACATAGAGGTTTTCTCTTGAGGCATCCATTGTATAGCATTTGCAGTTGACCAACGTGCCTATGTAATCGAATATTATTGCCTTGATACAAGACTTCTTCATGCTTCTCTCTTTTTCAATAAAATTACTCTTTTGACGACTTGCTCAAGTTTCTTGCCAATAGCCGTATTGAGCAATTTTGATTCATCACCGATAGAATCCTCTACCTTTGGATCTAAGTTAATTGCGCCTAGATATTTTAGTCCCAACTTTTCAGTCTCTGAGTGGACCCCGAGCGCTTGATCGACTTTCATGTTTTCTACTACCCCGATAATTGGCATTTTCAACTCACACAACAACGAAACTTGTTTTTTCACTGTTTCAAAAGCCAAAAGTGAAGGAGTAGTAACTATTAAGAATTCCAAACGTTCGATCAACCGTATCAGATCAAGAATAACGTCGCCAATACCAGGTGGCATGTCAATAATCAAAAAATCAAGCTTACCCCACTGCGTAACGGCTAAGAGCTCAATTAAAGCGTTTGAAACATCCGCTCCACGCAATGGCGCTGGGTTGTCGCCGACGAAATATATAAGCGACATATATTCTAAATTGTCGACAATTGGCGGAACTAAACCTTTTTCCTCTTTAGGTTGCACGTTTTTGGCGCCGAGGATTACGTGGGTTGATGGGCTAGTGAAGTCTAAGTCAAACAGTCCTACTTTGCAATCGTTTGTTGCTAAGGTTAAAGCAAGGGTAGTTGCAACCATGCTTTTTCCGACGCCGCCTTTGCCGCTTGAAACAGCTATGATTCTGCTTATTCCCGATAAACGCTCATTAATTACGCTTATTCTTGGGTCAACCACTCTCATTTAGCCCCTTTTATATTTTCAAGCCAAACTCCACGTCCACTTGAGATTTCAAAGTCGGGACTGCCACATTTAGGACACTTAACATATGTGTGCGCTACGTCGGGAACAAAATGAATAGCTTCAGCAGTTATCTTATCAAGCTTTTGAACATCAAAATGCCATGTGGTTCCGCAAACCCTGCACTTGAGCGTTGACTTAGCCTTCAAAATTCGGAATTTAGCGTTTTTAAGAGTCTCGGATTTCATTTGTGTAAGAGCAAACCGCAAAATTGGGGGTTCAACCTGCTGAAGCTCACCAACCATTATAGTCACCTCGGTAACTTTCTTCAATCCTTCCTGCTCAGCAACTTGCTTTGCAGATGTAAGAATAGCTTCAGCTAGTGCCCATTCATGCATAAACTAACCATGCTTTGCGCGTCTTTAAAAGAATATTGTATCAAAGATTTTATAAAATGAAATTAATCAGGTTCCTCTATTTTAGCGCTGACTTTGAGAAGCCTTAAAATGATAAGAGCCCAAGTTAACCACAGGTGTTAAGCTTTGAGAGTCATAGCTGACCTGCACATTCACGGACGTTACAGTCGAGCAACAAGCGAACAAATGAGCATCCCTGAAATCGCAAGGTTCGCAAAAATTAAAGGTTTAAACCTTGTAGGCACAGGCGACTTTACACATCCCCAATGGCTTAAAGAAATAAAAGAAACCCTAACGCCCGAACAGGACACAGGACTATTCAAATTAACTAGCAAGGCGGACTCTCCAGTTCGTTTCATGCTAACAACCGAAGTATGCACAATTTTTGATTACAAAGGAGAATCAAAGAAAGTACACCATGTTATACTATCGCCCAATACTGAGGCTATTGTACAAATCAACGAGTATCTCAAACGCTTTGGCGATTTAGCTTCCGACGGTAGACCAATTCTAAACATGACAGCTTCACAACTCGTTGAAGAGGTGATGGCTATTTCAAACGAGAACATGATTTTTCCGGCACATGCGTGGACTCCATGGTTTAGCATTTTCGGAGCCTTCAGCGGTTTTGACGCCGTGGAAGATTGCTATCAAGATATGACAAAACATATCCACGCTTTAGAGACGGGACTCTCTTCTGATCCAGCAATGAACTGGCGATTAAGCAAGCTGGACAAATTCACACTTGTCTCTAATAGTGACTGCCACAGTTTTTGGCCATGGCGCATAGGTAGAGAAGCAAATGTTTTCGAACTTGAAAAATTCACCTATCAACAAGTTATAGACGCTATAAAAAGTAATAATTCAGCGCACTTCAAATTTACCATCGAGACCGATCCAGCTTATGGCAAATATCATTGGACGGGACACCGGAACTGCAAAGTATCCCTTTCCACCCAAGAAGCCAGAAAATTCAATAATATTTGCCCAGTTTGTCGAAGAAAACTCACCAAAGGTGTAGAACAACGAGTTGAAGAACTCGCAGACCGCCCGGAAGGTTTCAAACGTGAAGATGTACCGGGTTTTTTGCGTTTGCTTCCACTTTCTGAAATAATCGCTGCAGTGCTAGGAACTGATTCGCCTTCAACTCAAGCTGTTTGGAAAAACTACAACATGTTGATAGAAAAATTTGGAGATGAATATACTGTGTTAATTGACACTCCCATGGAAGCTTTAGCCACTGTTGTGGATGCGGCAATTGCTCAAGCCATTGTCAAGGTCAGAAACGGTACTGCTAAGGTCACTCCAGGCTATGATGGCGTTTATGGGCAGCTCATTTTGGGCGTTGATACTCCACTGGCTAAGCCTAAGCGTTTACCCGGCGGTGTTAAGCAATTGAATATTGCTGATTTCTGGTGAAAATGACAACTCATCATAAACAGATACCTTAGGAACAAAATGATTTAATTCCTCAAATAATTCTAGTTAGATTATTGAGCTTACGAAGGGTAAACTATTCTTGAAAGACCTCCTAACAAAAATTAATAGTTTGGCCACCCAAATGTTTGGAGCCCAATACGCAGAAGCAAGGGCTCAAAAACTCTTCAAAACAATGCTTACTTTGAAGGAGAAACGTGTTGAAGTAGCAAAGCAGGGTATCGAAAATGGTGTTGCCTTACGTGTTCTAGTAAATGGAGCATGGGGTTTCGCGTCTGTCGGCACCCTAGATGATGGAATTTTGGAAAGCGCTGTTTCGGACGCTTGCAGAATGGCTAAAATGGCTAGTTTAAGGTTGAAAACGCCGATCAGGCTAGCCAAAGCTAAAATTGTTAATGATCGTGTCATATCAAAACCGAAGAAAAATCCATCAGATATTTCGATGGAAGATAAAATCAAAACTGTCTTGGCTGTTAACAAGGCATCTTTGAGCTATGACAAGCGAATTAAGAGTTGCACTATAGACTATTTTGATTTAACCGGCACAAGTTATTTCGTCAACAGCGAAGGCACAAGCATAGAGCAGGATAAATTATGTGTTTGGGCAAGAATATCTTCTTCAGCGTTAAGTAAAGGAGTTTTCACTTTTAGTCGAGAAGAAATTGGGTCAACAGCAGGCTACGAAATATTCGACGTAGAATCCCCTGAGGCATTAGGAGAAAAAGTTGCAAAGCGCGCGATTGAACAGTTAAAAGCTAAATCGCCAAAAGGGGGAACGTTCCCAGTGGTTTTGGGTCCAAATGTGGTGGGGGTTTTTGTTCATGAAGCATTTGGACATTTAGCTGAAGCTGATTTGGCTCTTTCAGGCGGTATTTTAGCAAATAATATGAAAAAGAAAATCGGTTCGGACTTTGTAACCTTTTACGATGATGGAACAATTGAGGGATCTTTTGGGGCTTTTAAGTATGATGACGAAGGTGTTCCAACTGAGAAAACGTTGCTCATAGAAAACGGTGTTGTTGCTGGTTTGATGCATAATCGTGAAACAGCTCAAAAATTCAACGTTCAACCCACTGGCAACGCCAGGGCTGAAGATTTCCGTGTAGAACCAATCATCCGCATGCGGTGTACTTACATGGCACCTAGAGATCATTCATTTGAAGAACTAATCGAAAAAGTCAAACAGGGTTACTATTTTAAGAGTTTTAGGGGTGGCCAAGCTAACATTGACGGCACTTTCCAAGTTGGTATCCAAGAAGGATATGAAATAATCAACGGGGAAATAGGCGCACCGATCCGTGACGCTTCAATGAGCGGTAACACACTTGAAACTTTACATCAGATTGACGCAGTAGGAAAAGATTTTTCGCTTAGACCCCGGAAGGTGTGGAAAGGGCCAAACAGCTTTCGTTTCTGATGGTGGACCACATATTAGAGTTAAAGAGGTCGTTGTTGGTGGCAGTGCTTAAAAAAGAAAACATGTTAAACTTAGCAGAAAATGCAGTAAAAGCGGCTTTACAAAAAGGTTCGACTGAAGCCGAAGCTTATGTCTACGAAGGGCAAGCAACAAACATTGGCATTGAACTAGGGCAAATCAACAAATCCAACAGAATAATAGATCGAGGTTTAGGAATTAGAGTTGTCGTAAACAAAACGCTGGGGTTTGCTTATACAAATATAGTTGACGACCAGAAAGCTATTGAAAATGTAATTGATAGGGCTTTGAGTGCTGCGAAGGCAAGTAAGCCCGATCTGGATTGGAAAGGGTTACCACAAAACAAGCCTTATGTTTCGATGGAGCAAAATTTTGATGACAAACTTATGGAACTAAGCGCGGATGAACTTGTTAAATTAGCTTCAACAATGCTTGATGCTGCGGGGCAAGTTGACAAACGAGTTTTTCCAATTGAAGGTGGAATCGGCTGCGCTTACATTTCTAATGCAATCGCCAACTCTAACGGAATTGCCGGATTTGATGTGGGAACTGTTATTGAATGTAGTTTAGCAACATTAGCTAAGGAAAACAACACTGTTACCCCAGTTTGCTTCGAATTTAATGTTTCAAGAAATTACGATGTTGATCCACAGTGGGTGGGAAAAGAAGCGGCAAAAATGGCTCTTTCTGCACTAAAGACAAAGTCAGTTGAAACCAAATCCACTACACTTATATTGACTCAGTTTGCACTTCAGGATCTTCTTTCGTACACCTTAGTTAACGCTGTTAGGGCAGATAATGTCCAGAGGAACCAGTCTCCCTTCAAAGATAAACTAGGGCAAAAAGTTGTTTCTGATAACCTTACGATTTACGATGATGGTTTATTCCGCGGTGGGTTACGAACTTGGGCGTTTGATGGTGAAGGAGTACCTCATCAAAAAACAACAGTAATAGAGAAAGGAGTACTACGAAATTTCCTCTATGATAACTACTCAGCATTAAAAGACGGGAAAGAGAGCACTGGAAATGCTGCCAGGGCAGGATACTTATCAACACCCAATATCGACACCACAAATTTCCACATTATGCCTGGAAACAAAACATCGGACGAAATGCTAAGCGAAATAGATGACGGATTAATAATCTATTACCTGCAGGGCGCTCACAGCAGTAACCCCGTTAGCGGCGAATTCTCAGTTGTTGCAACTCCAGCTTGGAAAATAGAGAAAGGCGAAATAGTTCATTGTAGCCGAGGTGTAATGTTGGCGGGCAACATTTTTGAAATGTTGAAAAACGTTAGTTTGGTCGGCAACAATGAACGGCAAATGGGGCAGTTAATCTCACCTTGGATTCAAGTCGAAAATGTGAGAGTGATCGGAAAAAAGGCATGATACTCTAAGCATTAGTCTTGGGTCATGTTTTTAGGTGATGCTCCTTTGCCAGAAAGCATTTGCGCACTACCAAACTTGTTTATGCCCAAAAACTCTTTGAATACTCGCCTAGGACGCCTTCGTATATGCGCTTGGTTTGCTGGGCAATTTTTTCCCAATCGTATTTTTCCAGAACTTTTCTGTAGGCGTTTTCTCTGATGCTGTTTCTGAAGTTGTCATCAAGCAAGACTTTGGTTATTCCCCATGCTAATGAATCAGGGTTATTTGGGTAAACTTTAACTCCGGTCACTTCGTGTTCGATGATTTCTGATAAACCACCGGTGTCTGATGCGACAACAGGGCTTTTTGCCGCCATAGCTTCCAGCGCGACTATTCCAAACGGTTCAAAAAGCGATGGAACTACAGATACATCGGCGCATTTCTGAAGTTTTAGCAAGCTTTCTTCATCAACGAAGCCTTCGAAGAGAACTTTATGCTCAAGACCCATGCTGCGAACAATGTTCAGGAGCTGCTCTTTCATGTAGCCACTGCCGACAATTATGAATTTGGCGTTTACCTTTTGTAAAATTTTAGGAACCGCATTAATTAGTACGTGGATACCTTTTTCGTAAACAAGCCTTCCTACGAAAAGCACAATTTTTTCTTCTGGCAATGCAAATTTGTTGCGGAAATCTTTCAAGTCATTGCTAACCGCAGTATAGCTGTGTGTGTTGACACCATTGGGAACCATGACTAATTTGTCGGTTGGAAGTCCGAAAGCCCATTTAACGTGTGAAATCATGTATTCACTGCAGCAAACTACTCGCCAAGCTTCATATGTTAACCAAGCTTCAGTTTCGTGAATCATTTTTTCAGTGTTAGTGTGTAATCCGTCTCTTCTGCCGATTTCGGTTGAATGCATTGTCACCAAAAGTGGTTTTCGAAAAACGTGTTTGAGTCCTATACCTGCGTTTGCCACAAGCCAATCATGAGCATGAAAAACGTCAATTTTATCGCCAATTTTTTTTACTAAAATGGCTGTTTCTTTTTGCATGTTCAGATTCATTAGGTAGACCCAGGAAGCGAAGTCTGGTGCAGGGTTCTTGTATGAGTCAATACGGTAGACCTCTACACCATCAATTACTTCGTGTGAAGGCGCATCTGGAAAATCACATGTAACAACGTAAACTTTTACACCTTGTTTTGCTAAGCTTTTTGATAAAAAGTAAACGTGTGGAGATATTCCTCCAATTACTCTAGGTGGATACTCCCAGCTTAGCATCATAACAGTTAAGTCATCTTTCATTAAGTCTTGAATCCTCCTGCCACACTATTGTATAGTCCCAAGACATCCGGTAACCATGAAATAGAATCAGTTGAAACAACAACTATTTTTTCTTTAGGAACTTTATGTATTCTAATGATCTCATCGCGCATCCATTCTGATTTGACGCTGATTTTCTGAGCTTCAAAGAAACCTAGCCATTCAATACTCTTTATCGCCAAGTTGTAAGGCGTGCTT
Organism: Candidatus Bathyarchaeota archaeon; assembly: GCA_963729805.1. Lineage (GTDB taxonomy): Archaea > Thermoproteota > Bathyarchaeia > Bathyarchaeales > Bathycorpusculaceae > Bathycorpusculum. Next base: position 114,272 of record CAVSPH010000010.1, on the reverse strand, counting down.
ACATTTTGAGATCGATGATCCTCTAAACTTTCCACAGAATAAACAAACGGTATGCCCAGCGCATTTTTCAAAGTTACTGCTGCTGGAATAAAATGCCAATCATATGTGTCAATTACGTCAATTTGCATATTGGATTGATAATAGATATTGGCTGCCGCTCTTTCAATTTCTTGGTTAAGTGTTAAAACCCACGTCAAAACTCCGATATGTGTTCGAACAGGATTTGATACTCTGTATGTTTTTACTCCTGTCGGTTCTTGTTCTAAGCCGGTTATATGATCATCATAAGTCACTACATTAACTTCTATATTTTTGGTCGCAAGTTGTGTTGATAAGGCTTTTACGTATTCTGAGAGTTTACCCACAACTCTTGGCGGATACTCCCACGAAAATATAACAATACGCATTTTTCCACTACGTAAAAAGCGAACAGACTTTTATGATTCCTCTTCCATTGAGATAATAACGTTTCTTTCCTTCATTATCTACAAAGCTCTCAGCAAATCCTTCTGACTTGTATTTATCTAGAATGCTCTCGATTTCATAGGGGTCTTTCTGCATAAGCCTCGCCACTTCTTCACCTCTTCTTGCCAAATCAGCTGCTGTAGCACATAGGTTGTGTAGTGTTTGCAAAACTTTATCAGGATATGGAAGCTCGTCTCTCATTTTTAGCTCTCCGGGTTGTCAAATAAATAACTCTACTTCTCTTATAAACGCATACTTGCTTTTCCTTAGAAAAATCCTGTTACATCTTGCGCTTCCTTGTTTAAGGCAACAAAACGTTTTCTTGTGAAATTAACTATTGTTTTTCTTAGTTTTTCTCCTTTCTCTTCAGTACCTTTAATTTCTTTGAACTCCGACGCTAATTTTTGGTCTTTCAGCGAGCTTTGTGCCCAGCTTTCAAAATCGCCATTACAAACATGAAACTCTATGGCTTTAGTGTTAACATCTTCTATTGATTTAATGAAACCCTTAAGGCTCCAGGCAAGGGTTCCCGTATAATTTTGTTTTCCTACGCCCGAGTAGAACAGGAAAGGCTCGTTTGCTGTCAAAATCGCCATCCTAAGCCTTGCTTCAAATTCATTTAGCAACGTTTGTGCTGCAACGAAAGCGTCCATAGGCGACTCAAAGGGACTAAAGTAAGAGTGAACTTCACCAGGGCCACCCCCCGCAGTGAACATATAGTATAAGTGATCACTTATTTGGAAGTCACGCCAAAGTCGGAGGAAGTCTGTGTCATCAGCTTCTTTTACAAATGGCTCCAATCGACGCAGTGTTGTGTAATACGCCCATTGCATTACATTCCCGAGCCACCCAGATTGATCTCTTTGAACGTCTGCCCAAGAAACTGTTCCTCCAGCTTCAGGCACATCAATTTCTCCTGCTGGCTCATGCCTATCCACTATTTCGGAAGGGGTTGTCATTTGTAAATTATCAAATTTCAGGATCTCTTCTGGAAGATGCTGCAGGAAATTGTGAATCCCTGTTTCGGGCCAGTGATGTTCACCGAAGGTTTCGTAGTCGGGGAAAATATTGATACATTCGCCCGGCGTTTCCGCTAACCAACCGGCATATTTATCTGCAGTTAGTGGCCATTCGGGCCACCATCGCGCTGAAAACCTGAAACCTATATCGTCAGTTAATTTGTAGTTACGGAGCAGAACACGGATTCTTTTTGCGCCTTTGGCAGTGTAAAGGTAGTTAGGGGATTTGTCTCCGAGTATTTTCTCGACTCCTTCAGTGTAGATTCCCTTGTAGCCTATCGATTCAACCGTTTTAGCAATTGTATTATTGAATAAGAGTTCAGTATTCTCGAAAATGCTTGGTGAATAATTCAGCAGGTCCTTTATGATTTGTTTGTGCATTTTCGCTTGTTCAATAAATTCTTCTTTGTCAGGGTAAAGGCTGGAGATGGAGTGGTAGTAGGTTTGGTTTAGGAGTTCCACGCAACTTGTATGGGCAAGTTGCTTGAAAGTTTCAAGAAGATCCTTGTCAAACATTTCGCATTGTTCAAGAAAAACTCCTGAAATACTAAACGAAACTTTAACCTGCTTGCATTCATGTTTATGTTTGTCAATTAAGTCGAGCAATATCTGGTTTGAAGGAAAATAACACTTACGTGCAGCACGTTTGAAAATTTCCCTATCAACCTCATTGTCAAAATAGTAATTGAATAATTCTTCCTTCTTAAGGCGTCTGAAAACTTTGCCTTCCCAAAACAAATTCCGTCTAAGTCTATGCGGCTGATGAACCTCAAAGACAAACACTACATCGGTCATGATGCTTCGCCTTAATCAAACAATATCATAAGGCGCATTTATTTCTAATTTGTCATTCCACGAGAAACGCAATTAAATGCATGAGTTAATTATTGACAAGTCAATGAACAAAAAATAATGGTAATTGAAGAAGTGGTTTATGGAAGGATGGTTGCACCTATTAAAGTAATAGTTTGTGTTGGTTGAGATTGTTCGCCTTGTGCATTCGTTACCGTGGGAACTTCTGAGATTTTCATAACCACATCTTGGCCGTATATCACTTGGCCAAATACCGTATAGGATGTATCGAAGGAGGAATAGAGGTTGTTATTGTTTGCTACGTTTATGAAGAATTGACTGGTTGCAGTATTAGCTCCAGCATTGGCCATCGCAATGGTCATGTTGCTGTTTACGTTGTCATTACCTATCTCGTCTGGAATCATGGCAATATTTGCACTTGAATTCATCCCGCCTTGGATCATAAAACCTGCGATGACTCGGTGGAAGATGGTACCATTGTAAATTCCTTCTTTAACTAAATTTACGAAGTTGTTTGTCGTGATGGGTTTGTCGTCTCTCATTTGAATAACTATGTTGCCCATGGATGTTTGGAGGAGAACTTTTGTGCCGCTTGCGCTATATTCGCCTGCGGGAGAAGTAAGCGGAACTACAACACTAGGATTGAATGGGGATGGGGAAACTACCGGGGAAGTTGTCGGAGTCGCCGTCGGGGTAGTTGGGCTAGTGGTTCCGGGATTGCCACGAAGAACTGCGTAAGCTACGATTCCTATAACAATTAAGAAAATGACGATCCCCGCAATTAACTGCTTGTTACTGTTTTTTGATTTAACAGGCATAGATTTGGTTTTGCGGTTGCGATTCTGATTGGATTTCATGCCCAGAGTTATAGACTTTTTTTTATTTAAATGTTTCAAATTTTTGAATGAAAAAGGCGCCCCGTTGAAATATGCAGATGAAACAATTGCCGACATCATTGATGTTGCTTAATTGCTATGGCTACATGTTAAGTGAAATTTAGAAAGACAAAACAATAAACTAAAAATGGCAATTCTTAAAAAAAAGAACCAGTTATTTTTTCTTTTCTTCTATCTCTTTTGGCTTAGAGCCTATTTCAACGCATAAAATGTTTACTTGGTAGTTTTTGTCACCTATCTGCATTTTGCCTTGGGCATGATAGCCTCTGCTTCCAGTCTTAAAATTCTTCTCCCCACTCAAAAGGAAAGTCTGTTTTGCACCTTTAAGTTGGATTGTTGCTATATCTAAATCGCTCATTTCAAAGTCACCATTGCAAATTAGACAGCACTTTGTGTCTTTTCACCTTTTCGCTCAATCATGCAGTCATACTCAAAGGCAGCGCATTTTTTCACTCTTGATTTGATTGTTGAAAGTTCTTCTAGGATCGTTGAAGAAGTTCTGTTGAAAACACGCGGTAGTTTTCCATTTGAGGAGAATTTTCAAGCGAGCTTTGGACTTTCGCAATTGCTTGGGCAAACACATCCTTCTCAGAAGCCATCAATGATTCTTCATCTTGCCAAAGAGTTAGGACGGTTGCCACGTCTGGGTCTTCATGGGAGAGCAGTGACATGTAGCCACGAAACCCAGCCGTGTGCCTTGTCAAAGTGTTTAGAATTCGATCAAGTTCCAAAAAAGCCTCTTCCCGCTGTCCTTTTTTGAAGTGCCATACGGACATTCTTGCAAAAACCAAAACAAGTCACCTAAACATGATTTGTTTATTCCTTCTATTATAGCTTAACATCGCCATTTCTAAGCAACAAAGAAGCTGTAATGCGATTTATATTGGGAAAAACCTCAAAGAAAACTATGACACATTTATCAAAGAATAGTAAACTAAAGCCGCCAGTCAACGAAAGACAGATAATCAAAATGGTGCGGTCGCCGGGATTTGAACCCGGGATCATTAGCTTGGAAGGCTAAAGTCCTAAACCAGACTAGACGACAACCGCCCTTATTTTGCTGAATAAAGCTATTTCTGGAGGTATCTAGGTCACATTCTTTATCATTTTGGTTTTGACCTAGTTGACCGCTTTCAGCCTTAACAGTAAACAGAGAATTACCCTCTGATTTTAATAAATCTTTCAATGAATTCATGTCTTCTATCTTACAGTAAGTAAATTGTGGCTTATGAGTGGCTACATCAAGATGGGAATAGTGGCGAACCCTAGCATACTTAACATTGCCTTCTTTATTCAGAAATGCCTGTAACATCCCTTTAAGATGGCAAACTTTGCATTCAACCCCACTATAACACTTAATCTTCATACAAACGCTTCCTTTGTCTTGGAGTTGGCATGAGAGCTAGAAGAGCTATTTAATGACCCCTAAAACATCATTTTGGAGCGTTATATCGCATATTTAATCCCTAAAGAAGTAAATACTCAAAAACTGCTTTAATCCCTAAAATGTTAAAGTTATTCCATTCTATAAAAGGCATAAAATAGGCAGAACTAGTACTCTCACCTTTCTTTCTTTTATTCACAGCTTTCTTACTAGGCAGTTTCTTTCTTAACACACGTGACTAGGTCACTATTTGAAAAACAGCTTATACCATTGACCTAGACCATTAGCTACATAGGCTTAAGGATGTGAAAAGCATATTGACCTAGCACATCTTTTGGAAAAAGTAGTTAGAAGATTTTTGATTGTTTAATGAATGGAGGGTTAGAATTGCTTTTGGCTTGATGAGTTGTGAGATAAGTTTATTAATAATATTTGTCTATATATAATATTAATAATATTAATATATTAATGAAGGATGTTAAATGACTTACAAATATGGTAAACCAATTGAATCTAGAGATATATGCCTAAGGCTAAGAAGAGACTGCCACAGTATGATGACTGCTTGATGGAGTTTCTAAATTCTAAAGCTAGCAGTTGGGAAGTAAACTTAGAAGCATTACCTAGCAAGAATGTAATGATTGTGTTATCCTCACTTAAATGGAGAATTAAGAATGATGCTATGTATCACAATATCAAAGTTGTAATGAGTAAAGGTAAGATATTTCTAGAGAAGGTGATTGGCTAGTGAGTGATTATCAACCCAATATAATTGAATACAAAGATGATACAAGAAATCTTAAGGGATATTTATTTGAAGTGAAATGTAAGGCAAAATCTAGGAAACATACCTAACATAGTTTATTTGGGAAACCCATCTGTTTACAGTGATTGGTTACAACATCATAATGAGAATAGTTATGATTCTACAATTACTTATTCTTATGGAACTAGTGAGAAATTTGAGTATAAGTTTGTATCAGATGGAGTTAAGATTTATTCTTCATGGTTTGAAAGGGATTGGTTGACTAGGGATGCTAGCATAATTGTGACTAACAATCCTCTAGCTATCAGTTATAGGGATAGACGAAATGCAGAGAAGCATGGCAAGAAGATAATTTCAGTATCAGAAGCATTAGTTTACATTAGCAAAAAAGCATACAACATAAAACACCCTAACCAACTATTAGTTGGAATAGTCTAATAACTAATATAATTAATAATATTCAAGTAATTACAAATAAGATTTCTAGTAAAATGGCAAGATTAGAGTTTAAAATTAAGCTAAAAAACAGTTTGTTTAGAATCAAATCTTCTGTAAAGGCTAGATTCTACGCTTATAGAAATGGGGTGTTTCAAATTGCAGAGTAGCTTCTCCAAGGATGGTAATGCAGGAATCCCTAAAACAGAAAGAGGTTATGCTTTTGATGAGTTGTTATCAGCATTACAGAAGGATATCAGGAGAGGAAATGAGTATGAAGCTGTTTATTGGGGAGTTGAACTAGACACTTTTAATCCTAAGGCATTGTGGAATAGACTTAGAGTTATGGCTTCAGAGGATGTTGGTCTAGCTAATCCAAATGCACCCCTAATCATAGATGTTCTAGAGAAACAATATAGCGATTTCAAAGAAAGAGAGAATGATGGCTACAAATTATTTCTAGTACACGCAATATTATTCCTAGCTTAGGTCTCCAAAGAGTAGGATAGTTGACAATTTACTAATCACAGTTTATGCTGATGATAGAAGACTAGAAATTCCTGACTATGCAAAAGACAAACATACTGTAAGTGGCAGAATGATGGGAAGAGGCTTTAAACACTTCTTTGAAGAAGGTGCCAAGATTACAAATAAGACAATGGAAGATATCTATGAAGATAAAGCTAAAGAAATATCGATACCTAAGAAAAAATCTTAGGCTCAGGTATCTAGGGCACATTTTTCTATTCCAATGAAAATCTATGCTACTTAATCATACTTAATGCTAAAAGAAAAATGCTGAAACGCCCTATGCAATAACTCTTTTATCGCTAACAGCACCATAGTTAATGTTGGATAGAGTATGAGGAAGGGTTTTGCTTTACTGATTATTCTCGCACTATCTGTGTCAAGTTTAATTATGGTTAAACCTGTATTTGCTCAGATACCTACACCGCCAGTTCCAGAATTTACTTTACAACTTGTGGAAAATCCCTATGATGTCCAGCCAATTTATTCAACAAACCCTTACACAGGAGCGAATATTACTGTACAAGCTGGGTATCATGTAGAAAATAAAACGATAGTAATCACCATTAAAAACCAACCTTATAGTTACACTTATAACAGCTCTGATTGGTGGTTGGTATATGATGTTCAGGCAAAGGGTCATTTTGAAGAGTATTGGGGCGACCTTACTCCATACACCTTACCTGTTCAGTCAAATTCTGAATTTACGGTAGTATCAGTTCCAGCAGATAATTATCCTGATGGTGGACAAGTAGATTTTCAGGTACAAGCACTCATAGAATATCAAACCCAACATATTGCCTACCCACACTTTCCTAGCCTTGCTGACCCATACAATGTTACAACTAATGAAACAGGTGCACCAAGCGGCTGGAGCAACACACAAACACTAACCATACCAACTTCAACAGTTCCAGAGTTTCCATCAACAATTCTAATCATCACATTTCTTGTTACAGCAACTTTACTAGGCAACAGTTGTGATTAAGAGAAAACAATCCAGAAGAAGAATAGAGTAAAGTTTTCTCTATTTGGCTATAACCATTTCCATCTTTGGAGCAAGCAAAGTCTGTTCTAAGTTTTTAACTAAAGATATGGCACTACCTGATAGCTCTTTGGGATTTTCCTTAAGATAAAACTGTGTAAATACTGTTCTTTCCACTCTGCCTTGAAGCAGTGAAATTAGCTCCTGCATTAAGCCCAATCTACGCATATTAGTTGCATAGAATTGTCTTAGCTCTTTGAATCTAAGAGTTAAACCATGCCTATTCAGTTTTTTACGCATAGATGCTAAACTTATTGTGTAACCAGCAGTAGCTATCTGTTGTATTAGCTCATATGGAAGTGCAGAGACATAGAGATTCTTTGTGCCACGTAGAAACTCTTTGTATCTGAAGTGCTCCAGCATCTTTGTTTCAACATTATAATATTCACCAAGTTTGCCTTCACTATTCATAGCTCTAATTTTCTCAAATGCAAGCTTTGCTTCTGTTTTGCGAACTCCACTAAGAGCTAGAAATCTCAGATACAATTTTTCACTATCATTGAAAATTGCTAATGCTTGCTGATACCATTGTGCTAGATCCTTCAGATTATTCCCATTAAGGATTCTAACAAATGCTGTTAAGCTATCATTGTTATTTGCCCACTGTATCCCATGATTCTTTATAGCTGATTTGTAAGTTTCATAACATCCTAGATATTTGCTTAGACAAACCATTGCCTTTAAGACATTACTACGGATGGTTATAGGAATACTAAGTAATTCTGTTGGATTCTTATAGCATTGATGATACTTAACTCAGATAATAAAACAGAATCTTTGCATATGCATCAGAATACTTTGAAACTAAATACTGTCTATATTTGACTAAATCTAGGTCAAAACCATCTAGGTCAGCTTGGAAGGCTAAAGTCCTAAACCAGACTTAGACCGACAACCGCCCTTATTTTGCTGAATAAGGCTATTTTTGGAGTTATCTAGGTCACATACTTTTCCAGTATTGCTATGACCTAGTTGACCGCTTTCAGCCTTAACAGTAAACAGAGAGATGTTTTGTGATTTTAATAAAGTTTTCAGAAATCAACATTAACTATCTTGCAAATGGTGACCCATTATAACTAACTGCAGGTTGTGCATTTCTAATAAATTACATGTACATTGATTGATTAATTGTAACTTTGAAATCGTGGTGGCATTTTTCACAATGATAGGCTTGAACGGTAAAACTATAGTTTTTAAGTTCCCTTGAGGGTTTGTCAGCTTCTTTACCACAAACAGGACAGTGGACCATTGAGTACCAATATTTCTGTTAAGTAACGTTAAGGATATGAACATTATGAACTTAGAATATACAATCGCAGTTTATGCAATCCCAGAATATACAATAATACTGCTCTGTCAACTACGATACTTAAGGATAATCGTCCATATTAATGGCTATATTTTAGATTCCGAGCCAGAAAATACGAATATTCTTTAAATATTCTGAGTGTACGGAACGAATTTATGTATCTATAAACAGAGAAGTAAACAAACTCCAACTACAGGTTTCCTAATACATTTTCCAGTAAGAAGAATTTTAACCCCTAATTTGTTTGATGGAAAAGCGTAATAATAGAACCAAAATAAAGAAGAATACTAGAATCAACTTGACTTAGGTTATACAAATGTCAAAAGTGGCACTCCTAAAATGCCCTAATTGTGGAGCACGACTGGACAAAGACCAGCTAACTTGTCAATATTGTGGTGCGGAATCAATATTGTCTACAGATGGTTCAACCCTCAGGTTCAAAAGTGAAATTAACTGTCCTAAATGCGGTTTCATTAATGAAAAATCAAGTTGGTTTTGCACAGTTTGTCATACCATTCTAACAAAGGATATTGAACCGATCAAAGAAATGCAAAGAAAAATCAGGCTTGAAGAAGACCAAGTCAAGCAGAGTTTACCTCTCGAGACCAGATACAGAATTGATCCAAACGAGTACATTTATTTTAGTTTTAAGCTAGGAAATGGCGCTTACATCATTACGGACAAACGCTTGATAAAAAATAGGAATGGAGTGTATCAAGAAGCAAAGTTAAGTGAGATTACTAATGTTGGGCAGCCACAAGTAAAGAGAGGATTAGGGGTATTTGCGTCGAATATCACTTTGTCTTTTGTCGTCAAAACTTTCAATGGAACAATATTGTTCGGTGACTTTAGTCGATTAGATGCCAATTCATTTGGGACATTCTATGCATGGGTAATTCGTGCAATAAGAAATCAAAATTCACGAAAGAAAGATGCAAGAGCATTACTTTTTAGTCTACAATTGCCTTAATTGGTTTCTTTAGTTTCTTATAACAATCGTTACAAATAACGGGGGTATACACATAATCTTCCAGTTTGTGGAAAGACTTCTGATTCTTCAAAGTCTCAGGGTATTTCTTTCCACACCAATCACAAATCAATAAGATACCTCTAAACACATCATTTTAAGAAGTTCTCCTTTTTCCCCTCAAACAAGAAACAAGAAATTAGTTCTAAGACTTAAAAAGGATATTTCAAAATTAGACATAATCAAAAAATCCATGGTCCGCAACAAGAGAGGCTTGGCAGGGCCCTCCGGGGTCTCTCTCTGTCTCACTATCTAAGGGTAATTTCAATGCTTGAAACAAAGAAGAACACCATTTTTGAAAACGCTACTCGATTTTTCCGTAGCTGATCAGAGCTGGATGTTCTGTTTTCGCAAAGAACATTTGGAGCAAACATGAACAAATGAGATGAGAATTTTATAAGATTAATATGGAATGGTATATCTTGCTCTACGACGGATATAGAGTTAATTTGGATGGAAGATTGGGATTGGGAAAAGCAACAAGCAAGGTTCCTAGCAGTCGAATTAAGATTTTAACTAAAGATGCAAAACAAATGGTGAATGGACCGTATTATTGTCCAAAATGCCGGAAAGAGCTTCTTCAAATTTTAGCAGACTTAAAGAATAAACAAGTGTATGCTGTCTGCAAGTGCGGTCTTGAATGGCAATTGACTTATGCACCGGTTTTTCAACCCATAGATTACTATAACAAATTCCGGGATCTATGGAAAAAGCAAAGTTACGGCATAATCAAGCAAAAGTAAGTCAAGCTACGATTCTGATTAGAACTGTTTAGTTCCCATGATATTAGAAATTCTAAAGCAATTCATCTATAAGATGGGACTTGACCTGAAATAAAGAAGGAGCCAAACCTTTGAGCGAAGAAAAACTTGAATTCACCTGTCCCCAGCTAATTTTGGGAAACCTCGAACTCCTCGGATGGGTCTTTTTAGCCTTCTTAGGCATATTTTTTTACAACCAAATTTACGGTTGGCTATACTTGCTATTGGAAGCTGCCTCAATCTACCTTATTCTGCGCAGACTCGGCTGCAGTAGTTGTTACAAATGCAAAACTTGCACAAGCGGCTTTGGAAGACTTGCAGGCGCATTCTTCGGGAAGGGATTCACCAAAAAAGAAAGTGTTGGCAACAGACTGGGAATAGTAGCTTTTGTTTATGTTCTGCTGCTCCCGATTCCAACAGCGGTCCTAATTGTTTCGCTTCTTGGAGTTTTTTCAGTGCTCAAGCTCTTAGTGCTGATTTGTCTTCTAACAATTGCCACTTATAGTCTCTCTTCTTGGCTTAATCGTACAAACGTTGAACAGTAAACAATAGGTAATGATTTGGGAGAAGTTTTAAACGACTGAAATATGATTGGTATCGCAATCGAAGATGTTTGAATGAGAATACGCCCATTGAGCACTAAACAAGCCAGATTATTGATTCTCGTTGCATTAGTGCTCGTTGTTTCATTACCGCTAATTCATCCTTTTCAAGTAGTCACGGCTCAGAATACAAATGAAGGCCAATACTACAATACAGAGTTTGCGTGGGATTACGGCGGAAATCATTGGGTATGGAACCTTAGCATTCCAGTAGATCTTTATAACGCCTATAATGCAGTCCCAGATTCAATCAGAACACAAATTTCGCTCTCACACTTTGGCTACTTCACCACAACCCAAGATAATTACATACAGACCCTTGCAAACGACCTCAATAACAGTGCAACTCAACTTGGATACAACTCAGATGACAAAATAAACTTCATCCTAGCATTCGTACAAAGCATACCCTACAAAACCGACAACGCCAGTACAGGATACCAAGATTATCCACGATTCCCCATTGAAACTATAGTAGATAACGTTGGCGACTGCAAATCTCATTCGGTACTTTTTGCAACACTAACGCTCATACTGGGGTATGGCACAGTTTGTATTAACCCACCGGACCACTTAGCCGTTGAGAAAGTTTGGGAAATAATCTACAAGGCGCCTACTTTACGTATAATAACAACACATATTATTATGCCGAAACCACCGGAAGCGGCTTCACACTCGGGGAACTACCAGACCAATTCAAAGGCCAAAGCGCCTTTGTATACGGAATAGATGTAAACCAACAATATACTGTAAATTTACAGTCAACATCAACTGGCCAATCTAACCCAACCAACCAACCTTACACGGGTGATACACCAACACCAGGACCAAACGGCGAAACAATTCCAACCGTTTCACCTGCCATTGCCCAACCAACAATTCAACCCGCCCAACCAATATCACTTAATTTAATATCAGATAACCCAACCTTTTTCATAATCATTGCAATTGCGATAGGAACGTCAATTGCGGTCACTGTTAAAACAGCAAAAAGCTCCAAAGAAATAAAACTCAATAAACAAACAGCAACCAGCTACTCAAAAGTCTCTGAAGCAGAAAATCCAATCGCCCAAGAAAACAGGCCACTTGACAAAATAGATTCTAACCGAGAGAACTACAAATTCTGCATTTTCTGCGGCTCAAGCAACAAATCTGTAGCAATATATTGTGAGAAATGTGGAAAAAAAATAGCGTAAAGACATGTCTAATCTTGATAATGAAGTCAGCTATTTCACCCTAAAATAAGGGGCAATGTCGCTATGCAAAACCTTCAGAAGCTTCTTTAATGTCTGGGCCTAGCCTTAAATCCCCTGATTTGCCGTCGCTCTTCGGCTCGTCGTCTTTCGAGATTCTTGATTCGAGCATAAAGTTTCGCAACTTTTGTTTTTGAAGGCACTTTAGATCTTGGGATATGAACAGGAACAGGAGTGAATGGCTTATTGATCTCAAGTTTACGCTTTGCCGATTTCTTGAATGTAATAATGCGCACTTTTTTGAAGACGACATATCCTTCTTTGAGGTTCACTTCTTGCACTTCCCAACCTGCGTTTAGCCAAGCTTTTGCATACAAACTATATGCAGAATTACTCCACCAAGATTCATCTCGGAAAGCGTTCATCGGAAGGCTGCTCCCGATTAAGCCGTCTATTCGAGCAAAAGAAAGCCTGACCAAGCTAGTAAAAGCAGCTCTAAATTTTAGGTGACTCTCAAGCCCATCATACTTGCCTACTGACCGCGGCGAAACGACACGTCTTGCACAATGCAAGCATAACATCGCAGTCGGATCACCAGTCGCCACATCAGGCACCATACAGTCGCGGCAATACAGCTTTTGACAACGTTGACACTTACGCATATAAGCTACTCGAAGAACACGACCGCAAATTCCACATTCATCTTTCAACGAAGAACCAACCCGAACATTGAAAAGCGGAGAACCACATCAAGACATATTCTTCATGGTACGGATATTAATTTTTACTTATCAGAGTCTGGTTCTTCTATATTATTTCCATTTCTAGTAATTAGTTGTTGCCAAATTACTTTTATTTCAGCAAAAATTAGCCCGAGCAATTGTCTTGCTTTCGAATCAATTGCTGCTAACAAACCGACTAAAGTAGAAAACCTGCAACGGCTTTTGCCACTGTGGAAACTAATGTTGTCGTAGTTGGAAGTAAAAAGAGTACAGTTCCCATCAAGAGTGAAGCTGCAACGTATTTAGCTACACTTTTCCAAGAAACAGGTATCTTTATTGAACGACGCCTAAACAAGTAAAGTCCAATTAAGGTTGAAAGATGAACGAAAATAAGTACTAACACAACATTTACTGCTGCTTGTACTGGATCCCCTACAACTACATGAGTTAAAACGTAATATACCAAAGGTAATGCAATTGCTGCTTGAATGTATGAAACACCAAAAACGAGGAAAATTTTACTTTTAATAAGTCTACGTAATGAAATTCGCCCTTCCTCATCAAAGGCTTCTATGCCCATAAGACATGACGAATAAAAGTTAAACATCAAAACTACCAGTGTATCAATTGCCAGCGCAATGAGAACCGGCCATGCGACACTATAAGAAATATTCAGTATTGTTAAGAATGAAGTTGACATTACCATTGTTAAAGTCGCCAAATGGAATCGCCAACATCAACACTGTTTTGAAAAGACTCTTCAATTTGATTTTCTGGGCAAAGTTTTGGCCAACATCACAGGATAGAGCGCAAAACGCCAAGGAAGAAGAATAGCCAATTACGTTCGTGAAAGTAAAAGCCAACTTGGTAATAAGCTCTAGGGTCTGACCCACCATAAATGAAAAGCAGGACAAGACAAAAGAAAACAACTGAGCGCCAATCGCGTTAAAAGCAATAGCTGGCGACCCTTAAGCCATTCTTTAACGTAGCTCCACTTTGCTCTTTTCTTAAGTTCATCAGCCAAAAGCCGGGTATAATATAATATTTGGATAAAGACAGAAATAACGAGAGCTAAGATTGCACCCAGAAAAATTTGCTTCAACCCAACTATAACAAATAAGGCAACTGCAACTTTCACTATCTCTGCAACCAACAATCCATATCCAATTACCTGAGGCCTTATGGAACGTAAATACTTTCAAAAACGGTTATCATGTAAAAATTAAAAATATAAAGTGCCGATATCAAGTAAATTAGCAATATAGCTTGGGTTCCAATGGCTCTTGAAATTAAAACTATAACTGGAAGATACACAAGAGTTGAAACAACCGCGATTAGCAGTTGCCCTGAAGTGGCAGTTCTAACAGTTCCCTCTTTGCCTCTTGCGATAAACCTTGTTGCCCAAAAAGGCAGAACCCCGGGCTGAAAATCATAAAGTAAGCAGGGTAATCAAGCAGGTTTGTCCAAATACCAAACTGCTGAGTGGTCATTGTCCTAGTGATAGAAGAGTAAAAATAAGTCCAGTAATCACGCTCAGAAGCTGAGAAGAAAAAATAATGAACCCACTATACTGAACTCTTATACTGATTCTTGCTCAAGTTACATTTTCCTACTTTTTGGTGATCTGATTAATATGCATTGTTAAGCTTCTTGATATACGATTTGCAAAATAAATAACAAAAAGAGTTACAAAAGAAATAAGAAAGATGATTGCTAAGGTTTACCCTTTTACGACTGCTAAAGGAACAAGCCTCGCAACCTTCGTGGCAATCCCAACCTTGTCACTAACATCAGCAACAACGTCCACGTTTTTATACGCTGGGTCCGCTTCCTCAGCCAAGACTGAAGCACTTGCAGCCCGAACTATAATGCCCCGCTTCTCCAAACCTGCTTTTATGTCGGCACCCCAATACTGCCGTTTGGCGGCTGAACGACTCATCATTCTGCCTGCCCCATGCGCGGTTGAACCAAAAGTTAAATCCATTGCTTTCTGTGTACCGGCCAAGATCCAAGAACTGGTTCCCATGCTACCTGGAATAAGCACTGGTTGCCCTTCGCTGCGGTAATCAGCAGGAATGTCGGGGTGTCCAGCTGGGAAAGCCGTGTTGCTCCTTTGCGGTGAACCCAAACCTTCTTGTCCACACCTTCAATCTTGTGAGTTTCTATTTTGGCAATGTTATGGGTCACGTCGTAAACAAGTTTTAGCCCGAATTTTTCGGGCGCTTCGTGGAATACTTGTTGGAAGCTTTGTCTAACCCAATGCATGATCGCATGTCGATTACAAAAAGCATAGTTAACGGCGCAAGCCATAGCCTGGAAATAATCACGGGCTTCATTGCTGTTTCCTGGTGCACAAGCTAATTCGCGGTCAGGTAACGTTATCTTGTATTTTAACACGGCATGCTCCATGACTCTGAGATAGTCAGAACATACTTGATGACCATATCCTCTTGAGCCACAATGAATCATAACGGTCACTTGACCTTCCTGCGTGATTCCGAAAGCTTTAGCTGTCTTAGGATTATAGATCTTGTCTACTTTTTGGATTTCTAAGAAGTGGTTCCCAGAGCCTAAAGTGCCGATCTGAGTTAAGCCTCTGCTTTTAGCTGTGATGAAACTTTGTCTGGGTCAGCGTTGGCCATGGCACCTTGTCTTCACAATGCGCTGCATCCTCTGGCCATCCGAACCCACGTTTGATAAGCCAGTTTACACCTTCAATTGCTAGATGGTCAAGGTCAGCAGAAGATATCGAGAGGTCTTTTCTGTCGGCTTCCAAGCCCAGAGGGAACATTTCGAAAAATAGTCTCAGCTAATGGAACAAGTTTTGGTCTTATCTCTTGTTCAGTAAGTGTTGTGGCTAAAAGTCGAACTCCGCAATTAATATCATAACCCACTCCGCCTGGGCTAATGACACCATTGTCATAATCGGTTGCTGCTACGCCGCCGATTGGAAAACCATAACCTTCATGCCCATCAGGCAATGTTACAGCATATTTGTAAATTCCAGGCAACTGCGCGACGTTTGAACATTGCCAGAGTGTGCGATCAGTCTGCATTTTCTCCAAAAGCGCTTGATTAGCAAAAACCATCCCGGGAACACGCATCACTGACTTGTAGCGGGGAATGTTCCACATATAATCATTAACTTTTTCAAGAGGGACTCTTTCAGGAGCCGCTCTGCTTTCACTTTCACCCAAAAACGTTCACCGTCTCAAACAAAAGATGAAAGATATTATAAAATGTTTATGAAACATGCTTTTGCTTTGCGTAGTCCATAAAGCCACGTACACAGTTTTCCAGAACCGTTTTTGAGTAAATACGATGAGAGCTGAATGAAGCCAACATTGGAACAACACGGGATCTTCCGCAATAATTCCATCACGAATCTGCTCAAGACTCCAGTTTTTCTTCACACCTTCCTCTGCAATTCTTGCCCACAACTGAAGCTGCATCTTGTAATCTTTGAGCCTTTGAACCGCATCAGAAGCTTTTCCAAAATGACTATAATACAAAACTGTCGGATCAAGATTGATTATTTTATCCAAAGAAGCTAAAGCGGCATCCAAGTAGAACGGTGTCGGCGTAGTCGGAACCACAAGACCAAATTCTGGAAAATACGTACCCGCAGCATCTCCTGGAAAAACTCCACCATTGAAAGATTCTTGAAAGCTTAGGTTGTGAGAAGCATGACCCGACCGTCTCAATAACCTTCAATTTTGCGCCCTCACCTAAATCAAACATGCCTTCAGTAACTGGAATTATTCGCTCTTCAGGAACAGGTTCAGGCTTGCCGAAAATTTCGCTAACAAACCCGAGAACTGTTTGTGCCGACAACCACAGCCGTTCAGGATTTATCAGATGAGGCATTCCACGCGAATGAACAATAACTTTAGCGTTAGGCAGAAACTTTAGCAGTGTGCCAACACCGCCACCATGATCTAAGTGAACATGCGTAATGGCAACAAATTCAATATCCTCTAATCGAATATCAAGTTCTTGTATGCCAGAAACAAGTTTGGACACCGAAGAGGTTGGACCAGACTCCACAAGTGTAATTTTAGCACTCTTAATTATGTAGCTGCAGATGAGATTTTTGAAACCGCCAGTTTCTAGCTCACCTGAAACAGGTTTTTTCCGATTTCCCTAGTATGCAAAAATCCACCTTAGTTAAGATGGAAATAGTTGTTATGCCATAAATGTTTCCATAAAAATATTGGATACATAAAATTTAATTATCCTCAACCCGTCTATGAAGGAGCTAAAGGTCGCTAAGTGAATTGAAAGCAATTATTTTAGGAGCCCCAGGCGCTGGAAAAGGTACCTATGCCTCGAGACTCCAACAAAAACTCGCGGTAGAAGTCATCGCAACTGGCGATATTTTCCGAGAATTATTAAAAGAAGATTCAGAGTTGGGTAGGAGAGTCAAGAGTTACGTTGAAAAGGGATTACTGGTCCCAGATGAAGTTGTCTTAGAAGTGCTAAAACACCGCTTAAGCAAAATTCCAAAAGAAAAAGGCTTCATACTAGACGGCTATCCACGGACGCTCGCGCAAGCCAAAACTTTAGACACTATTACTAAAATTGATGTAATACTGCAACTCGATGTTCCAGACTGGATTATCATTGAACGCTTGTCAACACGTAGAATATGCCGCAACTGCGGAACCGTCTACAACATACGGTACCTGAAGCCAAAAACTGAAGGCATCTGTGACAAATGTGGAGGACCACTGTACCAACGATCAGATGACAACCCGGAGGTCATCAAAAAAAGACTCCAAGTTTACCAAGAGCAAACAAAGCCACTCTTAGATTACTTCAATCAGAAAAAAATTCCTCTCATCACTTCAACAACAACAACCTTAGATCAACCGCCGGAACCAATAGTTGAAAGATTGATAACAGAACTAAAGAAACTTAAATTAGCCTAGATATCCAAAATAAACTCCAAGACCACACGGTCTTTTTCCTTTATTATTACCATTCTATGATAAGTCACTGCTTTAACGCCGACTTTCTGCGGGTGTTTCTTTGGGTCAAATTTTTCACCCCAAATTCTCGCTTTAAATTTGAAATTTTCAGCAGTTTCTGTCCAATCAGTGATTTGGAATCTTGAGAAAAACAAGTTTTCAGTTTCAAACTTCACGAGCAATGCTTCTAACCAGTTATATAGGAGTGCATATTGATCTTCAGCTTCAACTTCTAAGGTTTGTTCTACTTCCTGAGCAACTTTTTCACTGTCTGTCATGGTTTCAAAGGTTGCAAGTGCGGCGTTTTGATAGGCTTCCTCCATTGTTTTTCCATATGCACGTATGTAAACGTCTGCTGTGTGCTCTAGAAACTCAAATTTTCCCGCAAATTTCTCCTCGGCATTTGTGTCCAATTCTTTAGCGCCAACGAAAATGTACTGGTTTATCTTAGAAATATTTAGAAATTCTTTGGATAGCAGCTACAGTTAGTTTGGCTGAGTTCTCTATATCCTTGAGGCTAAGCATGCCAACCGGACTGTGAATGTATCTTGTTGCGATGGATATGTTTCCGCATGGAGATGCCCTGCCGTGTTAAGGAAATTCTTGCTGCGTCAGTTGATCCGAGTAATCCAGTTTCAAGCTGAAAGGGATTTTTTCTTCTTCCGCTGTATCCACAAGCCAACGCAAAATCTTTGGATTAGTAATCAAGCCAGAATCTGATATTGTTAAAGCTGGTCCTTTGCCCATTTTTACACTGGTATCGAATTCTCTTACGCCTGGAACGTCTCCGGCGATAGTTACATCAAGCGCTATTGCCAAATCAGGGTCAACACCGAACGCCGCAGCTGCTGCACCCCGCAAACCCACTTCTTCTTGGACAGTACCTACAGCACAAACTGTAAAATCAGTTTTTTCCATTAGTTTGAGAGCTTCAACCATTGTAACGCAGCCTGCGCGATTATCAAAAGCTTTGCCAACAACAACGTCTCTGCCTAACTCAACGTATTTTACATCAAAGCCAACTGGGTCGCCTACTGCAACGCCCAGTGCTAATGCATCTTCTTTGTTTTCTGCTCCGACATCGATGAAGAGCTCATCGAAAGCTAATGATTTTTTTTCTTTCCTCTTCTTTTTGGATATGCGGCGGTTTTGACCCGATTATGCCTGGGAAAGATGGCCTTTTCTTGAGAAAACCGTACTTTCTGAGCGGGCAGGATGCGGTCGTCTATTCCACCCATTTTAGCGAATTGCAAAAAGCCATCTTTGGTGATTGTTTTTACCATTAAGCCGACTTCATCCATGTGAGCTGCGAGCATAATCTTTGGCGACTTTTCCTTTCCTTTTTTGATAGCTATAACGTTTTCAAGCCTATCAACGACTATTTCGTCTGCGTAGGGCGTCATGAGTCGAATCATCAATTCTCTGACTTCATTTTCTCTGCCCGTTACACCGCATGCGTTTGAAAGTTTCTCTAAATTCTCATTTATAGACAATCAAATAACTTCCTGATCTTTATGGATAGAACTCTGAAAGCTAGCTTATTAAACAATTGCGGTTCAAAAAGAACTCGTAACCACTTAATTTCACAATAAGTATACGGTGAATGCTCTTCACTTTAATTCACTTTTAGTAACTTCATTTGACTATTGCAGACTATTATAGACTATTACAGACTACTATAGACTATTACAGACTCAATCTTCAGATAATTCAAACCTCAAATCAAAAAACAAAGCCAACACTAATAGAAACAGAAATGGCATCATAGGTGTTGATGTTCTCTTCAAGACTCGTGTCAAACATAACGCTGAGAAACAGCTCATTGTTAAACTAAAAACTCATAAACTGGATAATTCTTAAATCATTAAACCGCATCACAAACAGGGTAAGGTGTAAAAAATTGGCACAACCAAGTTACAAAACAGTTTTCGTTTTTCTTGACACAGACAAATATTGCAGTCCCTTCGACATGCTCGTAGCAATAGATGCTTTTCCAGATTCAATGATATTCAAATATGAAAATGTAACAGCTGAAGATGCCCCAAAAATTGTCTTTGATCTATTGTTCCCAAGAGGACCCGAAGGCGCAAAACACACTAAAGTCTTCATTAACGGAAGCAACTTTGAAATGGTCGAAAAAGTTGTCGAAGCAACACAGAAAGCCATGAAGTCAGCCCCATGGGGAAACAGCATAATTGTTGACCCACGAGGCGGATACTCAACAGCCGCTGCTGCAGTAGCAAAAACCTTTGGAGCAGCAATGGAAAAAGGCTTCGGAACACTTGAAGGCAAAAAAGTCACAGTTTTAGCAGGCACAGGACCAGTCGGGCAAACAGCCGCAAGAATCTACGCTGCAGAAAAAGCCAACGTAACAATTACCAGCCGTGCACTATGCAAAAGGGCAAGCTGTCGCAGACAAAATCAACGCTGAAGTCGGTGCACAAAGAGTCAAAGTTGTCGAAGTCACAAAACCCGAACAAACAGCAGAAGCCACTAAAGATGCAGAAATCATCCTTTCAGCAGGCGCAGGCGGAATACAACTACTCTCGAAAGCAGCAAATTGGTACATCCTGCAAAATTGTTGCTGACATCAATGCAATTAAGCCGTTAGGTGTTGAAGGCTTAGCTCCAAATGACGACAGCATAGAACTTAAACCAGGAGTTTACGGAATAGGCGCATTAGCAATTGGCAAACTCAAAATCAAAACCGAAACAGAAATGATTAAACGCGCAACCATCGAGCCACAGGACTCTTTGACTACTCGATCGCCTACACTATCGCCAAAGACCAAATCCTAAAGAAACTCGCAAAGGCAGCTGCAAAATAAACAGCTAACCTTTCTTTTCTTGTTTTCTTTCTTTATACAAAAATTAAAAGATTTTATTTAGTAAACCATCGTTTCTTTTTACTTTGTTTTTCAGCTGCATCAGTAGCTTCTGACATAATAACAACATCTTTCGTAGTTGTTGGTTTGTTTGTTGCTTTAAGCACTGTCTTTCCTCTCCAGCCGCATTCGCCACACGCAAATGTAGGCGGAGTAAAACCGATGTGTGCTGAAGTATCTCCACCCATATTACCAACTTGGCGAACAAACGGGCTTTTGCATTTAGGGCAAACTTGAATGTCAACGTATTTTTTCTCTTTTGCCAGCTCTTTCGAGCCTTTCAACTAACTCTGGCAAAACCTCGCTTTGAACTTCTTGGGTTTTTCTAAAAGAGCTTGTTTGCTGTTTTCTCTTTTTCTTCTTTTTCTCTTGTTGTTCTGACATGTAAAGGACTAAAGAAGCAGTTTGACTTTGAACAGATAAAACCTTTAGGAAGAAAAAAATTAGAAAACGCTGGCGATTCTGTTGCAAGCTTCAATTATACGTTCTTTCGGCTGAGTAAATGTTATCCTTGCATAGCCTTCACCGAACTCGCCAAAGCCGACGCCAGGAGTCACAGCCACACCAGCATCCAGCAGTTTTGCAGTGAACTTCATTGAGTCGCCTTTGCAGTTTATCCAGACGTAAAATGTTGCTTTGGGTTTGTCACATTTGTATCCGATTTTGCAGAGCGTTTCAACGAGTAGGTCGCGGCGTTCTTGCAGAATTTGGTTATTTTCCTTTAGGAATGTCTGGTGGTTCACGGCTCTTGTAGAGCGGCTAAAGCTTTGACAGCTACTTTTTGAGTATAAACAGGCGGCCCAGAATCGATCTGCGACTTGACTTTCATTAAGCCATGGATAAGTTGTGGGTTGCCAACTGCGAAAGCTATTCGATCGCCTGTCATGTTAAAAGTTTTTGATAAGGAATGAAACTCTACTGCAACATCCATTGCACCATCAACTTCCAGAATGCTTGGTGCTCGATAGTTGTCATAAGTGATTTCGGAGTACGCATTGTCATAACAGAGAATTAGGTTGTTTTCTTTTGCAAAGTCTACTGATTCTTTTAGAAACGTTTTGTCAACAGTTGCAGCAGTTGGATTATTAGGGTAATTTAGAAACAGCATCTTGCTCCCCTTTGGTTCAATTGTTTGGAAATCGGGCTTGAAGCCGTTTTCCTCAAGAAGTGGAATGGGCACTGTTGAACCGTCACAGAGAATTGTGCTACCATTAGCATAAACTGGGTAAGCAGGGTCAGGTACAATGACTTTGTCACCTGGGTTAATAAATGCTCGAGCAATGTTTGCTATTCCTTCTTTGGAACCTAAAAGAGCAATCACTTGTTCTGGCTTCAGGTCAACGTTGAAGCGTTTCTTGTACCACTCTGTAACCGCTTCTCGGAAATCTGATTCGCCTTGACTGAAGGAATAATTATGATTTTTCAGGTTAGCCACTTCTTCTTTTAAGGCTTCGATGACAAATTTTGGAGGAGGAAGATCTGGATCACCAATGCTTAGAGAAATTAGATCTATACCTTCTGCTTTCTTTTCTTTAATTTTTTTTTCAATCTCGGTAAACAAGTAAGGTGGTAATCGCTTGATTCTGTCAGCATATTCAAACGACATATTTACAGCTCTCCAAATAGAGTTCCTTCAAAAACTTTTTCAGCAGCTCCGCTTAGAAGAAAGTTTTCATCTGCATCCACTTGCAAATCGCCACCAAGCAAATGAACATTAACTTTGTTTCCGACCTTTCCAAGTTTATTTGCTGCAGCAACGGCCGCGCAAGTTCCTGTACCACAAGCGAACGTTTCCCCACAACCCCTCTCCCAAACGCGAACTTTCAACTCATTCTTGCCTAAGACTTGAACGAAGCCAACATTGGTTCTTTTTGGAAACGCCGTGTGATTCTCAATTTTTGGACCAATTTGTTCAACAGGAAAATCTTCCAATTTTCTTACAAATATTATGCAATGAGGATTGCCTATTGAAAGACATGTTACCTTGTAGTCTTTGCCATCAACGCATAAGTTTTCGTTAATACAAGTTCCCTGCCCGATCATTGGAAGAGAACTTCTTGCCCAATTTGGCATTCCCATGTCAACCTTTCAGAAGTAACTTCTTTTTCAACAAAGGTTAGCCAAACATGCCTGACTCCTGACATGGTTTCAACGGTAAACCCTGGTTTGACTACGATTCCGTTTTCATAGCAGTACTTTGCAAAGCAGCGTATCCGTTTCCGCACATTTCTGCTTCACTGCCGTCAGCGTTGAAAATCCGCATCTTCGCATCAGCCACTTTTGAGTTAGAAACCAGCAAAAGCCCATCTGCTCCGACCGAAAAACGCCTGTTCACAAATTTTCTTTGCTAAAACAGCAGCTCTCACCGCTTATTCTCTCATCTCTATTATCGATTACAACGTAATCATTTCCTAAACCATGCATCTTCCAAAGTGCATAAAGTCAATCTGCCATTTTTTGATTCGCTGTTAAATTATCAAGCTGTTCTCGCTCTCTAATCATTGCTGGCTTACCTTGCCTAATCAGAACTTCCGCAGCTCTCGGCCTTGCATTATATTGTGAACTCATGCTGAAACCGTAGGCACCAGCATTCAAAACTGCGAGCAAATCTCCTTCTTCAACCACAGGAACAATCGATCTTTCGCTAAGGCGTCGCCTGACTCGCAGATTGGACCACAACATCATAGATTCCTCGTCTTTGATCCAAGCTTGTTGGTAACAATTATTTGGTGATAGGATCCATACATTGTTGGCCTAACCAGCGTGTTGAAGCCTGCATCTACGCCAACAAACTTCTTGGTAAGGCGTATGCTTTACAGTGTTAACTGTCGTAAGTAAGATGCTTGCGTCGCAAACTAAGTATCTGCCTGGTTCAACACACAAAAATGGTTTGCCGAGACCATATTCTGCAACCTTACCCTTGAAAGGAACCACAACTCTTGAAGCAAACTCAGCCAAGGCGAAATCTGCTTCCTCTGGCTTGTAAGGAACACCAAACCCTCCCCCAATATCGATGAACTCAAACTCTATTCCCACTTCATCATGAACCCGTTTAGCAATGCTCAAAAGTTTTTCAACCGCCAAAACATAAGGTTCAACATCAAGAATCCCTGAGCCAATATGCATGTGAATACCGAAATCTTTCTACTCTTGCCCTCTTAGCAATTGGATACGCTTTTACAGCATCTTCTTCTAATAGCCCAAACTTCGAGTCTGGACCTGCAGTTATACAGTGGCTGTGGTGACCTGCTCCAATTTCTGGGTTAACACGTACTGACAAAACTGGCGGTACGGCAATCTTTAGCAGTCTATCCAATTCCGATTGGGAATCAACGTTTATTGTGACCTTTGCATCAGACAGAAATTTTAACTCGTCATTTCGCACGCTGGTTCCAGTGAATAAAAAACGATCAGGTGTGTAGCCGCTAATTAAGCCCATGTAAACTTCGCCTGGACTAACGGTGTCTAAATAGGAGCCTTGCGACTGTAAAATCTTTAGTACTGTAAGGTTTGAGTTGGCTTTTGCAGCATAGTAAACCCGGACGTACTTGTAGTTGCGAATTAAAGCATCGTGAATACGATTATAATTGTCTCTTAACGTTTCTCACTTATGACATATAAGGGGGTATCATATTTTTTAGCTAATTCCTTAACTGAATAGCCATCAAAGAACAAACTGCCTTTTCTGTCTTCTAATGGTTCATGAAGCTTTCTTTTTAACCATCCTTGTTTACACCGACATCTACTGCTACATTGAAGTTTAAGCTAAGCCTTTAGCCACATAAATTCCGCACTCAAAATTCCTGCGCCTGCACCGCCACGAATCGTGTTATGTCCTAAACACATATACTTGAAAGTCATAATCGGGTCTTTCCGTATTCTGCCAACAACAACGCTCATTCCGCTTCCCGTGTCCCGGTCGAACCGTGGTTGGGGTCGGTTCTTCTCATGCGAACCACAATTGGGTTTTCTGGAGCAGAGGGCAACTTGAGTTTCTGTGGTTCGCCCTTGAACTTAGCAAAGGCAGCGGCAATTTCTTCCAGTCGGGGTCCTCGTCTAGCTTTACGAATACTGATTCTAAATGCCCATCTTTAACGTTAACTCGGTTGCAGCTCGCACTCAACTTGAAATCAGCGTTCTGAACGATTTTGCCGTTGAAGTACCCAAAATCTTGAGCCTCGCTTCCATCTTCTCTTCTTCCCCTAGAAATGAAAGGAACCACGTTGTCGATTATGTCCAACGAAGGAACGCCCGGGTATCCTGCACCGCTTAAAGCTTGCATGGTTGAAACAATAACTTGCTTTAAGCCAAACTGCATAAGCGGCTTTAACGAAATTGCAAGTTGTATGGTGCTGCAGTTCGGGTCAGTGGTGATAAATCCTTTCCATCCTCTCTCTTCTGCTGAATCTTAATCAATCAGCATGATCAGGATTAATTTCTGGAATGATCAACGGCACATCTTTCTCCATTCTGTGCGCGCTTGCCTTGCTGAACACTGGGTAAAGCGCAGCAAATTCTGCTTCAACAGGCCCCGCAAGTTCGCCTGGCAGAGAAGAAAAAACTAAATCTACGTCTCCAGCCTTCTCCACTGATTCAACGTTAGCGTTTACTACGGGCATCTCGGCAATTTCTTTAGGCAAATTGGTTCCATAACCCAGTTGCAAGCTTCTCGTACTTTTTCCCTGCTGACCGTTCAGAAGCAGCAAGCACCTCGATCTTAAACCATGGATGCCCCTGCAAGAGTTGAATGTACCGTTGTCCAACGGCTCCAGTTGCGCCTAAATGGCTACTTTACGGTTCATTGACATTGCTTGTTTCTTCCTTGCTCTTTTGAGTTGATTCTCCTCGATAAAAACGTTAATGGTTGGTTTTGCATTAAGTAAGCCTAAAACGTCAGCCATGCTGAATACTTTAGGCTCGTTTTGTTGTTTAACCATTCCGCCGCGTAAATAGCTCCTTGTGCAAAGACGTTGCGTGAAAACGCCGTGTGCTCTATGCGAGCATCTCGTAGGGTCCAGCAACGATTAAGTCGTGGATTCCTGGTACTCCGCCTGCGCGCAAAGCCAGATTTCAACTTCTACAGGCTGTCGTGGGCTGATGCCTTCTCGTGCCGTACACCGATTTTTGAGTAGCCGCGGCTATTGGCAACGATTTGCCTAGTTTTTTTGCGGTGCCGCTTGGTGCATCTTTCTTACCAGTATGGTGGATTTCGCTTATGCTGAAGTCATATCCAGACGGGAAAGCCTTCAGAGCTTCTGCAAGCTTGAACATTATGTTAACGCCTACCTAGTAGTTCGGGGAAAACACTGCAGGGACTTTGCCTGACATTGCAGTCACCATTTGTCGGTTTTGCTCTGGTGTGAAGCCTGTGGTTCCAAGAATTATGCGTTTTCCAGGGTCAACAACAATGGGTATGTTAATCATTTCGGCTGCGGGCATTGTGAAGCTTACATAAACATCTGCTTCACTAGAGCTTCTTTAATTCTGTTCCGAGCTCAGATATTCGTGTGTCAGAATTGGTGATGCCGAGTTCTCTCAGGGTTTTGCTTGTAGACGGAGTGTTCTGGAGCTTCAATTGCTCCTACGATCTAATGCCCTTTTGTGGTTGCTTCAGTCATTATTGCGTTGCCCATTCTTCCGCGGCGCCTGCTACGCACAGCTTAAGCATAGTAAAGACCCTCCAAGTACTTCTCATTGTAAAGTCGGTCTTTTAGGTCAACGCCGAAATATTCTTCGATTGGCTGCAGAATTTTAGGGTGTTTCGTAAACTTTTCGCGCGTTTGTAAGGACCACATCTAAGCCGCTGCGAGTCATTTTTCCCAGAGGTTGCCTGCATGGACCAGATGGCATGCCAAGCACGTTCATCAGTGTCTTGTAAGCTAGTGGATTTCTGGCTTTGCATGTAACTGTGCCATATGGTGTTTGCTCCTGTGTTTTTACTGTGACTATACTGAAGAGTGGCTGAAGTGCTTGGGCGATTACGCTGGCTGCTTCTTCGTTTCCGTCCAGAATGTAATGTACCATATTTACAACTGCGCCGGGAGCAACGTTTGAGACGACTGAGATGACGCCACTTGCGCTGATGTCAGGTGAAATCATCATAGTGTAAGTCTTGTCATCATCCCCTGAAAGTATGTCAAAGTCTTCCCGCAGAGCTGCCTTGTCAACTCCATATTCTTCAAATCTCCAGTCGCTTCCTTTACGCATCGAACGTTTGGGTACTGTTGGTGTAGGATGCCAAGTCTTGCGGGTAAAGTTGGGTTCCTGTTCTACCAGGGATAACGTATGGAATAACTTGGATGTCGGGGAACTGCCGGCAATTGGCTCAACGTATTCTCTACGTATTTCCATTGAACTTGGGCCATTATAATAGGTCTACAAGAGAACGCATTTTATGCCTTCGTACTGGGCGTGTTGTGTGCCTTCGATCGCTTCCTGTGTAGAGTTGCTACCTGTGCCTGCTATGGTTAAGCACTTTTGTACCGGCATACTCGTGAGTTTTTTCGATAACCTTATTATGTTCTGTTCCAGTCTAATGGGTTTCACCAGTTGTTCCCACGGCTAGTATGCCTTTTACGCCTTCTTTAATTTGGAAATTACTAGCTGTGTAAGCCTTCGTAATCGACTTGGCGATTACGGTTAATAGGAGTTATTAATGCAGTGTAACAACCGCTGAATGTTAACATTTTAGATTCCTCATTTATAGGTACGGAACAATGCATTGCGTAATATTTAAGTGTTACGTTTTAATCAATTATTTTTCTAAAAACGTAAATTTAAACCAAATTAAAACGTAAACACAATCAACCTTAAGTTTTCCACGTTAAATTATCCCCGCCCTCGCGCCAACATAATAAGCAGTGAAAACGCCTTCGCAGCCATCATATAGTCTATTTAAATAAACAACCGCATCATCAAGTGCAAAGCAGAAGGAATGACTAATCTACAATTATCCAATCGTATAACTTCCAATAGTTGCCCCGTTTCTTTTTTCACAATTTTCATTCGAAGAACTTTTCGACCTGAAAGATAGACGGCAACCTTTCCACCCAAAGCGCTGCCTTTTCGGACGTCGATTGTTTTTTGACCTGACTTTAACCATTCAAATGCTTCTTTCTTCGTACGAAAAGCGGCACACTGACACCTTAATTTTCAGGAACACATTTGAAAGATAAACTTTCGGTAAAAAGTCAAATAAATTAGATGATGGATATGAAAAAATGGGTTGAAATTTTGAAGGACTTCGGTTTAACCTTTGCCTTTCTCTTCTTTACCGAAGTACTTGGTCCACTTTAGTTTACGTGCATCTCTTTTGAATAGTAGCGAGCTTTTCTTGCATTTGCCAGAATCGAACCATAGAATTGATCCGTCGTTTTTAACGAACATCATGCCTGTGCCAGCTGGAAAATCAGCACCACAGAACGAACATTTACTGATTTTTTGGCATGACAATATTTCTCCTTGTTATGTTTATCTTGTGATTTTCTTTGCTTCTCTTTCTGTTTCTCGCAGCATCAGAATATCTTGAACTCGTACTGGTCCTTTAACGTTGCGTGTTATGATTCT
Source organism: Candidatus Bathyarchaeota archaeon (assembly GCA_963729805.1). Classification (GTDB taxonomy): domain Archaea; phylum Thermoproteota; class Bathyarchaeia; order Bathyarchaeales; family Bathycorpusculaceae; genus Bathycorpusculum. Next base: position 85,886 of record CAVSPH010000010.1, on the reverse strand, counting down.
GCCTTTGTCTTTGCCTTCCATTATGCGAACTCTAACCTGTGTGATTTCGCCGGTGACACCTGTGCGACCTATTACTTGGATAACCTCTGACGGAATAAGTTCTTCAGCTGCTTCTTTACTCATTACTGAGTTCCTCGTTTAACCTGGTCAATACGTGTGACTATTTCTTTGATTAACCCTGCGGCTTCGCCTTCTTTGAGAATACATGCTGCTGCACATGGAACGTCGATGCCTATTGAGTTGCCGAGTTTCTCTTTGCTTGGTACGAACACGTATGGAATTTTTCTTTCTTCGCAGAGAAGCGGTAAATGTGCCACAACTTCCGGTGGATCTACATCTTCAGCGATGACAACGAGTTTTGCTTTAGATCGTTCAACTGCTTTTGTAGCTTCGTTTGTTCCTTTCCTAACTACTCCTGATTTAGAAGCAATCGTTAGGGCTTCATAGGCTGCATCTACGATTTCTTTTGGTACTTCATATTTTACATAAAATGGTTTGGACATATTAGCCTCACCCTTTTAAGGCACAGTCTTATCCACACTTCTTATTTAAGAAGCTTTCTGACTCAAAATTCAGTCTCAAACTTTAGCCTTTTAAAGCCCTTAGAAAGCTTTAAATAAGCTCCTACGGTCTCCTACTTGTTTTTCGAGAGGGGAATGGCGCGTTTGCAGAAATTGGGCAGAGTGCGGGCGTTAACTCCATCAAAAAACATGATTGTAAAGAGTGAACAAACGCCTAAAATTGGCTCAGAAGTTGTTGACGAGAACTTAAATGTTATCGGACGAGTTTTTGACATTATAGGTCCAGTATCCGCTCCTTATGCAGTGGTGAAGCCGACTGTTAGGGAACCATCTAAACTATTGAATAAACCTGTGTACTTGCTTCTCTCGAAAACGAAACGGAGCAAGAACTAAATGAGTAGAGACAGCAAGTACTGAAGAAACAGATCAAACGGCAAAAGCAGAACGCCAAAATACAATCCTGCCCTGAATGTGGCAGTACTCGACTTATGCGCGATTATGAATGCGCCGAAATAGTGTGCATGGACTGCGGTTTCGTTGTAGCAGCCAAAATAGCTGACCGAGGACCTGAATGGAGAGCGTTTGATGATGAGCAAAGATCAAAACGAACCAGAGTTGGAGCACCATTAACTTATACTATCCATGATAAAGGTTTATCAACAACAATCGACTGGCACGACCGCGACATCTATGGCAAAAGTCTTTCACCAGGACAGAAAGCACAAGTTTACCGTCTTAGGAAATGGCAAAGACGCATTAGAGTTTCAGACGCTACGGAACGGAACTTAGCATTTGCCCTTTCTGAAATTACAAAGATTTCCAATAACTTGAACCTTCCAAAAAACATTCTTGAAACCGCTTCAGTAATTTACCGAAAAGCAGTAAAAGAACGCCTAATCAGAGGCAGATCAATTCAGGGTGTTACATCAGCAGCAATTTATTTAGCCTGTAGACAATGCGGGTTACCACGGACCTTAGATGAAATCTCTCAGTCTTCAACTGTAAACAAGAAAGAAGTTGGTAGAAGTTACCGTTTCCTCATTAGAGAATTAAACTATTCTATCCCACCACTAAAACCAAGCCAGTACATAACAAAGTTTTCTAATCAACTGACAATGCAAGGAAAAGTTGAAGAAATCGCTCACAAAATATTGGCTGCAGCGAAAGAACTTAAACTCACTTCAGGAAGAGGACCAACTGGAATTGCGGCAGCAGCAAGTTACGTAGCCTCTGTCTTAACTGGCGAGAGAAAAACACAAAGAGAAATCGCTGAAATTGCTCAGGTTACTGAGGTTACCATTCGCAACCGATACAAAGAGCTTGTTGAACGATTAATGTTCCAGATAAGCATCTAATCTTTTTCTTTTCGATTCTTTTGCTTTGAAGCAAATGTGAAAACAAATGGATAACTCAACCACACCTAACTTGGAAACCTCAAAAATAGAAGTGTTAATTTGCAAACTCAAAGAAATACAAGCCGGGTTTAGAAGGAACTTAGCGGATTTACATCAAAACATAGAAACCTTTGAATCTGGGTCTGAATTTTCAGGCAGCTTGGAAAGCATTAGAAAAGATGCAGACGCCCGAGCCAATAGCTTGGAAGAAGAGGTAAACCAATTGCGTGAACAACTTTCAGTTATTAAAGAACTGTTAGATTCCGACACTAAGAAATCTCCTGATGATTCTTAGAGAGGCACAGGTATTTTTTTAAGCAGCTTATTTGCTATGCTATCGTATGCCCTATAAATTTACTTTTGATTTGTCAAAGGTACCACGTTTCTTCTTCACTGAAATTGCTTTAGTAAGTTATCAGAAGGGCATGCATAAGTCGCTACTTAAGAAACTAAATGAAATTATCTTAAAGTTTAAAATCCAAGAAGCAACCGGACTTAATCTTGCTGATGCTGTGGTTGTCCTCCAGGATCTGATTGATTTACAAGCAGTTAACATGATTGAGAGAAGTAAGTTTTTGGAAACAAAGAAAAGAGCTCTCTTCTTGCCGCATTGTTCCCGTAAATATATGGATAATCGCTGCAAAGCAACATTTGACGCAGATATACCATCTTACAAATGTGCACACTGTTCAGAAGACTGCTTAGTAAATAAAGCAGACCAGTATGCAAAGAAGAAAGGTTATGATGTATTCCTATTGCCCGGAGGCTCATGCATACCCAAGATTCTCAAAACGAGACAATACGAAGGGATTGTCGGTGTTGCATGCGGAGAGGAAATGAAACTCATGCGCCCATTATTAGACAGTGGGAGTGTAACGGGGCAAGGAATTCCGCTAATAAAGAATGGTTGCGCAACTACCGTTTTCAACATGGAAACACTCACGAAAGTCCTCTAAATCACAAGAATAGGAAATGTAGGTAATCATCAAAGAAGACGTTGGCATTCCATAAAGCTTGGAAATAGAAAAGACTAAGGTATTTTCTTACGAAATGAGGTAAAAATAGAAAGAATCGATTACTTTACTATTTCTCGTTTCTTCCAGCGCAGATTCTTGCCCTTGCATTTTCTGCATTTTATGGCGGTTGAAGCGTTGCGAGCGCCGCAGTCTCTGCAGATTTTCATATACAACCTATGCTGTTGCGCTATGGCTTTCTTCACTGGATCTAATATTGGCATTTTATTGTTAACCTTCTATTTTGGCTAAGTCTTTGATGGCTAAGTATCAAATATACCTTTTGTCTAAACTTCACATTTTACAAAAGACTAGGTTAAAGCACCCTAAGGATAAGAATTCGGAATTTTATTGAATTTCTTCGATGGTCACATAAGAGCGTGTATCTTCTATTCCATCAATGTTGTAAAGTTTTTTTAGAACTTCATCAAGATTATCGCGTTCAACAATAATTAAAGCATCCACTTCGCCGGCTATGCGAAAAGCTCTGGAAACAGCAAGTTCACGGATTTGATCATAAACATGGATTCGTTTAATTGGAGCAACTTTTAGGAGGATAAAAGCGGGGGTAGTGGAAACTCCTAGAGCATTTAAGCCTTTATCAGTTACATCAATGAAGCCTCTTCCAGTTCGGATATAGCCACGGTTTTTGAGTTTACGCAAGTGAACGTTTAGCGCTTGCCTACTCACGCCTAGTTGGCTTGATAATTCGTCTTGTTTTACCCTCAGGGTATAGGTGTTTGTGGATTTTCCTTTCTCGTAGAGTGTTTTTAAGAGTTGAATTGAACGTTTAGTTAGTGGTTCCAAATTGCTCACTTATGTGGTTGTTTGTTAAGCTAAACCTTTACAATAGTGAGGTTACTTAAGAATTTGATGCTCGAAATAGTTTACTAAGAGTTATGATGATTTTAGTATATAAATCGCTAACGGTCATAACTAAGAACAGTCTAAATAAGCCACCCGTAGCTAATTTTGTAAATGTTCAGCAGAAGGTTATGATCATACCACAATGTATTTATTTTTAGAAAAATCTTTACTGAAGCCACTTAAAAAGTAAACTAGGAGCGAAGCGAGTCGTGACAGAAAGCAATGCGGTCTTAATCGGAAAGAAACCTATAATGAACTATGTACTCGCGTGTATCACTACCTTTCATGGCGGCGCAAAAGAGGTAAGCATCAAAGCTCGTGGAAGATCTATCAGCCGAGCAATAGATGTAGCTGAAGTTGTCAGGCATAGATTTCTTCCAGACGTAAAAATTAAGAGCATCGGAATCGGAACTGACCAATTTCAGCCACAAGATGAAGGCGACTCAGCAACTAATGTCAGCACTATAGAAATAAAATTGGTCAGATAATCACGAAATGGCTAAACTCCTAACTTTGCAGGAAAAACGGTCACTAAAATGAAAACGGAACTTTGCAGTTTCTGCTTAAAAAGCGGCATCCTTTGCCAAAAATGTTCATCTAAAGTGAAAACTGGCGAAATTAGCGATTTAGACTTGAAGATAGCCCGCTTGTTGCTTTCAATGGAAGAGAAATATCCTTCTTTGCAAAATGTCTGTTTCTATAAAGCAGTTGATGTAGAAAAAACATTAGCCATTATTGTTGGACATGGAGACGTGCCAAAACTTTTAGGTTACAGCGGCAAAATCATCAAAACCATAGGCGATGAAACAGGAAAAAACGTTAAGGTTTTAGAGTATGGTGTTGACGACCGCAAATTTCTAGAAGACCTGTTCATGCCATTCAGCATTTTAACAATAAACACTATCTGGCTTCCCGATGGAACAACAGAAACTAGAGTTATTCTCAAGCGCAAACGGGGTGCTCAGCTACCTTTTGATCTAAAAGCATTAAAGGAAATTGCTCATAAAGTACGTAAAATGTCCTTACGTGTAGAAATCGCAGATTAAGGATTGGCGGTTAACAATGGACTTGGACTCTATAGGTGAATGGAATAGAAGCCACTATACAAACAATGTTACACCCGAAATTGACGGACAAGAAGTTACTCTTTTTGGATGGGTTCAGGAAATCCGCGATTTAGGCGGTATACGTTTTATTATTCTGCAAGACCGAGAAGGAACAATCCAAGTAACCATTCCCAAAAAAAGAATAGCGCCCGAAGTATTAGCTAAATCAGATTCGTTGCAGAAAAGATTCAGCTTAGCAGTCAAGGGTATTGTAAAAAAAACAAATATGACACCGAGAGGAATAGAAGTTATTCCCAGCGCCATCAAAATCTTGAGCACCGCCATTGAAGCTTTGCCCATTGACATAACAGGTAAGACTCCTGCTAATATTGAGGCTCGTTTGGATGCAAGAGCCCTCGATTTGACCCAAAATAAAGTTTTGGCAGCCTTCAAAATCCAGCATATAGCCCTAAACGCAATAAGAGACTACTTGTTTGAGAAAGGATTTTTGGAAGTACACACGCCACGTATCATAGCCTCAGCAACTGAAGGCGGCGCAGAACTATTTTCTGTTAAGTATTTTGACCAAAAAGCATACCTTGCCCAAAGTCCACAGCTCTACAAAGAAGAATTAACGTTGAGTTTTGAGAAAGTGTTTGAGGTTGGTCCATTCTTTAGGGCCGAGGAATCACATACTCGCAGGCACCTTAGCGAATTCACATCTGTTGACATTGAACAGGCTTTTGCCAACTCAGGGGATGTGATGGAGCTTCTAGAACAGGTCATCCACCATGCCTGTGTAACAGTGAGAGAAAAATGTACTGCTGAGCTTTCTGCCTTGAAATACAAGTTTGAAGTTCCTGAGGTTCCGTTTAAACGTTTAACCTACACGCAAGTTCTCGATGACCTCAAAGAGCAAGCCGTAGCAATCCCTTGGGGTGAAGACATTCCAACCGAAGCATTCCGGGAACTGGCAAAACTCTACCCATTCTTCTATTTCATAACCGACTGGCCCACTCACGCAAAAGCGTTCTACATAAAACCACGGGACGACAAGCCAGAAGTTTGTGAAGGCTTCGATTTAATGTGGCGATACATCGAACTGGTGTCTGGTGGAACAAGAATAAGCCAAAAAGACCAATTAATACAGAGACTGCAAGAAAAAGGTCTTAACCCTGAATCCTTCAAACATCATCTGCAAGCATTCGACTATGGTATGCCGCCTCATGCTGGATGGGCGATTGGGCTTGAACGGTTAACGATGATTCTCTCGGGAAAGAAAAACATAAGGGAAGTGACGCTTTACCCAAGAGACAGAGCAAGATTGACACCTTAATTTCTGAAATGCAACAGAGGGATTTTCGTGAAATTTAATTAACTCAGCATTCTAACAAGATATTTTTCTTCTGCATTCTTTAAGGGTATCCCCCTAAAATTGGTCAAAATTGACCAATAACAAAAAAAGAGATATTAAATCTAAAAGCAAGATTCCCCGCGTTTTCTTTTTGAACTATCGTTTTGATTCTTGAAGCAGCTGTGTTATGTATTCGTTAACGGTTTTGTCAAGTTTTTTCGCTACCCGTTTTATCGCATCATTGATACCCGTGGAATATTGCACAGCTTTCTTGGGTTTGACAACTAGTTTGTTAGGCAGGCCAACATTCAACGCTACTTTTCGCAATACGAGTTTTCTTAAAGTATCAGCCTGCGGCTCCATTTTACACTCGATTGGTAAACTTAACGCAAACTTAGCAAGCTCAAGCATGGCAAAAGGTAATCGTAGTTCGATATCGTGAAAAGCCGTGATTTTAAGGTCACGCTCCAGATTGCTTTGGTGGATGTTGACCACGTCGTTAAACATTGTTTTTCTGACTTTTTCGCTTCCATCTTTGCAGTATTCTTGGACATAACGTTGGTAACCTCCGAATAGTTCATCTGCGCCTTGCCCAGCCAACATTATATGAAAATGCGCTTCAGCCGCTTTCTCAGCAACCCAGTAAAATGGCAAACCAACACTGGCTTTAATGGGGTCAGCCTCTTCAATAAGGGCTACAACCTTTGGCAACGTATTTTCGACATCAGAATCTTTGAATAAATCCACTTGCAAAGGCAAATTTAATTTTTCTGACGCCTCGATTGCTTCTTCAGTTTCAGGTTGATTTTCGATGCTTACATGGAATAGGTTTACTTTCACCCCAAGTTTAGAGGTTATGTAAGCGACAATGCTGCTGTCTAGACCACCTGAAAATGCTACAGCAACTTCTTTCACGTTATTTGTGCGCCGTTTTATTGATTCTTCAAGAAAATCTTGAAGTCTCATTGCAGCTTCATCCAACGAAATCGGTGTAGGCTCAGTGTAAGTCAGAGTCTTAACTGGTTTAAATTGGAAACCTTCGTGGTTGGCAAAACCGATGTTTCCCGGTGGAAAAGAATATGGGTTTTCTAATCCAAGAAACCATAGGGCTTTTCTGTTTGTAGCAACTGCAGCGATGGCTTTATTTTCTCCGTAATAAAGCGGTTGAACCCCTACAGAGTCTCTTCCCGCGCCAACCCAGCCATCTTTTAGCATCAGAAAAGAGTAGTCTCCATCTGCATCTGTGATAATTGTTTGTAGAAGGCTTTCGCAGTGGAGCGGTTCCTTAGCTACCTGCTCCAAAACAGCCGTGTTTGATATTGGCGAATATATTTTCCCTTCAAAAACAACTGCGGCATCATCCAACTGCAAAAACTCATAACCACTTAATGAAATGGGTTTTGTCGAAACAAAGCCAACTACGGCAGAGGATTCTATTCCTTGTCGAGTAAGGACCCCAGGACTTTTTTCGATAACAGTTTTCTTTGGTGAGACTAAACCGAAATGCGAAGGGACTCTCCCGCTTAGCGTGTTAAGAACATCAATAACTTGTTCGACGATATTATTGCCTTCTTTATCTAATATTGCCACTGTTGTTTTCATGACTTAAACCTCAATACCAAACACAATGAGCAATAGTATTGGTAAAACATTAATCTTTAATCTGCATATCCTTAGACTTTGAGGAAAATATCAATTGCCCATTTTACCCATAGACACCGGTCGTTATGGAACCCCAGAAATGCTGAAAGTTTTCGAAGAAGAAAATCGAGTTCAGAAGCTGCTTGATGTTGAAGCTGCCTTGGCTTTAGCGCAAGCTGAAGTTGGCAATATTCCGATGAAAGACGCTGAAAAAATTGCCGCCATGGCTAACACAAAACATGTTAAAATTGAGAGAGTAAAGGCAATTGAAAAAGAAATAAAGCATGACATTGCCTCTTTGGTTCGTGCGCTCTCAGAAGTTTGCGGTCCAAGTGGTGCTTATGTACATTTAGGTGCAACAAGCTACGACATTGTCGATACCGCTAATGCGTTGCAGCTGAAAGATGCTTCAGCATTGATTGAGAAAAAACTTATGGACCTTAAAGTTATTTTGCAAAATCAGGCGGCTCAATACAAAGAAACAGTAATGATCGGCAGAACACACGGCCAACATGCTTTACCCATTACCTTGGGTTTTAAATTTGCAGTTTGGGGCCACGAAATTGACAGAAACATTGAACGCTTAGACGAATGCAAAAAACGGGTTTTAGTCGGGAAAATTAGCGGCGCAGTTGGTACCAAAGCAAGTTTAGGTGAACATGCTGACATGATTCAAGAGCTTGTCATGAAAAGGATAGGGCTCAATGCAGCAGAGATTTCAACCCAGATTGTTCAAAGAGACCGATATGCTGAACTCATATGCATTTATGCGATTGTTGCTTCTTCGCTTGAGAATTTTGCAACTGAAATACGGGAGCTCCAAAGACCTGAAATTGGCGAGCTTTTTGAGACGTTTGAAGTTTCCAAGCAGGTCGGCAGCTCCACGATGCCCCATAAACAGAACCCTGAAACTTGCGAACGGGTTTGCGGTTTAGCTCGAATCGTCCGAAGCTTAAGCACTCCAGCGTTGGAGGATATGATTACGTGGCATGAGAGAGACTTAACCCAGTCATCGGCTGAACGGTTTATTTTGCCAGAATCAAACATCTTGCTTGATTACATGCTTAGCCTGATGTGCAATATTGCATCTAACCTGCGAGTTGACAAAGAGCGGATGATTCAGAACCTTGACCTAACACAGGGACGTGCTATGTCTGAATCGGTGATGATGGCGCTAACAAAGAAAGGAGTGAACAGGCAAGAAGCCCATGAGCTACTAAGGAAATTAACAATTCAAAGTGCAGTGGAAAAAAGGGATTTCAAGCAAGTTCTCATGAAAGACAAACTTGTTAGCAGCAAACTAACTGAAAAAGAAATAGACCAAGCATTGAACCCGAAGAATTATTTGGGCACGGCAGTTAAACAAGCAGAAAAGTTCGCTAAAAGCTAAAAATCGCCAAGAGCTTTCTGCTTAAATTCCTGTTCGCTATCCAGTTTGTCCCATTCAGCCTTTTTTACGAAACCGCCGACTTGCTCCTTAATTTTCTTCGCCAACCTTGGACCAATAGTGGGCAAATTAGTTAATTCCGCAATTGATGCGTGTTTTATATCTTCGATGGTTTGATATCCTGCATTGAAGATTATGCGCCCGCGGACTCTGCCTATCCCTTCTAAATGAACAATCGACAAAAGTTCTTTCTTTATGCCCTTAGAAACCCGTTCCACCAACTCATTGGTTATGGGCAAGATTTCCTTTGCTCCGAAAAGAGGAGCTAACTCGTCAGTGGCGTGAAGTAGCCATTTTGCATTTTCGATAGTTCTATACAAATCGCCTGGTTGCACGTTATATTGTTCAATGAGTTTTTCTTCGCTTATTTCTTCAATCCAACTCTTCATAACCACGGATGTTTTGATTTCTCCAAGAAACTGCTCATATGTTAAATGGTCGTCCCACTCGTTGGGAATATCTACAAACAACTCTTCTCTATGCTGCTCCATCTGTAACGCCAAAACATCATATTCTCTAGCGAAGGGTCTCATTACGGGTCCCATGTCTGGCGTATGGGAAATCAAATGCAGTAATCCAAAATCAGTAAGGTTAGCAGGCTTGTTTCTTAAGGCGTCGCGAATTACAACTGCCGAGAGCGGGTCAATGTAGAGTTCACTTACACGTTTCCCAAACCTTGTAGCAAAGATGTCATCTTTATCAACATCAATCATTTCCTCTTCATAGAGCCATTTGAGGATTTTGGCAATAATGCCTTTAATAGCTTTTACGTCGTACTGGTATGCGTAGAACGTTTTGCCGAAAAACTCGTAAATGCCATTTTCAGAGTGAGCAAATTCTGAAGCAACAGTTGCTAAAACGTGTCCTCGAATTATTTTTTCAACCCCCAGCCTTGACCAAATTCTTTCAGGCTTCGCCAAAACATAACCTTCCATCAAATAGTCGGCTTCATCTGAAGTTTTGGCAATGAGAATTGATTCACCTACTTTATCGTATTTTGGTCGCCCTGCTCTGCCAGCCATCTGTTTATATTCGAGCACGCTGATGGGATAATTTCCATAGCCTGGTTCAAAGCGTCTGTAATCTTGAATGATTACAGTTCGTGCTGGAAGATTAACGCCGAAAGCTAATGTTGGTGTGGCGGTTAAAACTTTGATTTTTCCTTCTTTAAATGCGTCTTCAATAAGTTTACGATGAGCTCCTGCTAAGCCTGCATGATGAAAAGCTGTGCCGCAACGAACGAATTGAGCAAGGTTTTCGCTGATTTGGGTCCGTTCTCCAGCAGAAAGAATTTTGGCTGATTCGTGTTCTAATGTTCTTTTCATTGGTTTTGATAAAACGTCACTTACGTGTTGAGCAATGGTTTTTGCAGCTGAAACCGAGTTTTTTCTTGTCGAGGCAAAAACAAGAGCTTGCCCCCCGCCTTTAATGGTTCTTAAGACCAAATTAACTGTTGGAATATGTGTTTTCTTTTCAATTTTTTTTGCGTCGCCATCTTTGTATTGGATTTCATCATTTAAAACGACGCCTTCCCTAAGCGTTACTGGACGCCACTCTGTAACGATATATTTAGCGTTTATCCATCCAGCAATTTCATCTACGTTTCCTATTGTAGCGCTTAACGCTAAAACCTGAAGGTGAGGATTAACCTGTAAAAGCCTAGCCAAAACCACTTCAAGCGTTGGACCACGCCCAGCATCATTCAAAAGATGAATTTCATCCGCAACCACCAACGAAATCTCATCCATCCATTTTGCGCGGTGTCGCAGAAGCGAATCGGCCTTTTCGTTAGTGGTAACTATTATGTCGTAACGTTCAAGCCAATTATCCGCGGTATCAAAATCGCCTGTGCTGATGCCGACTGAGATTTTTCGACCATCCTTCGTTCGAATAGATGAATATTTTCTAAAATCTTCGAATTTTTCGCTAGCCAAAGCTCGAAGCGGAGCAAGATAGAGCACTTTGCCATTTTTTTCAAGAACATGTTTGAGACCACAGAGTTCAGCAATCAAAGTTTTGCCCGACGCAGTAGGGCTAGCTAAAACGATGTTTTGACCTTCTAATACTCCCGCCCTTATACTGTCTTCTTGAGGAGGAAACAACTGAGTAATCCCCAAGTTAAGCAGCACTTCCTTAACTGCTTCTGGAACGGGCAACTCTGCAATCTTCAAATTAAATCTCCAGCAACTAAGTTATTTATCAGTTATTGAACGAGCTAATTAATAGAATTAGCCGTGGTGAATTGGTTTTTTCAGCTACGTTTTTCTATTTGATTAGATATTAGCAAAGTAACGAGTTATCTTATCCCTTTACTTAGGTAGGATACTGTATGGTTGAAAACGTAAAAGAACTTCTCAAATTGCATGAAGGCATAACGCACGAAGTATACTTAGATAATGAGAACTCAAGCATCGTTCCCCAAGAAGTAGTAGATGAAATGCTGCCATATTTTAACAAGAAAGCCTACGGGAACCCGACACTTACACACAAGCCAGGCTGGGAAGCCTTTGAAGTCATAATGAACTGCTTCCAAAAAATAAGCAATACAATAGGCTCAAAAATTCTCGAAGAAATCACTTTCACCCCAGGAGAAACAGAAGCCAACAACCAAGCCATAATGGGGACATGCTTTGCCCAAAAAAGCAAAGGCAAAAAAATTGTCATCTCCGAAATTGAACCTATCAATGTGCTTCAAGTTGCTGAGATGATGCAAAAATACGGCTACACAACCACTAAAATCCCAGTAAACAAAGAGGGCTTCATTAATCTTGAAAAACTCAAAGAAGCAGTAGATAACGAAACCGTGCTGGTAAGCATTTCAGCCGTAAACAACGAGATAGGTACAATCCAACCGATCAAAGAGGCAGTTGACATAGTCAAAGCCAAAAACCCGCAGACCCTCTTTCACACAGATGCATCTGACGCTTATGGTCGAATCCCCTTTAACGTACAAACCCTAAACGTTGATTTGGCCACATTCAGCAGCTACAAAATTCAAGGTCCACGGGGCATGGGAGCCATGTACATGCGAGACGGCATAAACATGGAACGCATTCTTGAAGGACAAATTGGAACACAGAAGCTTTGGCCAGGAGTCGAAAACACACCCTTAATAGTTGGTTTTACAAAGGCGTCGGAGCTAGCCTTCCAAAATTTCGATGCAAACATCGCTAAAATTCGCATCTTGCGCGATAAGCTTGTTGACGGCATATTTGCTGAGCTTAATGACCTTCGCTTTAATGGTCCAAAAGGCGACAAACGATCTCCAGACAACGCAAACGTTAGCATTTTACGCGCTGAAGGAGAAGCGTTAACCATCGAATTGAGCCTCAAAGGAGTATACATTTCAAGCGGAAGCGCATGCAGTCGACGACTTCTGCAACCCAGCCACGTTCTAATCGCTATTGGACGAATATTCGAGGAAGCACATGGCAGTATCCTCATGAAAACAACCCGCAGCCACACAGAAGAGGATATAGCTTACGTTTTGGAAGTGTTACCAACAGCTGTTAACCGTATCAGAGGGATAGTTGGCTCAACAGGAGTGCATTAAGTATGTCTCGTATACCATTACCTTACAACCCAAAAGTTATGGATTTATTTAGAAACCCCAAGAACCTGGGAAAAATGGATGATGCCACAGTTGTAGCAGTGGCTGGAAACCCAGCTTGCGGAGACATGATAACTTTCTACCTAAAAATAAGCGACAAAGACATAATTGAAAAAGCAAGTTTCGAAAGCTATGGCTGCGCAGCAAACATCGCCACATCCAGCATAGTGACAGAAATGGTCAAATGCTTAAGTCTTGAAAAAGCATGGGAAGACATAACATGGAAAAAAGTAACGGAAGAAATCGGCGGCTTACCTAGCGTCAAATTCCATTGTGGAGTCCTTGCAGTAGGGGCACTGAAACGTGCAATCAGACAATACTTCAAAGAAAAAGGAGCAACACCTCCCAGTTGGATGCCTACAGAACACACTTTTGAGGAAAAACAGGCACTGGAAGAAGAAGAACTTGCAAAAACGCTTTCTAAGAGGCTGAAGGTCGAGGAAGATAAAAAGGCAGAGAAATAATCGTGGATATTCAAGCGATTCGTCAAGATTTTCCAATACTTAAACGTAAAATAAACAACAACCCCCTAATTTATTTTGATAATGCCGCGACAACCCAGAAGCCTTGCCAAGTAATCGATGTCATGAGCAATTTTTACGAAAACTACAATGCTAACGTGCACAGAGCGGTTCATACATTATCACTAGAAGCAACAGACCTTTATGAGAAATCTCGGGAAAAAATCGCGAAATTCATTAATGCAAACGATTGGGCGGAAGTTATTTTTGTTAGAGGCACAACCGAAGCCATCAACTTAGTTGCATACTCGTGGGGACTCAACAATCTAGGCAAAGGTGACGAGGTCCTAGTTTCATTGATGGAGCATCACAGTAACATAGTTCCATGGGAAATCACTTCTAAAGTTAAAGGTTTCACAATCAAATATGCCAAAGTAAACACTGACGGCACATTAGATTACGAGGATTTCGAAAACAAACTCTGTGGTAAAACAAAGATTGCGTGTTTGAGCCATGTTTCAAATGTCACTGGCGTAATTAATGATGTAAAACGAATCGCTAAGGCTGCGCATGATAATGGCGCTTTAATGCTTGTTGATGGAGCCCAGTCAGTGCCGCATCTGGCGGTTGATGTTCAAGATTTAGATGCAGATTTCCTTGCTTTTTCAGGCCACAAAATGCTTGGACCTACAGGCATCGGAGTACTATATGGGAAGAAAGAAATCTTGGGAAAGATGCAGCCATTCCAAGGCGGAGGCGAAATGATAAAAGAAGTTTCTTTTGTCCAAAGCAAAGACTGCAGCATAATTTGGAATGACCTCCCTTGGAAGTTTGAAGCAGGCACACCCAATATCTGCGGCGCAGTTGGATTAGGTGAAGCTGTAAAATATCTTGAAGCCGTAGGAATGGACAATGTGTTAACCCATGAAAAAGAGTTAACTAAATACGCAATTGAAAAAATGAAGAAATGCAACAAAGTGACGATTCATGGGTCAAGTGACGTATCTAAGAAATGCGGAATCATTCCATTTAGTGTTCAAGGTTTATCGTCTCATGATGTTGCGCTTATCTGCGACAATTACGGAATTATGATAAGAAGTGGTTACCATTGTGCACAACCTCTGCACCAACAAGTTCTCAAGCTTCAATCCTCTGACCGCGCAAGCTTCTACATTTACAATACAAAAGAAGAAATCGATCGTTTCGTTGAAGTTCTAAAGGAGATCGAGCAGCTATAATGGCCACCGTTGAAGATTACGTGGCCCGAATTGAAGGAACATGCGGCGAAGAAAAAGATGTCATAGTAGTTCTAAAGTACGAAAAGAAAGATGAAGCAATGGCAAATATTCTGAAAAGAGCTCAACTTAAGAACTCTGTCGCGGGGATTATTTTTGATTTATCCTTTAGAAACTTCTCGTTTCGTTTATACTCAAGTGGAAAAGTCATTTTCAGAAGCATAAAAAATAAGGAAGAACTTCATGAAATTTTGGCTGCGCTTCTGTTATAATTGGAGAGTCTCCGAATGCTATTCCATTCAAATTACTTGTGACAAGTCTTAATAATTATAGTTGAATTTAGAGTCTTGACTCAAAAATGATTTCGGGTTTCATGATAGTTAAAAATGTTCTAAAGCCTGGGTACCCATTCGTGGAAGCTATTGCATCTGCATTACCCATTTGCGATGAGTTTCTAATTTCTGATGGTTATTCAACTGACGGTACATATGAAATTGTACAAAAAATCTCGAAATTAAACAAGAAAGTTAAAGTTTTCAGACAAGAATGGCCAAGAGAGAAGAAACTGGCGATTTTAGGAGAAGCCACGAATGCAATTCGTAGAAAATGTAGATTTAACTATATTTTTCATATTCAAGCTAATGAAATTGTTCATGAAGCAAACATAGAGTTCATCAAAGCCTTACCCGAAATGTGTCCTTCAGTTAAGACTTTCAGTTTTCCATTTTTGCATCTTATGTGGCGTTACAAATGGTCTCAAGAATTTCGATTGCGATTCTCTAAGAACCTTCCGTATATCGTAGCCACAGGGGATGCTTGGTCGCTAGGATTAAACAGAAAATTTGTGTTTTCAGAGATATCTAGAAGTTTAAGAACCCCTCGTCAGTTAGCCCGCTATTTCGGGAGAGGAGTTGAATGGACTTACGCTAATTCAGGCGGAAATATTATTTCACGAGCGATTTTTCTTCCAAGACCTATTTACAGATACTGGTCTCTTTTTCCCGATAATTTCTTAGAAAAGTGCGCACAGCATATGGAAATGTTTGGTATTTCAGGGTTTGATAAAACCATCAAAAATCTTAGAACTCTACTGGATGACCCACAGACTTTCTGGGAAACTGCAACTGACTTATTCAGCGATGGCCCGCTTGGATTCAAATATCCAACTTCTTTAAAAATTGAAAGGACAGAAGACCATCCTCGGCTGATGCGGGATTTCCTTGATAACACGAGATTGAAAAGTTATTTTGTTAGAGAAAACATTTTGGAATCCATTCGGGACTTATGAGTAATTCTGGACTTATTGGTAAAGAACTATTGATAACTGAACCCTATGCTAGGATATAAAATCTAATAACAACTTACCCAGCTTTTGAACGCCGGTTCATTCTCATTTTCATTTTAAATCTACTTATCCAATTGAAGATTGGAATAAGTAAATATCTAATTGGTTGGGGCAGAGAATCCTTAATTTGCCTGTGCAACCCAAGTTTTGTAACCAACCTTCCTTTTGCAGTTATTGGGATGTAAAAGCGAATTAAAGGAAATTTTGTGAAGCCGTTGCTTTCCTTGAAATTGTCTAGCGATGGATGGTTTCCCATTCGTCCATACATAATCCATTGACCTTGGTTTTTAGCAGTAACTTCTATAGCTTTGGCTAAAAGTGCATTATTTATTGCCTTGTCCCAAAATTTTTGCAAAGAAAGAATCTGGCCTACAATCATGATGTCATCGCCGTGGATAAGTTGGAGGAACCCTATAACTTCACCCTGCAAAAACGCGCCTATGAATATCGCTTCCGGAGTTAATTTGAGAATGTCATCAGTGGACCTTTTCGTAATTCCATAATAAGGAAAAGGTCTCCCTTGCCGTATTGGAGTTTCATTATAGATTTTCCACACGCCCTCGACGAAATTTTCGTCAGGTTCTGTAACTCTGGTTTCAACTCCAGCTTTCTCTGCCTTACGAACCATATTGCGGGTTTTCTTTCCTGCAGTTTCCCACCAGTCTTTGTATTCTGTAACTTTAAGAAGAGCAACGTTGTCTTCGGTCTTTACCCATGCGGTCGGTGGGTTTGGAACTTTCGAGGTCCAACTCCTTTCAACAAAATTGAATATATCTACTCCCTTTTCCGAAAGCTTCCTAAGCAGGGTGGAGTTAGGAACTGCATTTCTTTCGTACTCTTTCGGGTCATTAGCTACCTTCGCGAATGCCTTTTTGCGAAATGAAAGTTTTTCAATATCCTTATCGACGTCAAGTATTTTCTTCAAAGCCTCGTAGTAAGGCCCTCTATGATTTATTGTTCCTCTTTGGAGGAGCCATTCCGGGTGAATTTCCAATACTTTTCCTTCGCTAAGGCTTTTTTCTGCAACTTCCAAGGCACGGGTGTAAGGATTACTATAGCAAACTGTATCTAAACAGGTAGTGGGAAAATCATGGAAGGATTTTAACGGAAACCCAGCAGGGATTTTGGCTTGGGCTACTCCTAGTTTTCTTCTCCACATAATTCTAGCTAACAACCGAGCAGTTCCGTGGATCGAATAGAAACTCACCTCCCGTCCAGTAACTTTTTTCAAGTTTTCCAATTCGAGGAAAGGATCATTAACCACATGGAGCCCAACCTCGTGTTTTTTTGGGTCCAGTAAAGATAAAAGTTCTCGGTCAGGCAAAGTTAGAGGAGTGAAGAACCAGTAGGCTTTTACGTCTTCTTGAGATTCATTGATCATCCTTGCTATAATCTTTGAGTTCTTCAAGTAGTCCTTAGTTGTTTTTCGATTCAAAAGTGTAAAAAGAAAACTCTTTTGCCTTGATGGATAAGCGTAATCTACATCCAGCCTTATTTTTATCATTATTTTTCAGTTGCTCTTTGTTAAGTGAAGCCAATTGTAATTATAAATCCATTGCTCACATCTACGAATTGGTAAAATAACCAGAATTTTCTGCCCTGCAAAAACTATCTATGCTTGTTTTAAGCATACTTGGGGCAAAGAAACTGCTAATGTAAGTATACAATGACCACAACAAAAAGTAGAATAACTATCAACAATGTTAAAGATTTATTTATGACGAAAAGGGAGTTTGAATTGTTAAGAGGCGCAGAGAGTTAAAGTGCTTATAACTATAAAATCCGGCTTTCGGAAATGTTGATCAAATTTGTTTATCTTAGTCTATTTTCTGATTTTTCCCGTAAATTTATGCAGGCCAACGGGCCAATTTTAGGGATGCGGGTAAAATATTCTTGACAAAAAATGAAAGAAGCAGAAAGCTGAGAAACAACAACATAGCCATGACTATTTTTGAAGTTTTGGATGTGGGATGTGGAAATGAAAAAACAGCAAGAGGAACGGTGAATATTGATTCTTTTCGCAGAGGACAAAATTTTCAGATTGGAGATCAATTAAAAGGCAAATATGTCAATCCTAATTTCATTCCTAACTTCATTGTAGCAGACGCTTGCTATCTTCCATTTAAAGACAATTCTTTTCGCACAGTTTTTAGTAGCCACACGATTGAACATGTCATTGACCCTGAACTTATGTTCAGAGAACTTTGCAGGGTGGCGGCACGAAAAATAATTGTACGGTGCCCTCATAGAAAAGGGAGTGGAGCAAGAAGACCTTTTCACCTAAACTATTTTGATGAATCTTGGTTCAGTCTTGCTTCTACTAAACAGGGCTACAGTAGCGCTCAAAAAATAAAATTGCTTGATCCTTATCCTATAAGTTCAAAGATTCCCATACCTGAAAAGTTTCAGGCTGTATTACCTTGGCGAGCTTTGAAACATGTTGAGCGAAAATATTTTCAGCAGATACTGAAAGTACCATTTGAACTTGAATCTCAAACTCTAAAGAAAAAATGATATGGATTTGGTGGTTGATTATTGGAGTTGGCAGCTAATCTCTTAACGAAGATTTCCTTGATTCGTTTCATGCAAAGACAAACAATTTAACCAATATAACTTATCTTAGGATTGCCACATTAGTTTAATTGCATAGAAAACACGCAAGAAAAGAGAGCTACACGTCAATGCACAAAGGTGATGACCCTAAATTGAATAATATTAGTGAGGAACTGTATGATACGCGCAAATTCATTTTTTCCATCGATTTTCTTCACGGCAATTTACACTTTCAAATGAGGCGCGATCTTCCACAGTCCGACTCTAAGCAGAAAAGGGAAAGCAGAAATCTTTGAGTTTTTAGGGGATGCTGAGCATTTTCCTTTTGGAGATGATTCTTTCAACGTTGTTTTTTTGGGTCATGGATTAGAATTTTCTAATAATCCATTTTTAGTTCTTCGAGAAATGTACCGAGTTGCGAAGCGAAAAATCGTCGTTCGTTCTCAACATAGAAAAGGTAATGTTGCAAGATTCTCGTTTCGCTTAAGCCCATTCGACGAAGAATGGTTCAGTTCAGCTGCTGAGGTTTTGGGATGTAAAGGGACTCAATTCATCACTGAATACGAATATCCTGTGATTTCACAGCTTGAACGATTGCTCCCGCAAAGTGCTCAGAAGTCTCGACTTTACAAAGCCTTGAAACGCATTGAAGATGGAAGCTTAGCAAAGAAGATTAGGGTTGCAAATGAAGTGGAGGCTTGGTTTAGAAAGCTACAGCGCCCGGCCGTTGCAGGCGAGGTGAAATATGTTGTTGTTTACAATAGATCTGAGGTTTTCAAAAACTGTTTTGCCAAAAGTGGCTTCGTTTCTGATAGTAATGTCATAGCCCATAATAACGTAAGTAATGAATCACTTTCGAGCATTTACAACCGAGTTGTACAAGAAAACACACATTTGGATGTGTGGTTTGCGTTCTGTCATCAAGATTTTATAATTCAGGAAGATCTTTCAAAGAAGTTAAGAGGTGCAGATCGCGAAGCAATATACGGTCCAATAGGAGGGCGATTAGCAGCGGACACTCTTATAGGACAAACAATTCAAAAAGATAAGACCATTGTGGGAAGTTTGGTAGGCCAAAATAGTCCAGTTCAGACTCTTGACGAAATGTGTCTAATAATCCATTCGGACATCTTTAGGCAAGGGTTGGCTTTTGACCCAACATTCCGTTTTCATTTTTATGGTGCCGACATTTGTATGCAAGCATATGAATCAGGTTTTGACGTTTTTGCAATTGGGTTAAAATGCCAACACAAAAGCCGAACAATTCATGGCGACGTGCAATCCGAAGAGTTTTTATCAGCAGTTCAATTGTTTAAGGAAAAATGGAAGAATTTTTTGCCAATTAGGACAACAACCAAACTTGTTACTGAAGAGTCATAAAAGAAATCAAAGTTTTTGACGCTTTATTTAAATTAACAGAAGTTTTGTTTTGGGGAAATCTAATTTCAGTTATGATTTTATTTTATATAGTAGTCGAAACAAGACATCCTTAACTAAAATCAAAGAATTTGAACTGGAGAAACATCATGGTAGAGAGACCTCTTGTATCTGTAATCATTCTTAATTATAATGGAAGAAAGAACTTAGGTTTTATTTTGAAAAACTGCGTTTCTTCAGTGCTTCAGTGTAATTACCCGAATTTTGAAGTGATTTTTGTCGATAACGCATCTTTGGATGACAGTGTCGATTATATTAAGAAAGAGTTCGGCAAAAATCCACGGTTTCGAATAATCCGGAATGAAAAGAATTTTGGGTTTACTGAAGGAAACAATGTGGGTATGAGACAATCTGAGGCTGAGTATATTGTCTTGCTCAATAGTGACACAAGAGTTGATCCTGACTGGTTAAGCGAACTTGTTACATTGGCTAAGAAGGATCGTGTGGGTGCTGTCCAAAGTAAGATTTTGCAAATGGATTCTCCTGGCTTGATCGATTGTGCTGGAGGATTTGTGGACTATTACGGTTACCATTTCGAAAGAGGAAAAGGTGAAAAAGCCTCAATTTATGAAATGCAGGATGAGATTTTTTACGCAAAAGGCGCGGCTGTATTATTTAATCGTGAGGTCTTGAAAAGAACGGGGTTATTTGATTCGGATATCTTCTTGTATTTTGATGAAACTGATCTCTGTTGGAGAATTTGGTTGAGTGGTTATAAAGTTATTTTTTCCCCGAAATTAATAGTCTATCATGCTTCTGGTTCAACCACATCAGCGATGCAGGCTCAGATGCGTTCATACTTTTACGTTAGAAATCATATTTTGGTTCTAATAAAAAATTATGGCCTGAAGAATTTGTTTATTTCTTTTTTGGTGACTTTCTTTTATGAAAATAGAACTGCGGCTTTGTCCCTGGTTAGAAGAAAACCTCTCGTTAACAAGGCAACTTTGAGTGCTTTTGTTTGGAATTTGGTTCATCTTAAGAATACTTGGAAAAAAAGGCAAATTATTCAAGCTTTAAGAGTGGTGTCCGACGATGTCATCAAAAAGAAAATGTTGTCCCCTTCTCCTCCTTTTCCTTTGTATTTGGTTTTTTCAAAATCAAGGTATTTGAAACGTCAAATTCGAGTTGGAAAGGAGTAGTGTATAAGTTGTTGGCGGGAGATTGGTTGTGTTTGAGGACAAAATGAAAATCGATGTGGTTCTTCTAACAAAGAATAGTTTGGAACCATGTTTGGGCAAATGTGTGGCGTCAATCCATGAGAATGTTCCAGTAAACAGACTCATCGTTGTTGACGGGGGTAGCACTGACGGAACTTTGGAGTTATTGAGAGATGATCCAACTGTTCACATTATTGATGATTCAAATGGAACTAGGGCTTCGGCTAGGCAAATTGGAATCGAATCTGTCGAAACAGATTGGCACATTATGGTAGACTCTGATGTGATCTTGAGCAAGGACTGGTTTAGCAAGGCTTGGGAACATGTTGATGACAGTGTAGGTGCTATTTGGGGAGCCGCTGTGCCTGCCGAAAAACACTTTTTTAATATTGACTATGCAATGTCGAAATTATATAGGAAAAGCATCAGAGAATTGCTCGTCAAACAAATGAGGAGCCAACGTTGCATGATGCATGATACCCTAATCCGGACAGAAACGGTCAGAGACATAAAAATTCCGCGGAACCTCCACATATGGGAAGATGATTACATAGGGCAACATATAATTAAAAAAGGCTACAGATTCCTTAAAGTCACTGAACCTTACTGCCTTCATAACCTAACACAATACGAACGCTACAAAGGCTTCATAGTAACAGGACAACTTCTAAAGACATACGAACTTTCATCAGTTAAACATCTTCTTAGAAACGTCCTTGTTGCCTTTCCGAAGTCAGCATGGATATTTATTGCTACAAGAGATCTTCGGGCTTCCCGTTTACATATGCTTAGTCAAGTTCTTGTGTTAAAAGGGTGGCTTGCAAATTAAAACAAAAAAACCATCGGTGGCGCAATGTTCGAGATGATTGATACGGTTGATTTGGTTATGTGGACTAAGAACGGAGAAAGAACCCTTGCATCAGTTCTAAAAAGGATAAGCGAAGTGGTACCACAAAAACTTGTCAACCATAAAGTCTTGATAGATGATGGAAGCGCGGATGACACCAAGCAGATTGCGGAAAAGTATGGATGGAATGTATTTCCTAACGAAGGACATGGTATTAGCGATGGAGCAAATACAGCGCTTGAACATGTGAAAAGTGAGTATTTCTTGAGTTTCGAGCAGGACCTATTGTTGGCGCCTGATTGGTGGACAAAAATTCCAATTTACGTTATGGATCGCAAGATTGCTGTTGCATCAGGAATACGTTTCGCCAATCAGCCTCCTGGAGTTAGAAAGCTTCAGCAATATGTCACTCGAAAGTATAGGGGCGAAGCCGAATTGGCATCTTGGCTCAAGTCGAGACAGATGTCCGCGTTCACTTTAGGGAAAACCCTTGATAACACGATCTATAGGACAAGTGTAATAAGGAAATTGGGTGGTTTTCCAAAGTTGGACGTAAACGCTGGAACAGATACCATGCTTGCTTACCGATTAGAGAAAGCTGGGTATAATTGGGCTGTAGATTATAATGTGCAGTCAATTCATCTGCGTCAAGGACTTCGCCAGGAGCTTAAACACCAGTACTTTTATGGAACACAGCTTATTGAGATTTGGAGAAAAATTCGTGAAGAAGGGAATCAGCCACCCCCAATTACCCGATCAGGAATTATGTATCGGTTTTTTACTTCACCCTTCACTGGTCTATTCATGTCGGCTAAAACGAAGGAACCATCGATAACGTACATTCACCCATTGATCAGGTTTTATTATATGAAGGGCTTTTTAGAAACTAACAAACCAAAAAAGGAAAAACTGCACTAGCAACTTTCAGGCGGCGGGGCATCTGTTTTCATAAGTTCTTCTTGAATTGCTTCAGCCCTCTTTTGGACTTTTTTGACTTCGGCATCAATCTGTTTATCCTTAATCTCTTCTTTTCGCTTCTGATTTGAAGATAGAATAAGGCGCAGGAAATCTGAGTCGTAGACGCTTAGAAGAAGTTCAGTGTTGGGTATCAAACAGTGTCCGCCGATGGGTCCTGGAAACATTATGGGTCGATCAAATCTGACGCGGTGCGTATCTTCTAGAAAATCTACGGTTTCGTCAAAATCAGCGTCGAATTTTCTTGAAATCCTGTGCATTTCCTGGAAACAAGCCACCATCCAGGCTCTGTAAGTGGTTTCGAAAAGCTTGGCCAGCTCTGTCTCTTTACAACTCTTGAGAATCTTTACTTTGAGTCCTATTTTTTCGAAATGTTTGCGTGTCTCAACTGCAGATTTTGGATCTGCTCCGCCCACGTATTTTGTCCAACGTTTCATTTCCCACATCATGTATTCAGGACTTCTGTGAACTCCTCGCGAGGGCGAGTGCGCAACAAGACATTTGGTCTGGGCAAATATTTCCATTGTAGTTCCTGGCGGAACTGTACTGTTAATTATGATCAATTTAGGTTTGAAACGTTTAGCATAACTAACTGTTGCATTCGTGAAAACATCTTTATTGCTACACGGGAGACAAACATGCAGCGTGTTTACGCTTTGCGGTATTTTGTTTTCGTTTTGACCAAAAGCCTTCATCTTTGCTAAGTCCAAATCCAAACCATAAACCGCAAATTTGTCTTCATTTTCTCTCAGAAGCTCGAATAGCGTTCCTCCAATCTCTCCTAAACCCAAAATTAGAACTGTCTCTTTGGTCAAATGCTTGCCTCCATCTTTGGAAAGTCATGTTAAAGTTAAACTATTTAAATCTGGAGCTTTAAAAGACAGTTTATGCTGAATGCAAAAAGAGGCACAGGAATAGTCACAGGAGCGAATGTGGAAATAGGAGCTAATGTCGCCATTTGGAACTACGTTGTGATAGGGGACAACACAAAAATTGGCGACGGAACCGTCATTGGAAGTTTCTGCGACATTGGCAAGAAAGTGGTTATCGGAAAAACCTGCAATATTCAAGCTCATGTAACTATTTCAAACGGTTGCGTTTTGGGTAATAATGTGTTTATCGCTCCCAACAGTTCTCTTTTGAATGACAAGTATCCTAAAAGCTCTTTCATGACGCCTCCAACCATCAGAGATGACGCCACAATAGGTGGAGGAGTTACTATATTGCCAGATGTAACAATTGGAGAGAAAGCGGTTATTGGCGGAGGAAGCGTTGTCACTAAAAATGTGCCTCCGAGAACAGTATCATGTGGAGTTCCGGCACAAGTAGTAATGACTTTAGAGCAATATGAAGCCAAACGTGAAGCGTTCTTGAAGGCAAGAAGCAAGGTGCATAAATGAGAATATGGTATGATGCCTGCACTGGCAAACACATTAGATATGGCTCAGCTATTGGAAAGCGTCTAAGAAAATCAGGACACGAATTTGTTTTTACAACCCGGGAGCATCCAGACACTCTTCCATTAGCAAAAATTCTCGGAGAAAAACCCATTGTTGTTGGCAAATATGATCCATCAACACTTTTCTCAAGGTTGAAGAAAGCGCTGAACGCATTATTCAGTTTTCTAAGCTCTTCAAGAATAATCCTCCAGATATCGCCATAGCTCATCAATCTGTTGAGCTTTGTCGAACTGCTTTTGGTTTAGGAATTCCAATAATCTTGACCGCAGATACCCCCTACGCTACAGCGGTTAATAGACTAACAATACCTTTTGCACATACGGTTGTAGTTTCAGAATCTTTACCCAAGCATTTCGCAAAGGACTATTGTGCCAAGAATAGTGTTTCCTTTAAAGGAGTAGATGAGGTTGCTTGGATCAAAGATTTTAAGCCTTCAAAAATTGATGGCTTAAAAAAGCCTCTGATAGTTGTAAGGCAGATTGAAACAAAGGCGGCTTACGCAGGCGACAAGAAAGACAACGCAAAGGGTATGGCAGAAAAACTTTCTTCACTGGGAAATGTGCATTTTGTTCACAGGTATAAGCAATGAAGGAAATACTTTCGGTGTCAAAGAAGGTTTTGTGGATTCAGCAAGTTTAGTTGCTAATGCTGATTTAGTTGTTAGCTATGGGGGAACTATCGCAAGAGAAGCAGCTCTTCAAGGTGTTCCAAGCATAGCCATTTCAGATATGGCAAAAACATATGTTAACCCTTATCTTGCCAGGGAAGGGTTTTCCATTATTTGCAACAACAGAGACGAGGTGTGCTTGCTTACGCTAAGAAATATCTTGGCAAAAAGTTGATGTTCAAAGCAAACTTGCCAACTTAGAGAACCCTGTGGATGTAATAGAAAAAATTGTTAATAACTTCAAGTAATCGTAAAAATGATTTTATCTCCAGCCTTCGCGTGAAACCTTCAGCTGCGTTACCCTGGTTTAAGGCTATTTCCATAAAACCATGTCCGCCAACTAAGACAATAATTCTTGAGGCTTAGCTTGTGCAAATGTTTTAGTCAGCTCTAGCTTTTAATGAAGTTTTGCGGCAATTCTACGTTAATCTCTTTACTACCTTTTTGAAGCAATTTTACTTCCACGGATATTTGTTATTATATTGCCAAATCCATCAACGTGCATGATTTCGCCAATTACAGTGTTTCCTTCCTGGGTTATTGATGAATTCGGGTTTGAAGGGATCTATTATTTCAAGTCCAAAATCAGCTGGTTTTACACCTTTTTCAAGATAAGCCGCCGCAGGCGCAAAAATGTCTCTTCCATGGAAAGTACTGGAAATTTTAGGCAACATAAACTTTGGATTTGCTAGTTCGTAAAGATGCTCGATGCCTTGGCTTTGAGCTGCTAAAATTAAAACTCCATTATCAGGTCCAACAAAAAAACCCTTCGTGGTCTGAATCAATATGGCACGTCTTTTTGTGCCGACTTCTGGATCGACAACTGCTAAATGAATTGTGCCTTCTGGAAAATATGGTGACGCTGAAGCCAAAATGAAAGCTGCCATTCGAATGTTAAATTTTTCAATGTCATGAGTTATGTCGATTATTGTTGCCTTTGGGTTTATGGATAAAATTGCGCCTTTCATTTCTGCAATGTAAGGGTCTTTTAGCCCAAAGTCGCTTGTTAAAGTTATCAGAAGTTTAACCGCCATGGACAACAGGGACAAAAACAATTTCGTCTCCATCGTTTAGTTTTGTTTCTAAACCATCGAGAACACTAATTTCTCTGCCATTTACAAGTATTAACGCATTTGATTTTGATTTGTTGAGTTGTTGTTCGCTAAAGGTTTTTTCTAATTGTGGTAGCTCTTGGCTGAGTTTTGATAGTTAACTCTTTTAACGAACGTGCCTTCTTGAAAATCAATGTTTATTTGTGTTTTCCCGGAGATGTTGCGTAATACACCTATGAATTTTATAGTTAGAGGCATTTTATTTTTTTCACTTATACTCTAATAGAATGATTCTTAAGTAAATTATTTGTGCGCTGATGAGTTTCTAAAAATTCTGGAACTTTTCTTCGGTTAAAGTCTCCACTATGTCAGTTGCTATGTCAACAATTGAATCCGCTTGTTTCATCATTGCATCGCCATTTACTTCTTCTAATTGTGAAATTTGCTGTATGATGGATTCAATTTCAATAAGAAAACGCAGAATCGAATCATTTGTGTTTGGATTTTTTATTATTTCTTCTCGAATGAGTATCTCAATGAAAGCCGGCTCACCAAAACTATAATATATCGCATTTCTTGCCTTTCTGATTGCTTCCAAAACTAAACCAGGCGCCATGTAAGGTATTTTTCGCGCTGCTTCCAATTCAGCTTTTGCTTCACGAAGGTATCTAAGCGCCCAACCTTTTCTATACTCATCCATCATGTAGATTTCTTTTCCAAAATTACTGTTTAATCCGATTCTTCTTCATCTTCACCATCATCAGACTCAATTTCAGATCAGCTTGAGCTAACGCCTTAGTACGCGTTATGTACCCTGCAATTTGGTTTCTTACTCGTGTAGTTGTTCCTTTTGTTAAATTGTCAACTAATACGCTTGTTTTCCTCAAATTGAGTAGTGAATTTTTCTGGAAATCGATGCATCAGTTCTTTGCCTGCTCTTTTGACTTGATCAGTCTTAACTTTTCCCAAATCTATATTCCTCATATCAATAATTTCTTAGTGTCCGACGCTTAAAAGCGCAAGAGCAATTCCAAATAGATAACAGGCTTAATTTAAGTTTATGCCTTATATCTGCAAATTAACTGAACCATAAACCGAAAGAAAACAGGTAACGTTAAAATATAGAGTCTAATTTAGTTTAATGTTAAAGAAAATCTCAAAGTTTTTGGCAATTTGCTCTGCAACCTCATCAATTGGCATTTTCTTGATTTCAGCTACCGATTCAACTACATTACGGATGTATGAGGGTTTGGTTAATTGGCCATTGTAAGGGGTTTTCCAATATGTTACTGGACCATCGGTTTCTGTTAAAAAGTTTGTCAATGGTACTTTCTCTACTACCTCGCGGATGCCGTTGAGTAAGTTACTGGTGGACCTTCAGTGATAAAATATCCATTGTCGATAGCTTTTTCGAGTGCACTCATGGGATGACTAAACCAGTGAAGCAAGCACTTGCTTAAGACGATAGGATGGAAGCATTTCCACTATTTTATCTGTTGTTCCTCGAGAATGAATGATTACAGGGACCTCAAGTTTTTCAGCAAGCCTAGCATTTTGTCAAAAACCATGAGTTTGTTTTTCCCAAATTGTTTCGTATTTGTAGTCTAAGCCGATTTCACCTACAGCTTTAATGCTGTTTTTCTGTTTTTGGATAAACTTGATTGTTTCTTCAAGCTCGTTTTCTTTTAGAACATTTACGTTCCATGGATGAATTCCTAAAGCAGGATAAACTAAGTTTGGGTATTTCTCAGCAAGTTTTATATCATTTTGGCATGTTTTAAAATCCATTGAATTTGTAACTAATGCAGTTACACCTGCATTTTTTGCATCCGCTATTATCTCATCTATATGACCCGCGTATTCTGAATCTGAAAGGTGGACATGCGCATCTATTAATTTCATTTTTAATCAGCGCTAATATCATCTTTGTATTTTTATAATTTTCTTTGTTTATAATCACTTTCATGTTAAGGGTAATTTAAAGGAAAAAGCGATAACAAAGGTTAAATATTGCTTTAAAAAGAAAAAGAAGCAACGGAGATGTCTTTATGACCGATTTAGAAATAGCTGTAGCTCCCATGCACAGATTATGCAAAAAAGCGGGCGCTGACAGAGTAAGTGAAGCAGCAGCAAAAGAACTTGCAAAAGCACTTGAAGAAATAGGCGTAAAAATTGCCAAAGAAGCACTTGATTTTGCAATGCACGCTGGAAGAAAAACCATCAAATCTGAAGATATTGAAATCGCTGCAAAAAAAGTCATGGGAAAATAATAATCTTATAACTAGTTTTTCTCCCTTTCTTCTTTTTTGTTAAGTAACTTTCTCTTCTAAGAAGCTTTAAAGCTAGAAATTATTCTGCATAATCCACGATTTCGCTTAACTTTTAAAAAAATCTTAAGCGAGAATATGCTATGCGGTGGCGGACGAATCCCAGAGGAACTGGAAATATTCGCGTGCAAACCCAACCAAACCCACATGGTTACTCCAAATAACCAGAGTAGGTTTGTCCTCACCTAGGAAAAGCATGGCTTCTTTACCGTCAGCGATTATGCCGCCGCCGAACATATGGTCGCGAATTCGTAGCTCATTTAAGCCAGCATATTTTTTAATAAAAAGCCAATCTTCCTTTTTCCCAGCCGCCATAAGTTTAATGCTAACAGTATTTTTTAAACCATTGCCCAGCAATGGTTCAGCCATTGCAATCACGGGTTTAGCAAATTCTGGAGCTGCAATCACGATTTCTTTTGTCGCTTTTTTCAGGACTTCTTCAATTTTGCTTAATACTGCTTGTTGCCCACGCAAAATAAGCATATCTGGCCGCTCAACCAGCTCACGCTTTTCGTATAAAGGTTGAAGTGTTTGGGTAACTGTGTTTTCCCAGATTAAATATTTGTCTTCCAGCCTCAGCTTCGTTGATCTTGTAGCTTCAAGTGGGGGAACAGGATAATATTTGAAGGGGCGACTTTCGCTGCTTTTTATCCAGCCTTTCTCTTTAAGCGAGTTGAGGACTTCGTACATTTTGCTGTAGGGGACTTTCGCCTCTTGGCTTATCTCCATAGCTGTCATTTGTCCGACCTTCAAGCAAAGTTATGTAAGCGTCAATTTCGTAGGCGTTTAAGCCCATTTCCCGCAGAGCATTCCGAGTATTCTCGTTAATTGACATTTTTCCCCCTCAATCACCTTAGGAAACGTTTGGAAACCTTATTATCATCACTATCTCTTAAGCCCTTCGAAAACTCTTAGATGTTAGAAGGCAAAAGAATGAAAGATATCAAACCCACAAGAAGCATTTGTCCTGAATGCCTAAAAGCTTTAGATGCAACAATTTACGAAGACGACGGGAAAGTCTTCATCAAAAAAGATTGCCCTGAACATGGGCATTTTCAAGAACTTTACTGGTCAGACTATGACCAATATGTACGTGCAGAAAAATTCCGATTTGACGGCGAGGGAATAGAGTAAACCCCGAACCGAAAAGAAAAAAGGCTGCCCAAACGACTGCGGTATATGCCCAGAACACAAATCCCACACTGCTCTCGCAATAATTGACGTACAAACAGATGCAACCTCAAATGCCCAGTCTGCTTTGCAAATGCTGCAGCCGCAGGATATGTTTACGAACCAACCAAAGAACAAATTATAGGCATGCTGGAAAACCTACGAGCAAACAAGCCAGTGCCAGCAACTGCATTGCAGTTCTGTGGCGGCGAACCAACTATTCGCAAAGACCTTCTCGATTTTATTCGAAAAGCGAAAGAACTTGGTTTCAATCATGTCGAAATTAACACGAATGGTCTTCGACTATCCCAAAGTGTTGAATATTGCAAACAGCTCAAAGAGGCCGGAGTAAGCACTATTTATCTTCAATTTGACGGATTAACCTCTGATGTTTTCAAGTTTATCCGCGGAGTAGACCTTCTTGAAATTAAAATGAAGGCTATCGAAAACCTTCGCGAAGCAGGATTGAACAGCGTTGTCTTGGTTGTCACATTGGTTAAAGGAGTTAATGACGGGCAGCTTGGCGATATCATAAATTTTGCAGCTAAAAACTTCGACATTATTAGATGTATAAATGTTCAACCAGTCATCTCTGTGTGGAAGACTGCCCCAGAAAGAACGCGAAAAAATGCGCATCACTATCCCCGACTTCATGAAGTTTAGTCGAGGAGCAAACAAACGGCACAATTAAAGCCTCAGACTTCTATCCTGTGCCCACAGTTGTTCCAGTTTCCAAAGCTGTCGGCGCACTAAAAGACAAACGATATTTAGAATTCACAGCTCATCCGCACTGTGGCATGGCAACTTATCTGTTAATTGAAAACGGCAAAATCGTTCCAATCACACGCTACGGCAACATCGAAAAATTCATCGAAGTCATGAACAAAGTCTACGATGACGCATCAAAGGGAAGCAAAACCAAAGCCAAACTGCATTTAGCTCGGCTCAATGCGTCACGTCAAATTCGGCTTCCTACGCAAATATGTGCTTGGGTGTTCTGACAGAAGGCGACTATAAATCCCTCGGTGATCTTCAACGACAGTCAATTCTGCTTTCAGTCAATGCACTTCATGGACCCCTACAACTTTGACCTTGAACGAGTACAACGCTGCTTAATCCATTACGCCGTCCCTGATGGACGCATAATTCCATTCTGCACAATGAACTCTATACACAGAGCTGAAGTTGAAAAGAAACTTGGCGTTCCACTCAAAGATTGGAAGGCACAACATAAGGTTGAAATAAGCCAACCACTGTAGATGTTGAGAACAAAAAGAAACTAAAGTGAAAATTATGGGTGGAAAAAAGAAGCTCGGCATAAAGCAGATGGAAAAGCAGCAAGTCAAAGAAGACGAAGACAAAGAGAAGCAAGAAGAAAGAAAAAGCAGGACCGCCAAAAGAAAGAAAAACTATCGGCATTATTGCTCCTGACGCAAAAGATGGCAAAATTGTCGCCGAAATCAAGAAAATGGGTGTTTTAACACCTTATGCTGTTTCAACAAGATATGGTATTAGAATAAGCGCAGCCAAAGATTTTCTTGAACAATTGGAAGCAAACGGCGCAGTGCAGCTTGTTTCAGGAAGCCACAACATCAAAATCTACAAAGCCTACAGCAAGTTAACTTGCTCAAGCTTAATCCTTATTTTAAGATCTTCTCTGTAATGGAGGTTAGTTTTCATTTGAAAGATTTTCCTGAAAGAGTCTATACTGCTGAAGAAGTAAAAACCGCTAAAGAACTAATCGATGAAGGCTACAAACATAATCTAACCGTTGATGGCTCACCAGATTTTACCGAAAAAGTCAACCAACGCCCTTGAACTAATTAAAACTGCAGGATACTTTGACTTTTTAACTTCTACATTAGAAAAATAATGGAAATTGACGGAATAACTCAGCTTCGCGAAACAGAAGTTGCTATCTGGGCAAACAAGTTTGCAGTGGAAAACCCTGTTGACGCCGCTAGCCTTTTCATTCAAAAAGCCTACCACATGAAAGAGTACTTAGAAGGTGAACTCTACTATGGAGGCAATGCCGAAAAACGTTCAGTTGCGAAACGTATTGAGTTTTTACAGGCACTTAGAGAAAAAAGCCGAGACAAAAATGTAAAGGAAGAATGCGACCGACTTCTGCAAATGTGGAAAGAGAGCTCATTAGCATTTTAAGTTGGTAAGAGTTCAACTTTAATTGTTGTTCCACTTTTAACTTGTTTAAAAATTTCCAAGTTAGTTGTTATTTTGCCAAGTATGCTCACGGGACTGTATGGCTGTGATTTGCCGTAGAATACACATAATGCGCCGCCCATTGGCCAAAAAGCAATGGTGCCAGTTTCCACGGTTGGTTTTGCTTTTTCTTCACCCATCTTTATTGGGATTTCAAAATAAACTTCTTCTTTCCATAACGCAGCTCTGCCTTCTACTGGAAACTTTCGAACAATGTAGTCGATAGTTCTTGGCGCCAAAAATCTAACTAATTCGCCTTCAGCTTCTCCTAAACCTTCGATGACGAACTTAACTTTTATGCGGGAAACGTCTGCTTCAGTACTCAACTGTTTCATGCTCCTTTAATGAAAACCCAATAAATCTCTAAGAGTAGGCTATTCATAGGGGGAAGTTCAATTTAACTCTTGCAGTCAATCCTCAACTGCAAGCAATCAAAGCATATCTTCAGTTGGTTATAAGAGGCTTAGAACAGTTTTTCCTATGAAATCAATCTGTTCAGCGGTGACTCCTGGATGAATCGGCAACGAGAAAACTTGTTTTGAGGCTTTTTCTGTTTCAGGCAATTTAGCGCTTTTAAATGTTCTCTCGGTAAAATGGCATCTGATGTATTGGGTTAACATAATAAGCTTCAGTGCCATATGCCTTTTTTCTTCAGCTCCTCCATTAGTTGTTGCGTTCTGTTTCTGTACCGTCCTTTAGTCTTGCAGTATACAGGTACCAGCTATGCAGTTGGTCTTTTGATTCATAAGGCAAAACAAGTCTTTTGTTTTCTTTCAGGATTTTTGTTAGTTGTTGTGCGTTTTGACGACGTTTAGCCAGAAAAGATGGCAACTTTTCCAACTGCACATTACCTATTGCGGCTTCATTTCTGACATGCGATAATTAGTTCCAAGCATGAGCGATGAGTATTTTGCTTTTTCTCCATGAGTTCTAATCATCCGCAGAGTTTCATCTATTTGGTCATCATTTGTTGTTATGATTCCTCCTTCGCCCGTGGTCATATTTTTACTCGCGTATAAGCTCCAGCAAGCAACATCAGAAAATCTGCCCGCTGGTTTCCCAGCATATGTTGCTCCGTGGGCTTGAGCCGCATCTTCAATTAAAGCTAACCCATGCTTCTGGGCGATTTCACGCAAAGGTTTCATATCAGCAGAAAAACCGTATAGGTCGACAGGCAGTATAGCCTTAGTTTTTTTTGTTATTGATTTTTCAACTGCCTTAGCTGATAAGTTGTAAGTTTCAGAATCAATGTCAGTAAAGACCGGTTTTCCACCAGCTAATACCACAGCTTCTGCGGTGGCCACGAAAGTGAAGCTTGGTAAAATAACTTCCTCCCCTTGCTTTACGCCGCAAGCCATGACTGCTGAGTGCAAAGCTGCTGTTCCGGTATTAACTGCTACAGCATGTTTTACACCTGCAAAGTTTGCAAATTTTTTCTCCAATTCAGTTACCATCGGACCTGCCCCAAGCCCGCTTGTTAGCATACCACTTCTTAGAACTTTTACTACTGCTTGGACTTCTTCTTCTCCAATCTTTGGCATGTTAATCGGTATCATTTTTCCAGATCCATTCTGTTAGATACTGGTCACGCTATATTTTAATTTGCTTAAAATTGCAGAAAATGGAAACGTTATTACTAAATTACCCTTAATTTTGTGCGCCTGACAGCTTGGCTTCGGTCATGACGAGTATGTAATACACTGAGTGTCTGCTTTTAGTAGCAAGCACAAGCAATCATAGCTTCTAAAGGAGATCCTGAGCATTTCAGGCTACAGCAGGAAAGCGGTTTTTGCAGAACTAAAACTGTTAGAGGAAAAAAGCTTAGTCAAGAAGTTCTTAGATAACAAGTCAGGAGTAAGAAGCGTTGGGAGACCCGCACAATGTATTATCCGTCAAAGGATTTGCTTTCCCTCAGGCCCGCAGAGTCTCTTAGCCAGATACTTGCAATATCTGCTTCCAAACTGAAAAGCCTATGCAGACATGAGAAGGGTAGATTCTGTAAAGAAAACCGTACCCAATGCCAACCATCTAAATGTCCCCACATAGTGAAGTGACAGAGCTAAGCGTAATTTTGTATAAAACCTTTACATCTGCTGAAATAATTCCATTATAGGTTTAGGTTCCCTTCGACGGTCGGTTTCGTTGTCTATGCACATTGACTAGGTTGGCGCGGTGTTTTTAGCAACTTGTTTTAGGTTGCATTTTTGAAATAAAGCTTAAATCCGTTGCAGGTTGAGGTTAGAAAAGGTTAAAAAAGGTTAAAAAAGGTTAAAAAAGGTTTGAAAAGGCAATAAAAGACGAACATCACGCAAGAGAAACTTTTCCTGTAAGAATTGAGCCATCATTATCATGCAAGAACTAAAGCCATAGAAATTACTCGGCACTCATTTCTTGAGTAATCTTATAATCAGTTACAACTTCAATTCCGCGGGCCCTAAATTCTTCATCCAGTTCCAAGTCGCCAGTGTCGACTTTCAAACTCCGGAGTTTATCCAATTTGCTTTTAGTTGCAACTACTATAATATTATCTAAGCCAATTTGACGAATAACTTTGGAGCTTATTTGCTGATTTCCTCTGCCAAAAATGAAACCTTGCCCTCCAATTGGCGTTACAATAATTCGCACTTCTTTTGTTTTTGTGGCATCCAGTATTTGTTTTTCGTTTACGTCTTTTGCAATTATTTTCTTGTCCTTAAAGAGGTCTACCCCGAGCAAAGTTTTTTTCTGGTCTAAGAGATCACTAATAGTGCGTGTAGTTGTCCCAGGGCCCATAATGTAAATGATATCGGGCTTCATTTCTTCGATAATATTAATCGCTATTGCAGCTTGATTGCGTACTTCATTGTCAGTCATTGGGCTTTCAAGTTTGTTTCCTTGAATCAAGTGAGGTTCAAAAGGGCTCAACAGATAACCGTAAAGTTCTGCGGAAAGCCGACCTTCTCTGAAGGCTTTCTCATCTACATCCATCACTTCTGCTTCTCTCAAAGGTAAGTTGCCCCACAGATAGTTTATGGCAATTCTGGCTGCAGCTTGAGGAGTCACGGCAAATACGGCACTGTGCATTTTGACACCTGTTGGGACACCAAGAACAGGAACCTTCAGCCCAACGGCTTTCAAGATATCGCGAGTTGTTCCGTCACCCCCGCAGAAAACAAGTAAATCGACACCGGAGTCCATCATCGCTTTTGCTGATATCTTGTGTGTCTTTCGACGTGGTTTCTTCTTTGATTACACCCTTCACATAAAAATTGAAACCGCACTTCTTGGCTTCATCTTCACCCATGTTACCGGCGCCTACAAGAACGCTTAAGTTTGTTTTGACCGAACTAAGTTCTGCAAGAAAAGTTTCTGCTCTTTGTGAAGCTATAGGTTTAGCTCCAAGAGAGATAGCTTTGTTAAGAATAGTTTTTCCGTCTGTTCCCTTTAATCCGACAGCGCCACCCATTCCTGCAACTGGATTTACTATGAAGCCAATAGTCTTGCTTGAAAGAGTTTCAAGGTTGATCAAGATGAATAACCTACTTTAATTACTTGCTTGCCAAAATAAAAAGAAGAATAAAAAAATAAGAGAAAATTGGGATTTAGATTGTTTCGAGCTTATGTATTTCTTGTTGACTTCGTCTAGCCATGGGTACAGTTTATGTAGTTTCTTCATTGATTCGTCAACTTTCTGGGCTGGGTATTCGTAGGGTTGTAGTTTGCCACTGAAGTATTCGTCGTATGCTGCCATGTCGAAGTAGCCGTGACCGCAGAGCACGAACAGAATGGTTTTTGCTTCGCCAGTCTTTTTGCATCTTAGAGCTTCGTCGATGGCGCCTTTGATTGCGTGCGCTGGTTCTGGTGCTGGGATGATGCCTTCTGTTTGAAGGAAAAGTTTTGCTGCGTCGAAGACTTCTATTTGGTTGAATGCTTCTGTTGTCATTTTCTTTTCTTTGACGAGCACGCTTATTGTTGGAGCGATGCCATGATAACGTAGTCCACCTGCGTGGATTGGCGCTGGAATGAAGTCGTGACCGATAGTGTGCATCGGCACCAGGGGTGTTAATTTTGCTGTGTCACCGTGGTCATATTGATACTGTCCCTTAGTGACTTTTGGGCATGCAGTAGCTTCTGTTGCAACGAATTTGTTTCTTTAGGTGCTTTCTTTGAGACTTTATCGTAGTAGAAAGGCCACATCATTCCAGAGAAACTACTGCCTCCGCCTATGCAACCGTAAATTACGTCTGGGTAATCATCGACCATCTCGAGTTGCTTCTTTGCTTCTAACCCTTCAACAGTCTGATGCAAGCAAACATGGTTGAAGACGCTGCCGATTGCATAGTTAGTTTCTTCTTCGTTAACTAAGGCATCTTCAACAGCTTCGCTGATTGCTATGCCGAGGCTTCCTTTGTTATCTGGGTCTTCAGCAAGTATTTTTCTTCCTGCTTCTGTTTTTTTGCTTGGGCTTGCAAAACATTCTGCACCGAAAGCTTTCATCATCATTTTTCGGTAAGGTTTTTGGTCATAGCTTGCTCGAACCATGTAAACTGTGGCTTTTAGCCCAAACATCATAGCTGCAAACGCTAAAGCCGAACCCCATTGGCCGGCACCTGTCTCTGTTGAGAGTCGTTTTGTGCCTTCTTTCATGTTGTAGTATGCTTGGGGAACGGCAGTGTTGGGTTTGTGGCTTCCAGCTGGGACTTGTACCTTCGTACTTGTAATAGATTTTTGCTGGCGTTTTCAGTGCTTTTTCCAAGCCTGTGGCTCTGAAGAGCGGTGTTGGTCTCCAGATTTTGTAGACTTCTCTTACTTCTTCAGGTATGTCTATCCATCTTTCTTGGCTTATTTCTTGACCGATAATTGCTTTTGGGAATATTCGTGGGACGATTCCGACGCCCGGCTGCTTTGTCGCTGCATCTATGAATGGAGGTAGCGGGTGTGGTAAGTCAGGAACTATGTTGTACCATTGTTTTGGTATATCGTCTTCTTTTAGTAAGTATTTTTTTAATAGTCATTTCTTTCGCCTTTTTTGTTTAAAGCGATAAAACGTACCTTTAAGTTTTATTTAAGGCTTTTGTGTACACTTTTGTACATGAAAATACAGAAACGTTAAACAACACATTTATACCTAAACGAACAAAAACACGCATAAGCGAAACCAAATGTGGAATCAAATAAAAAACCAACTTCAAGAATACCCTGAACGACTCAAAGTTGCACGAGTCCTAGTAGAAAACGGCTTAAGCGTTAAGACGACAAAATATGCCTCAACCAAATTGAAATCCCACCAGTACGCATAGCAAGAGTCGCCGGCGTAGACAGGCGAACAGTAAACGAGACATTAAACAGTATAAAAGCTAGCCCCGAACTCAGATTGATTTTTGAGGAAATACGCCCCGCAGGACACTCACTAAAAGAAATCGCCAAACATCTAAATCTTGGAGTGTTAGAAATTACTCCCGTAAACGCAAAATCACCAGGAATCTTATCCAACGCCGCAATGATTCTCAACAAGGCAGGATTAAGCATCAGACAAGCAATAGTAGATGACCCAGAACTCTCACCTGAACCAAAACTTACTCTGATAGTTGAGAAAAAAATCCCGGGAGAACTTATCCCAGAGCTTCTGAAAATACCCGGAGTAGCTAAAGTTTCAGTATATTAAGCCATAGCAAAAATGAAACGAAGAAAACCGTAAAAGAAGGCTAAATTATGCAAAAACCGCTTGCATTAGGCTTTATTAATCATGCCCTGTCTAGAAAAACTTATATTGATAGTAACATTTTGTTGTTGTTCTCGATTAAAGGAGATTACTTGATTTGTCATCATTCCCAACACAAGCGGGCGGCATACCTGTTCTTGTTTTAAAAGAAGGCTCAAATAGGTCCCGTGGAAGAGAAGCGCAACACGGAAACATAACTGCTGCTAAAGTTGTTGCTGAAAGTGTCCGAAGCTCTTTGGGTCCAAAAGGCATGGATAAAATGTTAGTTGACAATTTCGGGGACGTGACAATAACAAGCGATGGCAGAACAATCTTGATGAGATGGATGTTCAGCATCCAGCAGCTAAAATGCTGGTTGAAGTTGCCAAAACCCAAGACAATGAAGCTGGCGACGGAACAACATCTGCAGTCATTATTGCAGGCGAACTTCTGAGCAAAGCAGAGGAACTAATAGAAAAAACATTCATCCAACAATTATTATTGATGGCTATCGAAAGGCAGCTGAAAAAGCCCTAGAAACTCTTGAAAAAATAGCTATACCCGTAGACTTGAAATCTTCCGATTACCTGAAAAAAGCTGCAACAACCTCTATGGGAAGCAAAATCGTAGCCGAATACAAAGAGTATTTAGCTGATTTAGCTGTGAAGGCAATGTTAGCAGTAGCCGAAAAACAAGATGGCAGCTATAAGGTTGATGTTGATGATGTTAAAGTTGAAAAGAAAACAGGCGAATCCCTCAATGACACCAGCCTAATTAACGGCATTGTTTTAGACAAAGAAATCGTTCACTCAGGAATGCCAAAACGAGTGGAAAAAGCAAAAATTGCACTAATCGATGCTTCATTAGAAAATGAGAAAACCGAGTTAGATGCTAAAATTAGCATCGAAAGCCCGGATCAGATTGAAGCCTTCCTTAAGCAAGAAGAAACAATGCTCCAAGATATGACTGACAAAATTGTAGCTTCAGGTGCCAATGTTGTTGTATGCCAAAAAGGCATAGATGATTTGGCTCAGCATTTTCTTTCTAAGAAAAGGAATAATCGCTATAAGGAGAGCCAAAAAATCAGACATGGAAAAGCTGGCAAAAGCTACTGGTGGAAAAATAGTAAGCAGTATTGATTCTATTTCAGCATCAGATTTGGGTTATGCTGCTTTGGTTGAAGAGCGCAGAATTGGCGACGACAAAATGACTTTCGTCGAAGGCTGCAAGAACCCCAAAGCAGTCACCATACTAATTAGAGCGGGAACTCAACGTATGACTGCAGAAGCAGAACGCTCACTTCATGATGCACTCTGTGTTGTCAGAGATCTTATTCAAGAACCAAAAATTGTTGCTGGAGGGAGCGCTCCGGAACTTGAAATGGCAAGTGTGCTCAGAAAATATGCTGAAACAATGCCGGGAAGAGAGCAACTTGCGGTTAGAGTATTCGCAGAAGCTCTCGAATCAATAACTGCTACACTTGCAGAAAATGCGGGAGTAGACCCAATTGATATCCTTTCAGAATTACGAGCTAGACATGAAAAGGGAGAAACATGGGCGGGCATTGAAGTCCTTGAAGGAAAAATCCAAGACATGTCAAAGTAAATATTTTTGAACCCCTTTCAGTGAAAAA
The DNA here is from genome assembly GCA_963729805.1 of Candidatus Bathyarchaeota archaeon. Taxonomy (GTDB): domain Archaea; phylum Thermoproteota; class Bathyarchaeia; order Bathyarchaeales; family Bathycorpusculaceae; genus Bathycorpusculum. The sequence goes on along the minus strand of CAVSPH010000010.1, from coordinate 46,771 downwards.
ACAAATAATCAAATCTGCAAACGAAGCAGCCTCTATGATTCTTAAAATCGATGACATTATTTCCGCTACTAAAATGAAGTCCCCTCCAATGCCACCAGGCGGAATGGGCGGCGGCATGGGTGGAATGGGTGGCATGGGCGGATATCCAGGCGCTGGAGAGTATTAAAATACGTCAGAACAAAAAATAATCATTGGACCACCAAAAATTACTCGTTTCGAGAAAGCTAGAATAGTTGGAGCAAGAGCGCTTCAAATCTCGATGGGAGCACCAATTTTGGTGGATGCACTTGAAAATACAAACCCCATTGACATTGCTCTAAAAGAACTTGATGCTGGAATGCTTCCGATCACAATTAGAAGAACATTGCCAGACGGAACTTTCCAAGATATTCCATTGAAATGGCTAATTTAAGCTGTTCCTTTCTTTCACTTTTTTCAGTTTCACTTGCGCTTCATTGAGTGTATTGTTTATTTGTTTCCAGTGTGCGCCTTGCCAATAGGCTTGGCCGCAATTGGGGCACTTCCAGAATTTTTCATAATAGGTTAATGTGTTTTTTTTCAATTCGCTTGATAGTTGCTCTTTTGGTGCAGCTTTAAGTTTGGTGTTACATAAAGGACAACGGGACTTTTCCATTTCAATCGTTAGTACTAAGTTGTATCGCTGAGAAAGTTCTGCCAATTGATCAGATTCCTTTTTGCTCTCTATGTAAGAAGCGTCTATCCCTCTGGCGATGGCTCGTTGATAGAGTTCCAAATCTTTTGTTATTAGAACAATGTTTTCTTTCTTTGCCAATTCAAGAAGCTCGGAATCATTTAGCTCAGTGGAGTACGTTACGTCTTGCCCTAACATCCGTAGCCAACGTGCAAGTTTTCCTAGCATGCCATCAGCTAGGAATTTCACAGTTAGACTCTCCGAACAAGCGAAGCGCTACCTGCTTTGGCGACTATATCTCCTTCATCAAAAACTAATAACCCGTTAACGAATGTTTTTACAGGCTTACCCACAACTTCCCATCCATCATAGGGTGAATATTTAGCTTTGGATTTGAACTTTGAAGCGTCAATTTTGAACTTTTGATTAAAGTCCACTATTGTCAAATCTGCATTTTTCCCTGCTCCAAGCGACCACATTCACGCAAACCATAAATTTCTGCTGGTCGCTCAGCAAGGAGCTGCACAACTTGAACTAACGATAACTGGTTCTTTTTGACAAGTGTCAAGATAAGTGGTAAAGTAGTCTCTAATCCGGGTACGCCGACTTTAACTTCCCAAACATTACTGGAAGATTTCTCGCTCAGCGTATGTGGAGCATGATCTGAGCCCATAGTATCGACACAGCCCGTTTCCAAACCTCTCCATAAGGCCTCAACGTGGCTTTTGCCCCTTAGAGGAGGCGCCATAATTAGCATTTGCCCATAACGCGCAAAATCAGCATTTGATAACAAAAGATGGTTAGGAGTAACTTCACAAGTTACTTTTCTGTCAGTTTTCTTAGCTTCGTTTATAGTGTTTAATCCTTCTTCAGTGGAAACATGACAAAAATGCAGTTTCACATCAGTTGGAAGACTTATTTTTAGAAGTCTTTGGATCGCTTTTAGCTCAACGGCTTCTGAATGAGCATGTTGAAAAGCAGCCACGTTACTTTTCTTGCCTGCTCTGAGCTTTTCTTCGTTTGCTGCAAGCAGAGCTCGGTCTTCAGCATGAACTGCAACTGGTAAATCTAGAACTGCAACTTCTTTGAGTGCCGCCTCTAAGTCTTCATCATCATCAATGTTTAATCCACCAATTTGGCAACCCATGAAGAGTTTGAAACCTACTGCCCCTTCCGAAACGATGCTTCTAATTTCAGAGATTTTTTTTGGGAATTCAGAATAAAAGCCAACATTTACAAAAATCTTTCCTGAAGCAATTCCCATGCGATTTCTCAGGGTTTCTGCACTCATAGTGACTGGTTCGTTGTTTGGCATATCCAAAACGGTGGTGAATCCACCAGCGGCTGCAGCTTTGGTTCCTGTTTGGAAATCTTCTTTGTAGGCTTTTCCTTCATCTCGCAGGTGAACGTGCTCATCTATCAAGCCCGGCAAAACCAAGAGGTTTTTCAGGTTAGTTTTTTGGTCAGCATTTGGCATTTGAGTTTCTTTGCCAATTTTAAAGATTTTCCCTTCTTCAATAGCTATGCTACAGTCAACGATTTGTCCGTTAAGATATGCTTTCGTATTAGTAAGAACAGAATCAACAATCAAACTATTTCACAGTCGCTAGTCATAGCGAGTAGTTTGCTAATTAAAGTTTTTTTATCGTGAAGCAAGCGCTATTGTGAGGAGAAACAAGTTTTATTTTTCTTGTTCTATTTCTATTCTGCATTCATCGCAGATGTTTTGTCCGTTTCGTTCTTTTAGGCTTTCTGAGTATTCGTTGCATCGGTCGCAGTATCCAGAGAGCGGCACCTCTTCACCTTCTTCAGTTCTTGCTTCGCCTTCGATGCGTGATCTCTCGAGAATCGTTTCTATTAGTTCAGGCATCACACCTAGTACGTCTTTGCTTGAGATTATTCCAACAAGGTTGCCTTTGTAAATTACGCCAAGGCGTCTAATGTCTAGTCGGTTCATTCTTCTGGCTGCTTCAGTGATTGTTGCCTCTGGCTCAATTGTAACTAAGGGGGTTGTCATGATTTCTTTGGTTTTAACTGTGTCTGGTTTCAGGTTTTTAGCTACAACTCTAATAACTAGGTCTCTTTCGGTGATGATGCCGATTGATTTTTTTTCGTGATTTGTAACTATTACAGCGCCTAAGTCGTCATGGTCCATAGCAAATGCAGCTTTGTTTGAAGGTTCATTCTCATCCATAGTTACAACTGGACTACTCATAACATCTCGGACAAGCATTTTTGTTCTTAACCCAATTTCAGACATAGTCAATTTTCACTTCCTTCAATTTAGACTCGCAAAGCTTCACTGCAACAATAAAGAGCCGCATAATTTAAGACTTGCTTAATCGAAAATTCGCCTATGAAGTTATATTAGACTCTTTATAGATAGGACACAATGCTATAATTGAGGAAAATTTATGCTTCGAACAAACGTCGATAAACTCATAAGAATTTCAGTTACGGGTGAAATAGCGAGCCCAACAATCAGATCAGTTTACAATGTTTCGGCAACTGGGAAACCGGTGGTTTTGCCTGGGGTAGGGGGCATAACATATAATCTAAGAATCGGTGATCTAGCGTGTGGTTGGGAAGCTGACCATGTTGAGCCAGGCGTTAGCTTAGAAAACAAAGAAAACGATGCTCGCTCAGGTCAAGCAGCTAATACTGCGTTCAATGTTTTATCATGCATTGGAAACAAAGCAGTAGTCGTTAATGGTGATGCTAAGGGTGCTGAAGGAATTGTAACGGGTAAACATGGGGGAATAGAGCATGTGCTCGTAGATTTCCCTGCAGAAATTTTAGATAAGCTTGTCCTTGGAGACAAGATTTTGGTGAAAGCTTTCGGCTTAGGCTTAAAGCTTGTTGATTTCCCAGAAATTAAAGTTCTGAATATGGATCCAGGTTTGCTTGAGGCATGGGATCCTCAACCGAAGGTTGACAAGCTTGAGGTGCATGTTACGCATATTGTTCCAGCCGCCATCATGGGTTCAGGTTTAGGAGCTAACCAAGTAAATTCGGGAGATTATGATATTCAGTTATTCGATGAATCAGTAGTTGAGCAGTATGGTCTTGAAAGTTTAAGATTGGGCGATTTAGTGGCGATTATTGATGCTGATCACTCGTTTGGGAGAATTTACCGTCAAGGTGCGGTTTCGGTGGGTGTTGTTATTCATACAAATTGTGTTACGGCTGGTCATGGTCCAGGAGTTACAACTTTGTTGACTTCGCCCGATGGGAAAATCACACCTCAAATAGATCGGAAAGCCAATATTGCTTCTCTCTTAAACATAAGGGCATATATATAAGATAGTTTAATGAATATTTGGAAAAAGAGGTTATATATAGTTGCCATCTAAGCGAAAAAGTCGAGGAAGATCGAAAGGAAGCAAAGGAAGCGGCAGCCTCGTCCAATGTGCTAATTGCGGAGCGCAGGTACCTCGCGATAAGGCAAAGAGGAATACTCGTCGTGTTTCGTTTGTTGAGCCTCAGTTAGCTAAGGAGCTTAGACAAAAAGGAACGTTTTTGGCGTCTTGGGTCGATACTAAGTATTATTGTATATCTTGTGCTGTTCACCGTGGAATCGTCAACGTTAGAGCCGAAAGCGAGCGACATTCACGAGCTAAAAGAAGATACTAAATATTTTATACTGTTTTTTTCTTTAATTCTTTGTAAACGTGAAATGCTCTTTGTATAACGGTGAGGTTTGAAAGGACTGCCAACAAAGCTATGCCGTAACCCATGGCAGGAAGCCAGAAAAACGCGATAATGCTTGCGGCAGCTAAAATTAGCATGCGTTCAGCTCTTTCTGCGAAACCAATTGACTCCATTTTTATGCCTGCTGCTTCAGCTCTTGCTCGACTGTAACTCACCAGCAGAGATCCCGCTAATGCGGCTAAGCCCCAAAGTGGTCCCCAAGTCGGACCCCAAACTGGATTGCACAATCCCGCAATTATTATAGCTGCGTACACAGCTGCGTCTGCGTATCTATCAAGAATCGAATCGAAAAAGCCGCCAAAAACTGTGATTTGCTGGAAGGTTCTTGCGATTATACCATCAAGGGTGTCGCAGAATCCAGAAGCTAAAAGCAAAACTGTTGCTAATAGAAGAAGCCAAGCATAGTTTTGTGCCAAGGCATATGCGCTCGCTGCGGTGAAAGCGAGAATGAATCCTATGAGGCTTACTTTGTTGGGAGTTAAACCTATTTTATGAGCGGCTGTTGCTTGTGAAGTTAGCATTTGCTGAACTTGTTTCTTGAGTTTGGTGAGCACTTTAAATCTTGACCAGTTTCAGGTGTTAATGCTGATTATAGGTTGGATGTAGAAAAGCCTTTCCAGTTAACGTGGCTATTAATTGATGTATTATTTTTGTTGCTAAGAGTTTTTCAGTGGACTTATTAGGAAGAACAATTATTAATTTTCAGTTACGTTTCGGTTACAAGTCAAAGTGCATGTAATAGAAACGCTGCACAAAGCAAACAAAAAGGAGTAAAAGAAAATGACTGAAAACGATGTTATCTTCGTAGGAAACAAACCTCCAATGAACTATGTTTTGGCAATCATAACAAGCCTCTCATCAGGAAACTTAAAGGCAATTACTCTGAAGGCCCGAGGCCAAGCTATAACTACCGCCGTTGACGTGGCAGAAATCGCAAGAAACCGGTTCATAAAAGATCTAAAAGTTAGCAAGATTGCAATCGGAACATCTGAGATGCCGCCACGCGAGGGAGAAAATAGGTCCAGAATGGTTTCCACAATGGAAATAACGTTAAGCAAAAAGTAAACTGGCAAATAAACATAAATAAAACAGTTCTAACTTTCTTCTTATTTTTTAGTTCACTTTCTGAAAAACTTAAAACAGAGAGTTTTGATTTACTAAATGTATTCTTTTCGGGTTTGCTGTATGTATCGCAAGGTTAAATAGCTGATTTTGTTAGTTAGAGAATTATTCCGTGTGATAGCAATGTTAGATATCAAGCTTATTCGAGAAAATCCGGAATTTGTAAATAACAATTTGTCGAGACGGGGGAACCGTGAAACCATTCAAATGTTACAAGATTTAATTGCCGTTGATAAGGAATGGCGATTAAACCTCACTAAACTGAATGAAATGCGGCATGAACGAAAGCAAGTAACCATTGAAATTGCTAAACTCAAAAAAGCAGGGAAAGAAATTACAGATGAATTCCAAAGAGCACAAGATATCGATGAAAAAATAAAGGAAGTAGAAAAGAGGGTAACTGAGCAAGAGCAGAAAACTCATAGTTACCTAATGCAGCTTCCAAATCTTCTCGAGGAAAGTGTTCCAGTTGGAAAAGATTCTAATGATAACGTCCAAGTAAAAACTTGGGGAGCAATTCCAAAATTTGATTTCCAGATAAGAAATCATATTGATTTGGCATTGGATTTAGATCAGATTGACATGGAACGAGCTGGAAAAATTTCTGGTGCAAGATTCTTTTATCTTAAAAATCAAGTTGCACAATTAGATATGGCCCTGATGTGCTTAGCTGTGGAAGAGTTGTCCAAAAAAGGGTACACTCCAATTATTCCACCGTATTTGATGAGTCGGGAAGCATATGAAGGTGTAACGGCTATGTGCGATTTTGCTGACGTTCTCTACAAAGTGGAAAACGAAGATTTGTATCTAATTGCTACCTCTGAGCATCCAATGGCTGCGATGTACATGAATGAAGTGTTAAAAGAAGAGGATATGCCGTTAAAACTTGCTGGAATAAGCACTTGTTTTAGAAAAGAAGCTGGAGTGCATGGCAAGGATACTAGAGGAATATTTCGCACTCACCAATTCAATAAAATAGAACAATTCATCTTTTGCAAGCCAGAAGAATCAGCTAAGCTACATGAAGAGCTACTGCTGAATGCGGAAGAGTTTCTTCAAAAACTTGAATTACCATATCGAGTTGTCAACGTTTGCACGGGCGACATAGGTACTGTTGCTGCCAAGAAATATGATATTGAGGCTTGGATGCCTGCTCAAAACGGTTATCGTGAAGTGGTTTCATGTAGCAACTGCACTGATTATCAAGGAAGACGTTTAGGTATTCGTTACAGGGAAAAAGAAGGCGCCCCGACAAAAGGGTTTGTTCACACGTTAAATTCGACAGCCGTTGCCACCGGCAGAACTATAGTTGCCTTACTGGAAAACAATCAACAAAAAGACGGTTCAATAAGGATACCTTTAGCCCTCAGGAAGTACATGGGTAACACAGATAAAATTGACAGAAAACGCTAAACCTTTTAATATTTCTATGAGAATGTTGAGGCACGTTTGGAGAAATTCGTTTGTCTTCAAAGACTAAACATATAAGAGATAAATGGCGTGGAAAAGGATGGTACATGGTTGTTGCACCGTCCTTCTTTGGCAACGTTGAGTTAGGCGCCATACCGGCTCAAGAGCCAGAACAACTCATCGGTAGAGTTGTTGAAGCAACATTATATGACATAACAGCTGACTTTTCACATCACTATTTGAAAATGTTTTTCCAAGTTAACGAGATTGACGGAAAAACCGCCAAGACACTTTTTAAAGGTCACGAATACTCACGAGACTATCTTCGAAGCTTGGTTAGAAGAAGAACCACAAAAGTTGATTCTTTAATCAACCTGACAACAAAAGACGGATACAAACTTAGAATTGCAGTGTCTGCGCTAACACTTTCAAGAATAAAGACTTCGCAGGAAAAGATAATCCGAAAAATGATGGATGCAACCGTTCACCAAAAAGCCGCTGCTTTATCGCTGGACCAATTCGTTCAAGAAGTAGTTCTTGGCAAAATCGCTTCAGACATTTATAATCAAGCTAAAGAAGTTGCGCCTCTAAGACATGTTGGAATAAGAAAATCCAAACTATTAGCATCACCGCAAATAACGGCAGCAGCACCGCAAGAAGCTCCAGTCGAAGCTTAACTTTCTCTTTTTCAGTCCCTTCTTGGGGCAAAATACTTTAGAAACAGTAATCTAAATTAGATTTCTTAAAATGAACACTTGTGGAGTATGTCATATTTGTCAGCAAATGCTGGAGTTCATGAAAAAGGAACCTTCTCTGCCCAAGATACTATCAACAACATAAAGAAGGATCCAAATTACCACAAAGCTGGCGCAATTGGACTTTTTATTGGAGTGGTGAGGGGAGAAACCTTTGAAGGAGAAAAAGTCGAAAAACTAGAGCTTGAAGCCTACGAAGAAAAAGCCAACCAAGTTCTCAACAAAATCTGCAGTGATTTAACGCAGAAACCTGGAATAGTGAATGTTCAGATTCATCACTTACTCGGCGAATTTGATGTTGGAGATGATTTAGTTTATGTGGCAGTCGCTGGTGCCCACCGAACAGATATTTTTCCAGTGCTAAGGGAAGCGGTTGAGAGGTATAAAAGCGAGGCACCGGTTTTCAAGAAAGAACAAATAGTTAACGCAAAAGGGTCTACATCTAAATATTGGGTTTCAGAAAAGCATGAACATTAACCTCTTCCTAAAAAAATCGAGAACGTGAAAGGTATGATTACGACTTTATCAGGTGGTGTGGGCGCAGCCAGGTTTCTTACAGGTTTGTTGAAGATTGTTAATGAGGAAGACGTGTCAGTGATTGTGAATACCGGCGATGACATTGACATGTTCGGTTTGCATATTTCGCCAGACATCGATATTGTGGCTTATACTTTATCAGGCATTGTTGATGAGGAAAGAGGTTGGGGGATAAAAGGCGACACTTTTCATTGTCTTGAAATGTTAAAAAAACTTGGCTTAGAAACGTGGTTTGCCCTGGGCGATAACGATTTTGCAACTCACATTTTTCGGACTAATTTGCTCAGAAAGGGTTTTACCCTTTCCCAGGCAACCGATGAAATCTGTCATAATTTAGGACTTAGTGCTAAACTTTTGCCGATGACGAATGACAAGTTTGAAACGAGAATAAGAATTGAGGAAGGATCAATTCATTTTGAAGAGTATTTTGTTAAAAGGGGATCAAGAGAAAAGGTTTCAGGGGTCGAATTTGTTGGCGCTTCTAACGCAAAACCTTCGCCTAAAGTAATAGATTCAATTATGAATGCGGAAACGGTGGTTATTTGCCCTAGCAATCCGATAGTTAGCATTGGCACAATTCTGTCGATTGACGGAATAAGAGAGGCTTTGAAGAAAACAAGTGCCAGAGTTATTGGCATTAGTCCTATTGTTGCTGGAGCTACAATTAAAGGTCCTGCTGACAAGTTATTGCGTGGCTTAGGTTTTGAGGTTTCCGCATTTTCTGTCGCTAAGCTGTATTCTGATTTTTTAGATACATTCGTAATCGATAGCGTTGACGTGGCTGAAAAAGGTCGAATAGAGAATCTTGGAATTCGAGTGAAAACAACGAATACTGTTATGAAGAGCTTGGAAGATAAGGTTCATTTGGCCAAATTTGTTTTGGAAAAATGAGTAAAATTAAATATATAGACTAAATAATTGTCTATATACTATTTGGGCAGTCTAAATAAGCAGAAAAAGGCTTTCTTTTATTTGGAGCGCCATGCAAAAGAAGAAATCAAAGAAACAATGCGAAAAACTTGAAGCAACTTGGTACGTTAATCATGTCTGATGCATGGATGAATTTCATTAGAGCTAGTTTGGGGGACATTGTGTTGGAAAAAATTAGTGAAAAGAGGAAAGCAGAGGCTAAAAAGACTGATCTTGTTGATTGGCTTTTGGCAATTGATGCTTCGTTAACATAAAATATCTGAAAAAATGCCAACAGAAGGAAAAGATGTTCGTGTTGAGGCTGTGAGTTATTACGGTATTAAGAAGAAGGGTTATATCTGAAGCTAATTCAATAATTAATCGGTGATGAGACATTGGAGAGAAAGAGTTACGATTGGTTTGAGCAAAGGCGAAAAACCAGAGGATTAGAACTTGCACATGATCAAATTACTAAGGCTTTTGACACCGTAACTTGGCTACATAAAGCAACGAAAAGCTTCTCAGAGAAGAATTTTCCAGAAGCTAAGAAATATATTGAGAATTTGTATAAGACCGAAGAAGGCGTGGATGCTCTTCGAACAGATGTCTTTATGGAGTTATCTAAGGGCGCGGCTCTCGTATCGGATTATCGGGAAGACCTCTTACACCTTGTTAAACGGCTAGATACGTTGGCAGATCACACCAAAGATGCTGCAAGATGTCTTGAAATGCTCTCTGAAGCAGATATCCCACAGGAGCTGGCAGATAAAACGGTTTTAATGACTGGAAAACTTGTCGAGACAGCACAGACTTTGAGAAGCAGCATAGAAAAGATTTCGTCAAACCCAAATGAAGCTATTAAAGAAGCTAAGCAAGTCGGTGATATCGAACATGCTATTGACATTGAATATCTCAAAACCAAAGGATTATTCGTGAAATATGGCGCTAACATTAACTGTGGAGCCATGGTAATATTTGACGATCTAATAGAATTCATCGAGCAAGCCGCAGATATGTGCGCAGACACAGCAGATTACATCTTAATACTCTCAAGCAGAGAATAAACCACTAAGAAATTTTTTTACTATTTCTTAATTATTCCTTAATGTTCTTTAGCTGAATATTTTTGATATATGTATTTTTTAATTCTATTGGGAAATTGTCTAAAGCGTTTTTTTCTTTAAGTTCAACTAAGTTAATATACGCTATTTTTACTTGTGGTGTCTTGTAAGGGTAGCAATGAGAAAACTCAAGTGGATGCTAATCATCCTACTTTGCCTTATTATAATACAAGGGTATGGTTCCTCGTTAGCCTTAAACATCAGCGCCAGTGCGAGCTCTGACGATTGGTCAACGTTCCGTCATGACATTGACCACAGCGGTTATACAACTAGTTGCAGTTCAGCGGATTCTGTTAAGCTTTTGTGGAATTACACGACAGGTAGAATGGTTCAATCTTCCCCTGCAGTAGTTAACGGCGAAGTTTTCGTAGGCAGCAGGGACAGCGTATTTTACTGTCTTAACGCCTCCGACGGCAAATTAATTTGGCAATTTGCAATTAGAAGTGAAATATGGTCGTCTCCTGCAGTTTATAATGGGTATGTCTATGTAGGCGCAGACGACGGGTGGGTTTACTGTTTTAACATTACAACGGGGATGCCGATTTGGGCGTCGAAAGCGGGAGGGGCCGTAAGGTCTTCTCCAGCGATTGTCGACGATCGCGTCTACATAGGATCTGGGAACCAGGGCGTGTTTTGTTTTAACGCTACGGACGGAACTATAATATGGGAACACCCAACTGCGGACCTCGTAGATTCGTCTCCTGCTGTCTCAAATGGAATAGTGTACGTTGCGACCGACAACTATTATGTATACGCGCTTAATGCGACGACAGGTAATGAAATATGGAATCGGCATACTGGAAGCACCAGCGACTCGCCTAGTGTTTACAATGGTTATGTTTACATAGGCTCATACGACGGGTATGTTGCCGCTTTGAATGCCTCCACTGGCGCCATAATTTGGAAATATCAGACGGGAGACTCGATAACCTCTTCCCCAGCTGTTGCTTATGGGTACGTTTACATAGGCTCAGAAGACAACAATCTTTATTGCCTAAATGCCACAAACGGCCAAAAAGTATGGCAAAGCCCAACTGGATACTGGGTCACTTCTTCGCCTGCAGTTGCAAAAGGCAACGTATACGTTGGCTCTGAAGACAACAACATTCATTGCTTTAATGCCTCAACAGGAGCACAAGAATGGAGCTACGCCACTGGTAATTTTGTGGAATCTTCGCCCGCTGTTGTAAACGGTACACTTTATGTTGGTTCGGATGACAAAAGTGTCTACGCTCTTTCCTTATACAATTCGACCACTAAAGAATCACCTTTGCAATCTTCAAACTCTTTGGCCTGGACTACAATTGTGGTTGACGTACTTGCATTCGCGGTATTAGTTGTGATTATTTTTGCAATCGTACGTTATGTTTTCTCGACTAAAAACAAACGAAATAATCAGCCGACTCTTGTTTCTGACCAAAAGCAGTCTTGGTTTTCCTTACACAGCGACACCGTTTTTATTTTAGCTATCTTAGCTTTCTCAATAATTTTCTGGGTTAACCTGGGAAGCGGACATCTTTGGGCCGCTGACGAGCAAACGTATTCTCAATGGGCATTCCACATGGTTAAAAATGGAGATTACCTTAACCCCTGGGCTTTTGGCGATTTATCTTTCTGGATAGCAAAACCGCCGCTATACATGTGGTTGATGTCTTTTGCTTACCAAGTTTTTGGCGCCAATAACTTTTCATCTAGACTTTGGAGCCCCATATTTGGCGCTTTGTCATTAGTCCTTGTCTTTTATTTTGGGAAAAAGCTTTACAACTCATATGTAGGGTTTGTGTCGGCTATAGTTTTAGGAACGTTTACAACTTTCTACTCGTTTGCGACACATGCCATGACGGACATCGTCTTCGTTTTCTTCATCACCGCAAGTATGTACTTTTTATTTTTAAGCGGAAAAATAGAAAAAACTAACCGGTACTTAGCTTTAAGTGGTCTTTTCTTTGGTTTGGCGTTAATGACAAAGCAGGTTGAAGCCTTAGTTATCCCATTAATAGCCATTATTTACCTCGCCGCCACACAAAAAAGCATCAGGTTTCTCTTTACAAAGCAATTTGCACTTTTTTGGGCAATTGGTGCTCTGGTTTTTTCCCCTTGGCTGATTTACATGATGCTACGTTTTGGTCCGGATTTTTGGCAATCATATTTCTTGTACAGCGCCGTTACACGAACAGTTAGCTCTATTGAGAACCACCCTGGAGGTTATTTATTCTATTTTAGCTATTTAGTTCATAATGAAAACTTACTTTGGGTGATATTGCTACCTTTTGCTGCAGGGCTCTGTGCAGTAAATGCAGCTATTAAGAAGTCAAAAAGTGATACTTTAATTCTTGTGTGGATATCAACCGTGATTGTGGTGTTCACTCTTGCTCAAACTAAACTTTACTGGTATATTCTACCAGCTTTTCCAGCCTTTGCCCTTGCAATCGGGAGTTTACTATATCAAGTTTCAAAGAAATTTGCCAAACGCTACCCTCGTCTAGATCTTGAAAAGCGATTGGAGTAACTTAAGTTCAATATAAAGCAATAAAAGATGGTGGCGGGCCCGCTGGGATTTGAACCCAGGACCTCCAGCTCCGCAGGCTGGTGTCATAATCCGTACTAGACGACGAGCCCAACAAGATTACCCTAAAACTAAAAGGGCAGAATAGTAAATAGGTTTCTTAGACTTAAAAATAGTGGTTTATGTCGTTTGTGTTATTTTGTTTTCTTCAGGAAGGGATTAATTAGAATTGGATTGCTATGTTGACTCTGTTCAAATGCACCAGCTAACTTTTGTTTACTGCCCTTTTGAGAGCCGCAATAACATGTTGTTTTCCCATGGCAAGGACGTATGGACCTAAGCGTGGTCCTTGTGGTGCGCCCATCAAAATTTTGTAAAGTGTTTTGAAGAAAACACCTGGTGCCACACTGTTGTTTTTTGCTGCATTAAAGATAGCGTTTTGTATTTTATCTGGCTCGTCTTCAGTTTCCAATTTTGTGATTAGTTCGGTAATTGCGACTTTCTCTTCTGTTGTTAAGGTTACGACTGTTTCTTTGATTTCTTCAAAATCTCTAGTCCAATTTGATGCATACTCGATACGCTGCTTCAAATTAGAATCTAAGATTTGTCCCTTTCTGGAGGTAGCCATAGCTTTGCAGTTTTTCGGTTACATAATCTTCCCGGCAGTCTTTAGGTGCCATTTTAACAAGAAATGCCATAAGATTGTAAGGCACATGGATACTAGACTTTGCAGGAGGTTTCATGACATAGCAGTACTCAAACAATCCGCGCATCTTCATGTTTTCTTTTTCGCTGACTTGTTTCTTGCCGAAGTAAATGTCTTCGAGGTAGTCAATCTCATTCATGTAAGCGGGAATGTCCGATACGTCTAAGGTTCTTGTGCCAACGAACCTTTTAAGCATCAACAAAAGCAGCGATTGTGGAGAACCGTATTGGAACCACACTTGTGGGGTGAAAACATTTCCTGCCGATTTGGAAATTTTCTTTCCACCTTTATCTAGAAACATTTCGTATTTTGCGTGCGAAGGCGGTTCAAAACATAGGACCTCACGGCATATGCGATCGTTGATTTTCACTGAGTCAGCGATATCTTTTCCGTAAGCTTCAAACCGTATATCCAATGCCTTCCAGCGAGCCGCGAATTCTCCTTTCCAAGTTAATTTTCCTTCACCTTTAGTTATGTCTGCTTCGCCTTCGTGCCCACAGCCTTCGATAAGTCTACCGCGAATCTCTAGGCCTTCGCATTTGTAGAAGACTTTATCGGTTTTGGGATCGAATTTGATAGCTTTTGTTGTGTATATTCGTCCGCAGTTACCGCAAACAGGGAAAAAAGGCAGGACTTCGGTGTAGCGTTCTTGCCCGACTTCTTCTTTAACTATTTCGCCAACTTGTTTTGCATTCGTCAGTATGGTTCTGATTTCATTAAGAAGTAAGCCTTTCTCGTATACTTCTTTGGCTGAATAGTAGCTATATTCTATCCCACACTTGTCCAGAGACTCAAGCAGAAGTGAGCTCATGTGTTTGCCATAGCTTTCATGGCAGCCAAATGGGTCAGGAATACTTGACACAGGATAACCCAGATACTTCTCTAAATCCTTAGACAAACCAACTGGAACTTTCCGCAAACCGTCCTTATCATTGCAATAGGCAATCAATTCAGATGTGTAACCAAAATCCTTCAAGGCAAGTGTAACAGCATATGATCGAGCTGCATCGCCTAGGCTACCAATGTGTGGAAAACCTGAGGCACCTAGACCCATCTCGGTACGGATTTTATCCATGCCTCTGCCGAGTTGCTGCTCTCGTTCAATTACTTTTTTGGCCATCATGTCGTACCAGGTGCCGCGTCCGATAGTCTCTTCACTCATAATTGCTTGCCTTCTGGAACATGACTGTACATTGAAATAGAAAAATGTTTAGAGCCAAGAAAGCTCATGCGATTATTTTCTTTTTAGCGCCGCTGCAATTGCTATCGCACCTAAAGCTAGCAGTATCAACGCTAATGAGTATAGCCAGTTAAATGAGAATAGATACCATGCTGCGCCTAAGACTATCAACCCTACACCCATTGCCATAGTGCTAAATGAGCTGCGTTCATATTTCAGGTGCTTAACATCGCGCATTGCTGCCAATGCTAAAATCCAAACTCCAAAGAGTACAAAAACAATTGGTACAATCAACGTCCAAACTAGGATGTTTGTAGCAACAAGTAGAATTGCTATAACTAGAACTATGAAGAAGACGCCAATTGAAAGCAATTGCCTTCTACTTTCAGACATTATTGAGCCAGCCTAAGATATTGTTGCACCGCATTCAGGACAGAACTTAGAGCTAGCAGGTATTGAGTGTCCGCATTTGGGGCAGTTTATTGTTGCTTGTGATGGAGGTGTGAGAGATGTTCCGCATTCTGGGCAGAATTTTGATGTAGCAGGAACATGATTACCGCATTTTGGACATATAACTAGTGCGGCTGTTGGGGCTTGTGCTTGGACTTGGCCTTGTTGATTCATTATTTGTGGGATAAGTACCATGCCTGTGCCTAAGCCTGCTCCGCCGCCTCCTGATTGACCGA
Organism: Candidatus Bathyarchaeota archaeon; assembly: GCA_963729805.1. GTDB lineage: Archaea > Thermoproteota > Bathyarchaeia > Bathyarchaeales > Bathycorpusculaceae > Bathycorpusculum. Next base: position 31,476 of record CAVSPH010000010.1, on the reverse strand, counting down.
GAGATGCAGCTGCGCTCTTCACTGTTTCCATGCGCAGGACTGTGTCTGCTGGGGTTCCACCTGTTTTGAGCCAAAATAGCCGTTCTCGGTACTCTGGTGTTGTGTCGATGCCTTCGAATCGTAAGTCGGTAAGTTCAATTCCTAAGCGTTTGAAGTAGTCTAAGACCGAGTTTTTAACAATCACGGATGTCTCTTGGAGTCTGGTGAAGACAGTGACCAGGTCGTAGTGGGAAAGTTCTGCAATTATCTTTTCATTTAGGAATCCACGGAGATAATTGTTGACATCTTCGGTTGTGAATGCATTTTGTCCGCCCACGACTTCGTTTACGAACAACGTTGCGTCTTCGATTTTAAATAAGAACTGCCCAAACACTTGAAGTGGAGCCAACTCAGTTGTTTGTGCGCGTGTTCCCCATTTGCCGTTGAAAATTTTTGTTGCGATGTAGATGACCATTGCCTTAAATGGCTTGTTGCCGCCAAATCCTGCGATGCGTGTGAGCAAACTTGTGAGTAAAGGTAGATTCAAGGTTGTCAGAGTGTGTCTTCCAGCTCCGAAAACGTCATAAGCTTTGCCATCTCGGAAGAACACTGCCATTTCATACTCGTGCACAACGAGTTGGGCACCCCACGTGATGTCTTCGTTTGGGTACTTGTAAATAATGTCGTCTTGTCCTGCATTTGTCCATTCTATTACTTGTGGCATTTTAGTTCGCTCCTAAAATTACTTCATTACGTTGATCAAATGTGTTTTCCAAACTTTCAAGTTTGTCAGTTACATTTTGAACTCGGGTCTTCAGGTTCGCAGTTGCGCCGCTGGCTAAGTCTGCTTTAAAAGCGTCTATTTCTGTAGTCAGCGCGTTGATTGCATCTAGAAGCTTATTATCGAAATCTATCATATGATCAAGATTTTCTTCTCTAACCTTAACAGCGTCAAAAAATCCGCTATACCCATAAGATGCATGATTGACTTTCTCAACAACCCGATCCATCTTTGCAGATAAGCGATCCATATCTGTCATAACGTCGAAATAACGACGATCAGCTAACTTCTGCGAAATTTCTCTAAGATCATTCTTTTCAATTGAAAGTTTCATATAAAGATGATTTCTGATTAGCCGGTCACTTTCGCGACGCAACTCCTTCTCCTTATAGCCTCGGAAACCTGGAATAAAAGAGGCTATGCGCTCTGAAAGTCGCATTTGACCTTGAACGTTTGAAAGTTCATCGTTTTTATCGCTCATTTTTACATATCCGCCTTTTTTATTATTCGTTGATAATAAAAGGTCGCTCTTAAAGTTTGTTAAAGCAAATAAAGCTTAGAATCTTGAAGACGGTATATCGCCTTTTAAGGCTGTTCCAGCGGTTCCTTCAATTACCAACTGGTATATTTTACCTTTATATTCGTATTTTATAAACCAGATGGGTGCATGCAGATACACGATCTGCTTGGTGGTTACTTCCGTTTTTATCTCAACTATCTTGTCCACATCTTGTTGAAGAAGGAAGCGATGGTGATCCTCGATTTGTTGCTTAGTAATTTCTATTGCAGCGTCACGGTCAATTTCACTGTTTAGCAGTTTTGCAAAACCTTCGATTTTTCTAAAATCAAAGGGAATTTTGCCTTCCAGAGGAACCGAATATTCATGCGTTGGAAAACCTGAAGCTTCTCTCGCTAAAACCAACCAATCATATTCCTTAGATATTGTGCCTTCCTTCACTATGGCTGGAGCTACCCGTTCGAATATTCCCTTATAAGTGCTCTTAGCGTCCACAGAGACAACCCAAAAGGGCAAGTAAACCAGATCTCTCTCAGTAGTCTTCGATTTTCTGGCAAGGTCTCCGGGTTTTAGGAATCCACCGCGCATCCAATCTTGGACAGGTTCATCGATGCTTTTCTGATCAAATTTGTTCATGATAAGCGAATGCTCAAAAGTGAACGCTTGCCCCGTCTCTATAACTGTGGTGAAGCCGCAGTATTTGCAGGTTGCAATTATTTCACCGGGCTTAAACTCTACTGGGGCACCACAATGACTGCACCGTATTTCTTGAGCAACGGTAGTCATGCTTACGCCTTCAAATGTTCACGTTTCAAGATTTCTCGAGCAACGATTACACCTGAAGCTGACGCTTGAATTAGACCACGTGTAACGCCTGCGCCGTCGCCGATAGTGAACATGTTTTGAATTGTAGATTCTAAAGAGTTTGTCAATTGCAAGTGTGAAGAGTAGAATTTGACTTCCACTCCATACAATAATGTTTCAGGAGAAGCTACGCCAGGCGCAATCTTGTCCAACGCTTGCAGCATCTCACGTATATCTGCTAAGTAGCGGTAAGGTAGAACAAAACTTAAGTCTCCTGGAGTAGCATTTTTCAATGTTGGCGTAACGACACTATGCGACAACCGTTCAGGAGTGGAACGACGACCATGATTGAGGTCACCTAACCGTTGAACCATTACTCCACCACTTAGAAGGTTTGAAAGTCGCGCTATGTATTTGCCGTAGGCAATAGGTTCTTTGAAAGGTTCAGTGAATGAAGTGCTAACAAGGATGGCAAAGTTTGTGTTGTCTGTTCTTGTGTCAGCATGACTTCCGCCGTTGACAGTTAAAACGCCGTCGTAAGATTCTGTGGTGACTTCACCGTATGGTGAAACACAGAAAGTACGAACTTGGTCATCAAAATCCCTTGAAAAATAAACTAGTTTTGGTTCGTAGAGGACTTTAGTCAGGTTTTCCATAACTGAAGCCAAAAGTTCAACACGAACGCCGATATCTACCGGGTTATTTATAGTTTTTAATCCGCGGATTTGAGCTTCTGTTTGTAGCCATTCTGCTCCACTTCTGCCAGGGGCAATTATGACGTATTTTGCAAGGAATTTTTCACCATTTACAGTTTCAACTCCTTGGACAGTGTGATTTTCAGTGATGAGACCTTTGACATCTGTTTTTGGTAGAAATATGACTTTGCCGTTGAGTTCTTTGCGCATTCTTTGAAGTGTTTCCAGGCATTTGTCTGTGCCCATATGGCGAACTTCTTGTTTAATTAATTTTAAACCGGCAAGTGAAGCTTTGCGTTCGATTTCATCTACTTCTGTGTTTTCTCCACCGTAGACTTTCTCGCTTGCGCCGAATTTGATGTAGATGCTGTCCACATATTTTACTAAAGCTTGGAGGTCTTTGGTTGAAACGTACTGGTTTAACCAGCCGCCAACCTCGGTTGATAAAGTTAGCTTTCCATCACTGTAAGCGCCTGCTCCGCCCCAGCCTGAAAGAACTGAACATGGTTCACAATGGACGCATTCGAACCCCCGGCTGGACGGACACTTGCGTTTATCAATATCTGGTCCCCTGTCTATTATTAGGACGTTGAGGTTTGTTTTTTCTGTTAATTCTAGCGCTGAGAAGATGCCTGCTGGTCCTGCACCCACGATTATTACGTCATATTTCATAGGCACTGCCTCTTTGGAACCCAGAAGTAGATGCATCATGTAGCATATATTTGTTCGTGACTAAAATGGAATGTTGGTTTTGTTTATAGCGCATGTATTTCTAAGATATATCTAAAGAACATTTATAATCACAAAAGGGCAATTATTCGTGAAGAACAGGAATATGCCCAAATCGAATGCTGGATCCGAAAATTTTGAGGATTTAATCTCTGACTTTTCACGTTTTTACATATTAACTATACTCTATGAAGGTCCAGCATATGGATATAGCATCATTAGCAGATTCAAAAAAAGGGTGAAAAAAGAAGTAAGCCCAAGCCTAGTTTATCCCTTCTTGCAACGGCTAGAGGAAAAAGGTTTAGTTACCCATACGCAGAAACCTGTGGGGGAAAAAGAAAGAAAAGTTTTTGAGCTTACGCAGTCTGGAAGAGAATTGTGCATTGATCTTTTCAAACGCTTCGCTGAATTAGTTTCAATCGCTATTGAACCAAGTCTTTATGTGTGTGCTCATTGCGGATGCAAAGTCTACGAAGGAGCCTACAGAGAAACCATCGATGGAAAAGAAATTGCATTTTGTTGTATACATTGTGCCAACTCCTACAAAGAAACGAAAAAGATTGCTAGAAAACTAAGCAAATCTAAACAATAAGTTAAGCTAAAGTTTTTTAAAAAGTAATTGAGAACACAACTTTGTTTAAGCTAATTAATCTTTTATAGCTTCAATAAAACTCATAACGTTCCAAAGTTTTACCCGAGTGTAGGCAGGCATGTTTGGGTCTTGAAGAATTTCGTCAAGAAGCGAAACGGCGTTGGAAGCACGAACTGCTACTGTAAATTCGCCGCTTTGCAATGTATTCATAGCGTCTTTAGCTGAACGTCTGATGTTTCTAGGCGTTGTACTGTCTTCAGAAACTTCAGTAAGAACTGTTAAGGCTTGCTTAATTTTGGCGTCATATTCTTCAGCTTTTTTCTTTCTAACCATAAAGGCACTACCTAACTGCATTCACGCAGTAACCCAGTTATATAAGTATTGATACGTATTTACTTTGGGGTTCTGATTGCAAGAAAAAAAAGTAACCACACCAATTAAGCGAATGGCTGATTTGCTAATGCAAGGCGCCACTTTAACCGATCTTTCATGCCCGGTTTGTGCTTCTCCACTTTTCAGATTGCAAGATGGTACGTTATGGTGTGAAAATGACGAAAAGAAAGTAGTAATTGTCAAAGAAGGTGAAGAACCAACCAAACCCTCATCTGCTAACACAGCTTACGATAAACTTGAAGCAACATTGTTAACCAAAATTCAGGCTTTGCAGGGCAAAATCGAAAAAACCGAAGATGCAATAGAACTTCAAAAGCTAACCTGCGCATTATCGGAATTGCTTAACAGCGTTGATAAAATACATAAAATAAAGAAATCCTGAGCAGGAACATTTTGACTCTGGGTTTTTATGAAAAATTTCCAGTGCATATTCACTTGGTTGAAAGTTTTGGTTCAACACTTACAATCAAGCAACTTCAACAAAAGCTAATACAAGTTTTTTATGAAATAAATCGAAGGGATTTCGCATTTGAAGAAGTCGCTAGCCCAACAATACCTGGAAGTAAGGTGATTTTTGAGTTTGGGTTTGCTGACTCTGAAGGCTTCAGCTTCATAGATAAAGAAGAAGCAAAAAAAACTCAATACTTGCTGGCGAAAGAGCAAGTGCATACAATAGACTTCTTCTGCGGAATACGCTACTACAAAAGTAAAAGTAATGGTGAAAAAAAGAACACCTTGAAGTTTGACTATTACCTCTTACGAACTTTGTACAACCAAGGAGCTATAGAATTTCAAGTTCACCATGAAAGGGGTCCAAGATACATTTCACCCGAAGAGATAGTCTTGTTCATCTTTAACAAAATTAACGATACTTCAACTAGAAAAATTTTGAAAAAATCTAGCTCAAAATTAGAAAAATAAATAGAAGAGGCTAATTCTATAGCCGAAAGTTATATTTCTAACATACGACATCCGTAAAAAGAAGGATTCACCGGGAAGATAGATTCCCAAAATAAGCCGAAAATAGGAGTAGTGTATTTGGTTCCAATTGAAGTTTCTAACCTCAAAAAGTGCTACGGCAGTTTAAAAGCTGTAGATAATACCTCATTCCAAGTTAATAACGGCGAAGTCTTTGGTCTTTTAGGCCCAAACGGCGCAGGCAAAACCACAACTATAGAAATTTTAGAAGGTCTACGCGAAAGAGATGGGGGTGACGTGAAAGTTCTGGGTTTTGACCCTTGGAAAAACGGTTATGAAATCCACAAGAAAATCGGCGTCATACCCCAAGAGTTCACATTTTTTGAAAAAACAACTCCGCGGGAAGCGATAATCTATTACGCTGATCTCTTCAATGTTAATGTTAACCCAGATGAAATCTTAAAAGAGGTTTTGTTGGAAGAATCAGCCAAAGTAAATTTTGACAATCTTTCCGGTGGACAAAAACAGAAAACTGGACTTGCGCTAGCTCTTGTGAATTCACCTGAACTCCTCTTTCTTGATGAGCCTACTACTGGATTAGATCCGAATGCTCGAAGAGCAATTTGGGAAGTAATTAGAGGATTGAAAGCGAAAGGTAAAACGATCATTTTAACCACCCATTACTTAGATGAAGCCCAACAATTATGCGACAGAGTAGCCATAATGGACCATGGACACATTGTTGCCATAGGAACCTCAGAAGAAATTATTAAGGAGCATGGATCAGGTGAAAGGCTTGAAATTCATGGAACACAAAAGCTAGCTGACTACATTAAGGCAAATACCGATTTACAAATAGATTATGATGCAGCAAAGGGAGAAATTTTCGTACCACTAAAAAAGAAGATTGATGCTTTAGCGGCTTTGGCAGCTGCTGAGCAGTCAGGAATGGACTGGGGAGAAATCCAAACACGCCAAGACAGCTTAGATGATGTTTTCATTAAGCTGGTCAACGAGCAAGGCGAAATCTCACCTGAAGAAGCCGTCGCTGCGACCAACAAAAAGAAGGGGCGCTAAGAAAATGGTAAGTGTAAAAAGAATCTTTTCAGATTTCAAAGTTTTCAGCCGAGGTTACCTAAGAAATAAGTTTGGATTATTCTTCGGGTTAATTTTCCCAGTGATTTTGATTTTGATTTTTGGAGCTATTTTTTCTGGAGGGGGCTCTGGAACTATTAATGTCTACACTCAAAACAATGACAATGGACCGATTTCTTCAAGTTTTTTGATGTACCTTAACCAGTCAACTACAATCAGAGTCATAACTGTAAATACCACTGACTTTTCAAAATATCTAGCTGATCACTCAGCATCTGACGGCATTGTTATTCCCGAAAACTTCTCAGCTAATTATTCGGTTGGCAACCAGGTGAATGTAACAGTTTATGGAAACCCAACATCAGGCTCAAGCGGCATCGTAAGTGGAACAGTTAATGGATATGCAAACTATTTTAATCTTAATTATTACAAACAAAATGCCAGTTCAATAATAGGCATTCAATCAGCAACAGTCAATACTCAGCAGACAAAATATATTGACTTCCTAATTCCAGGCTTAATTGGGTTCTCAATACTAACTAGCCCAATGTTTTCATTAGTCAACATTTCTTCAGAATACAAAAAGACAAAGCTCTTCAAGCAACTATCATTAACGCCACTAACAAAAATGGAGTGGCTAACCTCTAAGGTGTTATGGTACATTGTTTTAACGATCGCGGGCTTTCTGCTGATGGTTGGAGTTGGAGTCTTCGCTTTCGGCGCGCACGTTACATTATCAGTCGGGCTAATACCCTTCCTCGTATTGGGTCCAATGCTTTTTGCAGCACTCGGCATGCTCGTTGGCACTGTCACAAAGAGCCCTGAAACCGCAGGAGTAATTGGAAACATAGTAACGTTCCCTATGATGTTCCTTTCAGGCACATTTTTTCCAATTAGCACTATGCCACAATATTTGCAGAACCTGGCTCACGTCTTACCGCTATTCTACATCATTGAGGGCTTAAACAACGTCATGGTTTACGGAAATGTGACAGGAGCTATAATTGACTTAGTAGTCGTCGCAGCCATAACAGCAGTTATCTTCGGATTGGCAGTAAAGTTGTTTAAGTGGAGAGAAGACTAACCTCGAACCACATTTCTTTATTTTCCAAGTTTACCTAATGGTTTTTAGCAAACTCAAAACTTTTGAACACAACTCTGCTGCAACAATTTCTTTCGGTTTATCCCCATCTATTAAAATAAGTTCGCCTTTCTCAACGAACTTCAGATAAATTTCTCGGACTCTTTGCTGAGTCTCTAACGTTTCCATCACAGACTTCTTCCTTCGTAAACGCTCTAACACATGTTCCGGAGATACATCGATAAAAATGCTAAAATCGGGTTGCAAAGCGCGAGCATTAATTGTTTTGATCCAATCTAAGCTTAGGCCAGCACCGCCTTGATAGGCTAAAGAAGAGAAAATATAGCGGTCACAGATTACTATTTTGTCTTCTGCCAAAACGGGTCCTATGTCATTTTGCATGTGCTCAATACGGTCAGCTGCGAAAAGTAGCGCTTCAGCTTCTACTGGGAGACGATTTTCTTCGTACAGGCAGCTTTCGCGAATGAAAGTGCCAATTTTGCCTCTGCTAGGCTCTGCAGTACAAAACACGTTATAGCTTTTTGACAACTTGTTAGCAAGTAAAGTTGCTTGGGTGGTTTTCCCGCTTCCGTCTAAGCCTTCGATAACGATGAAAATGCCTTTCTTACTCATGTTTTTCAACCTGGATGGCTATCGTTACACATTATAGGAAGATACATAAATATAACTTACAATTGCGAGGCTTGTTTGTGCCTAAGGTTTATTGGGGAGAAATAAAAGATCCCGTGCACGGATATGTGTACATTACTGAGGCAGAAAAGAATCTTATTGACTCATATCCTATGCAGCGACTAAGGCGGCTTCGGCAGCTTGCAGGCTCAGAATATGTTTACCCAGGCGCAAATCACACTCGATTTGAACACTGCATAGGTGTGATGTATTTAGCTGGCAAGGTTTTGGAGAACCCGCATATTTCAAGCGCTGTAAGTGATGAAGAAGTAGATGTTTGCAGGGTTTCAGCTTTGCTTCATGATGCTGGGCATGGACCTTTCTCACATGTCTTTGAACAATTACTAATAAGAGATTTAGAAAAAACGCATGAAGACATAACTTCATGGATTATTGAGAAAAGCGAAGTTGGCGAAAAACTATCTAAGATGGGTTTTAAACCCCAAGAGGTGGCAGAACTTGCCGTTGGAAAACTGCATAAGCCAAACAAAGCGTTTCTTGATCAAATAATAAGCAGTGCAGTTGATGTTGACAAGCAGGACTTCATAGTTCGAGATACTTATCACACTGGCGCTGAGTATGGTTTTATCGATGTTTTCCGTCTCATTCATGCACTTGATGTTTTAGGCGAAAATTTAGCAGTAGAACTTGGTGCATTGTCAGCTCTGGAAGCATTCATGATCGCTAGGATTGAGTCTTTTAAGAGCATTTATTTTCATCGCGTTGGCAGAGCAGCACAGATTATGCTTGCAACTGCGATGGAAAAGGCAAACAGCGAATTAGGATTGACGGCATTTAAGACCCCTGAAGAGTATTTAGTGCTGGACGACTACACAGTTTGGTCGGCCCTGAAAAAATGCGAGGCATCAAAAGGAATAATCGCAAACTTAGAGAGCCGCAGAATGCTAAAGTGTGCTTACGAGAGAACCTTCTACGAGAAGGACACAATGATATCAAATATTTTCGGCCGTGAATCTTACAGGCGTCAAATGCAAAGTGAAATTGCCAAAGAGGCTGGCGTAGAACTTGAATCTGTCATAATTGATGTACCAACAGTACCATCTGTTCCCTATCATCATGCAGTGTTAATGGAGTCTATGGAAATTCCAGTTTTTACAAGAAGTCAAAATGGAGACAAGACGCCTCAGCGACTTAGCGAGTTTTCAAAGATTTTTGAAACACTAAAAGGATTCATGAATATACTTCGTGTTTATACTGAAACAGCTGAGCGGGAGAAAGTTGAGAAAGCGACAGCCAAAATTTTGGGCAAAATTCCATCTGCAGCAAAAATCTCGTTCTAAGACTTTTTCTTAAATACTAGTCATGCTTAGAAGAAAAGTGGAAGGACTCAAAAGGCTGGAGAAGGGAAGCTGATGGAAAATAACTCAGAGGATAAGAAGATTTTAAGAGTAATGATCAAAAAGAAACCGGAACCAAAAACAGAGCTTACGTCACTCTTTAGTCGAACGGACATACGAAAATTCGTATCCGAATTTGTCTCGTCATGGATAAGAGGAGACATTATAATCCGTTTCCCAACGGCAGTCGAACTAGCAAAAAAGACTCCGTTAAGCATTGCGTTCCCTACTGATCCATCGGTAAACGCTGAATTAAAAATTAAAGAACATTTTGTGGAATTATTGGCTGTAATTGCGGGAACAAAACCAGCATCGGAAGACGAGCAAGAAAAAGCCATTTCTGAAGTTTTTAGAATGTTAATGATGTTCCGCTCTGCCAATAGAATTGAAGGTAAAATCCTTTCAAACGATTTAGAAAAGAGATTAGAAGAACTAGAAAAAACTACACAAAATCAAGGCAAGTTAATTGATCAAATAACTGGATTCCTATTTAAGCCGAAAACTCCATCTAAAAGACCCAAGGCTAGCTAAAAGTCAGACTCTGGAAGGGTAAAGTTTATTCGAATGAAGAAGTATTTTGCTTGATGCTTCTAGAAAACGCGCTCCGGTAGTATAGTCCGGTCAAGTATACTGGCCTTTCGAGTCGGCGACCCGGGTCCAAATCCCGGCCGGAGCACCAATTATCCTACATTTTCTGCAATATGTTTTTTGGGATTTCAATTTTGCTTGCTTATATACAGTCTCTGAGAAATCTGCAATTCTTACACACAGACCGCATCAGTTTTACTTTAAGACCCTTGCTTTTACAGACGGTAAGTATATTAATTTACTGATAATCGCTATTTTGAAATACTGAAGTGAAAATAATATGGGCGCAACCAATCCAGCTAACACGAATTTGGCCGCTCTAAAAGACGGTTTCAGCTCAAACTACGCAAGTAGAGTTCTCTTAACAATAACCGCAGTGTCGCTTCTGATGAATTATGTTGAAACAATGGTTATTCCCGGCATATATGTTATCCAAAAGGACTTGTCAACTACAGCTACAACCGCATCATGGATTACCTCAGCCTTTCTAATTGTCGGAGCTGCCGTCTCACCGTTATTTGGAAAACTCGGCGATATTTACGGCAAAAAAAGAATCTTCCTCACGGTTCTACTCTTCTATATTGCTGGAGTAGGTTTAGCTGGATTTGCCTCAAACATATACATGCTTATAGCTGCAAGAGCCGTCCAAGGCATTGGTTTCGCTATAGTTCCGTTGGGGTTAGCCATAATTACAGATGTTTTCCCAAGGGAGCGAGTAGCCACCGCCCAGGGCATAATCAGCGGAACCTTCGCCATTGGAGCTGCCGCAGGCCTACTCATAGGTGCCTACGTCGTAGAAGACTTGAGCTGGCAATGGGCTTTCCATACAGCCTTCATATTAAGCATAATTCTATTCTTTGTGGCTTTGGTTGCACTTAAGAAAGATGTACCTGGCGAAAAGAGCAAAGTAGACGTCACAGGGGCAGCTATGTTAATGTCAGGCATAGTTCTTGTATTGTTGTACTTAACCGAAGGTCCAACTTTAGGTTGGTTATCGCTTGAAAACATCGCGCTTCTAATACCAGGCTTAATCTTAACCATTGGCTTCTTTGCTTTCGAAAACAAAAAAACCAGCCCACTTATCCAGTTGAGTTTGCTTAAAATCAGAAATGTCCTGATTTCAAACTTGGTTGGCATACTATCCAGCATGTCAATGTTTTTAGTGTTCTTTGCAGTCATTTACTATGCTCAATACCCTACATTTGGACATTATGGGCTAGGTTTAAGCATTATCAATACTGGATTAACACTTGCACCTGCTACAATAGTGATGCTTATCGTTGGACCATTGATGGGTAGGTTTGTAACCAGAATAGGGCCAAAACCTATACTCATTCTGGGCGCATCAATCAGCATTGTAGGTTTATTGCTGTTTATTTTCTCAAGAGGAAACACAACAGAACTAACCATAGATGTAGCTGTCGCACTAGTTGGAGTCGTCTCCCTGATTATCCCGATAGTGAACATGATTTCTGTGTCAGTGCCTAGAGAAAATACAGCTGTAGGCTTAGGGATGAACACCATGCTACGAAACCTCGGAGGAGCCGTAGGCCCAGTCCTCGCTACAACCCTAATTTCAACATATTACGACAAAGTCGGACCGCCAGTACTGCCAACAGTCATGGAGTTCGGGAACAAAACTGCCTTTAACACAATATTCGCCATAGGCATCGGCTTAATGATAATGATAATCGCACTAAGCTTAACAGCCAAAAACTACACCTTCACTAAAAGCAAAGCAAAAAAACAAGAAAAGCAATAGCAAATGCAGTAAGCAACTCTTCTTTCCTCATCCCCTCCAAAACGACAACGCAGATTATCTAAAATCGCTTAAGACGTCTACTTTTTGCTTCCTTATTAAATTTTAAAAGTAAAAAAAGAGGTTGAGTTTTAGGGTGGAAGTTGTTTTCCGCAGTTAGGACAAAAAGCAGTATTTGGCTGTACTGGTGCACCGCAGTTCGGACAGAATCGAGTTGCCTGCATCGGTTGTACAGGTGTTGGTGGTGGAGGTTGTGCATAAGTATTAGGTCGTGAAGGTGCTGCAAAGAACCCGATTGTTGCAAATATCCAAGCAATAAATATTAGTATTAAACCGATGCCGAAAATTATTGTGAGTATTGCACCTATCCAAAGTAAGCTTCCTGCTGTTTCAAAAGAGTGCTCGCCTGTTTTCTGTGCAAGCAAAGAAAATGCTTTCTTAAAGTACATCGCCGCTAAAACGTAAAAAATGAAAACAATAACTAAAGTTACGATTACACCAATAAGTGCAAGTCCTATTCCCGCAAATCCAAAAGTTGCGCTGCTGAATATTCCTCCAAATATGATTGATACAATGCCGCCTGCGAGTGCTATAAGAGCAATTATGCCAAAAACAAAACCCCATAGGGCGTTCTGGTATATGCCTGGTTCTTTATAGTAATCTCCCATCCCTTTCATGCCAATGAAAAGCAAGATTATGCCAATTATGCCCACTACTGGAATAAAGCTGAGAAATAGTAATATTGCTCCAATGCCTGCCAAGTTTTTACTAGATTCCAAGCTGCTCATTGATTTTTCCTCAATAAACGGCATTTATGCCTTTGGTAGATAAAAGGTTTTCAGCCAGATTAGCACTTGTATTACTCAGTTATTCACAATGACAACAGTAAATAAAAGCCGCCTCATATGAATCAGTATAGGAGACGATAATTTGGACTTAGAAACCGGTTCTCTTTACAAACGGATTTTATCAAAAACCAAAGATGTTACAGTGTTAGGAACTGCCACGGGTATAATCCATTGGGACATGGAGACTATGATGCCTCCAGGAGCGGTGGAACAGCGAAGTGAGCAACTTGCGTTATTGAGCCTTATTCAGCACAAGTTGTCTACCGACCCAGAAATAGGAAAGTTGCTAAAAACTATACAAGCAAGTCCAAAATATGAAGGGTTAGATCATTTTGAAAAGCGTAATGTTGACCTAATCAGAAAGAGTTACTTAGAGCAAACTAGTTTACCTGAAAAACTAGTAGCTGACCTCGCTAAGCAAGAAGCAATTACGGTAAACGTTTGGAAAAAAGCTAAGGCTAAAAAAGACTTTAACTCCTTCAAAGCTGACCTGCAAAAACTTGTAGATTTGAGCAAGCAAGCCGCAGAGATCCTAATGAAAGTCAAGGAAACCAAAACGCCTTATGAAGCTTTGATTGATAATTTTGAGCCCAAAATGACTGCAGCACATATTACAACAACATTTAGTCAACTTCAGAAGGGCTTAAAACAACTAATAGATAGGATTCAAGACGGATCGCCCAAGCCAGATATTACAATGCTTCATAAGCCTGTTCCAGTTGAAAGCCAACGAAAAATTGCACAACTTATTACACAAACGTTGGGTTACGACACTGCCTCTCCGGAGGCGCGAGGGAGAATTGATGAGACAGAACATCCTTTTACCACGGGTTACTATGATGATGTTCGAATAACAACGCACTACCACCTAAAAAATTATGCAAGCTCTATCTTTTCCGTACTCCATGAAACTGGACACGCAATCTACGAACAGAATCTAAACCCAAAATGGAAGTATCAACCAATTGGAACGACATGTTCATATGGAATTCATGAATCGCAATCACGCTTTTATGAAAATGTTATTGGTCGCTCAGCCGAGTTTTGGACATATTTCATTCCAAAAATTAAGAAGATTGCTCCAAGCCTTGCGAAGGTTGAATTGGATAAGTTTGTAAGAGCTATTAACAAGGTTGAGTTGTCAAAAATTCGAATAGAAGCCGACGAAGTAACCTATAACATGCATATTATTATCCGATTTGAAATTGAACGGGACCTCTTCGCTGATAAGATAACAGTCGAGGAACTTCCTCAAGTGTGGAATCAGAAGTATGCAGATTATCTTGGCGTAAAAGTTGAAAATGACTCCGAAGGGGCAATGCAGGATACACATTGGGCAAGTGGATTATACGGGTATTTTCCGAGCTATGCACTTGGTAACATTTACAGTGGACAGCTAACCGCCAAACTCACCGAAGACCAACCTGACTGGCGAAAGGAGCTTACAAAAGGAAAACTAAACCAGGTTAACGAATGGCTGAAAAAAAATATTCACAGTTCTGGAGATCTCTATGACCCCGAAGTCCTCATAAAGAAAGCAACTGGCAGAAATCTAGATTCCAACCCGTACCTGAAATATCTAAATGAAAAATATGGCAGCCTTTATGGGTTTTGACCTGACGGTTTCTTTGTTAATTCTTTGTAAACGTATATTATGAGGTAAGCGAAAATTGCGCCGATGAAAAGGTAAAGACCAGAGTAACCGATAATTGCATTATAAGTGTTAGCGCCGTACAGAAAGAGCAAGAAACCTAATATGAATATTCCTAAACATGACCAGTCAGTCCAAGACATCAGATTGCCTCGTGATGACGAAATCAATAAAACCTCATGATATATAGATTTACCCTAAACTCTTTCTAAAAAAATATCATCCGCCGCCTTATAAAAACATAAAGAAATTAATTTGTCGTTAAACTACCTTAAACATTCATAATATTTTTCAAGGCTTCCGACATTTTTATATATAAGATTAACTAAGAGAGCGCTGAAGGTAAAACAAATGTCGGGAACAGAGGTTAAGAAGCCAGAAACTAGGGAGGAATTCATTAAAATATTAACGGAAGCAGCAAAAAAGGAAGTAGATATAAAAAATAAGCCGACAAAACCGACAGTTATTGGAACTGCGAAAGAACTGGATATTCACAGAGATACACTTTACACTTGGTTAAAGGAGTTTAATGTAGATTTCAAAGAAATCGTTGACCGTGTGCCGACAGTGGTTGTCGAGGCACCTGTTAGTTCTGGAAGCACTTACTTAATTGGTGAATCATTGGTTGGAGAAGGAAACGAAGTCGCACATATTGACTTGATGATAGGGGATAAAGACGGCCCGGTTGGTCAAGCATTTGCTAATGGCATGACAAGTCTATCAGCTGGTCACACCCCCTTACTCGCAGTTATTAGACCTAATTTACCGCCGAAACCACACACGCTAATAGTGCCTAAAGTAACCGTCAAAAATATGGCGGACACAGGAAAAATTTTTGGCCCTGCACAAGCAGCAGTTGCTAAAGCCATCGCTGACTCAGCAGAAGAAGGAATCATCCCCGCTGACAAACTTGATAGTTGGGTGATTATTTGCAGCGTTTTTATTCATCCTCAAGCAGCCGATTTCCGAAGAATATACCAGTATAATTACGGCGCAACAAAAATGGCGTTACAGAGGGCATTAAAGAATTATCCGTCGCTTGAGAAAATAATTTACGAGAAAGACCGTTCAAAACACCCAATCATGGGCTTTAAAGTTCCACGCTTATGGAGACCCCCATACCTACAAATTGCACTTGACGCACCATCACTTGAAGGGGCAAAGAAGGTTCTTGAACAATTGCCAGGCAGCGACAGAATCATAATTGAAGTCGGAACACCCCTCATTAAACGCTATGGCACACGCGCAATCAACGAACTACGCCTAATTGCAAAAGACAAATTCATAATAGCAGACCTCAAAACACTTGATGTAGGCAAAGTTGAAGTAGACATCGCATACGAAGACACAGCAGACGCAGTTGTCGCAGCAGGATTGGCACCGCCAGAAACCCTTGACGCAACTGTCCACGAAGCCAGACGAATGGGAATCTACTCCATTATCGACATGTTAAATGTAGAAGATGCCCTTGCAAAACTAAAATCAATTAAAGACTTACCAGACATCGTCATCCTACACAGAGGCATCGACCAAGAAAGCGGAAGAACATGCGGACTTGAACGCATAAAACTAATACGCCAAGCGTTCCCCAACAAGAAATTGCTAATCGCAGTTGCAGGCGGCATAGTTCCGGAAACAGCCAAAGAAGCCTTAGACCAAGGCGCTGACATCCTAATCGTAGGAAGATACGTTACACAGTCAAAAGATGTTGAACATGCAGTTAGAGACTTCCTTGAATTGACACCAGCCATGCGTGAAGACATCGACCTCTATAGAGTACACACAGAATAAACCGTGTGAAAGCTCAACCAATCTTTTTTTAACTTTTCTTTGTTTTTGGTTATATGCCGGCAAAACAGGGCGAGCTCATTTTAAAACAAAAACCGCCATAAATAATACTACGACAAACCACCCTGCTCTATAGTCGCAACTTAAAATTATCCATGCGAGGTAATAGCAACTAACGAAAAACGCCTGAGGAAGTTGAAGGCAAGGTGTTTAGCGTAATAGTTTCAAAGTCAGATATGCGACTAAGAAAATCACGGCGGCTATAATGAACATTGGAACATAATTTAGATGAAAAGCGAGGAAAGGCCCGAGAAAAGCGCCAATTGCAGAGCCTAACCCGATCATTCCATCAAAAAGCCCAGCTTTGCCCTGCGGTATAACCTCCATTGATAACGAAAGCATCATTATGTAATACATGGCATATGCAAACCCGATAAAAATCAGCAGGATACCCGTCATGATTGTAGGTGAAAAATTCAAGAGAATAACGCCTACCAGTGCAAAGATGATTATGCTACGAGAAAGAACAAAACGGGGCATCTGTTTTTTTATATCCATTGACTGCGCCCGGCTGCCAATCAGAAAGTAACCTGCTGTTCCCCCAACAGAATTTAAAATATATGCAACATATACCCAACTTGTAGACAACCCCAAGCCTTCCCTAAGAAAAATGGGCAAAGGAGTAAAGAAAAGGCTCGTAGCGAGAGCAAACAAGACAATTGCTAAGGCGAACGCAGCGAAGCTGGTCTCTTTAAGCGAACCATCCCACCGCAACCCATCCATAAGCCTCGATGAACCCTCGAAACCACGATTAGCACAATCCATCTTTCTCTCGATGCCAACAAGCCGCCGCTCAAAAATCAACAACGGGTCAGCAATCAGCAGCGCTGCCAGAATCAACGCCACCACGCTCAAGCCGCTGCAAAGATAAAGTGTGTAAGTTGATAAGACCGAGAAGCTAAGAGAAGACGCAAATAAGACTATCCCCAATGCTAAACCAATGATAGTGCCAATTTCTGTTATGCCCTCGTAAAATCCGAAATTTCTCTCCCAATTGTTGCGGCTGTAATGCTCAGTAACAAGAACGTTCTTTGGCGATTCATGTGCCACATGAAGCATCTGCATCGCCACGTACAAGCCAACAAAGAATATCAGGTTTTGGGCGAATGGCAAAGTCATAAGGAACAGAATCGTAGCGATGGAGGCAAAGGCAAGAAGGATGAAGATTTTATAGTGTCTGGTGGCATCGCAGAGATACCCCCACAAAAACGAAGCAGGGATCGAGCAGAAGATCGCTATTGAAGTCATTACGCCCAAGGCAAGCAATGGACCGCCCAATAGGTGCAGGCTTGAAGTGCTAAAGTGAAATACCAGATAGAGCGGTATGAAAACTGTTAGTAAACCGAATGCCATATCGTGAAAAAAGAACCCTAACCGCCACATAGTCAAAGGACGACTTCAACGCTAAATTAAAACATTTACCTGAACAAACTGAATCTAATTAAAATTGGATGCGACTCAAACATTTTTTCATAAATCCTTAATAGAGAGTTGCCCAATTTCATACTCCGCTGGAGTGTTAATCAGCCAAATGGCAAAATTTAAGGTAATCGTATCAGACCCAGAAGCGGGGACTTCAAAGGTTGTCGAGCTTGAAGAAGCACGTGCAGTTCCATTCATCGGTAGAAGACTTGGAGAAATAATAGACGGCGCAGTAGTAGACCTACCAGCGCATAAAGTGCAAATAATGGGCGGTTCCGATAAAGATGGCGTTCCCATGAGGGGAAACGTTCATGGTGGTGTTCGCCGAAAAGTTGTACTTAGCGGTGGAGCAGGCTTTAGCCCAAAGAAAAAGGGTGAAAGAAGACGCAAAACAGTCCGAGGAAGCACAATAACAGATGAAATTGCACAGATTAACATGAAAATCGTCGAAAAACCAGCAGTAAAAGCTACCGAAGCGAAACCGCAACAGGTAGCAAAATAAACCCAAGTTTGACAGCACGCATGCTTAAAACTTATAAAGTGCCAATAATTCATTCATAATTCATCAGTTTATGTAAAGAAGAGAACAGCATGAGTAACACTAGTAAAGCCTTGCCCAAACAACCAGAAGTTAACGTAGGCACTATAGGTCACGTCGATCATGGAAAAACAACCTTGGTACAAGCCTTAACCGGCGTTTGGGCTTCAAGGCACAGTGAAGAACTCAAAAGAGGCATCACCATAAAATTAGGCTATGCGGACATGCCCATTTACAAATGCCCAAAATGCGAGCCACCAAAAAACTATACAATTAAGCCATTATTGTGAGCATGTAATTCAGAGGCAGAATTTGTTCGAGCTATAAGTTTTGTTGATGCACCGGGGCACGAAGCATTAATGGCAACTATGCTTTCAGGCGCAGCAATTATGGATGGAGCGATTTTAGTGATTGCAGCGGATGAACCATGTCCTCAACCGCAGACACGAGAACACCTTGCAGCTGCTGAAGTCAGCGGTATTAAGAATATGATTATTGTTCAAAATAAGATCGACATTGTTGATGAAAAAAGAGCATTAGAAAGTTACAAAGAAATTAAAAACTTCATTAAAGGAACTGTAGCTGAAAAGGCACCAATTATTCCAATCTCAGCCCAACGTGGAATAAACATTGATGTTCTGCTAAACGCTATTCAAACAATTATTCCTACACCGAAAAGAGATGAAACCAAACCTCCGCTAATGTATATCATCCGCTCTTTTGACATTAACAAGCCAGGAACCACCATTGAGGGCTTGGAAGGTGGGATTGTCGGTGGAACTATCGCACAAGGAAAATTTGTGGTTGGAGAAGAAATAGAAATACGCCCAGGCATCAGCGTAGAAAGAGAAGGAAAAACTGTTTACGACCCATTAATCAGCGAAATAGTTACCTTGCATGCTGGCGAACAAAAAGTGAAGGAAGCAACCTGTGGAGGTTTAGTTGGAGTAGGAACTCCACTTGATCCTTCCTATTCAAAGGCAGATGGCTTAACAGGTAGCATCGCTGGAAAAACTGGAATGCTTCCGCCAACATTAACAGAACTCACTTTAGAAACCCATGTTTTAGAACGGGCAGTTGGAACAAAAGAACTCTTGAAAGTTGAAAAATTTAATCCTGAAGAAGTGTTATTGCTTCACATAGGCGCAGCAGTAAACGTGGGCAAAATTGCGTCAATAAAGCAAAACGTAATCAAAGTTAAATTGACAAGGCCAATTTGTGCTTTACCAGGTTCCAGAGTTGCCATCAGCAGAAAAATCACTGCCCGTTGGAGACTCATCGGCTATGGTCTTATAGTAGCAAAATAAGAATTGTTTATTCTGCAGGTTTTATTAAGCCCTTTTTCTTTAGAAATCATGCGCTTTTTGCAATACGTCCTTAGCATTTTTGAAAGTTAGTTTATCCATTGCGTGCTGGTAATCTAACCAAGTGTAGCCTACATGCTCAAAAGATATCTGCACTTTGTCAGTGTATGATTCCATTAAAAAAAATACGACCTCTTTATGAACCGTTAAACCTTGCCTTCTGTAAAAGTAAGCGATCGCTTCCCTAAAGTCATCTATGAATTGAGCGTTGGTTATGCTTGTTTCCTCTTGCAGTTCTCTGACAACGGTTTGTTTTTCGTTCTCATTTGGTTCAACATTACCTTTAACAAAATCCCAATGCCCTGCTTCATAATTAAGAAGAAGATACTTCGTTGACGTCATCAGTTTTTACAAAGACAACTGCACCACAAGATTTCTCCCGAAGCATAACACTCACCTGACTGTTGCTCAATTCATTTAATTAAGGTATTTAAACTGATAGTAAGATTAATACAACATTGAAATCTCCACTAGATGGAAGAGTTCAAATTTTTAAGCGTGTAAAACGAAGCTTTAATTGAATGGGAGCAATGCAAATGTCAGCTGCGGCGAAGAAAAGTGAAGGATTAAAAGTCATTTTAGATTCAAACGCATTATTTGTTCCAATCGAATTTAAGATAGATATTTTTTCGGAAGTAAAACACTTGTTAAATCGAAATGTTGATTTCATTTTACTTTCGCCAGTTAAGCGTGAATTAGAACTTCTCGCCAGCAAAGAATCACCTAAAATTCGCAAGCAAACTGCTTATGCTTTAAAGTTTGCTGAGAAATGTGAGTATGTTGCGGTTGAAAGCCACGAGAGAGTGCCAACAGATGAAGCTATAATTAAGGTGGCTAAGGCTTGGAATCCCCTGTGTTTACCAATGACAGCCAATTACGGACGCAGGCTAAGAGATATAAGTGTGCCAGTGATTTATGTGAGACAAAAATCTCGATTAGAGATTGACGGATTGATATAAACATGTTTAAGCTCATAACACTTCAGGACACTATCCGCATTCCGCCCGAAACCTTTGGCAACCCTCTGGAAAAAGTTGGCCGTGACCAAGTTAAGCAGAAATATGAGGGAATTGTAGATGAGGAGTTAGGGTACGTAATCGCAGTTACAGGCATAGAAGTAAGCCCTATAGGCAAAATAATTCCAGGTGACGGCGCAACCTTTCACAAAGTAAAGTTTTCTCTATTAACATTCTACCCGGTAATCCAAGAAATAGTAGAAGGGGACGTTGTTGAAATTGCAGATTTTGGAGCTTTCGTCCGTATTGGACCAGTAGACGCATTACTTCATGTTTCACAGCTTATGGACGACTACATCTCCTACGATGAAAAGCAAGGCGTCCTGCTCGGAAAAGAAACCAAAAGAAAACTAACAACAGGTGACCAAGTGCGCGTGAGAATAACCGCAGTTTCTCTTGGCAGAGCTGGAAGCTCAGGAAAAATCGGCGTTACTGCTAGACAACCATTCTTAGGTAAACTAGACTGGCTAAAAGAGGCACCTCCAGCACCTGAAAAGAAACAAGCCGAAGGCAAAGTACAATAAATTGGAGTGAAAGCGAATGAGTGAAAAAGCGTGTACAAATTGCCATTTCATAACTAAAGAAAATGTATGCCCAAAATGTAAATCAACAAATTTTAGTGAGGACTACAGCGGGTTAGTCGTAATGTTTGATCCAGACAACTCAGCCATCGCAAAAGCCATGAATATAAAAGAAAAAGGCAGATATGCACTAAAAGTACGCTAATTTTTGGATATAGCTAAGTTTATTTCAGTAATAACCCTAAAATTTTAGGGCGACTATGTTAGAACCATGACTGTTGCTTACGAGTTAACGCCAAAGCTTCGTTCAAAATTCAAAGAACCCTTCGGCGCTTTAATTTTAGGTTCATTCGACGAAACCATGACTAAAATGAAAGCGTCATTGGAAAAAGATAATCCATCAGTTATAATTTCGGTCGGAGATATAGTTTCGCATAACTTACATGAACATAACATTCACCCGCAATTAACGATTATAGATAATAAGTTTCTCAGAAATCAACGCATGCCTGAAACAGCTATAGTAGAAAAAACAGTAAATGTAAACAATCCAAAAGGAACAATCACCAAAGAAGCAATGTTGGCGATCAAAGAAGCTTTAGCCAAAAATGAACACACGCATATAGTTGTAAAGGGTGAGGAAGATCTACTGACCCTAATAGCTGTTCTTTATGCTCCAAAAAACGCATATGTGGTTTATGGACAACCACATTCAGGCATAGTTGTTGTTAAGGTAACGTCAGAAAAAAAGGCTCAAGCTCAACAATTCCTGAAAGCTATGAAACCCTTCGAAAAGCTAAATAGGAAGAAAACTGTATGAACTTACGCCTTAAGTGAATATTAATGCAAATCAATATAGAATCAACCAAGGATAACCCGCTTCTGAAACGGAAAGAAGTAGTTTTCACTATTATTTCAGGTCCAAAAGAGAAAACTCCCCAAAGGCTTGAAGTAAGAAAAGCCGTAGCTATTGAAATGAAAATTGCTGATGAGGTAGTTTTTGTTAAGAGAATGCATACAAAAACTGGAACAAGCATTACACAAGGAGACGCTAACGTGTATCAAAGTGTTGCACAAGCCAATATCGTGGAGCCTGAATACATCAGGAAACGTAACAGTCCACCTGAAAAAACTAAGGAAGAGGCGAAAGCATAATGTCAAAGAAACCACCAGTGAAGAAAGAAGAGACACCTGCTCCAGCGGCACCAGCAGCGGCAGAACCAGCGCCAGCGGCAAAACCTCAGAAAGCTGAGAAGAAAAGAGAAAAGAAGCACAAAGAGGAAAAGGGTGTCCATGCAATGTACAAAGTTGAAGGAGAAAAATGTTCAAAAGCACAACCTACGTGTGAGAGATGTGGACCCGGATACTTTATGGCAGACCATCATGACAGGTTTACTTGTGGTCATTGTGGCTTTACGCGATATAAACAAAAATAAGCAGTTTTGAATTATCAATAGAAAGAATTAGGACTGATTTCCAGTAATGCTTAGAGTTAACGTGGTTATAACCAGCATTTCTGCTGAAAGGTTTTGGGACATAAGGAAACCAATCCCACCAATTCAAATAAACACTAACATTAACGTTGTCGGCATGGAAAAGAAACAGGATGAATCTCTGGAAGTACCATTTGTCTTGTCAATTGGATTTAACCCATCAATCGCCCAGATGAACATAAAAGGAAATGCTTACGTAGCTGGCGAAAAAAGCGAAATTGAAAAGACCCTCAAGGATTACGAACAAAAAAAACCTCCGCCACAAATAATTATCCAGTCAGTATCAAACGTAGTCTTTATTGAATCTGTTCTTATTTCTCGGATACTGAATCTCCCTCCACCTATCCCGCTACCACAGATTCCAGAATCTGGAAAACCTCCAAGCTCTAAGCCTGAAGGCAGAGACTACAGCGCTTAAGGTAACGCGTTTATAGTATCTGTTTCTAAGTGTTTATCCTGATAGCAGTTAGATCTCAGTGATGAAGAGAGATGTTGTTGAGAAACGACAGATCATGCGAAGTGTTATTGGTCTTTCCAGGAAAGTACAATTCACCTAGTCCGCAGGTTCCACTTTCTTTGCTGCATATAGCAAGTTTTCTGATTATGGGCGGGTATACAGTCAAAATTCTGGATATGCGATTAGAGAATTTTAGCAATTATGAAATTGGAAAGCCTCTTTTTGTGGGTATAAGCTCTATTCATGGATCTCAAATACGATACGGATTGGAGCTTGCGAGGAGGGTTAGGGCTAAAGATTCTTCGATTCCTCTTGTTTGGGGTGGGGTACATCCTACTCTTTTGCCGAAACAGACGGTAGCAAGCGAGTTTGTTGACGTCGTTGTAAGGGGCGAAGGAGAACAAACTCTTTGTGAGCTGGCAAACAAACTTTCGGTTGGCGCATCACTTGACGAAATCAAAGGAATTACGTTCAAGTCAGCAGGAACAATCATAAGTACTCCGGACCGTGAACTAATGAACTTGGATGAGATTCCGATTGATCTTCCTTTTGATTTGCTACCTTTAGAAAAATATCCGACGTTTAAGTCTGGCAGGTTTCATATTCAGACGAGTCGGGGATGCCCTCACTCATGCGGATTTTGCTATAATACGGTTTATAACAAGCGGACTTGGAGAGGAAAAAGTGCCTTCCGAGTTGTTGACGAAATATCATATGTTATTGAGAAATTTCCACATATCAGAATTATTGATCCAATTGATGACAACTTCTTTGTTGACCAAAATAGAGTAAGTGATATTTGTAAGGAAATGTTAAGGCGAAAAATCAAAATAAGTTGGCGAGCGAACTGCAGATTTGATTATATGTCAGAATACGACAAAGATTTCATTGAACTGCTAGCGAAATCAGGCTGTAGTGAGATTGATTTTGGAGGGGAATCGGGATCGAAACGGCTGCTGTCACTCATAGACAAGGATATCACGGCGGAGCAAATGATCAAGTCGGTCGAAAACCTGAGGAAGTGGGCTCCTTCTATTGAACCGTTTGTGACTTGGATGAGTGGACTCCCCACCGAAACCGAAGATGAAGTGATGAAGACATGTGATTTAATGGACAGGATGTCTGAAGTAAACCCAAAGACCCAACACTACGGGATTTTTTTGTACACGCCTTTTCCCAGCCCAATCTTGGATTCATTGGGATCAGAATTTAAGCCTCCTCAATCTTTTGACGAGTGGGGAAAAGCCGAGGTTTTTCATTTCAAGCCGCCATGGCACACCAAGCAATATGTGAATAAGCTTCAGGATCTCTCAATTGTCTCGATTTACGCATTTTACCCAAACACAAGGGTAAGCGAGCGACGAATTTCTTATAGACTTGGATACGGATTGTTAAACAAAATCGCGAAATACAGATGGAAACATAGGTACTTCCGTTACCCTATCGAGTTAAGGTTGGCTACGGCAGCCTTGAGAAAAAGACGCGAATACCTGTAAAAGAAATTTGAAGAAGGCGCATCTTAGTTTTTAGATGATTTTTAGTGGGGTTTAGATTTCAAATTTTCAAAAAGCAGCCAAATCCCCTGAACATTAGAATTGCCGATTAGTTTCCAAAGTTTTTCGTAATTTTTCCTTAAATGTTGAGGCCTCCAAATTGACCTCAAGTACAACATCATGGTATGAGTCTAGAATTTGGCGCAAGAATGGGCAACGAAAACAATAAGTGCGTAAAATCGGCTAAGTAATGAAGAGGCATTTTGATAGGTGCCAATAACCGAATCCACATCTAAACTAGACATGCAAAAGAAGCAAGTCATCTTGGTCTTCCCAGGCAAATACAAATCAACTAACCCACAAATGCCATTAAGCATAATTCACGTTGCAGACCCACTTGTCCATGCAGGCTATAAAGTGAGGATTCTTGACATGCGGGTTGAAAACTACCGCACCTTCCATGTGGGTAATCCTGTTTTTGTTGGAATCAGTAGCATGAGCGGGACGCAGATAAGCTATGGTCTGCAATTTGCCAAGAAGGTACGTGTTGAGTCTCCTTCTTCTCCAATTGTGTGGGGCGGAGTTCATTCTTCACTGCAACCCGAACAGACTGCAAAAAGCAATTATGTCGACATTGTTGTCCGGGGCGAAGGTGACTTAGTCGTTGTCAAACTTGCAAACAGACTATCCGAAGGAAGACCGCTTGACGACGTAGAAGGCATAACTTTCAAAAAAGAAGGAACTATAAGAAACAATCCAGATGCTCCGCTGATAGATTTAGATTCGATCCCGCTCGATTTGCCATTCAACCTTCTGCATTTGGATCGATATCCATCATTAGAAAAAGGAAGATTCCATATTCAAACCAGCCGAGGCTGCCCACACTCTTGCGGTTTCTGCTATAACCTAATCTACAATAAACGTAAATGGCGCGGAAAAAGCTCACACAGAGTCATTGCTGAGATCGAATATGTTCTCAAAGAATTTCCAAACACAAAGATTATTGACATGATAGATGACAATTTTTTCGTCGATGAGAAACGAGTTGAGGATATATGTCAAGCACTCATCGATCGTAACATTAACGTTGCTTGGCGTGCAAGCTGTAGATTTGATTACCTCTCCACTTACAGCAAAAACTTCATAGAACTTTTGGAGAAGAGCGGTTGCAAGGAACTTGACTTCGGCGGAGAAACCGGCTCAGAAAGGCTTCAATCGCTTATCTGCAAAGACATAACTTATGAACAAATGATAAGCTCGCTTGAGAATCTGAAGCGCTGGGGGTCAAACATAGAAGTTTATGTTTCTTGGGTCAGCGGTCTTCCCACAGAAACCGATGACGATTTGAATGATACTTTCGACCTGATGGACAAAATGTCCGAAATCTATCCGAAAACCCAACATTTTGGATTATTTATCTACACACCGTATCCAAGCCCTATTATGGATCCCCTGTTAATAGAATTCAAACCACCCCAAACTCTTGAGGAATGGGGAAAAGTCGAAGTATATCGTTTTAAACCTCCCTGGCATTCGAAGAGTCAAGTCAAAAAACTACAAGCAATTTCGGCCGTATCGCTTCTGGCTTTCTACCCTAAAGATAGAATTGACGAAGCGAGTTTCTACTTTCGAATAGGATTCAAAGTCTTAAACCGAATTGAGAAATACCGCTGGAGACATAGATACTTCAGTATTCCAATAGAGCTAAAAATTGTGGATGCCCTAACAAAGAAATTTAAAGGATATCTATAACGGTGAAGCCAAAGGAATTTCCTTCTAGACAATAGATTTTTCATTAGGAGAGTACGGAACACTCGACAACACAATTCAACAAAATAGACTCGTTTAAAACATGCTAAACACTAGAAACCCGCGCATTCACAAACAAATTTTTGAGGCTTGGAAATTTAGTGTCACCCTCTTATTTTATTAGAAGATTTGCGAATAATTCAACAAGTAGAAACAAGTTCATTTCTGGTTATTGTTGAGAGGCTGGATTCGTGCATTGGATTTCGATAAGATTTCCACGAGAATCAATTATTGTATTGCTGAGTCTTTGCCTTCAAGTGCCTTTGGCTATTTTTCTCGGGCATGCTTATGACGATAGTGTGTTCATGGTTACAGGCTATTTGGTCAACTTCGGCCTAAACCCGTACCTGTCTCATTTTGTTCCGCAGGTTTTCAGTAATCTTCACTTATTCGTAGGTTTTTCGAACATCCCTAGTATTGGATATTTTCCCCCTTGGCCTCTTCTTTTGGGTTTGATCTATCATGTCACTTTTAATGTGATTCCCAATATTTTTGTGTACAATTTTGCCATTAAAGTTCCTGTTATCTTGGGCAATATCGGTTTGGCTTATTTAATGAAAAATCTCATCGTGAAATTGTACGGTGACCACAAGAAAGCAAGGTTTGTTTGGCTTTTTATTCTTTTCAACCCGTTTGTATTATTAACAACAGTGGCTTGGGGTGAGTTCGATACAATTGTGGCCCTCCTTTGTGTTGCATCTTTGTACCTTTCAACCACAGGGAAGGCAAAGGAATCCGCGGCAGCGATGGCTTTAGCCGTCGCCTTGAAACCCATTGGGTTGCCATTAGTTGGGCTGCCCCTCCTAATCAGTTTCAGCAGTGCTAGAAAACGAATTGAGTACGTGCTAATTTTTGTGTTAGTTCCTAGGCATTTGTTATTTTGCGCCTTTCTATTTTGAAGGTTGGACTC
Organism: Candidatus Bathyarchaeota archaeon; assembly: GCA_963729805.1. GTDB lineage: Archaea > Thermoproteota > Bathyarchaeia > Bathyarchaeales > Bathycorpusculaceae > Bathycorpusculum. Next base: position 4,127 of record CAVSPH010000010.1, on the reverse strand, counting down.
TTCCTTGGACATCCAGCGATTGGACTACTCCATCTTCATTTTGGCGGGCGGCATGACCCCCTTTAACTTACTAGAAATCTATAACGGTTCCACTACGCTTCCTTCTTCCGTTAGCTTCTTAGGATATCTTTGGATCCCAGCCCTTCTCATTGGTTACATGGTGGTTTATCGGAGTCGCCCTAACTCTACGGTGGACTTATTTGAGAAAGCTGTTGGCTTAACTTTGATTTTTTTCCTTACTCGTTCATGGCTGTCGGAACCAAATATCAACTTAATTCTTCCTCTTATGTTACTTACGATTTCCACGGAAAAATTGAACTTCCGCAATTTCCATTTTGCATGGGTTATTCCCTTTGCATTTATGTTTCTTAACACCTCAGTTCCCCAACTCTTCTTCCTTGTTCAACCATCCGTAATTCCCGCCTTGAGTCAACTAGACCTACAAATCCGAAATGTAAGGCTCTTATCTAAATTTTTAATCACGATACCGTGGCAGATTCTGGCCTGGAACGTTGTAATTAAGCAATTACGCAGAAAGCCAGTGAAATAATCTATTATAAGATAGTGACCTTATATCAACGACTAATTTGAGGCAAGCAATTTGAAATGAAATTTTCGTGCAGATTCTTATTAAACCTAAAGTTGCAAGCACTAAGTTTTGGTAAGTCTTCGCAATTAGAGATTAAGGCATACGAAACTTGAACAAAAATGAAGTAAAATTGAAAAAATGTTTATTTTAATGGCACGTACATTGAAGAACGTGATGCACCGATACCTGGTGTTCCATGCCTAACAGGCTTGTTAGTTATTGCGAATTCGCCAAGGTAATGCCCAATCATTTCAGGCTTGATATCCATGGCGACGAATTCTTTGCCATTGTGCACCTGAATTTTTGCGCCGACCATCTCCGGCAGAATAATTAGATCTCGCACGTGAGTTTTGATGCTGACTTCTTTGCCTTGTTTTTGCGCTTCTTTTGCTTCACGCAACTTCTCTAGCAGTATTCGCTGTTCTGGAGTTAATCCTCGCTGCAGACTTCTCCGTTGTCGTGCAGGAAGCATGATTGATGAATTCATCCATTGACATCCCTGTCAAACTGTTCAAGCTGTGTCCGCGGTAGCTAAATTCTTTCGGCATTTTTCATCTTCACCTTAAACTTATTTTAGATGCTATAAACCTTCTGCCAATTCTTAGCGAATTGCACGTTTCTTCTTTTGTCCTGGGCCTCGGGCAGCGATTAAGCCGACTTTCTGTCCTGGTGGAGCGCCGTGTGAAGTTGTTGTGCATCTGCGAGAGCTTCGTTTGCTGCTGCCGTACGGGTGGCAGGCTGGAACCATTTTTCGTCCGCTAGTTCGTGGATACTTGTGGCCTTTAGCTTTCATCAGATGGAACATTTCCCCTGCTTTCAAGAAGGGCTTGTCGGTTCTTCCAGCAGCAGAAACTACACCTACAGTTGCTAAGCAATAATCATCAACATATCTTGTTCTGCCCAGAAGGCAACCGAATCATTGTGCCTTGAGGAGTGTGACCAACAACAGTTGCGTAAGCACCTGAAGACTTTGCCATTTTTCCTCCATCGCCTGGACGAAGCTCCAGATCGCAAACCAAGTGTTCCTTCAGGCACTTTTCCCAAAGGAATAATGTTGCCTATTTCAGCTGGAGCTTTTCCGCCGTAGCTAATTTGTTGTCCAGTGAAAATGCCTTCAGGAGTAACTGTGTAACATGATAAGCCGTTGTCAAATTTTACTAATGCATAATGGTGCGCCGCGACCAGGATCATGCACAAGTGCTTGCTACTATACCTGTTATTGAAGCTTCAAAAGATTCTTTGGGCGCGATTGTGGGATACTTTGCAGGAGCAACTCGTTTGTGAGTTGAAGCTCGCCAGTTCTGCCACCGCGACCGCGTCTTTGAACACGAATTCGTTTTCCCATAAGTCATGCCTTCTAACAATAATTTATAGTATTCCAAGTTTAATTGCGACGTCGGAAGCCTTGAATTCCGGAGTAAGCTTTACGAAAGCTTTTTTTACGCCTTGAGGTGTAATGAGCAGGTTTACTTTGCTAACTTTAACCTCGTAGAGCTCTTCAACTGCTTGTTTCACGTCGGCTTTTGCCTGCTTTCAAGTTAACGATGAAAATTAGTTTGTTGTCTCGTTCAACCATTAAACTTGCAGATTCCGTCATTAAAGGATAAGAAATAACTTCATTAATGTCCATTATGCTTTCTCCTTTTCCATAAAGCTTATCTAACTTTTCAATGGCGCCGTTTGTCCAAAGTGTTAATCTGCCTGGATGAGTTCCTGGCGCCAACATTTCAGTGTTAAGATTAGCCACAGTAGTAACTTCGACACCTGGAACGTTGCTTGCAGCATTCACTAAACCTTTGTTCTCAGCAACAACAATAAGCGGACCAACTGCCTGCTTCATTTTTCTGCCTCTGTGCTTGCCTTTTCCTGCGCGGATTTTTCGGCTGTCTCGCACCCGTGTAATATCCTGTATTACGCCTAAGCTTGTCAGAGTCTCCTCAACTTCTTTTGCTTTGGTTAAATCTTCAATCGCATTGTCAACAATCAAGCGGTATCTGAGGAACATTCTCAATTGTATGACCACGGGAAGCCACAGTTTCTTTTTGCGCTGTAGCTGCAATCGCAGAAAACAAAGCCAATTTAGCTTCTTTCTTTGGGATTCGTTTAACTATTTTCTTTTCAGCTCTTGGTGGATGAGGTTGTCTTCCTTTAACTGTGCTTGGCGCAAAAGCTGCTCTTCCGCTTCCACCTTTTATTCGCGGAACTCTTGCCGTTGCCCTGCCTGTTCCGCGTGATTCTGCGGTTGTTCTTTTTCCAGCCATTGGGTCTCTGCCTTGTGGTTGAAGCCTGCTAGATTGTATCGCCAAAACCGCACGTTTTATTACGTCTGGCCTTAGTGGTGTAGAGAAAACTGTTTGGAAGATGTAATTTTGCCTGTTGATTTGCCTTGTAAGTCAAAGATTTCTGACGTTTTTTGTTCTGGCATGCTTTTTCATCCTATTTTCCTTGTGGTGACTCTAATGACACGTATGTAACTTGGGGTGCTGCTTCTGGGATTTCTCGTGGGTGGACGCGCTGGAACACGCAAGCGTATTTGGCGTTTTTCTGTTCCTGGAATGCTGCCTTCAAGCAGTATGTATGGTCCTTTTACTTTGCCGTACCGGATGTATCCGCCTTTAACAGTTACTTCTTTTCCGTCTTTTCCGATTTTTAAGATACGTTTATTGAATTCGATGCGTTGGTGATAACCCATTTGTCCTGCTCGTGGAATAGAGTACATGAGGTGATGAGGGTTCCATGGACCTAAAGTGGCGATTCCTCGTTTTGTTTTTCTGCCTTTATGCTGAAGGCATGGTTACTCCCCAACGTTTAACTGGACCTTGAAAGCCTTTTCCAACTGTTATTCCAGCTATGTCGATGTATTGTCCATCTTTGAATACTTCTTCAGGCGTCACTGTTTTGCCTAAAAGTTGCTTGGCATATTCAAATTGCTGCTGAATTGTTCCTCCGCCAATTTGAATTTCGCATGTTTCTGGCTTTTTCTTTGAAAGGCTGGTTTGTGAGGTTGAGTTGCCGTGATAACTCGTATTGCGCTGTTTGTCAAGGTTTTGCTGGACTTTTTCAAGCATTTCTTCGGTGTTAAAGTTTTCTGGAAGAACCAGTGCTCGGTCGAGAATTGCTGGCGGGTCTTTCATCCATGCTTCAGTTATGTTTTGAAGTCCGTATGGTGTTTTGGTGTAAGTTCTAACGCCACACACAATTATAGGAGGTGTTTCAAGTATGGTTGCTGCTCGCATGACTTCTTTCCCAAAGTTAGGTGAACGTTTCCTGTCTTCGATGGTGAAGACGTATGTCATGCCTGCTTTGTATCCTGAGAAACCTAAAAGCCGCGGAGTTTCTGACTTTATTTATGGCCAGAAACGAATTCGCGCAGTCGGTTTTTTAGCACGTTGTCTAGGTAAATAGGCTAATGAACCATGTTTTGGAGCATGAGTTTTACGATGTCCCATTGTACTTCAGCTTCGCGGCTTTAGCAATATAAAATAAGTTATAAACGTTACCGTCAGAAAAGAGAAAGCAAGCTATGTTTTCGACGAAG
>CAVSPH010000009.1:0-23755 GCA_963729805.1 Candidatus Bathyarchaeota archaeon | reverse complement strand
CTTGTTATCTGAAAATGTCTTTTGTCTTATCTTCTTTCTGTAAACGCAATTTAGTCGAACAGACGACTTGCATCTGCGACAGTTTTTTACTAATCCTGCTCTTAACATACACATATCTATTTACCTCTATTTCAATTTTGAAAGAATCCGTTATTCAGTTAGGATAATCCCAGGAGGATAAAAGAGCCCTTTCAACTACCCGATGGAGCTTGCGCCCTTATAAACACATAGATAAGAAAAAGACATTTCTGCCAAAAGAAACAAGGTTTTTACGCTTTTTCGAGAATAATCGTTTCAAAAGATAAAGCAATAACAGAAAAGCATGAAGAAAACAGCTTTTTTTGATTGTCATATTAATATAGTCCCCACATCCTTAATTGTTTCAACAGTTAGAATTCTTAGAGGAAGAGTCAAATCGGCTTCCGTTTTCACTTTTTCTCAACTATTATGATACTCATTTGGCGAAAGCCAAACGAGAGTGAAAAAATGGGCGAAAGAAAAATTACAAACGAGGGCAACCTCGACGGCGTGGTCTTATCATTTCTGCAAATGACGTATTAGGTATGGCCGTAAAGATGCTTGGCGCAGAAAGAATTACGGTCAAGTGCCAAGATGGTAAAGAAAGGTTATGCAGAGTAAGAGGCAAACTAAAAAGGCGCGTTTGGATTCGGGAAGAGAGACATCGGTTCTCAGTTTCACCATGGGATTTTCAAGCTGACACTCGAGGAGACATCTTTTGGCGTTACCGGAAAAATCAATCGGACTGGCTAAGAGCCCACAATTACCTCAACATGTAAAGGAGAGCAAAAAATGAATATCTTAAAATGTTCAGAATGCGGAAATACCTTCAAAAAAGACGCAGTCAAAGACGGCGACATGAGTAGCCTGTCCAATTTGTGAAGCTGACTACACCATACTAATTAAGGAAGGGAAAGTCCGTCTTGAAGATTACATCTACAAAACCAAGGACCTAGGCGAACTATAAAATACGCAAATCCAAGCCAAAACTGCCATAGCAAACAGCCAAAAAATTTTCTAAAAAATAAAATATAAAAAACTATTATTTTTTACTTTTACTACTTAATTAAGAATTATGTTAGAAAACTACTGGATAATTATTACTGAGTAGTCATCTCGGATAACTTAGCTATTAAAAATTATGTTGGGTTGTCCCTGGATAATTATGCTCACATGTATCAAGTCATTAATGCCAAAGTCAGAGCTATAAGACAAAAAAGAAAAATATACAAAGAAGTGTAAGAAACAATTGGAAATCAGCTAAGTCAACATGATGGAAAAAATATTTAGACAAATTATTTTTAAGACATTCTTGTCTTTTTTTGGTAAAATTTCTTAATGCTTTCTTATTGCTCCGTTCTTGGATTTCACTAGCTGGCAAGTTCATTTGTTGCCAATTTAATATCGGGTATTGCAAAATGTCTTTCATGCTTTGGTTTTTGTAAATGTAACTTTCTGTTAATTCAAATAGCATAATCAATTGATTTTTCTCCTACATTGGATCATATTAGCCCTCGGTCGTCTTCCCAGAATGGGTGTCGTGGGCGGCGTTATGGTCCTAACCTATTACCGATTTGTCAAAAGCTTTTGAATAGTATGCATATGACGGAAAATTTCTGATTTGCATTGGCGCGATACAAATATCAAAATATTCTATTTCCGTAAGATTTTGGATACTGCTAACAGTGGAATTAAAGTCCTCGATGTCTGAACAAATCGCTTGGACCAGCAAGTCCGAGTCGCCCATTGTGTGAGTAGCAACAATTATATTTTGGAAATGGCTAATTTTTTCGAAAAATTCCTTCGCATTGGCATCAGGACAAAGTTTTATGAAAAATAATACGGATTGTTTGAAACCGCATTTTTTTAGATCCACAATTATGGAAGCTCGCTGAATTATCCCTTCTTTTTTCAGCGCATTGTATCTTCTAATGACGGTATCTGTCCCGATGCCGAGACTTTCCGCTATATTGCTAAAGGGTTGCTGCGCATTTTTTAGCAAACAGTTTATTATTTGTCGGTCTATTTTGTCCAAACTAAGGTCTCACCAATTTTTTAAGCGATATGTTTTCCGGTCTCGCCAGTGCCTCTTCGGTGTCAATCCAGATGCTTCCTTTTACTTGAAGAACCGCGGGGTGTCTTCTAATTTTTGCTTTTACAACTTGCATTTCAGAAACATTTTTCAAAAAAACCCAAACAAAGATGTTATAGGTTCCTATCGTTCCTGCAAAAAGATCTGCGCCAGGCACTTCTTTGAGGTACTCTAGGACTTCAGAAACTCGTGAAGGTACAGCTTTGATGCCTAGATTTGCGATGCAGTGATAACCAAACCGTGTTAAGTCAACTTGGATTATTGACCCTGTAATGATACCTTTATCTTTTAGCTTCTTAACTCGTGCGCTGACGGCATTTTTTGTTATGCCTAATTCTTTCGCATAATCCGACAGATTTAAGCGCGCATCCATTTGAAGAGCTCTTATCAACGCGATATCTGTCTCATCGATCCTCATTCTGAATCATAATGCGTTTGCTTTAGCTCCGTATAAATCTTTGCAAGAAAAAATTACCTGTGTCTAAATCAAACCCTGATTTTATGTTACAATTTCGCATTGACTACTCTATTTTGCACTCTAGGAAACTCTGGTAATTCGCGGTTCTGTTACCAATATTTCGGCTGGTGCCACTCAAAGTATATTGCTCCTCGTTTTCCAAATGGTGTTCCCGCAGTCTCTGATAATAGTATGGCGGAATGGGGTGTGCCCAGAATTTCAGCGAATCCGTCTTCTTAGCAATTCGTAACAGAGGGGTTGAGTGAAAATCCGTTTTTTCATATAACAGATTGGCAGCTCTTTGGCAAGAAATTGTTAAACAAATGTATTGATACTGTGTGCTATTTCGCTATTATTTGCCATTATTGCGAAAGTGTTAAATATAAATTGGTTGAGTGCTTCTTGAAATGCCAAAAAAGGCATTTGAATTAAGAAAATCTAGGAGAAAGATAAAAAAATGAAAACAAAAACTAAAAAGAAAAATTTAATTGCAACCGTTTTGCTCATTCTACTAAGCGCTACTATTGTAGCCAGCGCATTTTCACAAGTTAACGCGGCAACAATGACAGGCTGGAAAGAACCTCGCGCCTTCCTAGGCCTTTCGCGAAACCCAATTGGCGTAGGTCAAACAGAAATCCTTGACGTTGGAATTCCAGACCCTATACAGACAGGGTCCGGATGGGTAGGCTTAAGCGTGGCAATCACAAAACCTGACGGAACAAACACCACCATTAATGACATCACTACAGATCCCGCCGGCAGTACCGGTGTGGTCTTTGTCCCTGACCAAGTAGGCAACTACACCTTGCAAACACATTTCCCAGAACAATGGTCAAACTATTCTACTGTTGGACAAATCCTGCCACAAACTCCTATAAACATATTATATAAAGCAGCCGACAGTCCCACAGTTATTTTGACAGTACAAGCAGCCCCAGTATCAGACGGTTATCCTTACGTACCACTGCCAACTGAATATTGGACACGCCCAATTAACAGTCAGCTATTCGCATGGTATTCAATCGGCGGCAACTGGCTGACCCCATGGAGTACAAACCCAAACCAAAACTTCCTCGTAGATGGCAATGATCAATCGCCGATGTCTGCGCATGTTCTTTGGACAAAACCGCTATCAGCAGGAGGCCTTGTTGGGGCGCCCATGAACAGTAGCGGTTACGATGTTGGCGAAGCATACGAATACCAGTTCTCCGGTACAATCGTTATGAACGGTGTTCTTTACTACAACCTATTCCCAAGCACCTATGCAAGTGCGCAGAAGATACTTGTTGCAGTAGACATTCGAACAGGTCAGGAACTTTGGAGACAATCCGGTGTTACCGTCGTTCGCGGTCAACTCTTTGACTTCAGTACTGAAAATCAACACGGATCTTTCGCAACCATATGGGCAACGAGTGGAACAACATGGTTAGCATATGATGCAATGACTGGAGATTGGCTCTATAACTTTACCAACGTACCATCAGGAACCGTAATGACTGGACCCAGCGGTGAAATACTCATATTGACGGTAAATTTAGCTAATGGCTATATGACATTATGGAATTCAAGCGCAGTCGTTGGAGCACGTGGCGGTGCCTATGGAGTCCCTATGGCATGGAATGAATGGAGACCTTGGGGAAGGAACATCAATGCAACAGGACCTGTCCCTGTATCGCCTGAAACACCTACTGGATATTCAGGCTATTCATGGAACGTGACTATCCCTACGGGATTACCTGGAAGTGTAGTTTACGCATGGCCTGATGACTTAGTTTATGGCTACTGGCGCGGCGCTAACGTAACTAACCAAGTAACTATACAAACAACCCCCACCGACCAGTTCTACGCATGGGCCGTAAGCTTAAAACCACAATCAAGAGGAACACTTCTCTGGAACAAGACCGAAGCTTTGCCTGCTGGAAACATTACGATTACAAGCGCACGCGGACCGCAAGATGATCAATCTAGGACATTCTGTGTTCTACTAAAAGAAACAAGACAATGGATGGGTTTCAACCTTGATACTGGAAACTATCTATGGACAACCGCCGCCCAAGGTTTCATGGATCAATATGGCCAAATCGGCGCAACCTGGGGAAATAACGGTGTAATTGCATATGGACATCTTTACGCGATCCACTACGACGGTATCTTGTACTGTTATGATATTACTACCGGTAAAACGCTTTGGACGTACGCTAATGCAGATCAATACGGTACAGAACTAAGGAACACAAACTTCCCGTCTGATATCGCTATGATAACCAATGGAATGATCGTTATTACGCCGTCTGAATTCAATCCGCTAATTCCAAGACCCTCAGGTGCATACACGGTTTGCTTAAACGCTACTACTGGAGAAGTTATATGGAAGCTTAATTTTGCTGCGCCCGGCGGCGGAAGTAAACCAGTCATTGGTGACAACATAATCGCAGGTTTTAATGAATACGACAACCAAATCTATTCCATAGGGAAAGGCCCATCTGCCGTAAGTGTACAAGCTCCATCAGCTGCCATTGCTTTAGGAAACAGCTTAGTAATCAGCGGAACTGTTAAAGACATTTCGACAGGCACTACTCAAAGTGATATTGCTCCTCGTTTTCCAAATGGTGTTCCCGCAGTCTCTGATGATAGTATGACGGAATGGATGCAATATGTATACATGCAACTGCCTCGCCCAACAAACACAACCGGTGTACCAGTAACGCTAAGCGTAGTCGATGCTAACGGAAACTACCGACAAATCGGGACTGTTACAAGTGACTCTGAGGGCTTCTATAGCTTAAACTGGAAACCAGACATCACAGGCCCATACACGGTCATAGCTAATTTCGCGGGCTCTAATTCATACTGGCCATCATCAGCAGAAGCAGCTTTCGCAGTTGACTCTGGAGCACCAACAGCGTCACCATATCCAGTAACAGTTTTGCCACCAACTGAAATGTACATAGGAGCAGCAGCAGTTGCAATAATTATTGCAATCGCGATAGTCGGCGTTGTAATGGTACTGATGCTTAGAAAACGACCATAAAAACACACAAACACAAAATCCCCTTCCTTTTTTTTGGTTACAAAAAACAATCAAAAGAAGTAATGGAGAAAAAGTGGGGCTGAGTAGGCTCTGGACTTAGAAATTACAATAGCCATAGAGAGTTTTCATCTCTTTTTTCTCCTAAAGAAGAGATCCAGAGCCTCAGCAAACCCTTGTGCTCTTGATAGTCTGGTTCAGTTTTCACGGAAAAAATTTCGTATCCAAAGCACAACCAAGAACACGGAGAAAAATGTTGTAATCTTGGGTTTGGGACTAAAATTTAAGTTTAATTATCAGGCAAATTTATTGACTTATTAAGAATTTAACTTATTAAGTGAACAATTGTTCCTATGGCTTGGCCTGGAACTCCGATAGGAAATCTTACTCGAACCATGCCGTTTTTGCCGTGTGTTCCCCTGACTTTTCCGACAAAGTTATTCTTGCCATTCTTCCAAGACACCTTTCGCCCAACCAGTTTACCCGCTAAAGACCCTGAACTAATCGTTTCAAATTCGATTAAGCATTCGCTGGATGTTTGCGATTTTGGACCTGTTCTGTAATTAACAATTCTTCCGCGGAGTGTTTGGGTCAAAAATATTCACCAATTAGGTTACCAAAATAAGCTAAACCTGCTAATAAAGATGCCCTACTTGGTGTGATAATGCCCAATCCGAATTTAATAGACCGTTTGGTTACAATAATAAATTTGCAAATATTTTCCTTGGACTGGAAAATTCTGATCAGAGTAGACTATATCAAGGTTTAAGCCATAATCTGAAAGAAGCTTCTGCGAAATGTTCCAAATTTGAACCGAAGCGCTATCTGGCTTCCAAAGACCCCAAATTATGTCTTGTGGGTTTCTCATACCCCAACCGTAATTTTGCGGTAAAACTAACACGGCTTCAGCCGGACTGTTAGCTTTCAATGTTTGTATGTTGTTCCAGAATTTTTCCAATTGCTGGAAATGCTGATCGGTCAGGATTCCATATGGGTTTCCTGAGATTTGGGGGTAATCAAAAATTACCTCGTAGTTTGCCCCTGCCAAAAACGAAGTCATAAGTTGGCTGTACATTTCGGAAGCATTTTCAATGTAGGGTGGTTGATCGTAAGTCCAGGTTATTATCGTGCCCCAAGTTTTGTTTTGCATACGTGCAGCGCCCCTGGTTAAAGCAATGGCTTGAGTAACTTGAGTAGCGGTTTGGTTGGAACCAAGTTCGGTGAAAAGGGTGTTGTAGCCTACTAAGTAGTCAAACCAGTAAAGCGCATAGTCTGACGTAAAAGCACTAATCGATCGAGATTCCAGCTCGTTTATGCCTAGAGATTCATTCCATTCTGTAACGAAATGATAAGCCGCTTGACTTGCTTGATAACTATCAAACTGAAGTGAACCGTTTAATGCCATATCTATGCCCGGAACGTGAGCATTGTAGTCGTATGTATTATGAATTTTCAGCTGGTTGAATAATCCCGTCCAATTCGCATCTATAACCTGCCCGCCAGGCTCGTCATTTAAGTACACACCTAAGAAGTGGCTTCCCCACTGTTGCTTAGCATAATCAAGCCACGGCACTTGCCACGGGTAATTAGGATTAAAATAGCCAAAATAAACGATCACATCTAAACCCGAGTCGACGGCATAACTGACTATCTCATTCATGGCAGTTTCGTTTATACTGACCGGTCCGCTTTGCACAACAAAAAGATTTGTGTAAGATTTTACTCGGTCAATGAGAAGTTTGGCTTCAGCAGTTGTATTGCCGCAGAAAGAAACCCCAACATGAAAATCAGTTTTTTCTCCCTGATTGCTTTGATTGTTCGAGTTAAGATGTGGAAGAACCAGCTCTATTGAACCCAAAACGAAGACAACGATTAGAATTACTGCCAATGAAATGACCAAAAAACGTCTCAGAAAAAAGCGCTCCCTGAAAGTTAATACATCAAGACATTCATTCTTTCATTAGTACGATGATAGTTCAAATTGAAATAGTTTATCATATCCAGTTTTATCGTCGCCTGGTTCTTGTGGAGCAGTTAGTTTTCTAAGTCAGTCATATGGGGGAATTAAGTGTTATTCGATAGAACTGGATCTCACAATTTTGAGCCTAATCTATGGGTTTATTCCATCCGCCGTTGCTGAATCGTGCTATGCAGCCAAAAGGAAATGCCAGAAGAAAAATGTCAATTAGAGCGATATAGGGCCAGAACTGTAATTGCCAGACTGTTTTAAGTACGAGATTAACTGTGGTGAAGGTAAGAAGTAGGAATATTCCGTTTAGCCAGAAGCCGACCTGCCAACCTTTGGTTTTGTATAGCGTATTAATTATTATAATGTTTATTGGGCCGATGATTAATGGTTGAATTCCGTAAGTGATAGCTATTAAGAAAATAAAGCCTAATGGCGGCATGTAGGACATGAAAGAGCTTTGCGCATTATTGAGAGATATTTGAATAAAGATCAAGATAATGGAAATTATCAAGCCTTGTATGAAGAGCTTTTCAACTATATGCAAATTTCTGAAATGGGTAAAGATTCGATTATTACTGAGCATTTTTGGCAATCCAATCTCCTACGGCTTTCTCTGCTGGCCTATCACGAATTCCGTAATTATCAAATGCGCTATTCCAATAAACAATCCAACAGCCCGAAAGTCCCATGTTTTTGAAAAGAGTCAGTCCTCTGATGAGATAGTCACTTTGGGCTTGACCATTAATGGTCGACATGCCAAATTCTGTTATTATAACGTTTTTGCCGGTTATTTTTTGAAGGTTTTGAATAAAGTGTGGAGACAGTACGAGAAATGAATTCATGAATATGTCTAAAGCCAACAAAATTCAGTTTTTTGCTAATTTCAATTGGAATGTTGCTTCTCAAAATATAGCCGATGCCAAAATTCGTATAAATTCAACCGGTAAATTGTGGGATTCAACTAACGAATACATAATGGTAAATTTGGGATTATTTCATCATCCGAGAATAAGGCACCAACATCCCAGCTGGCAGAAGCTCCGGCTCATTCATAACTTGCACGTATTTGAGGTGACTTCCCCAACGGTCGAGGTAATAATTTACATTATCTGTCGTCTAGTCATCTTGAATTACTAACGCAACAGCTAAACCATAGTTATCTGTGGCTGAAAAGAACATGTCAGTTTTCTGATTTGTCGTATCATTGTAGTCAAGTGGATTACACTCAAGATTTATGCGAATAGCCTTGAAGCCTAAATCGTAAATTCGAGTGACCTCTCCGTATATTTGAGAGAGATTATCTTGCTCGTAGACATAATGAATGCCAACTTGAAAGTTAGAATTTGCTTTTCGGGTTCCGATGAATAATAAGTATAAGGAAAGAAAGACTTGGACTAAAAGAAACATTATGCAAAGTGTGATCACAAGGAGGTTTTTTACCAAGCTCTTGTTTGTGAACCTGACTAAGCCGTGAACGAGGTTTGTCACAAACTTATTCATAGCATAACATAGTGAATAGTGTTCTTTTTATGTTTTAACGAAATACAAGCCTAAGAAAGCAAAAAATAAGTAATAAAAAAAAATAAAAAAGAAAGTGTTGGTTTAGAAGAAACTTTTTATGGGCGAATCGTCTTGGTTCAGCTGTGCTGATCTAATTTCTTCGATTTTGGTTTTTGTTAGTGCTTTGATGTTGTTGAAGTCTGACATTTCGCCATAGCTTACCAACGTTATTGCAGTGCCATCTTCTCCCTTGCGGGCTGTTCTGCCTATTCGGTGGAAATATACTGGCGCATCCATTGGTACATCGTAGTTAATTATGTGCGTTATGCCTTCTATGTCTAAGCCTCTTGCTGCAACGTCTGTAGCTACGAGCAGATTTAGCCTGTCCGAGCGAAAGTCGTTGATTGCACGATCTCTTTGCGCTTGAGTAAAGCCAGCGTGTAGTGCTTGTACGCGATATCCTTTTCTGTAAAGTTGATCTGAAAGTCGACTTGCCTCTCTACGTGTTCTGCAGAAAACTATAGCTTTGTTCACTCCTTCACTGCGAATTATGTCGCATAAAGTGTCAAACTTGCCATGCTGATTAACGACTGTGTAGTACTGTTTCATTTGTGTTAGCGCGATCTCGTCTTTGCTGACTAAGATTTTCTGTGGATTCTTCATGTATTTGTTGCAGACTCTCATGACTGACTGTTCGATTGTTGCTGAAAACAAGCTTGTTTGTCTGTCATAGGGTGTTTTTGAGAGAATATATTCTATGTCTTCAATAAAACCCATGTCTAACATTCTGTCTGCTTCATCAAGAACCACCATTTTGACAGTATCCGAGATTTAACACTCGCCTTTCCATAAGGTCAATTAATCTGCCAGGAGTTCCGACAACAATTTGAACACCGTTCGATAGACAATGTATTTGTTTGTTGATTGATTCTCCACCATAAACAGCCAAAACCTTGATTTTGGCGTATTTTGCAAAGCAAGCCATATTGTTCGGCAACTTGGACGGCTAACTCGCGGGTTGGAACTAAAATTAAGCCTTGAACACCGCGAATTTCACGGTTTAACCTTTGAACCATGGGAATGCCGAAAGCAGCTGTTTTTCCTGTTCCGGTTTGAGCTTGCCCAATAACATCCTTGCCTTCAAGCAAGGGTATTATTGCTTGGGCTTGAATTGGAAAAAGACTTTCAAACCCGAGTTCTTCTATACTTCTTAGGATTTCCCCACTTAGCGGTAAATCCTTAAACGATTGAATTTGCATATACTATTTTTTCTCCTGCCACAGGAATTTTTCATGATTTCTCTAAAAGCTTCAGAAGCTTTGGGTGATACATGAGTTAATGTGACACTCCGAGAAAGTGGTTTTGGCGTATAAAAACCTTTAGCAAGATTTTAGTCAATTGAATACATATGAATACGCTGTTTTCCCCAAAAAAGCGCAATAGAGTCATGAGTGATCTATTTTCTCGAAATACCTTTGTAAAATCGATAAAATAGAAAAAAAGTAATTTTGATTGTTTTAGCTTTTTGTTGTTGCAAGATGTAGCCACATAATCATAAAAGTCATTAAAACCATATTTCTCTCTACATTAGTGGTTGAACGTTAATTGGTGAGATTAGATGAGTAAAGCAAAAGCAAGAAAAAAACCGCAACCTTACTTTAATGAAGGACCTCCTTTAACTAAAGAAGAAAAAGAAGAGGAAACAGATGACATATATGACACTGAAGAACGAGAGACAATGCTTGACGATGACGAAATCACTGCTGCTGAAGAAGGATTTATGAACGGAAGAGAACAGGAAACACCAAACAAGAAAGCAACACGCAAAAACGCCATCAGCCATGACGATTCAGTTTCAGTTGAATTAGCCAAAGAAGACTCAGAAGAGGACTAACTCCAACTAAGATTATTGAGCGATATTTATTCCTCATATGCTGTTTCAATCCGAATTTAGCTCTTTTTTATTTTTTCTACCATTAACCATAAATGGTAGAAAGTAGAATGATTGCGTGAGGCTTAAAAACACTTTATGTCGTTTAGAGATCCAGTTTGTGGTATGGTTCTAAATGAGGATACAGCTAAATTCAAAATCACATATGAGGGCGAAACCTACCACTTTTGCAGTCTCGGTTGCAAGAAAAAATTCAAAAGACACGCCACTAAATTCGTCAAATAAACTGTTTAAATACAAGTTTAGCTACAATTCTTCTTATTCAATATTATCAATATTAAAAACATCAGATAGGTTCAATCGTAACCTCTATCGCAACCCCTTTTAGGCTAAGTTTGTCAAACTTCAACAAGCCCACAATAAATTGGGGAATAACTATCCGACCACCCTTTTGCAGCCTAGCCACAAAGCTCTCCCTAACCCCCATCAAATCAACGACGCTTACAGTGACCTTGAAAACTTCTAAAGCATCCAGTTTGTACTCAGAACGCATCAGTTTTGGCACTTGAAAACGATTCTTCTTCTGGACCATAGCTTTGAAGGTGATTCTTTGCTTTAAAGGCAACCTCAATCAATTCTCCCAATACTTTCAGGTACGCAAGAGTACAAAGCAGTACTTAAGGATACTTTTATTCACGCAACCTACAAATAATTTGAGCTTTGCTTCAAAAAACCAACCCAAATCAACCTGAACAAAAACACAGGAAAGATAAATACGCCTTAAACCTCTATAGACCACTCTCCGTCTATCTCACAGTTAGAAAGAAAGAGGTCTCTGGATACCCCCTCCGGGGTCTCTCTCCGTCTATCCAGCTCACACTGAAGAAGGAGCCTTAACTTCGTTTCAAAACCCAAGATACTTACCAACAAAACATTACAGCTAACAAGCTATAGAATTAAAAAAGAATAAATAAGTGGCTTATTTCAGGTTCTAATCGAAAATTTTCCAGACGACAGCAGCTATGATTCCGCCTATGATCGGAGCTACCCAAAAAACCCACAGTTGATTCAATGCTGTGCCGCCGACAAATATGGCTGGTCCAAGGCTTCTTGCAGGATTAACTGAAGTTCCATCTATGGGTATTGCGACCAGATGAATAAGCACTAAAGTAAAGCCGATTGCTATTCCAGCGAATCCTTTAGGCACCCTTGCATTAGTTGAACCATGAACAACAAGCACGAATAGGAAAGTTAAAACTATTTCAGCAATAAGAACCGACGTTAATGAATAGGTTGAGTATTTGTTTGCACCCAATCCATTAGCAGCTAAAACATAAGATGAGTTCCCTGTTGCTATCGCATAGAGTATACCGGCACCAATTATCGCACCCACACATTGGAAAACAACGTAAAATACGGTATCTTTAACGCTAAGTTTTCCAGCTACCAACATCGAAATCGAAATAGCAGGATTTATGTGGCAGCCGGAAACGCTTCCTATCGCGTAAACCATAGCCAAAACAGCAAGACCAAAACAAAAAGCCACGCCCACATTTCCAATATAATACCCAGCGATAACTGCGCCGCCGCAACCCATCAAAACAAGCACCATAGTTCCAATCAGTTCAGCAACGTATTTTTTTGCCCGACTAATGTCAGGTTTCATCGACGGTGGTTCTGGTATCTCGTTTACTCTTTTTCCCAATTCCTCACCCATTTCTTTTCCCTCTATTAGATGTCTCTCTCTGTTTTCTAAGATGGCGTTTATAATAATTTCCGTGCAAAAACAGGCTCATAGGCTTTCAGTAGCTGAAATATCCATCATAACTAACCCAGAAACCATTTTGGGATAGAAATCAGTACTTTTCTCTGGTAGCAATTCATGCTGCTGCGCTATCTCCACAACTGTTTGAGCACTTATAGGGTTTAGTAGAAATGCAAGACTAGCTTCTCCGTGATCAACTTTTTCTACTGCTTCTCTTGTCCACCGAGCATAAATGATATTTTCATCAATATTCAACTTGCCCGCTTTCAGGATATGTTTGAAAACTACGTCGCGAAGTATGACGACATCGAAAATCTTGGTTTCTTTAGAAACGTGAGCATTTACAAAATCATAGACTTCCTTATCATGCTTTAGCATTAAACCGTAGGCTTTAGCTCCGTCATAAACGCAGAAAGCATGCTCTTTAACATGGTTTTTCAAGAAACCTTCCAAAGCTTCAACAGTTGAACCGATTTCTGAAACATCAAAAAAGCGTTTAAATTCCTGTAAGAACTCAGCAGTTAACTTGCATTCCCTAAGTAGCCTGTGAGTCGGTAAAACAATGAGGCCTTCCTCTTGAACTGGAACCATGTAGCACATGTGAAAATTGAATGCTGAATTCTCAGCCCAATTTCCTTTCTTACGCATTTCGTCCCGATAAGCTAATGCACTCTCGTATCTATGGTGGCCGTCGGTTATCACCATTGTTTTGCCGCTCAAGTCTGCCTGCAACTGCTCTATTTTTTTGGGATCAGTAACCTTCCAAAGTGTATGTTTAACGTTAAGCTGGTCAAGGACTTGGATAATAGGCATCGTTTTTGTTATTTCCTCAAGAAAACTGAGTGTTTTTCTTTCAGGATCCGTATAAATCAGAAAAACGGGCTCAAGATCTTTTTGAACGGCACGCAACATATTTAGACGGTCAATTTTTGGTGATTTGTAAGTGAATTCATGCGGAAAAACCATGTTTTCGCCGTAATCGTAAAGACGCAAAGCTGCAATAATTCCCGTGCGTTCATATTTTTTTTCCTCTAAGGTGAATTCTTGACGCGAAACAAAAACTACAGGTTCACCTTCTTTTTCTAAAACACCCTCTTTCAGCCACTTCTCAATGCGCTGTCGAGCCACTTGGTACTTGTTTTTTTCCATAGGCAAAATTAGCCGACAATAGTTATACGGTGACTTAAGATAGTATTTTTTTTGCATTTCTACATCGATTTTATCATATGGTTGACTTATGAGGTTCTTTGGGTCACCGGCTTTTTCAGTGTACCGAATGGCTTTGAAAGGTCTAATGTCAACCAAATAGTTCAGCTCAACTTGTTTTTTCTAGAGCTTCAATAACTGCTTTAGCTACTTGTATGCTTGCCTTTAGCTGTGCTTCATGCGTTTGAGCACCAACATGAGGCGTTGCTATCACATTGTTTAGCTTTAGTAGCTTGTTGTTTTTTGGCGGTTCCTCTTCGAAAACGTCCAGTGCAGCGCCCTTAACTTTTCCCGATAATATTGCTTGATATAGCGCTTCTTGGTCTACGACTCCTCCGCGGGAGCAGTCGATAAGCATCACGCCTTCTTTCATTAGATTAAACTCTTTTGTGGAAATCATGTGCTTAGTGTGAGGTGTTAAAGGTACATGGATTGTAATAAAATCCGCTTTAGGCAGCATTTCACCGAGAGGAACAAAGCGATCATAAACACATTCTTCAACGGGAAGGACTTTCATTCCTAAGGCAATAGCTAAACGTTCAACTGTTTTTCCAATAAAGCCACAACCTATGACGCCAAGGGTCTTTCCGTTGACTTCTGTTCCCATTAGCCGCTCTTTTTCCCATTTTCCCTCACGCAAACTCTCAGTTCCTTGCACAATGTTCCTTGCAAGTGCAAGTAAGTGGCCTATTGTTAATTCTGCTACGCTCATGTACGAAACATGAGGAGTGTTTACCAGTGAGATACCAAGCTTCTTTGCTTTTTCGAAGTCAACGTTGTCTAAGCCTTCTCCCGCACGTCCGATTACTCTCAGTTTCTTTGCATTATCTAATAATTCACCTTTAACTTTGGTCGCAGATCTAACAATCAGAACATCATAATCAGATATAATGTTTGGAAGATCAGCTTTCGGCATATCCCAAGCTCGAGTAACCTGATAGCCCTTCTCTTCAAGAAGTCGTATACCCTCTTCGAATATCTTGTCACTTATGAGGATTCTAACGGTCACGTTAATCCCCAAATCGAATCAATCAAAGCTATGACTTCTTTGATTCCGGGCAGATTCCATTCACCCATATGTCCGATGCGGAATGTTTTCTCTGACAATTTGCCATAACCGTTCGATATCATGTAGCCTTTCTCCCCAAGCTTCTGATTAAGCTCCTTAACATTTTTGCCCAAGGTGTTTTTTATGCAACTAACAGTTATTGATTCAAAGCCTGGTTCTGGAAACATTTCAAAATGTTTCTTAGCCCACTGTTGAGTATATTGTGCCATTTCCAAATGCCGATGATATACATTTTCATATGTTTCTTCAAGCAAAAGGTCCATTCGCTTATTCAAAGCATACAATAGGGGTATGCATGGAGTGAAGGGAGTTTGATGTTTTTTCTCAAACTCAAAGATTTCAACCATATCTGTGTATGTGCCTCTGTTCGGAACTTGTTTAGCCCTCTCTAAAGCTCGGTCGTTGACTAATGCAATTGTGAGCCCTGGTGGCAGAGCAAAGCATTTTTAACTAGAGGCAAAAATAATGTCGCAGCCAATTTCGCTTGGCAACGTTTTGTCTCCGGCCATTGAAGAAACCGCGTCAATTGCGTAGATTACGTTTGGGTATTTCTTACGCATCATTTGACCGATTTCTTTAATTGGACTTCTTACACCAGTGGAAGATTCATTATGACAAACAGTTAAGGTATCATATTCGCCGCTGTCAAGTTTCTCAGCTATCATTTCTGGTTTGACGGCTTTTCCCCATTCAACATCTAGAAAATCGGTATCTTTGCCGCATGCACGCAAGGTTTCAGCGCAACGCTGAGCAAAAGCACCATTTACACATGCCAACGCTTTTTGCTTAACTATGCTTCTGCCGATGATATCAAACCACAATGTACCCGAAGAAGTTGTAACTGTAGGCTTAACTTCTGCAGGCAACTCAAAATACTTACTTAATTTAGCGGTTATTCCTGCATAGAGATCCGAGAACTCTTTATCTCTATGACCTATAAGCAAATGAGTTTGCTCGTTAAGTATCTCTTGGCTGACTTCAGTTGGACCAGGAATCAAGAGTTTTTTATGCATGCGTAAATCCTTCAGCAAGAAGGTTTAATATTGAAAATATAAGGCTTGTGCGCAATTTTCAGCATCTTTTTGTCTTCCATAAGCAACTAACAACTAAAACAAAACTTACTTTGGATTCGGAATATGTCGAGAACCGCAACTTGATTCATAAATACTTTCAAGCAAAACAGTAATTACAGGAAAAAAGTAGGCGACCAGATGCTTAAAAGAGAACTAATTCCAAGTTTGCTTCTTATCATAATGGGTTCCATCGACTGTTTTACAACTGTCATAGGCGTCCTCTACACAGGAGCCTCCGAGTTAAACCCAATCATGGCAGGCATTGTTAGCACAAACATAGGAGCTTTCTTAGTGGTAAAGCTTTCAGCAACAATATTCATAGCAATGGCCTACATTCTGGCAAACAAGATCTTAATGAACACCCAGAACAAGAACAGCCGAACCTTCAAATTCTCCTACAAAATGTTAAAAATTGGATACATTGGGATTATCGGGTTTCTCTGTATAGTTGTCGCAAATAACCTCATAATTTTACTAGCGATAAACAAAAAACGTTTTAGCATTTTTCAGTCAATTAATAACCGTTAATATTGATTAGCAAATCATAAACAAGATATTTAGGCACTCCACCATTTAGAAACGCTTAACTGTTAAAGCACAGATAATAATAGGTTTAGAGGAGAAAAAATGCCGTTCAATCTATTCCGCAAAAAGAAACAACCGGAGCAGGAAAATCCAGCTGTCCCTCCTCAAGAAGAATCTAATCAGCAAGCAACTGCACAACCTCAGGATAATAAGGTACAAGAACCAATTATTTCTTCGCAGGAGCCCGCTAAAGAGACCACTGAACCAATGGTAAACCAAACTCAAGAAAATGCTGCACCTACTTCAGAGCAAAAGCCAGAAGCGACGGAAACCATAAACAAAACTTATCTTAAGGCAATGCCTCTGCGAGAATTATCAGACATAGAAAATATAAAGAACGAAGTTAGAAATGGAAACATCATTATTTTGCGTGTTACCCCTCTTGCCAGTAAAAACATAGAGGACGTAAAGAACGCCGTTAATGATCTCTATCAGTTTGCTGAATCTACAGGCGGTGACATCGCACGTTTAGGCGAAGAAAGAGTTGTCATTTGCCCAAAAAGTATAAGGATTTGGCGTGAAAAGTCGCCAGCACCAGTTTCTACCGAGCCTTTGCCTACAGCAGCCTAAAAGTTTCTAATATTGCTGGAACAACGGTATTTATTCCAGCTTTGCTATCCATGAAATTGGCAAAATTCATAGTTTTCTGTTTTTCACCATGTACGACGAAGATTCGTTCAGGCTTAGGAGTTAGATGAGTTAAGTAATTAACTAGTTGTCGCCTGTCTGAGTGACCGGAGAATCCTTCAATTGATTCATTTTCCATCTTGACCTGTAATGCCGCCATTTTGCCTTCATTATCCATCATGGTTACTTCTCCGACGCCTTTTTGAACTCGTCTTCCCATGGTGCCTTCAATTTGGTAGCTGACAAAAATTATCGTGTTCCGCTCATCATTCGCCCAACTCTTGAAGTATTCTATAACTGGTCCCCCTTCAAGCATGCCTGAAGTGGCTAGAACGATACATGGTTCGCCTTCGATAATGCTTTGTCTGACGCTTGGATGCTCAACTATCGTGAAGTAGTCACTTTGGAACGGATTTATTCCTTCATGCAAAATACTGTGGCGTACTTCTCTTCCTAAATATTCAGGATACGCAGTGTGGATCGCTGTGGCTTCACTGATCATACCTTCAATGAAAACTGGTGCTTCCTTCATTAAACCGCGTTTCATATAACCGTCAATTATGAGCATGATTTCTTGCGCTCTGCCGACGGCTGGAACCGGAATTAACACTTTGCCTTTTCTTTCGAGCGTTTTGTTAATCACGCGGGTCATAGCTTCTTCTGCTTCTAACCTAGTAGGCATGATATCATCCGAGCCACCGTAGGTGCTCTCAGTAATAACAGTCTCAATACGTGGAAATTCAGTTGCGGCAGCCTCCAACAACATTGTCCTAGCAAACTTGTAATCGCTCGTGTAAACAATATTATGCAACCCTTCACCAATGTGCAAATGCACCATTGCACCACCCAAAATGTGACCTGAATTATGCAGAGTCAAACGAATATCAGGTGCAATATCAGTAACAACTCCATATCTGAGCGGGATTGTATGCAAAACGCATTCACGCACATCTTTTTGATCATAGTAAGGCGTAACACCTTGCTTGCCGGCCACATCCAAATAATCTAACTGCAGCATTGTCATCAAATTTGAGGTTGGTGCAGTACAGTAAACTGGACCGTCATACCCATATTTGTAGAGAAACGGTGCTAAACCGCAGTGGTCGAGGTGAGCGTGGCTTATGACTACAGCATCTAATGAATCAATCTGGAATTCGGGTGAATCAAACCTTGGAAACGACTCAAAAGGTCTATTGGAACCTGGATTAATTCCGCAGTCTAATAGTACACTACTCTCGCGTGTTTTAATTAAGAAAGCTGATCTACCCACTTCTTGCGCTCCTCCAAGAACAGTCATTCGAACGTCGCCGACATCATAGGTTTTTGGTCTAAAAATTCTCTCGCCTACAGTGCGAAGGATTCTCTCCCGTTCTTTGCTTTCCGAGTGCAAATAATGCCGCATATGAGTGACAATCTTTGACTTGATCGGTGGGCTTCGCAGGACATGAGGACGCCATTTGGTTTTCTTAATTATTTCTTGCAAAACAGCGCCATTTCTTCCAATAACCAAACCTGGCTTTTTTGTTTCAATAATTATTTCGCCAAGGCTTGGGTCAAAATTAATATCAGTAATTTCAGCTTCAACTGGAATTAGTTCTCGGGCGATTTTTTCAGCTTCAACTTCAGGTATTCTAACCGACGGATCAGGACGAATAACTATTCTTTTACGGATTACCCCAACAATCTCAGCAACTATTCCACTTTGATCGACCAAAATTTCGGGTTTTTTTGTGTAAACCGCGAGCATTGGACCTTCATATTCAATTCTCGTAACCTCCGCTTCTCGAGGAACTTTTTCCAAAATATATTGACTAATTTCTATCTTATCTTTTTCTTTCTCTTGGGAACGAGCCACAGTAATTAACTTCCTGCTTTGAGAAGTTTGCTTTTCTCCTCTTCAGATAATTCGCGGTACCCACTCTCGTTAATTACAATAATATTGTAATTGTTACCGCTTGCAACATCTCGCTTCATTGCCGCATTAACAGCCTTAACAATTATTGGAAGCAACTCAGCAATCGTCATACCTTCACGGTACTTGTCCTCAAGAATACCATAAGCGATTGGAGAACCAGAACCTGTTGAAACCGATTTTTCCTCCATCAAACTTCCGTAAGGATCCAAATTATACACATGTGGACCGGTATCATCAATTCCGCCTACCAGAACCTGTGTTGACAACGGAACATAACGAGCAGAAAAGAGCAAATTAGCAACAAGCCTCGCAGCTGAGTTAATGGGCATTGGTCTGTTCATGGTAATCTTGTAGAGTTGTGCATTGGCAGTAAGTATGTCTACTACGCGTTGAGCATCTGCAACAGTTCCAGCAATAGTCATACCTATATGGTCATCAATCTTGTAGACTTTCTTGCCGTACTTGTGAGCAACATAGAAACCCATTGTCACTCGGGTATCTGAAGCTAATATCACACCATCTTTGCAGACGACACCAATGGTAGTTGTTCCTTTAAGGACTAGTTGACTAGATACATTATTTTGTGACATAGTTTTTGATTCTCCCTAAAACACTGTTTAGCGGAATGCCATATCCACTAGGAAGTAGCATGATGTAATCTTTCCGAGAGATTTATTAATATTTCGCCCCATTGACGATTCTTCCTCTAAACCATAGTCATTCTTCCTAAAGCTTTTTAGGCAACCATTTAGGTTTCAAATTGCAATTGGCGGGTGAGTGAAGTCTCCTACCCGTTCCGCCAAAGATAAATAAAACCCGGGATAGGGAGGCAAATTAAAATTGAAAATGCGAAGTAAAGATTTAGCGTTAATTGCCATGTATGCTGCACTCTATGCAGCACTTGTTGTTGTTCTCGGAGGATTCTCTTATGGACCAATTCAAGTTCGCATTGCAGACTCGATGGTTGCGGCTGTTCCATTATTGGGTATACCTGGAGTTTTAGGCCATACACTCGGAGTCTTCATTGGCAATATTTTTTCACCAGATGGATTACTCGACCTGCTAAACACTATCCCCTCATTTGTCATGTCTTTCGTAGTCTACTACGTTTACAAACGAACCAAGAATGACTACACCGTAATCGGAACCTGCGCCGCTTACTCTACAGTATTGGGTATAACTGTCGGATGGATGCTATCGTACCTATACCAATTACCACTGCTTCTTACTATGGCATACGTAGCAATTGGAAACATTATCGCAACTGTGGCCATTGGATGGCCACTATTTAAAGTACTAAAAAGAACAGGTGTATTTCAAAAATGGTACTCAAACTAGAAAAAAACAAAAAATCTTCTCAATTAAGAAAAGGTAATGTAACTTGACACAAGTACAAAAAACAAAATGCGTAGTCGTTTTAAGCGGTGGACCAGACTCAGCCACAGTCGCCTATTGGGCAAGTAAACAAGGATACCAACTTTACCCGATAACCTTCAATTACGGACAAATCGCTGTCAAAGAGACAGAATGTGCTAAGAAAATTGCTACCAACCTGGGTGTTTCAACAAAAATAATTAACCTTTCAGCCCTTAAAGAAATCTTTGGAGAAGTAACCTCACTTTGCAATTCAGACATCCCTTTAACTCCAGAGTTCAGCCAGCCAATCATCGTCCCATTCCGAAACGCCATCTTCCTCTCTGCAGCCGTGGCCTATGCAGTTTCAGTGGGCGCAGACAAGATATTTTATGGGGCTCAAGGCTCTGACGAACCATTCTATCCAGACTGCCGAAAAGAATTCTATCAAGCATTCGAAAAAGCAGCTAGGCTTGGAACTTGCCAAGAAATCAACATTCAAGCACCCTTCAATAATATGCGAAAATCAGATGTAATAAAAAAGGCGGCAGAATTAGGTGTGCCATTAGAAAATACTTGGTCGTGTTATCTTGACGGCCCTAAGCATTGTGGGCACTGTGAATCCTGCGTAAACCGCAAAAAGGCTTTCAAAGAAGCAGGCGTACAGGACCCGACAAAATACCAAGAATAGCTGTCAGCGAATCGCAATGCTTAATGGCGCTTTATGGATATTTACCTAACATGGAGCCTCGCTAAACTTATTGGTAGGAGCAGAGTGTCCGAAACTATGATTCTTCCAAGAACGTTTTACGAGCGAGATACAATAATAGTTGCAAAAGACCTTCTTGGAAAAATTTTACTGCATGAATCTATTGAAGGCACAACTGCAGGCAGAATAGTTGAAACCGAAGCCTACCGAGGGCCTGAAGATCAAGCTGCCCACAGTTCGGGTGGTCGTCGCACGGCTAGAAACGAAGTCATGTACGGGCAAAAAGGGTACGCCTATGTCTATTTTATCTATGGACTATATTACTGCTTCAACTTAACTGCAGGAATTGAACCTGGAAAACCAGAAGCGGTTCTTCTAAGAGCACTTGAACCCACAGAGGGCGAGGACATTATGGCAAAACGTCGAAAGATAGAAGCGGGAAAAGTTACCAACTTAACGAATGGCCCCAGCAGGTTATGCATGGCCATGGGCATATCAAAGATTCAAAATAAACTTGATCTAACTGCATCACCTCTTTACATTAATGAAGCATTTCCAGTTCCACAAGAAGAAATAGTTGAAACAACCCGTGTAGGCGTTGATTATGCTGGCGATTGGAAAAATAAACGCTGGCGATTCTACATTAAAGGAAACAAATTTGTTTCAAAAAAGTAATGGTAATCCTCCGAGAAACCTAAAACAGAGTCATCTGCTTTTCCATCGAAACCAAACTTGAAACTCTAACGCCGATAAGCCGCACTTTGCGATTTTTGTCTAAATATGAAGAAATTAGCTCTCTTGCGGTTTTTTGCAGGTCATACCTACGATTAGTTAAGAAGGGCAAGGTTTTGCTTTTGGTATGGGTCTCAAAGTGTTCAAAACGAATCTTTAAAGTAACAGTTTTGAATAGCAAACCTTGACTTTCAATTTCCTTTTGAACTTCAGCACAAAGCGTATCCACAGTTTGCAAAATAGTAACGGGATCGGAAGTATCTACCTCGAAAGTGGTTTCATGGCTTACACTTTTAACCCCCGTTCGCTCTTCAACCTCACTTCTATCAATGCCCCTTGCCATCAAATGCATCTGCAAACCCATCACACCAAACATTGAGGTCAACGCTGAAGCATCATACCGCGCCAAGTCGCATATAGTATTCACCCCCAAAACCTTCAGCTTCGCTTCAGTTTTGCGTCCAACCCACAATAGTTTTCGAACCGGCAATGGCGCCAGAAATAACTCGACTTCTTCCTCTCTCACAACTGTTAGACCGTCAGGTTTCTGAAAATCATTAGCTATCTTAGCAACAAGCTTGTTTGGTCCAACTCCTATTGAACAAGTAAGATTTTCTTTTTCTTTGATCTCCTGTTTAATTTTTCGAGCCAGAGCCTCTGCTTCAACATAATCGTTAACTTTGCTTGTTACATCTAAAAAAGCCTCGTCAATTCCCCATTGCTCAAACTTTTCGGCATATGTGCGGGCGATGTTCATTATTTCTTCTGAAACTTTGATGTATAGGGGAAAATTCGGAGAAAAATAAATTGCATCTGGGCATAGCCTCCAAGCCTGTGAAATGGGCATACCAGAACGTACTCCAACTTTTCTTGCCACATAATTACTTGTACTTACAACGCCCCTGCCTTTGCCTGCTTTTGGATCAGCGCCTACAATTACAGGTTTGCCCTTAATTTCTGGATGCTCTCGCTCTTCAACAGCCGTATAGAAGTGATCCATATCTAAATGAAAGATAAAACGTTGTTTCTCACTCATTTATTGTCATAAAGGCTTGTGTTTATTTGAAAATTTGAACTTATCGAAAAAATATGCCTTGCCAATTTCTGAAAACTATTCTTAAGACGTTTCTTGCTTACAATTGGCTGCCGCATCTTTTTTTCCAACTAAGTAGAATTCAGAGAAGTAAGCGATGAAAACTATTAGAAAACTCACAGCCATCGCCATTGAAAGGCTATCGTCTCTGAGACTAAGAGCGAAGGTAAGACCTACTGAAACTGCTACAATTGTAAATATCAATGCGATTATAGAGAGAACAGAGATAAGACTGTTTTTCAATCGACTTCCGTAACTAAGGATTAATCCTGCAAAAGCCAAAATTAACACGCCGTTAATAATATGCGCTAGGACTTCGTTCCCGCCAGAGTATCCAGCAAAGTTTTGTGCTGAAGTAAGAGGCAACAAAACGAATAAATTAATTGACATTCCAAGCCAATACTGAATAGACAGCAAAATAATTTCCACAGTAAGCAGAATTCTGAAAATCTTAGAAGACATATGATCTCTCTTTGTTGTTTTTACGGTATAAGCTTTTTCGATTTCCGATTTTAACGGAACCCATAAAATTAATTTTCATACTTGTGAGTAACTCGAAATTTTCATAAATTACGTGCATTAAGGGAGTACACTCAAAAATTTAATGTTTAGAATATAGGTACGCCATGCATAGGCCAAACAAAAACTAACCACACCGAGAAATATGCGCCTC
>CAVSPH010000008.1:0-238838 GCA_963729805.1 Candidatus Bathyarchaeota archaeon | reverse complement strand
CTATACGTCTAATAAGTTTTCCAAGTGCAATTTATCGCTTTCATCTGGCAGGCTAAAACACAGGGAGATGTGTTGTTTTCAGGTGTGCAGGAAGCGCAGGTGTACTTTATTTTTTTCCTATGTACGTCAGTAACAGAAACTGACTTTTTATCTTCAAGGTCTATAAACATGGTTTCTATTTGTAACGCTGATTCTGGGCATTTCTTGACGCATTTTCCACAGCCGTTGCATTTGTCTGTATCAATTGTTATGTAATACTCGCCTGAGCCATCGTTATAGCCATAATGCATAATAATATTCTTTGGTCCCCTGCTAAGTTTTTTGAGCTTTCTCATAAAGTGCCTTACCAAAAAGCGCTGCGCCTAATGCGCCTGCAATCATAGGATCTAGTCCGTTCTCTTGCCAATTGGGCATAGGCAGACATTTTACACCCAAAATAACCTCTATCCTACTTACAATTCCAATGTTCTTTGACTGCCCACCCGTGACAACCAATTCTTTTTCCAAACCCACTCTGTTAATCAAATTGGCCATGCGAACGGCCATGGCTCGAGTGTAAGCCGCTAGAACCTTTTCTTTTGACCAGCCTTTACGTAGCAGTCCCATTGCTTCAGTTTTTGCAAAAGCTACGCAAGTGCAGCTTACTGGTGGCGGCTCCTCATCTACTGTTAATGAGATTTGACCAATTTCTTCGATTGGAACTTGGAGCAAATCGGCGAATACTTCCATGCCTCTGCCTGTTCCAGCCGCGCATTTGTCATTCATCAGGAAAGAGACCACTCTACCTGTTTCGTCGCTACGGATTGCTTTTATGTCTTGTCCGCCAACGTCAAGCACAGTCCGGACTTTGGATCCCCAGATATAATTAGCTCCTTTAGCATGACAAGCAATTTCCGTTATGGCCTTGTTTGCCATAGGTACATTTACTCGCCCATAACCAGTTCCAACAATATATTTGAGGTCGCTTACCTTAAGTTCAGTTCCTTCCAAGGCCCAATCCAAAGCTTTTTTGGCACTTTCAGGACTGTTGGAGCCGGTTCGTGTTATTCCCCATGAATAAGCTTCACCATTAATCATTATTGCTGCCTTTGAGCCGACGGATCCAACATCAACTCCAGCTGTGATTATGTCTTTGTTGGTCCATTTCATATCTGGCATTATTCGTTGATATTCACGCCATCGCCAAAACTCGATTTCACCCTTAATCGTGCTCGGCTCATTCATTTCTTATCTCTCCTTGGCTCGGCTTGCTGCGGTTAAAGCCGCACCTAGTGCGCCTGCAGAATCTGGGAATTCAGGTATCATGACATCAACGCCTAACTTCCGTTTTAAGGATGCGACAAAGCCAACGTCACGGGCTACGCCGCCTATCAGAACAACATCTGGATTTACACCTAATCGGTGGACCATAGATGAAATGCGGTCAGCCATTGCGTCAAAAACTGCTCTTGCAATTTCGGGTTTAGACTCTTGACGATGAATCAATGAGACAACATCGGATTCACCAAAAATAACGCATGAAGCATTTATGGGACTTGCACGTTCGGCTTTAAGCGACAAAGGGCCCATTTCTTCTAATTTGACTTCTAATGCCCTCGCCATTGATTCAATAAATGCTCCTGCGCCAGCAGCGCATCTTTCGTTAACCACGAAATCAATCATAATGCCTTTCTCATCACATTTAACTGCTCTAGCTTCCTCAGCGCCGACATCAATTATTGTTCTTGCTTTCGGAAAAAGATAATATCCTGCTTTAGCATCGGCGCTCATCATGCTTACAGTGCTTTTTGTGTAAGGCGCCATATCCATAGCCGATCCAGTTGCAACAAAATAAAAAATATCAGCAAGTTTCAGTGTTGCATGATTTAATGCATCTTCTATGGCTTGTTCGGCGGCTTTAGTTGGGTCAAATCCTGAAAATGCTTGTGCTCTTGATAAAATAACGTTATCTTTTAAGATAACAACTTTTATTTTTTGCGTACCTAAGTCGATTCCGACGGTAATCATACGATCACTTTTAGAAGTCTATTCTCGCGGTTAACATTTCGAGGAATGCTTCGACACGTGTCTTCATTTGTCCAACGTCTTCTCTAGTGTATTCGGTATCAAGGTAGTATACAGGGATATTTAATTTGTCAAGAGCTTTCTTAATTCTAGTATACTCCATGCCATAAAGCATGCAACCCCGAACAACATAGTAAATGACGCCTTGGACATTCCATTCTTTAATCTTATTGACCAGCCAATTTATTCTGTCTTCGTTGCCCTCCTTAGATGTAAAGCAGGGGCAGGTGGAAGCCATCAAGTACCGATCTCCAATAGCGTTAATCATGTCATCCATACTCCATTCGTCTACGCCAACCGGATCGTTGAGGATTCTTTCACCAGAGCAGAGTTCATCTGCAACAATAATCCCTTTAGGATTAGCTTCCTCAACTAGAGTAGGTAGTTTCCAATTGTCAGGCCAGAACATAGGTGTGCCAGTGACTAGTACCCGCGGAGTATCAGGGGAACAAACCCAATCCTTCCGTTGCACTCTCGTTTCAAGCTCATCACAAAGTGCTTCAGTTTTTTGCGTCCAACGTTTCTTGTCATCCCACAAATATGTTTGATTAACAAGCATGGCATCTCTACCCATAATTACAGGGGCCCCTTTTCGTAAATCCTGCAGTCTTCGAAAAGCTTTTGTTGCCTTCTGCGTCTGTTCAATCGCTTCTTTCAAATTCTTACGAGTAATCTTGTTCCCTGTTAATTTCTCAAGTTGATCTTTCATATGCCATATTTCATCATTCCAAAAACGAAGTGAATGAGGTGAATCTTTAACCCTCGGAATATTCATTTCCCAAATAGTTTTATAATCACTTAGAATTTCACCGAGTTTTGTCATTCCATCGCATGTTAGAACGCTAATTAAAGCATCGCTTTGTTCAAGAAAAGGAGATAGCTCAATCATTTTCGCCCCTATAGTTGAACGGATTACTGGACAAACTTCAACTGGGACAACTCTGTCGCCTATTTTAGAAGTATCATACCAACCCGAATTTACTCTAACTGGAATTGCATCTGCAGCTAAAATCAACTCTGTTGGAGCAAACAAACATGTGTAACCAATAACTTTCTTACCCTTCTCCTTCTCAGCCGAAATCTCTTTTTGACGCTCCCCAAACAAGTCAGCCATCTCATCAAAATACTGCATAGTTTGAGGTCTGTTTGGGTCCGCTTTTTTCATCCTCTCGATATTCTCAGCCATTATTCTTTGAGAAGCCGTCTTGATGGTGTTTCTAAGTTCTTCTATTTCCTTTGCGGGAATTTCAGGCATATACTTTTTTTCAGTTTTTTCGCTTTTCATTATTTTCGTCACTCACTTGTTGATGGTTCTAGCCAGTTTCTTGATTTGAATAATGTTTTGTTTCCTAACTTAACTTTCAACGTATCTTCGTAAGGACACATTTCAGCACATCGCAAGCAAAGCATACACATAGAAGTTTTTATTTTTCCTCCTTTCTGCTCGTACACATCATTAACTTGCAATTGACAAACCCTCTTGCAAACACCACATTTTGTACATTTCTCTTCATCTTTCTCTAAATGGAGCAAAGGTGTCCAATTAAAACCTTTAAATCTATTCACAACAGCTAATGAAGCGCCTGTAGGACAGAAACGGCACCAAAACCTCCTTATAACAAATGATCCTACCAACATTAATCCAACGAACACAATGGCAATTGTTTGCCCAATATTTTGGCCAGCATAATTGATTATGTCTTGAACGTAAGGATAGCTGAGGTTAATCGTGTTAATTACTAAAGGACCTTTCCATGGAACAACCAGCGGTATCATTGGGTCAAGCAGAACACTATAGGGGCGGAAAGGACCTGCCAGAAGTTGAGCCATAACTACAGCGAAATTGAAATTTGGAGGCGGTTGCATCAGCCACAGAGCAACTGGCAAAACCAAGAAAAATAGCAATATTATGTATCTCGCTTGATGTAGGCTCTTGTTAAGTTTATCAGGAATGTTTCTGTATCCGATTTTAAACGCTTTTCTCAGCAAAATATCGATGTCCATTATAAGACCCAGTGGGCAAAGCCAACCGCAATACAATCGTCCCAAGACTATGGTCATTCCAAAAACAATGATCACGAAATAAAGAAGTGGAATAGAAAAGGTAAAAACATAAAATAAAGTCGCAAAAGATACTGCCTGAATAACTAATCTGATATATGTTACTTTTGTAGCCAAGTTTTTTTTCCAAATCAAAATGGCAACTATCCCTGCTACTCCTAGTCCTGCGAGCGTTGTAGTTCTTAGTATATCGCCTATGATTTCCCAATTCATTCGTTTTTCGCCATTTTGATTATTTTAGCTGGATTAGCGAATTAATTAATGTGCTAATTCCAAGCACTATTAGTATTCCTGAACCTGCTAAGGAAACCCACTTCCTAAATAAGGGTGCCTTGTTTAGAAGCCAACCTGTCACTCCCCCCAGTAGTAGCATTGGCGATAAAGTTGTTCCTAAACCAAATAAGACAGCTATAGCTACACTGCCGGCAGGGTTTGAGAAAGGTAACGAATAAATCAAAAGTACAATCAACGGTGGACACAAAATCAACCCTCTGCTTAAACCAAGTGAGAAAGCTCCGAAATCAAACCCAAACCTGCTCTTTTTTTGGGCTGCAACAAACTTCTTTAAATCTCCAGAATTGCCCTCGCATGATGGTGACCTGTACTTTAAGAGAATAATTATGCCAATTGCTATTGTAACAATGCCAAAGGCAAATGAGGAGTATATTTGAAAGGGTGAAATGGCTGATTCTGAAACAATTACTCGAAACAAACTGCTTAATAAACCCGCTAAACCGCCGATAAATGCGTAACCTACGACTCGTCCAGAGCTAAAGATTAAAGTTATGCTGAATCCTTTGCGAAAGCCAGCGCCAATACCTGCGATATAGCCTGCGAGGTAAGGCAGACATGATGCTGTGCAAACCACCATTCCATATAATATTCCGCCAGCCAAGGCTCCAAGATACGGGTTTGGTAATGAAGGTATCAGTGACATGATGGAGTCTCGTGAAATTTGTTAATGCAAGTAATATGCAGAATCAATTTAAATCTTACATATCTTTTTCATGAACTTTCTTTTTCTTAATAAGGGCAGAGTTTAAGCTGAAAAATCGATCATGAAGGTGGTATTACTCTGGTGTTGTATTGTGCGATATATGCCAAATGCGTTTGGTCATACGGATAGCTCTCAGCTGTCGTATATGGGAATCCGCTCATACCCATGAATGGCATTGGGTCAACAGTGTAACTGAATCCGTAACCCCAGTTGTCAGGTGGATCTTTAAACCAACAAGCTACAATAAAGAAGTAGTCCCTTTCCATTCCTGCAGGCACAGTCTGGTTAATGTTGGTGAGTGGGAATTCAAGAGAAACTTGGTCGCCTTGTCTTCCAATTACGTACATGTTATCTGCATTTTGAACAAGGGCCGTAACGTCACCGTATCTCGTGAAGTTTCCTGACGAAGTAGAATTGGTGTCCCAAAGTTGACTGAGAGTTGCGATTGGGCTAATTTTTTGAACTGTTATGTTTTGTTGAGTCGAAACATCAATTCCAATGTAGTCAAAGGTCACATTAAAGAAATTGTTAATTCTTATTTGATAATCTTTGACGCCTTTGGGAAATATACCTGTTAAGTCTACCGCGAAGGTTCTGGCGTTGAAATCTGAGGGTGTAGGCATATTGTCTAGGGAAACTGGTATCCAGTTGCCATTAGCATCTTTAACTTCCATGAAGGGTGCAGGATAGATTTGGGTTCCATTGGCTGGTATGAGTCCTTTGGCAGCTGCCGCTTGGAATGCATCGACCCAGTTATAGTAGGGTCCTGGGTCGCCCCAATCGACCATGCCATTAACTATTAACTTGATTTGCTGTGCATTAGATAAGTTTCCCAAATCCAGTGTTAGTTGGTTTAGGTTGACATTGTTCCATGATGGACTAAGTAAACCGTTGTTGCCAGGCGTGAAAACTCCATCAAGCGTTGAAACTTGAGACAATACGTTTTGTCCTGTTGCGTTTGTGCCAGCAGGTCCCCAAACATAGGTTGCACCTACCGGTGATAAAATGTTAGTTTGGTTTACTGTGTATATTGTATCGTCGAAAGTTGGGTTAGCATAATTGCTCATACTAGTATAGACATCGGTGCCAATTGGGTGATCTACAACCAACATGTACGCAGTGTCTAAGTAGAAAAGTTCATCCCATTGTTGGGTAAGTGTCATGTCAAAGTAGTTAGTGCCATCGATATTTTTTATTGCTGGTAAAGCGTTGTTGAGTTTTACGTAGTCCCATGGGTTTCCTCCGCTGTAGATGATGTTGCCGTTGCTTGTCATGTATCCCATGTATCCGAGCCAGCCTGCATTTGAGACATCGGTAACGTATGAGTAACCTGTACCATTCCAGACAAACAGTGATGGACATGATGCGTAACCACTGATCAAAGTATATGTGGCTACCATGATTAGCCAACTATCTAGAGTGAAGGTTCTTGTTGCGGCAGTTGAGCCGTCGCTCCAAGAGGTAAATTGCAAAACGCCAGTTCCAACATTATAAGGGTCTGGACAAGATACGGTATATTGTCCTACCGGTAATAACGCAATATATGGAGTGTTTTGACTTACTCCGTTTAGTGTAAAGGGCAAGGGTTTGGAACCACCGCCGGATCTTGCAATTTCGAGCGTATGGTAACCTGTCTTTACGACAGTAAATGATCCATCTAATGCGTTTACCTTTACGTTGTGCACACCTTCGGTTGTTGCGCTAACAGTGAAGTTTATCGTTTGGGTTGAGGATGCATTCATTGCTATGATTTGGGTCTGTACCACTTCATCGTCGAGAGATACCTTGACACTAATTTTGTCAGGGTCTGACGTTGGGTTTTGGGCGGTGGCAGTTAAGGTAACTGTCTGGTTAGTCCAAACTTCAAACGGATTAACCAAAAGGTTAGATAATACTATTTTACTCACGTTTGGAGGTGCAGGTATGATTGTAAAGTTTCCAGTTAAATCTGCAACTTTGACGGTGTAGTTTCCTTCTGCAGTTTCAATGTCGCTGTACTTGACGATTTCAGAGGAGTTACCTGCGAGAGTTATGTTTTCTATATCTTTTATTGCATTGTTGATTTCAAAGTTTATTGTTTGGTTGCCTTCTAAATCACCAATGTTTGTTACATTAACTGAAATCTGTACCGGGTTACTTACGTATGCTTGCTGTGGGTCAATAGTTAGGTTTGTTAGAATGAACTTTGCTGGTTTAGCTGCAACAGCAACCAAACCCTCATTGTTGAGGTAAAAGTAAACTCCTGCAGCGGCACCAACAATAATTAAATCAATCACAAGAATCGCTTTCAATTTGACTATGGCTGAACGGGAAAGCATTCTGAGGTATGAGTCTCCTAACGATCATTTATCATGTTTTGCTAGTATATAATTATAGCATTATCTGTTTGAGGTAACATTCAACCGTTAACTTGTTGCTGTAGTAATACAATCACAAAGTTAAATATCCTGACTTTACTTAAGCTTTAAGCAAGCATGTAATTTCAGGAAGAATAAGAAAAATGGTAAAATTTTCTAAAAGGATTCAGGTTTTTGCTTTAATTTTCCTTTTGGCGTCACTTTGCGCCGGAGCAATAGCTACAAGTCTCGTCAAGGCACAATCGCAAGCAACAGTCGATGTCTTAGCTTCAGTAGGCGGATCAACGGACCCAGCTGCATCGAGCACTCCATATTCATATGATGACGGCACAGTTGTTAATCTAACAGCTACGGCTGGTGAAGGTTTCATTTTTGTTAACTGGGACATTGTAACAGCTTCAGGTGGAACTACAGACATGAACAATCCAACGACACTCACAGTGAGCGGAGGCGTAACGTATGCAATCCAAGCGGTATTTGCACCAATAGAAACAGCTCCAGGGACGTCACCAGTAGCAGCAGCAAACTTAGCAACCGCAGCAATTGTTGTAGTCTTACCTTCAATTGGAGGAACCACATCTCCTGTAGCAGGTACATATGCTTTGCAAAATGCGGCATCAACCACACTGACAGCAACGCCAGCAAGCGGCTTCACATTTGATCACTGGGTTATCGGAGGCTCGCCGCTTACGCACGGTGCATACTCATTCACAGACACCCCAACAGACAACCCATACACAGTAGATCATGGCTATGGAAACACATACACCTATCAAGCAGTCTTTACACCAGTCGGCTCAACAGTACCAGAATTTCCAGGTGCAGCTGTAGTCGTTTTGGCTCTAGCATTAGTAGCTGTAGCATTTGGAACATTCGCAATCAAAAGGAAAAAATAAAGTAAAATTTTCCCTTTTTATTTTTTTTGTTTTAGCTTAATAAATTTTAAAATGTCACAGACAAATTTACAATAAGTAAAATTATTGAAAATTATTAATTAGGTGATATTTTCTCAAAGTTTAGTTTATGTGCATTCTGGTTCTATGTGGACAGTTACGACGGCGTTCGTGAAGCGTTCTTTGGTTTCTTTCTCGAGCATTGAAGCAATTCTATGTGCTTCTTTTATTTGAATCTGTTTCGTGAAACAGCAGTCGATGTTAATGTAAAGTTTTCCATCAGCAGAGTATGTTACTATTCTTTTAATGCTAAGATGCCCTGCGACGCTTTTGGCCACTTCGTATACGACTTTGTTAAGCTGGGCTTCATCAATTTCCGCCGATGGTAGAGCGACGCCTAAAGGTTCCACGTGAACAGTGACATTTTCAACTGGCTTTATCTCGTTTTGCACTCTTTTCTCGATAAGCTCGGTTATTTTATGTGCTTCTTCAACAGACAGTTCAGGGTTAACATAGGCATGCAATGTGATGTAGAATTTTCCGCCTGTGTAAATTGTAGATATTTCATGTACCTCTTTTACACCATCGACTGAGGCTAGTTTTTCAACGAGTTGATCTATTTTTGTTTCTTTTTCAGATGGCTCGATATGAATTGTAGCGTCTACGTTGCCGAGGGATTCCTTCAAGTCAGCTTCAATCTTTGTTGCCAAAGAGTGTGCTTCTTCCAGACTCATATGGCTTGGAACTTGTACTGATGTTTCAATAAAGATTTTAGAGCTTACTTTGCGGACTTTGAGGTTTTCTGTCTTCATTACGCCTTCATGTGAAAGAATTGCTTTTCTTGTTCTTTGAACAAGCTCTTTTGACGCAGTGTCACTTAGTTCCATGATGCTAAATCTCACAAGCTTAATGCTTAGGTAACTAAGCATTACTCCTAGAAAGATGGATGCGACAGCATCTCCATACAAAAAGCCCAAAGTAGCTAAACCAAAACCCAACAGAGCAATCAAAGTTGAGCTTAAGTCTGATATTGCATCGTAAAGACCCACTCTCATAGATGGACTTTCTATATGTTGTGTTTTTCTGAAAACGGTTACTCTCAGTGAAGCAATAAAAAGGGCGTATGCAATTGCGATGAAACCAGCAAATTCTACGCCTGAAGCGATTGGTGTCATATTTATCAGTCTAAGCGCAGCTTCGTAAAAGATCAGAAATGCTACGGCAATCAATACAATACCGCCTATCAGTCCACCTATGGTTTCAAACTTTTCGTGGCCATAAGTGTGTTCCTCGTCTGGCGGTTTGATTGAAGCGCGGACAGCAAAAAATAGCATGACAGTTGATAATGCGTCAAGCAAGGCATGTAAGCCGTCACTAAGTATTGCTAAACTGTGAACTGCTACGCCAGCGGAAACTTCAATCACTACAACGCTGAAGATTGCAAAAGCTGAAATTCTTAATGCTCTTAGTTTGTTTTTTGATTCGCGTGAGCTTTGCATTAGTTTATTCAAACTATGCTCGTAACAAGGGCGATTTAAGAATTACGGGGAAATAAACAATAGCTTTTATGTGAAACTGCTTTAAACTTATTCGATTTTGTTAGTTCCGTTTCTTTGTGTGATGCCTTGTTTTAGCGAATTTCTTTGCACATGAAAGAGTGCTAGGATTACGATTAGGTATGGAGACAGAGACGGAGCAGGGGGGGGGGGTCTCAGCTTGTTAAATGTCATTTATTCAGTTGCTTATTTTCATGATGATTACGATAGTAAACAACCTGAAGATAAATCTGCTTTTATTGCGATTATTTTTTTTTGGGTTTTTGTAGCCTGATTGAGTTAAATCGATAGGCATTTAGGTTTGAAAATAAGTATTAATGGAAACGGTTGATACTGATGACTTTGCTAAAGATTATTGAAGTATTAGGCGGATGCTGCCCTGATCAGAAAGTAAGTGTGCGCGGTTGGGTTTATCGTAAACGTGAGGGAAAAGAGCTTATTTTCCTTATAATTCGTGATTCTACAGGAGTAATTCAATGCACTGTAAAGAAAACTTGCTCCGGTTGGAATGAAGCGCAGCGCTTAACCATTGAATCGTCATTAACGCTTGAAGGAACGGCCAAAGAAGACAAGCGTGCTCCAGGCGGATACGAAATCAGCGTAGAAAACATTACAGTTATTGGTTTGGCAGAAACTTTTCCAATTGCGAAAGATAAGAGCGAAGAATTCATCCGTGATATGCGTCATCTTTGGCTTCGTAGTCGCAAAATGAATTTGATGATGAAAGTTCGCGCTGACGTGTTAGAATCTACACGCGAATACTTCAAAAGCCAAGATTTCACTGAAGTTTCTCCCCCAATGTTTATTTCTGCTGCAGTTGAGGGCGGTTCGACACTTTTTGGCTTGAAATATTTTGATCAAAATCTTTACTTGACTCAAAGCTCGCAGTTGTACCTTGAAATTCTAATTTACTCTTTAGAGAAAGTCTATTGTATCGCTCCATCTTTCAGAGCTGAAAAAAGCAGGACAATTAGGCATTTGACTGAGTATTGGCATATGGAAGGAGAATGGCCATTTGCTGACATGAATGATTTGATGAAGTTTGAAGAAGGTCTTATGACCCATGTTTGCAAAACTATTGGTGATACTTGCGAAAAAGAGTTTGCGGAGTTGGGTGCTGACATAAATAAGCTGAAGGCGGTTCAGGCTCCGTTTCCTCGTATAACTTATGCTGAAGCAATCGATAGACTTAAGGTGAAAAATCCTACTTTGAGTTGGGGTGTTGATTTGGGTTATGAGGATGAGAAGGTTTTAGCTGAAGACTTTGGTAAGCCGTTCTTTGTTTATGATTATCCAACTGCAATTAAGGCGTTTTACTGCAAAACTTATAGCGAACACCCTGAAGTTGCGATGTCAGTTGACATGATGGTTCCGCGGATAGGCGAAATCAGCACTGGAGGCGCAAGGGAAGAAAACAAAGATGTCCTGATTCAGCGAATGAAAGCACAGGGTTTGAAACCAGAAGATTACGAATGGTACCTTGACTTGCGGCGATACGGAACAGTACCGCATGTAGGGTTCGGAATGGGACTGGAGCGGTTGCTCACTTGGATGCTTGACTTAGACAATATTATTGACGCTATACCTTTTCCTAGAACAACCCGCAGATTCTATCCATAATTTTTTATTTTCTTTCTTGACGAAGTTTCGTAGGGCGAAAAAATAGATCTTTCGTGTCGTTTGGAATTAAGTCTTAGTTTTGTTTTATATCTCTCTCATTGACCTACCTATAGTCAAAATAAATACTTTTGACGGTACATTTAACAGTTGTGGATGATTTTTATCAGTTTACGGGGTAGCCTGTAAAAAACTCAAGTTTTAGCTGAGTTTTTTGTAAACCTATGCTTTCTGTGAGAGTTTGCATCGCTTGAACCATCGGCGGAGGACCACAAACAAAAAACAATGTTTCTTTGTAATCGGGCATTTCCTTCTTAATCAACTCTGCTGTCATTACTCCCGTTGCACCCTTCCATTGGTTGGATGCCTGGTTGATAATAAAAATCACCTTTAGATTGTTATTTTCCTTCTGCATATATTCGATTTCTTGTTTGAATGCTATGTCATTTTCTGTTTTGCAGCCATAAAAAAGTGTGATTTCAGAGTTTAATTGTTTGTCTGTGGCGTATTTGCATATGCTCATGAACGGGGTAATTCCGATGCCTCCTGCAAGCAAAGCGATTTTGGAGTATTCTCCCTCGAAAGTGAATTGTCCATACGGCGCATCTATTCTTGCCCAATCCCCAACTTTGGCTGCTTTCAAAGCTAACGAATATTCATGATCTGTGAATTTTTTGGTAAATTCAAAATATTCTTTTTCTGTTGGACTACTGCTAAAACTAAAATGATGAGTTAACTCTTTATCGCCTGCTTTTATTGTCACAAAGAAGTATTGGCCTGGTTTGTATATTAATTCTGTGGTTTAGGAAACCTGTAGCTGTTAACGTCAGAAGTTCTTGAAATGATTTCAGTAATTTTCGTTTCGAATTTCATATATAATCAAATCGCCTATTAGAAATTGTAGTTCTTATAATAATTTGTTCGTTACAATAAACTTTGTGGGTAATTTGGTCGGTCTTCAGGTAGCGGAAAATTATTAGTTTGCAACCGTAAAGCTTTAAAATAAAGCTTGTTGATTGAAGGGGTAAAACAATATTTGGAGGAAAACTAAAAATGAGTGACAATTTGTTGACAAAATTGGCAAATCCTGCTCCTCTTGGGTTTATTGGGGTTTGGGTTAACTACAGTTCTTCTTAACTTGGCTAACGCAGGCGTTTTTCCATTGGATACTGTTATTTTAGCTATGGGCATTGCTTACGGAGGAATCGCACAGATTATTGTTGGAGTGATGGAGTTCAAGAAAGGCAACACTTTCGGTACAGTAGCTTTCATGTCTTATGGCTTATTCTGGTGGAGTCTTGTAATGCTTTTGGTTTTACCAAAGTTTACCGGATTTAGTGGTCCATCTCCCGTCTTCATTTGCAGCATATTTCGTAATGTGGGGGATCTTTACGTTCGGCATGTTCTTTGGTACATTGAAGGCTAATCGTGCTTTGCAATTCGTTTTCGGAAGCTTAACTATACTGTTCTTCATGTTAAGCTAGTTGCGACAATCACGCTGGAACCACAATATTTAAAACAATCACGGGTATCGAAGGCGTCATTTGCGGAGTAAGCGCAGTTTATCTTGGAATAGCTGAAGTGTTAAATGAATCTCATCATAGAACTGTTTTGCCAATCTTCCCTACAAGTTAAAAACAACCTATATTCTTTTTTTATTTTCTAATAAAACCACTGAAAAACTTATATGCTTAAGATTTTACCCATTCCCAACAATTCAGGTTGATCGAAATGTCAGAATCTAGTTTACCATTCGACGAAAGGTATTATCCAAGTATTGCAAAATTTTCTAATGGAGATAAAAGAAAACAAGAATGGGAAAAAGCGGTAAATAATCCGCAGGAATACTGGGCTGAGAAAGCAAAAGCCATTGATTGGACTAAGCCATTCAGTAAGGCTCTTGATGATTCTAATCCGCCATTTTACAAGTGGTTCCCTGACGGAGAACTCAACATTTGCTATAACGCCATTGACAGGCATGTTAAGAGTAATCGCAAAAACAAGCTTGCCTATATTTGGGAAGGCGAGATGGGCGAAGTAAGAACCTACACTTATTATCAGCTTTATCGAGAAGTGAATAAACTTGCAAAAGCCCTAAAAGACTTAGGCGTCAAAAAAGGCGATCGTGTTGCAGTTTTCCTCCCTGTTATTCCTGAGTTGCCAATAACTTTGCTTGCAACAGCAAGGATAGGCGGAGTCCATACTGTTGTCTTCTCCGGATTCAGCGCTGAAGCATTAGCTGACAGAGTGAATGATTGTGGAGCAAAAATCTTGATCACCGCAGATGGCTCTTTCCGAAGAGGAAAAC
Organism: Candidatus Bathyarchaeota archaeon; assembly: GCA_963729805.1. Taxonomy (GTDB): domain Archaea; phylum Thermoproteota; class Bathyarchaeia; order Bathyarchaeales; family Bathycorpusculaceae; genus Bathycorpusculum. The sequence goes on along the minus strand of CAVSPH010000008.1, from coordinate 224,985 downwards.
CAGTCGGGATCAAAGACAACGCAGATCGGGCAACACCTCTCATGCCAAATATTGAAAAAGTAATAGTTGTTAAACGCACAGGTCAACCGGTTCAGATGAAGGAAGGCAGAGATGTTTGGTATCATGAAGCTCTTGCAAACGCAGGCGCAAACGCATACGTAGAGCCAGAAAGCATGAAATCAACAGATCCGCTGTTCATTCTCTACACATCAGGAACCACCGGCAAACCAAAAGGTGTCCAGCATGGCATAGGCGGATATCTTGTTTGGGCTTATTGGACTCTTAAGTGGGCTTTTAACCCAGTTGATGAAGATATTTACTGGTGTGTTGCAGACATTGGCTGGATCACCGGTCACACCTACAACGTTTATGCACCTCTAAGCATGGGCATTACCGCGTTTCTGTTCGAAGGCACACCTGACTATCCAGGACAAGACCGATGGTGGGAAATGATCGAAAGACACGGCATAACCATCCTCTATGGTACACCAACTGCAGTTAGAATGTTCATGAAATTCGGTGAAGACTTGGTACTAAAACATGACCTCAGCTCACTTCGTATTCTAGGCTCAGTAGGTGAACCCATAAACCCTGAAGCATGGAAATGGTACTACCGCGTAATAGGCAAAGAAAGACTACCAATAATCGACACTTGGTGGCAAACAGAAACAGGCGGATTCATGATTTCTCCAGCCTCAGGCATAGAACTAACACCACTAAAACCAGGCAGCGCAACACTTCCAATGCCAGGAGTCAACGCTAGATATATTTGACGAAAAAGGACAGCCAGTTCAACCAGGAAACAAAGGCGTGCTAGTAATCAAGTCACCTTGGCCAGGAATGTTGCAGACAATTTGGAAAGATTCAGAACGCTTCAAGCAAACTTACTTTGGCAGATTCCCAGGAATTTACTTCTCAGGTGACTATTCAATACGTGACCCCGATGGATACTTCTGGCTTCTTGGCAGATCCGATGAAGTTCTCAAAGTAGCAGGACATCGCATAGGCACTGTAGAACTCGAAAGTGCATTGGTTTCTCACCCAGCAGTCGCTGAGGCAGCAGTAATGGGCAAAGAAGATGCAGTAAAAGGCGAAGTTCCAGTTGCATTCGTGGTTTTGCGAACTGGTTTCACGGCATCTGACGAATTACGAGCTGAACTCATAAAACACGTAAGAACCGCAATTGGTCCAATAGCTACTCCTGACGCTGTCATCATCGTTAATAAACTGCCAAAGACACGAAGCGGCAAAATCATGCGCAGACTACTCAAAGCAGTACTAACCGGAGCACCCTCGGCGACACATCAACAATCGAAGACGAAGGATCTATCGAAGACATAAAAGCAACTTACAACGAACTGCGAAAGCAGCTCAGTAAATAATTTCTTTATTTTCTTTGCAATTTTTTTCATTTTCTTAATGTTATTTAGTTTAATATTTGTTCAGTATTTTTGCTATTATGTGATTCGTTATGCATGGACTTTGCTAGCTTAAAGTTGTTTTTTAGAAGTGGAATTTGTGGCTTTTTGCACATCTGTTTCGAATTCTCTTGCTAATTGCTCGAGGAGTGTTCGTTGCTGATTTGTAAGTTTTTCAGGAACTGAAATGCCGACGCGAATTATCAAATCGCCTTTGCCGTAAGCTCTGAATCGTGGCATGCCTTTTCCCTTTAACGTTATATCTTCGCCTGTTTGTGTTCCTGGATGAATCTTGATGGTTGTTGGTCCCTCAAGAGTTGGGACGGTTATTTCAGCTCCTAATGCGGCTTGCGGATAAGTTATCATCGCTACATGCCACAGGTCGTCTCCTTCTCGCACGAATTGCTGGTTGGGTTTAATGTGGACTACAACGTAGAGATCGCCTGGTTCGCCCTCGTAGACGTCATTTCTCCTTCGCCTCTTAGCCTAAGCTGGTTGCCCTCGTCTATGCCCATTGGAACGCGAACGGTGATTTTTCTCCGCTTTCTAACCAGACCAGAACCACGACAATTGCTGCAAGGAGTTTCAATTAGTCTGCCTTTTCCTTTACATTGTGGGCAAGCAATAACCTGCACATACATTGCAAAGCTGCTTTTACGCATGTTTTGTACTTGACCTGAACCGCCGCATCTTGGGCAAATCTCTAGCGGATGTTCCTGGGCTGCGCCAGAACCGCCACAAACGTCACATCTTTCTGTTCTGGGAATTTCAATTTCTTTTTCTGTTCCTTTAGCTGCCTCTTCCAAAGTTATTTCTAGGTCGTATGCTAAGTCTTGACCTCGGTTTGATTCTTTCAGTGCGAATCCGCCTCCACCGAAAAAAGTTCGGAAAATATCCCCGAAACCTTATCTCTGAAAACGGAGTCGAAGTCAGCTCCTCTGAATATATCTTCTGATGTGTATCTTTGGTCAAAACCTGAATGGCCGAGGGTATCGTATTGTTGTCTTTTTTGGTCGTCGGAGAGAACAGCGTAAGCTTCAAGATTTCTTTGAATCTTTCTTCTGCGCCTGTCGACTTGTTTCGGTCTGGGTGGAATTGCATTGCCAGCTTTCTGTATGCGTCTTTGATTTCGTCTTTTGACGCTTTTCGTTGAACGCCTAGAACTTCGTAGTAATCTCGTTTTTCAGCCATTACATTTTACCGCTAATTAGCATTTTATTGACTTTAAGTAAGCTATCCAGACTTGAATTTATACCATTTCCCCTCATTCATTTCGTTTTTTGATTGCAATCATCTTAAAAAAAACAAAAAAGAGTAAAGTCTACTTTACTTTGTAGTCTTCTGAGTCAACCACTTTTTCTTGACCTGAGCCTTCGGGCCCTTTCGGACCGCCACTTGGAGGTGGTTGAGGTCCGGCCCTGCCTCGGTCCTTGACCTGGTTGTTGCTGTCCTTGTTGCTTTGCTTGTTCTGCTGCTGCTTGCTGATAAACCTTTGTTCCGATTTCTTGCAGCATTTTTTGGAATTCGTCGGATTTTGTTTTCACTTGTGCCATGTCGTTGCTTGCTAGAGCATTTTTAAGTGCTGTTACTGCTGCGTCAATTTTGCCTATTTGTTCTTGAGTTATTTTGCCAGCAAGATCTGTTTTTGTTCGTTCTGCCGTGTAGACTAAACTATCAGCGCTATTTCGGAGTTCCGCTTCTTCCTTTTTCTTTCGATCTTGTTCTGCGAATTGTTCTGCGTCTTTGATTAATCGTTCTTTCTCTTCTTTTGAAAGTTTTGTGGATGCTGTTATCCGTATTTTTGATTCTTTTCCTGTGCCTAAATCTTTTGCAGTCACGTTTAGTATGCCGTTGGCATCTATATCAAATGTTACTTCTATCTGTGGGACTCCTCTTGGCGCTGGAGGTAAATCTACGAGGTTGAACATTCCTAAGGAAACGTTGTCTGCTGCCATTGCACGTTCACCTTGAAGTACGTGAATTGTTACTGCTGTCTGGAAGTCTGCAGCTGTGGTGAATATTTGGCTCCTTTTTGTCGGGATCGTTGTGTTCTTCTCCATCACTTTGGTGAATACGCCACCCATGGTTTCGACTCCTAAGGCTCAGTGGAGTAACATCAAGCAAAAGTAGGTCCGTGACTTCACCTGTAATAACGCTGCTTGGATTGCTGCGCCTATTGCAACGCATTCCATTGGGTCGAGACCACGTTCTGGTGCTTTGCCCAATATTTGTTCAACGAATCTTTGGACAAGTGGCATTCGGGTCATACCGCCGATGAGGATGATTTTGTCTATTCCTTGAGGCGTTAATTTTGCGTCTTCGAGAGCTTTAAGAAGAGTAGGTTGTGTTCTCTGCACTATTGGTTGTGCTAACGATTCAAGTTTTGTTCTAGTTAATGTTAGGTGTAAATGTTTTGGTCCTGAAGCTCTGCGGTTAAGAATGGTAAGTCAATATCTGTGCTCATAAGGTTGAAAGTTCAATTTTGGCTTTTTCTGCGGCTTCTTTTAGGCGTGACATTGCCATTTTGTCTCTTGAGATGTCGATCCTGTTTGCCGCTTGAATTCGTCTAAAATGTAATCCATTACTGCTTTGTCAACGTCTGTTCCACCAAGTTGTGTGTCTCCGCTTGTGCTTAGTACTTGGAAGACTCCTTTGCCGAAGTCCATAACAGTTACATCGTGTGTTCCGCCGCCGAAACTGAAGACAAGGATTTTCATTTCTTTTTGAACCTTGTCTATGCCGTATGCGAGGCATGCTGCGGTTGGTTCGTTGATTATTCTCATAACTTGGAAGCCTGCGATTTCTCCTGCATCTTTGGTGGCTTGACGTTGGTTGTCGTTGAAATGGGCTGGAACAGTTATGACTGCTTTCGCATGGTGCCACCAAGGTAAGTTTCGGCATCCTTCTTTATTTTCTGCAGTATGAAGGCTGAAATTTGCTGGGGGGTGTACTCTTTTCCGTAAATGTTTACTTTGTAATCGCTTCCCATTTTACGTTTTATTTCAAAAATTGTTCCTTCCGGGTTGGTGGTTGCCTGTCGTTTTGCTGATTCACCTACCAAAAGTTGTCCATCTTTTGTGAAGGCAACAACTGATGGGAACATTTTTCCCGCCATTGTTGGGCCTTCGGCGCTTGGAATAACAGTTGCATGCCCGCCTTCATATATTGCGGCTGCTGAATTTGTTGTTCCTAAGTCTATTCCTAATACTTTTTCATTTGTTTTTTGATTACTCATTTATTTTTTTTCCTCCATTTGATTACTTTGATTTTTTGTTGATTTTACTGCAACTTTGACGATGGTAGGTCGAATAACTTTATCCTTCATCATATATCCTTTTCTTATTTCTTCAAGTACGGTGCCTCTGCTACATCGTCTCGTTCTACGGCAACAACTGCATGATGCCGTGATGGGTCAAAAACTTTCCCTTCTGGGTTATCTATTTGAGTGACCCCTTCTTGCTCAAGAACCTTTCTGAGCTTTTTTAAGCGTCATTTCCACACCTTCAATCAGGGATTCGGGTGAAGTTGAGATTTCTCCGTTTTTAACTGCTAACTCAAGTTCATCGACTACATCTAACAGTTGAATGACTAACCGTTCGATGCAGTAATTCTTCACTTGCTCTGCTTCTCTTTCAGAGCGTTTCTTAAAGTTCTCGAGGTCAGCCTGCATATACTTAAGTCTCATTAAGTAATCTTCTGAACGCTTCCGTTCGCCTTCCAGAAGCTGTTCTAATTGATCTACTGATTGCTGTTCTTGCTCGTCAACCATTTCGACTTTCTCCCTTTGTGTTTATTCTACGCGATATATTTTTCCTTTTTTGTGTCCCGAGTTCTTGACTGTTCAGTTGGCAACTCAGGGATATGCCCTTTTCGAATTTGATTGTCTTCTATGCCAGATTGTTCAACAAGTTTTCTGAAAATAATTTCAGCAACTTGATCTCCAACTGATTCTTCTTTAAGTTCGGCATCAAAGAAGTGTTTTTTGAAGGATTCAATAATTTCGTTTTTGTCAATGATAACATTGGGATTTGTGCTGTCGTTCCATGCTGAAGTCATTAGTTTGTGGCCAAGTTCTATGAATATGTTGACGAGGGTTGTGTAGTCTATGTCGAAGGGTTCGTCTCCGGTTAGGAATCGTCCTTTTGTGAGTAGGATTTTCTTGTCGTTTTCAGGCGTTACTGTTAAACTTCTTCGCATATGATCTCTGATCCTAAGCGATTCTGCACCGCTTCACCTTAAGCACGCCTGTGCTTCTATGCTTATAAATTTTGCGATCAAAAAAATCAAAGAATCATCATCCTACATGAGTTTGATTATGTTTTAGACATTTAAGTAAGAATAGAAAACTACTAAGAAAATTAAGAGGTTTCAACCATTATGGTTGCAACTGTTTTTTGATAGCTTCGTGTGCGTTTTTAATGGCTTCTCGTAGCATGTCGGGTTTTGTTCCTCCTCCTTGTGCAAAATTAGGTCTTCCGCCGCCTCCTCCGCCGAAAATCGGTGCAACTTCTTTTATTATTTGGTTTGCGTTTACGCCTTTTTGCACTGCTATTTCTCCTGCCATAACCATAAGTCTGCAAGTTTTTCCGTCGGATCCAAAGAAGAGTGTAACCAAGGCTTCATTGCGTTTTATCATTTCGCTTGCGGTTTGAACCATCCGATTAACATCGATAACTTCGCCGAAATCCCGTTTGACAATCGCCACTCCGTTCATTTCGACGGGTGTTTCAGTTGTTTTCGTTTGGTCAATGGTGCTTTCTTTTTCTGCTAGTTCCTTGATGAGTTTGCGTTTTTCAATATTAGCCTCTTTTAGTTCGTTTACAATTTTCTCAGCTGTCTTATCCAATTTGTCTATTGGAGCAGTTAACGCGTCAGAAACTTTCCACATCACGCTTTCTTGTTTTTGTACTGCTTTTAATGCTTCCAGCCCGACTGCGTATCCTAATCGTTCGACGCCGTCTTGTACTCGTTCAGTGTATACGATTTTCACGAAAGCAACTTCGAGTGTACTTGCTAAATGTGTCCCAGCACATGCTTCAACATCCCAGTCGCCCGTCTTTACCACGCGAATATCTTTTCCTGGAACGGCACCGCCTTGGTAGAGTCTAAAGCCATAGAGTGATTCTGCTTCATTACGTGGATACCATTTTATCTCAACTTTCATGTCCGCGGCAATAGCACTGTTCGCTAGTAGCTCAATTTTGTGAATTTCTTCGGGACTCAATCTTTTATAATGTGAAATGTCAAGTCGCGATGTTTCAAGGCCCTTCTGTGTGCCTGATTGCCAAACATGCTCGCCTAAAACCCGTCTTGCAGCACCATTAATCAAGTGGGTAACCGTATGCGCTTTCATCAGTGAATAGCGTCTTTCCCAGTCAAGAATACCACGAACAGAACTGCCTTCTTTTGATGTCAGTGAAGAGCCAAGTTTGTGTACTATAACTTTGCCGATTTTTTGCGTATCAACAACCTCGTACTTTGAAGCACCAACCTTTAGCCATCCATGGTCTGCCGGTTGTCCTCCCCCTTCAGGATAAAAGCATGTTCTATCTAAGACAACATACTTTCCATTAATTACTTTTAGAACTTTAGCTTCAAACTCCTTCATGTAAGTGTCTAGATAATACAGTTGTTCCGTTGCTGGCAGTTGTTCAGCTGTTTTTTCCAAGCTTTTCTCTGCTTGAGTTTCTTCCTCTTCAGCTGGCTTCGACGCTTGCATGTGTCTTTTTGCTATTAATGCATAAAAGTTCTCTGGAAGCTCCACTTGTACGCCTTCTTTTTCAGCTGCTTGTTTGACGATTTCTGGTGGGAGACCATGTGAATCGTAAAGTTCCGCCAGCATGTCCTGCGAAAGCTTGCCTGTGCCTTTAGCTTTAAGGTCAATGGCTATGCGCTTAACCATGCCTTCCCCGCGTTGAAGGGTATCCTTGAACTTTTCTTCTTCTACTTTAAGCATTTCAATGATTTCGTTGTGCATTTCTTTGATTCGTGGGAAATCTTTGCCCCATAAGTCATTTTGCATATCGATTATGTCATAGAGTCGTGCTGGTTCCATGTTGAGGCTTCGCATTAAACGGTAAACCCTTCGGAATAGTAATCGCGCTAAGTAGCCTTCTTGAATATTTGATGGAACTACGCCTTCAGAGAGCATGAAACTCAATGTTTTGGTGTGGTCGGTTACTGCCCAAGCATTCTCAATAGGAACCAAAACTTTCTCCAGCGTTTTTAGGTCTATTCCTGTGAGTTCAGCTACACGCCTTCGTGTAACCATCCGGTTAGCGTTCTTGTCAACGCTTACTAATCCTGAATACTTGGCTACTCTCATCAAAAAGTCGTCATCCACATTAGTTATTCCTGCCATATCATAGATTTTGTCGAGCATTTTGCCGTAAATTGCCTGGAACAGACTTGAGACACCCTGACTAATCCATGTAAAACGATCAATACCATAGCCTGTGTCAACAGTGCGAATAGGCAATTGGACGAAGTCATTACCTACAACCTTATACTGCATGAAAACTAGATGTTCCAACCTCAATACCGCGGCAAATGCATTCTACATCTGGACCAGCGTTGCCCCCGCCGACCCACACGCCCTCTTTGTAAATTACTTCTTCAGATTTTATGCCTAGAGCTTCTGTTGCGAAACGATGATGGAAGCGGACAGTATCGTCTTTCCAATAAACTTCTTTGTCAGGATAGTTGAAAGCGTGTGCGCCGCCCATTTCAAAAATGGTCAGGTGCCTGCCAAAGGTTGGGCCAGTGTTGGAGATGTCTGTTAGTCTGATGCTTGGCTGAGAAATCACCAGCGGGTTTGCCGGCGGCGGAGAAATTCCTTCTGTAACATATGGCTGGAAGTCAATTATGCTTGCATGTGTTAAGTAAATGTCTTTTCTCCATCTAGCAACAACCGGATAAGGTTTAATGCGGGTATGACCCTCTTTCTCGAAAAAAGAGAGGAACGCCTCTCGCATCTCAGGAAGGCTGAAACTTTTCTTTGTTGCTGGATTATTAATGAATGTGTAGAATCCGCATTCATCTGAGCTTGATTCACCGCAGGTTTCTTGTTTTTGATTTTGTGTCCAAAAATATTCATAACATTTTGGACAATGTTTCCTAACAAAGCCTTCTTGTTTAAAGAATGGAAGAGAGTAATCTTCTGCAGTAAATTGATTCAACTTTCAGCGCTCCATGTTTGCGTCTTATTTCTTAGCTTTTAATGGGTACGAGGTTCATGCATTTAAATAATTATGCGTTTTATCTGTCGTCTTTCTGTCGCACACATCTATTTTTCCGATTCTAAAACATAAAACCTATTAGGAGATTCTATGGTAATGTTGAAATATGAAACCAAATCAGGATACTCCATTTAAAGGTCAATTAATTCTGAAAACTATTACTTTTGTTCTACTTCTGGCTTTTTCTCTGGCAATAGTGTTGCCAGCTGCTGCCTCAACAGCAAATGGGAACCTGACAATTTCCAGCGATAAAACAAATTACCAAATAGGCGATTTGATCACCATAACAGGGACCGTGACTAATTCTACTGGAGTCCCACAACAAAACATCTTAGTTGGCATACAGGTTACCGATCCAGTGGGCAACCTTGCATACAGTAATATCGTAATCACGGGAGCATCAGGCTCTTATATCACAAGTTTTAGTTACCCAACAGGACCGGCAGGAACCTACTTGATTTCAGCGGTTGCAGCCGACCTCACTGGTCAACAGATAGCATCTAATTTAACAACTTTCCAAGTTGGCGGCAGTCCAACCCCAACCCCAACCCCAACCCCTACGCCAACTCCGACTCCGACTCCAACCCCTACTCCATCTCCTATACCGACGCCTAGTCCCACTCCAACCCCAACTCCGACTCCGACTCCAATCCCTACTCCATCTCCTACACCGACGCCTAGCTCGACTTCAACCCCGACTCCAACCCCAACACAAACCCCTATACAAACACCCATACCTTCTGCAACTCCAACCCCTACGGCAACTCCAACAAAAAATCCCTCGCTATTAACAGTGCCTGATGTTCCTGAATTTTCTAGCGAACTACTTGGAATGACAATAGTTGTCTCGATGCTCCTCATTTTGGCTGGATTTATCATTGCGAAGAAAAAAACGAGCTTCAAAATCCAAAATATGTAATAGTTTTAGCTCATTAGCAAGAACCAAAATGAAGCTGGCAAAACTTCAAGGCAAAATTGGTTTAGATTAGATCAGGAATCGTGCTCGAAAACACTTCTGAAACTTGACTCTAATATATTCAAGAGTCAAATCCTATTGTTTTTTAGATTAACAAATAACTAAACAATTGAAGCTAACACTTTTCTTATGTAAGAAAATGTTTAATGATTTGTTTCATTTTTCTGAGGCATAGAATGCCAACTCTTTGTCAAAGGCTTCTGATCAAAGATTTGTTTTTCTAAACCATAACGTCGAAGCGGTTTTGTAAGGTGCCTTTGGGACCCTGTTGAAGTCATGTACAAACCTGGTTTGATAGTTCTTGGAATGAATGTTTCATTTTTCTTTAGGTTGTTGAATTTTTCGTTGCATTTTTCGCAACGAAATCCCTGGTTGGTGCCCATTGATTTTAATCGTTTATTGCAGTTAGGGCAAATCGGGTTGTTCAACGTTACTTTTTCAGCTAAACTTAGAATGTTAATTTTTTCTAAGTTAATTGTTACCGGCTTGCTTGAAGAGGGCTTGTGTATTGCTCCATAGACTTCAATGCTGTCGCCAATGATCAGTTCTCTTGCAATTTTGCGAAGGCTTCCCGTCGGTTCGAAAGCAGCGCAATCCGCCTCTGCAGTAGAATCTCTTATCGAAAAAATAACGTGCCTCAACGGAACTATGCGCGGATTCTGCGAAACAATCCCTTTTGCAATTACTGAACTGTACGGTTCAATATTTTCTATTTTTTCAATTGATTTTAGATGACTATCTGTACCTTGGTTGGAGCGGAAGATTACCCATCTTTCGATTGGTTCAAGTGGTTTGACCATCTCATAAGCTTTCTTTACTATTTCTTCTGATTCGCCTCTTATGCCAAAGAGGATGGGGTCTGGACCACGGGGAGTTATAATTATCCTGTGTGTCTCTAAGTCAACGTTATTATAAGTGAAAGGCTGCAGCTGTTTGTCCATTTCGGAAATTGATGCTTCATCTATTTTTCGCTTCGAACCCCAATTCTCCGGGGTCCGATATGCAATTAATTCGAAGGTATGGTCACAATCGAGAGTTTCGCCAATTGCTGCTAAGCCACCGATTATGCCTCTGCATGAGTTAAAACCCAAAGCCTCTGCATGAAATTTTTTGATAAGAGTCAATGCCTCTTTCAAAGTTACAATGCTCGTTTCCGTTTTTTTCGCAAAAACCTTAATTTCCGCCGGAACTTCTTGTCCCTTCAGAAAAACTATTCCTGGATCTGTTCCTTTCTCTTTAATGGCTGAGTTTTTTTCCCATAAGGCTATGGCTGCTGTTCTTATTTCCCCTTCATTTTTCTCATCATACCTGAATCTTAGGCATAAGGCTCCGTTTCCTCTTGTTTTCCAAGGTACGTTTGGATTAAGTCTAATCAAGTTAGGATAATCAGTAAATTGAATATGGAATTTTTCCAATTTTTCGATAATTAATGCGGCAAGGTAAGTTGTGCAGCCTCCTTTTTTTGAGTCTGTGTCATCTAAGCCAATGTGCATTATCTGTCGCGAAGCCAATGCTGTTCTTTCTCCAATATCAAAAGAAAAATAGCCATCGAAGGTTTAAAAAAATATTGTTATAACTTAACTGAATTTAGCTTGAATCTAATGTTTTTTCAATGACATCGGTAAAAGAAAAGGAGTAAATTGGTTAGGTTATCGATCTTCTACAACGATCATGGTTAATGTCGATCTAACTTTGTCTAGGCGTCGAATGCGCCATGTTACTATTTCTTTTAGCTTATCCATTGTGTCTGCTTTTACTCTTGCCACTATATCATAGACTCCGTAAACGGCTGATGCTTCTTCTACCCCTTCGACTTTCTTTAGTTCTTTAAGTACATCTGATTCTGAACCTATTTCAGTATTTATTAGAACAAAAGCTGTGGGCATTTCAATCCTCAATTAAGTGATGGTTAGTGTGCATTAAAAAGTTTCCTAAAACTTTAGGACTTAATACTTGATCAGTCATTCAAAGGTCGATTTTTAAGCTTAGAAAATGTCAAAAAGGGAATATGTTGAAATCTTTAATTTTAAGTTCTTGAGCAAAAAATAGAGAAGATTACTTGCTTTTTTGGTTTTTGTTGTTATTCTTCCATCATTATTAGGGTTAAGGTTGATCGTACTCTGGCAATAGCTCTTACCTTGCGTGTTACCATGTCCTTGAGCGTTTCCATTGAGTCAGCCTTAATTTTGGTAATTATGTCGTAAACGCCATAGGAAAAGTATGCTTCTTCCACGCCTTCACTCTTTTTGAGTTCATTAACAACTTCCTGTTCGGCTCCTGATTCAACGTTTATTAACACAAAGGCTTTAGGCATTTTATCTCCAAACAAATATTTGGCGAACTATTAATTAAGATTTTTCTGCCATTTCTTTGCCAAAAATATTGACCCAGATTCACAATCATCAGTGAGGAAATTGAATTGTCAATAGTCTGTTTGCATGTCTAAAATGAACCATATTGGGTTGCACATTTTTACAGCTCTGTACACAAAAGAGTTATATTAAATCAGCTTGAAAGGTGTAGGTTGTTGTGGGGAACACCATGGTTAAGTACATTTTCGTTACGGGTGGAGTGCTAAGCTCCGTTGGGAAGGGCATATTAACATCTTCCATTGGGAAAATGCTTCAGGCACGAGGGCTAAAACCCACAGTTGTGAAAATTGATCCATACGTAAACGTCGATGCCGGAACAATGAATCCGTATATGCATGGTGAAGTCTTCGTGACAGATGACGGCGGGGAAACCGATTTAGATTTAGGCTGGTACGAACGCTTCCTAGATTTAAGTCTCAAACAAGAAAACAACTTAACAACTGGTATGGTGTACAAATCTGTAATTGAAAAAGAACGACGTGGAGACTTTTTGGGACGTTGTGTTCAAATTGTTCCCCATATTACAAACGAAATTAAGAATCGAATAAAGAGCGCTGGAAAAGCAGCAAGTTCGGAGATAGTTTTGACCGAAGTTGGAGGAACAGTTGGAGACATTGAGGGTTTGCCGTTTCTTGAAGCTATCCGGCAAATGCGTCTTGAAGAAGGTTATGAGAATACTCTTTATGTGCATGTAGCTTTGGTGCCTATTTTAGATGTTACAATGGAAATGAAAACTAAACCCTTGCAGCACAGTGTTAATGAGTTAAGGCGTATCGGTATTCAACCTGACACTATAGTTGCTCGAAGTCCAAAAATGATTGATGCTGAAGCTCTCAGGAAAATAGCTTTATTTGGCACAATTCCTGAAAGTGCTGTTTTCTGTTCATACAATGCTGAATCGGTTTATCAGGTTCCGTTGATTTTGGACAAGCAAGGTATGGGCGATTTCATTTGCCAGCGTTTAGGTTTCAAGTGTGATGGCAAAGACTTTGCTAAGTGGCAGCAATACGTTGATGCTGCCGTCAATCCAGAGCATGAAGTCAAGATAGCATTGGTCGGAAAATACGCTGGGTTAACAGACAGTTATGTTAGCATGACTGAGGCACTAAGGCATGGTGGTGCTGCAAACAAAGCTAAAGTTTGCATTTCTTATCTTGAAGCTGAGAAACTGGAACATGAACCTGAATGCATTAAAGACCTTGCAAATTATGATGGTGTATTTGTTCCATATGGTTTTGGTCCTCGAGGTACTGAAGGCAAAATTGCGGCGACTCAATTTGCCAGAGAAAATGACATTCCATTTTTAGGTATTTGTTACGGGTTCCAATTGGCAGTAATTGAGTTTGCCCGGAATGTTTGTGGACTAAAGGACGCAAACAGTACAGAGATTAATCCTGAAACCCCTCATCCAATCATTGACCTTATGCCTGAACAAAGAGGAATAGAAATCAAAGGTGCAACTATGCGTTTGGGTGCCCACAAAATAATTTTGCAAAAAGGCACTTTAGCTTACAGCTTATACGGGCAGGAAGAGATATACGAACGCCATCGTCACCGCTTTGAAGTTAACTTAGACTACTTAGAAGCTCTCAAGAACAACGGTTTATGTTTCACTGGCAAGAGTACTGACGGAAGAAGAATGGAAACTTTAGAATATCCAAAGAATTACTTTTTCTTTGCCTCACAATTCCATGGAGAGTTCAAAAGTCGACCCGGAAGACCTTCACCTGAATACTTTGGGTTCATCCAAGCGTGCGTTGACAAGAAACTTGGTAAACCCAAGGCTTTTGTCCCTTAAGGTAATCATTAGAAAAGCCTATTATGAATGATTTACATGAAACGGTAAGGATTGAGAAAAATGGAAGAAAAAGGAAATTGGGATTCAAAAGGGTTCAGCCAGCAAATGAAAGAAAGCAAAGATGAGCTAGGTGACCTGCGAAAGGAACTAAACAATATTATGGTAAAATTTTGTTTACGTGCGTTAAGGGTTTATCAATCTACGAGGCCTGAACCGCTAAGACCAAATGAGATTTCATTGTTGATTAGAAATGAACTCAATTTCTCTTTAGCTGATCTTTCAGCGCAGCCTAACTTGGATAGTATTACGAAGCTTGTTAAGGAAGAATGGACTAAAGAGCAAAAACCTTAGTCTTTTTCATTGAAACTTAATTGAGCAAGAAGAACAACAAGTAGCTGCGTTGCCATTTTTGATCTGGTTGTTTTAGGCTTCTTATTTAAATCAGAACTTTAATCCTTTGTAGGTTGCGTTACTATGCGTCATTAGCCGTCACTAGTCGTCTCTACACGTCATAAGGCGTCAAAACTTCTAAAAAGAATGTCAAAGGATTTGATTGGTTAAAAATAGATAAAAAAATATGTTTATCGATTGTTTATTTTGTGCGGCAGAATTCTTCCATTGTTGACATTAAAGATGGAACCGAGTAGATTATGTCTCGATCGTTTAGCATGCCTTGGAGGCAACCATTCTTGTCAACTATAGGTAAGTGCTTTATTTTCCAGTGTTTCATCAGTTTAGCTGCTTCTTCAACCGTTGCAGATTCTTCAATTGTAACTAGTGGATTTGTGTAGACCATACGTGCAATTATGGTGCTTAGAGGTACTCCATGTTCGACTGCTCTCACCAAAACATCTTTGACGGTTATGATTCCCGTTGGTATCCCGCTTTGTATAACTAGGATCGCATCTTTGTCATATTTGGTCATCAAGGAAATAACTTCTTTAACAGTTGTGTCATTGCGCACAGTTTTAACATCTTTAGACATTATGTCTCTTACTAGAACATTGCTTGCCATTCAATTTTCACCTTAACGTTATGACAGACACACTTGTCATTTATCAATTTTTTGTTTATTTACCCATAACTTGTGCAACGCTTAAAGGGTTGTTTCTTTTCATTATTTTTTCAGAAGGAGAGTCTGCTTTTGAGCGACGATACCAAGGTATTAGAGCCGTTCGGCGCAAAGTTGGATAACGCAAATAACTATGCTGAAGTTTGGCAAATCGTGAAAGATAGTGTACAATCAGCGCTTGGGAAAAGGAGGGATACTATGATGCTGTTTTTAGATGATTTGCCTCTGCAACTTGGCGCCTATTACTCAGTTGGAACCAACAACATCGTTCTTAACAGGTCGCTTGTGGAGATTGTTGAAGCTTCCGTGACGTCTAAGCCCGCTGTTAATGCGTTAGTTTACAATCTTTTGCTGCATGAATATTTGCATGCGCTTGGTGAGCTTTCGGAGGTTGGGGTTAGGCGCTTAGTTATTGAAGTTGCTAAGAAATGTTTTGGAGAACAACATAGTGCTTCGGAGGTTGCGCGAAAAAGTCCTTGGGTTTTGCTTAAAGACATTCCACTTGGACCTTACAATGCACCTAAGCGTGTTATGGAAATTGTTAAGGATTTTGAAAAAACTGGCAAATATGTTGTGTAGTTTCTCGATGTGCAACTCTTTTGTGTAATTTTTTTCTTTGTGTTTTGGTTTGCTCTTTTGAAGCAAAGCTTAAATTGTTTGTAGGTCGCGTCTAGATTCGTCCTGTTTCATCTTGAATAGTCTTGGTTTGTCTCGATTCGTCTTGATTCGGTCAGAAAAGTCCAGACGTGTCTTTGGAGGTTTCTTGGTTGCCGTTAACTGAAACTATTCGTTTCAAAACTCATCTGCAGAATGGCAATCGTTTTCAAGTTCCCACTCTGGTGCGTTGGGAGTTTAAGCTTGAAACGTCTCAGGCTTTAAATGTGGAAATTAGCATCGTGGGCACGATGGGTGCTCGAGAAAGTTTTTTGGCTAAAATGCGCAAGGACGGTCGTATAACTATTCCCGCATTAGTTGTAGCTTTGTTGAAACAAGTTGTGCCTGATCTCAAAGGATATGCGATGGAAATTACGCTTCAACCTGTATAGTTAAGGTTCTTTTTCGTTATTTGACATTATTGAAACTTTTATCTGCTTAACCGGTTTATTTCCTTTGAGTCCATCGATCAAACATTTTAAACGTTTTCCTGAGCCTTTTACAACCATGATTTCAAGGCACTCTGTCTCTGAAAGATGCGCATGTAAGTAGGCGGTTATCGTGTCATCAAACTCGTGTTGCAGCCTGAACAACTCCTTATTTTGATCAGCTTTTTCATAAAGAACTGTAATTGTGGCTATGACGTTTCCTTTGATTTTTTCTAATTCGTTCAGCTGTGTGAGGTACATGCGGACTGCTTGCCGAATTACCTCTGATCGGTTTGCAACTCGATCTTCTCCAAGCATGGTGTCTAATTGTTCAAGCAACTCGTTAGGCAATGAGAGACTAATTATGCTCACTTGGTTCACCTTAGCTTAACACAAATTATTGTTTTGTCTATTGATTTTGTTTGACTTAAGTATTGCCTATGATTTATCTATAAACTCGTGCTTTTGTTTCTTTTAACTTAAAAAGACGTCTTTCCTTTCGGGCTATTTGTGATTAAACTTTGAAAAAGTCGCATTTTACATTAAATAAAATGTAAGTATTTATTTAGTTTTGGTCTTTTAGTGTGGACCGTTGTGGTGGCTCTATGTTTTTTTATGTTTTGCTGCAATTTGTTTGCTAAGTTGTTTGCTAAAACAATAATAGTTTTTTTCGTTTTTGTTGAAGGTTGTTTTGGGTTGCTTTTTGAGTTAGGTTTTCTTTTTCCACGAAGGGTATTTGGCTCAATAATTTAGCCTTCAATGGGCTATCTTTCTTCAAATACAGATATGAGAGTCCTCAGCTTTTCTGGATGAAAATGTACAAGAGCCTATTTTGCTCTTCCGTCTTTACAGAAATAACTTCTCGGTTTACAGGATATAAGACTCTTTTCCTTGAAAACTTCGCAAGCATCACAAAGACACAGCTTACTGTAATCAAGGTCTTTACATTTAGCAACTCCGTTTGCACAATAGGGACCAGGCATCTCATTTGCTTTAGGCAGTATCATTGCAATTTGTTCTTTAGTCAAACTTTGAAACATTTCAGGACTGACAGCTTCCATAATTCTGCTTCGAGTCATTCTCTTAGGTTGGGCACAAACGCTTTTAAATTGGACTGGACAAACTCCGCATCTGCATTTTATCATAATTTCAGGGGTAAACTGCACTTTTCTTTTTCCACCGAGACCAAAAAAACTCAAAAATCATCCTCCCTTAAGTTTTCAGAACATAAAGAATTTATTTCTTTTTTTGTATAGATTGTTTAGATCACTTGAAATTAATAAATTTTTTATTTTTGATAAGATGGTTTTCTTTCTCGACACTTTGTCTGTGTGCATTTACTTTGGGCGTCTGGCATTTTCTTTCTCCACAGTTTCTCTTAAAAAATTATGTTCAAGTCGACAGTTTTTGAGATTCGTATATAACTGTTCAATAATAACATTTTGTCAAGTTGTTGTGAGGATACAGTCACATATAGATAAATTTGTTTTAATCTTAAATGAATTGGTGTCTGGTTCAAGAATGGCAAAAAAAGTTAGAGCTAAAAATTTTTTCTTGTTTTTCTTGTTATTCTCAAGTTTATTTTTAACTGCAGGCATCTTTGCATTAAGTCCGGTTCAAGCGGAGAATCAAAATGTATATCATTTGGCGCTTGAAGGGTCTACTTGGAATCGGACAACACTAAGAATTCTCCTAATCACTCCAAATTATGAGCCATGGTGGAATCCCAGTTACCTGGATGATACCCTTCGAGCCATAGGACAATGGAATGAGGCTATACAATATTTTGCGTCAAATTACACTAACTATGCATATCTTGCTTTCTTAAAATTGGAACCCACCGTTTCAAATCAGACGCAGCCAGGCTTTGACATCTACCTTAATTGGACAGATTCTGCCTTAGAAAATAGCGAGGACATAGGAGGGCTAACATCTACCGCTCAGCAAAACAACGTCATAACAAAATGCACAATTAATCTCTCCACGCACACAAGCCACGGCGACGCTTTGGCAGACGGGGACGAGCAAAATATTGCTCTTCACGAACTTGGACATGGCTTAGGCATCTTATGCACTAATAATACTGGCGAAATAATGACCCCATTGTATAGTTTGCTGAGTTCTGCTAAACTAATTTCGACGTTGGATGTTTATGGAGTAGCGAGAGTTTTTGCATGGATGGCAAATACATTTAGTTTTTACCCTGTTTCCCAATGGTTGCCTAGTCAAGCGGTGATTTTACCTTCAGATATACCTTACAAATTTATAGCTGTCTCCCCTCAAAATGCGCTTCCTGAAACAGTTGCTAATAATCCGTGGATAGAAACTTTGGTTTTAGGGATCGAGATTCTTATCCATCCGGACATCCTAGCCTTTGTAATATTGTTCATTGGAATTTTGGTTATCATTGCCATATATCCAACAAAGAAGAAAACAGTTATTAAAAACTGAGCAAAACTTAATAAGTTGAACTTAATTTATTGGGGTAGGGACGTTAAAGAGATGCGAAAAACTACCTACATAGTAATTGCCGCAGTTTTAGTTGTATTAATTATTGCTGGAGTCTTTGTAGGCATATATCTATCTAGCAATGGAAATTCCGGAATTACAAGTTCTAGTTCCCAGATACAAGTAGTGGCTGCTGAAAATTTCTGGGGTAGCCTGATAACCCAGCTTGGCGGAACTCGTGTCAGTGTGATAAGCATAGTTTCAGACCCAAATGCTGATCCTCACGAATATGAAAGCAACACCGCTAACGCCATAGCAATTGCAAATGCCCGCTTAGTAATCGTCAACGGAGCCGGATATGACACTTGGGCTCTACAACTTATAGCCGCAAGCAACACTCCTCACCAAGTAGTGTTGAACGTGCAAGAACTTATTAACCAGCCAACTGGAGCCAATCCTCACTTCTGGTATAGCCCAACTTATGTAAATGACACAGTTAACGCGATGTACCAAGACCTTGTTTCAATAGATCCCTCCCACACAACGTACTATACCCAGCAGTATGCTGCGTTGAATGCATCGCTTGGAGTATATAACGCACGTATCGTTGAGATAAAGCAACAGTTTGCAGGCGTGAAAGTAGGCGCAACAGAGGATATTTTCGAATATCTGGCGACTCCCTGCGGTCTTGACCTCGTATCTCCTACAGCTTTTATGGACGCAGTTGCTGAAGGAAACGATCCTCCAGCGCAGAGCATCGTGCAGTTCCAGAACCTGATTACAAACGGAACTATTAGCGTGCTGGTCTATAATGAGCAAACAGTTACGCCGCTCACGCAGAGTATCAAGGCGCTGGCTGCTCAACAAGGCATTCCAATTGTTGGAGTAACAGAGACCATACAGCCGCCAGATGTCCCGTTCCAAGACTGGATGAACGCTGAGTTAATTACTCTTCAAAATGCACTTAATGCAGAAACCCTTGGGAAATAGCCGATGAACGCTCAATACGAAATTATCACGTCCGAGAATCTCGTGGCCGGTTATCCAGGTAACGTTGTTTGGAAGGACGCCAGTTTCACCATTAATCGCGGCGAGTTTGTAGCGGTTATCGGACCTAATGGAGCAGGCAAGACAACTCTTTTTCGTTTGCTCCTCGGTTTGCAGCAACCCATCAGCGGCACAATTAAGATATTCGATGCAGCACCCAAACGTGGAAACCCTCAGATTGGTTATGTGCCTCAGCGTCACATGTTTGATGCTGAAACTAATATTGAATCTCTTGAACTCGTGCGACTGGGATACTCAGGAAAACAATGGGGTTTAGGCTTATTCTCAAAAAACGACCGCCAAGCAGCTCTGGACGCAATGAAAGCCGTTGGAGCCACAGATCTGGCCCGTCGCTCTCTCGGCGTGTTATCAGGAGGCGAACTGCAGAGGATATTTCTGGCTGAAGCGTTGGTGAGCAATCCATCTGTTCTTTTGCTTGATGAGCCTTTGTCGAATCTTGATATGAGACGTGAGAGAGAATTGCTACAATTAATACATGGTGTAGTTCAATCTCGAAACGTGACTGCATTGCTTATTGCGCATAACATTAACCCTCTTTTACCCTATCTAGACAAAGTGGTATACATTGCCAACGGAAAAGTGGCAACTGGGACGCCGCAAGAAGTCCTAACTTCAGAGTGCCTCTCGGCTTTATTCGGAATTAACGTTGAGGTTCTACGAGATTCTAAAGGAAATATTGGAATTGTAGGCATTGAAGATTGCCACGGGTGCCAACCAGAATGACCTTAATGTCATTTTCTACTTTATCATCAACTTTCAGCCTTAATCCGTGGGTCGATTTGGAACGGATTTTTAGTTTCCCTTTCATGCAGCATGCCTTTGAAGCAGGAACAATAGTAGCAATCATCGCTGGAATTGTAGGCTATTTTGTTGTGTTACGACGTTCATCATTTGCTGCACACGCTCTCTCTCACATTGGTTTCTCTGGAGCAGCGGCAGCAGTATTAATTGGAGTCAGCCCAGTTTTTGGTCTTCTCCTATTTACAAGTGTAGGCGGACTTGGAATAGCTGCGCTTGGCAAACGAGCTGCCCAGCGAGATGTCCAGATCGGAACGATTCTTGCTTTCATGCTTGGTCTAGGTGTGTTGTTCATTAGCCTTTACAAGGGGGGTTATGCACAAGAGGCGTACTCCATCTTGTTTGGAGAAATATTAGGCATCAGTTACAGCGATGTTCTCTTAACTTTTATTGCAGGTGTGATAATTCTGGTTCTAACCGCGGCGGTATATCGACCGCTTCTGTTTGCATCGCTTGATGAAGATGTGGCGGAAGCAAAAGGAATGCCTGTGCTTTTGTTGGGCATAATTTTCATGCTGCTTGTAGCGGTTGCAACGTCATTTGCGGTTCAAGTAGTTGGAGTTCTTCTGATTTTCTCATTGATGGTTACGCCGGCAGCGACTGCTCAGATGTTGTCAAAACGCCCCAGACAGGTCATTATAATTTCGGTGATTATTGCTCTTGTAGTAACGTGGCTAGGGCTCTTTGTTGCTTTTTATGAGCCATACCCAGTCAGCTTTTTCATAACAAGTTTCGTTTTCGTCTTTTACTTGTTTGTTAGGTTCGTCTATAGAAGAATCAAACCTTCCGCCTGATTCTTCAGTGAGTTTCAGAAAAGTTATGAAGAATATTAGCTATGTTAGCGTGACCAATCTTTAACAAGATAAATAGTTTATTTGGTTAAAGATTTTTGAAGTTGTCTTCGGATATAAAGAATTCAAAATATTACTAACAAACCAAAAATGAAGTAATGAAACGCCTATTAAAAGAAAATAGGGTTTTTTAGTAGTTTTCAACCCAGACTTCGAAGTATGCTTTTGGATGGGCGCAAACAGGACATGAATCTGGTGCTTGTGTTCCATCGAAGACGTATCCGCAGTTTCTGCATTTCCATTTGGTAGGCTGGTCTTTCTTGAAGACTTTACCTTGCTGCACAGTTTCAGCTATTTTATTGTAACGTTTTTCATGGTATGCTTCGACTTTTGCAATCATTCGGAATGTTGCAGCTACCTCTGGAAAACCTTCGTTCTGAGCTGTATCACCAAAATTTGGGTAGAGTGTTCCCCATTCAAGTTTTTCTCCAGCTGCAGCTGCCTTGAGATTTTCAAGGGTTGATGCTATTATTCCAGCTGGGTAAGAGGCTTTGATTTCTACCATTCCTCCTTTTAGATGCTTAAAGAATAGTTCCGCATGTTCTTTCTCATTGCCTGATGTTTCTTCGAAAATTGCGCCTATTTGCTCATATCCTTCTTTTCTTGCTACGCTGGCAAAGAAGGTATATTTGTTTCGTGCTTGTGATTCTCCTGCAAACGCGGCCAGGAGATTCTTTTCTGTTTGACTACCATTAAAATTCATAATTTTAACACCTATTACAGTAAAGTTTGAGGGGGAAAATAAAAGTGTTCCCAGCAAATAATTCAAATTAAATGTATAGACTTTTATCCAGCTTAAACTAACTGTTTTTGCCGGATGATGAGAAGGCATTAGCTTGACATTATTTGGATGAAAGTTCAGAGTTACTCAGACGGCATCTGAATCATCTGATTTTGTTCATTGACTTTTTGGATAGTAATTCTTAAAAGGCTAATGGAACATTCACTTAGTCTATTCGCGGAGAAAAGAGAAATTTGGCTTCAGGTTCGGGCATAAAGATAGTTCTTACAGCCTCAGCTACAGAAATGAGTGATTTTTACAATAATCCCTTTATAGCATTTGTGGCAGGCTTTGGCAAAGGTCCAGTTCCGCTTGGCTTTGTTAGAAAAACACTGTATCCGCCTGTGGAGCGCAAGCCTGATGGCAGAGCAAGATTTGCACCTTATGGCTTGAGAAAAGTTGAAGCTATGCTTGCTGAAAAATGGCTTCACAGAAAAAGAAGTAGCTGTTGTTCACCCAGAAGATCTTGAAGACTTTATTGGACCTGAAACCAAGGTTATAGGTATTTCATCAATGGATCCAACAGGCATGGGCTATGTAAGCAAAACTTACTCCTCAATCATCGGAGGAGGCGAACCCATGAATGCCGTTGAATTCCAAAAACTCGTCACCCATCCTAGTATCAAGAAATTTAAGCCAAAAATTATCGTTGGTGGATTTGGTGCTTGGCAGCTTGAACGTAAAGATGTGTCTGACAGCTATGGAGTGGATTGTGTTCTGCTTGGCGGTAGACCAGAACCAATTGTTGATATTTTCCGGAAAGCTGTAAATGGAGAAGCTCTTCCGCATATCGTTAAAGCTGATGAATCAATCAGCAACTGGGATTACAATGCAATAATGCCGCTAACTAAACACGCTGGAATTCATGGGGCAGTTGAAATTTCAAAGGGTTGCGGAAGAAACTGCCAGTTCTGCACGCCTACCATGCAACACAAGATTGATGTTCCTATTGGAAAAAATTATGAAAGAAGTTGCGTTAACCACTGCTGAAGGCAGCGACCACATAACCTTAGTAACCGAAGACCTCTTTCTTGTACGGAACTAAAGACAAAAGTTTCATTCCAAACAAAGAAGCCGTTGTAAAACTTGTAAAAAGCGTTGCGGATTATCCAGGCGTCAAAAGCATTCAAGCATCCCACATGTCCTTGGCGCCTGCTGTTCATAATCCACAAATGATAAAGGAACTTGCAGAAATCCTAATTGAACGCAGTTGGTACTCGTTTGGCAAAAAAGCAATAATCACAGCTGAAACAGGCATTGAAACAGGCAGCCCAAGGCTGATGAAAAAGTACATGGCTGGAAAAATGTTGCCTTTTAAGCCTGAACAGTGGCAAGAAGTTGTCGAGAACGCATTTGGCATCTTTAATGATAATAACTGGTATCCATTGGCAACATTGATTATTGGGTTCCAGATGAGAAAGAAGAAGATATCCTGCAGACGCTTGAACTGATGGATAAACTGAAAAGATTACAATGCATTTTATGTACCACTTATTCTTTGTGCCTCTTAGAAAACTGTGTACTAATGAACAAGAAAGGCGCTGAAATGGATTCTCTCTCAAAAGCGCGATGGGACTTTTTCATTAAATGCTGGGAATACAACATTAAGATCTGGAAACCAACATTCTTGAAAACCGCATACCAAATCCGTTTATCTACAAGGCAGTTGACCAACTTGTCATTCCTTACTTCGGCCGAGTTGCTGGATTCTACTACGGTTTGACACGTGGCGAACAACTAAAACAAGCTTTCTGGACGCTAAGTATGTCTCAGAAACCAACAATTAAAACAGCAAAAATCAATTGAAATTAAACTTAGGCAAAATCATTGATCTGCTTTTCTTGTTCTTCCTCTAGTTTCCAGACTCGGTTCCTCTAAATTCAGTTCGGATTCTCTGCAGGTTCTGGAGTTGGTCCGGTTAGGAGCTTTGAGGATTTTTCTTGCGTGAGTTATGTAGCCTGTGTGACCGGTCATCAAGTGTTTGAGGTCTAGTTTTTCCTCGTTCAACCTGCATTGCACGCATCATGCACTCAATTGTTTCTATGAATACAAAGCTGTTTTCTTTGAGCGCTTCTGTTGTTTTTACAACTTGGTCGATGGTTGGGCTAAAAGAAACAAGAATGCCTGAAGGTCTTAGCGCTTCATAAGCATGCGGAACAACAAGCCATGGAACGGCCAAATCCAAAATTACTGCATCAACGTCTCTCTCCTCAATACCCAAGAGTCACATCGCCGCTCTTCATTTCAACATGATCTATGAGTTTTGACCGTTCAAGGTTTTTGGCGCGTTCTTTTGGAATTCACTGCGCAACTCATAAGTGTAAACTTTTCCGGTTGGACCAACATAATGGGCGAGGGCTGTAGTTAACGAGCCTGTTCCTGTTCCTGATTCCACCACTCGGCTTCCTGGTCCAATGCCGCTGAACATCACGATTAACGCAGCATCTTTGGGGTAAATGATTTGGGTGTTGCGTGAAGACTTCATGATGTAGTCGGTCAAAGCTGGCTTTAGTGTAGTGAAGTAGATGCCAAGGCTGCTTTTGATGGGTTCACCGTATTCTTTGCCGATTAACTCATCAAGCTTTAAATAGCCTTTGTGTGTGTGAAATGTTTGTCCTGCCTGCATTTTTATCATGTAGGTTCTGCGGGCGTCGAGATAAATTAAGACGTTGTCGCCTTCGCTTATTTTTTGATTAGCCAACAGTTGATCCTCTTTTGGAGTGAAAATGCAGATTGTTCCATTTAAGCTTTGAACTTTCTTATTTTACAATCTAAACTGGATCTTTCGGAAAAATTGCTAATTATTGTTTCCTTTCCAATTTAAAAACTAAGTCAATTAGAAAACAAAGACAATTAAAATACCCCGCAATTATTGTTTCTTGTTTTCTTTTTCTTTCTCATTAACCATTCGCTTTAGTTTCTTCTCCATGTCCAGTTCGTATTCATGCTCTTTAACAATTGGCGGTAAAGTTTGTTTTTCAAATAAAATATCAATCGGGCAATTCGCCTTTCTCCCTTTTTAACAATTATTCCTTTACCTTCCGAGCAATCCTCAAAATCCTCTAACGCCTCAACAATCCAGTAGCCTTCACTCTCAGTTACGACTTTCACCTTAGATAACCCTTTGTAATACCTTATTTTTTCGCTCATAACCATCAATAATTAATATTCATATAAAATAGGATATAAATAGCTCGCCAAGTTATCACATTGGGGTTTTCCGAATTTTTATCTTGATCTTTTACGATTTATTTCTACTAATTGTGCTGACCAATCAGAACTAATTTTTGATTTGGCTATGGACCTGAAGATAAAATAACTTTCCATTTCTTCGAAGCCTCGAACAAGTCAAAAATCTTGTCATCTCAAGCAAAGTATTCAATTAGCTGTTTTCCTATGATTAATGAAGCTCCTTCGACGTTCGAAAAAGTCAATATCCATCACTATTTTTAACTTGAGCCTGCAATTTCAGATCGTTCAAAAGCGATCAAGGTAACAAGCTTGTTGTTTAGTTAAATAGCAGAAAAACACGATTTTTCTAAGCTATCTTTTTGAATGTGAAAACGGTCAATATCTATACAGACAAATCATCAAGAATTATGCTGTTGATTTGTATTGTAATTTTTCAAGTTTCGCTTATGCTCGCTTAGTTAGAGACAGTTCTTATTGTATTTTGTGGCTTCTGTCTTTCTTAAGATGGTTGAAATAACTGTAGTAATGGTCCACATTGTGAATATGCTAAAAACCCTTGTGTACTTGTAAGCCCCGGCTTTGTTAATCACCTCTATATTGCCACCAGCTTTCAAGTATCCGTTTATGAAAGCTTTAGCTATTGATTCAGCTTTGGCTTTTCCATAAAGCGGTTGAAGATAATGTCCTGAGTAATATAGGAAAACGGCAACATCCCACGCTTTGTCCCCTCCTTGTGTGGCTTGCTCGAAATCAATCATGTAAATAGCGCCATCTTTTCTAACAAGCATGTTTTCCGGTTTTGTATCGCCTAAAGCAATATTGTGAGAATGAACTTTGGCTATTATTTCGCCAGCTTTGCCTAGGTTGGTGAGTTCTTCATCAAATGTTTGATTCTCAGTAGCGGAAGCTATACGTTTAATGGCCTGGGTAAGATTTTCTCCCTCGATGTACTCCATGAAAATTAAGCGCTCAGCATTGCTTACATGCAAAATTTTTGGGACGTTAAATCCTTCGCTGTATAAAAACTCGCTTATTGCGCATTCTTTAGCAAGTCTAGCTTGAGCCGTTATGGCCATAGGTCTTGCACCAAGAGACCACACAGTTAATGGGAACCATTTGAATCCCGACCAATCTTTAAAGCGCTTAGCAAGTACTTTTGTTTCGCTGCTTGCTCCATGTGCATCAATCAAGTATACATCATTCAGCATCCCGCCAATGCGTTCAACTTCAATATTTGCACTTTGATCATTTAGAAGCATTTTTTGAGCGAACCCTTTAATGCTAATTTTATCAGACAATGAAAGCAAGCCATTAGATGTTTGAAAGAAAACATATTTTTGTGGATCAATAGAAAAGTAAGATTGTTCTGGCTGTTTTCTCCAATTAATCTTTTGGGCTTTCAGAAAAGCCTCCGTATTTTGTGAAAAAATACTCATTAATTGCGGAAAAGTTCCGAAGATTGATGAGAACAATCTTCTGGGTGCGTTTTTTGAAAGGTTAACTATTTTGATTCTTGGGTCTTGACATTGTTTTAGAATCTTATCTGATATCTTCACGTATTCATCCGTGAAAGAGATTTTTTCTTCTATTTCAAGTTGTTTTAAGGCTTCATTGTAACTTTCAAGAAATTCACTTTCATTTTGTGTCAACCCGTTCATCAGGTTTGAAATGTCATAATTAAGCAGTGGAAAAACTCGAATTCTATTAAGAAATACTTCATATAGAAAATATTGAGGTTTAATTTGAATTCTATGAGTTAGTTCTGGAAAATTTGACGCCAAATTTTCAATCAATTCAATAATTAGACGCTTTTTCAGAATTACCTCTTTCTTATGTAAGTAGTCTTCACCATAAATCGTTGAATGAGGAAAAATAAGTTTACTCGCAAAAGCTTCTCCTAGAAGACCGATTTCGATGTCGCGCTCGAAAACCCATTTATCCACTGCAAAAACGAAAATGGTTTTTTCATTCACTGTTCTTATGTAGCTCATTACTTTGGGCTGAAACGATTGGATTACAAGCATTACGTCAATTATTGTTTTGTCCTCTATTGCTTTCATTGAATAGTTATCAACATGAGCTATAGCTGCGATGTTTGAAGATCCAGCAATATGCTTGCAAAAATCAAGTACGCGCGTAGTCAATTCGCTATTTTCATTGCTTATTTGTTTCAATTGAACACCGGAATTTAGGTGATATAGAATTATGTGTTGACGTATATAAAATTCGGTTTATAAATAAAAAATAGCTAAAAGGTTGTAAAATGAAAAATAGACCGGTTTTTTTCCGGAAGTTTTATTTAGTGAACCATTGTCAGACGTTTTGTAAGATTGTTGCCTCTGCTGACCATAATGTTTAAGGTTGGTTGAGTTGAAGTTTCATGTGAGTTTTCTGTGTTTGCTTGAGCTGATATTTTTCTGCAAATTAGATTTAGTGATTCTTCGGTGAAGCTTAGCATGTTCTCCCCATTGCTTGTTAAGCTGTACATTTTTCTTGGTCTGTCAAAGTTCATATTCCATTCACTTTTTACAAAGCCTTTTTTCTCAATAGTATTTAGTAACGGATATATTGTGCTTGGCCCGAAGTAGACACCATAGTTTTTGCGTATTTTGGTTATTATTTGGTATCCGTGCATTGGTTGAGCACTTAAGAATTGTAGTATTATTAGGTCTAGTAGACCTTTCATTAATTTGTTTGATACTTCTTTTTGTGTAGTTAGTGCGGTTAACATTTTTTTGTTTTTCTCCTGTATTTGTGTAGAGCAGTTTTTCTGTTCTTCGCTTATACAATATGTCCTTTTGCGGACATATGTTGTATTGAGTATTGAAGTATCATAAACGATGATATAAAGCTTCATACATAACCCAAGCATACAAAAGCATAAGAACACAATATCGCAGTATCAAGAAATTAACATAAACTAAATAAATCCAACATCATCAATTGACAATATCAGCTGGCAAGAAAAAACAAATGTCCGAACCCTACAAAAAAGAAATTGTACAACACATAATCAGAAACCTGCCTAGAAATCAAACTACTACGGACCGTTCAAACTCAACCAACATGGGGCTACAAAATCAAAAAACAGGTGGAAGCAGATTTCAACATCAAAATTAGACATGGTGCCCTCTACCCTGCGCTAAATTCCCTTGAAAGAAAAGGCTTTCTTGAAAGCACAACCCAACAAAAAGGCAGACGACCTCGTAAAGTCTACGCAATTACAGAAAATGGCAAAGTCTACTTAAAAACCTATTATTGCCTCATAACAGAATTGCTAGGTGAAAGAGGAACGCCCTGAGCTCAATTTCTAAGCTTCAAATTTTAATTGGAAATCTCTTGTTTTGAATTAGCAGTTAGGTTTTTGAGTGTAGACTATTAATTCTAAACCTGATTTTGTAAAAGTTGCGCTTAAGAGGCATGAAAAAGCTTTTATTCTTAATAAACTGACAAAAAAACAGAGGAATAATAATGACTATTGAATCAAGTAAAACGTTGGGCGGAATCGGCGCATTAATGATGTTCATTGGAGTTTTTCCATATATCAACTCTTTTGGCATAATTGAACTCATAGGCGCGATACTTGTCTTGATTGGACTGCATGGTTTCGCTAGCATTTACAAAGAAAGTGGCATCTTCAATAATGCTCTTTATGGTGTGATCGCTGGAATAGTTGGCGTAGTCTCATCAGTTGCAATTGGAATTGCAATTGTCCTCCCGAACATCAAAGATTTCCTAATGAAACTATATCCAAGCTGGAACGGTAGTTGGTCAACCATTTCATCTCTTTCAAGCATGACTGCAAATACGAGCAACATTTCATTTGGGGACGTTGTTCCCTTTATTGTTGCAGCGATTGTAATTTTCGTTATTCTTTGGATATTCGCGATAGTAGGGACTTTTTTTGTAAGACGCTCACTTAGACAACTTTCGGAAAAAGCCAACGTCGGTTTGTTCTCGACAACAGGACTAATTCTGCTAATAGGTGCAGTGTTGATCATAGTCGTTGGCATAGGTTTAATACTGATGTGGATTGCAACCCTAATCTTAGCAATTGCTTTCTTTACGATGAAACCACAGGAACCTCAATCACAAACAATGATGACAGCAGCTCCTTCTATGCCCCCAACTGTCTAAATGAATAACTAATTTCATTTTTTCTTTTTTTGCATCACAAAGAATCGAGCTACTTTTGTTAGTTTCTTAATGGTTTTATGATCTAGAACTCGGGGGAAGCTGATAACTCTGATGCAATATTATATTTGATGATATCGAGGACTGCATAGAACCTTGATTGCTGCAGCGATTAACAGATTGATTAGGTGATCAGTAATGTGAACGACTATTCTGTGGTAATTGGATAATCACTTGTTTCTGTATGAAAAATTTTAAAAGCTTAGTTTACTTTTGTGGTAGTCGCGAAATTCTATAGGATGGACAAGAATGAAGTGGATATTAAGGGTAGTCTTTCTGTCGTTTTTATGTGTGTCGATGTTTTCAATTTTAGTTCTATCGCCAAAAGTTATGGGTCAGTCCAGTGTGGATTGGTGGCCCACTTATCGTCATGACCCAGTGCATAGTGGCGTTTCAACTTCGACTGGGCCTCTCACAAACCAGGTTTTGTGGAGTTATAAGACTGGAAATCTTGTGGATTATTCCTCTGCTGCTGTCATAAACGGTGTAGTTTATGTTGGCTCAGATGATCACTATGTTTATGCTTTGAACGCTGCAAATGGTGTTTTCATATGGAGTTACAAGACCGGTGGGTCCGTGGATTCTTCCCCCGCGGTTGACAGCGGCGTAGTCTACGTTGGCTCGGAAGATCACAAGGTTTACGCTTTGAACGCCACTACCGGAGCCAAAATCTGGAGTTACGGGACGGGCGACCAGGTTGAATCTTCCCCAGTGGTGGCTAACGGAGTAGTCTACATAGGTTCAGACGATAACAATGTTTATGCTTTGAACGCGGCAACTGGAACAAAAATCTGGAGTTACGGCACAGGAGCCCTTGTTGATTCTACACCAGCAGTTGTTAATGGTGTTGTTTATGTTGGTTCTGAAGACAACAATATGTATGCTTTGAACGCTGCAACAGGTAGTAAAATATGGAGCTTTGGAACTGGCGATCAAATTGATTCATCACCTGCGGTTGTCAACAGTATAGTTTATTTCGGCTCAGACGACGGTAATGTGTATGCTTTGGATGCTGCGTCTGGTAGTAAAATTTGGAGTTTTGGCACCGGCTATTATGTTGCTTCATCTCCTGCAGTTGTAAATGGAGTGCTTTACATTGGCTCACAAGATAATAACGTGTATGCTTTAAACGCGACATCTGGCAGCAAAATATGGAGTTATGCTACAGGCAATGAGGTGGAGTCTTCACCAGTGATAGCCAATGGCGTGGTCTACGTGGGTTCCGACGACAACAATGTCTATGCTTTAAATGCAACGTTGGGTAACACAATTTGGACTTACGGGACTGGCAGTCTTGTGGATTCTTCTCCTGCAATTGCCAACGGAGTCGTCTACATCGGCTCAAACGATTACTACTTATACGCTTTTGGTTCAATCACAGTTCCTCAACCATCGCCTCCAACTGTTCCAGAATTTCCCGGCCAAGTGCTGTTCTTCATATTAATTTTAGTAATGGCTTGCGCTACAATTGCAGTTATAGTCAAGAAAAGACTGAACACAAAAGTTGATGTCTCAGGCGACTTCTGAGGTCGACTGCACTCTGAGCATTAACCTTCATGAAGCTCAAGTTCCTGACGAATTATCTAACTTTTCTTTTAACTTTCCAAATTCTAAAGCATTCTTAATTAATCGTTCCATTGTTTCAAAATCTGAATGTTGCAAAGTTGTTTGCTCAGAGCAGATATAGTTATTATTTTTGGCTTGGATGACAAATCTTTCGAACTCTTCCTCTAAAATATTCTTGGTCATAATTGGCTTACCGTCAAGCAATCTTAACCCGCAACCAAGGCAATATTCAAAATCAAACTCTAAAACTCTATCTTTGGAGTTACCTTCACCAAAGTATTGGCTATCCTTTCCTAATTTGGTGAACATGACGTCATCAAATTCAACAAAAGAGACATGAGTTTTCTTAATATTATGTTTATGGTTCAAGTTAGCACACTTCTTAGCTTGCACTGTTCTGTAATAATGATTTTATTTAAACGATAACGCCTAAATAGCTTTAAAAGAGCAAATAGTTCTTGGCTAAATAATTAACTCCCTTTCGTTCGTACTCAATTTGTAGAAACTGAGTATGCTTCCTTCTTCATGTGCCAAGATGTCAAGAATGCTTTATTTGTGGGAGACGATGCTACAGTGTGGGGAATGATGTCGCCGTCCCAGTCTGATCGGGAAAGATGAAGAATTAAAGTTGACAGACCCCAACCCACTTAATATATCAACTCCAAATTAAACGATAGAGTGCAATTATATTGTAGTTCAACAAATAACTAACACAGATCTATGGTGCATCTAGAGAATGGCGAGACCGCGAAAAAGTGCTGTTCAAATTCGGTTCGAAATACTAGAATATCTTTTCTTCAATTCGAAACCCCAACTTAAAACCATAATATGGCGCAAATCGACAAATCTCTCCTACGACGATTTCCTAAAACATTTAACTTACCTGGAAGAAAAGAACTTAGTAAAACAGACGCCCGAAGGTTTCAGCACCCTAACAGAAGAAGGAAGAAAACTCTACATTGAATTACGCAAGTCATTACCTTCTATTCTTTGAAAGAGAAAATTCATCTTTGGTGCATCAGGTATAAGTAGCAAAAATGACCAAATAAGGATGGAAAGAAAAATGTCCAAAGAAACCAATGAAGAAAAGCTATATCCAGTCAAATCTCTTCATGACTTCTTGTCAGAGATAGATAAAGAATGGACAAAATTTAGAAACGGAACTTTAATAGGGCTTCTTTCATCAGGTATTCTGTTTCTACTTGTAGTTTGGTTGTTGCTAAGAACCCGCCATTTCGGCTTAGGATTAATAGATTTTGTTCTTTTGCTTTTTGCCGGCATCTTCTTAGGCTACAGCATTTATGCAATGTATTCACAGTTCCGATTTTTCAATAGGTGGGAACGAAGAATTGGTTTACTGCTGCACATGGAAGAACAAATGCTATCGGAAAAACTTGAAGAAACCAAACCACAATAAACATTTATGGCTTATTTCTTATTTTTTCTTAATTCTATTTCCACAGCAGCCTTATATGTTCGCGCTTGAATAAAGAATTAGGGCGCATACAACCGCTATTAAATTTTAATGTGTCACACTGAAGGGTGCGAGGATATCCCAATCCATGAACTCAACGAACGATCAAGAAAATCAAATTCCCATCATTCCTCAAAGAATTGGCAGACTGCTTGAACTTGCAAACAATTTATGGTGGAGCTGGCATGAAGAAGGACGACAGCTTTTTAGGTCTTTAGATTATGCGTTATGGCGAAACAGTGATCACAATCCAGTCAAGCAATTACATAGTATTAGTTCAGAAAAAATTGAAGCAGCTGCTCGAGATCCGGTTTTTTTGGAACTTTATGATATGGTTATGGCAAAATTTGATGATGAAATGTTGCGCCCACATAATTGGTGTGGTCAAACAAATATTGGGAAACCCAATGGACAGGTTGCTTATTTTTCAGCCGAGTACGCCATTCATAATTCTTTGCCTATATACGCCGGAGGTTTAGGCGTCTTAGCAGGAGACATATGCAAAGAGTCATCAGACCGCGGGCTGCCATTCGTCGCAGTAGGTTTCATGTATCCTCAAGGATACTTTAGGCAACGAATGTCTCTAGATGGTAACCAACAAGAAGATTATTTGCAACTGAACTTTGACGATGCACCAATTAACCCTTGTGCTTGGCCTTACGGATGTGGTCCTCTTATTCCAGTTCAGCTTGCCGACCACTCAATATACGTAAAAGTGTGGATGGTTCACGTTGGACGTGTTAACCTATACTTGCTGGATACTAATGTTGAGGATAACCGCCCCGAAGACAGAACACTTTCAGCACGTTTGTACACAGCTGATCAAGAAGAACGTCTTCGTCAATTAATCGTATTAGGCGTCGGCGGAGTGCGTGCGTTACGAGAACTTCACATCGAACCTATTGTGTGGCATGCTAACGAAGACCACACAGCTTTCATGATGCTTGAACGACTTCGATTAGAAAAAGCGAATGGAGCGTCTTTAGAATCAGCAATCGAAAACGTCCGTAGACACACAGTTTTTACTACACACACTCCAGTCCCTGCCGGACACAACGTCTTCAGTGTTCAATTAATGGACAAATATTCGCGTAATCTATGGGAACCGCTTAATGTTGAAAAAGAAGTATTCTTAAAGTTAGGTCAGTTTCAAGGTTTTGATTCCCAAAAATTCAATCTCACAGCCTTCGCGTTTCGATTGTCGAGTCAATCAAACGCTGTATCTAAACTCCATGGTAGAGTAACTAGAAGAATGTGGCAAGTACTTTGGCCAGACAAACAGGAAGATCAGATTCCAATCTTAGCTATAACCAATGGTGTCCACTTACCTAGTTGGCAAGCACCAGAAATAGATGCACTCTGCGAAAAATACTTAGGTCCGGACTGGCTTCAAAAACAAGATGAAGAGGAATACTGGAAAGGCTTTGATATAATACCAGACGAAGAACTGTGGCAGATGCGCCAAACACTAAAAACAAGATTGGTAACTTACATACAAGACAGGGCACAACAACGCTGGACGCAGGAAGCAGTTTCTACTCAACAAGTAATAGCCATGGGCTCACTGCTGGATCCTTACGCTTTAACCATAGCTTTTTCTCGAAGGTTTGCTGAATACAAACGACCATATCTAATCTTATCAGACATTGAAAGACTCAAGCGCTTAATAACAAATCCTGAAAAGCCAGTGCAAATTATTTTTGCAGGCAAATCTCACCCAGCAGATTATCAGTCAAAACAACTTCTAAAACAGGTATACCAAGCAACATTAGATCGAGGATTTCAAGGGCGTATTGCATTTGTTGAAGACTATGACCTGAACGTTGCAAGAGAACTTGTCCGAGGCGTAGATGTTTGGCTCAATAATCCAAGGCGTTTACAAGAAGCATGTGGAACAAGCGGAATGAAAGCTGCAATGAACGGCGGAATCAACCTCAGCGTTCGCGACGGATGGTGGGATGAAGCATACACCAGCACAAATGGATGGGCAATCAACAATTTTCACGGAGGACAAAATGATGAAGAAGATAAAGCAGATTCCGAATCCCTTTATAACTTACTCGAAAACGAGATCGTGCCTCTCTACTATAATCGAGATCGCAAAGGGATTCCACATGGATGGATAAAATTCGTTAAAAATGCAATAATGACAATCACTCCTGCTTTTAACGCATGCCGAATGATGAAAGAGTATACAAAACAAATGTACTTACCTGCTTCCGGACAGCAGGAATTAAAAAATAACTCGATTGAGGGAAAATAAATTGGAAATAAAAAATAGTTTCGGGCAATCATATTTCGACAATTCAGAAGCTTTTATGATTGCTATCAATAGTGATGAGGTCGTCGTTGACATAAACAAAAAAGCTTGTGAAATTCTCGGATTTTCAATTGAAGAAATTAAGGGGAAGAACTGGTTCGACAAATGTGTTTCAGCGAAAAAAAGAGAAGACGTCAGAAACCTTTTCCATAATACACTCAAAGGCAAACTCCAACACGT
The DNA here is from genome assembly GCA_963729805.1 of Candidatus Bathyarchaeota archaeon. GTDB lineage: Archaea > Thermoproteota > Bathyarchaeia > Bathyarchaeales > Bathycorpusculaceae > Bathycorpusculum. The sequence continues at coordinate 190,157 of CAVSPH010000008.1, read as the reverse complement.
TCATTTTGAATACCCCGTGATTACTAAACAAAAAGAAGAACGAATTATAAATTTTCATAATTTGCTCGTAAGTAACGAAAAAGGCATGACAATTGGTATGCTTAGCTCGGGAGATGATGTTACTGACCGAAAACGAAACGAAAAAACATTAAAAGAGGTAGAAAATCGACTTCAGATTTCATTTGAATCCATGATAGAGGGCTGCCAAATCATCGATTACGATTGGCGCTACGTATACGTAAATACAGCAGCTGCTAAACAGGGACGTAAGACCAAAGAAGAATTATTAGGTTACTCAATGATGCAGGTTTATCCAGGCATAGACGAAACCGAACTGTTCAATCACCTTCGAAACTGCATGACAAATCGGGTCCCGCACAAATTTGATAACGAATTTACATTTCCAGACGGATCCAAAGGTTGGTTTGAACTTCACATTGAGCCAGTACCAGAAGGACTCTTAATTCTATCGATGGATATCACAAAAACCAAAGAAATCGAAACCGAACTAAACAAATATCGATATCGACTCGAGCACGTGATTGCAGAGCGTACAGCTGAATGCTCAAAAACAAGCGAAGATCTGAACCGTGAAATTCAAGAACACCAAAAGACAAGAGAGGGACTTAAACTGAGGGCAACAATTTTAGATAATACCGGAGAAGCCATATTTCTGATAAATGACAAAGGAGACTTTGCTTACGCAAATGAAGCAGCCTTAAAAGCCTACAGCTACAGCCTTGATGAATTTCTCAACATAAATATTCGCTCGCTCATGCCCAAAGAAGATGCTTTATCGGTAGATTCTTTTCTAAAACATATTCTTGAAAAAGGAGAAACTAAACTTGAAATGATTCATTTACGAAAAAACAAAACTTCAATGCGTGTAAAATTATACGCCAATCTAGTAAAAACGTTACATGGACAATTCATCGTAGTCGTCATTCGAGAAAATTTGGATTAATAGAACTCTTTTAATGAAATTGGGAAAAGTTAACAAACGAAAAAAGTGGATTGGTGCAGTAGAAACTCCCATCAACAGAATTATTTTTTGCCTTTGGATGCGTGTTTTGCTGGGAGTGAAACTTGTTTTCTATCTTTTCGTTTCTGATCTTTTTCTCGCTGAAGCTGCTTGTGTTTTCTAGACCTTCAGCTTTTTTTGCTCGTTTAGACAATTTCTTCAACCTTGGCTGGCAATAGAAAACACCGATGCTCAAAAACCTTCCCTTTAAAATAGTTTGATAATTGCGCAGAATCTTTAATAACACTGTACTTCACGGTAAACTTAGAAGGAAACTATAACGTCGAAGGTCGAAAAGCGCTGTCCTAAATGTGGTTCTTCTGCAGTAGAGAAAAAAAAGAATCAGGAATATTGCTGTAGTCAATGTGGAGAAATTTTCTATTTTGTTACCCCAACATGTGGTTCACTAGATATAGACAGATACAAACTGTAGTCTCAGGGCATTTTGTTTATAAAATTTTATTGCACCCGCTTCTTTGTGTCGTTAAGCTTGCAAAAAGTATTTGGGCGGGGTGTTCTTCTAAGAGAACAGTGTGTTCTTTAGGGAGAGTAATATCGTACATGATGCCACTTATCGGTAGAGGTAAGGTGGTGGCAACTTGAACAAAGAATTCAAAATATTTACGATAATTACAATCTTCCTCGTTGTCGCGTGGACACTTAATCTTCAAGTAAGTGTTGCTTCATCCGCATTGGTTGTTCCTGATGATTACGCGACAATTACCGCAGCGGTTGATCATGCTTCTGCGGGCGATATTATTATGGTAAAGTCAGGGGTTTACTATGAAAATATACAAGTTACCAAGTCATTAACGCTTGAAGGACAAGACAGCAATAACACAATGATTATAGGCAATGGAGGCCCGGGGTCACCCGCTGTTCTCACATTGGCGGCATCAGGCATAGACGTTTCAGGATTCACAATTGAAAGTGCCAATAGCTCAATTCCCACTCAAAATGCACTTGGCATAAATATCCAAGGTGATAACTGCACGATCAACGGCAATATTATTGAAAATAATTATATTGGCATTTTCTGTTCACTCCAATCATCCACAACTATAACCAATAACATTATCACATTAAGCGTTAAAGATGGCATTCGCTTTTACGCCGGTTCGCTTAACACAATATCGAACAATACTATCGTAGCAAACGCTGTATCAGGCATTGCTTTGGGAGGGTACTCAAATATTGTTATGGGAAATATCCTTCAAAATAACTTCAGAGGCTTAGGCTTAGGGTCATCCTACTCAGTAGTATTTGGTAATACAATCACATCCAATACAGAGTCAGGAATCTTCCTTTCAGGATCAAAAAACATTATTGCATCCAACGATTTTGCAGGAAACAAATATGGGGTCTACATAACCACCCAAGGCGCCTCGCCTCATAATAACTCAATTTACCACAATAACTTTGACAACATCATTAACGCATATGACAACTCTTCATATCTTGTTGAAAGCTGGGACAACGGATATCCCTCTGGCGGAAACTACTGGAGCGATTACAAAACAAATTATCCCGATGCCATTGAAAGGGGCAGCTCAGGAATAACAAATACACCTTACTCAATTAACATTAACAATACTGATAATTACCCCCTCATATCGCCGTTTGCTACTACCAGCCAAGCAAAAGTGCCTTCCGCAATTTCCCCCGGTTCTGTATCATCAAACGGTGTCGTTGCTTCCTGGTCATTCGACACCATAGATCCTAATTTGTTAACGCCCGACGCAACTGGCAATAATCCAGCAGTGCTGGGAGCTGCAGCAGGCGGCAATTCATTCACGCCTATCCAAGTCAAGGGAAAGTTTGGAGACGCATTAAGTTTCAATGGGCAATACTATGCCTTTGTTCCACCGTCCCCTAGTTTAATAACGCCAAATGATGTAACAATAGATGCTTGGATTAACGTCCAATCAATAAAGAATGTAACTTACAACAACATCTTAGTTGAATGCGTTAGAACTACGCTGCCACTGCCAACCAGGACACTTGGCCTCGCCATAAATGGAGAAAGCCCGCAAAATTCAACCTCACCTCCACTTGCAGCGCTCCGCGGTTATGTCATGACTCAAAATGGTGTGTTGAACGAGATAGATACAACAGAACCTGTTCCACTAAACCAATGGATCCACGTTGTCTTCACTCGCAGCGTAACTACTGGAATGCACATATTTGTTAATGGAGATGAACAAGCAGTGCAAGTAATCTCTGGAGTAGCTAATCCAACGGGCTCAATTACAGAACAAAACGAAATCTACATCGGCCATGATTCAATTACTCAAATTGACGAACTAAAAATACTCAACACTGTTGAGTCACAAACGCAACCATTATGGGTGCAATGGTGGCTTTGGGCAATACTGCTCGTCATAATCTGCAGCCTTGTAATCAGTTTTATGCTTAATCACACTAAACGCAGCCGTTAATCTTTTTAAAAGAACTATACCGTAAAGCAATAGCTTAGCCTATGTCACTCGACATACCCCATCTTAAATTTACGCTTAAATACTTGATCACTCCTACCAAACGATAATTAACATCCGTATAGCAGTTTGGTAGTGCTAAATTGATCGACACAGAGAACCTGACCAAAAAATTCGGCGACCTTACAGCCGTTGACAACCTTACGCTACATGTTAACGATGGCGAAGTGTTCGGTTTTCTCGGCCCCAATGGCGCAGGAAAAACAACAACTGTCAGAATGCTTTGCTGCCTAATATCAAAAAATAGTGGGAACGCAAACATAGGCGGCTATGACATAGGAAAAAAGGAAGACTCAATTAAAATCCGCAAAATCATCGGTTTAGTTCCTGACAATGTTGGGTTATCTGAACACCTGACCGCCTATGACAACTTGGACTTTTACGGAAAAATATACGACTGCTCGGATGCTCACAGGAAAGAGAACAATAAGCGTTTTCTTGAGATGTTAGGGCTTTGGGATAAGAGAAACGTTTTAGCTGGGACCTTTTCCAAGGGCATGAAGCAAAAACTCGCCATAGCCCGCGCCCTCATCCATGACCCACAAGTACTTTTCATGGATGAGCCTACTGCAAATTTAGATCCTGAGGCTGCGAAAACAGTCCGAGATTTCATTCTTCAACTAAAAAAAGAGAAGAAGACAATCTTCCTAAACACCCACAATCTCGACGAGGCACAGAGAATCTGCGACAGGGTAGCAATTATGAATACAAGTCTTAGAGCAATTGGTACTCCGCAGGAACTTGAAAGGTCCGTTAGCGGTAGGAAGACAGTTATCGGATTAGAACAGCAAGTAAACGAGCCGGTTTTAGGAGCATTGAAAAAACTGGCGCTCAAAAACCTGTCTACCGGTGGCGACACGATAACATTTGACGTGGAAGACCCAGACAAGGAGAATTCACCTGTTATAGAAGCTATAGTGCTAGCGGGCGGTCATGTCCGATCAATCAATGTGGTTGGCTCAACTTTAGAAGATACCTACCTAAAACTTGTGAGGAAATAAATATGAGACTCTCAAAGGCATGGATTGTTGCAGCTAGGGACTTCAAAATATTTAGGCGAGTAAAAAACGTCTGGACTTCAATCATCGTCTTCCCCGTTGTCATCTCGGTCCTGTTTCCGGTGATACTGGAGTATTTAAGGGCAAGGGGGAGCCACGGACTCGCAGCGCCGGGTGTGCTTCCAAATTTGCTTAACTCCTTTTCCTTCTTTTTAGTTATAGGCGCAGCGTACGTTCCCTTAGGGATTGCCTCCTACAGTATAGTGGGGGAGAAAGTGGAGAAAAGTCTGGAACCTCTTCTAGCCACTCCCCTTACTGATGGAGAAATTTTGCTTGGAAAAGCTATTTCTGCAGTTATTCCAACTTTAGTAGCAATGTATGCTGCTGCAGCAGTTTTCATGGTGGGAATTGATGAGGTTACTTTCAATACGCTTGGCTACTATTATTTTCCAAACTGGAATATCGCCACTTTGCTCCTGGTTCTGATGCCGGTCGCCATTGTTATGAGTGTTTTGTTCAGCGTCATTGTTTCATCGCGAGTTAATGATGTGCGCAGCGCCAGCAGTTTTGGGGTTTTTATTCTCTTTCCACTCCTGGGCATATACCTTGCCAGCGAGACAAGCATAATAACTCTTGACGTAAACAGCCTGCTTATAATCTCAGGGGTCCTTTTAGCGATTGATGTGGCGCTGTTCTATGTTAGCACAGCAACTTTCCGAAGGGAGGAAATACTAACAAAGTGGAAGTAGCAAAGTTAGAGGAGTGAGGTTCAAAAAAATGACAAAAGCCAAGTTTGAAATAGGTGAGACTGAGGAATACACCATTATTGTTAATGTGAACCCTCTTCTAAAATACACCGCCATAGAAGTGGATGGCGAAAAAGTTGTTAATGAATCGCACTTTTCGTCATTGCCAAAAAGTTCCAGGTTGAAGTAATAAACACCGGAAAAAATTACGCTGCGCCAAGTGGAAGTGTTTAGACTTAGTACTAAAAATGGAGGTGAGAGTAACGACTGAAGTAACAGCTGTGATAATTATCGTTGTCACCATTGCTATTATGTTAATAGGTTATTTTCTTATAGGACCACCTGGTAACCGCAGATGGAATAAGAAAAAAAATTAATACTGGACCGTTCTCGTCTACCAAGTCACTGCAGCTGACAAAGCTGCTCAAAAAACCTAACAAAATGGCGGTTGCTCGTCAGCGGTTAGCGGGTTGCTTTGTCGCTTTATTACGTTTTTGTTTTCAAAAAATTATTTTGATTTTAAGTTGGTCATCGCGTGCAAGATATGACCGCCGCTCTCAGGAATGGAACTGGCAAAGTTTGGAAAGAAACATCCAAATATCTGGGGTGGTCCCAGATCTCGGATTTCAACAAAGCCTATAGCCCTCAATTGGGCGTCGAGCTTGCTGGTCTCAAAGTAAACTGTGAAATCTTCTCCAAGTTTAGCTACTCGTGCTGCCCGTTTATCGTGAGCGATACGCATTTTGGGCGAGAGCGAATCTGCCGGATTGTTGTAGTCAAACACTACATGCGCACCATTGGGCAAGCCAGCGATGAGACAAAGGGTTGACCATACGGCTGGCTCGGTCAGGTACGGTACAACTCCCAACCAAGAGAAGAACGTCTGCTGTTGTGTATCGAAGCCTGCAGCCATCAACTTATCAAGTAAAGGTTCGCGTTCGAAATCAATGGGTACAAAGGTCAATGAATCGGGTAACTTAATTGCCGCTTCGGCGAGAAGTTGGCGTTTCCAGACCTGCGTAGCGAGACGATCAACTTCAAAGACCCGCAGGCAATCGCCAAATGGGTTACGATAGGCAAAAGTATCTAGACCTGCACCAAGGATCACAAATTGGCGGACACCGTCTTTAACAGCGGCTGCCAGACAATCTTCCGCGAATCGCGTCCTCGTGGCGATGAAAATACGCATCCCTCGTCTGGATGGGTGTTCAGTAGCCTCACGGACCACTGTGTCAACATCTCTACCAAGAATGCTGAATGCTAGTGGATCAGAGAAGATGCATCCATGCTCTAAAACTTGGTGCGCAGCACGATAAGCAGCAGCCACCAGAGCCGTTCGGCTTGGCATCCCTGCCTGCATCAATTCACGTTTAACCAAGGTCGCGTCCCCAAACCGTTAATCCTTTTTTAATAATCACTATTGGCTGCGCATTTAAGTGCGCCGTTTTATCTTTAAATTATGTATTGGAGTAGGTTGGTGACACTGCTTTTTCATGTTTGCCTATGTTTTGAGCTGCCCATCTATTGAGAACTAAATAAAGAATGCCGAATAAAGCATAAAACGCAACTTGCTTTAAACCTCTCACCTTGTTTTGGGGTGGAGTGGTATCTCAACATTGATGGGGACTCAAATACTGGAAGAAACTAAAAATTCTCAGAGGAAATTCAATCGACCAAAAGTCAACACGTTAATTTTCTTAAATCCGTTAATTCACGATAAATCCTATTAGCTCAGATTGAATTGAGAGTGGGCCGGACCGGATTCGGACCGGCGACCTTCTGCACGTCAAGCAGATGTCCTAACCAGGCTAGACGACCGGCCCACATTATTTTTTTTACAGCGGTTTCTTATTTAGACGCTTCGTCTTTTAAGCTGTAATGCATATTCAAAATTCCCGCTTGTATTAATCTATTTCCCATCATTCAAGAACCCGAAATTCTCTGCAAAAATCTTAATCTCGTCATAGGAGTATTTAGGTACCTTACATTATATATAATAAGAATTTAGGATGATGGGCTATGGCAACAGATGAAGTGTTAACTATACTTGTTGATTTCATAAACAAAAACTCCAATGTTGCTGATATACAATGGGATCGGCGTATGAGTCCCAGGTTGCTTTTTAACCCATACTCAGAAAAATACGAAGAACGACAAACTATAGCTCATTACTTTCTTTTGGCTGCATCTATACTTGATGATACCGTCGTAGGTTACCCCGAAAATGCTCGAATGTTACTCGGATATCTTCACGAAGCTTTCGGCGGCAACCTTTTTGAAATCAAAAAACCACATTTATTCGAAGAAGAAATAGTAAAATGCGATTTCTATCACGATTTAGGACCCAATAAAAAAGCAGCTTCAGAAATTTTAGCCTCAGTCAACTTATTTGTTAAGATTAATGCTGAAAAGAATCTGCTAAAGTACGCTCAAAAATTCAATAAGCCCAAAGCTTTAGTTGACGACATTTCACAAAATCTCAAATCATTAGGTGGACCACACGTGGATAAAGCCTGGATCTACATGCGCTGGATGGTGCGCCCTCAACCTGACCTTCAAATCTTTGATCACCTTTTACCTGAAGATCTTTATGTTCCATTGACTAAGGAAAATGCTAATGTTGCAGCCAGTTTAGGTTTAATAAATTCAGCTTCTCCATCGCTCTGGCGGGATGAAGCCACAGCTGCAAATGCGAGACAAAAGATAACTGATTTTGCAAAACGTCTCTTTCCATCTGATCCTGCAAAGGTTGATTACCCATTTTTCCTTTTGGGCAGATGGCTAAAACAAAAAACCCTAAACCGTTACACATTGAAAACAGCGCTGGATTTTCTTGATCGAATGCAAAAGATCACTGGTCAATCACAAGCTTACTATGAAAAAATGAGCCGTTACAAGAGCGGATGGGAGAAAAAAACTGCTCTAACTCTTTTAAAAATGCACATTCCATTTGGTTATGAAACCATTGGTTTTCCCTTACCTAATAACGAAGTTTACACGCCTGATTTTATTTTGGAAAAAACGGTTCGAGGAAGAAAAATTATCCTTGAACCACATTTCGAAATGACAAAGAGGCAATCACAAAAATACGCACTCTTCAAAAGAACTTACGGTCACGAATTCATTCTAATACTTGTGCTAAAAAATGACTTAATCCCACTCTATCATCAACGAAAAATATTAACGGATGATGTATGCGACGACGTTTGGCCAATTGAGTTCATACATTTGTTAGCTGAAAAAATACGACGAGGCACTTACGGCGAGTAATAAACCTTTTTCAAAAGCAGTTAATTAAGTGGAATTGTCTGATATGGTTGACGACCAAATGACACAGGACAACTTTAAGCCACTTGTAGTCTGGCTTATCCTAAACGGAAAACCTGAAGAAGCGTTAACATTATTATCCAAAAACTATAAAGTGACTGTTCCCGAACTTAAGGTCGGCTTGCCAAAAGGACACAAAATTAAAGCTTTTGGCTGCTATACAGCAAAAAATCAAACTATTTCAGTATTGAATAGCGACATATTGGTAAACCCATTCGTTATCCTGCACGAATTTTATCATCACATTCGCAGCAAAGCTGTTGACAGGATACATCGAGGCACTGAGAAAAACGCTAACAAATTTGCCATGACATTTCTCGAAGCCTACAGATCTGCATTAACTTGAAACTCTAATTGTCAACTTGTTATTTCCAACGGCAATTTTTCCCCATGCGAATTATAAACGGCAACATCAAGCGAACTTGCATAGGGGTAGCCTACAATCATTAATATTCGCCCAAAAAAATGATTAAAATCTACATCGGAAGGGTTTTTGTTACCGGAAGGATGTGAATGAACTGTACCTACCATAGAAAAATCCATTGGCAACAAATGAAACTGGTAGGTAGCAAACCCTTGTCCGTAAGTCGCCAAAGGTGGAATTAACAAATCAACTATGCGAATTGTATCTTTAACTTTTTTACCTCTTAGAACCAAAATCGTTTCACGCGGGTAAAGATGTTTGGCGCTGTCGAAAATCGCATCTAACAATTCTTGACTCATTGACACCGCTGTAGTCTTTGCCATGAATCCCCCTTTGTTTTCAGCTTTATTACTATTGCGCCTTGTTTGCTGAGAAAACAGAAATAAACAACCAACCTCATTACAGTAAAAAGAGCCGGGATGGCAGAGTGGTTAACGCGCGGGCCTTGAGAGCCCGTGGACCTTCTGGTCCGCATGGGTTCGAATCCCATTCCCGGCGCTCTTCTTTACGCCTAATCAAATTTAGGGTTGTTTCTGCCTTGAGTCCTTGGTGAGTTAAAACTTTAATTAAGGAATATATGAGCAAAGTTTTTAAGAATTGTCAAGTAAGATGAACTTTAATTAGGGAAAGTGGGTAGGCTTAAGTCCGTTGTCATTTAAGATTTCTGCGCCATCTAAATTAGAGGTCAAGATCACATGCCATTACTAGATTATTTAATTTCGGCAGTTTGGCTTTCCCCTCTTCTTTATTTTTCCTTGTTGGGATTTGGAAAGATCTATAACCGAAAAAGAAAATTAACATTAATAAGCGAAAATGGTCAAACTAAGAATAAAGTTGATAAAATCATTTTTCAGATACCAACAGTAGGTAATGTTCAATCCGTAAACAAGATTTTTGAAACGGTAAAAAATTATAATCTTAGTGTTCCCTTAGAAACTTGGGTAGTCATTGAAGAATCAAATAAACACAAGACTGAATACGTTTGCGATAAAGTTGTTGTTGTTCCCGCTGATTTTGAATGCGAGGATTTGTACAAAAGTCGTGCCTTAGAATACGCTCGCAGGACAAGAGTGCAAATGGCCACTGATGGTAAAATCTCATCTAACTATCTTTTGCTTCAAGGAGACGACGACGCTCTACCTAGTCCGGAATTCATTCAAGAAAGTCTAACCCTCAATGCAGACATTTCAATAGGAACGATAACGCCCAGAGTAACAGGCGTCTGGAACACAATTCTGGACTATGAACGATGTATTGCCTGCGGAATTTTCTGCAACTTCTTTACAAACATAGGAAAGCCTTTATGGGCTCACGGAGAAGGAACCTGGTTGAACAGTGCAGTTGACAAAGCCGTTTCTTATGATATAAGCGTCTACACTCATAACAACAAAGGAAAGCTGATGACAAGCGAGGATTCTTTTTACTTCCACAAGGCATCATTGATGGGATTCACTATTTTTAATTCTGAAAAGCGAATTTATATTATTCCTCCTCTAACGATTGGTGATGCAATTAAACAAAGACGCAGATGGGTTTGGGGAGAACTCGCAATTTTAAACAGAAAAATGCTGCCTCTCTCAAACAGGTTACGGCTGGGTTTTGTTGGCTTTTCAGGGTTGTGGTTGTACTCCATTGCGATTTTAGGGTTGCCATTAAACTATTTGGGCATCTTCACCATACCCGCTGTGCTATTACCTTTTACTATTGTCTCATTTGCCATATGGCTTGGAATGAGAGCATATGTAATTGGTTCATGCATGGGCTGGAAACACGGCATAGCAGGCGCCGCAGCAAGCTACATAACTGTAACATTGAACTTTGTCACTCATCTAATAGGCCTAGTAATGGGCGATCCAAAAAAATTCGAGGTAATTCGCAAAGAATAGAAGTCAAAAACCTTTCGCCTCAATGTTATTCTTCTTTATAGCTCTCTCTTTTTTCCTGGTGAAGAATTGGGGAAATTTTTGTGTTTTTGCTATTGTTAATTACTTCAATAATTGTTAATGCCACAACTGCGTATATTGGGATCCAATCATAGGGGTACATTTGTGTGACTATGTATCCTGAGATTTCGCTTCGCAAGAATGTTAAGCCTATATTTTGGTAGAAGAAGAAAGGCAAATTTGTGAGGGCAATAAATGAAAAAGCGCCTACAACAAATGGCATTATTTTTTTTCGATTATACCACAAAAGCAAAGGCAGTGCTAAAATTGCCGCTCGTGGATCAAATATACTAAAAGAAAACAGCAACGCAGAGAACCACGGCTTTCTAATGAAACCAAAGTATAAAGAACCCACCAAAAGTACTGTTTGAAGTACATGGGCATTTGCTAATTCATAGCTAACAAAGTAATTGGGTGAGAAAGATTGCGGATTTAAGCTGTAGAACCTATAATGAAGTAGGTTGAGTGCAGCTTGGTTTATTGGCGGAGTTGGAAGAGGTTGTATCAAAATGATAACAGCTGCAATCGCGCCTAAAACGAGATTTTTATCCTTAACCATCTTGTAAACAAGAAAAGCCAATGCTGGAATCAAAACAAGCTGAAACAAGTCAAAAGCAATGAATGAATTCTGGTAGCTTAAAGCTAAAAAAGGTGCGAAAAGAATCAAAAAGGAAGGAGTGTACTTAAAACTTTGTGGGCTAGGCGAAATCGAGTAATCGCCAGGTAGGTTACCTCCTACGTAGATTTTGGTTGGATTGTTGAATAATCGCCATTCACCTATGTAGTATGCAGAGAAATCTCTTGCAAGTGTAGAGGATTCAGGCTTGAAAATTTCGGGGAAGGCAAAACAAAAAGTTATCGCATTCAATGCCACAGCTATCAAGATTACTGAAATAATTTGCGTTTTCTTGCTTCTAGATAGCATTCTCATTTGTATTCCCATTGTAATGCCTTCGATTCAGGGTCAATAAAGCATTGAACTCGTCTTTTTTCTTTTATTTTGCACAACTCGCGGCGTAATTAGAAGAAAGGTGCATGCGGGAATGATTTATTTTTTGCTCTAATGCAATTTAAATGGCCAAATTCTCGAAAATATCAGATCTGAGAAGAAGTAAAAATCAGTAATAATATGTGATCGTTACAGTTACAGATGCATCAATAGTGTCTGGATTGCCGAGCTTTACTTCAATGTTCCCAGGTAAGACGGGAAATGCTGCGGTTCCGGAGTTTCCAACTGTTATGTTTTGATCAAAATTTACACCAAAATTTGAGTAGGCAGTTTCAACAAAGGTTACGGTTGATGTCGATGTCACTTGGACCTTAATGAAACCAGCATATGGTACAGAATCGGCATATGCATCAGTGGAATTGTTGCTTTTTACGGTCGCTTGTTGCTGAGGCAACAAAACCGTTGAATTACTCATTAACGCGATACTACGGTAATTGGTCATGTTGTCATTTAATGCTGATATTGTATTGTTCAAAGCTGACAATTGTTGCTCCAGTGACGTAATCTGCATGACGTATAATGTTACGTTAGGTGCTGAAGCTTGTAATTCCGTGATATTTTGGTTCAAAGAAGCGATTGTCGCATCCCTTTGCGTTATTTGGGCCTTTAGCGGCAATACGCTAAAAGTAATTACCCCAACTACACTAGCGAAAAGAACAATACAAATAATTGCTAAAGCGATAACTTTCAGGTTCCATTTTCTTGTTGGTGGGGGCGGTGGTGGAGGTAAATTCATAGTCTCTTGACTCATTTTCATACTTCCTCTTTTTTCTTTATCGTAAATTTCTTCACACAAATACTTTTTTCCATGCCTAACCCTAAACATTGGTCTGAGCAAGTCAAACAGTATTTCACATTGTTATCATGGGCTAATATCTGACGCTCAAGTAAAGTAATATACACAGAGCAAAGAACTCAAACAAGCCGGGAAGAAACTCGAAAGGACCAAGGCCATATGCTCTAAATCTAAACAATGATATAACGAGCGGACTTGATGTCAAGTCTTTCATGAGAAATACTGCGGCGAAAATTATGAGCCCAATTGTGAATTGAGAACGTGTCTTAACATAGATATCGATGTAGATTAATGTTAAAACGACTAAGAGCGCAATATTAATGGTTGAAAGAATTGTATCCGCTGCATAAAAGAATTCAAAGTCGCCAGGAATAAAATTAGGTATGGGTCCTCTTTGCTGCTGAAAACCTGGAAATTGGGGTCTGCTTTGGTAAAGCACCCAAAAAGTTGCAAAAATAGCAACCACTATCAAAATCGCAAAAATTAACCCAACTTTAAATCTCTTATCCATTTGTTTCTCCTCTTGTCTTGCTCCTTTTTCTACTTTTTCCCGATTTTCTGCATAATCTCCTCAAACATGACATAATTCTCCTCCATAGTCTGTGAAAGAAAGTAAGTTGCGCCATACCTATCCCCTATAGATGTGATTATTTTGTTTTTCTCAAGAACTTCCAGATGATGCCGCATTGTTTTATAATCCATTTTAAGTAAAGTCGCCAGCTGATTTGCGTTCTGTGGAGATTCTTTCAGAGCCAAAATGATTTTTGACCGTGTCGGTCCGCCTCGTGTACCTGCAATTAACCATCCAAGCAAGTATTTTAGCGAACGGGCATTTGAAGACATCAATTAGGCTCCGTATATTCGAAGAGATTCTTTGTCATTCTTAATCTGTGTAAAGTAATAAATGTGTTCTTTAGAACTGTTCCGAACAGTAATTTTGGGAGGCCAAAATGCGTTTTTACGCTGTTTTATTTTGAAAATCTCTTAATAATTTTCTATCAATCTTTTTTGCTCAGGATATTAATAACTAAACAGTCTTGAAAGTTTGTAGAGTTTTTTGATTAGGGTTAGATTTGGGTAAGATTTTGAAAAATCGTTTAATAACTCTTCAAGTGTTTCAGTTAGAAGGCAATCAAGAAGAGGATCAAATGAAAATCAAGGCCATAAGCCCAAAAACTGCCCAAATAAAACACCCCTTTGGTTCTCTTTTTGATTGCCTTATGATAATCACTCTGTGAAAGGTATAAAAAAATGGGAATAATCAATAGAGCTATACGAAATATTTCAAGAAGAAAAATTAGAGCATTGTTAGTAATTATTGCCTTAGGTTTTTCTATGGCAATTATGGTCTCAATCCCTGCTGGCGTTTTGGCTAATCAGCAAACAGCAAGCACGGCAGCATCAAATCTAAGCAACGTTATTACTCAAACCAGCGCATCAATTAATCAAACCTCTACTCAAATAGACTGTAGTCTTGCGCCGAGTTTCTCAGGTTTCGGTTTCGGCGGCGGCACATCTGACGGTAGTAACAGCGGCTTTACACCAGGTCAATTCGGCGGCGGCACATCTGGCCGCAGTGGCGGCTTTACACCAGGTCAATTCGGCGGCGGCACTGTAGGCGGTCAGTTTGGCGGCGGAGCGTTTAGTGGTGGCCAATCAAACCCTATGAATGAAAGCCTATACGCAGATATCAACAACACTCTCTCTGGAGTTGCAACTGTTGAACCAATCCTACAAGCCTCTGAAGGACAAAACGTAACGCAAACCCTCTCATTTAATGGATACAGCCGAGACATCACCCGTCTCGATGTGGAATACACGATTGAAGGAATCCCACTGACGTCAGATCTGGTAGACAACTACCCAGTGTTACCGACAAATATTACTGCAGGAAGTAACTTGCAAGCAGGAGATACTGGAGATGTCTTGCTTAGCGAAAACAACTCAGCATACTTCAATGCGGGAGTAGGCGATGCAATTACCATTTTAGGTCAAACCTTTACTGTTGTAGGTATCTATAGTCCATCTTCAGTTGCTCAAACCCAAACTTTGTTCATGAATCTGTCCGACGCTCAAACCATAACTAACAATACTGGATACATAACTTCTCTTTCAGTCTTTGCCCAAAACACAGATGCGGTCTCGGGGGTAGCAACATCCATCAGTGCGTTGCATCCAGAGCTTACAGTTACTACTGATCAAACTCGCTTAACTCAACTTCAAACCTTGCAAACAACTTATAATGCTGAATTGGCAACTGCACAATCAGCTAATAGTCAAACATATTCAACTGCTGTTGAAGAAATTGTCGTGGTGGTTGCTGCAACAAGCTTGATAGTTTTATTCGTTATGCTCTACACAGTCAAAGAAAGAACCAAAGAGATCGGCACACTCAAAGCGATTGGCTTTAGCAATTCTACAGTCATGGGACAATTTATGCTTGAAGGTATCCTGTTAAGTATCATTGCAGGCTTAGTTGGAATCGCAATCGGCAGCGTAGCAGCACCCACAATTTCATCACTTCTGCTTCCAAGCGTAGGCATAGGCGGCAGAACTGGCGCAGCCGGTATAGTTGTTTCAGGCACAACAAGAATTAGCGGACTAGCAGTAGCGACGCTAAATCCTGAGCTTATATTGGTATTATTCGGAGCTGCCGTTCTACTTGGAACATTAGGAAGTCTATATCCTGCGTGGAGAGCAGCTAAAATAAGACCAGCAGAGGCGATGAGATATGAATAAACCAGTGCTACAAATAGAAAACCTGAGTAAAACTTATACACTTGGCAAACGAGATGTCCCGGCCTTATCGAATCTGAATCTTACAGTAAACGCGGGCGAGTTCGTAGCAATTATGGGTCCGTCAGGCTCAGGAAAAACAACATTGCTAAATGTCATTGGCTGCATTGATAAACCGACTAAAGGCAAAGTTATTCTAGATGGCATTGATGCGACGGAGCTTCCCGAAAATCAACTGTATAAGATTAGAAGAGACAAGATGGGTTTCATATTTCAAACCTTCAATTTGTTGCCATATCTAAATCGCTAGAGAAAACGTTGAGTTACCTATGGAAGGACGAGGCAAATCAAAAAGCGAACAAAAGAAACGCGCAAGCGAACTCCTCGCAATGGTTGGCCTTTCAGGAAGAGAAGAACATAGACCACAACGCCTCAGCGCTGGAGAGCAGCAAAGAGTAGCAATCGCACGAGCACTGGCAAATAACCCTGCTTTCATTCTAGCTGATGAACCCACAGGAAACTTGGACAGTCAGAATAAACAAGGAATAATAAAGTTGCTGGCGAACCTCAACCTTACACAAGGCACAACCATAATCATGGTAACACATGATAGTCAAGCTGCACGCAACACAGAACGAATGCTCCTCCTAAAGGATGGAAAAATAGTTAAGGAGCTTCAAGGCTTACATGCAAACAAAAAGAACCAAGTATGCCCGCACTGCGGTAGCGCAATTAAAATTAACGACGAAATATGTCCCTCATGCAAAAAATCTATCTATGCAAGTGACGAACTATTCTCAGCATAACGATAAACAATCCAATGTTCAAAAACCAATTTCAAGACACTTGAGGTTCTTCTTTATGGAGACTCCACCCACACCAACCATACCTACTATTCCATCAGCGCCCCAGCCAAAAGAAAACAGGCGTTTTTCAGCTGTGATTCTCATTGCCATTCTTCTTGTTGCCTTGTTTGCAGGAGGTCTAATCGGTTTCGCGCTAACATATTCAGATTTCAACACAAAAATCAACTCCTTGCAAACTCAAGTGGAAGGTCTTTCACAAAATCCGACTTATTTCTCAAATGGTAACGCAACGTATTTGGTTGGTTCTAATGTCTCTCTTTCGAGTTTGTATTTTCAGGTCAAATCTTCTGTTGTTGTAATTCAAGATCTGGTGCCAGAGTATAATTTCTTTGGAATTCTTGCAGGCTATTCGCAACAGCAAGGGTCTGGATTCATAACAAAAGTTAATGATCAATTAATAATTGTGACGAACAACCACGTAATACAAGATGCGATTAATGAGACGGTCACTTTTGCAGATGGCTCTGCATACCCAGCAATCGTCTTAGGTTCAGATCCTCTCTCAGACCTGGCAGTATTATCGATAAATCCTATGCCAAGCGGATTAACCCCTTTAACACTTATCAGCTCTGACACCCTAAAAGTAGGCGACCCAGTTGTTGCAGTAGGTTCTCCTTATGGATTATCAGGAACATTAACAACAGGCGTAATCAGCGCATTAGGAAGAACAATCACAGAACAATCAGATACAAGCAGCTCAGGTCAAACAATTCCAGATATTATTCAAACAAGTACAGCTATCAACCCTGGAAACTCAGGAGGTCCATTAATAAGCTACGCAGGTGAGGTTGTCGGCATAACTACCGCAGGCATAACTAACTCCCAAGGATTAGGCTTTGCAATTCCATCAGATACTATAACACGCGAACTTGACTCATTGGTTACTTCGGGCTCATATACTCAACATCCAACAATTAATGCAGAAGGAACAGACATGAACTATCAGATTGCCCAAGCAATGGGAACCAACGTAACTTATGGATTTCTAGTTGAGACTGTCTCAGTACAAAATGGCCTTAAGGGCGGCACAACACAAACCACAATTTTAGGTTCAAGCATTATCCTTGGAGGGGACATTATTACCGCCATAAACGGAGAACGAATAACAAATACCGACGATCTACTATCTTATTTAGAACAAAATACCCTGCCAGGACAAACAGCTAACTTCACAGTAATAAGAAGCGGACAAATACAAACAATTTCTGTAACAATTGGAAAAGTGACATAACCGCAAACTAGAGAAAAATATTGTCCATCGCTATTTTTATAAGTTAACTATCTAACGTAAGTGTTCATGCAAGCCGAATTTGGAGTTATTGGTGGAACGGGTCTTTATGATCCAAAACTACTCAAAAACGTTCAGGAAGTAGCTGTTGAAACACCTTATGGCAAGCCTTCAGATACTATAACTGTTGGTGAATTAGCTGGAAAAAGTGTGGCATTTTTGCCTAGACACGGGAAAAAACACACCATTCGACCGACCGACATCAATGTTAGAGCAAACATTTTTGCTTTAAAAAAGCTTGGAGTAAAACGCATTTTAGCACCTTCAACCGTCGGTTCATTGAGAGAAGAATATCATCCAGGCGAAATTGTTTTTGTTGACCAATTCATCGATAGGACCACTCGAAGAGAGCAATCATTCTACACAGAAAACAAGGTTTGCCATATTTCTGTAGCTGAACCAATGTGCCCGGAGATAAGAAAAACTATCATTTCCGTAGCAAAAAACATGAACATCAACATGCATGAAACAGGAACTTATGTTTGCATTGAGGGTCCCCGCTTCTCTAGCAAAGCTGAATCCAAAATGCATCGTCAATGGGGTGCAGACGTAGTTGGAATGACACTCGTTCCTGAATGTGTTTTAGCGAGAGAAGCAGAGATTTGCTACGCTTCCATCTCAACAGTCACTGACTACGACGTATGGAAGGATCACGTAGTCTGCGTAGACGATATCCTTAAAGTAATGAAGACAAACATTGAAAACGTTAAGCATATTATCGCGGAAACCGTTGCTAACCTGCCCAATGAATGCAGCTGTACATGCAACCAAGCCTTGAAAGGAGCATTCGTATAAAGGAGAAAATGCAATTTGAGCAAAACTGCTAAGACAATAGATCTCAAGTCTAAGGTGCGAAGAATCCCTGAGTTTAAGGGAGTTGTTTTCTGGGATATCACACCCTTGTTGAAAGACAAACGTTGCTTTCATGAATCCATCAAACAATTAGCAGAACACTACAGGGGCAAGCCAATCGACGCGGTTGTTTCAAACGAAGCCAGAGGTTTCATAATGGGTGCTGCTTTAGCTTACGAATTAGGTGTCGGCTTTGTTCCAATACGGAAAAAAGGTAAATTGCCATTCAAATGCGTCAATCTCAGTTACAAAAAAGAATATGAGGTCGATTCCATCGAGATTCACCAAGATGCGATCGAAAAAGGCGAGAACATTTTGTTAATTGACGATTTGCTTGCAACTGGCGGAACCGTCAAAGCTAACATTGAACTAGTGGAGAAATTAGGCGGTAACATTGTGGGTTTAGGTTTTCTTGTTGAGCTGAAGTATTTAGGAGGAAGAAAAGCAGTAGGAAATAAATACGATATCTACTCTCTGGTTCAATTAGAAAGCACAAACGAATAAAAACACTTGGTTACATTGTATTGGAATGAGAAATTAATTTCCAAGCTTACACTCTATCTAATCTGAGTTGAAATCGTGAATGAATTTTGTTTCTTGGCAGATTATGCCGGTAAAAGGGAATTCGCGGTTCTCAAATATGTTTCTAAAGCGCTATCGGAAAATAGGACGAAAACAACTTTTTCTAGTTTATCTTCCTTTTCCAAGAAATCTATTATAGTTGCAACCGCTATTCGACTTGCCTCTTCAATGGGGTAACCGTAAGCTCCTGTGCTGATTGATGGAAACGCTACCGTCTTGAGCCCTTTTGCGACTGCAAGTTTTAAAGAGTTTCTATACGATTGCTTAAGAAACTCAGCTTCTATGTGAAAGCCACCCAACCAGACAGGTCCCACTGTATGAATTACATATTTAGCCTTTAAGTTGCCACCTGAGGTAATTACAGCCTTTCCAGTTGGCAATCCATCCGGCCACTCCGTTTCCCTAATACGCTTACATTCTTCAAGAATTTTAGGTCCACCTTTGCGATGTATCGCTCCATCCACTCCACCGCCGCCTAAAAGAGACGAATTTGCCGCATTCACAATCGCATCCGCTTCGACATCTGTTATGTCCCCTTTGACTAACTGCAAGGTAGCTTTTCCAACTTTAAATTCCATAGTACCACACACTCTCGTTTCTATTTTATTGAACTAATTAATGTCCATAATGATGAACTCATAAAGTACCCTCCAAAAGCAATAAAAACAACAACACAAAAAAGCGAAATTCCAGTTCTCACGTGATCATTCCAAAACCTCTGTGACTTAAAAACCACCAACGCTGCTGCAGTGTACCATGAAAAATCGCAGAGCCAATGAACACCTGCAAATACAGAAAATCCAATTAACCCAAACAGTTGAGCGTTAAGTATCAGCGTCGTTCCAATGGTCAGCCACCACAAAATAAAACCTGCATTAACAGCAGTAGTATAGACTCCTGCAAACACCGAATCTCGCTTAAAACTAACTTGCGTTTCTTCGCTTTTATGCCTATTTCTGAAAGTCTGTATACCCATAAAAATCATCAAGAGTCCACCCACTAAGCCAACAGCAACCTGCACAATACCGGGAATACTGAACTGGCTCAATAAGAAAAAAATTAAAAACATGAGCGGGAACTCAACTATTCCGTGACCAATTGCAATTAATGCTCCGGCCGACTTGCTTTTGCACGCTTTCTTTAGGGTAACTGCGAATAACGGTCCAGGCATCAAAACACCTGAGAGTGAAATAAGCATAACTGAGGCTAAGAATAAGTAGAAATCCGTTATGTATGCCACGCTTTAAGCCTCCCTATAAGCTGCTAATCAATTTTTGTCATGGTTTGCTATAAGCCTTTCAGCGTTCCGTATACAAAAGCATCAACAAAACACACGTCTTAGCTGATTTTTTTGTTTTTGAGAAATTTAGTTTGCATTTCCACAATTTCAGCGCTATCTTTTGCTTTTCCGTAATTGCCAAGAAGCATATCATTTAACTCAAAAAACGTGTGACCCCACGTGAAAATCGACAAAAGCTCTTCAGATTCTTTTTTGAATCCTGCAATATATAACGCGGCAGCGATCGCTTCAGCTGTTGATAACTTTGTAAGTTTGCCATAGTTAACAGGGTTACCTGCGATGAGAATTGGTAAGCAGCGGCTGGTTCCTTTTACATGTCCACCCATGACTTTTTGTGCGCACTCCCAACTACAATCAAGTGCAGCCAGCCCAAATTGCTCAATTCGTTCTCTGTCTGCAGGAGAAAGAGCTACTTCTCCGAAGGGATTTAGGACTATAGCTCGTTTTGGTAGAAATCGTGTACTAGTAACTATCCTAGCTAATCCACGGCGTTTCAGTCTTAAGGCAGTATTTTTTTTTGGGTCATCCTGAGCTGCGTGGTAAATGGTAACATGCACGGGAATGGTAAGTAGTGACGGCCGGTTATCCTCCACCTATTTGCGCACCTTCATGTAACTCATCGGATTATCCAAAACCTGCGGAATCCAATCAATAATATCGGTAGCAACCATATGAAAACCAATTTTGTCTGCAACAAAATCTCCTGCAGCGCCATTAACAAAAGCTCCAGCAACTGCAGCCTCAAACGGGTCAACATGTTGAGCCATCAAACCGCCAACAATTCCGCTAAGCACGTCACCAGTTCCCCCGACGGTCATGCCTGGGTTTCCCGTGAAATTTAATTTAAATCGTTCAGCATTGCAAACAATATCGACTTTGCCCTTGACAAGAATAATCGCGTTAAGCTTCTTTGCCGTTTTCCGCACATCTAAGGCACGTCCCTCTTGGTTTTCGGGTAAAGTTTCACCCGTAAGTATGGCGTATTCGCCTGCGTGAGGGGTCAAAACCAAAGGCACCTTAAGGGGTCTCTTAAACTTTGCAAAGGCTTTAAGACCATCCGCGTCTAAAAGGAGAGATTTTCCCGCCTTCTCAACTTCTGAAACAAATAACTTGACGAAATCTTCAGTTTCAGGGTTCAAACCTAAACCCGGACCCATTGCAACAGCATCAACTATACTCAAGTAAGGTTGCAGCGTCTCAATATTGCTTGGTTTGAGATTGTCGCCATCAAGCTTAATTGTAATTAAGTCAGGAGACATTGAGGAAATCGAATAAGCAACTTTAGTTGGTGCTGCAAGATAGACAAGGTCTACACCTGTTCGCATAGCAGCAAGAGAAACCAAGGTTGGGGCTCCAGAATAGACTTCGCTTCCGCCTATAACTAGCAGTCGACCGAAATCACCTTTGTGAGCGGTTGGGTTACGGGGTTTTTTGGCAAGATAAACGTCACCTGGACCGGCATATTGCTCTATTTCCTTTGGTAAACCTATGTCTTTAACAACTAGTTCGCCAACATATTTTTTTGCTTTCCTTAAACCCATTTTTTCTTTATGAAAAGTTACAGTAAAATCAGCTTTTACTGCTGTGCCTAATACTTCCCCTGTGTCTGAGTCTATTCCAGTTGGGACATCGACTGATAATTTATTTGCATTCAAGGAATTGATGTAATCAACTACCTGGGTAATTGGTGGTTTAAGCTGTCCTTTAGTCCCTGTTCCCAGCAAGGCATCAATCACTACATCAGCAGATACCGGGGGGATTGCAGAACTGTCAGGTACTTCATGCAGCGAAATCTTGTCTTGAAGCGGTTGGAGAATCAACCAGTTTTGCAACGCAGCTTCATGGCTAATGTCACTACTTTTGCCGACAAGGATAACATTAACTTCATAACCAGCTCCTAACAGGTGCCTAGCAGCTACAAAGCCGTCACCGCCATTTCCTCCTAAGCCGCAGAAAATAGCAATTTTTCTTTTTTTTGGAAAACGCAAAATGGTTTCTTGGGCTATATTGCAACCTGCATTTTCCATTAATTGAAGGAGGCTTATGCCATAGTATTCAGCGTTGACTTCAAGGGATCGCATTTCTCTACTACTGATGAAGTTATCCTTTTTTTGGGGTTGCATGTTGATGCCTTGTTATTTTATTGGCAGGGTTAAGAGATAAGGCTATCCATAACGGTTACAAAAGCATCAACGAAACGAAACAGAAATTACTTGTTTTTAGGTCTGTAGTTTTTCGCCTTATACTCCCTTGAAATTATCATGGTCGAAGTAACAAGAACGTTAGGCACCGTTCTCACTTTGTCGGAAACAAAATCCTGCAACTTCTCCAAATCTGCAGTTGCTATTCGCGCTATTACATCATACTCTCCGAAAACTACGTCTGCTTGTATGACCTCTTCAAATTCAATCATTTTTTGAGCTACTTCTCTTTCTGTGCCCGAAGCAACCTTAAAAAGAACATATGCTAAGACGACCATTTTTTCACCAATTCACTAAACTCATAAAACCTTAATTACTTTTCTGTCAAGAAAAATGTGCTTCAAAAAGTTTATCCAATAGTAACTACTTCTTTTATCTTGAATTTCTAGAAAACTTTCTAAAACAAAAACTAAGGTGCTTTGATGAAAAAAATCTACAACATAATGAATTCTGATGCTCTATTAATAACAGATATCCAAAAAGATTTTTTGCCCGGTGGTGCTCTGCCTGTTGTTGATAGCGACCAAATAATTTCCGTTCTTAATGGATATGCAAAACGTTTTGAAGCAGCCAAGGCGAATGTTTTTGCTTCCAGAGATTGGCATCCGTCTAACCATATTTCCTTTAAGTCGCAAGGAGGGCCTTGGCCAACTCACTGTGTGCAAAATACTGAAGGCGCAAAATTCAGCCCCGGCCTTAAACTGCCTCCAGGTACGATTGTGATTTCTAAAGCTACCGATCCCAAACATGAGAGCTATTCGGCTTTTGATGGAACAGATTTTGCTAATGAACTTGAAATGCATGGTGTTACGCGTCTCTTTATTGGAGGTTTAGCTACGGATTATTGTGTCGTAAACACGGTTCTTGATGCGTGTAAGCTTGGATTTGAAACTGTAGTCCTTGTCGATGCAACATTAGGTATTAATGTGAAGCCTGGCGACGTAAATAAAGCACTTGAAACAATGCAGACGGTAGGAGCTGAACAAGCAACAACTGAAAATTTTCCTGACCCTGTAGATACCTTGCCAATTGAGGAAGCTGAATCTGATGCTCTGGCGGAAAAACCTTCCGAGAGGGCTGCTGTAAAGAAAAAAGCTCGAATGCGCCCCAGAGGATCTGCGAAAAGAGTCCGCACTGAAAAATAGAGCTGAGTTATTTCGAAGTATAACGAAGCTTATATAATCATACTTATTTTTCTCCAAATGAAAGCTATTCTTCAGCGGTCACCTGTTGAATAAGAAAAGTTAAAGCAACGTCCCCTTTTTTTGCTGCCGTTATTAAGAATTGCATCAATATCTCTAATTATTTTGGCGACAAACTTAGTTTAGTCTTTTTTTAGGTCGACGCAAAAGAATTTGCTTTCCTACGATCGGCAGTTTCCCTGATTTTCAGCAGTAAGTACCTGTTTATGAAGCACAAAAAAGTCCCTTTGAAGAACTGATTAAAGTTAAAACAAACTTCAGCCAGCAATTTTCAGGGTCAATTTACTCTTCGCCTTTTGCTGAGGTCAGCAATCAGTTGCGTACTGAACGAAACTTCTTCGAATGAATTATTTTTACAATAAATAGTTAAATAAACCCGCCAAGACTATTGAAATTACAATTAAATTGTTAAAATAATACATCACTTCTTGTTTTTTCTATGAATCGTAAAGCGAAGAAATAGAGATTCAGGTAGAACCCCAGTATTGTTGCTGAAAAATTGAATTTTAAGATTAAAAGATTTTTTATTGTTCGCCCATAACTTGAATTATTACTGTTCTCTTTCTAGGATAGACGTCAGTTTCTACGAACAGCAGTGACTGCCAGGTGCCAAATACCACTTTGCCATTGATTACGGGAAGGGTTTTGTCTGGCGGTAGCAATATTGATCGTAGATGTGAGTGAGAGTTAGATGGGTGCTGGTGTGCTTTTTGTTTTGGCGCAAGCTCTTCAAGCAACGCCCTGATGTCCTCAAGCAAGGCATCGTCGTTCTCTGTTAGAATTAGGATACCAGTTGCGTGAGGCGCAAAGATGTGGGCTAAACCGTTATTGACGCCTGATACCGTAACCTCGTCTTGGATTTTGTGTGTTAGGTCTACGAAATCTATTTCGCCTCGCGTGGTGAAACTTATGCTCTTGTTTGTAACTTTAAAGTTTGATATAGCTGACTCCTCTTCTAATCGCTGTAGATATAAAGAGTTGAAAAATGTTTCTAGATCCCAAGATTTCAACCTTCCGCTGACTTTCTTTTTCGTTTCTTGAATTGTGTTTGTCTCTTCGGTCTCCAAACCGATGAAAACAATTGAAAGCATGAATAATTGTGGGCAAAATGTCATTTTCAACAAGGACGCACAGTCTATTTTAATTTTTAAGTGTTTAAAATATCCATTCCAGAAGGCTTTCGCTTTTCAAAAAACACCTACAAGAGCTGGTTTCCCAAAATTAGTCGCTAGAAAAACTAAAGATGACCTCTTAACCTCAAAAAAGTTTGAATAACCTTCAGAAATGCCCATTTTTGCCATATCTGTTCTTGTTTTAGTAAGTCTTAATTGCTTTTTTTGATTTATGCAAAAAGCTTAGACTCATTCAGAACGTTTCTCTTACAGAGCTGGGTCTTTTGTTTGTATGTATATTTAACCTTCGCTGATTTTCGAGTTTTCTTAGTCCCAACACTAGCAAGAAAATCACTGAAACAACTTTTAGAATCATAAGAGAACCTAATAGCTAAGGCAAAGGGCATCTTGATCAAAAACACCGATCTGCTTCACCTGAAATTCTTAACAGTAATATTTACTCAAATAGCACTACTGGAAACTAACGCGTTGCTACAACATTAATCCACCAAAAACTGGGGCCTACTGGCAAGCAGTCAAATGAACAGCCTGCAAGAAAACAAAAGCGGTTTCAACTAATTTTCAACTTAAGCCATATCGGTTTTCATCTTTCGTCACACAGGAAATTCCTAAGATCCTCAGCTTAATCACGAAATCCCAAGATCTAATCCTCCAATCACCCATCGTCATTAGTCCAACTGTCAATGGTTATTGATGTTATTGTGCTGACAGTGAAGCTGATAACCTAATAGACCAAAAAAGAAAACCGTCAATTTACCCAAGCCGAATGAGTTTGGGTGATGCTTTTGTATACTGAAAACTTGTTTATGTCTTAAAACTAAGCAGAGAAGTCAGTTGATAGCAAGCTTCAGGACCTAAGTTATAAAATACTTAGTTCAAAAAGTCACTTAGTGTTCACAGTTTTAGGCATTGCAAAAGCTTTACTGCAACTCTCTTTTGCCTATTTAGTAGTAATGCTTATGTCCTTTTCTTCTAGGTGACATTCTGTGATGGCGAATTATTGAGTAATGCTCACCACACCATAGTCACCCAACACACTTTTCAGATTAGACGACAGCTTAAATTTAGTCACCCTTTAGCCAGGCTTGACACCTTCAATAACAGACTTGCATGAAAACAAAAACAAGAAGAATACCCAAAACAACGGCATAAGGTTCGATTACGTCAACTTAGGATCCGTTAATCGAAACGATAAATGTTGAATTCACCTACTCAAGATTTCACTTAAGCATCAGATTTTTTACTAATTGACTTTTTTTACTGGTTGATGTACTTGTGTCATTTTTGCATTCTAATTTTGAAAAATGCGTTTAGGAGTAACTTGAATGATTATTTTATGAAATCGATTGATTAGTGTTTTTTGAGATATTTGCGCATTTTATTAAATTTGAGAGGTATAGTCTCTGATTTGGTTGTAGTTCGTTCTGATAACGTTTCTACGATTCTGTTGCAGAAGGGAAATGTTGATTGGGCAATTCAGGCTTTTTAATATTCAGAAACTCGGTCGAGATAGCCTAACAAGTGGACGAAGAGTTGCTCGGTCAAAGTTTCTTCTTCTTTCAGAAAAACCCGGAGATGAAGAAATGCGGTGCTCTGTGAATGTCCTACTTCTTCGAGAAGGAACACTGTCCAGTCCTGTGCGCACTGTGGCTGTTCTTTTAAAGTTTACATTTTTCAGGTGTTTTTTTCTCAAAAACTACGATTCACCGACAGCTTCATTTTAGCAAAATATGGCAAAATTGAGGCTATTTTGCAATAAATGATAAATAGATAGCTTGTTTTTCCAAGAATTTCAAGAGTCAAAAAAGTAGCCCGTTTTTTTCTATGGAAACGATAATTTAAACCGTTAATTTAGAGCTAAATTCACGAAATACGCCTATTTCAGCCTTTTCAGTGCACTCCTAGGTATAGTCGCATGGGGAATATCGGGGCCTCATATAAGTACCCTCGAAAATCTCCATGCGAAGCAGAAGCCAGTTTTTTCGTCTTAGCTTCGAACATTTTTGGGTTTTTTTCAAAATTGGGAAAACTTTGCTAATTTACAGAAAAATTAGATAGGAACATTTGGCAACGGCGCGGGATCCTAAGCAACTTCAAGATAAGTTGTTAGACAGAGAAAATAGCTTCTTTTAAGATCCATCTTAAATTAAAGTATTCACTCTAATTCTTAGCTCATCTATAAATTTAGTTTTGCGCCGATATCTTCCAGCAAACTTCTGGTGCAAAAAAAGTCTCCGTTATTTAGAAAGAATTAGGCTTCTAATTGGAAGTGTAAAAAGGTTACTTGGTTGATGCTTCTGTATACGCCTGGTAGATGTTGGTTTTCGGCAGATTTTCTTTTTCTGAGGACTTTATCTTGTGGTTATACGGGGTTCATTACTTACATTTAACGTGCTTAGAGTAGTCTAATATGACGATATTTTTAAGGTGTGGATGATGAAGTTTACGGCTTCAGTGATATTAGTTGTTATAGTATTATCAAGAATTATTAACGTCACCACTTCTCTCCAGACCCACCAGCCAACAAAAGAGTATACGAAAGCATCAACGAAATAATTTTCTTCAGAGGTCTAAAGGAACAATTTTTATCTCTAAAGTGCAGAATTAATCAGCAAGCATTCAGGAGAAAACTGTGACCACAGAAATTGATAGAATAAGACTTCGTCGTTGGAGCAAAAGAGGCTTCTATAGTGAAACCGTACTTGTCAAACTCCTGCAGAAAAAAGGTTACAACGCAGTCCGAGTTCCAGTAAGCAACCCAAGCCTTAACCCTCTACCAGACATCATGGCACGAAAAGGCACACACAATTACGCTTTCGAAGTAAAAAACGCCAGCTACTACGCATACTTCCCAAGACAACAAATCGACAAACTCTTCAGGTTCCTTGATCAATTCATCCCCTCAGATAATGAACACAAACATGCTGTCGTCGCAGCACACCTGGGCAAACGGTGGCTTTTCAAAGAAATCAGCTGGACGGACTGGGAAAAAAATAAGCTTCCCGACAAAGTCAGAATACTTAAACGGGACAGAGGAAACCTCAACATCGACACAACCTACAGTTAACTAGTAAGCAAACGTACCTTAAACTATATTATTAACATGGTAACGACTAATATTGAAAGAGGAAAGTACAATGACCGAAGAAGAAGACTAAATCGATTCTACCACAAGCTTTAGAAAAGACTATCAATTAGGCAATATCAAAATTGAAGTTCTAAAAGACATAACATTTTCAATTCCTAAAGGCAAATTCGTTGTATTATGTGGTCCTTCAGGGTCAGGCAAAACAACCCTGCTCAACATTATTGGTGGAATTGACAAGCCAACAACGGGAAAAATTTTTGTTAGCAGGGCAAGATTTAACCGATAAAGATGAAGATTTCTTGTCGGATTTTCGATGCAATAACGTTGGGTTTGTTTTTCAAGCTTACAATTTAGTTTCTACTTTAACTGTAGCAGAAAATGTTGCGTTTCCGATGGAATGGACAAGAAACCTGAGGAAGAAATCGAAAAACGAGTACTGAACTATTGGAAACCGTAGGTTTAGATCAACGCGCAAATCATTTTCCTTCTCAACTTAGCGGTGGCGAACAGCAACGAGTAGCTTTTGCCAGGGCATTAGCCAATGACCCTGAGCTAATTCTTGCAGATGAACCAACAGGCAATTTGGACGCCAAAAACGCGCAAAAAATCATCCAAGTTCTTCAATTTTTGAAGGATAAAGGCAAAACCGTTATTGTTTCAACCCATGACCTCCAAATAAGGCGTTAGCAGACCAAGTTTTATGTCTTAGAAGATGGCAAATTGGCGAGCCAAAATGAGTAAAGCCGCTTTTCCCATTAACGATTTGCTTCGAAGGAAACTTCAAACAAGCTTAACCATCGCTACTTTGACGTTGAGTGTCGCTTCTACGCTGTTTCTGTTGCTGTTTAGCAGCCGTTTAGGCTTAGGTTTGCTTCAGCAACGGGCATTTTAACTGTTAGGCTTAACCGCTATTTTTTCTCAATTCATCTTTTCATCGGGATATTTATTTTTGCTGATCGGAGCCGTGCTTACTTCCTTCATTGTTTTTTTGATGATGGCGCAAAGAACACGCGATTTCGGTTTGATTAAAGCTGCAGGATGCCCAAATAGCCTTGTTGCAGGGTACTTTATGACCGAACTGCTAACAACAACCTTTGTTGGCTGTGTTTTAGGCATTATTTCTGGTTTTTTATGGATTACGTAGTGCCAATATTGTTTTTTCGGTTATATCCATTGCCTAATTTTTGGTTTGCACCCTTGGTTTTTGTTGTCTTTTTTGTACTTTCAATCGTTTTTGGGTTTCAACCTATCCTCAAAGCTTCAAGAATGTCTCCGGTAAATGCACTTTCACCCGTTAACTATTACGGTTTAACAATGGAAACAAACATAAGGCCGCGATCAAAATATGGTTTAACCTGGAGAATCGCTTCCAGAAGCCTGTTTCGGCGGCAATCAGCTAATATTCGAATAGTTATTTTACTTTCAATTGTCTTTGTTCTTGTTACGGTTTCAGTTGCAGGAGGAATCATCGCTAGCAATACCACTCAGTCTTGGGTTCAAAATGCATCTGACAAAAATACCATCGCTATAGCTAACAACAGTATGGGTAGAGCAATATAAACTGCTTTTGTCGAAGTTTTCAGGAGGGTCACGAAACAAACGTTTTCAACTATTCAGATCCAAATTTCGCCATTCCCGAAACTGTTAGTTTCGCAATTAAGTGCTTTGCCCAGTGTGTCATTGGTTGATTCGCGCTTGATTTTGGAAGAGCACGTCCAAGAGATATGCTAATTTCACTTTTGACCATATCACCCAGGCAACTTACGCTGTTGGGGATAGCAGACAAGGCGATTCGATAGTAATAGGTGTTAATCCAGAAAAACAACAAACACATTGATTCGTTAAGGGCGGTTTTTAACTCAAAATGATGACTTGAAAGCTGTTATTGGCGATTCACTGTTGCCAATCAATGTATTCACCTGACCGCAGCAAAGGCATACTGATTTCGAATCCTCTTTCTGAAAGCATAGCGTTTCAAAATAACACATTCAACATAGTTGGAGTTTGTGTTGACCCACTAAACAACGGTTTTGTAACTTATGTTCCCATTGAAAGTTTGGAAAATGTTACAGGTATTCCAAATCCTAACCTGCTGTTAATTAAACTGAATGGTTCAACTGACCGCTCGCAGCTATTGCGCAAATCAAAACATTAATCCAATCAACAGATCCAAGCTTGAATGTTTTTCGATTTAACAGCATATTTGACAAGAATACTGCGTTTTTTGGCTTCAACTTGGCAAGCAATAATGCTTTTACCCATATTCACCTTGGCATCTGCTACATTTTGTTTTGTAGGTTATATGATGCTCGCGGTTGATGAACAACATCAAGAATTCGCTATCTTACGGGCTGTTGGAGCGAAACCAAAAAAAATTATCTTTATCTTGGCAATTCAAAGCATTATTCTGTTGCTCTCAAGCTTTGGGATCGGAATACCGTTCGGCATTATTATCACCTTGCTTATTTTAATGTCCCAACCACTAGTTACAAGTTTTACAATCTTAGAAATAGCCGCTTGGCTTTTTGTAGCTCTTTTTGGAATGTTCATTCTTAGTCTTTATCCAGCTTTAAAAGTTGCTAAAGCTCCAATTTTAAAGATTATGACTTAAATCATGAAATTTTTTCGGAAAAAACTTGAGTGATTCGATGTAAACTGGTAGCTGATCAAGAAAATCTCGCATTTGAAGTATAGGTACGACTGGAACTTTGTCATAGAATTTGAATGAGCTAGGTAGAAGGGATAATACTGCCGGAACAAATTTTGCATCACCCCATTTGACGCATTCAAGGTTTAATGAGAGATAGGGCAACGAATCTGCTAAGGCTTTTGTTCGTTCAACCTGTGAAACAACTATTCTTTTTAGAAGCTGAAGGTGAAATTACGTGTTGCCAATGCTTGCAATCAATACAGACAACTAAGGGTTTCTTGCAGCCTACGACATCTATTTCCCATCTGCGACCACCATATTTGAACCGTACATTATTTGTTACAGCGTAGCCATAATTTTCTAAAGTAAAAGCAGCAATTTCCTCGAACTCTTGCCAGCAAAGCAGATTACTTATGCCCTCCAAATCGGCTCCAAATGATATTGCTCGTGCTGCTAGCTTCAGCCTCCTACCGTTGTTTATTTCAATGCTACCTAATTTGAGATAAAGAAGGTCTTCATTTTGCAGTTTCCGTAACAACTTCAATGTAATCGTTGAAGGCGTTCTAGAGTCTTTTTCTACATCTTCAGTTAAAAAGATCCCCTCTTTACTTAATTTCAACAACGAAATTATCAGATTACGTTCAATACTCATTAGTCAAAAACTCCATAATTAACAATAATCACTCAAACCGACGCATCTAAACTAATGTTAAGCGTAAAGCTTCCATCAACGCATACGAAAGCATCAATCAAAGACACCTGAAAGAATTTCAGACTAATGAGCTTCTTCATACCAATTCAACTTCTTGGTTAAAGAATTCGTCGCCTAATTATTAAAATTCTGGTTTCCTCCTCATAGACTGGTTTGTTCTTCTGCAAATCTTGATCTATTGATCTTCGTTTTTCGCACCCAATTGCATGATATACTTGATTGATAATTTTAACTATTTAATTCATTTCTGACATCACGCATCCTAAATTTTTAGCTTTTAAACATAAATAGTGACCATTCGACAATTTTTCGTCCACGAAAAGCTTTTGATTTAGCATTATTTTCAAAAGAATTAAGGAAAGTGATCGAATAGAAATTTTCCACATCATAAATAGGCAAAACTTCTATTTTTAGAAGGCTTCACCACTGAGTTGAGGACCTGAAAACAATCTTTTTGCTTACAACCTATTTTGAAAGAGAATTTTCGGTGGCTTTTGATGCGCCATTCAATCATAAGACTGTTTTCTTGTCATGTATATTTAACCTTCGTGAGTTTTCGAAGATGCATTGTTTTGAAATAAGTTAAAAGTGGATTGGCTAGAGCTTGTCAGCTTGTTTATATGTTCCGTATACAAAACGATTGAATTAAGAAATGAATCTTTTAGAAAATTCAATGATTTGAAAAAAACCGAAAAAAATTATTTTTCTTGGATTTCACACTGCAGCTTCTTGATTATTTCGTCGGCCCTTAATGGTTCAATCTTTAAAGTATAAAGTTGCCCTGGTGTGCGAAGTTTCAACTTAACCGTTTCTTTAAGTCTTTTAACTGAACAATATTTTGCTTTGGCACTCATGGCCACGAATTTATCAACATCAGTAATTTCAGATGGCATTTGTGTTTCCTCTTGTTGGTAGCCTTCTGGATGCAAAACCGAGTTCTTATTTGTTTTGGTAAAAAATCAGCGAACTAATTTTGGCGACCAACAATCTAAATTGGTAATTCAAGCAAGTTTACATCAAAGAAAGGGGATTCAAGATTGTTCATTTCGCAAATGTTTTGCTTAAGGTTTTTTCGAACGGATGCCAAGTTTTATGTTGACTTCTACGTTGTATTCTTTGTCAGCTTTTCCAACTGAGAAGTTCCAATCTTTTACTTCTACTTCCATATCCTTGAATTGATTTACAATCGCATCTTTGTATTCTTGCGCTGTTTGACCAAGTTTTTGTAGTTTTTCAGTAATATTAATGGGTGTTTCGGGCATAGATTACACCTCCTAAAGACAACATCTACACTGAATGAAAACTGCGTTAACTCCTTTTAATAATTTGTGACTGTACAACGACAACAGCAAAAAAAATGAAAGTGTTACTTAAGCTAAGAAGAATCGTCTTAACAAGCTGATTGGATTGAGATTCTAAAAAGATCTCGATTTTGATTGTTACTCAGATTGAGTCTCGACTATTTCTTATGGCTGTAGGCCTTTGTGTGTCGGGTGTGGGTGGTTAACGCCGAAATATACGGTTATCGCAAAAAGAACTATGAAGACTGCCTCGATTATCACTGCATAAAAGATTGCGTTATTGTAATTGTTGCGGTCTTGTGGAGAGATTGTAATTGTAATATTAGTTGATCCTTGAGCAGGATTTGTGCCTGGAATTAGATACTTGTAAATGGTGTTATTTGTTTGAAGGATAACTATAGCTGGAGGTACAATTAGAGCTATTATCAAAAATACAGCTGCCAGTGAGAAGACAAGTTTTCGATGCATAAATATCAAAAAATACTATTCTCCCTCAAATTAATAAGCATTACATGATTTGTTTGTTGGTGGGCCGTACCGGATTTGAACCGGTGATCTTCGCCGCGTGAGGGCGACGTCCTAGCCAGCTAGACTAACGGCCCAAATGTTGCTGCTGAATTCAAACTACGTATCCTCCCTTCATAAAACCTTTCCCTTCATAACGATTAACAATATTCGGTGTGTAATATTGAGAAGATCAAAATTAAATGATATTGTTCAAGAACATGAAGGATTTCTTGTCTTTGTTTGTTTTCTAACAACTGGACTAACAGGGTATTTCTTAACACATTTCGTTGTCTTAATACATTAAGACAAATTTTATCTTCATTAATTTTGATTTGGCATTGCTATTAATTTCTTGCTAGAAAACAATTAGCTGTTTCTACGAAAACGTAAATAAAGATGGTATACATTGACTTTAATGCGCTCTTTAAAAACTATCTTAAGCGAACAAGAATTGCCGAGGTAGCTCAGCCTGGGAGAGCGCTCGGCTGAAGACCGAGTCGTCGCAGGTTCAAACCCTGCCCTCGGCACTTTTCACATAAGGAAATTTCAGTTTTAAGTCTTTTTTGTCAGAATGCTACGTTTACCTGCAATTGCTATTTGCTGAGTAATTTCTTCCGCTTTCTTATTTTTGGTAAAATCATGGGAAATCCTTAAGAAAGGCGATGTCAACCGCAATTGCTATGACTAGTAGAATGCATGGTAAAAGTGAAAAGGTTGCTTAACGGAAGTTTGATGTTATTTGTCAATGTCGCTCTTTGATTCACTGAATAATTTTATTCGTAAACGGCACCGATGGATTATCATAGCGTGGGTTGTGGCCGTGTTGCTTTCGCTTGTTCTTATCCCAAGCTTTTTCTCAGCCGTTTCTTATGATCTCACTGGTGGGTTTGCGTCACCAACCAATACTGAGTCAGAAAAAGCAGCAAACATAATGCAAGCTCAATTTCCAAGCTCCAATAGTAGCGATAATAGCATTCTAGTTGTTATTCAAGGAGCATCAGTATATTCTGATTCGCTGAAACAGAATGTGCTTGCCCTTAACAATATGTTCGCAAATGACAAAGACATAGGCAATTATACTGGAGAATCAAGTCTCTACTCGTTAGAGTATGGTCTCCTTAACTCGTCAATACCGAGCATTCTTAATCAAACTGCAGAGCTTCAATTATCATATCAACTTGAATTATCACTTAACGCCACTCAATCATGGAGCCTGGCTTGCGGCTATATTTCAAATGTTACACAAACTACTTTTGCAGACTCACCTCTCTTCACCATAAATGCGACATCTCTTAGCAGCCTCTTATCAGGGCTTGCGTCAAACTCAACAATCACTGATGTGAACCTTGCAATAAACAATGTAATTACCATGCAATCTTACGGAAATTATCCATACGTACCCTCAACGGCTTTGACAGGGAACTTTGTTAATTCAAAGAATGATACCATGTTGATTATTTTCAGTTTTTCATCTAACCCAGACGAAAATACGATTTCTCACGTTGAGTCTGATGTACAGAATTCTGGATTACAGAACTTTGGCAAGGTCTACGTAACCGGCGGCTCAGTTTTGAGTAAGGATGCAGAAAAAGCATTCGTTCCTGCACTTGAAATAACCATTGGACCGGCCATTGGGGTTTCCCTTCTAATAGTTGGTCTACTGTTTTTGGCGCCGTTGGCTGCTTTGATTCCAGTTTTGCTTGGAGGCATTTCGGTTTCCGTTGCACTTGCCTCCATCTACGTTTCTATAGTAAAACTTGGCAATGGCACTTTGACATTCCTCACGCCCACTTTGACTATATTACTGATGCTGGGACTTGCCGTTGACTATTCAGTGTTACAACTTAGACGTACAAGGGAAGAAAGGCTGAAAGGTAAAACAATAGAGGAAAGCGTAGGCACTTCAATCAAGTGGGCAGGCCAGGCTGTACTAACAGCTGGCATAACTGTCATTGTAGCTTACATAGTTATGGCAGTTGCAAACGTTCCTATCTTTAGCGATGTTGGAACCGCAATTGCACTCGGTGTTTCAATCTTGCTTTTAGCCTCACTTACTTTATTACCAGCCCTTGAGATTGCTTTAGGTGACCGAATATTCTGGCCCGGATTAAATAAACAGAGCAAATCGCGGTCTGACCCAAACAAAAATGCATTAAGACGTTTGGCGCATGGCACGCTTAGACGAAAAGTGCCGATCATAATTATCATTAGCATAGTAGCCTTAAGCGCCTTTGTCGTCATGTATAATGCGCCTACAAGTGAGGATTTTCTAAAGCTTATTCCGAATTTTCAAAGCAATCAAGG
Source organism: Candidatus Bathyarchaeota archaeon (assembly GCA_963729805.1). Lineage (GTDB taxonomy): Archaea > Thermoproteota > Bathyarchaeia > Bathyarchaeales > Bathycorpusculaceae > Bathycorpusculum. The sequence continues at coordinate 154,676 of CAVSPH010000008.1, read as the reverse complement.
ACTAACCGTCTTAGCAGACAGTTTTGGAAGCGGAGCAACGGCACCAACCTCCATCATCGTTGTTACGCCCACGCAGATAACTTATGGAGACAACCAGTTTAACCAGACATTATTGAACCAGATTGAGTTAATCACTGCAGCCGCTGCAGATTCTAAGGGTGTCGATACCGTTAATGGTCCAACTAGGCCTTTTGGATATTTATTCAATTTTTCATCTGTGGAAAATATGTCTGCGTCACTCTCTATGCAGTATGAGGGCCAAATGTTTTCAGACAATTGGAAAAGATAACAGAACTGTTGTAATTTCAGTGGGTCTTTCAGATTCAGCCGTGGGCACAGCTGCCATTAACGCCTTACGTGGGATGGAGAAGAACATCAGCCAACTTCCACTTATGAACGGTTTAAAAATTTACTATGGCGGACAAACTCAGGCAGCCTATGACAGTCATACTTTCATGGAAAACTTGATTCCTCAGGTTATAGTAATTCTTGCAGCTGCCGTTTACGTGATTTTGTTTATCCAACTCCGGTCAGCTTTCACCCCGATTCGCCTCATAATTACGATACTATGCAGTGTTGTTTTCTCTTTAGCCATTATTTCAATTACATTCTACTTTGCACTTAACCTACCGATTCTCAGACTTTGCGCCCTTATTCGTGGTGGTAACTATGCTAGGGGTAGGAATTGATTATGACATATTCTTCTTAACACGTATCCGTGAAGAAGTTCTCAACGGCAAAACAGACAATGAAGCTATAGTAACCGCCATCGAAAAAGTCTGGATAACAATCCTTGGCTTAGGGCTAGTATTGGCCACTGTGTTTGCATCACTAATAATAACTAATATTCCCATGCTTCAAGAAATAGTCTCGCAGTCGCCTCAGCAATTCTAATAGATGTTACCATCGTCATTCTTTTCTTTGTACCTGCTCTGATGGGCCTCGCACAAAAAGCTAATTGGTGGCCATACAAACTCTACAGAACCAATACAGAAAACAAACAGAAGGAAAACTAAAATAATAATGTAATCTGCTTGTCAAATGGATTTGTCCGGATTTAATCGGTCTTTCGGCATAACAATTCCGTCACAAGAATCCCCATATGTAATGAGCTGCTCCTTCCAAAAACAGCATTCCGACATATGCACAAGTAACCGCATCAAGTTCATGGTCACTTAACTGACCATTGAGCCCTTGTATACCTAAATTTTCCAAGCCAATTTTCAGTTTTTCGAGACCTTTCTGTTTTCGAGGAATCCCCAGAACATCTTGAGCACCACCGGGGTAGGTTTCTATTACACAAAAGTTTTCCTCTTCTAGAACTTTCTTTAAGAACATACCTCGTGTGGTTAGTTTTCTCATCGGTCCAAGCGTTATTGGAAAAAATTTTATATGTCTTCTCAAAAGTTCTCTATCGCATTCTCTAAGATGAATACTTGTTCTTTCTTCAAGTGTCTTTCTTCCAGGAGGTAGACTTAAAGGAGCGTCTACAGCGATAACATCAGGCCTAACTTCTTTTATTTTGCTCAAGACCTCTTTGTCACTATAAAGCAAGGAAGTTTCTGCTTTCATATTTGTAAGCTTGCAGTATCCTGTTGGTCTGGTTTCAACCCCAGCTAAATCTAATCCAATAATACTCATGAATCTTCAATATTGCTTGATCAACCAAGCTAATAATAATTATTTCATAATGAAAAAAAAATTAAGACCCTTTACCCCGCAAATAGAGGGTTTTTCATGCCCATTTTCGTCATGAAAGAAGGCATTTATCCATTATTTTTCCATCAAAAAGTCTTGTTTTCGCGCTTTTACTGAGGATGGATAGAAAGTGTTTTATGTTGATTCATATGATAACATGGAATTAGGGATTATCATGGCAAAATGCCCAACTTGCGGAAAAGAAGTTAAAAATGCTAAAAAAACTTGGAAAATGGCTGGCAAACCAGACAAAAAAGGAAAAAGAACACAGCTTACCATAGCGCTATATGATTGCTGTGGTAAAAGCTTCCGAGAAGTTTTAGACAAGAAAAAAATCTAAACCAACTAAATCTTCCATTTTCTTCTTTTTTTTATTATACTTTAGGAGCTGCCTTAACCGCCTGTTCTTTTAGAAAATCATTTGTTACTAGAAGTTCTATCAGTCTTTCATAATGTGCAAACTAGTTTCTTTCGATCTAAAATCGCTTCAATTCGTTTAGGGAATAACCCATTCACAACCAAACATTCAATCTTCAATTTCGAAAGCAATTTAGGCAAAAACTTATCGACGCATGTTCGTTTCTTGATACATTTCAAAGCTCGCCTAGCGAGATAACTCGTCAATTAGTTTGGCATCTGGATGTTTTTTGGGGTTGCAAGTGTAAATTCCGTCAACATCAGTTACCAAAATCACCTTTTCTAAATGCAATTGTCCTGCTATGTAAACTGCAATTGAATCGGAAGTTACCTCCCAAGAGTTTTCCAAACGGATCTTGCTAAACATATATTCGAAGGCAAAAAAACGTGGTACCCCCGGAATCTAAAATTTTCTGTACCTCTTCAAGTTGATTCGATGCATGAGAGCCAATTTGGCATTAAATCTGACAGCAAAAAGCCGTATTGATCCATTCCTAAAATTGCCATCCGATGTGACGCCTCATCAGATAATGTAAATCTCTTATCTACCCGTCTGACGATGTCAGCAAATTCGCCGCCACCCGGCACTACTAACAAGCTTATGTTGTCTTGGAGAATTCGCTTAGCTTACAACATAGATCTTTAGCTTCTGAGGGTGCAGACGCTAAACTGCCGCCCAACTTTACCACTATCGCATTCACTCGACGATTTTCTCCTTCGAGCTTACTATGCAGCCATTAAAGCAACTGCAAACGCTGGAGTCGCTATTGTTACGTCACTTGGAAACAAGGTGTCTCAAATCAATAATTTTCTCAGTCGCCGATTTTTTTAGCGGCTTTTCTTACAAGAAAATCTTTACCAAGACCTGTAACCACTACGGAAACCTTTTGAGTCGTAACGCTTTCGTGCATAAGTAGACTTTACTAAACCCTCAACAATTTGTTGGATTTGTTCATCGTAAACATATTTTGCAATATCGATAATTTCTTGTTGAGTTAACATTTCAGTGTCAGCACAAACCACTCTTGCTAAACCGCGCGGAGGCTTCAGGCAACGTTTTTCCTCGTCCATCAGCGGTCTCGCTACTGTACTGTTCCGCCATTATGTTACCTAATATTAAGTGGACATCTCCAGATAAAGCAAACAGTTCTGATGCAACGCCTGCAACAGCCATCTCTAATCGGAACAGAATGAACTATTGCCGCAACATTAGTCCTTAAGCTGCCAGTGTAAACAAGCTCTCCGCAAATGAGCTTCTCCAAATCTGTTCTACCCTTGCAGCTATCTCGACCGTTGACGATGGGAATTATGCTGGCGCTTGTGCTTCCAACATCAATTACTACGCAATCCTTAACCAGCGAGAACTACAAGCCAGCCTGTCGCAGCCCAATTTGCTGCAGCAACTCAAAAGGTTTCTCTTGAGCGATGTCCAATGGCTTCAATTCTGCTACGTGCTTAAAACGTAAATGGGCATGTTGGGAAAGCGTGCTTAACGCAGATAGTTAATTTCTGTTGAACACCTTCACGCTTTGTAGTCGTAAGCATCTGATAATTCAGCTGTCATGGTTACGCCTAAACCATCTACGCGGTTTATGCTTAACTGTTTTTAAGCGCCAAAAGAACGTTTGCAAGGTTTTGCGATTCTTTCCATATTGGAAAGTATTCGACCTCTATCTTGATGCTTCGAGCAGTTTTCCATTCTGTGTGCTTACGAAAGCAGCTTTAGTGTTGGCGCCGCCGATATCGTAACCTAACACAGTCTACCAAAGTTATTTTCCTCTACTGATAATGTTGAGAAGGCGCTTTTTAGTTTCTTCTAACCTAATTCAACATCCTCTACTGAATCGGCTTACATGCAACAATAGATGCAGGCTTTCGGGTTATCGACAAAAGTAAATGGCGGTGAAACAACCTCACTTATGTTAGCTACTTCTTGAAAAGCCGCTTAATGTCGGTTTAGAAGTTTCTAGTTTTGAGAAACACACATAACCTCTATTTTCATAGTCTTGTTGGAAGTTTACTTTCAAAACAGCACTCACTGATCGCTTGTCGCAACATTGAAATTAACAGCCTTGCTTAAACCAATATATGATGTTGTTAATCGTGGATTAACTTCTACCACAAACGCATTGTCTTTTGCCAAAATCAAATCTACACCCACATAACCCCTTAATCCTGGAAAACGCTTAACAACTTTCTCTGCTACTGTGAACGCTTGTTTTTAAGGGGATGATCAAATGGGACAATGCCACCTTCGTAACTTGAATTATCAGCTGGGGCAACAACCTTCACCGTTTGTTTGTTCAAACTAATTGCAAACGCTTTGCATCTGCACAAATCACACTTACACTTGCTGCGTCTCCTTCAACAAATTCTTGAATAATAAAATGTTTCTCTGCTGATTCAGCTTTAATTTTGTCAATAGCTTTCTTCGATTTGTCTTCGTCTTTAACAATGCTTAAACCATTGCAACTAACACCATCAACCGGCTTGAATATCAACAGGATAACTTAGCTTTCTCTTTAATATGCCGCTTTATTTCCGATAAACTATCACTAACATCGAAGGATTATTGTTTCAGGTGAAGACAAATCTTTCTCTTTCAAAGCTTCATAGAGAACTGCTTTATCTGCAACGTTTTGAATTGCGCTGGATTTAGAATTAAGCGAAATTTTGCCTGTATCCTCTATGAGCTTAACTAAGGATTGCAGAGTTTTTCCTGTTTCAGGAGCAATAATGTATGATAGCATCGTTGATTTTGGCTAAGATTGATAAGGAATCTTTTTGTTTCCTCGTGAGTTTAAAATTGGCACTATATAGTCGACATTCATAGGGGGGATTTAGTTTTGAAATTCTATCGTCAAGTAAAACGGTTACTTCGTGGCCTGCCGCTTTCAAATCAGAGGCAAACGTACGAAGCATTCCAAAACCTTCAGATAAAAACTTCAGGCGAAATGGGTCGGCCTGCATATCCGCCGCTTGAAATATGCTCATAAACCGCTAATCTTCAATGCTTTAGTCCCTTAATCGATTGAAACGTCTCTAGAAGCTTAAAGCTTTTCGATTTCAGTTAACTCTTTAAAAAAGCTGAACATGTTGTCTTTTGACATGAGGCATCAGAACAATTCTAATGCAATCATACCGCGGAACATATGAAACATACCAGCCTCGTTCTGCCAGAGCTTTTCCGCCAACAATTTTGTATTCTTGGTACTTCGAAAAGCCACTATATTAAAGTTGGTTCAATTACAATGTTAAACCCGGCATTCTTAAGCCCATTAGTTAACAATAGAGTGTTTTCATGCAGCGCATCAACATTTTTTTTAAAGCCTTCTATCCCGAGAGTTTGAAAAACTGCCCAAGCTGATGCTGCAGAAGCGCCTGTTCTTGTCCCAACAAATGTGTACTGAAACCGGTCTGTTAAGTAGGGCGTTTCAGTTTTAATTAATCTAAGTCCTCGCGCTCTCGGAAAATGTATCCCGCCCGAGGGAATCGCAGCCATACCCATCTTATGCGGATCCACAGTCATGGACTTTACAGCTGGTAAGGCTGAAATCAAATTTGAGTGCAGTTTGTTTAAAAATGGGATCACTAACCCCCGAAAGCTGCGTCCACATGTAACTATACTTTATGCTTTAGAGCTATATCGGACAGACTCTTCGATGGGGTCAATAACACCCAATTCTGAGGTTCCAGCCGTTCCAACTATGGCGACAGTATTTTTGTTGATGGTCTTTTCAACTTCTGAGCATCAACTCTATAAGAGGAATCTAAACCGATGCGTAAATTGGCTTTAAGTTTCAGCAAACCGCAAATTTTTGTGAATGAAAAATGGGCAGATTCGGGCAATATGACTTCGGGGTTGATCTACGTTCGCCTTGTTTCTTGCTGCTAAAACGCCAGCAAATTCGCTTCTGTTCCGCCTGAAACAATGAAGCCAACCGCAGTTTTCGCCATGAAGAAGCGAGCTCAAGTTGCTTTATAACTTCTTTTTCTAATTGAATGCTTCCGGGAAAAAGCCCTGGATCGCCCAAATTTGAGTTCAGAAACATCATGTAAGCTTTTTGTGCTATAGGGTGAGGTTTAGTGCACATTGAACATAGAATTTTGCCATCGTCATACTTTTGTCTTGCCCTTGAATTCTTTTGAGTTCGTTCTAGTACCGTCTTTTTGCTTGACCCCTTGATATGCAATCGTTAATCCCTCTTTGTTGGTTTGTTTTACAGTTTCTACTTTTTTTAGGTTCTCGACCAACTCGCGACTTGTTTTTCTGTAATTTCCCCTGTAACTCGATCGCTGTTCGTGCAGGCTGCCCCGCGGACTCCCGCAATATCAGCCCCTAATCCATAGACATATGTAAATCCTGTTTTCTCAACGAACCAGCCAAGGCAGCTTCCAAACCAAAGCAAGTGGGATGAATCAACAAATTTTTTAAGTTGTTTGTCATTTAAGAAATCGAAGAGGTTTTTGCCATCTTTAATGGCGGTGTCAAGCATCGCCACGTCAACATGTGCTTTATGCGCTATTTCGGGAATTAGCATGGGATCTAATGCATCCGATTCTTTTTGCATCAGCGTAGCCGGCGGCAACGACTTTAATTTTGGGATTGCATTCTTTAGCTGCCCGGTTAACGTTCTGTAACAGAAACAGGGCTGTCTTTATGATGTTTTGAATCCGTAAAGCCCCACTTTAATGTAATCGACACCCATTGATGCCGCGCCCAATGCAGCAAAGAAATGGATCCGGGAAGGTTTGGAACCTCACCTAGTGCACAACTTACCTCAATGTTTCGAGGCGTTATTTCTCTTATTCGTTTGATTACCCAGGGAAAATTTGCTCCTAAAGCACCTTCCACAGGGTTTTTAACGTCAATTATGTCTGCTCCTCCAGCGATAGCTTCCAAGGCTTCCTTTTCATTCATGGGGCTTACGAGCAGTTTCAATTAGTATCCTAAACATGCGAATTGACACCTTTAAAAGTTTTGCTGTAGTGATGGCTATGTTTTTCTATTTGTTAAGTGTCAATTCAGCTGTAGGCCGAAAATTTGAAAGTAATTCCAGTAATTGACATTCTAAACGGTTTAGTGGTACATGGCGTAAGAGGAAAAAGACGAGAATATAAACCACTTAAAAGCATTCTAACGGAGTCAGTTGAACCGTTAGAAGTTGCTCAAACATTCAAAATGCTCGGTTTCAGCGAACTCTACATTGCAGACCTAGACGCAATCACAAAAAATACTCTGAATTTTCATTTGCTCAAAAATATTGTTTATGAAACTGGGTTAAAGCTAATGGTAGATGCCGGAGTAACTGATCTAGAACGAGCAAAAGACCTGCTTGACAACGGGGTTTCAAAGGTTGTAATTGGAACAGAAACTTTACAAAACAAAAGCTTCGTGAGTGAAGCGGTTAGGATTTTCAAGAGCGACAAGGTTATAGTCAGTCTTGATTTGAAGGGTGATAAGGTTCTTGTTAAATTGGGATTCGCTGGATGTGTTGATCCAATGTGCCTTCTTAGTGAATTTAAGGCAATGGGGATTTCAAAAGTAATTGTTTTAGATTTGGCTCGAGTAGGTAGTAATGAAGGAATTAATGTTAATTTTTTGAAGAAGACGCTTCATGAACAAACGTTGGATGTTTACGTCGGAGGTGGGGTTAGAGACATAAAAGATTTGTTGGAGTTGAAAGATTTAGGAATTTCAGGTGTTTTAATGGCCACAGCATTGCACTCCGGTAAAATTACAACTGAAGAGCTAAAACACGCTGAATTTATTTAATTAAGTTACTCGCGTTTTGCTAAACAAACAATTCCGCCAAGCTGAGTAAGACGAGTACCCGCGGTTGATTCTGCACTTATTACGCGTGTCTTAACCCCTTTGTTTGCGGCAACCTGCATGAGTCTTTGAACTCGATATTTTTGGCGGCTTCTAGAAAGATATTCATCTGTAAGAATGAGATAATCGGGCTTAGGCTTTCCTTCGGCTTGAGTGTCAAAGACAAAGGGTTCTGCTTCTTGCAAAGAAAAGAAAACCAGATTGTCTGTTGCGTTGAGCCTTTTTTTAGGATTTCAAGCAGGTTCTCTGTTTCTTGTGTTGTCGTATCGCTGATTAATTGTTTGAAGGTGTTTGTCTTTGTTAAAGCTGCTACTTGCTGTGGAGTGCTAGCTGAACCCGCAATCGGTGAGAAAATCGTCTTGTTTGCGCTTTGGAAAAGCCACGAATGATGCGCTTTGATGTGGCTTAGGAATTCTTGCGCATAATCGGTTCTTGGTGGAGACGCGATAATTACACTTCTTACGCCTTCCTTTAAGGTTGGCCTTAAAGTGTTTATTATAGATTCATGAAAACTGTAAAGGGCTTTGGCGTCATTTCTGTTGCCAAGTAAACTGATGGTTTGTTGGTGCTTGGCGACAAGGCTGAAAACTTGCCATAAGGAAGCTATGTTATTTTCTATTCCGATAAGAGTTGCGACTGGATACCCGCGTCTGTGAGTGCTTGGAGACAATTTTTTTCCCTGATCAAATTAGTAATTTAGAGTATTTAGCCTTCGCATTGAGTCTTGGTTAAATTCTTGGGAAAAACAGTATGTTTATGAAAGTGTAAATTCGATTATTCATGATTGCACATGATCGAAATTGAAAGTGAAGACGAGTTGAGTGAGATTTTGAGCAGGACTGAGAAAGTTCTAGTTTTGTTTTATGCTTCTTGGTGTCCTTTTTGTAGAAATATTGTCCCAGCTTTCGACAAAAAAATAGCTACGTTTAACATTGGAAGTGCTATTCATGTTCTCTTAGATGATTATGATAATCCGTTATGGGATGATTATGAAATTGAAGCCGTGCCAACTGTAATATTTTTCGAAAAATCTGAGGTCATCAGAAGACTTGACGGAAAACCCGGAATCGGACTAAGTGAAAAGAAACTTAACATTTGGCTTGAAGAATTGATTCGATAATTTATTTAATTAGAAAGTCAAAAAAAAGATAGTGAAAAAACACGACATAATAAATGAAATATGACAAGAGTTGAACTGAATTAATTTGGGCTAAAACTAAGAATATTTCTTAGAAATTAAAAAAAAGAAAAAGAGTGTTGTCTTTTTACTATGAAGATGGTGGGGGTGAAGATGGAGGGGGTGCAATTGATTGGAATGCTTGTTTTGCTTGAACAACGGTGGTTCCTGCGATGCGGTCGGTGTATTTTTGACGTTTGTCAGCTCCAGGTGTGGCGATTCCGATTAGCCAGTCAAGGATAAGGAATAGCCAGAATATTTTGCTTATGTTTCGTATGAAGGCTTTGTCGAATGTTACTTTTCCGCCGTTTGTCATTTGTACTTGTAGTCCTAAGATTCTTTTGCCGATTGTTGCTCCCCATGAGACGTCTAGGATGACGAAGTAGAGCACTTCGATTATTCCGAATAGGAATGGGAAAAGTAATGCAAATCCGTATGCTGCAACAAAGCCCGTTACGCCGCCGCTGAAAAAGATTGATAGCAAAACAATGTAGTATATGATGTATGTTGGGATAGCGATTATGATGCTGTCGATGATGTATGCGATTAGCCGCCAGATCCAATGACCCATGTCCATCTGTGCATTATTGTTTGACATTTACTAAAAAACCTCTATAGATAATTTGTTTGTGCGGTTATTATTATCGTTTTCTATTTTGCAAATGGAGGCAATGTCAAGTCAATTGCATTTAGGGTTTGAAACCTATAAGAAGCGCTATTTCCAGCCATTTCCAATAGCAATCCACATCTGTAAAGCCAATTTTTTTTAACCATTGAAGTTGTGTTTCAACATCTAAAAGTTTGTTAGATGGATCTTCTGTTTGTGGAGTTAGTCCAGTTGCTGCTAGAAACTTGTAATGCAGATTATTTGTTGGGGAAGAAACGTGTTCTAAGATTGCAGAAAACGCCTTTTGGACTTAGCAAGTCAAATATTTCCTGGTACAGCTTCATCTTTCTTGGGTGAGTCATATGATGAATTGCCAAACTCGAAACTACCGCATCAAAACATCCAAGTTGCATAAATGGAAGTGGAAAATTAAAATCATGTTTTACTACGGTTACGTGATTGTCATTTGCAAAGCGTTTTTTGGCTTGCTGAAGCATAGGTTCAGAAAAATCCAAGGCAACACCTTCAATATTTGGCCTGTTAAGTTTAACTAAAGCTAGTAAGTCTTCCGTCCCCTGTGCCTAAATCTAACACTCGCATAACATCAGAGGGAATTTGATCTAGGAAAGCTTTTTCTCCTTCAATTCGATGCGGAAGTTTGTCTGCTCGTTTCAGATATGCAAGAGTGTGGTCAATTGTTTGCCATTCGCTCGTGGTGTTCACTTCTTTGTCCATGTTGCATCCTTTTGCCTACTGATGGAATAATGTATTTAATTTGCGCTTTGTTTATGCCGAAACTCTGATGTTTACCCGAATTTTCATCATTTTAGTTAAAGAATCCTTATATCCATAATCTGATTAATTTGAAGAACATTATTGTAAGAGGATCTCTAAGATTATGGAGTTTTGTCCAGATTGTGGTTGCCGGCTTGAACCTAGAAAGGGTCAAGGCACAGTAGTGCTTGCGTGCACAAAATGCAGTTATGTCAAGCAGGCTGAAGGGAACAGGGCACAGGCAGTAATTGTTAAGGTTATACAGCCTAATTCTCAGCCATTCATGACAGTAATTAGTGAAGAAGAACAGAAAATTAAAACGATGCCAACCATTCGCATGAAATGTGAAAAGTGTGAAAACAATATGTGTTATGTCTGGCAAGTTCAGACACGCGGCGGCGATGAAGCATCAACTCAGTTTATGCGATGCACAAAATGCGGCCACACCTTCAGGGAATATACTTAGCCTGTGTGTTTTTTCGAAAGTTTTTAAAGGCTTACACACTACATTAGAATGCGGAGAATAATAATGCCGAAAAAAGAAAAACCGTTAACTAAGAAAGAAAGAGACGAGAAAAGAAAAGCCAAAAAAGCAAAGCAAAGCAAAACACAAACTTCGTAAGATTTTAGACTTCAGTGGCTTTGCTTCACTTTACAATTTTTTCAGCTTTTTTTATTTTGGATCTAATAGAGAATATACGATATATTTTCTCATCTTTAGAAACTAAACCGAAAGTGTTTGTTTCTAGTTAATTATTCGTGTGTTGTATACAGCCAGGTATGCTTGGTGGACGCTGTCATATGGATAGCTTTCACTGGGGGGATATGGAAAGCTTGTCATCGCTTGGAATGGAAGCGGATCGACAGTGAAGGGTACATAAGATAAACCATTGCCTTTGAACCAGCAACTAGCGATGACAAAGTAGTCTCTAACCATACCTTTTGGAACTGGGGGAAGGTCTGCAGGAAATTGCAATGAAACTGCGTCTCCTTCTCGCCCAATAACAAATTTGTCGTCAGCTGAAAGCAACAATGCATTGACATTGCCGTATTTTGTGAATGCACCACTTGAGTTTGAGTCTGTGCTAAATGCTTGTTCTAAATCAGCGCTTGAAGGCATTATAGTGTGAATAATTGTGTTTTGCTGAGCAGTTGTATCCACTCCGATATAATCGAACTGGATGTCTTGGTAGGTGTTAATTCTTAATTCAAAATCATTCGTTGGGAAGAGCCCTGTGAGGTTAACTACGAAAACGTCATCTGTAACATCAGGTAACGGAAATTCTCGGTCATCTGGTACGCGAACCCAGTTTCCATTTTTATCTTTAACTTCCATGTAAGGAGGCGGAGAAGGCGTTACTCCTGGTTGGTCGGCGTACTTCATGAAGTTGTTACCTCCTGCTTGGGTTGTTGGCCAAGTTATTTTTGCTCCTACCACAAGTTTAATTTCGTTTGCACCTGTTAGGTTACCTAAGTTAAGAGTTACGTTGTTCCATGCCCATGTGGTTCCAGAAGTAAAAACTCCATCCATCTTGGAGATTTCTGGAAGAACGTTTTGTCCTTTTCCATCAACTGCGGAAACTGGTGTTGCGGGGTTTGAACTAACTGTGTAAAATGTTCCTTGATCGGCGAGGTTGTAGATGAATGTGCTTGTTGTTGAAAAGACATCTGTTCCTATTGGATGGTCAATTGCAACCATCTCAGCTTGGTCAAGGTAGAAAATCTCGTCAGACATTTCGGCGATTTTCATGTTGTAGAATCCGTTGATTGGCTGAAGTTGGGTTGAGTCTAATTTTATGTAGTCAAATGGATAATTGTTTGAGAACACCATTGTTCCGTCAGTTTGAAAATAATTCAAATAGCCTAGCCAGCCGGAACCGTCGGATACTTCAGCAGAATACGCGTAGCCTGTTCCGTTCCAAACATATAATGAGGGACAAGAACCTAATCGAATGTAAGTTGAAACCACATAAATCTCGTTTTGGACATTCACTGTTTTGGAAAGGCTGGTATTTCCATCGTTCCAACTGTTAAAAGAATATGTAACGAGGCCCCAACCTGGATTTGAAACTTGGGCGGAAGCAGGTACAACAAGTGTATGCGGTCCAACATCTACAAGTCCTGTGTATGGAGCGATTTCAGCAACACCGTCCAAAGTAAATGGTATACCATAGTGAGTTGTAATGTAGTGTAGAGTGTGTTTGCCTGTTTCAACAATGCTAAATTGATTGTTTTGTCCTCCGCAGGTCACTGGGTAAGTTCCCATATTGGTTTCATTAAGTGCTACCGTAGCAGTAGTAGAAGCACTTGGCCCCAATTCGACCTGAGCGCGCTGTGCATCTTGCCCGTTCACAAAAAACGGCAACGAATAGCTGATATTTCCGCTACCAGTATTGGTCAAGTCAACTGAAATGTTTATTTGTTGCCCAGGCCAAGCCTCAATCGGATTGATAAATAAGTTGGATACTTCAAGTGTGGTAGGTACCGGAGTGGGCTTAGCCTCAACATTGAAGATCCCCACCAGATCGCCAATCGTTACATTGTAACTACCTTCAGTTGTTTCAGTAACATTAAACCCAACCGTTTGAGATTCATTGACAGAAAGCGTTACCTTTCTTGAATCCGCCGTTGCATTGTTTATTTCAAGGCTTAATGAGTAACTGCCCTGAATGTCTCCAACGTTGACTACGCCAACTGAGATATTAACTGGTTGATTCAATCTTGCTTCAAAAGGATTAATTGTTAAATTAGCTACCTGAAAGATTGTTCCTGAAGAGGATGACGCCGGAAAAGATGTGTAGTTTTGAACATAGTAGTAAGCGCTCACTTCAACTAGACCACCAATTACTATAATACAGATCAGAATCGCACGCGATTTGCTAATAGCAGAATGTGATACCATGCCCATTCTTTTCTCTCGGATTTGTCAAAATATAAAGAATTGTTAAATTTATCCTTATTCTTTTCTCAGCGTTCTTAATTGAAGAAATAAAAAGATGCGTTTTGATTACTAACATATTATAACTCGGTTTTTTTAAAGAATCAACCCCTTAGGCAACCTGTTTTTTGTTCAGTTAGGAAAGGCTTATTTAACCAATCACGGCAAATTGGGATATTAAATTTTGGTTAAAGGAGCCATGACAGATATGTCGAAACTGAAAGAGTTCTCTTGGATGACCAAAAATAAGTTGATGACATATACATTTGTCGCTTTAGTTATACTCGCAGCTGTTTCGGCCATTTCCTATTGGCCCACATCAATCATAATATCAGTGATTGCTGTCGCCGTTTCTGTTACACTTGACTATTTGCTTTCACGAATTATGAAAGCTAAAGGGCCAGTGAATACTATGTCTGCTGCTGTTTTTGGGTTGATCGTTGCCCTTTCTTATTCTTTGGGGTTGCCTTCGCAAAGCACTGTCGAGGTATTGCCACTTACGGCTCCTCAAGCATATTATTTTGTTGCGGTAATTTCGGCTTTTGGTATCGTTCTCTTAAAGAAGGGGCAGAACTTGCTTGGCAGAAAATACGTAAATCCTGCAGCAGCTTCAAAGCTTTTAGTTCTGCTTCCTTTCTTAAATTCAGTTTTGCTGGCCAAGGACCATTTTACAAGCAGCTTTAACGGTCAAGGGTTACCTGCGTTAACAAGCCCAATTGGCTACAGTGGCTCAGGCTCTTTTGCCTTCTGGATACGGTCTTGTCTTGGTAACTCCACAAACCACTCACCTTTAGATGTATTTTACACTTACTTTATACAGAAATTTCACGGTTGGACAGGCGGCGCTTCAAGTTTCTAGCGGTTATTATCGTAGGTGTTGTATTGTTTGTGGTCTGCCGCCAGTACGTTAAATGGAGAATAACCTTAGCTTACTTAGGAACAGTTACATTGATGTCCCTTCTTATGACGGCTGTCTATGGGGGAGACACTTTTCTCAGATTGGGATTCGAACTTTTTATTGGAAGCTCAATTTTCTTGGCGTTTTTCATGTTGACGGATCCAGCATCTACGCCGCTAACGTATTCAGGTCAGGCTATATTCGGTGTAGGCGTAGGCGTACTCACCGTGGTAATTCAGACTTACATGAACTTTCTGGGAGGTTCAATTCTAGCTCTTGTTATTATGAACTTAACTTCGCCTTTATTGGACAATGTGGGATTGCGCAAACCTACCGTTGAAAAGAAAACGCCCATTCTTCCAAAGGCTAGACAATTTGGAAACGTCGAAACTTTAGATTGCATCAGATGCGGAGAATGCATGGTTGTGTGCTGCCATAATTTGAGCCCGATTCTAATCAAAGAAGCGTTTGAGAAGACCAACGTGAAAAAGCTTAAGAAACTTAAAGCAGACCTTTGCGACGGTTGTGGACACTGCAGTTACGTGTGTCCAGCGCGAATTGATCTTCAAGGCTCAGTACTGCGGGCAAAGTCGTCAATACGCGAAAAACAATAGAGACAACATATCTGCGTTAGCTACCAATTTTAATAAGATTACGAAAGCATTACATGCGCCAATGAAGAAAATTGCACGTTTGGATGTGGGTTTCAGTTTGTTGCTGTTATCCATGAGATGATTTGAAAATTAAATTTTGATTTCTGAGGCGCTGATTTGCTCTTAATAATGACAATGTTAATTAAGAATCATCTGAGGGTATTTCTGTTAGATTATTATGCCAAAGACTTCTCCGTACTGGTTTATTCGGGATGGCACCAAATTAATTCAATGTTGTAAAGAGGATTTTGATAAGGCTATCATAGAAGGAAAAAGTGTAAAATACCGTGGCTATGCAAACAAGAAATGTGAGCGGATCGCAGATGAGTGTGAAGATTCCAGAATGGCGTTTCTTAGTAAACCTGATTTGTCTCCAAAATTTCGAGCAGTTATAACAAATCCAAGGAATGTTGTTGAGGTACAGGTAATTTTAGCAAATGATCCTCAATTCTGGGAAAGAGAATCCAAACGTCCTAAGTATAAAACTAATTTCTAACTGTTGTTTATCACTGGGCGTATTAGTTTGGTTACTTGATTGCTTTTTTTCTTATTGTTCCTTTAAAGCTTTTTACTGTTTCTTTGCAAACGCCTGGTTTCCATTTGCATATTCCTTCAATTATTTCTTTAAGATAGTATTCAAGTTCTTCGTTTGTTATGTTACTTGAGCAATCAACTTTGTAAACAATTTCGTCTTTATCGCGACTTACGGTTGCGGCTACTAATACGTTATCATTCATAAAGTTCATCCACTAATCTTTTCGATTCATTTAGATTTAAGCTTTCTATAATGTTGCTCATGAAATATCCTCTTTATCTGTTAAGAAACGTTGAAGCTTTTGTCAAATTGCGGTGATAGACGGTCATTTTCATAAGCGATTTGGCGAGATCATATTTGATTGAAGTATTCTAGTGGAGCATACCAGAAAACCGGTATTGTCTTTCCGCAGTTTTGGTTTTGGCACTTATATTTCTTTTTTACAATGTCGCCATGGTAACTATGTCTGACTGGCGTGACTGATGAGAATGCTGTATGAAGCTTGTCCGGTGGCTTCACTTCAAGGATCTCATAGCAGAATGGACACTCGAGTACAGCCATAATCTGCACCGCATTATATGTACTTGTTCTGTGGTAAAAAATTTGCTATGCAAATGATGTTTTGCGATTGGAGAAATCATAAGAGTTTTAATTGAAATCAATTCAGAGTATAGTAATCAAAAAGCGAGGGTAAAGATAACGTTTAGTATTTACGCGGGATTATCAAAACAGGCGAAAATACTGATATACCAGTCGATTCTGCCCGCTGTAGCTTACGGCATGTTCTACACCGACCTATCTTATTTCCTCACGTCTATCCAAGGCTTATCATACGAGTTTATGGGACTTGTTGTTACGGTAATGGGCGTATCAACTTTTGCCGCTTGCGTACCGCTAGGAATTGCCGCTGATAGATACGGACGGAAAAAAATGCTTATAATTGGTACCATAATTGCTGGGATTACAATCGCTGTTTTCGCGTTAACCGCACAGCCTGCTTTTCTATTGACTGCCGCCATATTTGAGGGAGTTTCTGAAGCAGCACTTTCTGCGTCAAGTGGGGCTCTTATGGCTGAAAAAGCTGAAGGATCTCAACGAAATAGCGCTTTTGCCCTTTTTAGTTTCGCTCAAAGCATAGCTTATGGAATTGGGAGTTTGGCAATTCCAGGAATAGCAATCTTTGAGATTTTTGGTTTTTCAAACAAGTCGAGTCACGCTTTGTTGTTTGTGACATTAGGAGTGCTTAGCATTTTTTCAATTATTATGTTGGTTAGAGTTAACGAATCCAAAAGACCGAGAAAGACTGACAACCATGAAACAAGCTCAAAAATTGTTCGAAAAGAATCGAGGGGAATTTTGGCGAAATATGTGTTGACTAGCGCGATAATAGCTTTAGGGGCGGGAATGGTGGTTCCGCTCATGACTGCTTGGCTTCATCTTCAGTATGGTATTTCAGACGCGGTAAGCGGTCCGATCCTCGGAGTTTCAAGCATAATTATTGGAGTTGCAACCCTTGCAGCACCTTCACTTGCGAAAAAGTTTGGTTTGGTTAAAGCAATCGTTGTTACGCAGGCTGCTTCAACAATTTTTATGATAGCAACTCCTCTTTCCTCAAGTTATTTGATTGCTAGCTCAGTTTACATGACGCGAGCTTTTCTAATGAACATGGCAAGTCCGCTATCTCAATCTATGATTATGGGGTTAGTTGATGAAAGTGAGCGAGGTGCCACTTCAGGTGTGAACGCAGCTTTGTGGAGACTGCCGAATGCTTTGAGCACATTTATTGGTGCTTATCTAATGTCGAAGGGGTTGTTGGCTTTGCCATTCTTTTTGGCGGGTACATTATACAGTGTTTCAATTGCTCTTTTTTGGTACTACTTTAGGAAAACCAAAATGCCTGAAGAAGAAATAATTTAATTCTTGTTTAGGATTCTTTCAATAACACCCACTGCTTTTTCTACATCTTCTTTTTCTATTCCTCTGTGCGTTACCAAGCGTACTCTATTCTTAGCTTGTGCTAAACATAGAATGCCGTTTTCTTTGAGCTTCAGAAGAAAAGAGTCACAGTTTATTGATGAATCAAGATCGAATGTGACCATATTTGTTTGAACATTTTTCAAGTCAAGTTTAATCCCGTTTATTTTCAATAGTTTCTCTCCTAGCAATTTGGCGTTTTCGTGGTCTATCTTTAGCCTATCAATCATCTTTTCCAAAGCGATTATTCCTGGTGCAGCGATTATGCCTGCTTGACGCATTCCTCCGCCTAGCACTTTTCTGATTTTTCGGGCTTTTTCGATAAAATCTTGGTTTCCTACTATTAATGAACCTACGGGACAGCTTAATCCTTTGGATAGACAAAACATTAAGTTGTCAACGTGCTTTGTAAACTCTTTTACGTCAATGTTTAAAGCAATTGAAGCATTGAATATTCGAGCGCCATCCATATAGACTTTTAACGAGTGTTTTTTAGCAACATCGCTTATTGCCTTCAATTGTGTTGGATTTGTTATTTTTCCGCCGTAACGGTTGTGGGTGTTTTCTACACATATCAATGATGGACTTGGATAATGGATGTTTTTTGGTCGCAATGCGGTTTCGATTTGTTGAGGATCAAAAGATCCTTGTTCAGCTTTTATTGGCCATGGAAATAAGTTAGCAATACTAGTGATTCCTCCAACCTCATACCAGTAAACATGAGCCTCAGATTCTACAAATACTAGTTCGCCTCTGTTGCAGTTGCTCATAAGTGATGTTAAGTTAGCCTGGGTGCCACTTGGAACAAGAAGAGCTGATTCCTTTCCCATCTTTTTAGCAGCCATCTCTTGTAGTTTGTTAACAGTTGCATCTTCACCAAAGACATCGTCACCTAAAATAGCATGTTTAATAGATTCAAGCATTTCTTCGGTTGGCAAGGTAACCGTGTCACTTCTTAAGTCAATAAATTCTATTTTTGACAACTCGCTTCACCTATAGGTGGGTTGTTTAGTCAAACTAATTAATTTTTAAACGCTGATCTATTGCATTAAAGTATATTGGACTGACAGTTCAATGCGTAATCAAAAAAATGCTGCTGTGAACGTTTTTTGATTTGTTAGGGCTGAATACATGATATGAAATGACCTTTTTTGACTTCAACTAATTCAGGTCTTTTTCCTATGCAAGCACCACTTGCTCTTGAACACCTTGGATTAAAGCGGCAGCCTGGGGGTGGAGTAATAGGACTTGGGACTTCTCCTCGCAAACGTGCTTTGATATTTTTAGTTTTCGGATCTGGAATGGGTACGGCTTCGATTAACGCTTGGGTGTATGGATGAAGAGGATTATCAAACAATTCGTCTGTATCTGCCAGCTCAACTATTTCGCCCAAGTACATGACGCCTACGCGCTGACTTATCTGCCTAACAGAACTTAGGTCATGAGATATGTACAAAAACGATAATCCCATGGTTCGTTGCAGATTTCCGAGCAAATTGAGAATTTGCGCTCTGATTGAAACGTCTAATGACGAAACAGGCTCATCAGCAACTATGAATTCAGGTTCAACCGCTAAAGCCCTGGCTATGCAGATTCTTTGCCTTTGTCCGCCACTAAACTCGTGTGGGTACCTCTCCGCGTGATATTCTTCCAACCCTACAAGCTTCAAAAGTTCATAAACGCGGTCGCAACGCTTTTCTTTTTCAATGTGCCCATGAATAACAAAGGGTTCTGATATTATGTCGCTAATTGTCATCCTTGGATCAAGAGAACCGTAAGGGTTTTGGAAAATCATTTGCATTTTTCTTCTAATCTTCAATTTTTCTTCTTTGTTAGCTGAACGGAACTTTTCAAAAATGTTTTCTCCATCGACGTAAACTTCGCCAGAAGTGGGTTCAATCAAATTTAGAATCAACCGGGCGCATTGTTTTTCCACACCCACTTTCTCCTACCAGAGCAAATGTTTCTTGCTTACGGATGTCAAAACTGATGTCGTCTACAGCATGAACTTGTCCGACTTGTTTCTTTGTTAGAACGCCTGTTGAGTAAACGGGAAAGTATTTGACTAGATTTTTAACTTGAATGAAGCTAGAAGTGGTCACTATGTACTGCTCTCTCCTTTTAGAGTTAGATTCTTCCATTCATAACAGGCAACAAAATGTTCGGGTTCTATCTCTTCTAATACTGGAGGTGTTTCTGCACATTTTTCCTGGGCATATTTACACCTAGGATGGAATCGGCATCCTGAAGGAGGTTCAATAAGGTTTGGTATGTTACCGGGAATGATACTCAATGTTTTCTTTCTATCGAGACGAGGGACGGCTGCAAGCAACAAAGCAGTGTAAGGGTGTCTAGGATGTTCAAAAAGATCTTCAGTTTTTGCGATTTCACAAATTCTTCCTGCGTATAATACAACTACTCGGGTTGCCATCTTGGCGATTATTCCCATGTCATGAGTGATCATGACCAAGGACATACCCATTCGTTTCTTCAAGTCTTCCAATAGGTCTAAAACTTGGGCTTGAATTGTCACGTCTAAGGCAGTTGTGGGTTCGTCCGCAAATAAAAGTGTTGGTTGAAGTGCTAGAGCCCTTGCGATTGCTACACGTTGTTTCATGCCGCCACTGAATTGGTGTGGAAACTCTCGCATGCGAATTTCAGGATCTGGGATTCCGACTAAGGTTAAAAGGTCAACTATTTTTTTGTGACTTTCTTCTTTTGACATTGATTTGTGTGCAGAAAAAACATCTTTGAGTTGTGTTTCAACTTTGTAGAGAGGGTTCAGAGAGGATGAGGGATCTTGGAATATTATAGCTATCTCGCTTCCTCGAATTTGTTGCATTTCTTTTTCGTTTTTTGTCAAGAGGTTTTGGCCTTTGAACTCAATTTTTCCCTCTATTATTCGTCCAGGTTTGGGAACGATTTGAAGAACTGAGAGAGCTGTAACAGTTTTTCCTGAACCTGATTCTCCAACTAAGCCTAAAGTCTCACCTTTCTTAATGTCAAAGCTGATGTCGTCAACTGCTTTTACAATCCCGGCTTCGGTGAAGAAGTAGGTTTTCAAATTTTCAATTTTTAATAATGTTTCCGTCATTTTGTGTTTCTCCATCAGTCTCTTAGCCTTGGGTTCAAAGCGTCTGATAGTCCGTCTCCTAAGAGGTTAAAGCCAAAAACTGTTACGAGGATCGCAAGACCTGGGAACAGTTCAGCCCACCAAACTTGACTCATAGCAGAAAAGTTGTTCTCAAGTATCTGTCCCCAAGTCATCGTGTTCACATCTCCAAAGCCTAAGAAGCTGACGCCTGCTTCCAAAAGAATTGCATATGCTATTGTTAGGCTTGCTACAACTATTATAGATGAAAGAATGTTTGGGAGTATGTGTCTGAAAATTATTCTTCTGTCGTTTGCGCCCAAGGCTTTTTCTGCCTCGACAAATTCAAGTTCTCTAACTCTCAAGAATTCGCCACGTATCATCCTGGCGTCTCCTGGCCAGTTAAAGGCGGCTAAGACAAGGATTACTATAGTTAAGCCGATTGGAATACTAATTCCGAGAAAATTGAAGGATGTACCTACGTGTGCACCTAGCGTAAACACTCTTACGAAAATCAAGATAAACAAGAGAGAGGGAAATACAAGAAATACCTCGGTTATTCTCATTAGAAGGTTATCAATCCATGACCCAAAATAGCCTGCTATGGCACCGACAGCGATTGCTATAGCCATTGTTATTGCAGTTACAAGCACACCCACGTAAAGTGCGTATTTTGTTCCATGAAGAATATCACTAAGAACATCTGTTCCTAAAACATCGGTGCCTAAGACATATTTAGAGTTTGGAGGCGTTCTAACGTCGCCATGATAGAACGGTGTTAGCGCATTCGGATTAGGAAACGCTGGATAAGGAGCAAGAAAATCTCCAAAAATGCCCACAAAAACAACTGCGAGCACTATGATTAGACCTACAACGCCTGCTTTGTTTCTTCTAAATCGTCTCCATGCAACTGCCCACTGACTTGCAGATCTTCGTTTTTGTCCCTCGTTCGATTTATTGTTTTGTTGATTCATAAGCATTGCCTACCTAATCCTGACCCTAGGATCGATGTAAACGTACAGAATATCCATTATGAGATTTGCCAATAGCGCCATTACCGTGATTATCATTGTTATTCCCATAATGGTAGGAAAATCCAAGTTAAGAGTTGAATCAACGTATTGGCGTCCAAGACCAGGCCAACTGAAGACATATTCAGTCATTGGAGCGCCAGCAATCATTGTCCCAAGTGCGATTGCGAGAAAAGTTACTGCGGGTGTGATTGCGTTTCTAAGTGCATATCCGTAGACTACTTTTCTTTCGCTGATGCCACTTGCTCTCGCGGCCAAAATATAATCAGATCTTAGAGCCTCAAGCATGTTTGCTCTAATTAAGCGTATGTTTTGAGCAAGAGAAACATAAACAAGTACTGCTATTGGCAGGATTA
Source organism: Candidatus Bathyarchaeota archaeon (assembly GCA_963729805.1). Classification (GTDB taxonomy): domain Archaea; phylum Thermoproteota; class Bathyarchaeia; order Bathyarchaeales; family Bathycorpusculaceae; genus Bathycorpusculum. Next base: position 132,694 of record CAVSPH010000008.1, on the reverse strand, counting down.
GATGAGCAATTGCGTCAAGGATTGGATTTCCCCACCACAAAAACCCTGCCGCTCCTTCTGAACCTGCTGAGGGTAACCAGCCAAGGTCAAATGAAAATACGATGATTAGAATGAGACCAAACCAGAAAGTTGGCATTGAAACTCCGAAGAGTGAGAATGAAGTTACGGAAACATCTCGCTTTGAGTATGGTTTTCTTGCTGAGTTTACTGCAATCGGTATAGCAAGTGCGAACGCGATTAGCTGTGAAAATATTTGAAGTTCCATAGTTGGCCAAATTTTTGGTTCTATTATGAGATTAACCGGCTGTCCACCGTAAAGTGATTTGCCAAAATTCAAATGCAGAATGTTTGTCAGCCAAAGTAAATATTGAACGGGTATTGGCTTATTTAGTCCATAATACGATTTTAATGCATCAAGAGTTGCTTGATTTACGTTTGGCTTTCCCATTCTGATAAGATCGAGAGGGTTTCCGGCGGCATACATTGATATAAAAGCTATTATGGAGATTCCTAATGCTACTGGAATCATGTAAAGGAGCCTTCTTACAATATACCTAAACATTGAACTTCCAGCGATTGCCTTTAGCCGTCTCAGCAAACCTCTCCCCTCGCTTCCTTGCTCATTAATTATCGACTATAATTCTACTTAAGGTTTTTTGAATAACGTTTTTGTCAAATATAATTCAACATTACTATTCAGTTGATTGCTCTGCGAGGGTAATAGCAAGTTTAATATACAAAAAGATATCACAAAGGAAAGCAGCAGTTCGAGGGAAAAAAATGGGCTTAAACACAAAAATTTTAACAATATTTCTCATTTTAGCTTTTGCAGCTTCAGCGATTTCGCCTTTGATGCAAGTTCAAGCACAAACAAGTCACAGCACTCTTTTCAAAGTAACCATTATTGCACCTGGCAACGCTAACCTTCTAAGACGTCAGTGGTCACAAGTCTTTGCTAGCAATCTACAACAATTAGGAATCGATGCTAACGTTGTCTATCTAGATTGGACAAGTGTATATGACCGCGCATTAACACCAAGTCCTGACATGGTGGGCAAAACCTATGACCAAGGGGGATATGACATCTTGGCACTTGGATGGACACCAGGATTAATTCCTGACCCTCGCCCACTTTACTATGGAGGAGACCCAGCATTCTTTGCCCCCACCGGACAAAACTACTATCTCTGGAACAATACTCAATCCAATACACTGTTAGATCAATTTATCACTTCTACAAGCGATAGTGACCGAGCAAGTGCTCTTACCCAATGGCAACAGCTCTATTACAACCAAGTGCCCGCATCGCAAATAGTGTATCAACAAGCACCTGTAGTTGTCAATCCGGCAATAGGAAACTTGTATACACCTGCAACTGGAGGAGGAGAAGGATGGCTTTACTTTAATGTAGGACCTTACCCGCAATTGCTTACTCGTAGCGATGGCAAGACTCAGATTACCTACTGTTCCACAGGATCAATTGACGCTATCAACCCACCCGAATCAGACAGCTGGTACGATACAATTGTGTACTACTCGATGTTTGATGGCTTAGCAGAAGCTTGGCCTACGTTAAACGGACTTAGTGACCTAGAAACTCCAGCTTTGTTAACTTCTTGGAGTCACAGCGCAGATGGCTTCACTTGGACATTCAACTGTAGACAAGGTGTTACATGGCAGGACGGCATGCCCTTCACAGCTGATGACGTTGTGTTTTCATTGTGGGCTTACATGAATCCAGATACGGGTAGCCAATTCGTAGGATTCTATCAAAGCGCATTCGGTGACAACGTTCAATTCACATATTCCAATGGTACCTCAGTAACAGAAGGTAGCGGCACCAGAATGGGCACCATAACTGCAACCGATAAGTACACTGTCGTAGCGCATCTTCCAGTTTTGACTAATGGAAAGCCTTACGGATACATGGAACCTGAAATAATTACTGGACCTTCCATCATACCAATGCACATCTTTGAAAACATTGCTCCAGCAGACTGGTCAACTTCACCATTTAATACGGGCGTAGGATCAATGAATATAAACGGTATAACATATACTGGCCCAATTGGCACTGGACCATACAAATGGGTAAGCTATGATCCAGTAGCTCAAGTTGTGCATCTTCAGAAATATGACAACTACTGGAACGCTACTGGTTTGGAGAACATGGGTCTTTTCCAAATCAAAGACTACTACATTCGTTTTATTGCTGACGGAACTTCCGCATTGGCGGCTTTAAAGAATGGCGAAGTTGATATGCTTGATTACAACTACCAATTGCAGACTAGTGTTTCATCGGTTGATCCATCATGGGGCAGGGTTATTACTTTGAATGGCGTAGGCCGACAGGAATTTGGCTACAATTTGCAGAGTCCGATCTTTGGTACTGGCGTTGATACTCCTTTGGGGCAATCTAATCCGTCGCAAGCAGCTCAGGCAGCAACAGATATTCGCATAGCTTTTGATTATGCAATTCCGCGTCAGTTGATTATTAACAATCTACTAGGCGGCTATGGAACAGCTGGATCAACTGCGATGTTGCCTACACAGCCATACTACGATACTTCAATTAAGGCAAGACCCTATGACCTTTCTGAAGCTAGGCATTACTTGCAATTGGCCGGCTATTCTCCACCAACTACAAGTCTTGCGGGTGTAGCAAATCTAGCAGGTATTTATAATGATTCAACCGGAGCGCCATTGGCAAATGTTACGTTGACACTGCTGAGAACAACAGATCAGTCGACATACCAAACTTCATCACAAACAATTTCACACACGACAACTGACGTAAACGGTTTCTACAGCTTCACTGATACACCTTCAGCTTCTGGAACATACTACTATTATCTTCAAGATTCCTCAGGAAAATACACGTACCTACAAAGCTTTAACGTTGCAGCCTCTTCACCCATAAGTAATCTAATGATAGTGCTAATAGTAGCAATCGTCATAATCGTTGTAATCATAATTGCAGTTCTTGCAATGAGAATGAGAAAGAAATAACATTCTTCTTTTCTTCTTTTTTCTTTTCTTAGAAATCTAAAGTCCAAGTAATGAAATTATTATTGATTCTATGAGCAAAACGATTGCCAGAAAAATGTATTTATTTGCTTTTTTTTCGTTTCTTCTTAAATTATCGATTGACCATTTTTCATCAGTCTTATGAATATAGTCTTTAGTTTTACTTTGCAAAAAAGAACCAGAAAAAGCAATCGCCCCGCCCACCAAGAAAGAAATGCCAGTCTCAAGCAATGCAATTTTAGAGAAGAAACCTGAAGATACAAGGTTTACCCAATTTGAGCCTGTTATCATCAAAATAGCGAATAATAATGAGTTTATGAGCCAAATAATGAAGTTTCCTTTTAAGTACCAGATGAAGGCGTTATGCAAAGAGTTTGTCATTATTTTTTATCTAATGTAAGTTATTCCTTTATAATGTTCGCTAGTTTAATGAATTTTTTAACCATGAATTACAAACTCAGATTTCGATTTTTAAATTCAATGTTAAAAAAGAGAGTACTTATGGTAGTTCTTTATGTTGGTACAAAATTTGGGGTCATTTAGGAAAACTCTTTTAATGCAATAAGTACAGAGTAGAAAAAATGGAAGGACTAGAAAGAGATCTATAGCTAAATCTATCATATGTTGGATAATTTGTATAGTTGTAAGCGTTCTCACAACTTTCTTTATTAGCGGTCAATGGGATATTGCTATAGCAGTAGGTACAGTATACAACGCTATAACGATGGTACTTTATTACTTTCATGAAAGAATCTGGAACAAAATAAATTGGGCATCACATAGAAAAAAATAAAAGTATACTACCTGCAACCTCATTTTCGAGGTCTATGATTATTTTTTGGTAACAAGAAAAACCCCACTGAAAATGAGAAGACCCCCAATTACTGTAAATAGGGTTATTTGTTCTTGGATAAAGACTGCTGCGAAAATTACAGTTATCAGTGGTTCTGCGAATAGAAATGAACTAGCTATTGCCGCTTTAACCTGGCTCATTACTCGAAACCAAATGAAGTAGCCGAGAAGAGAACACGTTATGGCCAAATAGAGGATCGCTAACCATTCATTGAAACTTAAAGTGAAGATTTTAGTAAATGAATTCTCAGCTATCGAGAAAGGAATCAAGCAGATTGCGCCTAAAATATTGACATAGGCTACAACTAGAAAGGGATCGTATTTTTCCATTACTTTTTTTCCTGCAAGGGTATAAGTCGCCCACATGACGGGGGTTGTGAGCAGAATTAGGCTTCCGATGGCGAAGTTCATTGGGTTGCTTTGCAGGCTCAGGGTTCCTCCGCCCACGACAGCGAAGGTTCCAGCTGCAGCCACGCCTACACCTAAAACATTTTTTCGTGTTAGCTTTTCCTTGAATATTCGAGCTGAGTAGAAACTTATCAGAATTGGAGAAAGAAGGCAAACTAAAATCGCAGCTACCGAGGCACCAGCCAACTGAATACCTGAGTACTGCACTATAAAAAAGAAAGTAACCCCTACTAAACTCAAAACTAGGCAGTAAAGGCGCATCTTTCCATTTGACTAGGAGTTTGTATTGCGGTTTTCTGAATTTGATTAATGCAAGCGCTCCAACAAAAAGAGCACCAGCAACTATGAACCTGAATGTTGCAATTGCGATTGGAGTAATATTGTCTTGAAGAACCCATTTTACAACAACAAAAGAGCTGCCCCAAACAAGAATCAAAAACACCATCAAAGCAATGTTAAGTGGACTAATCGCTCTCGAAGCCATGCATCGTTATACTAAGATTCACTCAGAAAAGGATTCTCCTATTCATTGCATCATATGGACTTATCAAAAATAAGAAAGAGAGTAGAACGCAGGCATTGTTTTTTCGATGTTCCTGTATAGCAATTAAGTTTATTAGCTGATTGTTTCCAAAATGATTTGGAGAAGGCATAGTGGATTTTATTCGTCGGTGTTTTAGAGTACTTCAGGAAGAAGTATCAGATTACTACGCAGCGATATTTTCTCGTAAGGCTGGGGTACCTATATGTTTAGCCCTTTGCGTTTTGACAATCGTGTCCTACGCGTTATTGCATACATAAATCCTTTAAGAATCATGGACCAATGGTAATGCGACTTAGGATTAACCCCAAAACAGCATGTTATTTCAAAACTTCATTATTTGCACTAAATAATTAGAAGTATTAAAAAAAGGAAAAAAGAAAGGGTTTTTTATTTTCGATTATTAGGTTGGCTTAACTTGAAGCGCGGTGTTTTCGTCTTTGCACGAATAACCCAACTACTACGCCAACAAGGACTATTACGGCTGCGGTTACTGCAAGGTATTGTCCAATTGATGCTATTGATAGGTTAGGCGTTGAAACTGGCGATGGTTTTGCGGTTGGAGCTTGTGTGACTGTTGGTGCTGATGTTGGGTTTGGACTTGGTGTTGCTGTAGGTGCTGGTGTCGTTGTTGTCACTGGCGTTTGTACTGGTGTTGGTGCTGCTGTCGGTGCCGGAGTTGGTACTGGTGTTGGTGCTGCTGTCGGTGCCGGAGTTGGAGAGGGTGCTGCCGCGACATCTTGAGTGAAAGTGGCGGTAACTACTTTGTCTGAGTCCATTAGGAGGGATGTGTTTGTTAGATCTGTTGAGTCTCCGCTCCATCCGCTGAAGGTCCAGCCATTTCCATCATTTGCTTGAAGATTAACAGTGGTTCCTTCAAGACAGGTTACGTTACCTGGACTGACAGCGCCTTGGCCTACAGTAATAATGGTGAGTTGTACGTCGCTATTTTGAACGAAAGTGGCGGTAATGCTGTGATCGTCTTCTATATTGTAGAAGCTGATAAGTGATCCGCTTGGGTAAGTTACATCTATGGGGTTGCCGTCAACAGTTATTGAAGCTATAGAGTAGCCGCTGTCTGGTGTAATTATGAAAAATGGTGTAGAATCTACTGCGTAGGATGATGTGTCGGGGCTAATGTTGCCATTATCTGATTGCGTCACTGTGACAGTGTAGGTGATTTGATCGGTCTGATCGTCTGCTTTTACTTGACTAAGGCAAAATGGCATTGCTAAACCTAATAAAAGAATGGTTATAACAAATGTTGCAATGGTTCTCGTTTTTATTTTCATCATTCAACATCTTCTATTTTCTATCTTGAATCTCAATACACAAGTATTCATACATTCAGTATATAAATCTAACGAACTCAAAATCCACATCCAGTTAAGGAAAGACTAAACTAAAAAAAATCTTTCAAAATTCTATATGAATTGCAAAAAAAGTTCACAAAAGCAATAGCATATTGCAAAAAGAAACAACTAAAAATTTGGCAATGTCCTAAATTGGATTGTTTAATTTTGAGTAGTAAAAATCATGCCATGTCCAAATCTTGGAAGAACAATCCTCCAGCATCGCAGGCGTCAAACCTCTCTTGACCTGTGACATAAAATCCCAATAAAATTGAAAAACACTCAACGCACACCGCAACCGATTCTTCTTCTTAGAAAAACACTTCGTCTTCCGCACCAACCTCCCCACACGCTCCCGAAGAATGCTATTAAAATTCTCCACATTGACCGTTTCAACATCATCCACCTCGGGATCACCATAAACCACCTTTATTTCCTTACGAATGAGTTTCCCATTTGCATCCCTAATCTTCACTAATTGCGCATAATTCACACGCTTTATCCTGAAATACTTAGGAAGGGCATAAGTGTAGTCGTCGTTTCCGTCGGTGAATATCTCAAGCCTCTGACCCTTCTTTGGATACTTTACCCTCTTCTTGAACTCGCCAAGCATAGTGCTGCAGGTCTGATTAGTCCACTTGCCTATAGCAAAAGCGACAAACAGATACGAGATCCTTTTCACTGCAGTGTAAACGTAGAGGCTACCTTCCTCAGTTGAAGTTGGGCAGTTATGCTTAACTTTTTTCTGTTTTTTTTAACTGTTGTCCAAAGTTCATCCATTTCGTACTGCGATAGCCCAAGGTTGACAAGCAGAGTGTTGTTGACTTGGTCGGCGTGTTCAGCCATGTCTTCTAGCAGGTTTCCGATGGTGTCGCGGTGGTGGCCGGTGATTCTTTCTATGGATCGTATGCCGTTTTTTTCAACGAGGAGTTTGGTGATTCTTGTGATTTCTTGTTCTGAGAGGTGTTTGCGGTAGAGTGGGGTTATGATTGTTTCGGAGAAGGTGTAGCCGCAGTAGAGGCATCTGTATAGTTGGTGGCCTGCCCGGTTTTTTCCTCTTTTGATTAGGTTTTTGTTTTTTTCTTTGTGATATTGTTTGCATTTGGGGTTTTGGCATGTTATTTTGATGTTGCTTTTTGGTCTGGACATGTGGTTAATGTTTGGAAGAAGATATATATTAAACCATCTAAATTAGGACACTGCCAAAAATTTTCTTCAGCCATAAGAAAATAGTCGCCATTCGTCTAAAACCTGAGGGGAAAAAGAAACGGCAATACTAATTGATCAACAACTACCATAAACAAAACAATGTTTAGAAAATGCAAATAGGATACAAACTAGCTAGTAAAATAGGGGCTTGCATGTTGGACGTAAACTGCCCTTAGGATTTAGTGATTGCTGACTATTTGTTTCATTGCTCATTATTTATCCTTATGCTCTTATTTTTGCGTTCTAGTTATAAGCTTTTAGGAAATGTGGGTTTGTGCCGACTATCTTTTTTATTTCTAATTTTCATATCAATTAGTTACCAAGTTGATGTGACAATCTGCTTGGATTGTTTATCTTTTTTTGTTTTCAATAGACTTATATAAGGAAAGTAGCCAAGTTTAAAATGAGGCTTTTGATTGAGTGAAAAGCAATTTTATGTAACTAGCAACCAAATGGCTGCAATCCTTTTTGATGTTTTGGGAATAATTTTAGTGCTTGTTGGAGCAACGATTGCGCGTGCCCATTCAGGTACCGGTGCAGGCGTTCTTTTGTATTGGGTAGGTTTTGTCTTACTAGTTGTGGCTTTGATAATGTTTGTGTGGAATATGAGAAAACCGAATACAGAAAAGACTTAATTTAAATTAACCCAACTGTCAGGTTGGTTAAATTAAAACTTAATCTATCTATTTTTTCTTTCATTAAGGGTTGTTACTTTTCATTTGAATAAGGACATTTAAAATTCTGGCTGACCGTAAAATTGGGCTGGTGTGCTGGACGTAACCTGTCTTTAGTCTAAGTAATTTTTTACTACTTGTTTCTTCGCTCATCTTAATCCCTGTTTTCTTAGTGTTAATGGCTAGTCATAAGCTTTTAGAAATTTTCTCCGCTGAGTATTTACTAGTAAAATGTTTTCTTGTAGCTACGAATGCGATAGAACTGCAATCACAAAGCTAAATATCCCAAAATCTTTTAAGTTTTGTGCGAGCATGTAATTTCAGGAAGATAAGAAAGATGGTAAAATTTTCTAAAAGGATTCAGGTTTTTGCTTTAATTTTCCTTTTGACGGCGTTTTTCGTCGGCGCAATATCTACTACCATGGTTAAAGCACAAACGCAAGCCACAATCGATGTCATAACCTCTGTAGGCGGATCAACCGATCCAACAGGAACCACCACATATAATGACGGCACAGTTGTAACATTAACAGCAACCCCAGGTTCAGGCTTCACTTTCGTAAACTGGGAAATCGTAACAGCCTCAGGTGGAACTACAGACACAAACAATCCAACAACACTTACGGTCAGCGGAGGCGTAACCTACGCAGTCCAAGCAATATTCACGCCGGACCAAGTGATTCCCGGGTTAACCCAAGTACCAGCATCAGGTTTGTCTACTGCCGCAATTATAGTGGTATTACCTACAATTGGAGGAACCACATCTCCTGCAACAGGAACTTATGCTTTGCAAAATGCGGCATCAACCACACTGACAGCAACGCCAGCAAGCGGCTTCACATTTGACCACTGGGTTATCGGAGGCTCGCCGCTTACGCACGGTGCATACTCATTCACAGACACCCCAACAAACAACCCATACACAGTAGATCACGGCTACGGAAACACATACACCTACCAAGCAGTCTTCAAACCAGTCGGCTCAACAATACCAGAATATTCTAGCGCAGCTGTAGTCGTCTTGGCTATAGCATTAGTAGCTGTAGCATTTGGAACATTCGCAATCAAACGCAAAAAATAGAACAAACTTATCCCTTTTTCTTTTATTTATTCTAATTAGTCAAAGCGTAATTTGTTTGTTTTTTTTTTGATTTTCGTCTTCTTTTATTTTTGTGCTGACTTGTTGTGCAAAAACAGAGTCCTTGCTTGCGAGAATGATACCCTTTAGGAGGTGTACTCGCTAAGCGAATTGTCTTGCTTTATTCTTGTTGTCTTTGTACTACTAACTCGTCGGGTGTTTTGACTAGGAGAATAAGAAATTCATTGAAGTATTGTTGATACCTTTGTTTGGTGCCTTCTTCTTTGTTGGCTAATTCGCTTTGCCAGTACTGCATTGCGGAGGGTGCTTCAGTTGTCATGCTTCAACCTCCTCTGGGTGTGTTGGACTTTTCGTTTGATTTATTGGTTTTTTGAAATCTTCTGTTGTTTACAATAAAGATTTGGGCTGGTGTGCTGGACGTAACCCGCCTTCTGTTATTGTGGCATTCGGCTAATCGGGCTACCCGCGCCTTCAGGTAGATTCTTCATCAGCGACTGTTTGCCCTTTCCACTTGCAGGACGGCCGTTTCATCGTTTCCAAACTGGCACACTCGACATCACAAATGTCTCATCGCCAAGTCCAATTGGACGTTTCGTTTCTGCTCCGTTGCCAAGGCTCTCACCTTGTCCTCAGGGGACTACAATTCTACACGTGGGCGGAGTTTCCTCAAACCCAACATTTGTTGGATCCGACAGCCACACACCAACTCGCCAGCCCAATATTAAATTCGTAATCGGAAGCAATAAGAATTTCCCAACTAATCAATACTATTCATGGATAAACGCGTAATCCTCATAACTGGCACACCATGCACAGGGAAAACAACCACAGCAAAAGAACTAACAGCAAAGCTTGACGCCGAATACATCAATCTAACCGACTACGCAAAAGAAAACGGTTTAACATTGGGTGAAGACAAAGAAAGAAAAACCTTAATTATTGACGAAGAAAAAATGCGACAAAAACTCGCCGAAACCATAAAGGCTGAGTACAAACCGAATATTATCATTGATGGCCATTACGCTAGTTCTGTAACTCCCACTGATCTTGTCACTCATGTTTTTGTTTTGCGACGAAACCCAAAAGAATTGAAAGAGTTTATGATGAAATGCGGTTTTGAAGGTACAAAGCTTTGGGAGAACCTGTCCGCCGAAATTCTTGACGTTTGCCTTGTTGAAGCATTACAATCACAGCAGGGTAAGGTATGCGAGCTAGACATAACCGGTCGCACAGTTGAAGATGCAGTAAATGAAATTCTGGATGTTTTGGAAAAGGGTAAGAAATGCTTTACCGGAGTTGTTGACTGGTTAGGGACGCTCGAACGTGAAGGTTTAACTGACCAATATCTAAAAATTTGATCGCTATCTGAAGCTGCCTAGTTTTTGTTTAGTCAATAGAGTCAGTTTGCGTCTGTTTGAGTAGGATTTGGCGTGGTCGCTGAATTTTTCGCCAATCATGATGGGGCTAGATAAATCGACGTCTTCTGAAGCCATATCTAAGTTGATTATGACGTTCACGCCTATGGTTCTATTCCAATCTCTGACCCAAACGCCTTGTTCTAATCTTCCCTTCTGGACGATAAGGTCAAAATGTTTTGAAACGCCGCTGTGACCTTCAATCATGGCATTTTCACTGATTACTTTGTAACCTTCTTTCTTAAAATATTGAATAGCCAAATCCATCAAGTGCGATCTGGGTTTAGGTTGATCTTCATTTATGCTCATGGCTCTAGTTCTCTTCCCTAACTAAACTGTTATCAACTTGTCTGTGGAAAAGGCTTTCTGTTCCAAATTCCAGGTTTGTTATTCTTACTACTAACATTTTAAAGATAGGCGCTGAACCTCTTTGGCTTCTTGAAACAATGATATTCTACGTTGTTTATTTCACAAATGCGTACTCTATCCAGCCTTGAGAACCTAGCTTCAGTACATCTTCAACGGTTGCTGCACTTGTGGTTTCAAAGTCTTTGTCTCGGAACTCTATTTGCGCGCGCGAGTAGCGCTACCGCTTTTACTTGAAAGAGAAATATACGGAATGGGTTTTGCATTAGCTTGTGACTTTCTGAGCGCGCGCTGGGAAAAGGTTAAGGGCTTTTTGTCGTTTTCTTTTTGGCATATGTTATGGTTGCAAGTGCTACAATGATACCTATAATGGTGATTATTTGCCATGGAAGGTCTGGTTGTAGAGCTGCGTTTTGGGGGGTGTTTAAGTTTTTCAGTAGGTTCCATGATGTTGCGTTTTTATCGAATATATCTCCTGTGGCAGTGTTTACATAGAAGTCTCCATTAACGCCTATACTGGCTAATGGCGTAGATGTTCCAATATAGAGTGTTCCTCCGTTTGTGCCGTTGATTCCTGCAATACCTTGAATCCCTTGTATACCCTGTATTCCTTGAATCCCCATTATGCCTTGAGGGCCAGTTTCGCCTGCAGGTCCTGTGGCTCCTGTTGGACCTCTAATGTTTCCAGATAGGGTCCATGAAGTACTGTTTTTGGTATAAACGTCGCCTGTAGCTGAGTTGAGGTAAAAGTCACCGTTGACGCCTGTGTTGTTTGAAGGTGCGGATGTGCCACTGTATAATTCTGTGCCGTTTGTTCCGCTGATCCCTTGAATGCCTTGATCGCCTTGAGGACCGGTGTCGCCTTTAATTGATACTATGAATACCCAAGTGCCAGAAACTTTACTGTACACATAATCGTTTGTTGTTTGCAAATAGAAGTCTCCGTTTTCGCCTAAGGTATTTGGTGGAATAGCCATGCCATAATACCATGTGGAACCATTAGTGCCGTTTGTTCCATTAATTCCGTCTTTACCATTAGTACCGTTTATTCCGGGTATTCCTTGAGGTCCTTGTGGACCAGTTGCACCAGTTGCTCCTGTTGCACCAGTAGCTCCAGTTGCTCCTGTGGCTCCGGTTGCACCGTTATATCCGGGGGCACCAGCTGGACCTTTGATATTTCCAATAAGGTTCCAGGAACTGTTGCCTTTGTTGTATATGTCTCCTGTAATTGTGTTGAGGTAAAAGTCACCAGTTATTCCTAAAGTGCTGTTTGGAGGAATGCTGCCGTAGTACCATTTCGTGGCAGGAGTTGGTGTTGGGGTGGGAGTTGGTGTTGGGGTGGGAGTTGGTGTTGGGGTGGGAGTTGGACTTGGTGTTGAACTTGGAGTTGGAGTTGGTGTTGGAGTAGGTCCAGCAGGGGCTCCTCTGAAAGTTGCTATGATTCCAACGTAGTTACTCGGATAGGATAATGGAGAAATTGTTGTATTACTCGAAGCTACGCCAGTTTCGTTGACAATTTCCTCAATGAAAGAAAGAGAATTGCCATAGCTATTTGCTGTGCCATCCATCAATACAAACCCATTTCCAGCTTTAGATTGTTGACCGCCATCTGTCCACATGGCGCCTATCCATAGTTCGTTGCTTTGAGTTGTAGGTTGGGTAAATCCAGTTGGAAGAATTGTGCCATAATCTTCGATGGCAGAGTTTCCATATTGGTCAAGTGGTGCTGTAGTGTTAATGTTATTGTATTCACAAATGTCGCAGGTTGCTCCATAGGTTGCTATGTTTGTTAGGTCGACGGTTAGGCTTGAGTTAGCCCCTGAGTCGACTATTCCTCTCCATATTTCACATGTATATGACTCAAGTGGATAGTGTGGTCTCATAACCCATGAGCTTGGAATATCATAACTGTCTATTGGTATCCAACTCACTCCGCCCTCTATTATGTTACTAACGCCAATTACGGAATCATTACATCCTGCGCCTACTGCTGCTATGAGAACATCGCCCTCTTGTGGCGTGGCTGTCAGATTTATTGAGATGGTGTCCGAAAAAGTACTTCCATTTGCGTTACCTTGAACTCTGCTTATTTTATTACTACTGCTTTGAGCTAATCCAACATGTATAGTTGCTACTGCAATTATTAGACTTGAAACAGCTAAGATAAGAACAAGAAGCAACGAGAAACCTTTGCTCTTATTGCTCATACTTAATATTAAGGCAGTAAAGGCGATAAAAGACTTATTGTTCTAATCCATATCAAGGATATACAAAGTTAACAATTGTTAAAGGACAAGCATTAACTCCGACTATTGCAGGTTACCAGTACATATTTTCATACAACCATGCAGCCCTTGAATATAATGGTGCAGCTTATTTTGACTTTTCCACTATTTATCAGGTGATTCCCACAGGCTATCCTGCGACTGTTGGTTCTTCTTACAGTTTTTCAGGAATTGAAATTGTAGTTACGGGAGCTTACAGTAACTACTGTACTCTAATGGTGAAATCCACTGTTCCATAAACTAAGTGAATAAGTCTTAAATCTGCATAGCGTAGGTAAGAAAAAAAGAAAAAGGAATATTATGCGGGAGATGCAAATTGGGGATTGGATGTAAAGGCTTTCGGAAGACAAATCGAAATGAAGCCAACCCTTATCGTAAAATGTACGAAATGCAGCGGTTTAATGCTGACTGATATAGGACAAAAGACAAAAATTTGTCCTTATTGTGGTACGCAAGTGGATTTGGCTCGAGCGCAAAAAGTGGCTTCCGCATCCAATGCGTTCGAAGCATCTGAAATTCTTCGCAAACTAAAAAGCGAACAGGGGTTCAGCGGTAGGTTTTAGTGAACTTTCTTTAGCATTTCGCAGGTCTTGCACAAATTCAATGCTGAAGGTTCGCCACATTCATCGCATATCCTAAATTTTTCTTTTTTAATCGTCTCTTCCAATGCGGGTCGTAAGCGTTCCATAGCTTTGAATACTGTGAATTTTGTCCCTGCATGCTTCGCTTCCATTTGGTTAATCATTCCGCGGATATCGTTGCGCAGTGCTTCAGAAGCATATGGACAGGGTGTATCTTGGAATTTAATTTTCTTGATGTATGCGTAGAGTGCGCTTTCGTTTTCTGGGATTTCGCAGAAAGGCTTAATTTTCTGCACCAATAACGGATGGACTTCGCTGGTAATTGGTTTCTCTTTGGTTAACCGTGCAATGTCGCCGCGAAAAATATTCATCAGAACAGTTTGTACCTCGTCGTCTAACGTATGGGCCGTTGCAACCTTGTTGGCTTTAACCTGCCGTGCGCCGATGTTGATGGCTTTTCGTCGAAGCACCCCACAATAAGCGCAAGCAGTTAACTCGGTTTCTCCCTGACTACGTGTTTTAAGAATAATTTCGTCAAGCGTGAAGCCATAGATTTCCTTGAACGAAACTACATGATGAGGGATTTCGAGCTCCTTGCAATTTTCAGCTGCAATCTCTAAAGCTTCATTTCTGTAGCCTGTAATACCTTCATCCACCGTAACTGCAGTAAAAGTGGTTTTTGGACGAAACCGCTTCAGCTTAGCTAAAATGTGCAATAAGCTTAAGCTATCCTTGCCCCCTGAAACTGCCACTGCCAAATGATCATCAAAATTGAGCATATGGTAACGTGTCATTGTCGATCTGACTTTAGCTTCTATGGATAAAGTGAAACATTTTTTGCACAATGTTTCCCCTGAATACTGCCTATGGAAAAAGGCTTCCCGGGTCTTGCATGCATTACAGAGAGGTTCAATCATCGCATTTTTCACAGTTTAAGATTTGATTGATTATTAAACTAAATAAACAATGCTTACTTACTCATTAAAATGGCTGGAACAAAATGGCTGTTAAGCCCACAAAATCTGCGGATTACAAGGAAGTAACATATTCTAGCGCACGATGGGAACTTCTACTTGAATTCAGAAATAAAGCTGCGGAAATTATGGCTGCTTTAGAGGAGTTTCATTTGCAGTCAATCGTTCATGGTAGCATAGCTAGAGGCGACGTAAAGAAGACCAGCGACATCGATGTTTTCATTGCCGAAGTACAAAATAGTTTCCTTGTAGAAACCGCACTGGAAAAAGCAAATATACCGATTAATTCGCGTTTGATTATTCAAGCCACGCCAAACTATGCCATGAAAGCGCACATTGAAGTTAGCGAGCAAGTCACTGTTTCCTTTCCGTTGATGCAAATGCGAAGGGTTGAGAGAGAATTTTACAGATTCGGCGGAGAAGTAAATGTCAACCAACTTAAAATGAATAGTCGGGTTCCAGGCGTGGATAAACGACTTATGCTAATCGAACCGACAGATGAGGGTCATGTGGAATGCAGTATCATCGGCAGAGAGGAATCTGCAGCCAAAGATCTCAGCATTTCAGCAGAAACTGTGTTAGACAGAGTTCATGCACTTATCAAGCGTGACTCGGTCGGTAGAACAGGAGTTTTTGTGAAAAGAGAACTATCGCCAGATGAGACCTTTGAATTAGCACTTAAAAAACTCTCTGACGCGAATCCGGCCGTTCGTAGAAGAATGAAAAAATAGGGTTAAGGGGTAGTTGGGTAGTAGATGAGTTCTTTTTCTTCAAGTAACGCTTGAATTTTGTCGACGGCTTCGAAAACTTGCTCTTCTTTTTTCGCACCAACGCAAACGAGTTTTCCAGCTGAGAAGATTAAGAACACTACTTTAGGTTCTGCCATTCGAAATACTGCACCTGGGAATTGTTCGGGCTCGTACATGACACGTTCAAGTTTATAGACTAGACTTTCAAGGTCAATTTCGCCGCCAAGTTCCGCTGAAGCAACAATATTTTGGATCATTACAACTGGTTTTTCAGTAATTTGAATTCCTTCACTTCGCAGCTCTTTAACAACTTTCTCCACTGCGCTTCGAGATTCTTTTTCTGATTTAGCGCCTGTGCAAACCATTTTGCCGGTGCCGAAGATTAATGTGGCAGTTTTTGGTTTTTTTAGTCTGAAAACTAGACCTGGAAATACACTCGGGTTGTACTCGGTTTGAGGAAATTTTTCTACGATTTTTTGTAAGTCGATTTTTTGGTTAAGTGAGACTGAGGCAACAATGTTTTGGATGTTAATAATTGGTTTTCGTTTACTCATGTCAACTCACGTATTTGAGTATTTAAATAACATAGGGGTATATAAAGCATCTATTTATAAAGGTTCCAAAAAGGTCTTTTAAAGTCTTCGTCTGTTAGGCATTCATGGAAATTTTCGTCAGTTTTCTCTGTTAATTGTCGTGGAATAGCTTTCGTTGTTGTATCATTTTGTTGCCACAAATCTTCAAGTAATTAAAAGTACGGTACTTACTATATTGAGAGATTGGCATGACTAAGTGTCCTAACTGTGACAAAGACGTTGCAAAACCTGACAAATCATTAAAAAACTGGTTTTTCCGCATTGAAGCCTACACATGCAAGAACTGTAATTGCTGTTTCAAAGTGACGAAATAACCGTTCTATAGCTTAAAAATACACAAATAACCTTTTGCATTTTCTTCAAATTCTAAAGTGTATTTTTTAAGAAAACTCTCTATTTGGTAACGGTCATAATCGCCTTTAACGCATAATTGATACTTGTCGGGTTTTCTCTGTTCAATAAGTGCCACGGTCGGCTGTAATAAATTCTCAGCACCTAATTCTTTCAGCAGTGCAACTGCTTCATTTCTTTTCACAGTGACCTAAGCCCTTAATGAGCGTACAGCATGTAGGGCTAATAACACTTTGCTATTCATTCAACTGTTTTTCTTTTGAGGTCAATGAGATGAGTTATAAATTCTAGAAGTGGACATAACTATGGCAATATCAGAAAGGCTAAACGAGTTCAAGCAAAAAAAAGCAGTTGGGCTAAACAAATAGATGAACGTTTGACAACTCCCTCAAAAAACATTTAAAAGAAAAAAATACAAAAGTAGAAAATAGGTTTGAGGCCTATTGCACTGCGGTGTCTCGGTAGATGGGAAATCTTAACAAAGCTGCGATTCCACCTAAAGCTAATAATTTTGCGCCAGCCTCATGCTCAGTGCTGACTACTGTTACATTCGCTCGACGCTTCTCCACGTCCCTCATAAGCCCTTCCAGTTTCAATCGTTGCGGCTCATCTGCATCACGAATAGTCACATCAGCAACCACAAGTTTTTCAATTGCACCCATATTAGCCGCATTTTCGACCGCTGAGAGCCCATACGTAACTGTACCCTCACCTTTGCCCAAACGCTTCATAACTTCCTCGATAGTTTCAGTTTCATCAACAATACGCAATTGATGCGATGCTCGCAACAAAACACCAGACCGCAAAGCCTCATAGATACCTGATGTGCCTCCATTGTTAACGCTCTTTATATCGACAACAGATTTGGACATTTCCTGTGCCTCTTCTGACAGGTATTTTGCAAAATCGTTCTTGACAAAACCGGCGCCTATAATTACGATTGGACTATGATTTTGAGCCCACAATTGCAGGCTGCTGTTAACTGCGCGACGAAAATATGCCTTTGTTCCTTCAACACGTTTGTCTGCTTCATGTTTGCCTGGAAGCCTGGTTCGTTCTTCCACTTTGATTTCCACGCCATATTGTTTGGTTTCTGCTATGGCGAAGCCTTCATCATCAATAGAGATTATTAGCATAGGTTTTTCAGTTTCAGTTGCCCGCTCCAACCTGTCTAAGAGGTGTTTGGGCCATTCTTTCTTCACTATTGTTACAGGTTGATTCAATGCTATGCTAAGCGTGTGATGAGCGCCAGTCGGAATAATGTCAGGGGCATGACAAATCAGTCCGTGAACCCGCAATTTGCCCAGAAACTTGTCCCAGCTAACTGAAATCACTTTTACGCCCATAAAAGCTGAAACCCGTTCACCACTTTTTGGACGCGAAGCTTCAGTATCGCTTTTAATAGCTCTTGAACTGTAAGCGTAAACTTCATCGCCTTCATAGATGATGTTATACAAGTGCCAAAGGTCATCTGGCGAATCAGGAACCACTTTGACAAAGTCTTGAGGCACATTCTTCTCAACGATCTTCACAGTTTACACTTCTCTTAGCTAGTTGCGATACCAAGAAATAAAAACATACTATCAAGAAGCTGAAAAATTGAAAAAAGTTTTGGGAAGAAAAAAATTCCCGAAGTTTATCTCGCGCTATATGAGGTGTAGTAGGTTTATGAACAGTGGGATGAAAACTATTGATAGCGTGCTGAGCAGTTTTATGAGTACGTGAAGGCTTGGTCCTGCTGTGTCTTTTAACGGGTCGCCAACAGTGTCGCCTACTACTGCTGCCGCATGTGCAGGGGAACCTTTACCGCCAAAGTGTCCTGATTCAATAAATTTCTTTGCATTGTCCCATGCTCCTCCGCCAGTATTCATGAATAGCGCTAGTGGAACTGCTGATAGAGTTGCGCCGATTACGAATGCGCCCACAGCTTCAGGTCCTAATAGGACACCAACGATTATTGGAACAATCACAAGGATTAGCCCTGGAAGCACCATGCCTTTTAGTGCAGCTTTTGTACTGATATCTACAGCTTTTCCGTATTCAGGTTTTCCTGTTCCTTCCATGATTCCCGGGATTTCTCTAAATTGCCTTCGAACTTCATCCACCATCTCAGCTGCTGCTTTTCCGACAGCACTAATAGCCTGCGACGAGAAGAAGAATGGCAACATTGCACCGATGAATCCTGCGATTAGTACAGCTGGGTTAGAGATATCTACAACAAAGGGTTTCCCTGTGCGTGCAGTAACTTCTGAAGCGTAAGTTTGGAATAGTAGTTGCGCTGCGAGTAAGGCTGAACCGAGTGCAAAGCCTTTTGTTAGGGCTTTTGTTGTATTTCCCACTGCATCTAAAGCTTCCATAGTTTCTTCCGCGCCCCCTTCACCTGACATTTCGGCTATTCCTGCCGCGTTGTCAGCAATTGGTCCAAAGCCGTCAAGCGCCAGTACCATGCCCATTACTGCGAGCATACCCATGGTTGCAAGTGTAGTTCCATAAATTCCGCCTATAAAAGCTCCAGAGACTCCTCCAATTGTGGGTATATGTGCCGCTATACCAAATTGAGTTCCGAAGTAATAGGATACGATGAGTGCTATGACTAACGAGACAATAGGTAGTGCCGTTGTTTCGAGTCCGACTGCGAAACCTGTGATTATGTTGGTTGCTGCGCCAGTTTCGCTGGCTTTGGCAATTCTGCCAACTGGACCACGGTCGCTCCCAGTATAATAATCAGTAATATAGTCGATTGATACGCTTGCAGCTAAGCCTGAAAGTAAACAGAAGTATAGGTATAGGTACGTCAATGAGAATGAACCATTCCCTAATAGGAAGATTGTTGCGAAGAAAAACAAAATCCCTGACACTATCGTAGTCACCATAAGCCCTTTTCTAAGAGCTTTCATCGGGTGCTTAGCTTCTGCGGCATTGAGCTTTACGAATGGCATTCCAACTAATGTTGCAAAGATTCCAAGTGCTCGAGCAATAAGCGGAAAAACTAGAAATATGAGGTTCCCTGTAGCTATGCTGATTAGACCACCGATAATCATTCCACCGATGTTCTCACCAGTCGCAGATTCAAATAAATCGGCACCTCTTCCAGCAGAATCACCCACGTTATCACCAACATTATCCGCTATAACTGCTGGGTTACGTGGGTCGTCTTCAGGTATGCCTGCTTCAACTTTACCCACAAGGTCTGCGCCCACATCTGCGGCTTTGGTGTAAATTCCGCCTCCAAGCTGAGCAAATAAGGCAATTAAAGAGGCACCAAAACCCATGCCAACTATGCCACTTGCAGCGGATCTACCTAAAGTTGCAGCATCAGTAACACTTAGAGTGCCAAACATTGCATTGTAGCCGCCGTAAAGCAAGAACAGAAAACTTACACCTAAAAGAGATAAACCAACAACAGCCATACCCATCGTGGCGCCGCCGTAAAACGCAGTTTTAAGGGCTTTTTCAGCGCCCTCCTTTGCAGCAGCAACAGTGCGAACGTTCGCTTTAGTAGCGTTATCCATAGCTATGTAGCCAGCAGCCAACGAGGCAACTGCGCCTACTAAGAAAGCAGCCGCGGTGCCGATACCATAAGGTGGCTTATTGAAGGGCCCACTGGGCAAGGCTACCCACAACAGCGCGAAGACAACTACTGTGATTATAGCGATTGTTGTATACTGCCTTTTCAAAAAGGCATATGCACCTTCTCGAATTGCGTTTCCTACTTCTTGAGCTTTGGGTCCTCCAGCGCTCATTCTGCCTATATATCGCATAAGCAAAAGTGAAGCAATTACAGCGATAACACCAGCTATTGGCGCTATCCAAAATACAAGAGGTGAAACAACATTTGATGTTATTAATGCGTGTAAGGGTATGAACATGTTTAGCAAGCCATGTCCATTTTCCTTATATATTTTTCTAATAGAGACGGGAGTTGGATATGGTTAAACCGCTAATTAATGTTATTTAAAACAAAATGTTAGAGTAGAAATTTGGTTGCATTTTTAAGGAAGCGACAAACATATCTCAATAAGTCTGAGATTTAAAGGGTTAAGCGATGCCTTCAAGATTAATAGTCGTCAAAGTTGGAACTAGCGGTATAACAACCAGCGAGGGAAAACTTGACGAAAAAGAAATGCGAAAATTATCCAGTCAAATTGCAGCTGTTATCAAACAAGGCGACAAAGTAGTCCTTGTAACATCGGGCGCAGTAGCCGCTGGAATAGCAGAGCTGGGTATTCCTCCAAAACCTAACGATGTGGTCTTTCAGCAGGCTGCAGCCGCAACTGGCCAAAGTGTTCTCATGGCAAAATATCGTGAATTCTTCAAAAAGCACGGACTAAAAGTTGCCCAAATTCTGCTTACGGAGGAGGACCTTTCTAACAGGGCATCCTATGTCCATACGGTCAATGTGTTAATGATGCTTCTAAAATCAGGCGTTGTTCCAATCATTAACGAAAACGATGTTACCTCTGTGGCAGAATTAAGAAGAACTGAAGGCTACAAAGTAAATTTTAGTGATAACGATATTCTTTCAGTTCTAGTAGCTGGGGCAATAGGTGCTGATATGACTATAATATTGTCCGATGTTGACGGCTTATACACTTCTGACCCTCAAGAGCCAGGCGCACAACTAATTAAAACTGTCGACAACATAACTTCTGAACTAAAAACCTCGCTTAATGGGAAGAGCAAGTTAGGTAGAGGAGGAATACAAAGTAAGATTAAAGCGGCTGAAATTGCCACTTCATGCGGTATTAAAGTTATTATTGCTAACAGTAGAAAAGAAAATGTTATCTAGATATTCTTTCTGGAAAGAAAATTGGAACTTTCTTCAAGCCGCAGAATCCGTTGCCTGCAGTAAAACGATGGATAGCCTATGGTGCAGCTGTCAAAGGGCAAATTCACGTAAATGACGGCGCAAAGAAAGCAATTCTCGAAGGATCAAGCTTGTTACCAGTAGGCGTAACTCGGGTTGTAGGAAATTTTAACGTAGGTGACGTAGTTAGTATTGTTGACGAAAATGAGACAGAGTTCGCAAAAGGCAATCCAAACTATGCAAGCAGTGAATTAAGCCTAATCAAAGGGTTACAGATAGCAGAGGTAAAAAAGAAAATTGGGTCTAACAAACCTAAAGAAGCTGTGGAGCATAGAAACATACACCTCGTCGGGGAAGAAAAAATGATAACTGAAATATGCAAAAAAGCAAAGGCCGCTTCAGTTCAGATGGCAAAACTCTCAGCAGAGGCCAAGAATATTGCGCTTTGCAAGATGGCAAACGCTCTTGAAGCGAACGCGGAAAAAATCTTAGTTGCGAACAGAGCGGATGTGGAAACAGCCAAGGCAAAAGGGATCAAATCATCATTGCTTGATCGTTTGGCGTTGGATCAAAAGAAAATTCAAACAATGGCCAAAGAAATAAGAGAAGTCTCAGCTTTGCCTGACCCAATTGGAACAATAATAAGCACCTGGATCCGACCGAATGGCTTGATAATTAGCCAAGTCCGTGTGCCTTTAGGTGTTATTGGAGTAATTTACGAATCACGTCCAAACGTAACGTCTGATTCTGCAAGTATCTGCATTAAGTCTGGAAATGCAGTTATACTTCGTGGAGGCTCTGATGCTCTAAAATCAAATGTCGCTATCGGCGAAGTGCTACGGAGTGCTTTAGAGGGAACCAAAGTTCCTGTTGATGCTGTGCAAGTTGTTAATTCACCTGAACGCAAGATTGCAGAGGAATTGATGCGCATGCGAGAATACATTGACGTCCTTATTCCTCGTGGAGGCGCAGATTTAATCAAGACTGTAATTGAGACTTCCCGCATTCCTGTAATAGAGACAGGGACTGGCAACTGTCACATTTATGTTGAAGAAGACGCTGACTTAGAAAAAGCAACACCCATAGTGATAAATGCGAAATGTCAAAGACCCGGAACCTGCAACGCCGCTGAAAAACTCTTAGTTCACAGCAAAGTCGCAGAACATTATTTGCCTGTTGTGGTTGCTGCACTCAGAAAAGAAGGCGTGGAAGTGAGGGGAGATGAAGAAACTCGAAAGATTGTTAATGACGTAAAGGCTGCAACTGAGGCGGACTGGTACACAGAATACTTAGACCTTGTAATGGGAATCAAAGTTGTGAAAAATTTGGATGAAGCCATATTGCACATTAACAAGTATGGTACCAAACATTCTGACTCCATTCTCACTAATGACTTCGAAAAGGCCATGCGATTCATACGAGAAATTGACTCTGCAGTTGTCTATTGGAATGCCTCAACAAGATTTACCGATGGCAACCAATTTGGCTTAGGTGCAGAAATCGGCATAAGTACCCAAAAGCTTCACACAAGAGGACCCATGAGCGCTCAACACTTGACGACTACAAAATACGTTGTTTTAGGTAACGGTCAGATCCGAAAATAAGAACGAAAAACTATTTTTCTCAACAACCATAAATTTTTACTTAGAAACCAAACTTCGGCTCAAAACATATTTTGCTTATATGAAAGGTTAAAAAAAGAAAAATAAGATTGGATTGCTAAAACCAAGTTAAGATGTTAACTTATTAGCTTAATATCTGCGTGGTGGTCTTCGTTTGCTATAGCATTCTCGGCAATAAACTGGCCTGCTACCGTCTGGCTTGAAAGGGACTTCACATTCCTTTCCGCAGTCAGCACATGTTGCCTTGTGCATCTCTTTTGGATATGACATTCTCTTTTTCACTTCCTGTTATATTATTTTGCAAATTATCTTTGCACGCTTGTCTAATGGCGAACTTGGCTAAAAGCCTATCCGTTGATAAACAACAATCCGAGTAATTGTGGATAAGAATTGGATTTTACATTTAATTAGTTGAAATTAAAAGTCTGTTTCCTTGACAATGAAAGAGCTTTTCAGCTTATGTTTAAAAGTACCTAAATCTGAGTTAACCAAGAAAGTTTTCTTCACGTATTTATAATAACTGTTTTATAATGGTTCAAGTGTAACTTCCATTACTTGGCCAGCGAGGCTTAGCTCTTCACCCTTCACAACTAGTATTATTAGCATTGGAACAAGTATGCGTCCATCTTTGCCCATTTTTGCATAAAAAAATTGTGATTCTTTTCCAAGATCTAAGAAGTCAATTGTAACTCTTAAAATCTGGCTTGATTCAATTTTGAACTGCCATCTGATTAGTTTTGCAATTTGCAATCTATTTCCTTTCTCAAGAGAAGTTCGAAAGGTAACTTTTTGAGTTAATGGCATAAGTTTCCTCTGCATAATTTTTGTCTTTTATTGCCTTTTATTGACGTTTGTTGACTTTTGTTGACTTTTATTGACTTTTATTGACTCGACCTGCAATGGATTTAAGCTTTGCTACAGAAATGCAATCCAAAGCAAGCTGCTAAAAAAACAGAAAAACACCGCGCCAACCTACACAATGTGCATACATGACGAAACCGACCGTCAAAGAAACCTAAGCTAATATCGCGATTGCTTAAATACAAATTTCTACAGTTCTCCATGAAAGCTCAATTTAATTCAATGCACCTTAATCTTTCACTTAACTAAAAGTTTAGAAAGAAAAATAAAAATGAAGTTTTGCTGAAGGCTAGTTTTAACTTATCCTTTCAAACAGGCTTTTATATTTTGTCTAAAGGTGGAAGCCTGAGAATAAACTTAAGGAGAATAGTACTTTGGTTAACCGATTCATAAATAAATGGAAAGAGAAAGAAAAACAACCATCTATTAAGTCAAAACTAAAAGACATCGGGAAACCTTCGCAAGACACAAAACAAAAAATCAATCTTGTAACTAGACGCATCGATACGCAAACCCAAACTTTGAATGGCGCTATAAAGAGGTTTGAAAACCGTGATACTGCGCTCTTCACGTGCGTGGTGAAAGCTATCTCAGATAGGGATAAGGCACGAGCAAACATCCTTGCCAGCGAACTCTGGGAAATACGCAAAGTAGAAAAAATGCTTACTCATGCGTCGCTCGCTTTGGAAAGCGTATCAATGCGTCTTAACACAGTTTCAGAAGTAGGCGACTTAGTAGCTATATTGGCTCCTGCCGCAGGTGTACTGAACAACATTCGCAGCGGGATGTCAACTGTTTTGCCTGAAGCAAGTCAAGAACTGGAAAGCATCGGAAATCTATTGAGCGACATTGTTACGTCAACTAACCAGTCGTCAGAAACGCCGGTAAATATTGGAACAACAGCAAATGCAGACGCAGAAAAGATCTTAATGGAAGCAGAACTAGAAGCCGAGAAGAGACTTAGAGATCAATTTCCCGAAGTAAATGCTACTGTTGCAATAAGCAAAAGACCCAGCATAGAAGTATGATTAGACACTACCGCAAACTTTTCTTTCTATATTATTTTTCAAATTCGATCGAGCTTAGAGAAAACAAAAATAAGATAAGAAGCGTCCCTTGGACGCACCTTAGCTTGATAGGAGTTTTCGAGTTTTTTATGCAATTTTCACATTTGGGATAATTGTCTGGAGTTGGCCTACGACTGGATGAATCAAGTTAAGCACTATGTTTGGGAATAAACCCAATATTATTAATGTGCCAGCGAGTACGAAGATGGGAATTAGTATCCGTTTTGATTCTTTTATGCTTGTTTCATCGTTGGATTTCTTGCCATACATTATGTAGATTAATCTGAACAAGTAGGCGGTTTGTAAGACACTTGTTAAAACTCCGATAACAGCTAGCCAGCTAAGGTTCGCTTGTATTGCTGCAGTAAAGACTAAGTATTTACCTATAAAACCTCCAAAGGGCGGAACACCTGCAAATGACAACCCAGCCATGACTAGGGCTAAGCATACAAGCGGCATCTTCTTGCCCAGACCCGAAATGTCGTCAAAACTTTTGAAACCATGGCTGTTCATAACGCCGACCGCCATGAAAGCTAACGCAGTTGTAATGCCCCCGATCAGGAAGAAGTAAAGGTTGCCAAGCAAGCCAAGAGAAGATACGCTCGATATAGCTACAAGATTATATCCAACGTCGGCCACGCAAATGTACGCAACTAAACGTTTTACGTCATTTTGTATCAGCGCAAATAAGTTGCCTACAATCATAGCTAAGGCAGCCATGAAAGCCAACATAACTGTCCAATTTACTGTGGTCGAAGGAACCAAGATGTAAAGAAGCACTCGTATGAGAATGTAGTAACTGCCTTGGTCAACGAGAGCGGAGAGAAACGCGGCTGATGATGCCGGGGCTGCAGTGTAAGCATCTGGCAACCAGAAATGAAAAGGAACGATCGCCGCTTCAATTGCGTAACCGGCTGCAATGAAAATTACTGCGATGATAAGCACGTTGTTATTACTTAAAGATGTTAAAGCTTGCCCTACTGCCAAGTAGTTGAGGGTTCCTGTTAAACCATAAACAATGAGAGACCAAAAACCACGAAAGCTGAAGCTATTATGACCATGATTAAATATTTTAAAGTGGCATTGATGGAAAACGCGTTTTTTCTGTACAGCATTAAGAAGGCTGCTCCTGCTGTTGCTGCCTCCCAGAATATGAAGAATGTTAGTAAATCACCTGCTAGAACGGCGCCAAGCAAACCTGCGGCGGTCATCAACATTATAGCGAAGTATCGTTCAGATGGTCTTTCATTTGAGCCGACTGCAAAATACAGTGTAAATTATAACTACCGCGCTGAGTGCAACAATGATAATTGACATGTAAATGGAAATGGCATCCAACAGGAATGCACTTGAAAACATCGAATAAGATGTGCCGCTTAATCCTAAGTTAATAATCGGTGGCGAAGAAGTAGTATAATATTTTAGATATAAGTTGGCTATGGTTGCTCCTGTAATTGCAAATATAGCTATGAACCAACCGAGGGTTAACGCAGTTTTCTGATTACTTTTTCTTATTAATCTGAAAACTGGGATTGTTAGCAATGCTCCGATTACAAGAGTAATTATCGGTGATATGACATCAATAAGTTGGATCATTAGACTGGACCTCCGAATGTCACTGTTTGAATTAGGTTTAGGAAGAACGTTGGGTAAATTCCTACAAGGACAACTAAAACTACCAATATGGCTAAGGACAACTTCATCCAGTTTGATACGTCAACAATTTTATGTGGTTCTTCCCCTTCCTTGATTTCTTCGGCTGCTGGTTGGCCAAGATAAATTTTTGAAGTGAATCTGAGCATGTAAGCCAACGAAATCACCGTAGCTATGAGCATAAGAGCTGTGGGAACTATGTAGAAATCCATTAGTTTTTATTACTTGAAAAGCGCCGACAAAAATTAGAAATTCGCTAATGAAGCATGCGAACGGTGGCACCCCAGCAATGCTTAAAGCCGCTATAGTTGATGAAACTGCATGTGAACGGCATCTTACCTGCCAGTCCACCCATTTTACGGATATCTCGTTCTTCTGTTTGATGCATTACCCCTCCTGCAGTAAGGAAGAGACAGGCCCTTGCTTACGGCATGGCTGACAATTTGAAGCACTGTTCCAGTTATTGCCAGTGATGAAACCAGGATCACGGCTGTTCCTGCGGCAATATTTACTGGGAAAAGCGAAAGCCCAAACATTATATAACCCATATGGGCTATGCTTGAGTATGCAATGAGCCGTTTTATATCTGTTTAAACCAAAGCTAAAATGACCCAAAGAACGTCGTATTACTCCGATGATTGCTAAGGCATATAGGAAGTCTGTTCCGAATGCTATGCCAACTGCAGGGAAAACCATTCCAAATGATATACGCAAAATTGCGTAAGCTCCAGCGCTGATTATGACACCGCTTAGCAATGCGGACATGGGGGCTGGAGCCTCTGAGTGAGCATCTGGAAGCCACATGTGAACTGGAACGACCGCCATTTTAACCGCGAATCCCGCGGTTAAAGCGATAAGAATCCATTTAACAAGGTCTGGGCTAACCGACATCAACGCTGTTTGAGCAGCAAACATGTCAGTTTGACCGTTTGTAGCACGTAAATAGCCCCGATGCCTAAAAGTACGAAAACAGCGCCTGCATGCGTCTATATGAAGAGTTTTAATGCTTGCTTGTATGAATCTTTGTAACCCCATTCACCTACTATGAAGTAGGCTGGGACAAGCATGAGTTCCCAACAAAAGTAGAATAGCACAAGTTTGATGTTAGGAAAACGCCAACTAATCCGACGGACAGCATGCATAAATAATGCGTAGTACGCTGGATAGGTTATTTTTCCCTGCCATGTAATTAATGGAGAATAGTGAAGCAACTAATATGAGGATTAGACTTATGAGGGCAATAGAAACGCTGATGCCATCAGTGAAAAGAGTAAAGGACGTGTTAATGACAGTGGAATCCAAGATAAGTCCAAGTATTCGTGGTGAATCATAACGGTGGTCAGCGTTGTTGAAAACTGTCTGGAACTGCCGTTAAAATCAACACTATATTGACTAAGGCTATTAGCAGGCAATGAAGATAGCGGCTGCTTTGGGTGATTTCTTTCCTGTTAAGGTAAACAAGGGAATGCTGATTGTTGGAATAGCGAAATACTAAAAGAAGAGCAATGGAACATTTTATTACACTCCTATAACTACCGTTAATATTATCAGCACTATAATTAGGATTAAACCAATAACTGCGCTGCAATGTAATTTTGAATTGATGTCGATGGTACCTTTTTTCATTTTGAAGCAGCCACTAGACGCCCAGTTGAAAGCGTAGCTAGTAAACGATTCGCCGAAATTTCAACACGTTTAACTCCGTCAGCAACACTCTGATTCCCTTTAACTATGCCTTGTAGAAGTCATCTATGAAGTAACGCGTGGTTTAGCATTGTTGCAATTGGGTTTGAACCGCCGCCAAATTTCGTATGCGCTGATGATTCTTGTAGTAACTCTAGTATACAATAACCCTGTTGGCAAAATTAGGGCCAAGAAGATTGGTGTTTCTATGTTAATGAATGAGCTAATAATTAATGCTAAGGTTTAAGTGCATAAAGGATGCTAATCAACGGCATCAGTCAAACCCCAAATCATGCATAAGCCGGCTGAGAATCATGGCTGCCGGTATCAGCATGACTTTTGGTGCTTCATGAACATGTTGTTTTTGTATGTGTTCAGATTCTTTGCCCATGAAAACCAAAGCTGAACATTCGTGCACAATATGCAAATGTGATTGCGGTTGTGGCATAGAGTAGATCGCTTGGAGTAGGCTGCCTGATGTCTGTTACGCTTGTTATGATTAAGCCTTTACTGAAGAATGCGGCAAAAGGAGGCAGACCACTCGTGTGATAACCATTATAGCCATCAAAATGAAAGTGATTGGCATGGCTTTTCGTAAGCCACCCATCAAACGCATATCTCTTGTGCCGATGGCGTGTATGATGCCTCCTGCAATGAGGAATCCGAGACCTTCGAAGAAAGCGTGGCTTACCATGTGGAATAAACTTGCGAACCAGCCGATTGATGAGGCTCCTGCAACGGCTGTACCTAAACCGGCCATCATGAAGCCGATTTGGCTAACGGTGGAGTATGCTAGAACTCCTTTGATATCGGTTGGTGGTTATGCCAGTGTGGCACCAACAAGCGCAGTTAAGACGCCTATCCAAGTGACTGTTGGGAACCAATAGCGGTCGCAGTGCAGCGATTAGAGGGCTGCTGCCGAGGCGATAAGGATGAATCTTGCAAGAAGATAGATACCTGCCTTAACCATTGTGGCAGCATGCAACAGGGCGCTGATTGAAGTTGGTGCTTCCATTGCGCTATAAAGCCAAGTAAATAATGGGAACTTGGGCTGATTTTGCTATAGCACCGCCTAAAACCAAGAAGGCAGACAATTACCAAAAGGTCCGTATTCAAGGTGCCTGCGGCTGCGCCTGCTTGAATGCCGCTTATTACCCGTGGAAGCCAAATGATCCAATGGCTTGTCCGTTGACGAGAGGACCAGCGTACAGTATGCCTATGGCTGCAAGCAGAGCTTATGTCGCCGATGTGGGTCATTATGAAAACTTTGACACCTGCGTTTATTGATTCGGGACGTTTATACCAGAAAGCAATTAAGGCGTAAGAGCATAGGCCCACCATTTCCCAGAAAATAAACATCTGAAGCATGTTATCTGAGATTACAAGGCCTATCATTGAGCCGATAAAGAGCATATTAAGAAGTAGTATCGTGTTAATCCTTCTTCGCCTTTCATGTAGCCCCAAGAGTAAATGGCGATGATTAAGCCAAAGAAGGCAATAAGACAGGTGAATAAGACGCTAAGAGGATCAATGGTATACTCCTGCGGTGAATACCTGGAATCCAACTAACGGGCGCTGATGCTGTCAACTTGTCCGTTACCGGATAATATGCCAGGCACCAATGAAAAGGCCAAGGCTGCAGTTACAGCAGCGATTGCAACGACAAAGTAGTTTCGAGCTTTATCGCTTTTTTTTGCTATTAACTGGAACGAATAAGCTGGCAACAAGTGGGATTACCCAAACAAGCCATGCAGAAATGTTATCAAATGTCATTATACTTCAGCCTCAATTTCGCTTTTTTCCTGCATTTGAGTATTTCACTGATGTTACTTGTTCCATACTTTCTCGAGACAATAACAAGTAACGCCAAAATTACAGCACTAACTGCAGTATCTGTTGAAAACGCCAATATCAGAAACGCTTGTGCTAAACCTTGACCCATTGAAGAAGTTAACATGACGAAATTTAAAGTGGCAGCAGTCGCGATTAATTCTACAGAAATGAAAACTTTGAGAAGTTGCCTATTAGTAAGTAAGCCGTAGATACCGATCCCCATCATTACCAGTGCCAATATAATAAAATCCATTATTTCCCACCTTTCCTCTTCTCGTACAAGACGATAGCGATTCCTATCGCCACCGTCAAAATAACTAGAGCTTGTAAAACAACATCAATGCCTCTTAGATTCCATAACGCGTCACCGAAAGACGCATCAGAAGTTACTCCAGTTGAACCAGAAATTGAAAGGAAAATAGCGGGTAAAGATAAAACCACTCCAATGCCGATTAAGGCAAAAGTCTTTGTGGGTGAAGCCTTCTTTATCGGTTTATCACCCAACATTTCTCCAGATAAGAACAGAATAGCTAATGTGCCTACGCCGACGGAAAACTGGAATATAGCTGCGAAAACTGAACCGTTAACTATGTACAATATGGCTGTGAAAAAGAAGGTGCCTGCCAAAGCAGCAACTGAATAAACCATTTCGTCCAGAAACAGTGCCAAACAAGCAGAAATTAACAGACCGATTGAGACGATTTCAAGTATCATTATTTTGCGCCCTCCTTAGAATTTAGGTTGAGGCTTTTTAACCAAAGAGCCCTTATCCGTTGTTGCCAATTCATAATTGGTTGTACCTGTTATTGCCTTTCGGGGACAACTTTCAACACATTGATTACAGAAAACACATTTGTTAAGATCAAACTGCGGTCGTTTTTTACCGTTAACTTCAACAATTTCAATGGCAAATGCTGGACAATCCCTGCAACAAACCGTGCAATTTGTGTTAACGAGTGAGCTTACATCGAAAGCCAATTCGCCTTTTGTCCCACCAAGTTCGATCATGTTACATGATTTGATAGTATATTCTGGCTTTCCTCGGAAATCGTCAGGAAGCGTTGGTTTCACAAAGGGATATTTTGTGGTAGCTGGTTTTGTAAATATGTGTGAGATAGTTCTTCTGAACATTGGAGATATGCGTGATTTTCCTTGTTTCTTCGTCATTTTTTTACACCAACGGATAAACCCAAACTACCATTACTACAGTTAGCATCAGCGACAATATTGCTGCGGGCAACATTATCCTCCAGTTAGCTGACAACACCTGATCTATGCGCAATCTTGCAAAAAGAGTCGTAATGTACTCAGTAATTAGAACGACAGCCAACAGCTTGAGAATGAACCACAAGGAATACCAGAAAGCCGGAATTCCGAAGAAAACCGGACCATGTGGACCACCAAGAAACAACTCAACAACCAAAGCAGAACCGAAAACAACTTGCACATCACGTGTCAAATGAAGGAAAGCTAATTTTGCACCTGTAAATTCAGTTTCTAATCCGCCAACTAATTCACTTTCTGCATCTGGAACGTCAAAGGGATCTTTTTCCAATTCTGCTTGCAATGTTATTATGAACAGCACAAAAGCCCATGGCGCCAATAATATAATGGGAATAGTCTGACCTGAAGCTATCGTGACGCCCGAAGCTATGGTGAATATGCTTAAGCTTCCAACGATAAAGGCCGGTGTTAAAGCAATTAAGAAAAGCGGTATGTCGTAACCTAAGAACTGAGTTAAAACTCTGGCAGCGCTAATAGTTCCATAAGGATTGCAGGATGCCCAACCTGATAAGAACAAAAGAAAACTAGCGATTGTTGAAAACGCCAAAATAACTATTAGATCTCCATTAAATCCGCCTGTGGAAAGAACGCTTGAACCATCAACGGGCAAGAAACAAATTGCGAAAACCATAATTGTAAAAGCTACGAGAGGCGCAAACTTGAAGACATATTTTTTAGCGTCTCTTGGTGCAATGTCTTCTTTTGTTAATAGTTTTATGAAGTCAGCTAGTGGCTGAAGAATACCAGCTGGTCCTGCGACCATTGGTCCGACGCGGTTTTGAATGCGGGCTTCAAATTTTCGTTCAACCCAATCGCAGAATAAAGTTAGTATCAAAATGAAAGCGAAACCTGGGAAAATTAGAATTCGTAATATCAGGTAAAAATAGTATAGATCAATCATCACTTTCACCGATCAGTGCATGAGAAGCAGGGATCTAAGCTAACGAAGTTAGGAGGTACGTCCGCTATGCTCTCTCCTATCGCAGTCTTGAGGAATGACGGAATGTTAGCAAATGTTGGTGTTCGCACTTTAACGCGTTCGGGAAATGCTGTACCATTGCTTTTAACGTAATAGAATAGCTCTCCTCTTGGTGCTTCATTTCGACTAATTGCTTCACCGGTAAGCACATTTCTGGGTACATCAACTCTAAAGGGACCTGTTGGCATGTGGTCGAGTGCGTACTGGATTATGTTGATGCTTTCTTCAACTTCGTCCATTCGAACGTTTTGTCGGGACCATGTGTCTCCATCAGTGTAAACTATTTTTTTGAATGGGATTTCGCCGTATGCTTCATATGGATCGTCTTTGCGTATGTCCGTGTCATATCCTGATCCTCGAGCTACAGGACCAACAACACAGAGTTTTATTGCATCTTCTCTTGAGAGTACGCCCACATTTTTCATTCGAGCCTTTATTGATGGTTCGTTTTCGTAAAGTTGTCTGTAGAACGGCAGTTTCTTCTTCAATTCTTCTAAGGTTGTTCTAATTTTGGGAAAGTCAGTTTCCTTTAGGTCTCTTCTTATGCCGCCTATCGTCATTAACGATGCATAAACACGGTTTCCACTTGTCAGTTCGATAAGATCCATGATTGGTTCTCGATCTCTCCAAAAGTACTGGAATAACGTTTCATAACCAATTTCTAGTCCAGCATGACCTAAAGTTAGTAAGTGACTATGCAATCTGTTGAGTTCTAATGCTACTACTCTAAGGTACTTAGCTCTCTCTGGAACTTCAGTTTTTAATATTTTTTCTACTGCGGCAACGAAGCCATAAGCGTGGCAGGCGTTGCAGATTCCGCAGATTCTTTCCACCAAGTAAACATCTTGGATATAGGTTCGAGTCTCAGTTGCTTTTTCGATGCCTCGGTGAACATAGCCAATTCTGGGTTCAACCTTTGTTACGGTTTCCCCGTCTACTGTTACTGCGAATTTTTCAGGCTCTAAGCAATGCTGGGTGTTGAGGACCGATAATTATTTTGACGAGTTTTCCCATTTCTGGTGGTTTATCGTCTTCTTTTGGTGAGGGATTAAGTTTTATTTCGTTTGCCTTAACATCTTTTCTTAAAGGATAAACGCCTTCAGGCCAATTTTCAGTTAAAACGAAGTGTCCTGTGCGTGGATTTCCTTCGAAGACTACACCTAATAGATCAGAAACTTCTAATTCATGAAAGACGGCTCCGGGAATGAGGTCGGATATTGTTTGAATTTTCGGATTTTCCTTGGGGACTTCAGTACGTATGGTTAGGAAAGCATTTGTAGTGTGAATGTGATACAATACACCTAAGTTAGCTCCAAGGTCTAGCCCGCTTATGGCTGTGATGCCGGTTTTTTCGTCTGCATCAAGCAAGACTTTGAGCACATCTCTATGCAAACCGCTAGATACGTTTATAGCAGCTGTTCCAAGTTGGCCTAGTTGAATTTGGACTTTATCTTTTAGCTTGGATTCAATTGCACTAATAACATCTATTTTATTGTTTGACACTTTGTTTTTCTTCCCCAACTATCTTTTCACTTTCTGGTAAGACTAAAACTTCTGTTTGTACACCCTCACGTTTTGGTTCTTCTTTGGGCGCTTCTGGTTGTTTTGGCTGCTTTTTCTGTTTGGGCGGATTTAGCGCGTTTAATAACTTTACGACTCCATCTATGATTGCTTCTGGACGGGGTGGGCACCCAGGTATGTAAGCGTTAACTGGAAGTATTTTATCTACGCCTCCAACTACGTTGTAGTTTCCTTCAAAAACTCCGCCTGAGCAGGCACATGCGCCAATTGCTACTACGAACTTAGGTTGTGGCATTTGGTCGTATACTCGTTTTAGTCGTTCTGCGCATTGCTCTGTAACGCAACCAGTTACTAGCAATACGTCGGCGTGCCTTGGTGAGGGTTCGAGTTTTATCCCAAAGCGTTCAACATCATATTTTGGTGTTAGCAAAGCTACAATTTCTATGTCGCACCCATTGCACGCTCCTGAATTGAAATGCAATACCCAAGGTGATTTGACTCGTGCCCATGTTACTGTGTTTGGCATTATTCTTTGCCTCCTTCTAAAAGAACCAAACCTGCAGCAAGAATTATCCCAAGATAAAGGATCAAGAAAAGAGGATTGGTGCCTGCTATCGCAAAAGATGCGAAAGCAAGAACTAACACTGCTGTATCAAAGATTACAAAATAAATCAAATACCTGTAAAGAGAAACATTAATTTTCAGCCCGTGGAAAGTTGCTTTTTCTCCACAAGCGTATGATGCTTGTTCATTTTCACTTATAGTGGTTTTAGGTGCTGACCGTTTGCCTAATGTGTAAATTGCAAATGTTGAAATGAATATTAATACAAATGCAATGAGGGCTTCAACAAGCATGCGATACATCTCCATTAATGCTTTTACACTTAAACATTAAAGCTTCCTCAAGAGCAAAGTCAAGTCTGCATTTGTTATATCCAAAAGCGGTACTATGAACGCTTATAAGGTTATCCCCAAATAAACTGGTCAAACAAACAGCAACAAAAGAATCCTTCGGATGGCAACCTGAACGAAGACAAACTCCATCAGCCTGACAGCAAGTTATAGGCTCCCCTGAAGCTTTTTGTTCTCCCATACTACCCCGAGCTAGTTTTCTATAAACCGCCATACTTAGATTTAAATATTAAGAACAAAAACAACGCAAACCACATGTTTATTCACAAAAACACAAATAAAATAGAAAGAAAAAATTATTCAGTTTCAGAGGCTCCATGCCATCTTCTTTCCAAGTAAAGAATCAAACTGAAAAGACCTCTACTGCCTATGACTAGTATCAACAGAGCAAATTCATCGTAAGTTCTAACAGCGACAGTACGGATGATTTCGGCACCAATAAAAAAGTTAAGGCTTAACGTTAAGTACCCAGATAAATAACGAGTAGAAAATGATGGTTGATAAGGATCTTTAAGCTTCATCTGAATAAACCGAATTGTAATCAGTATAGCCCCAAATGTTAACACACCTCCTCCGAAAAGGTAGAGCGTATCGGTGGCCACTGTAAGAACCACATAAATTGCATCGTAAATGGAACCAGTGGAAGTATACGCTCCTCCGGAGAGTGAACTTACAAACCCAAGATAAACAAAACTCAAAACCACACTAAAAACAGCTGCAAAAAATATTATAATTATTAATATTAACGCTAAAGAATTCGGGCCTGTCTTTATTTCCGCCTGGCTTTCAGCCATAAAATATGAGCAACCTGAACCTATTAGTAATCTATGGGAACGTTCCCTTAATAAATTTAATTTGAGTTGTGCCATGTTTTGTCAAAAGTTTGTATAAAGTAACATACAAGAAAAATATGAAATTAGACCGAGATTTCCTCGGCTAAACCGCTCTCAGGATATATAAACAAATGTGCTTTTTCTAACGGGTAAGTTATTGTGACTTCTTGACTGATTTCAACCCATTCCTCTGTTAATGATGGTCTATTAATTACCAACCTGTCTCCATTTTCAAGTCTAATTTCATAACGAACGTATGTACCTTCAAAAGTAATCTTATCAATTCGTCCAAATAATGCATTTTCAACTAAAATGTGCCCTATTTTCATCTCGCAGATCTCAGGTCTTATAGCTAAAACTATTCTTTCGTCCTGTTTTATTTCTGAGTTTACAACTTTAATTTTTAATCCACCTCTTAACTCTACATCAGAATACCCATTTGTTGCAGTAATGTAGCCTTCTAAAAAGTTAGATTCTCCGATAAAGTGGGCAACAAACAAACTGTTTGGATGCATATAAAGTTCCTGAGGACTCCCAATCTGCACGATTTTGCCTTTCTTCATGACCGCAATCCTGTCGGAAATGGACATTGCTTCAGCTTGATCGTGAGTAACATGAATTGCAGTTAGCTTGAGGTCTTTGGCCATTCTGCGAATTTCGTACCTGATTTCATTTCGAACTTTAGCATCTAACTGACCTAACGGTTCGTCCAAAAGTAGAGTTTTAGCGCCTGCAGCTAAGGCTCTGGCAACAGCTATTCTTTGCATCATGCCTCCGCTTAATTCACTAGGATAAGCGCTTAAGCGCTCATTAAGTTTCACAAGCTCCAGCACTTCATGCCCAATAGTGTCCGCTTGTTTCTGATCATAATTTTTAACTTTGGGCCCATAAATAACGTTGCCCCAAGCAGTCATATGCGGAAATAGAGCAAAAGTTTGAAACACAAAACCGATATCTCGATCTTCAGGAGGAACTTTATCAACGCGTCTATCGCCTATGTAAATTTCCCCGCTGTCAGGTTCAATAAGCCCAGCGACAAGCCGAAGTAATGTGGTTTTTCCGCATCCACTGGGTCCAAGCAAAGAGAAGTATTCTCTATCATGTATAGTTAAGCTTACGTTGTCTAACGCAAAGATTTTTCCATATTTTTTTGTTACATTTACGATTCGGACATCAGGCATAAACAAACTCACCTTTTGAAGCTGTTTTATTCCTTTTAATATTTGCCATCCTAAGCCTTTCCTTTTCTGGTTAAGAGTCTCAGAACTAACAATATTATGAAACTGAACAAAATCAAGATGCCACAAGCTAAACCCACGGTTAACGAGTCGACTCCTGGAATTGGCGCTATAACACCTCGAACTGAATTCACCCAATTAACTAAAAGTACAGGTGCAGTTTGCAACTTTGACGTTACAGCCAAGGTTGCACCTGTTTCACTGACGCTTCTTGTAAAAACAATTATTGCTCCAGAGAGGATGGAGTATTTTGTTAGCGGCAATACAATTGACCGAAAAACAGCGAAGGGTTTAGCACCTAAAGTTCTTGCTGCCTCTTCCATGTCAACGCTTATTCTCTCCATAGCAGCAGACATGGACCTGACAAAATACGGGTAAGTGATAGCTAAATGTGCAAAGATCAGCAGAAGGAGATCAGGCATACCTGGGATGCTTTGCCAAAAAAACTTTAAGGAAACGCCTAACGCAATTGATGGTACTATTATTGGAATGTTGATGAGGGTATCAAGAATCGCAGAGGGCCATTTGCCGAATGTTTTACGCGCAAGTAAAATCGCCATCGGTATTCCTAGAATAATTCCTAAAATGGTCACAATACCCGCCAAACCATAAGATAGAAGTAGACTCTGCCAAAAATTGGCCCATATCCCTGAACCGGTGAAAGCTTGAATCAAAGGGGTTCCGCTAGCGATTGCTTGAAACGCAGGCAGTGCAACAAATAGCGAAGGAATTAAGACTATGAATATGAAAACGAATAATGCTATGCTATTTCGTGACCAAGCGGCTTTTTTGTAGCTGAGTTTCTTTTCGAAAACTGGTAGTCCATGGCCAAAAGGAAGTTTTATTCTTTGTCCTAAGATTCGTATTAGCGCGAAAATAGCTAGTGAAACAGTAATTAATATAATGCTGGTGAATACGGTTGCACCCTGATACGTTGCTATCGGTATTGTACCGTTCTTAAACTCGTTGCTTAGCGTTTGCAGGAAAACAGGTCCATTCAAAAAAACAGCTCCTGCCACAATGAAGGTTGCGCCTGTTTCGGAGAGTGACCGCGCGAAGGCAAGTGAAAACGCAGCAATTAATGAGGGCTTTATTATTGGAAAAGTGACGGTTCTTGAAGCTGTCAATGGTGGAGACCCAAGCGTCCTTGATGCTCGTTCATATTCCATTTTGTAATCAAGCATTGCACCTACCATGATGCGGACGACCACTGGGAATGAGAAAGTAAAATGCAACAACATAACGAGGAGCCAGCCAGGAGAAACGAGCGATCCGCCAAAAAATGATGATATTCCTCCACCTGAACTCCAAAATAACAGAAGTGAATAACCCAAGGCGGCTGTTGGTACAACGAAAGGTAGATCTGCCAAAGTATCTAGAACGCTAAGCCATCTAGACTTTCCACGAGAAATAAGCCATGCCAATGGCACTCCCGCGAGAAGGTCTAAAGCAGCAACAATTAAGCCTATACTGAATGAATTTGAGATTGCGCCAAGAGCTTTATTCATTAATGCTGGTTGACTTGTTATATTTTTGATTGTTGGAGCTTTTATTAGAATGCCTAATATGGGTGGAATAAGGATTATAGCAAAGAAAATTACGATTGCAGAGAGGTAGAGGGTGTACTTTAGAGGTTTTTTGGAGGATAATGTATTTAGCTTGTTCCAGAGTTTGCTAAGCACAGCGTTACTCCTTTTCCCCGCGTGTAAATTTTGAAGCTCAACCTAATTCGATTGTTCAAGTATATTAGCTGTTACACTTAGCAGACATTTTTCACAATATTTCGACACTTAAATTATATAGTCTTGATTCAAAGACAATATACTATATTGGGCTTAAGCATTTTACCTTAAGCAGCTAACAGAAGACTTTATCAGTTTAACAAAACAAAATTTTAAATGGTGAAAGATTTTGGAAGAGAAACATAGAATAATGAAAAAAAGTTTTGAAACAGAAATGTATGTTGACGGAAAACCTTTGCCTTTGAATAATTTTGTCCAAGAAACCATTGGCAACATTATGGCTGGATTTTCAAAATCTCTAAAATGGATGGAAAAAGAGCCGGAAACGATTGAAGTAAAGATTAAGCGGTTGCCGTCGGCTTCTAATGTTGACGCTCACGTTTATCCATAGTTGAATGTTAGCTAACGACTTTTCTGAACTGATATAATGTAGCACTCATAGTGATGACGGCGACTAGTCCGATTACGCCCCAAGCAGGAAGTATGGTACTCCATTGATAGCCGTTGATCATTAATGCACGGGTAGCGGTAACGCAGTAGCTTACAGGGTTAAACATTGAGACAGTTTGCACCCATGAAGGCAAGAAGCTAAGTGGGAACAGAGCTGGACTTAGAAATAGCAGTGGGAAAGTAATGACTCCTCCTATCGCGAAAACCGTCTCAGAACTCCTTGTCTTCATACCTAACGCTAAAGAAATTCCGGACCATGCAAGTCCAAAGAAGGCAAGCGTGAAAAATATGAGCAAAATTCCTACAACACCAGTAGTTACGTAAAAGGGCTTGTTTTCTGCAACACCTAAAGCATATCCTAACCCAAGAATTATTGCTGTCTGGATAACCACTCTAAAAGCATCACTGCTTAACCTGCCTAGCAGAATAGCAGATCTACTCACTGGTGTCACAAGCATTTTCTGCAAATACCCCGAGTCGATGTCAGCCACTATTGAGTTCCCTGACTGCAATGCGCTTCCAAAGGCATTTTGCATCACGATTCCTGCAGCCGCAAACTCAAGATAAGCAACGCCTGGGGGCAATACGCCTGGAAAACTGGAAAGTTTCCCGAGTAGTTGTGTGAAAAGCACGAGGAACAAAATGGGTTGAAAGAGTGAAAAGAATAGCAGTATGGGAGTTCGAACAAGCTTCGTAAGATACCTTATGAATATATATCGGGTGTCAGAAATTAAAGTCATTTTGTTTATCTCCTTGCTCCGCCCCACATAGCGCTTGGGGCCTTAACTAGCTCTTCAGCACGAATTCTTTTGCCAGTATGCTTCATAAAAACATCATCCAGAGAAGGCGAAGAAAACGTCACTGATGAAATTCTAATATCACTGCTGTCTAAGGCACGCACAATATCGGCAATAAGCAAACCAGCATTCTTCGCATAAACCGTGAGACATTCTTCAGAATCAATTATTTCAGTGACATCTGTGAGTGTTTTGATAAGGTCTTTTGCTTTATTGTTATCGCGTTGGCAGTTTTCAAGTGAGATTCTGATTGAGTCGGCGCCGATTTCCCTTTTTAAT
Source organism: Candidatus Bathyarchaeota archaeon (assembly GCA_963729805.1). Classification (GTDB taxonomy): domain Archaea; phylum Thermoproteota; class Bathyarchaeia; order Bathyarchaeales; family Bathycorpusculaceae; genus Bathycorpusculum. The sequence continues at coordinate 92,657 of CAVSPH010000008.1, read as the reverse complement.
TCAATTGGAGAGCCGCTTGCAACTAATTTTCCCACGTCAATTATAGAAAGTCTTTTGCACAGCTTGTCTGCTTCTTCCAGATACTGAGTTGTAAGGAAAATCGTTATTTTTTCTTCTTTGTTGAGTTTTTCAAGATAACTCCATATAGCAGCACGAGATTGTGGGTCCAGACCTGTTGTTGGTTCATCCAAGAACAGCATTTTGGGTTTGTGAATTAATGCGGTGGCGAGGTCGAGACGTTTTTTCATGCCGCCAGAGTAGTTTCTAGCGCGTCTATCAGCAGCCGCCTCAAGACCCACCAAGACAATAAGTTCGTTCACTCGTTTTTTGATATCATCTGAATTCATCTGATGAAAGTGACCTTGAAGGGTAATATTTTCTCTACCAGTTAGATCTCCGTCAACAGTTGTCTCTTGGCTTTGAACCCCAATAACCTTGCGGATTGCAGCCGCTTGACTATCAAGGTCATAGCCTGCAACTGTAACATTGCCAGATGTTTTTCTCAGGAGAGTCGTTAGAATTTTAATTGTGGTGCTTTTCCCAGCGCCGTTTGGCCCAAGAAAACCGAAAAATTCTCCTTCCGCCACATTAAATGAAATGTCATCAACGGCTTTTGTGCCATCAGAATAAATTTCAACAAGGTTTTTTACCGTTATAATGTCCGCCATAAGGGATCCATAACTTAGTTCTGCAAATGATGAAATAATAGTTTGTGGTTGCTATCTAGCAACAACTAAGACAAAACGTAGGTTTGCAAACAAATCTGAAGATTTTACAACTAGTAATTATTAAATAGGCTAAACAAATCCAGGATTGAATAATATCAAGAGGAAAAACATAGTTTATTAGGAAGTATTTAGATTGTTGCGTTAAGTCGTTGCATGCGGGAATAGTACAGCTTGGTTAGTACATAGGCTTGCCAAGTCTAGGACTCGGGTTCAAATCCCGGTTCCCGCACTGTCATTATTTCAGTTTATTCCAAGCCTATAACCACAAACTATCTCCACTACAAAACTGAAAAAAGCATTTATAACCCATCTTCAACATCCAACGGGTTGTAGACCAACCAAATCTATGTCTGCGCGGTCGTAGTCTAGTTTGGTTTAGGACATCAGCCTGCCACGCTGACGACCCGGGTTCAAATCTCGGCGACCGCACCAAGATTCTTCAGACACTTCGTCCAATTCTATACTTTCAAAATTATTCTATTTTGAATTTGAATATTGCCTGCTATCCTATCAATGGAATTACTCTGCTTGATGTATTTCTGAGCTAAAATCCAAGCGTAAAAGCCTATGTGTACATTTGCTGTCTTTGCAACCATACAAAAGTAAATTAGGATTGTTAAAATTAGTTGCTAACACTTCACTTGTCGATTTACAGTTTTCACAACGTTGAGCTTTAACTTGGTCATTTGAAACATGACCTGCTACAAGCAAAACGCTCCAGGACTTTTCTTTCTGAGAAATCAACATAAAACAACATTCCTTAGTAGCTAATAACGCCGTATCCTAAAAGGCGGTCTTAGCCGATTATTTCTTGATCTCGGATGAATAAATTGGTTTGTGACTGCAATAATACAACAACTCTTTGCAAAACTAAAGGTTAGAGCAAATAATTGTTTATAACAACCTATTTTGCGCTTGATTGATGACATTGAAACAAATAATTCTGATTTTTAAAATTTTGAGATTTTTTCTGAATTCAGCAAAGCAAGAAAGTGGAGGATATTGATTGTGTATTCATATGTTGCTTTCATAAGTTAGTTAAAGACCTTTTTCACATTTGTAAGATGTAGATATTTGGGAGTAGAACGTATGAAGCAGATTGCAGAGCGAGAGAGAAAAGAACTGGAAGCTAAGTTAGCTAATGTTTTCCAAGAGGAAATCGATGAATTGAGTGCAGAATTGCGTGATATATTACTAGATGACATGGTTACTGCTTTTGAAAATAGATTAAATGTGTTAAATCAAGTTTGCAGAAACGTGGATAATTAGCTTCAGATGTGTATTTTCCCATGGTGTATATTGCACAAGTGATTTAAGCTAAAAACTATAATATGGACAAAAAAGAGGACTTAAAAGTGCGTCGATCAAAACTAGAGATGTACGTAGACATTCTTTCAGTTCTGGCTCATAGAGGCCCGCTAAAGCTAACGCACGTAATGTACAAAGCAAACGTTAACTGTAGCATCCTCAAAGAGTATTTTGACTTCCTCATGAAGCAAGGCTTAGTTGAAGAACGTGCCATAGGAAAACGACGTGTAGTTTACGCCGTTACTCAACGTGGAATAACCGTTCTTAAACAATTCAAAGAACTAAAAGAAGTCTTGCCAATAGTAGAGGAAGCTCGGAACCAAGTGATGATTCCCTACTAAATCTCCTTTTCTTTAATTATTTCTAAACAAAAATTTCTTAATTGATTAGCTTGGCTGTTGAAAACATGGATGGCAAATCAGCTAATGACAAGTGTTTTTATAATATGTAGTTTAGTATCGTAAGACTTAATAAACAGTTTTAAGAATAAACCAACTGTACACACGCAAAACAACTCGGGGATAACTGTGATTAAAGACCAATTATTAACCAAAAGACCGTTAAACATTCTTGAGAAAATCGAAGAAAGCCTCGAGAGACTAAACGACAAAATAGAAGTCATGATTGAAATACAGAAAAACGGCAACGACAACCGCAAGTCCATGCCAGGATTACCTGAGGCATCATTAGACGTAATGACACTTCTATCAATGCCAGATCACTTGCGAAAAACGGCCATATCGATTTGCCGATGCACCAAAGCAACAGCAGAAGAAATCGCTCAACAAACAAGTAGAGCAAGAGCAGTAGAAAGTGCATATTTAAATCAACTAGTAATGATGGGTTACCTCAAAAAAGAGAGAAAGGGCAGAAAAGCCTATTTTTACATTGATAAGGAAACACAAGGTTGAGAATTATGGGAAAAATAATTGCAGTACACTCATATAAAGGCGGAACTGGAAAAACACTCTTATCAGTCAATTTAGCAGCCACACTTGCCAAAGCTGGTAAAAAAGTAGCCATTTTTGACCTCGACTTTCGAGCGCCAAGCTTATTCGCTATACTAAAAGCCGAAAACTCCGAAGTTTGGTTCAACGACTACCTAAACAACACTTCCGATATCGACAAAGTTCTCTTAGATTTAGGAAACAGATTATCTGGAAACGGCAAGTTCTACGCAAGCTTAGCAAACCCCGCCACAGAAGCAATCCGAGATATGTCATCAAAAGACAGAAAGTGGGAGATGCGAGCATTAGGCAGACTTCTAGCACTCAGAGAATCATTACTTACAAACGAAAAGTTTGATTATTTAATCTTTGACACAAGTCCAGGATTACAATACTCCTCAATAAACGCCATAGTAGCCGCTGACTTCGTAGTTGTTGCAACAACAGGCGACAGATCAGATGTGAACGGAACAAAACGCATGCTAAAAGAACTATACAATCTATTTGAGAAGAAAACCGGCTTAGTTTTGAACAAAGTGCTTGACGCTTCCGCAACAGCTAAAAAGTCTGAAATGAGCCAAAAAATAAAAACAGATTATCAAGTACCTATGCTAGGAATGGTTCCGTGTTTCTGCGAGGTCCTAAGAGCGGAAGGCAACCTAATCTTCGTTCAAGATAAACCTGACCACCCGTTCACAAAGATTTTGGCGGAAATGGCCAAAAAGATCGAAGACAACGAAATAAATTAGAAATTTTCTTAAATTTCTTATTTTTTTGCAGCACTAAAACGCAAACATTAAAGAATACTCAATGTATAGACTTCGCAAAGTGGAGTGCTAACATTGGAAAAATCAGTCATCATTGTTGCTACAGATTCTTCAAACAAATTTGAAGAAGACAAAGGCTTATTGAAGTTGGATAATAAACCCCTCTTAATCCATGTTATCGACGCCGTAAAAGCCATTGCAGACGAACTAATTATTGTAACTTGCTCGAAGGAACAAACAAAGGTCTATACCAAAATAGTTCCACCCAAGGTCAAGTTTGTCACACCATCCGGTCAACTCAAAGGACCGTTAGCTGAAGCATTAGCTGGTTTTAAAGTGGCGGAAGGTAGATACTCGCTACTTTTGCCATTTGATTCTCCATTTGTTTCTAAAGACGTGGTATCCTTGCTTTTTGAATGCAGCATTGGCAAATCAGCTGTTATTCCAAGATCACCCGATAACCAAATTGAAGCTTTACACGCAGTTTACAACACAAAACAAGCGTTGGAAGCCACTCAAGAAGCATTAGCAAATAACGAACTGGACATAGAAACAATGATAAGTAAAATGCGAGGTGTGCGATACATTTCTACCTTGGTAATAGAACAGCTAGACCCAGATTTTCGAACGTTCTTCACAATCAATACGCCTTTAGACCTGAAGAAAGCCACAGTTATGCTAAAACCTAGAAAATCGAAATCCCCAACTTAAAAACATAAATAAAGATTTTGCTAACTCCACAGAAAGTAAAACGGATTATGATAAGTCCAACGAAAATTAGTTGTTGTGCTATGACAGCCACAAATGATTAAGTTCAAAGCTCCGGATATTAAATGTAATAAATATAATTTTAAGGAAAAATTAGTATGACTCAACAGCCTAAAGATAATAAAGATTTGGAAGTTGCGACACTTGCGGCTGGTTGCTTCTGGTGCACTGAGGCAGCTTTCAGCATAATGAAGGGCGTTGAACGAATTGAACCTGGTTACACAGGCGGCACCGTGCCTAATCCTTCTTACGAGCAAGTTTCAACTGGAACGACCGGGCATGCTGAAGCAGCACAAATATTTTTTGACCCCAAAGTAATCAGCTACAAGGAAATCTTGGAAATTTATTTTACAATGCACGACCCAACATCGCTGAATCGCCAGGGAGCAGACGTTGGTACGCAATATAGATCAGCGATTTTCTACAATACCTCTGAGCAAAAAGCAATCGCTGAAGCATTAATTGAAGAACTTACCAAAGAAGCAATTTTTGACAAACCAATCGTCACGAGAGTGGAACTCCTCAAAGTATTTTACAATGCTGAAACCTACCACAAAGACTACTACAAAAAACACCCTAGAGAGCCATATTGCCAAGTTGTAATTGCACCTAAAATTGCCAAGCTACAACAACGCTTTTTTGACAAAATCAAGGTGCCTCTCTGACAACCCAAAAACCAATATTAAATTGGTCTGACGAGAAATTAAAGCAGATTGAAGCAGCTTCCCAAAAAGAATTCATACCGATCATAGGACCACATAAAGGAAAGCTTTTAGTGGAGGAAATTCGGAAAGCCAAGCCCAAACATGTTTTGGAAATTGGAACTTTAATCGGGTACTCAGCTATCCTAATGGGCAAAGAGCTGGACCAAGATGCTGAGATAGTGACGATTGAAATTCATCGAGCGGAAGCCGAAGTAGCTGGAGAAAATATAGTTAGAGCAAACATACCTGCCAAAGTTAAGATAATCACAGGTGACGCCTTAGAAATCATCCCCACAGTCGAAGGACCTTTCGATTTCGCTTTTGTTGACGCTGAGAAAAGCGAGTATCTCCAATACCTTAAATTAGCGGAACCTAAGCTGCAGAAGGGGACTGTTGTTTTTGCAGATAACGCCGGAATCTTCGCCGACCAAATGAAGGACTATTTAGATTACGTTAGAAACTCAAGCAAATACAAAAGCAGGTACATTCAGGTTGGCGACGATGGAGTAGAAATTAGCGTGAAACTAAGTTAACGATTGAAAGAACTCTTATATTGATATTTTTGGTTTTTTGGAAATGGTTGATTTTAGTAGATTTTCTAAAAAACTGGAAAGCTTGAATATTTAAGGGATAAGAAACAGTGCACTTGAGTTAATTAATTACCAACCTTTTATGGATAAATGTTAAGTTTAAACGAAAAAACCACAATTAAGAATGAAGTTGTTGGCGTTCAAAAGCTGCTAAAATCCCTGGAAGTCCATTTGTTTGCCCCAGATTAATCGAAACAATAGTTTCTGAATGGTTAAATGATTCGGAAAAGATACGGGGGATTTGATAAAGGAAGTTTATGCTCAATTTGGCGAGATTATAGGCTTGCATTAGGAAAGCGGTTCTGAATTTGTCTTTCATCTATGAAATAAGCGATTCTGTGACCTTCTTTTTTGTTTGGGTTTTCTTAGAGGTTCACCGCATTTGGGACAGCACGCTTTCCCGTTTGATATGGGGAGGGCTTTGCAGGCTGGCCAAAAATGATCATTTGGACATCGGAGGTCAAAACTGAAAGTTTGCATTTCATAGTCAAGTGGGTTGGTGATTATGTCTTTTTTGAGGGAGATGTTGTTTTGTTTGATTTCATGTGGTGGGAAAACCTCAGCTGGAGAAGCAGGTTTAGAGTAGATACTTGGGATGTTTGAATTAGCCTTTAACACTGCTTTAGCGGGGGCAAGTGCCTTGGGTTGCTTATTTAAATCAAGAACTTTGACTGAGATGGTGATATCTCGGCTTGGGACAATAGCCTTAGCTATCTTTGTTTTGGGCGCAATTTTGAAGGATTTGTCGGTTGATGCTTTTTTAATATTTATCAATGGACCAGTCGTTGAAGTTTTGCAATCAGGGCAAATTTCAATATTTGAAGCGATGCGGCGTCCACATTTTCGGCAAAACGGCATATATTCACTTTGGCTTTTAGGGAGCAAAACGACTTGGAGACCTTTAAACTTTAACACAGTTTTATGAAAGTTACCTTAACGTTTAAAGGCAATTGAGTCAGTTTTTGGATGGGTGGGCGATGACGACTCTGGCCCCGTAGACTATCATGGATGATGAGGATCTTGAGTGCGTATCTTGCATTTGATTGTCAAATGCACGCCTAAGAGCCCACCTAAAAGTTAGCTTACACATTTTGTTAAATCAATTTTAACACTTTTCTATTGAGCATTAACCCTTTACAGCCCTTTTTGACCCTTTTTAACCCTTTACGGTACTCGACCAGCAAATGATTTAAGTTTTGTATCAGAAAAGCAACCCAAAAACAACTTAAAGAAGAATAACACGCAAAAAAACATGGTGTTGTTCTACTTACTTAAATCTTGCCAGCAAGTTGAAAAGACGATGCAAAGTTGGTAAATGACAGAAAGAGAGCGCAAAAATTCAAAGTGAAGTGATAACAATTACTAACACAAAATGCAGCGTTTTTGAATAGAATTTTTATGAGCTTTTGCATCTGCATAGCGTTGCTCTGTCTTCAAGAATTGGTATTTGCACAAAAATAACAATAAAAATGAGATTATTTTTCGCTATCTGGTTTCTCCCATAACTGTAGCTTTTGCTTCTTAAGCTCGGTTCTCTTCTTCTGCAAATAATTGTATACCGTATGGTGCTCGCAGCCTTCAATAATCATTTGTACGGCATTTCGAGCGGCATCGGACTCTTCAAAGCTTCCAATTATGCCAACTGTGTGACCGTAAACAACCACATCAGCTTCAGTTAACTCTTCGATTAATCTTCGTGTTTTGCCTTCAGCACCGATAATTCTGCCTTTTATACGTTTAATATCCGATTCTGACCGCCCAAAAATGACTCGTAAGTCTATGAGGTCAAAAATATCATCTTCATTACGTATCAAACGGAAGGCTACTTCGGGAGAAAAACCTCTGCCTATTGCTGTAACAACATCTTTAGCTTTTAATAACAAAGATGGATCAGACGCATTTTCTATAAGCGTAATAGTAACGCTGCCTTCAGTGTCAACATCAAGTTTTACCTGAAGCTTTTCCTCTATATACTGCTTAACTTTGCCTTCTGGACCGATCAGTATACCAACGCGTTCTTTTGGAATTCTAACAAACATGTCTGGACGGGACATTATTTACCAACAACCATTCTATGAAACTCTTCAGCTGGAATGACTTTAACATTTAACCTACTAAAGAACCTATTTACATTCTCCAAATCTCTGCGCAACATAAAATCCGCCATAGGATGCTGGGTTGAAACAGATTGGGATACGTCAAAAACCACAGGTCTACCTTTCCACATCATAATGTTGTATTCGCTTAGATCACCGTGAACAATTTTGGCTTTTTGGTAGAGACGTTTAATATAAGTGACGAGAATTTTGTAGACTTTTTCAGGATTATCTGGCGACTGCTCCTTCAGCGAGGGTGCACTAACCCCGTTCTTACCAATGAATTCCATAACTACAACATTGCTTTTGACGGCTATGGGTTTTGGAACACGCACCTTTGCTGCGTAAGCTTCCCCTAAATTTCGAAACTCCTTTTGCGCCCAGACAGCAATCAATGAGCGTGTATCATGTTTGACGTCTTTGAAACGTGGGTCTCCTTCAATGTACTTGTGCATACCTCTTTTGAATTCGGCAGAGGACGTTAAATAAATTTTTACTGCTAAATCCGTGCCTTCTTTGGTGGTACCCCAGTAAACGCGTGCTTCTTTGCCAGAACTGACAACGCCATTGAGCTCATAGAACACACCGCTGTTAAGCATTTCAAAAACGACCATTCGCGTAGTTTGGTCGAAAACCTCCTCTACAGTGGCTCGCTCCTTAGTCATATCGTGAATCAGCATTTTGTCTCTTCTTTCGACTCTTCTTTCATTATGAGCGAGGCGTTCTTGGGCTTTTCTAGACATATTGTTCAGCCAACTTAAACGGTTTCAGCTATTTAAAAACAACCAACAAATTAACAGGAAAAAATAGAAATGGCAACTCATAATTAAAAATAATAGAGAAATAAAATCAAAGATTATAGGGTTAAGATACCTTTTCGTCTAAGCGTGTCAGCTTGTCCATGAGTGTAACGCCAAACTACGTCGCCACGTTTGTCAGTTTGAAAATCCCAGGGCGAAACAATGACAATGTCTCCTTCACGTATCCAAACACGCCTTTTCATTTTCCCGCGGATACGACATAAGCGTTCAGCACCATCTTGGCATTTAACTAGAATACGATCAAACCCAAGCAATTTTATAACTACGCCTAAAACTTCACCTTGTCCAGGGTAAACTAACTCGCCAATTGCGCCTTCGCTTAACACTTTTTTCTTTCCCAAACGGTAAACCTCGTTTGACTTGAAAAAAGTATGTTTAGCTTGCTTAAAAGGGTGACTTCTAATGTAGATGCTTTCTGGTTTTTGTTTTCTTAAAAATTAAAGTTCTAAGGTTAATGTTTTTGATTTTTAGGGTTTGCTGGGCTCTAGTTGTAAATTTAAAGGAGATAAGGAATGCAAGTTTCCTTATGTAAGTATAACAGAGCCCAGCTCTTGTTATTCTTAATACTTTCTTTAATATTTGCCATAGTTCAACATTCAGTCTTGGTTAAGCCACCACTATTCTAGAAAGTATTTCATCTTTAGTCATATTTAACAAAAAAGTTCGAATGGAAATAACGGCATTTCTTCTGTCTAACTTAAAAGAAAAACGCTTACGATATAAACAAACGGATTCCTCAGTTCCAAAGTGGCGCTTATATGGAAAGTGGAGAGGTGAAGGAATGAGAAAAAGAAGCCGTTATGTAGTACTTTTTTTGTTCCCTTTTACTAGTTTGCTTTGGATTATAGGTTGGGTCTTATCAAACTCTGATTAGTTTGTTAATTGAGTTATTTCACGTTTGATTAACACTAAACTCTTCAAGAATTAGACAAAATTTTTATGTCAACAGAAAAATTAGTTTTAATAAGTTTAAATCTCCACTATTGAATAATTATTTACGGAGTCTCATCAAGTGTCTTATGTCTTTAACATACCTTATCGAAGCAATACTAAACTAAAGCAGGTAATGGAAAGAATAAAAGAAGATAAAAAACTGAAAACTTACTGGAAATGCGCCAATGTTATGGCCATTGAACGCATGGGATATACCGACCATGGACCAACACATGTTAAAATAGTTTCTAACCTTGCGTTAAGACTTCTACGCATTCTCGTTGAGAAAAAACTAATCACTCCTAGCATAGTAGAAAATTATGGAATGCAGAATGAGGATGCTGAAGTAGTTGTGGTATTAGGTTCAATCTTTCATGATTTAGGGATGATTGTTCAAAGGTTCAACCACGAAAAATATAGTGCTTTCTTAGCTTTAGAATTTATTGAAAAATGTTTAACTCCGACTTATAGCGAGGAACAACAAGCAATAATTACGTCAGAAGTACTGCACGCAATCGTAACTCATGAACAACCTGTAAGCAATGAACCAACTAACAAGATCTTAACCAAAGAAGCCGGTATAGTTGGCATTGCAGATGCTTTAGATATGGAAGCAGGTAGAGCAAGAATACCTTTCCAAGCTGGAAAAGTAGATATTCATGCAGTATCAGCTCTCTCAATCGAAAAAGTAGAAGTAGAATGCGCCAACTGAAACCGGAAAGAAACCAATCATCATAAAAATTAAGATGTCAAATTCAGCAGGAGTGTTCCAAATTGATGAGCTCCTCAAGCCAAGAATCGTTAACTCTGGGCTCGAACAATTCTTCCATGTAATTGCCGAAATCACAGGCGAAAAAGAAACGAGAATTATCGATAAATTTGAGATCTAAAACTTGTTTTGAGGCAATCCTCCAATTGATACAGGAATATGATGTGGTGGTGGTTGGCGGCGGTATTGCAGGATTATATACCGCATTGATCGCGGCAGAAAAATGCAAAATTGCAGTCGTCAGTAAAGTGCATGTTACACGTTCTCACTCAGTCGCTGCTCAAGGAGGAATAGCTGCCAGCCTCGGAAACGAGGAAGAAGACCATTGGGAATGGCACATGTACGATACAGTAAAAGGCAGCGACTACCTGGCGGATCAAGATGCAACAGAAATCTTAGCTAAAGAAGCACCAAACGCAATAATCAAATTAGAACACATGGGAGTTCCATTTACCCGAAATCTTCATGGCAAAATTGAACAACGTCGATTTGGGGGACACACCAAAAACTATGGGCAAATGCCAGTTAAACGGGCATGTTACGTTTCTGACCGAACAGGCAGAGCAATAATGGACACGCTCTACGAGCGCTGTCAATGCAAAGGTATAGATTTCTACAATGAAGTATACATAATGAAACTGCTGTTTTCAGGTGAACATTGCTGCGGAGTTGCTGGCTATGACATTGCAACTTGCGAACCAAAAATTTTTCATGCAAAAGCAATTGTACTAGCGACCGGTGGAGCAGGTAAAATCTATAAGACAACTTCTAACGGATTCGCTTCTACTGGCGACGGTTTCGCACTAGCTATGGATTCTCTTATTCCTCTTGAAGATATGGAGTTTGTTCAATTTCACCCCACAGGAATTTACGGGTTAGGAATTCTCATCAGCGAAGCTGCTCGAGCTGAAGGCGGAATATTACGCAACGGTTTGGGTGAACGATTTATGGAGAGGTACGCTCCGACGTTGAAAGAATTAGCGCCTCGGGATATTATTTCGCGAGCAATCTTAACTGAAATAAAAGAAGGCAGAGGAGTAAAAGGCAAGGATTTTGTGCATTTAGATCTCACACAAATAGGCAAAGAAAAATTACAGGAAAAATTACCAGAAATTTCATCTTTCATCCAAACTTACGTAGGTATCGATCCAAACGAAACACCTATTCCAGTTGCTCCAACTTGCCACTATATAATGGGGGGAATTCCGACTAATTCTGAAGGACATGTTTTGAAAGATGAAAAAGGCAATATTTTACCAGGGCTTTTCGCGGTTGGTGAATGCGCGTGTGTTAGTGTTCATGGAGCAAACCGCTTAGGATGCAACTCTCTCATTGACCTAGTCGTTTTCGGACGTAGGACAGGCAACAGCGCAGCTTTACATGCAAAAGAAAAAGACTTTCCGGTTCTTCCTCAACAAGCTGAAAGCGTTGTGATTGACAAAATTAGTAGATTATTATCGTCTTCAGGGAACGAGCGTATTCCATTCTTGCGACAAGAAATGCAGCAGTTAATGACTGAGAAATGCAGCGTTTTCAGAACTGCCTATGAACTTGAGCAAGCGTTGGAACAAATCTGTCAACTCAAAAAACGCCGACTCAACGCAGGTCTAGATAATAAGGGCAAAATTTTCAATTATGAGCTGCAAGAAATGTTAGAATTTGATTGTATGGTGAAAATAGCAGAAGCAATTGTTTTTTCAGCTCTTAACCGAAAAGAAAGTCGCGGTGCACATTATCGCAGCGATTATCCAGAGCGGGATGATGCAAATGAGCTCAGACACTCTTTGGTTATTGGAGCGCCAGAGGCGCTCAAGATCACTTACAAACCTGTATCTATCACGCGATTCACACCTGAAAAACGGAGATACTAAAATGGATATTACATTGAAAATTTATCGCTTTAATCCCGAAACAGACCTTGAACCGCACTATGACATCTTCAAAGTAGAATCAAAACCCAATGATCGAATCCTTGATTGTCTAAATAAAATCAGGTGGGAGCAGGATGGCAGCCTATCGTATAGGATGTCTTGCGCTCATGGAATCTGCGGTTCAGATGCCATAAACATCAATGGGGCACCTGCCTTAGCATGCCAAAAACTGGTAAAAGACTATGATAGCACGAAAGAACTTTTGATTGAACCACTAAGGTTCTTTCCTATAATAAAAGATTTAATTGTTGAAATGGAGCCTTTCTTCAAACGAATAAAAGCCATAAGCCCGAAAAATGCTTGTGGAGAAACCTTCGACGATCAAAGTAACAAGCGAACGAATTCAAACAATTGAAGAACGAAACAAAATTGATGATGCCGTCAAATGTATATTGTGCGGTTGTTGTGTAGCAGCTTGTCCAGTGGTTTTGGAGCAAGAAGAAAGATTCGTCGGTCCGGCTGCTATACTTCGAGCGCAAAAATATATTTTTGATTCCCGAACAACTGACAAAATTGAACGCATGCACATTATGGAGAAGCCTTATGGAATTTGGGGTTGCAAAAGTTATTATATGTGCACGGTGGTTTGCCCAAAGAAAATTAAAGTAACAGAAGCCATACTAAAGACTAAGAAAAAAATAATTCAAGAACTCCACTCTAAAAATGAGTAGAGAGAGGCTGTGGAAATGGAAACACGGAAAGAAATCGATCCCTTAGGCGAGAGAGCAATTCCTAAAGATGCTTATTTTGGAATTCAAACTTTGAGGGCAACGGAAAATTTCCCTGTAAGTGGAATCAAAGCGCCTCTGCCATTTATCAAAGCTTACGTTCTAATAAAAAAATCTGCAGCCCTGCAAATTGCCCAAGTTGGCTGGCTTGAAGAAAGAAAGGCAAAAGCAATCATCAAAGCATGTAACGAAATTTTAGCTGGCAAATTGCTGGATCAGTTTGTGGTTGATGTTTTCCAAGCTGGCGCAGGCACTTCTTTTAACATGAATGTTAACGAGGTTATAGCTAACAAAGCATTAGAGATTTTGGGAAAAACAAAGGCGACTACAAAATCGTGAATCCTAATGACGACGTGAATATGGGGCAATCTACCAATGACACTTTTCCCACGGCGCTTCATGTTTCAGTTCTTATGTCTTTGCAGCCGTTGCTTATTGCACTTCATGAGCTCGCTGACGCTTTTAACGAGTTAAGCAAAAAGTATATCAAAGTTTTGAAATCGGGTAGAACTCATTTACAAGACGCAGTTCCTGTAACTATTGGCCAGGAATTTAATGCGTTATAGTTCAGCTATTGCGAATGCTTGTGATGAGCTAAGTAAAAGGCAGGAAAACTTGTATTCCGTAGCTTTGGGCGGCACAGCAGTTGGAACGGGAGCCAACGCACACCCAAAATACAAACGCCTTGCAATAGCAGAATTGGCGAAGACTCACTGGTTTCCCACTTAAACCAGCAGAAAACAATTTTGAGGCACTCCAAAGCCACAGAGCAGCCCAAACAGTTTCCAGCGGGCTTAAAGAATTAGCCTTAGAGCTTATCAGGATAGCAAATGACCTGCGGCTTCTTGCATCTGGCCCCACGACGGGGTTAAATGAAATTGTACTTCCGCCTGTGCAACCTGGATCATCCATTATGCCTGGAAAAGTAAATCCTGTGATGGCGGAATGTTTAGACATGGTTGCCTTCCAAGTTGTCTGGGAACGATTTGACAACTGTTTCCCTTGCGGTTCAAGCAGGACAATTGGAACTCAATGTCATGACGCCAGTTATCATGTACAATATGCTCTTCTCTATTCAAATTCTAAGCAACTATATTCCAGTATTCACGAAGAAGTGCGTAAAGGAATAATTGTGAATGAGAAACAATGCAGCCAATCCCTTGAGAAGAACCCATCTTTAGCGACGCTTTTATCACCCTACATCGGCTACTTGGAAGCAGCAAAAATCGCCAAACAGGCCCAAGCAGAAAATCGCTCCGTCAAAGAAATTGCGTTGGAGAAGAGGTTGCTCAAGCCTGAGAAATAGAGAAAATATTTAGCCGAAAAACCTGATTAACGACAATACAATTTCTTTGGTTTTTTCACATCTCACAAAACTTCACCAAGATGCTTGATTTGAAATCACTAATGAGCTTAAAACAAACTCTAATCAGGTAGCTACCTCTACTGTATTTGCCAAAAAAAGTAACAAAATCCGTCAGCAATATAGCCTTGCCTCATTCACCCCACCTACGAGGGATCTACTAATTTTGCAGTTCTTTTAACAGAAATAGCAGGTGAAGAAAAGCTGGTTTATCCTGCTGTGCCGTAGCCGCTAACTGTTACCACTGCGTTTGTGGAGCTGGAGGTTGTTTGTGCATCAATTATAACTGCCCTAATTATGTCTTGCGAAGGATAAAGCTGCATCATGTCCTCATTACTTAACCATACAGAGCCGCTGTCTTGAATGTTTTAACAACGCTGTCTGAAATAAAGTTATCCGCATATTCCAAGCGAATTCGAACGGTAACGGTTTCGTTGTTGGCGAAGTTTCCGTTAACTTGAATTTTTGGTTCGAAATTGAAAATTTTTAAGCGGAAGAGCTTGGATAGTAACGTTATAGCCATATTGGCTATTAACACCTACTGGAACATTGATATTTTCTCTTTCAAAAGCGCTGCCGGCTCCAGAAATCCATTTACTATATGGGTTGTGAATCCTGGCTGTCCAATTGCCAAGAAAGCTGACGCCACTGTCCAAGTATCGGCACTGGTTAGCAGTTTGTCCAATATCAATTGCAAACATGTCGTTGGGCTGGTCAGTGAATGATTCAAACACGACGCCAAACAATGAAGATTGGTACATGCTGCCGTCAATTAAAAGCCCAGTCTGATTGTCGTGCCCGTCTTCGCCTGTCCAGAATCTAACATCTTGCATTTGGCTATCTGAAAACTCAGCCTGCGATTCAACATTAACGCCCACACTAGTTGTCTCTAATGTTAAAGAAGCAACGATCAATTTCTGAACTATCGTAAGAACCAGTGGCATTGCCAACAGGTGTTCGGAAAGCTATGCCTTCAGTTGCATTGATAAAGTGGCAATCTTCAATTTTCGTGTTTTCACTCCACGTGTTAGTATTAGCCAATTCAATACCAACGGATGTATTCTCCAATATCATGTTAGATATGGTTGTTCCAAAAGAGTTTTCAATTCTGATTGTTCCGTTTATTATGGTTAAACCTGAAATAGTTGAGTATTGTGACGAAGTGTAGTTGTCACCACTTATGATTATTTTGTGACCATTCCCAATTATGGTCGCTCCATCTCCAGCGATTTTAGCATCAATTTTGTTTAAAACCAAAATGTCCTGGTTCAGCGTATAGGTTCCAGGATTAAGATAAACAGAATTTCCCTGAGCTAATCCCATATTAATGGCAGATGAAGCACCTTCAGAAATCGTTATTGAGTAACCAGTTAACATGTTTTTTAAGTTGATAATTACTGCCGTTTTGGGAAACAACAAAATCGTAAGGCAAAGCCCCGGAATTTACGGACCCAGTTCTTTCAAAATCAGAAAAGTGTTGAATGCAGAGAAAACAAACAAAGCTACAAGAAAAACAACGATAACGCGTTTTGAGATAATTATTGAGTTAATTTTCATCTTAAAGGCTCAAGCAGTTTTAAGTACATGTACTGACTATGGTTAATTAAATTTATCATAAATTGTTATTCAAACAAAAACATGATAACATTTCACAATGTGTATATTTATTTTAGATTCTTTGCTGGCCATTAACAGTTTTAGAAATATTATTCAGATTCAAGCATTACTCACATAGTAACCTGTCAGATAGGATTCTCCTTATCAACCAGTAGAGCCAACCCTAATTTGGAATCGAATAGCAGTTATTAGAATGATCCTTTGATTTAGAGGAAAATAACAAATTTCTCTCATTGACTCGTAATGACGCTCAATGACATATAGTGTCTTTTATTGTCTTTTTTCGTCTTTTATTGCCTTTTATTGACTTTTGTTGACGTTAGTTGACTTTTGTTGACTCAACCTGCAACGGATTTAAGCTCTGCCTCAGAAATGCAACCCAAAGCAAGCTGCTAAAAAAACCGAAAAACACCGCAACAACCTACACAATGTGCATTCATGACGAAACCGACCGTCAAAGAAAACTGCAAGCACCAGAAAAAAACAACAAAAGCTTGGAGAAGCAACGTGCAAAAATAAAAAAGCTAAATTAGAAAAGCCAACCCAAATCGCATAGAACAAGTTCTCTTAGAAGTTGCATGAAAAAATTGTTTTTCATAACAAAACAAGTGAACAAAAAAGTGTAAAATGCGTGTCGTTGCAGAGAACTATTATTGATGGCATGAGAAGTGTCATACGGCGGCGATCGCACCATACCATAAGCGCCTTGGTTTGTGGGTTGGACGTGCATAAGGATAGCACTTATACGACTATTTTGAACCTTGAAGGAAAAATGATGGATCAAAGAAGAATAGAAAAACTAAAAAGTATTCTCGAATTTAGATGGAGCTTTTGATGAAAAATTTTTGAAACACAATTTATTAAGCTGAAAAATGAACAACGAGTATAGGTTAATCAGAGTTTAATTATTTGGGCATGAGGTACGCCTTCGATTTTTATCACTGCGTCAGGATGCACGTATCCTTTCGATATTGCTTTTTCAACGCATGCTTTGCCTACAAGGTTTACTATAGTCGAATTATCTATCATGCCCATTGCTTCTTCAATGGTGGCTTTTCGGCCATTATAAAACTCGTCTTTAACGTGAAAAACAATTTTGCCTTCTCGAAGTGTCTTCCCGAGCAATTCACAGTCGCAAACGGCTAACAATACGTTTCGCCCAACTTGTTTGAGGTTTATGTAAACTTGCATTTTTTGGCTCTCTCATAACTGTTTTATGGATGATTTTGCGCCGCAAGCGTTGCATATCAAGAAAGATAGGCGTTTTTCCTTAACAATTCTGGTATCGGGGCGTTTGCAAACGGGGCAAATTACATAGCTCTCTAAATATCGCTGTAATAATCTTTCGAAACTGTCTCCGCGAAATTTTCCTTGGAAAATTGCTCTTGAATCTTGAAAAGTTGCTGCCGTAGCCATTTCCCTAGTTAAGAACTTCAATACATGTTGAGGATCGCGATCCAAGGCATCAGCTATATCTTTGAAATTAGAGATTATTGTCCGCATCCCAACAGTATTAACATATAACCGCGGTAACTCTAGCCGCTCACGTTTCGCTGAAACTTCTGGCATTTGAGCACATGCCTTTTTTAATAAGTCGTCATAATTATAGGACATTATCTCGCATCTCACCCAAAGCATTATGTTAGGATATATTTAAAAATTATAATTAAAGGCCGCTGTTTAACATGGATAACCATATATTTCCTATTGACAACCAATATAAATTCGAAAATAGCAATCATCTTAAGCTTGAACTTACATATGGGGCTATCTCATGAGCGATCAACAAAAACCCGTTAGGATAGAGGACATCAATCAGCAGATCGAAAAACTTAGAGAACAATCTAATTCTACTGCCGCTCAAATCACAAAGCACATTGAAGAAAGAAACCAGTTAAATGACCTTGTAAAAAAGACTCATCAAGAAATTGATGAATTGAAAGCTGAACGTGACAGCATAAACGAGAAAGTTAAGCTACTAAAACAGCAAAGAGACGAAATCAGAGTCAAAGCTAGCCCAATCATCGAAGAAATTAATACCAGAAAAGAAAAAATAGCTGAATTGAAAAAGAAAGTGCCACGAGAAAGCCAACGGGACTTGCAACAAGAGCTTGAGGCAATTGAATGGAAAATTCAGACAACTTCTCTTGATTTGCAAGAAGAAAAAGGGCTCATTGAGACTGTTAAGGAGCTTGAAACTCTACTTACCAGTTACAAAAAAATCGATAAACAAAATAAAAAAATTAAGGATTTAATAGTTCAGCGCAAAGTCCTTGAGACTGAAGCAGACGTTTTTCACAAGGAATTGACAGAATTAGCTGAGAAATCCCAAGGGCTGCATTCGAAAATGGTTGAAAAAGTGAATGCAGCGAAAATAGGCAGAGCTCAAGCTGATGGTCTTCACCATGCTTACATTAAGGGAAAGGAAGAAATTTTGCAGATGCAAGTGAAAATCGCGGAACTGACAGGGCAATTGCGCGGTTTACGGGCATCTCTGCAAGAGGAAGAAAGATTGAGGAGAATGGCATCTCAGCAAGCTTACAAAGAAAGAGAAGACGCTGCTAAAGAACAACACCAAGTTGTTAAGGAAAAGCAGCAAGCGATTAAAGAGAAACTTGGAGCTGAAGCAAGAGAAAAGTTACAAAAAGGAGAGAAACTAAGCTTCTTCGAGTTTCAACTTGTTATGGGCGAAGACAAAGAGGATGACTCGGAAAAACAAAAATAAATTCTTCCTTTATCCTACTAATGGAATAGAGATATAGATGGCTAAGAAGGAAACGCAAGAACACACGCAAAAGCGTATCCTAATTTTATGTGTAGACAGAGATGGCGATCTGGAAGTCAAAGCGGGCGTAAAAACGCCTCTGTTAGGAAGAACGGCAAACTTAGATGGTGCAGTCGCCTTAGCTCTAAAAGATCCGGAAGAACCTGATGCCAATGCCATGTTTGAAGCTGTTCGATTAAATGACAGGTTGCAGAACGAGAAGCAGCCTGATGAGATTTTTGAAGTCGCAACTATATCGGGTTCTGAGTTGGGCGGAGTAAGCGCCGACCGAAAATTAGCTGCCGAATTAAGCAGTTTACTAGATTCTTTTAGCGCTAACGAAGTAATTCTCGTTACTGACGGTTATTCTGATGAAGCAGTTTTGCCTCTTGTCGAATCCCGGGTTCCAGTTTCTTCAGTCAGACGCATTGTAATAAAGCATAGCGAATCAATTGAAGAGACAGCTGCCCTATTCTCAAAATACGTCCGATTGCTAGTAGATAACCCAAGATATGCCCGCATGGCTTTGGGTTTACCTGGAATATTGGTTTTCATCTTCGGTATCCTTTGGGCCATCAACCAATTTTGGATACCAGGTGCCATCTATTACTACGGAATTGCAATTGTAATTGTATTAGGTGGCTTCCTACTAATCAAAGGCTTTGGAGTTGACAGGTCAGCCAAAGATCTCTATAAATGGGCAAGAGACTACTCACCTCCAGCTTTACCAGTGCAAATATCAAATTACACAATCCTCGCGGGAATTTTATGCATTGTCGTCAGCGTTTACTTAGGAATTTCGAACGTGACAATTAACGCTGCACCATTTCCAAGTACTGTAGCCGCGTGGATCTCCATAACCCCGAGAATAGTCACTTTTTTCATCTTAGGCTTCATAGATCTTTTGGTAGTAGGTGTAATCATAGTTCTTCTAGGAAGAAGCGTACGACTATACATTGAAAGAGACTCAAGATTGCTTCGAAATATCGCCTTAATCGTTTCTGTTGCTTGGT
This sequence comes from Candidatus Bathyarchaeota archaeon, assembly GCA_963729805.1. Lineage (GTDB taxonomy): Archaea > Thermoproteota > Bathyarchaeia > Bathyarchaeales > Bathycorpusculaceae > Bathycorpusculum. The sequence continues at coordinate 72,810 of CAVSPH010000008.1, read as the reverse complement.
CTCGATGGATACTTGATGCCACCGCAAACGTAATTTACCCTCCCGTAGACACAGGACAACCAATATCAAGTCTAAATAACCAATTCTTTCAAGCGTTCCTTTTTACAATAGTGGTAGGCATTTTAATCGGGATAGCTTCTTTTCTGATAATTTTCATAATTAATAGATCATCAAAGAATTTCTTCCAAAAAACTGATAAAAATCAAGATTTAGATTAGATTTTCCGCAGATTATTCTAAAAATCGGAGCAAGACTTAATTGATCAATCATTGTTTAAACTGTAATGCATCTTGTAAAAACGCCATTAATGGTTAACATGAGAGGTTTCGTTTAATGCTAAAAAAAATGCTTTCTGTAATCGGCGCTTACAAAATTTACGAGAAATGGCTTTGGCAGCAGATCAAAGTTGGACCAAAACCTGAGCATATGGCCATTATTTTAGATGGAAATAGGCGTTGGGCGTCAGCAAATGAACTTAACCCATGGTTAGGACATAAACAAGGTGCAGAAACGGTTGAAAATCTTTTAGATTGGTGTTTGAGACTAAAAGTAAAGTACACAACACTGTATACATTTTCAACTGAGAATTTTAGCCGTTCATCTCAGGAAATAGAAGAGATAATGAGGATTTCGGAAGAAAAATTTCATAAGCTCTTAATTGACGAGCGTATTCACAAAAACAGAATTAATGTGAAAGTTATTGGTAGAACTAATCTTCTTCCTGAAAGTCTTCGTCAAATAATCAAAGATGTAGAGAAAGCCACTGCTAATTACGATAACCAATTTTTGAACTTTGCTTTTGCTTATGGTGGAAGAGCAGAAATTATTGATGCAGCAAAAATTATTGCCGAAGAAGTAAAGGATGGCAAATTAGAACTTGATGATATTAACGAAAGTATGTTCGAAAGATACCTCTATACATCGCACATGACTAAACAAGAACCTGACTTGATTATCAGGACGTCAGGTGAAGAAAGGCTAAGTGGTTTTCTGCTTTGGCAATCTGCATATAGTGAATTAGTCTTTTTGGACGTTTACTGGCCTGATTTTCGTTTTATTGATTTGCTTCGAGCAATTCGAACTTACCAGCTTCGTAAACGTCGCTACGGATCCTAAAAACCTGTTAAGCACGTTTTCTTGTACTAACTATTGAAATAACATCTCTATCATTTAGGATGGCATCTTCGCCAATTCTTCTTTTGTCTCGAGCATCCAAGGCATAAATGAAAGATTCTCCAAGTTCAGTATGGATAATGTAAGCAAACTGACGGGCAGTTGTTCCTTTCGGAACCAAATAAGTATCTGGCAAGACCCGCCCATTATGATCTGAGAGATGCTCCAAATCTTCCACTGGATAAACAGTTATCATGTTGAGGAGTTTAAAGTAAGCCATATTCATGGCATCTTGAATACCCGTTGATCGCCTTTTCTGAAATACTTTTTCACGTATTGCTTCCAGAGCTCTAATCTGGCCCTGAGACAATTTTTCAGGGTGCGTCATTTTAAAGTCGGAATCACCGGGTTTATAATCGATTAGTTGTTTTTCAGCGGCACGTCTTAGAGCAAGTTCAGCTTCCGCAGAACACGGAATAACCATGTAATCAAGAGCCTTCATCCGTTCGAAATTTGCCTCAGCGGTTGGCAAATCCATTTTGTTTGCAATTATCAACATAGGTTTTGACATTCGTCGTAAAGTGTCAACAAATCTATAGAAGTCTTCATCAGACCAAGTTGTGGGCTTATCTATGTTTAGGTTTGCACTTCTAATAGCTTCACCGACGAGTTGCCTTCTTATGCCTAGACCCGTTAGACGATCTTCAAGTGGTGCCGCGATACCTTTTTTGTCCGCTTCCGCTGTTCTGGCAATTTTTGACCAGTCTTTCTTAAGAATCGTCACCATCCACATTGTTATTTCACGTTCAAGGAACTTTATGTCTTCAAGCGGATCATGCTCACCAGGTTTACAAGAACGCCCTTCGCAGTCTGTTCCTCCTGAGGCATCAACTACATGTATGAGTGCGTCTGCTCTGCGTATTTCATCAAGAAATTGGTTGCCTAAGCCCCGTCCTTCCCAAGCTCCTGGAACGATGCCTGCTATATCGATTATTTCAACTGGGACAAGTCTTACGCCATCTAGACACATTGAATTTCTGGGATTATCTTTAACTTTGAATTCTTCATGAACGCAAGGTGTACGAACATAACCAACACCTCTGTTCGGCTTAATAGTGGTAAATGGATAATTAGCTATTTCCGCCGCAGCTAAAGTTGCTGCGCTAAAGAAAGTGGATTTTCCAGTGTTAGGTTTTCCAACTACACCAAGTAAACGCGAATAAGATCTTTGCATATATTCACTTCAAACAATACTGATGTTAGCATAATGCTATATCATTTACGCTTAAAAAAACAGTTGTCTTTTTGTAGATCAGTTTCTTGATCAAGCGAACATAACGATATAATAATAAACAAGCCATCGGATAAGTTTCAGCAAATCCACACACGACAAATCGGTACTGAGATAAAAGTGAAGTTAACCTTTCATTTGAAATGCCTAGTCTTCCTGATTATTTCATTGCTTATTGTAAGTTACGTTCCATATGTTGAGACACTTACTTCCAAAGCTCAGCCAACGAGCAATTGGGCAGCTTCACCGATGAATATTTCTAAGCTATCCAATTCTTTTGCTTCCCCTCAAGGATATTACCCAAACCAAATAAAAACTGCTTACGGATTGCCGACCTCCGGAGGTGCCGGAGGCACAATTGCTATAATTGACTCTTATGATACACCAAGTCTAAACAACGACTTAACATTTTTTTCCAATCAATTCAATCTGCCACTCCCAACCAATAGCAACTTTGAAATCGTAAAAATGTCTCCAAATATTGTTGTAGCAAATAGTAGTTGGATGACCGAAACTTGTCTGGACGTTGAATGGGCTCATGCAATTGCACCAGACGCTAAAATACTGTTGGTTGAAGCCAAATCGCCTTCTAATACCGATCTTCTCCAAGCCATAGATTATGCTGCAAATCGACCAGATGTAGTTGCAGTATCCATGAGTTGGGGAGGTAACGAAGAATCTACATTTGCAAACTTTGACTCACATTTCATTAGTCGTTACGGCGCCATGTTCTTCGCTTCCTCCGGAGATGATGGAGCAGAAGTAAATTGGCCCGCCTGCTCACCAAATGTAGTTGCTGTAGGAGGAACTACTCTTAATCTTCGCTCTGATGGAACAGTGATTTCTGAAACAGCTTGGAGCGGAAGTGGAGGCGGAATAAGTGTCTACGAAAATATGCCAGCATACCAATTAAACTATGGTCTTAATACGATCCTTAATACAACTAAACGTTCGGTTCCTGATGTTTCTTACAATGCAAATCCATCAACTGGTGTGGCAGTTTACAGCAATTCCCAATGGTATATTGTAGGCGGAACCAGCGCAGGAGCACCTCAATGGGCGGCAATTTACGCACTTGGGTACTCCGCAACAAATGCTAACTTGTACCAAAAAGCAAAGTTGGCATATTCTTCCTACTTTAGAGACATTACTTCTGGATCAAACGGAGCATTTAATGCAACCATAGGATATGATTGTGTTACTGGAATAGGAGGCCCATTGACAAACAATTTTGGTTTGGACCTAACAGTTTCACCGACCTTAGGTCCGGCCAACTACCCACTTACGCTAAATGGAGTGGGCTTTAAAGCAAATAGCTTCGTTAACATCTCGTACTTGAACCCAACTACTTCTGTTTGGACTCCAATCGCTAATAATGTGCCAACGACTTCCACCCAAAATTTTACCTACACATTTAACGCACCAGACATTTTGCAAAACAACTTTCCAAACGATAACCAACCACTCTTCGACGACATTGTTTTTCGAGCACAAGGTCCCGGCAATGGAAATTCATATAACACAACCACCCCTTTTAGGGAAATGCGAAGAGGTTTAACACAAATTAGCAACATATCCGCGACAGGAATATATGGCAACGACACCGACTTAACTTCAAGTGTTTTCGTTCAAAATAATCAATCAATTGCTATAGTAGGCGAATGGTTTAACCCCGGAAATGTTTCCTTGTTTTGGGACTCTTCAGTGAATCTGGGAAACACAACAACAGATCCAACAGGTTTTCTGAACATAACAATAATAATTCCATCAACATCTGCAGGAAAGCACGTGTTGACGATAAACGATGGAGACACCAATTTTTGCGTTAATTTGACTCGTTTACCAATCATCGCTAACGATTACGCAATTGGTTGGCATACAACAGATGTTACTATAAACTTAATCCCCGAATCCAAAGTAAACGAAACGTTTTACATAATTAACAACGGACCCATCCAAAACGTCACCGCAAATGGACAACCTGTTATATCCACAGAAGGTAACGATAACACGCTCGAATACTGGAGCACATGGAACATTAATGGAACAAGCATAATTGAGCTCCCTCACGTTATTTTAACAGGAATCCAACTGCAAAAAACGCCTCCAGCAGGCTCAATTCAAATAAACAATGGAGCAACCTCGACATCCTCAAGCAGTGTTATAATATCGATAAGTGGAACTGATCCATTATCAGGCATTAACCAAATGAGATTTAGCAACGATGAAAACTGGAATCAGTCTATTTGGGAAAACTTCACAAATATCAAAAACTGGCAGCTTACCAACGGAGACGGTTCAAAAACGGTTTATTGCCAGATAGCAGATAACGCTGGCTTGATAACAACTCTTAGTAATTCAATAACTCTTAACACCTCAGAATCTTCACCAAACACATCACAGCCAGGAACCCCAACTCCAGCCAGCTCTCAAAGCCCTTCAACAACTCCCAGTCCATTACCCAAATCAACCACTATTCCGTCTCCAAACAACTCTTCCTCTCCTCTACCTTCATCAGTTCCTATGATTCCGGAATTTAACATTCAAATGCTTCTAATCCTGCTTGTCTTAGCAGCCCTTCCAATTTATGTTGCACTCAATAGAAAGCACAAATGACTAAGCTAGCAAAACATGAGTAATTCTAAGTCGTTAGTTCTAACTCTGGATACTGTTAAGTTAAGTGACCCAACATAAGAATTTTCTGCCAAGACCATTCTTTAAGAGATTTGAAATATTAAAGAAAAAGCCACAAAGCTTATAAGTAATTATTCCCCACTGAATTTGTTGTTGTTATCGCTGTCGTTCGACAAGGACGGCAGGCAGTTGTATACACATAGATGGCATTTTGTTTTATATATTACTACTTGCCTTGAGAGTATATGGAGAGAGTGATAAAGCAAAATGCCAGATAAAGCTGCTGTTTTCATAGATGGGGGTTACTTTGCCAAGGTTAGGCAAAACCTTGACGTTTATGACGTAGATTTCTGCAAATTTTCAGATTTACTTTGTGGTAACTACGAAAGGCATTTTACTTTTTATTATGATGCGCCACCATTCCAAAGTGGTATTCCAACTCAGACTGAAAAATCAAAAAAAGCAGCATTTGACAAGTTTGTGTATTCTTTGAAACTCTATCCAAGATTTCAAGTTAGACTGGGTAAGTTAAGTCGAGTTGATAGTCAATGCAGTAGTTGCGGTAATTGGTCTACAAAATATAAACAAAAGAGAGTTGATAACCTGCTAACCGTTGACTTGACTAGAGCGATATGGAAAGACAACATTAGCAAGGCAATTCTAGTCACTGGTGATAGTGACTTCGTACCCGCTATTGAAGAAGCTAATCATGCCCAAATTCTAAGTCATGTTTGGTACTCTAATATTGGAAATACGAGAATACATGATGAATTACGGATGGCTTGTTCTGAAAGAACTGAGATTACGAAAACACTTTTAGAAAAAGTTAGAAAGACAACACCAGTTACTCTTCTACCTTAATATTAGAGCTTATTCGATTTTTCCATCAATTAACTCTTGAACAGTTCTAAGAGTAATCTCTTTGCCATCTTGATTTTTAGCCCTTGCTACTCTTCATGCGCTCCTTTAACAAAAGAATAAGCTACAATGTAGCCTTTCTTTTTGTTTATTCTTTGAATAGCGGTTTCAAAGTTATCAACTACATTTCTGCCTACACTTTCGCTTTGTTTCACTTGAATTGGATAACCACCTAAAATTTCAGGGGTAAAACCATCAATTCCCATATCCCCGCTTTTGCTGTCAAACTTACTCATTACTTCTAAGTTGTCTCCTTCGTAGATAGCATTAAATTCTATACACAACTAACCAACGGTTTCGTCTTAAAAAATTTGGGTAAGATTTAGACTACTTTATCTTAACTCTTTGCTTGATGCGCTTTTCATATTCCTCTTCTGTTATGATACTTTTCTCAATGAGCAAGTCAACTAGAGCAGAGTGCATATCGTCTAAGAGGTCTATTTCCTCTAAGGGTTCTCGTTCAATCTTTGTTTTCTTCCGATTTGCCATTTAACTTCGCCTTTTTTTGTATTTGACCTATTCTTTGAAGAGTTTCTAGGAAATCTATAAGCTCTTGGTCTCTGGTCTTATTCCCTAAGTACCCATGCTCGCTTAACCAATTCACTATTATTGTTCTCAGGGTATCGCTATATCCTTCGCCAAATTTGCCGACCACTTCTTTATCTAGAATTTCTATTATATTGTCGGGTAGACTGACTATAATTTTTTTCATTTACTAATCACCTTTAACTCTTCTTTTTCTTCTGTTTTATTACTAAGAGCATTCACTAAGGTTATTGCTTCATGTTTAGTTGCTTCGTCAATAATGCCTTTCCAAGTGTTAGGTATGTTCATTCTTGCTGCTTGAGCTGGAGTTTTGCCACCTAGACTCATATGAGGTCTAACACAGTTATAATGAACGCTCCATCCTTCGAGTAACAGTTTTGTTGAATCATAGCTTTTTAGACCTCTCATGCACCGAGTTCTATCTTTAAGAGTGCAATGTAGTCTTTCAACGATGTTGTTTGTGTCTCTTGCTCTTATGCCGACTCTTTGAACAAATTCTGGTCGTGTGTCCTTTCGCATTGTGTAGAATACTTTGTTAAAGGCACGACTGTAAACTTGGCTACCATCAACAAATACGGTTCTTGGTCTAACCTTGCTTTGTTCAACACCTTTTTTGAATATACTTACTGTATCCTCAAAGGTTCTTGTTTTAGAAAGGTGAGAAGCAACCATAAACCGTGTATCTTCATCTATCATTTCCCAAAACCAAATACTTCTTCCCTCACAACTTAGCATGGTTTCATCTTCATGCCATAGACCTGAAAGCTGAGGAACTTGAGAAATCATATAATCCTTTGCAAGCTCAGAATACTTCTTGATCCAATTTAGAACCGTCACTTGAGAAACCTTCTCTCCAAAAACTTGCTCCAAGTTTCTTCGTGTTTTTCTAAGAGACATTCCATCGTAAAAGAAGTTTAGGGCTGCTACAATCATGTTTTTCTCGTTTCTCATTCTTGAGAAATTGCCATTGGCAATAAAACGGCGCTTGCAATCTTTACACTTGTAAAGTTGTTTGCCTTCGCTGTTTAGCCCTTTCTTGGTAACATTCTTGGAGCCACAATATTTACAGTTCATTTCTCATGCCTCTTACAGTAATACTATAGTAAGCCTACAGTATTTATATTTTGTGGTATGCTTAAGAGATTCCTGAGGCAGTACCAAAAAATATATCTTAATCCATGCCTTATTATTAGCATACATGGCGACTGGAAGGGGATTTGAACCCCCGAACTACCGCTTAGTAGGCGATTGCTGTCTCCAAGCTAAGCTATCCAGTCACATATCGTTAGGAAAGCAATGTGGGCGCAGGTAAGGACACAAAGCTTCCCTAACGGTCATCCCGTCAAGAATGACTATGATTTTTGACTACCTTCCTTCTCTTGTTGCTGTTTGGCTCTGATTTTCTGCTCCATGAATACTCGCCAGTCTTTAGCATATTCGATATTTTCCAATTTGTTAGCATCATCAAAAATTTCAATGTAGAGACCACCTTTTTGGATTTTGAGAGGTTCTTTTCCAATCGTACTTTCCGTTATATTTTCCCTCCTGCCAAAGTCGCTTAAGCTTCTAAATCCGCCTTCCGTTGATAGAGGTGCGACCTTGTTGGCAACAATTATATAGTTTGACACTTTTTTGTATATTGTGTCAATACTTTCAGCCATTTTTTTAGCCTTATCAACATCCACATTTGCTTTTTGCCTTAGAAAAGCCCTGATTTGCTCTTGAGTAATCTCTTTTCCAAATTGTTGGTACAATTCTGTAAAAAGCTCGATCCTTGAAACTGCTTTTTTCTTAGAATGTTCCTTTTCATTTGGTTCGCCAAATAAAATTAATTTACCAAGTGGAGTTATTGTCACATTCTTTCTCCCAGTTTCTACTAGACCGTAGTTTGCCATTGATGAAATTAGATTAACGAATCCTCCACCAGTCATGGACATCTGGAGAGTTTCAGCAACAAACTGTCGGCTTGTTTCATCAGTTTTTACTACGTTATAATACTCTTGGAGCTTATCTATACAGGAGTCCAAATCGAAGAAGGGATAATCATATTTTCCTGCTTTTGGCATTCACAATCATCACTAACTAAAATGGATAACTAATATTTAAGCTTTTCAACATTCACAATGATACATGAAAATTGGTTATTAGCTATTGAGATATGGTGTAATTTTAATGGTAAATTACCGTGTAAAGCTATTCAAAAAGATTTTATCTAAAACATAAAAAATGTAAACATTTTGATGGAAAAATTTGATGTTTTGATGGACTAGAGAAGTTGTGGTTTAAAAGACGTAAAATGCCATTTTGGCAGAACGGTTATTAGGTTAATAGGTTGGGTCACTTAACTTAACAGTATCCTAACTCTGATAGGTTTTTAAGTTCGAGCTATGCAAGATTTCTGAGAAGCGGAATAAAATGAAAATTGCAGAAGGAATCCACAAAGTAGATGGAGTTAACTGTAATGTCTATCTTGTTGAAGATGGAAAAGAATTAGTCTTAATTGATACGGGTTTACCGCGAAGTGCTAACAAAATTGTCAAGTACCTTCAATCATTAGGTCGAAAGCCTTCTGATATCTCAACGATTGTTTTGACCCATTTTCACATAGATCACGTTGGAAGCGTAAAGAATCTGAAGAAACTTTCTAATGCGAAAGTTGCGGTAGGCGAATTTGACGCAGACATTGTTACCGGAAAGAAAGCTGCTCCTAAACCAAAGAATTTAATGTTTAGAGCATTGAGTTCAGTAATTAAGGCTGCTCCGGTTGAAACCGAATTGCTGCTTAAGGACAATGAAAAAGTTGGTCGGTTAACTGTTATTTACACGCCCGGTCATTCAGACGGGAGCATCTCATTGTTGGATGCTGAAAGAAAAGTTATGTTTGTCGGAGACGCAATCAGGTTCATAGATGGTAAACTGACTGGTCCGCCTGAACGATTCAGTTTGGACATGGTTAAAGCTAAGGACTCAATAAAGAAAATATCTATGTTTGATTTTGAAATAATGCTTAGTGGGCATGGTCAACCTTTGATGGATGATGCTTCTCAAAAAGTGAAGGATTTCTATACTACTATGAAGTAGTCAGATTTTGGGATTATCATGAGTAATTGGATGAATAGGACTGCGTCAATTGTCCTGAAAACAGTTTAAGAAAATATTACTTGTTTATGCATGTTCGGCTGTTTCAGAATCCTTAGATTGCAAAAGAGTTTTCAAGGTTTTGTGACATTTACTGCACTCAAACATAGAGTTACCGCATGATGGACAGAACAACTCCTGCTTCAGCAAGCGATCTAAAACCTTAAGCAATTCTGCTTTATTTTGCAAGTCACGAACGCTCTCCTCCTTTAAAACGAGAGCCTCAACATCTTTTATTAATTGGGCATTTGCGCCGGATACGATTTCGCTGTAAACTTTGGTTATGCTTGATTTGCCTTCGCGAAGTTTTTGTTTATCATCTTCGCTTGCTTCTTCCAGTATTCTTTTGCCACGCTCAAAGGTTCGTGTCGAGACGCCAACTTTCTTAGCGACAACCTCGGTTGCTTTGCTCTTAGGTTCGGATTCAGCGTCTTCTGGCGCTAACCCCAACTGCAGGTTTCGCCCATTTTTGCCGCCTTTAGCTTGTCGTTTTTTTGCCAACTCTTTCTCAATTTCAAGTAATGGCACGGCTAATTCAACGAGCTGAAAATTGTTTAAGTGCCTACGCCGAAGGTTTGCTTCAATCACAAACTTCTTCTCTAGCAGCTTATCTTCAAACTTACGTACCTCAAAATCTGGTTCAATCCCTAGTTCGGTGCATGCACGATACCTATGGTGCCCATCTAAAACTTCCAAGTCTTCGTTCACTATTATCGGGTAATGTTGGCCTTCATCTTGTATGGATGCTTTGAGCTCTGCGAACTCTTCCTCAGACATTTTTGGCAACAATTTTTCGTATTCAATATTTAAACGCAAGCTCATGGCAGTCGCCGTTTATGTTAATCTTTTGTGTATCTTAATTATTTAAGTTGAAGGGTACAAACGATCCTGCAAGAACTCGCGTTAAATCTAATACATAACATGTTGTATCCATTATGCAACAACAAACTCTTTTATTTCTTCTTGAGTTAACATATAATGCGTACTGAAAACCCGAGTAGCTGGTTTGGCGGATCAACAGTTAACTAAGCGACTCTTTTTTCTCCTAAGAGTCCCTTTGAATAATTTGCATTGTCGCTTTTGTTAAAGGTTCTGGTTCGCCAAACAGTCTCTTTCAGCATAGAATTATGAATAATGTTTGCGATTATTCTAAATTTTTGTCCAGAGCTTTTCAGCCCCAATTTTTGTTATTGTTTTTAAGATTAAAAAAAAGAAAAGAGGGTTGTTATATGAGGTTTTATGGCCGTTTTCTAAGCATCAAGACGATTACGACAACAGCGATGGCTATTGCAATTATTATTGCGATTGCTGCTTCGGCTATGTAAGTTTCAGTGGGTGGCAAAGTCGTCACTGGATATGGCGCCGCTGTAGGTGCCGCGTTCATTACGTCAAAAGCAGTTGTTGCGTATGATCCCCAGTATCCGTTGTTACCTTGGAAAGTGGCGATAACTTGGTAGCTACCCGGAATATCAGGTGTCCATAAGAGGTTGAATGCGCCTGTTGCATCAGTTGTTGCAGTACCGATGGTTCTGTAATTGCCGTTAGAATCTACAACGTTTATCGTCACTGGAACGCCTGTGAAGTTGGTCGGCATTGGTTGCTGTTGGTAAACATAGCCCATCCATGCGGTCATGCTTGCGTCAGATGCAACTGGAATACCATTCGGGAAATCAGCTGCCTGCTCTGCTTGCTTTGTGCCTGCTGAAACATCCATCACTGTACCCTTAATTACTACTGGTTGTCCAAATGATAGACCAACACTTGGTGCTGTAACTGTTGTTGCACTAGGTCCTTGTCCTAAAGTGTAGATTTGGTCGTCATAGCCATTGTAGAACACTGATTTGCCGTCTGCTATAGCGTAGCTCATTGAGCCGAATTCACCAGTATAATCTGAAACTTGCCATAACAGTGTTCCATCTGTTGCATTAACACCGGATGCCATTGCGCCTTTGAGGATAGGAGTTTCGACCGTGTGCTCAGTAGTGACTAAATAGAGTACTCCACCGCCAATAGCGTTTATTTCAATGGGGAAATTGCCCGGTCTTTGGAAATAGCTTTCAGTAGTGTTGCCTGCTCCGCCATTACCGTAAGTCCATAATACTTGTCCAGTTGTCATCGAATAGCAGTAGACTATTCCTGCTTGTCCGCAGCTGTAGAGGTTTCCATATGCGGCCATCCCTGTCACGTAGGGGTAGATTGGGTTACCAAAGTAGTCAAGAGCCGCTTGACCATTAGTTGTCCATAATTTTGCACCAGTTGTCATGCTATATCCTACCCATTGTGTGGTTTCCTTGTAGCCTTCAACGAATACTCCAGCCGATGGATCGATTGGACCTTGACTTACAGTTATGTTGCCCGCTGGTGGATAGTATGACTGCATCCACATTATTTGGCCCAGAGTGGAGTGAGCTGGATTGAGGTCTATGGCGAAGTATGTGTATTGTGCTTGTGCACCGCCCAATGCTGGCAGAGAGCCGTTTCTAAGAATCATTTCATTATTGTACATAGCATACATTACTGAAGCGGGGTTTGATGCGTCGGGGTTAACGGTTGGACTGGATTGATATCCCTTGACGTAGTATATGCCTGTTGTATTACTAATTGTTGTTATAGTTTGGTTGCCCATGACGTCGAGCCATGGTAATGAAACATTCCAATCGTATCGAGTGTGTATGTCAGTAAGGCTCCAGACGGTTGCGTTGACTGCTGCTGTAATTGCTGTATAGTTCAGAGTTGTGGTTGTTAGAACATTGTTTTCGTAGGAGTAAGTAGTGATGTTAGAGAAGCTTGGGGTGTAATAATAGTTGTATGTGTATTTGTCTCCAGCTGTAAGACTGATGCTGGAAGTGTCTGCCGCGGGTGACAAACCTGTGTAGCTCCATAATTTCCTAGAGTTCCATTCAGCTAAGGTCCAATTTGGATTTGTAGAGTTGCCTCCGTTTGCTATGACATACTTTAATTGTTCACCTTGTGGGCCTTCAGCTGCGGTTCCCGAGGGAACGCCGGTTACGTTGAATAACCAGTTTCCTGTGAACGCATTAAAGGCTTCGCTAAAGCTGCTTGAGAATAAAATTGGCGGATAGGTTCCATGTTGGTTGGGGTCCTGAACGTCATAGACGTAAGCAAATGATATTGCAGGCACGTTATTTGGAGGGCCAGATGCGAGCGGGTCGCTGTTGGGTAGATAAGTGCTTTGCCAGATGATGTTTCCTGTTGATAGATCCACTGCTGTTGTTGGCCCACTACCTGATCCAGCGAATGAGATTGGTGGATTGTAGATGAGAATTCCTGCGACAATTATTGGGTTGGTGAATCTTTGGCTATACGCTGATCCTTCAAAGTAGCTGTTACCTTGAATGTAGGATTCATTGCCTCCGACTATTCCGCCTACTTCAATGGGTTTTGTCCACATGATGTGCCCTGTGAGTGACCCTACAGCGTCGCCTGGGGTTCTTTCAGCGAATGAATTTGTTCCGAAGCCACTTATAGTACCAGAGCCAGCTGTAGATAAGACAGGTGCTCCTGTTCCTAACCAGTTTGAACCATATATGAACCAAAATGAGTTCTCACCGTATATTGGGCGAGTCCAGTAAGCTGTTGGGCTTGTTGATATAGGTACGGGACTAACTGGTACGGGGTTTTGCTGCACTGTAAGTGTTACGGTGTAGGAACTTGGCAGATAGGTGTCGTTTTGGTTTACTGAGCCTACGGGCTGGTCATAGGGAACATAAAGAGTTTGTCCTAGATAGTGGAATGTGATGTTATAAGTGCCGACTTGAGTAGGAGTGAATGAATAATCCTGATTGCCTGTTGTGTCGTTAACATCAACCCAGTTTTGCTGATTGACTGTTCCGTCAGGAGCGGTGATGACGAGTTGGTAGTTATGGTATCTATAGGTGTTTGTTATTGTTGCGCTGGGGATAGGTGCGTTACCAACAAACATATCTACTAAGGCTGTCTGGCCAACACCTACCAATCCAGGTTCAACTGCTACATAGGCGAATGTTGGAATATTCCAAGCAGGTGTATGTGCACTTGTTGATGGTATTAGCGAAACTGAAGCAGTTATTGAAAGCATAAAAAATATAACAATCGTGATAGCTGCAATTTTATTTCTTAAAGTTTTCATTTTCTTTTCTCCAATTTTTTTAAATTAAGCGAAAAGCGTATGCTTATCGCTATGGTTAGTTCATTTCGTTTAGCTTTGTTTATAACATTTTGCATAAAACATGGCGTGGTGGTTACGATAAGAAGACGTTGTTAAAGACGAAATTTCTGAAAAGAATGAAAGGTCAAAAAACTTCAAAGAGCTGGTCAATTCGTGTTTTTTTGTCTAAAGAAGTTCTCCAAAAATATTATTTGCTTCTCCCATGAAGTATGTCCAATAATCTAATTATTAGAATTGTCATTCAAAAAAATACTTGACAGTTTGACTTAACTCCACTTGAATTAACTGTGTTAGAAGACTCTGAAATGAAAAGACGCTTAGCGCTTGATATGTATCCAGAATCCAATAGTTATATTAAACAGATTGCACCTAAATTTTATCAAACTAATAAAATAATAAAATCTCATCATGGCGAGTAACACTCGCTTTATGCGATTTAACATAATTAAATAAATTCACAAACAGGAGTTGCACACTTACGGGAACATCCCAAACATTTACGATAAAGTACGTTATACACGCGAGATTCGAAATTGAAGGCGTAGTAGAAAAACCTGATGTTATAGGCGCAGTTTTTGGTCAAACAGAAGGGCTTTTTGGACCTGAACTTGACTTAAGAGAATTACAGAAAACAGGCCGCATCGGAAGAATTGAAATTGACTTACATTCAAAAAATGATAAAACCACTGGGCTAATAACGATTCCAACGAGTCTAGACAGAGTTTCAACCGCACTTATTGCCGCAAGTATAGAGAGCATTAATCGAGTTGGCCCATGCTCAGCAAAAGTAAGTATAGATAGAATCGAAGATATTCGAGAGGCACGCCGAAAGATCATTATTGACCGGGCAAAAGAAATTCTGCATAAATGGACAATAGAATCTATGCCAAGCGTAGATGAGGTTTACAAAGAAATTTCTGACACAATGAAAATCGGCAAGGTAGAAAAGTATGGTCCAGAAGATTTGCCAGCCGGTCCAGGATTAGAAAGCGCAAAAGAAATTATTGTTGTTGAAGGACGCGCTGACATAATTAATTTGATGCGTTGTGGAATTTTCAATACTGTTGCTCTTGAAGGTGCTAAGGTTCCTGAGTCCATAAAGAAGCTCACTAAAGAAAAAAATGCTACCGCATTATTAGACGGTGACCGAGGCGGCGACCTAATATTAAAAGAGTTACTGCAGGTTACAAATGTCAAGTTTGTTGGTCGTGCTCCAAGAGGTAAAGAAATTGAGGAATGCAACTGCAAAGAAATCGCTGAAGCTATAGAAAATAAAGTTCCAGTTGCAGAAGCCGCAGCTGCTAAGCCAGCCAAAAAGCCTGAGCCAGTACCCCATCACATTAAAGTGGAAGTCCCAGAACTAGTAGGTCAAGCAGCAAAAGCGTTACTTGGTACACTTGAAGCTGTTCTACTTAACGATAAATTTGAATTCATTGAACGGCTGCCAGTTAGCCAGCTAGCTGAAAAACTCCAAACTGCAACAGGGGTTGACACAGTGGTCTTTGATGGCATCATTACACAGAGAATTGTGGACATTGCAGGTGAGAAAAATATCAGGCGAATAGTTGCATCACGCATTTCCGAAGCAGTGAAACCAGCATTAAACGTTGAATTAGTAACTTTCCAAGACGCTATTCCTCAAGCTTAAAGGTAATCCATTAAGCTGCCAATTTCTCCACTTTCTTTTACTTCTTTCTTAATTAGTTCTTTTTCGGTTACATCAAAGAATCCAAGTATTCTGGCTGCGGCGGGAACTACCTGATTGGTCACGTAGTAATCAACATCAACTTCATCATATTTGGTGAATACGTAAGGTTTTACGCGGCTGTAAAAACGTCCTTTGCCAGATAGTACGACATAACCCACTTTATCGCCTCCAGTTAGGCGCCAACCTTTTTCCCTAAGCATTTTTGCTGCTTCTACATGTGGAGCTCTAATGGCATATTGTTCCGGCGGTTTCGTTAGCGTTTTCCAAATTATTAAATCATGAAGAGGAACTTTTCTTTCTTTTAACTCAACAACTACCTTATGCACATAGTCAATCGCGTTCTTAGGTGACTGCTCCTTTAAAATTATTTCAAGAACATGCTCCTGCACTTTTTTAGCTACTTCAGCCCAATCACCCCGAATAACTTCTAACCCAACAATATCCAAGCTGTCGTCCGAACGAAGGCCAGCATAGCGTTTTTTCGCTTCAGTAAAGAAAACACGCTTGTAAATCTCACTAACTTCTACCTCTAAACCTAAATCCTCACCAATTTTAGCTTTAAGCTCTCGAAGTTTCTTTTCATCATGAGTTAAGAACAGGCTGTCAGTATCACCATAAATAATCGTTAACCCTTTATCTTCAGCTAAACGTATTGCGCTCAAAATCGAATGTCTGCCCCAAGCTGAAGCCGCCTCAGCTACTGGTTTAATGTACCATCTTGCTCCAGTCCAACCAGCATAACCATATGCAGCATTCGTTATGATTTTTACCGCTTTTTGTCTAGCATCTAAAATATTATATTCAACCGTACTGGGGTCCAATTTCTTCATTTGATTGCGTATCCTACTCCGCACATCTATAAGATATGTTAAAGCTTCTTTGTAGAACCCTGGTGGTGTTTTTCGGAACCGGTGTTTCACTTCAGGAGCTTCGTAAGCCCCACTTTTGGGTTCGGGTTCATCTGGGTCAATGTAGGTATCAGGTGACAAATTATATCGAATCATTATGTTGGGGTACATAGACTTGAAATCTAAAACCGCGATGTTATCGTGCAGTCCAGGTTTCGGTTGAAGAACTAATCCTCCAGCATAAGGTCGATAGGGCTGCTCTATTCGTCGCGGTATAAGTTCGCCAATCTTGCGGGTTTGTTTAATGAGGAACCATTCAACCCTAAATCCTACAGCTGCCGTCATTACATGATCCAACGGTAAACTAACCAAGCTTGAAAGTTGAGAAGCGAGATCAAGTAACAAAATTTGCGAACCTTGGATTTTTCGAGCATTATCTAAGCTAAATTGCTTTAGTTCTTCTCTTTTTTGTGGATCATCCCAGTAATCTGGAAATTCAACATCTTCAATTTCTTTTCCTGCCTGGTTTTTCATTACTCCTAAATAGTAAGCTAAGTGGGAAAGTGTTTTGATCTTCACTTCTGGAAAAACATCCATGAAGTCGGCAAGGTCCAAGTTAACAATTCCCGTAAAGGATACATGACCGTAAATGCTGGTATGCGGTTCCTTTTTGCCACGGTCAACGTCAAAAGTTCTATCAAGCTTATGACTCCTCTTTATTAGATAATCCCAGTCTTGGGCATTAGCCCCAAAACTTACAATGATGTCAGGGTCGAACTTACCAATGTACTCAACAAACCCTTGAAGAACAGGTATATCCTTCTTATCGTCACCTGCTAGAAACTGTTTTTCTTCACCAGTGTTTGTAACGGTGGATATTATTACTACTGGGTTTCTGTCTGGTTTAGGTGAGCCCTCCCGACTGTAACTGATCATAGAGAAACTAAGAGTTCTAAGCTGAGGTTTGTCGGCAATATCAAGTTGTTTTGGAATGGATTTTGCAGCATAAACCTTGTCAACCCTAACGCCTAATTTTTTTTCTTCTTCTTCAGCCTCAACTTCATGCCAAGCAGACGGAGCCACTTCATTGTCTATTAGGTACCGCATAGCAACGCGAATATCGTCTTCGAGGCATTCTTTTACTCCTTCGAGCTCTCGAAGTGCCTTTGCAAGCTTTCCCGTTTCGGTTGCAACCTTACAACAAACTTTTATTGTCTGCACAGGTTTGCCGAAGAACCTGCGTTCAACAACATCTACACTCACTATTGATGACGAATAAGCTTTCATGATTTCTCGCGCAGTTAATGACGGGTCAAATCCTTCTTTGACCGTTACATAAAAGTAAGCAATAACGTTTCTGTCAATAACGAGCACTCGATTTCCCTTGGCGTCAATTCCCCATAGCCATAGTTCAATGGATGCTTCGTCGATTTTGGGGTTAATGTCTAGAAGCCAAAAAGTAACTTTCACAATCAATCCCAATAATAGAAATAGAATAGATTTGCCTTTATACATTTTTAACTAGCTCTAACAAAAAAACGCTTGGCATAAGCGTTAATCTTAAGTTATTCGGCACGAATTATTTTTTTGAGTATTATGGGTTCTCAAGAAGTTCTAATCGAAGCCGAAGGATTGACAAAGAAATTTGATGATTTCACTGCTGTAGATCACATAGACTTCAAAGTATACAAAGGTGAATGCGTAGGATTCTTAGGACCAAATGGTGCTGGCAAAACCACCACTGTTCGAATGATGTATTGTTTTTTGCCTCCGACTTCAGGTGAGTTAAAACTTGCAGGTTTTAGCGTCAATAATCAATGCAGAGAAATAAAAAGCATCGTTGGGGTGGCACCACAGGAAGACAATTTAGATCCAGACTTCACAGTTATAAAAAACCTCACAGTTTATTGCCGTTATTTTAACATCCCAAAAGATGAAGCTTTAAAGCGGTCAAATGAGCAGCTTAAGTTTTTTCAATTAGAAGACAAAAGAGAAGTTTCAATAGCGGTTCTTTCGGGAGGTTTAAAGAGACGTTTAATTTTTGCGAGAGCTCTAATAAATCAACCTCAAATTCTTCTGTTAGATGAACCAACAACGGGTTTAGACCCTCAGGCAAGACATTTGGCTTGGGATGAAGTGCGCAATTTAAAGAAAAAGCAAGTTACCATAATATTAACTACACATTACATGGATGAAGCGGCTGTTCTATGCGACCGCATCTTGATAATTGATAAGGGAAAAATTATTGAAGAAGGCAGCCCCGCCGAACTGGTAAAGAAGCATGCTGGCGAAGACGTTTTGGAACTTGATTATGACGAAAAAGTGTTGCCAACACTAAAAGAGGCTTTTCCCGATGCACATTTCGAACAGTTAGGTGACCGAATACAAATTTTCACGGATAAGCCGCATGGCGTTTTTGAAGGGTTCTTACAAGACCACCCGATGCAAAATGTGACTATACGTAGGGCAAATCTCGAGGATGTTTTTCTTAAACTAACAGGCAGAGGGTTGAGAGAAGAATGACTAGCCCCAACCTCCGCAAGTCCCCAGCGCGTTTTACAATCCCAAAATTGACTTATAGAGTTTGGAAGGTTTGGCGCCGAAACTTTGATGTCTTCACCAAAACAATAGCAGTCAATTTTTTGCCTTCCCTTCTTGAACCGATATTATATTTGCTAGCTTTTGGCTTTGGTTTAGGCGGCTTCATCCCCAGCATTCAAGGCCAATCGTACATAAGATTCATAGCACCCGCACTAGTAGCGATTTCAGTTATGAACGGCTCATTCTTCGAATGCACCTTCGCCTCGTTTGTCCGCATGTACTTCCAAAAGACCTTCGATGCTATCGTTGCCACACCCATTAGTGTTGAAGAAGTCGTTGCAGGAGAACTTCTTTGGGGAGCAACCAGAGCAACAATTAACACCACGATAGTGTTGACAGTTGTGGCGGCTTTTGGGTTAATTTCAACTCCACTATTTTTACTTGTTATTCCGTTTGCGTTTCTTGGCGGCTTAATGTTTGCTTCAATTGCAATGTGTTTTACTTCAATAGCACCAAATATTGACTTCTTTAATTTCCCCTCCTTCCTCTTTTTGACGCCAATGTTCTTTTTATGCGGCACGTTCTTTCCCTTGACCTCGCCAAGCATTCCATATGGTGTCCAAGTCGCTGCTATGGCTGTTTTGCCGTTAACACATGTGGTGAATATTACCAGGGGGCTTGTTTCGGGCCATGTTGAGCATATCCTTGGGTTAAGCCCCGTAATGCTGATTTTGGTGAGTTTAGCTTGGATAATAGGAGTTACATTGTTCTTCTTTATTCTCAGCATTAACTTAATGAAAAAACGTCTCACAGCTTAAACTAACAGAACAAGGACTACCAAATTTAATGAAAACCTACAGCTTTATCTCTTTAATTTACCTCATTTCAAGCTTTGACTTTCCAACTACTGCAAAAATATTAAAGATTTTTAACCATAAAGCGCGTTGTAAGCGAGTAGTGGATGGTTAATTATGCGTTTGGTGGTACGAATAGGCGGTTCCGTGGTAGCATCTCCAGTTAACACCGAATTAATGGGAAGATATGCTGACTTAATAAAAACAGTGAAGTCCCAAGGGCACGAGGTTGTAGTAGTGCTTGGCGGTGGAGCATTAGCAAGAGAATTCATAAGAATAGCTAAAGATTTGGGTTTGAATATGGCGGCGCAGGATGATGTTGCGATATCTGTTTCACGTTTGTTTGCTCAGCTTTTCCTTAAAAGACTTGGCAAAGCTGGTTGCAATAAAGTGGCAATAACACTTGATGACGCAGATCAATACCTAAAAGAAGGGAAGATTGTTGTAATGGGCGGTTTGAAGCCTGGAATTACTACGGACGCGGTGGCTGCTCTGGTTGCTGAACGGGTTAACGCTGATTTTCTGGTAAAAGGCACCGACCAAGAAGGCGTTTACAATAAAGATCCAAGAAAACACGCGGATGCATTTAAGCTTGACCATTTGACTTTTGATGAACTACCAAAGGTTTTGGATGAGAGCGTACATAAAGCTGGGATCCACCAGATTATAGACCCCGAAGCCATTAAGGTGCTGAAGCGCAAGCGTTTGAAGCTGATTGTCGTTAATGGTTTTGACCCTGAAAACGTTTTGAAGGCACTTCTCGGAGAAAATGTTGGCACCATAATTACGTAATTTTATTGATAATGGGTAACTTCCATATCTTTAGCTTTCAACTCAAGATACCTTAACAAATAAATATATGCAAAACTTGACGAAAAGGAAATTGAGGAAAAAGTATGACAACGATTGTCGAAGCAATAGACCTGAAGAAAACTTACATGCTTGGGAAAGTCCCTGTAGAAGCGCTTAGAGGAGTAAACCTCAAAGTTGAAACTGGAGACTTTGTCTCAATACTTGGACCGTCAGGAAGCGGAAAATCAACAATGCTAAACCTCATTGGCGCTTTAGACAAACCAACATCAGGTACCTTATTAATCGATAGAGTTGACATCTCAAAACTCGACGATAACCAACTAGCCAATCTGCGAAAACGAATCGGTTTTGTTTTCCAATTTTTCAATCTAATCCCAAGATTAACTGCAAAAGACAATGTTGAATTATCAATGTCTATTGCTGATATGGACAAGGCAGAGCGAATAAAGAGATCGATAGAGCTTCTTGAAACTGTTGGCTTGAAAGAACGAATAAATCATAAACCTGCTGAATTGAGCGGTGGACAGCAACAACGTGTTGCTATAGCTAGGGCATTACGAATAACCCCAAGTTTCTCTTGCTTGATGAGCCTACAGGAAATATTGATTCCAAAACAGCGAGCGAAGTTCTAGGCTTAATCAAGAAGTTGAATTTAGAACAAAATGTCAGCATTATAATGGTTACTCATGATCAACAATTGGCAAGAGAAGCAAAAAGAACTGTGCAAATGTTTGATGGCGAAATTATATCTGAAGCGGTGAATTAGGAATGAAGACAGTAGATATTTTTGGTTACTCATTTAGCGCTATTAAGCTCCGCAAGCTCAGAGCAGCATTGACAACTTTGGGCGTAGTAATAGGGATAGCTGCCATAGTAGCTTTATTATCCATTACTCAGGGTTTGCAGACTACCATAACTGGCTCGCTTAATCGTGGATTGTCAGCTACTACACTAATTGTTTTGCCAGGCAGCAATGCGCTTGGTGGAATTGGTACCAGTGGCTCAAGCACTGGCAGCGGCGTAAGCGGCATCGGCGGAAGAGGTGGAGGAGGAACTGGGAGCGGCATATCTTTGGGTGGATCAAGCGCCAGCAGCTCAGGTTTCGCATTGTATGTTAATTATACAAGTCAAATTGATGCTTTATCGCCAGATATTAACTCATCAATGGCAGTAATACAAAGAACAGGGTATATTGACACCGGAGCAGTTAATGATACAGTAAATATCTACGGGGTAGATTTTAGCCACTATTCACAGCAATACCCCACAACTTTCATCGCAGCGTCGGGAATCATTCCTACAAGCCCCAACGACAATCAGATAGTTGTGGGCACAAGGGTAACTGACCCTAGAGAAAACGGAACAGTCTTGTTCAGTTCGGGTAGCAATGTAGGAATCATATGGACTAACGCAACCACACAAACAATAACAAACGAAACTTACACGGCGCAGGTAGCAGCTGTGCTCCAAAAAGTCGGGGGCTTTGGCGCCGCTGGACCTTCTGATTCGGATGTTTATATACCTTTGAGCAAAGCAGAGAGCTTCTTTGGAACTGATCAATGCGACTACATAATCGTTCAACTAAAGAACAGTAATAACGCAACCATAACAAGCGTAACTAAAGATATAACTGACCACTTTAGTGGTCAAGTTACCGTCATATCCTCAACGGCTGTTCTAAGTCTTCTTTCAACTATCTTTAGTACAATACAGTTCTTCCTTGGCGGAATAGCTGCTATTTCTCTGATAGTTGCAGGAGTTGGTATAATGAACATCATGATAGTCTCTTTAATTGAGCGAACTAGGGAAATTGGCATTCTTAAAGCACTGGGCATGAAAAGTAGAACTGTATTAATGATTTTCCTTGGCGAATCTATTATAATTGGAGTGATTGGTGCAGTAGCTGGAATCGCTTTAGGCTGGCTCGTAGCAAACATTACAACGAAAATTTTAGCTTCAGGACTATTTGGCGGAAGCGGATTCAGAGTAACTCCCCTATTAACACCAGAAGTGTTTTTGGGCGCTTTAGGTTTCGGCGTTGGAGTCAGCGTTATCTTTGCCCTGTATCCTGCTTGGCGCGCATCTAAACTAAAACCCGTAGATGCTTTAAGATACGAATAACAATACCATAAGTGTAGAGGGTTGCACAAATGAAACGGGTATACCCTGACCAGCCAATCATAGGCATCGGCGCTGTTATAATCAAAGGAAGCAAAATTGCTCTCATCAAAAGAGGAAACGAACCAAGCAAAGGCAAGTGGACTATTCCTGGAGGACTTAGTTGAGCTTGGAGAAAACCTCGAACAGGCAGTTATCCGAGAAACCAAAGAAGAAACCTGTCTTAACGTTGAAAATCCCCGTTTAATTGATGTAGTGGATAATGTTGATTTAGATGAAAAGGGTAAAGTGAAATACCATTACGTTATCATCGACTATCTGGTTCATGTCAAGGATGGAAAGATTAAGGCTGCCAGTGACGCTGAGGAATTGTGTTGGGTTCCCTTTGAAGAAGTGGAAGATTATAATTTAACAGCTTCATTTCGGCTTTTCTTTAAGCATAACAAGGAAACATTGGAAAAAGCTAGTTCGTATTGAAGAAGAGTCTTGTTTCCCCCATTGTTTTGATATCTAAGGCTCTGACTCTAGCTACCATAGGGAAGTCACTTACAACTTTGCCCAAAGTAAAGCAGTGATGAGGCGGCAGATCTTGCGCGATTGACCGCACAGTTTCTGCATCAACGCGAGCGGCTCGGCTAACGACGTCTAAATCGTGCTCATTTGTGAAATTGAAAAGGAAGATGTTATCTGCTTGGCGATAGATGGTGTCCTGGATTGTGTCAGGCTGGTTAGTTATGAAAGTGGTGAATATTCCGAAGTGGCGCATTCGTGTCACAATATCGTCCCAGTAAGTTTCTCGTAGATAGAAGTGGGCTTCTTCAGCGAATAGAAAAACAGCTTTAAGTTTCCAACTTGTCAGCGAATCAACGAGTTTGCCCAGAACGTATTCTACTACTATTTGGCGATCGATGTTTGAAGTGCTCTTCAAATTTATTACTATTGCGCCGCCTTGGTCTTTTGATTTCATTATGCATCTCTCCAACAGGTTGCTTCTGCGGTGTTGTCAGTGAAGAAGCCAGAGTTGACCAGTGAATGGAAACGGGAGCTAATGCATCTCGAACGTTCTGATTGCAGTTATAATTGCGAATCGCCTCTCCTAGATGCTTGCATGGTGAGTTTGCCTTTCTCTTTCAGTGCTTTCCATGATCGCCTGAATTCTCGGCCGAAGTGCCTGGCAATGCAAGGCATTTACGTCAGTATGCCCATTACGATGTTAAAGGCAGTTGGCTTAAGGGCTACTTTGAAGTTTTGTGCAGGGTAGCGCATGGATCTTGTCGTAATACAGTGGTTTCTTGTTGCCATCATGAGTCATTCCAAGACTTGAATATTCACCGTTTAAATCGAATATGACTACTGTCGCTTTGTAGCCAACCAAGCTTACCATTAGCAGTTTTGACAAGTGAGATTTGCCGCATTCTTTCTTTCCCGTTATAATTTTAATCTGCCGTCTAAGTCTGAAGCGTCAATGGTTAAAAGCGAAGCGTCTTTCGTGCCGCCGACATAATCGGGAGTTTTCCATCCACTTTTGCAAGCTTTAAAGCATAGGAATTGACAGTTTCTTAATAGTTGATTGCGATCTGGATGGAAGCCAAGTGCTGCTTGGAATTAACAATTCCGCTTTCAAGAGTGGCTCGGATTTTGCATATAAGCAAACTTGCATCTTGGATGTACGTGATGTGAGAGGCAATTTCAAGGGATCAATATCTTCGCCTTGAAAAGGCTCTCCGCCGTCTGGTAAGCGTTCGCAAATAGTTCCTCAAGAACACCTGGAATCGCTGCAAATTGGACATCAATTACCTGCAGTATTAACGCTTTTCCGCTTCCGGATCTTCAACCATCAGATAATCGCCTTTTTCGGCATTTTCATTTGGAAAACTCATTATCTGAATTACATTTCCTTCTTTCTTGTAGAGTTTCATGAGTAAATCTCCCCTCTGCCAAACGGACCGAAAAGTAAGCCGGTGCATGTCTGGTCTATTGACTATCTGAATGCCGTGTTTTCGAGTGATAAAGTGTTTCATTGCTATGACTTCGTTGGCGGTGAATGTGCAGTGGATGTGGGCAAGTCGGAGTGTTTCAGGGTAACTCTGATTGACCAAGTCATTACCAAAAGTGTTCTGCTTGCTTGTATTCTGGCTCGAAACGGGAATTTCTTTGTCAATGTCCAACTCTGAAAGCAAAGTTTGCCCTATTAAATCGTGCAACATATACATCACCTAGCAATATTATTGGTGGCTTTGGATGCAGCCCTGTAGTTTCAAGCAAATATGGTGAATCTTTCTCGGGAGCTCGTTCGGTTATTAGATATCCATTAGCTCTTAAGCTGGTGGCTTTTGAAAATGCAAAACTGCGTTCTTGTTTTTCGAGCGTGAGCCTAGGATTTCTTTCAGGCGTTGGATGGGTGTGTCGGGGTTCCTGAAGTTAACGAGCCGTCGAAAAGGATTATGTCCATTATCCACTGTTTGACGAACGGTTTTTTGAAGCCATCTCTCTAGGAGACCTGCGATGCGTGTTGGAATTTGCAAGATGTTTGGTGTGTTTTGGCGGATGCCAGAATAGCGAGTGCAGAAATAAGCTTCTTCAAGTGTCTGAAAACCTGTTTCTTGTTCTCTTCTGTGATGTGAAAAATGAAAGGGCCAAAGCGGGTGTATCTGTAGTTGCCGAGTTGTTTCCATATGGTTGCGCCTCGTATGGCGATTATTATTCCTTGGCTTGTTTCGCCAATTTTGATTGTTGACGTATCTACTGCAGCTACTATTGTTTTCTCGTATCTTGGTTTCAAAGAGATGGGTTGGCGAATTAGGTGAATAGCGGGTGGTTGGTTTTCGAAGGTCATGGTTGGAGCCAGTTTTCGGAGGGTATGTTGGTCATTTGTTGTGGTTTGGTGTCTTCGGGCTTTAGAGAGTGTATGCTTAGTTCAAACAGGCGTTTTGGGAGGGTTGTGTCCATGTTTGGCTGCGGAAAATTATATCTCGGGGTAGTTGTTATAGTGTATTGTTCAATCACTAAGATTCACCAATAGCCAATAGCTTCGGTGAAAGTATTTAAATGTTGTGCATGTACATCTTGTACAATACAATATACAATATGTGACTAATTGACAGACACACCTCAAAAACCACCAATACGCGTAAAAATGAAAATTGGCGACATAGAGTTCGAAATTGAGAGCCAAGAAGATCAAATACAGGCACCGTCGACCGAATTCTCGCCTACGGTCACAGAACTCTCAAAAATACAACTTCTCAGTACAGCTGAAAGACCTCCCTCACCACGCCAGAGCAGAAACGTGCAAAGGCGTAATCCAAAAACTATGGGAAGAAAACTGGTTCAACAACCAAAGGCCTCAGCTGAAGTCCATAGTGAGACTGGCTCGAAAAGGATTCCATTATGATCAGGACAGCCGTAGCGCATGCGCTCATCGACTTAGTAAAGGACAACATACTGACTAGAATAGGAAAACCTCGACGATACCAATACGCCCAGAAAAGACCACCCACATAATGCCGAGTCGCAGAAGTAGATTTGATAACTGCCTTTTCCTTGCAATCGATCTAATAATAATAGAAGTTATGCTTTTAGGTTTTGTTTGATTTCCTTTGCCACTTCATCAAGTTTGACTCTTTCAACCTCTTTAAGGTCGTGAAAACTTGGCAATTTCTGTCCTTCAAATCTAGGAACCACATGCACATGCAGATGGAAAATGTCCTGACCTGCCGCCTTACCGTTTTGTTGAATGATGCTGATACCATCAGCGTTGGTTGCTTTCTTGATTGCAACAGAAATTTGTTTAGAAACTTTGTAAACATTAGTCAGATCTTTTTCAGGAATATCAAAAATACCAACGTAGTGGGCTTTAGGTATTACAAGGGTGTGTCCAATGTTCAACGGTCGAATATCAAGGAAAACCATTACCGTTTCATCTTCGTAAATGATACTGGCTGGAGCTTGTCTACGAACTATTCTACAGAATATACAAGATTCATCAAAGCTCAAACCAAGTCACCATTACTTCTAACATATTGCAATCGGTTTATATGTTAAGCCAACTTCATATTTCTTTCACTAACCAGAGGTTAAGAGAAATGAGCGATTTAGAAGATAAAGTTCGCATAGAAGTTGGCAAAGTAGAAGACCCAGAAACTGGTCAATCCTTCGCAGAAATGCAAATGATCCAAAGTGTAAAAGAAACTGAGCCAGGTATAGTCACCGTTGAATTCGTACCGACAAGTCCATTCTGTCCAATAGCGTTCAAACTCGCCGCTGACATCAAAGCCGCAGCAAAAACTGTACCAGGCGTCAAAAAAGCCGTAGTTTTCTGTCGCGGACATGCAATGGAACAACAAATAAACGAAATGACCAATAAAGAATAAGATTATTTTTCTAGTTTCTTTTCAATTTTTCAAAAAGCGGGGGAGAACGCCAACTATTACTTCATTTTTGTGAACGCCCAAGTGCCAACTACAATCATTATCCCGTCGAACATGGCCACAAACCCTATGTCAACCCATAAAGGCTGAATTTGAAGAGGTATCCATGCTGCTCCTAACACAACATTCCTTAATGCATCAACGCCATAGGTTAATGGATTCCATGCAGAAACTGTTGTTAACCACCCGGGAAGATTGATTCCTGGTCCTCTCAGCGGAAATAATGCTCCGCTCAAGAAGAACAAGGGCAAATTAATGAATGTCTGGATAGCCCCGAAGCTTTCCAAGTTTCCCATGAAACTTGCAATCGTTATGCCAATACTCACCAAGCCAAAGGTGATAAGCAGCATTACGGGCAACGCCAGGAGAAGTGTCAATGGATTTATTGGAATACCTAAAGCCATGCCAACGACGAAAACTATAATGCCTTGAAAAAAAGCGCTAGTGCTGTCACCCACCATTTTGCCCATAAAAATGCTGAAACGCGAGATGGGTGAAACTAGAATTTCTTTCAAAAATCCGAATTCTTTGTCCCAAATTACGCTTATACCCATAAACATTGCTGTAAAAAGTAATGTTTGGCCAACAATTCCTGGAAAGATTACTTCTTGGTAACTTAAGCCTGGAATTGCAAACCGCACGCCGAAGCCGGCTCCAAAAATGACTAGCCAAAGTAATGGTTGGATAAACATGCTAACGAGTCTTGTTCTATCTCTTGAAAACCGTTTGATTTCTCTGAGCCATAAGGTATAGAAGCCTCGGATTTCGCTCACTTTATTTTTCTCCTTTGGATAGCTGACATTCCGTGCAATTCTTTACCCGAATCTTCCCGAATTGTCCTGCCAGTGTAATGTAAGAATACGTCTTCAAGGTTTGGTTCACGCAAGACTATTGATTCAACATAGATGTTGTTTTGAGTTGCCAACTCCATGATTCTAGGCATAACTGCTTTTCCGTTGCGAACAGTGATTTCGAGGGCACCGTCAACGATCTGCTTTTTCTCAAGCCCCAACAATTTAGTTACAAGGCTCGAGAGTGTATCGATATTATTTGACTTAACCACTACTACGTCACCTTCAAGGGTCTCCTTTAGATTAGGAGGAGAATCCAAAATTACGATTTTCCCGTGGTCCATGATTGCTATGCGGTCTGAAAGTCGGTCTGCTTCATCCATGTAATGAGTAGTTAAGACTACTGTTATGTTGTGGGCTTCTTTTAGTTGGTGAATGTACTTCCATATGTGGTCTCTCGTTTGCGGGTCCAATCCGACTGTAGGCTCATCCAAGAACAAGACCTTTGGATAGTGAATCAAACCCCTCCCAAGCTCTAATCGTCTCCTCATACCACCTGAGTAGGTACGCAGTAAATCATTAGCCCTATCCTCTAATTCCACAAGTTTAAGAATTCGATTTATTCTTTCTTTTTGCTCAGATGTTGGAACCCCATAAAGGTTAGCGTGCATGTAGAGATTTTCCCTACCAGTTAACCTGTCATCAATGCTGGGATCTTGAAAAACAATACCAATTGATTTTCGCACCTTGTTGGCTTCCTTAACAATGTCATAGCCGTTGACTGTAGCGGTTCCAGAAGTTGGTTTAAGAATCGTGCATAACATCGATAATGCCGTGGTTTTGCCTGCTCCGTTAGGTCCAAGCAACCCAAAAACTTCGCCAGACTCCACGGTTATGTCTAATTTATCAACTGCCTTAAGTGAACCATAAGCTTTTGTTAATTTGTGAGTTTCAATGACGTGGGTCATTTTTCTGGTTTCTCTTTCAGCTATTGGAATGCAAGAAACATTTAAGGTTTTATTTGCCGGAACAATTATTCCATAACATTAAATTTCTACTTCACAAATATTATTGATGGTGATTTTATTGCCAGAAATGAATTTTGAAGGAATAGCAACTTGGAAAAGCGGAACTGAATGCACACTTTCAGTAAAGGGAAAAGAACTTGTTACGGTTAGTCCACCACCTATGTTTGGAGGAAAAGAAGGGTTCTGTGTACCTGAAGACATTTTTGCTGCTGCACTAGCCTCATGCATAAACACACTGTTTCTTTTGATTGCTAAAAACAGTCAACTGGGACTCAAAAACCTTGAAACAAAAGCTGTTGTCAAAATGAACATTGAAGGAATGGAAAAACTGATTTTCACAAACGTACACTTCAACATGATGGTTGGTTTAGAGACTGATAACGAACGCGAACGCAAAAAAGCTCACAAAGTTTATGAGATGGCCCAGAAGATTTGTCCCATACGTCAATCTTGGGGAGAAGGCGTCCCTATAAGTTTCGAACTAGTTTTCAAATAGAACTTTTTGGATTAACCTCCAAAAAAAATTTTTCGTCTAATACACCACGCTAAATAACCAAATTTCTATATTTAAGAAAGAAACCAAAAAACGAAACAAATTCAAACTCAATGAATACTCTAATTCTAGAAATCTTTCGGTATTTTCTAATAGGATAATCGCTTGGGCTGCAAAATATTGAAGGCGCATTAGCCTTAAATACTGAGGCTTTTCTATTTTGCAACTGGTGACGCCGTTAATCATGTCCATTCCTTACGCAGTTGAACTGAAAGATATTACAAAACGCTATAACGAAATAGTAGCAGTAAACAATCTAAGTCTAAAAATAGGGACAGGTGAGATTTTCGGTCTTCTAGGCCCAAACGGTTCAGGAAAATCAACCACCCTCAAAATGCTGCTGGGTTTAGTTCAGCCTACCGCCGGAGCAGTTACCGTTTTAGGATTAGATGTTCAAAAACAGCCAGTGGAAGTTAAACAACTGGTTGGTTACGTTCCTGAATCACCTAACATTTACGAGTTCTTAACAGGAATAGAGTACTTAGATTTTATAGGCGATATTTACGGTATGCCAACTGCTGAGAAGAAGCTACGGATAACTGAGTATCTTAAAGCCATGCAGCTTGAAGGACGCGAAGGAGATATGATAAACAGCTACTCAGATGGGATGAAGAAGAAAATCAGTTTAATCTCAGCTTTCCTGCACAAGCCAAAGCTCTTGATTCTCGATGAGCCGCTAAACGCTTTGGACCCCCGAAGTGCTAGGATAGTTAAAGATTTTCTTCATGAGCTGAAAGGACAAGGAGTAACTACAATTATGTCTACTCATGTTCTTGAAATTGCTGAGGCACTTTGCGATAGAATAGGGATTATGTATCAAGGGAATCTTTTGGCGCTAGGCGATATGGATGATTTAAGGCAAAGAGCCAGTTTACCAAAGTCAGGATTAGAAGACATCTTCTTGAAGTTAACTGGAACTGAAGATCTAAGAGCCGTCGTTGAGGAACTCACTAGATGAATTGGAAGAACGTCATCTACCTCATGCGTGTGGAACGCAAATCAGGCAGACTCATCAGAGGAATAAAAGCCACAAGATACAAAGAAAACTCATTTATCGCTTATTGGCCTTACTGGGCAGCGGCAATAATAGGTATCCTAGGCGGATTGGGCGCCAACTTTATCGCGTCTGCTTATTATTCAAATGGGGTTTCATCAGGACTACTTTCATTAAGTGATGAAACACTCCGCGTTTTCATTCTCTTACCAACACTTGTCTTGATATTCAGTCTAGTTTTCTCCCTATTGCAACAAATCCAGGTAAGCGGCATCAAGGCAACAACTCAAGTTAATTATTGGCTACCAGTAACATGGCAAGAACACACTTTAGCCTCCATTTTCGCCAATTTACTAGGATGGCCCATTGCACTCGTTATAGGAATAACATCTGGAGTAGTAGCTTTCTCAGTTATCAACGGCTTAATTCTTCAAGCGTTACTAACTTCGTTGGTTCTCTTTGCTGCAGCTTTCTTGGGCAGTTCCATTACAGAAATCTTGAGAATAATACAAGTTCGTTTTATTGGCGCAGTTTACAAGTCGAGCGGTAGAGCAGCAATATGGGTTAGATTCATTGGCTCATTGTTTTTCTTTATCCTTTTCTACATTGCATATTTCTATGTGACTTCAGGATTTAATTCATTTCTAAATAACCTGAACGCAGCTCAGAACGCCGCCTGGTACATACCCTTTGTTTGGCTGGCCCTAATACTGTCCTACATAATCAAAGGACTCTTTTTGCAAGGAATCTTATTCATAAGCCTTGCAGCATTATTCATTGGCGGTTTATACTATTTGGCAGTATTGTTAAACGAGCGTTTTGGACTATACGAGCCGCCAGCGATAACAGTTCAAAAAAGCGGACTCTACTCACCGAAAACAGGAATTCTAGGCAAGATAGGTTTCGCAACAGTTGAAGCAGCAATAATCCGGAAAGATTTAAGAGCTTTCACTAGACGACGGGAACTAATCGGCATTTTCATCCCATCGATGATTATGACAATAATTCCCCTCATGAACTCGCTAGGCATAGCAGGTGGAAGCCCAACGGGCCAAGCTAACGTAGTTTTTGCAGGGATAATTTTTCTGTTGCCCGCTGGATTTATGGCTATGCTGTTAGGAGAGGTTCTGATAGGCGAAGAAGGACAAGCAGTATGGAGAATTTACGCATCACCAGTTTCGCCCAAAAATCTTGTTAAAAGCAAATTCTTCTTTGTAACAATCTTTTCAACAGCAATTCTACTAATAAGTGGAACAATCGGAACGTTATTTTACCGTCCACCCTTTGAATATGCATTTGTTGCCTTCATAGAAACTTTCTTTTTAGTTTTGGCAATAGGATCTGCATCACTTGCAATCGGCTTCAGAGGAGCTGATTTCTCCCAAACACGAAGAGCCAGAATGATACGCCAAGAATGGTCGTTGATAGGTCTAATTGTCTGTGTCCTCGCTGGCATAGCAGTACTAGCTCCTTTAGCACCCTACTTTATAGCTAGATACGCTTCATCTTTCATCCATGGTTTACCATCTAGCTCTTTCATACTTGTCATCTCCGTTGTCATAAGCGGTATCATTTCACTAGCAATCACCGCCGTCTTCTACAAGATAAATATCAACATGGCAAAAGATTTACTGAAAAAAGCCGAGACCTAAAAACCAACAAAATTAACTGTCAAAAAAAATGTCCAGTCATTTTCCACATCTACATCGTCTCCAGGAAAATCCAGATAATTGAATATTCTGATATTCTACCGGGTAGAGAGAGACTCCCTCGGCCGTCTCTCTCTTCCTATCTTAGACAGAGCCACAGAATTTATCTAAACCTAGGACACTGCTTTCTTACTAACTGGACTAAACCTTTTTAAAACCTCTAAAAAAGGAAAACGTAGAAACAGGAAAATTCAGCTCATAACTTTTATTTAATACATCAACCTTTGTTTTTTCAGGGACGTTTTATGCAAGAATTAATTATTAAAAGCACAGCATTTGAACCTAACAAACTAATTCCAAAGAAATATACCTGCGATGGAAACGACATCAATCCGCCTCTAACTATTGAAAACATACCTAAAGAAGCAAAAACTCTTGCACTAATTATTGATGACCCAGATGCCCCAAGCGGAACCTTTGATCATTGGCTTGTCTGGAATATTCCCGCTTCAACCAGCCACATAGACGAGAACACTGTTCCAGGAAAAGAAGGAATTAACAGCGCAAGACAACCAAGTTACATGGGGCCTTGCCCGCCTGGCGGTACTCATAGATATTTCTTCAAAATTTACGCCCTAGACACAGAGCTCAATTTAGGCATTAAAACAAGGAAGAAAGATGTCGAAAAAGCAATGCAAAGTCATATTCTTGCTAAAGGCGAATTGATAGGATTATATCGTCGGAAAGTTTAACACTCAAAAAATCAAGTTCCTAACCATAAAATTTCATGGGACATGGGGTTGAAAATTCGAATTCTCGATAATTTTGCATAGTTTGTCACTTCAAGAAAACAATATTAGGACAAATGATGCTAACTTAATATAGAATGTTTATGAACAATGAGAAAATGCGTGCCTACGTACTAGTTGTGATTCAACCTGGGAAAGAAGAAGACTTCTCCAATGAAATCATTTCGAAAGGATTGATTTTAGACTCTAAAGTTGAGAGGATGGATTTTGTCCATGGCTCTTTCGATTTCATAATCATATTCGCTGGAACCGCCTACGAAATAGACCGCAGAATTCTAGAAATGAGAAAGCTACCTTACGTGCGAAGGACAGAAACACTAATTCCCTTTGAAATGCTCAACTGGGAAGACGTATCCGCCTCAATAAAAGAATCACCCTAAACTACGAAAGGCATTGGTTGTAGACTTATTTCTGTAAATGAAAAAGCAGAATATGTTCCACAGAAAAGTAGTCCAAACGATTTTCTATTTAATCCGATTCTAAAAAAAAATTGGAAGTAAGTATTTTTGACACTACTAATTTTATTAAAATCTGGCAACAGCCTGATTCTTACATAAAGTTTCAAAGCGCTAGTTTCTATTCAAACATAAGGTAGTTTAGATAAGACTTTAAACGTAAGGTCAACGTAATAGCAGCAAGTCTGCCTGTTGACTGAAAGTAGGGGCTCTTAAGTATTGGAAGAAGAAACAAACGAGTCAAGTTCTAAGAATATCGGAGAGTTGCCTTCGCTTGATGCATCGGGTCTAGCTGAGTTCATTCGTTTTGACTGTTGCCCCCGTTACTTTAAACTGCGGTTCGAAGATAACATAGAAAGAAAGAAGAAATGGCCTGAAGCTTTCCACAAACCCCTCAGTCCCCTGTTATTTACTGCAGGTAAGCAACTGGAACAAAAAACGGTTGAACAGTTGAAAACAAAAGCTGCTGACTACAAAGACTTTACCCATTATGACCCTAAGGAAAATGGATGGGAATACGCTTGGACTAATTCCCTTCAAGAGATAACAAAAATCCTTGAAAACGCAATTTGTAGTAAACCTGAAACCAAATACAAACCCGTTTTAATTTATCAAGCTCCAATGAGAGGTGACATCGGTTTATGGGACATAAAAGGTATAGCTGATATTATTGCTATATGGCCAAATAAGAACGGCGAAGTTAAGGTTCGCGTTTTCGACATAAAATCCTCTTGGAAAGAGCAGACCGCCCATCGCATACAAGTAACAATCTACGTGCTACTACTTACCAAAGCTTTAGGAAATAGAGCCACTAAAATTATTTTTGAAGGGGGTGTAATTAACAAAGAATCGGATTTAGCGCGACTTGAGCCTGAAAATCTGCCTTCCTTTAGGCTTGAACCGCTAATTCAAGATGTTCAAAGACTCCTCAGCGCAAACGGAGAGCTCAATCGAATCCGCAAAAAGGCATTAGCAGACGTTGAATTTCAGCTTTCTTGGCGATGTGATAACTGCGGCTATAACGAATGCTGTGTTGCTAGAGCTATTGAAAATGAAAGTGTTGCACTCCTCAATTTAACGCGAGGCGAACAGAAGGCGTTAAGTCAATATAAGATTCTGAAATTGGAGGACCTGGCCAAATTAAAGTTAGCTCCTAAACCGGAAGACTTACGTCCTTATAACTATAAAGAGATCCCAACCTTCGACTTAGAAAAAGTGCAATCACTATCTGCAGATCCAGTAATAGGCGCGAAGCTTGATAGACTAATTCAGAGGGCTCAATTCATGTTAGGAGGCATACGCCCAAACAGTTCTCATATAAACAAGATGAGAACATGGCCCTGGTTCACAGGCAGCGGCTATGGAACCCTACCTGAGGATAGCCTTCAGAATGGAGTAGATGCAGCCCTTTCATTTAGACCTGATGGAATGATTCGCATTTACTTACATATCCAATGGGACTACTTGTTGAACATCATTTCAATGATTAGCGCAAGAGTAAGCTGTACTCGTTTTAGAGGGCAATCAATAAGCTTGTCAAGAATTGTTGATGAGCTTCCAAAGGAACAGAAAGACTGCATAGCTCAGGAAAGAGGTTTACTTGAAGCGTTCTTTGAAGATCTAGTTAATGCAGTCAAAAACATAGCCGAACAAGTTGGCAGTCCAGACGAAGCACCAATTCATCTTTACTTCTATACCCGGAAGGAACGAGATAATCTTATGGAGGCAGTAAGACGCCATTCACTTTTTATGAAGACTGCGCATGCTGTGCAAGACCTTCTAGGTCTTAGGCAAGCCATCGACCAACCCATGTTCTCCGTCATTCAAGACGAAATCATGCTAAGAAAAGCAGTGGGATACGTCAGCAATGGACTTTTGCCAATACTCAAACAATGCGGGAATTTCGACAGGTACCGGTGGGTTGACAAACGAAAAGATGGATCACAGGTTGATCTTTACCGGGTCTTCTATGATGGCTTCTTTAACTTTGAAATGCCTTACGCGCGAACCCCCACGGGATCAATGTCGTTTATCCTTATGTCTGATAATCGGCAAAGAGAAGGCAATTACCCAGCCCGTGCCCGTTTTGGAAACCAAATTCCAATTGAATACTTATGGGCTGCCAAAGATCGACTGGATAGTAACCAAGAGAAGCATTTAGAAAGAATCACTGTGGAGAAGCGCATGTGGTGCGACTATCCGCAAAAGAGCCGAAGAATCACGTGCGAAGATCTTCTCCTGTTGGGTAAAAAGCTTTGTCTAGCTCTTGAACATATAGAACGTTCTCTCAATGTGCGTAATCGACGTTTAGGTAAAAAACCAATAGCTATTCCCAAAATCTCCGAGTTCACATTAGGACAAGCAACTCTTGAGAGAAGCTGCCGTGAATTTTTGGATTTAGAATATTTTGCTAAGCGTCAAGAATTATATCAGCATTATGCTTTGCTTCCTTCCCAACGGGTAGCTACTGGCCGATCAGTGATTTTTGAGTGTCTAAGTGCTGAAGAGTTTGATCGGGACTTCGTAGTAAGGGGCAAGTTGATTTATGACGGGCTTGGGTTACAGAAATCGGAGTGCGTTGTTAATGCGTGTAGAGTCAAGGGATCGGATGACTCCGGCTCTGGCGATTGGATGGTTGCGACTGAAATTAGAATTAATGAGCATGGACAATTTGAGGAGGCTAAGCTGAGATCACCTTCACAAGTAGAAAAATCAGCCCGCGTTATTGTTGAAAGAGTCGATTTACGAAAAATGGAAATTACCCTTAAAGTGGTCAGTTGGCCGAGTGGTAAAAGCAGAAAATACAGTACATGGCATGATCTTCCAACCTCCGACAAGGATAAAGCTAACAATAGTAAACATATGCAGCTCTTTGAAGCTGGACGAAAATACATTTTAGATGATTTAGCCGATGACATAATTTCAGAGCGGGCAGCCAAATGCCTTGATCATGTAGCAAACAACGAATTATATTGTCTACTTGAGGGATTTTTGAGCGGAACCAACAAACCTTCGTGCCACACAACACTATCCAGAGAACCAGCAAAAGCTTTCTTAGGTTGGGTTGAAAACAAAAAATTTCCACCTAAACCAGAGCAAAGTCGTTTTATAGACCGGGTTTTTGGCAAAGAGCAAATAGTAATGCTACAAGGTCCACCAGGAACAGGAAAAACTGAAACCTTACAATTAGCAGTGCTTGCCCATATTGCAGCGCATAAAGAATCCTGCAGATGCCGGGTACTAATGGTCGCTCCCACACACAAAGCAATTCATGAATTTGCAAATAAGCTGGCTAAGTCTTGGGGAACTTACTGCAAAGAAGGAAGCAGTGATCTAAACGACCTGAGAATCTATAGGGTTCTAAATAATCACGTTTCCTCAATTAAAGCCATCGAGGGCATCAAATATGTTAATTACAACGAAGACGAGGACATTGTAACTGAATTGAAAGATGCATTATCAAACCAAGGCAAATTGGTTTCTGAGTCAACTTCTGCTTTTCCATTGATTTTATGTGCAACTCCACCTGGATTGTATGGTCTTATGAAGAAGATAGGAGGTAAAGAGCCAGCTTGGAGCGAAGGCTTCTTTGATTTACTAGTTGTTGATGAGGCCAGTATGATGCGACTTCCTGAGTTGATACTTTCAGGTGCATTTGTCAACAAGAATTCTCAAATTTTGGTGGCAGGAGATCATCGGCAATTGCCACCAATTCAAGCGCATAATTGGGAAAAAGAGGATCGGCGCACAATCGAAGAGATGGCTTCATTTTTATCTGCTATGGATTTCCTTCGTTTGCTGCGTCAAGAAGATCTAGGAATTGATCATGTCAAATTACTTCATAAAGCTGACATACCGACGGAGCGTTTAAGCGAAACTCATCGATGTCACCAAGTGGTTGCGCAGTTTTTAAGAGAATGGGTATATCATAAAGACGGAATTGATTTTTGTTCTGATCAAACTCAGACTCTATCTTTAGCAACTCCTTCAACGGAGGGATTGAGAGTGGTTTTGGAGCCCAAGAATATTTTTGTGCTTGTTGTCCATGATGAAATGGAAAGTTTTCAGTCAAATATGGTCGAGGCAAAAATCGTCGATGCTCTGGTTCGTAATGTCAAGCCAGAAGGGGTCGGTGTGGTTACTCCTCATAATGCACAACGGGGGGTGGTTAAGAATTTGCTAATTGATGGTTACGAAAATGTACGCGTTGATACAGTCGAGCGATATCAAGGAGGAGAAGGTGACTTCATAATCATTTCCTCAACTGTAAGTGACCCTGACTACGTTCGTTCAGAAAGTGATTTCTTGCTGAACTTAAACCGCATAAATGTCGCTATCTCAAGGATGAAAAAGAAACTTGTGATCATAGCAAGCCGTTCAATTTTTGAGTTCATGCCTCAAGAGGCCAAAGACTATGATAAAGCCCTTCTCTGGAGAGGGATAGCTCAAACTGTAGGCTTCACTGCAGACTCACAGCCAAAATGGAAAGGATTATTGACCGACTTCTTAGGAAAAAACGCTCAAGAGATCAACATCGAAGTTTATGCTAAGTCAAGCAATGCGTAGGGTAATTTTGGAGCTGAATAATAAACCTCAAAGTTTTCCAGCCAACAAAAGAAAAATGTAAACAATCGTTCTAATGAGAAGTGGAGGCACCCGCTAACCTTAAAAACAGGATTTGACAAGAAAGAGCATTGATATCCGAATGAAAACTGATGCTTTCACACTAACTGTTGTTTTAGCTTTAATAATTTCAGTATTCACTGTGGGTATTGTCTTTATTATAGCGCAAAATAATTTAGGCAACATTCCATCAGTTGAAAGAGGTTTAATAGTTTCAAAAAATGTCATAACTGCAAACGATAGCGCCGTTGAACTCTCTAATGGGAAAACTTTGCGTATTTCAAATAATATGCCCCTTTATCTTAGCCTGCAGGAAAATCAAACTTATGTTTTCAATTGTCTTCTTAACTATCACACAAAAATAACATATATCGAAAATGCCACAGTCGAAAATGCCACAAACACGTGATATATTCACGATAACACCAATTCTATCAAATAGTAATCAGAATGAATTATGGTATGTTCTAATTACTAGAATGGTCTCATGGTCCAAACTCGGTAAGCTTCGTACCAGAATATCGTGCACACGATCGCGCCAAACGACAAAATAAACAGATTATCACGTGTAAAACCGGTAAACAAAACTGCTAAGTACAAAATGTAAAAGATTGTAGAGAATAATGCGTAAAAGAAATATCTTGGGAATAGAAGTTTACCAAGCTTAACATAATGTCGAAGTACACCAATTTTCACTTCACCAACTAATGAATAGTGACCTCCAATTTCCTGCTTTTGTACCAAGCCTAACTCACGTAATTGTTCAAGATGGTGAAAAGCAATGCTAGGACTGCTAAAATGCAAAGCTCGTTGAACCTCGCGGACACCTACAGGTTTTCCATTCTTGAGAAGAAACCAATAGACCCGCCATGCTTTTCCTCGCAGCGCATACTCAAGATCTGTTTCGTCGTTTCCATTCAACCAGGTTGAACCTCAACAAACAAACGTTGCATGGAACATATAAGTCCAACTATTAGACGTGCTGTTCTAATAAGTAGTCAGCCTAAAAGTTTTTTGGAATAACCCTTCGGGCTTTTGTTCATTCTTTTTTATGTAATAATCTTTGATTCTTTCTATAGTTTGAAAAAAATTTGTTTGGTAGCCTAATATAGTTTTCTTGCTAAGTCTTTCTGAAGATAAATCTTAAATCAGTATGTAGAAAAAGAGAAGTGAGGAATAATTTATTGGTAAGTTGGGGTAGAGCTTGGAGAGGGGCTTTGGCTTGGTTTGGATGGACTTTAGTATGGGGTTCCATCGGATTTGCTCTTGTTGGAGTAGGTTTATTTGTAGCTTTTGGATCCCTTTATAATTCTAGAATTCTTGGAAATTTAGAATTTTATGCCACAGGTGATCTGTTTATTGGCTTAGTTTTGATGTTAATTGGTTTAATAGTTTGTGTTTTGGCTGCATTAGCGTCTTTTTTCAAAATAAGCGCTGAAATCAATTCGGAAAAAGCACATGATACATGTACACGACGTAATTTTTTTCGCAAACCTTTTAAGAGAATTTAAGAACATAGAAAGTGGGTATTAAGTATGGATGTTAAGGAGCTCGATAGTCTCAAAAAGAAACTGTTTGAAAAACGTTCTGAATTGGCAGCCTTACAGGCTCAAGTCAACGATTTAGAAAAACGAGTAAAAGAGGCAAAAGATAGCTTGATGGCCCAGATACAGTCTGAGCCAGGTTCGCCAGATTTATAAGTAAAGAATATACAAAAAAATTCTTTTGCTTATCCTATTATTTTTCATCATCAGCGTTTCTCTTTTTCCACTTTTTTGGATTAGGATATACATTTTCTCGTTCACCTTTGAGTTTTCAGAAAAGTGTTTGTCCAAGATTATCATTCTGAAAGTCTAAATGGTCTACTGCTTTTTGCTTTTAAGTTCATCATAGAAAAGCTTCTCTTAAAATATGATTAAAGAAGAGATTAATGGCCTGAATGAGTAAATAAAATGCGAACCCCACACTTGGGACATTCATGATAAATCACTTGTTTTTGACTGTTACATTTAGGCTTCATTTCCACATAGCATGAAGGACAAAGAGGAACTTTGGACATGCGTCTTCATCATATAAGCTGTTTTATTGTTGATATAACTTTTACTAAGGAGCCCCAGACTAATTCATGTCAAGCCATGGTGAGCTGAGCCCCACAGTGTTCATTCATTTCACATTGTTAGACTCATAACTAAAGCTCGAATCAAAAACGATTTCACTACAAAAGTAGAACCAAACATGATTTGAAAAGAAAAAAAGAAAAGGGCGAAGAGAAGAAATGAGGAAAAAAAGTACTTAGTTTGCTCTAGGTTCTTGATTTGTTTGCAGCGCCCGTTGGCATTCCAGGGGGTAAATCGGGGAAGCTTGAACTGACTCTCTGCTCTGCGACTGTTGCTGCTTCTGCAAGAATCTTGGAGGCATCCTCATTGACAGTATCGAAGTTAAGTGACATTCCACTGCTGGTTCCTGCTTCAAACATTAGACCGCTTAGCATGTTACCGATATCGCTTAATTCTCCTTCTGCTTCAGGCAGTACTCCGCCTAATCCACAGCTGACATTACGCAATACGCCTACGCATGGTCCTAGTGCTGCAACAACGTCACCCAGCTCGCTCACTGTCTTTATTCTTAACGAAACTTGGTCAAGCGCAAGTCTAGCATTCATAACTAATTTGGTCATTTTGCGGACTTCAGCTAGTTCGGTCGCGTAAATGTTGGCGTGGGCCGAATCATGCTCCGTGTAGGCTTGTACCAATTTAGCGAAAAGGGTCTTGTCTTTCTGCGTGAATCGCTCGTTAGCTTGGTCCAGTTTGTTGATTTGTAAATCAAGTTTTCTAGTTGCTAAGTCCAGGCATGTTTTTAGTGGTGGGGGCGGCTGAACTGTATCGTGTAATGCTTGAGTGAATGATGAGTCCTCTCTTTTGGTTGTTTCCCATTTTTTAGCAAATCGTTCAGACATGTTAACATCTTCTTACATGCTGATTCACACAATTAACATTTAATTGTTTTTAACATGGAGGTATATATATGAAAAATAGAACGGGACTTTTTATTTTATAGTGCCAAAAATGTAGGCTAACAAACCAAAAATAAACCATATGAGAACTAATTTTTTGATCCGCCTAGAATTCTCACGCGAATAATCCCTGAGCAGAAGCATAGAGCAACCGACAAGCCCAACATCAGTTACCAAAACGAACGGAACAAACCAGATTGAAACCAAACCGATAATCAAAGGAACAGGCGTTAAGACTACTGCTGAAATATAAAAAATCGCAGCTGCAATAGCAGCCTTCTTTTCTCCATAACGGACGGCCAAAGTCTTTATGCGCTCAACATTGTCACCTTTCACATCGACGATACCTTTAGTGATTTCTCTGCCTGTATTGGAAAGGAAAGCCATCAAGGCGAAAAGGAGAACATTGAGCGGTAGACCTTTTGTGATTGCAATGCTTCCGTAAATAAAAGGAAGAGCCACACATATGCTGACTAAAAAGTTGCCTGGCAAACCGCTACGTTTTCCAACGGTGACATAACTTATAGTTATGACCCAAGCAGCTGTTGCAACAAGAAGGCATAAGACACTTGAAAAGTAAGCAAAAAACAAACCTAACACCGTAAGTATAATCACAAACGATAGAGCCTCTCTTACACTAATCAAACCACTGGGAATAGGGCGTGTGGGCTCATTTACATGCGTCGATTCCTCTGTCATAATAATCATTAATTGCCATGGCAGCAGCGCAAAGCAGAAAACCCGTGAAGAATCCAAAGATAAGGTTTAACCAATTACTCTGGAAAGAGAAGGACTTAGCCAAAATTCCGCCGACAAAAACAGCGATACCCATCATTATACAGTTGACCGGTCGCATTAACCTGATAAAGCCGCTTAGCTTGTTCATATTTTTTAACCGTTTACTGTTAAGTTTCATCTGCGCATCTATAAAAGCTTCACTAATCACTTCCCTTGCAACCTGAAGGCAAAATAGACTTAAAAAATAAAAGGAAACGAAAAAAGCTTTTACAAAATATTGGAAAATAATCTGCAGATTGTTAT
Organism: Candidatus Bathyarchaeota archaeon; assembly: GCA_963729805.1. Classification (GTDB taxonomy): domain Archaea; phylum Thermoproteota; class Bathyarchaeia; order Bathyarchaeales; family Bathycorpusculaceae; genus Bathycorpusculum. Next base: position 30,734 of record CAVSPH010000008.1, on the reverse strand, counting down.
AGGGAACAGTTTTAAAAGGATTAGCATAACCTATTCTTAACAATATCGTGGTGAGATGTTGAGTCACAAATATGCACCTCTGGTTGGAGATAACTATGCGCCTGAAAAAATAAGAGTAATCATTCCTGTAGGTGGAAAAGCAACTCGCCTTTTGCCTTTAACGGCTGAAACAAGTAAAGCCTGCCTACGTTTATTGAATAGGCCACTTGTGGAGTTTTCACTTTAGTCGCTTGCAAGCCAAGGTATCCGAAACTTCATATTCGGAGTAAAAGGCTACACGAACTACAGAGACCTCTACGATTATTTTGAATCAGGCTTATGGATTCTCCGCACGCTACGACATCAAACCACGTATTCACATAAAATATCAGCCCAACGTTGAAGATTTAGGGAGCGCTGATTCAGCAAGAATAAACATGGAGTACTATGAACTAAACAACCCAGTCTTCGCAGTTCAAGGCGACAACATATTTGATATTAAAGTTAAGAACCTCATTGATTTTCATAAAGAAAAATGCGCCGCCTTAACTATTGTCCTTAGAGAAGTTGATAACGTTGAAGGCTTAGGAATCGCTGATATCGACAAGAACGGACGCATACAACGATTTGTTGAAAAACCATTGCCTAAAGATGCACCCAGCAATCTTGCAAACACAGGCTTGTATGTACTCTCACCCGAAATAAGAAAGATTTTCAAAGAAAAAGGCATCCAACAAATAATTAAAGAAAAAAACAGATTAGATTTCGGCTATGACTTTATTCCTTATGTAATTAGTCTGGGCGTCCAGTTTATGGTTACACACTAAAAGGCGACTGGTTTGACGTGGGGACCCCCAAAAACTACTTAGACGCCATGAAGAACCTGTTAATGGCAACTTCTGCATTCCTTAGAGATTTCGGCGAACAGATTAAAAGAAGGCAGCCAAATTTGGGTTCAAGGGGAAAGTAATGACTCAGAAAAACGTCGCCAAGAAATCATCAAAAAGATTAAGCAAAAAAAAATCACTTTAGAAGGCTCCGTTTTAATCGGTAGACACTGCCAAATTGAAGATGGAGCAAGAATAGTTGATTCGTGCCATTGACAACTTTACAAGAATAGGCAAAAACGCCGATCGTAACCAACTCAGCGATAATGGATCGGGTAATTATTGGAGAATACGCCGAAGTTCATGACAGTATAATCGGCAGGCATGTTGCAGTTAACTCCAGCCAACGTAAGCCGACAAAAGTAACTGCTATCTCAGTTGTCGCAGACGACGTTAAAATAGAAGAAGGCTGCCAACTTTCAGCATCAAAAATTTATCCGCATCAGACAATTCGAGGAGAATTCCAGAACCAAACGATTATAGCAAATTAAGCAGAGAAATTCCTAATATTTGTCAACAATAGAATCAAGAATCTTTGCCAGATTAACTAAATCTGGATAGTTAGGGCTTATAAGTTAGAACCGGATCTTGCATCATTGATCGAGCCTCGGTTTGCAATTCCTTAGATCTTATTTTATCCGCACCTGTTCCACGCATGCCAATGGCAATACCGAGAAGAACAAGTGATGTCATAAATCGTAAATTGCAATGCGAATCTTCCTCAACTAATTTTCTTCGCATCTCTAAAGCCTCTTCGTAATGTTCTATGGCTTGGTCAAGCAATCCTTTACCATAATATGCATTTGCAAGATTGTTTAAGGCATTAGACAGTTTTGGTCTAAAACAATCGTCTATTTCAACCAAATCGCGACGTATTTCCAAAGCTTCTTTAAAGTATTCTATGGCTTGATCAAGCAAACCTTTACTTCGATATGCAACGCCCAAATTGTTGAGAGCATCTGCCAGTTTTGATTTGAATCTCTTATCAATTTCAACTAATTCTCGACGAATCTTTAGAGCTTCCAAATAATGTTCAATCGCTTGATCAAACTGTCTATTCTCATAATATGCATTTGCAAGGTTGTTTAGAGCATCCGCTAGTTTTGGCTTGAAGCTCTCGTCTAATTCAAATAATTCTCGACGAATCTTTAGAGCTTCTTTGTAATGTTCGATAGTAGTTTGGTCAAGCATCCTTATGTCCAATTAGTAGTTAGGTTTAAATTAGAATCTTCTGAACTCAAAATACACATCTGCAAAAATTTGGGCGACAGATTGATTATCTAGTAAAGAGAAGGCGGTTAAATTCGATTATTCTTGTTAAGCTTTGAACCATTTAAAAATCAAATATTTCACTTTACCGATCACTCAAGTCTGGCACGGCTATAATAAAACGTTTACGAACGGTTGTAGCTAACCGCCCTGCCTTCACAATCTCTGTTGCTGAAATTCTGACCCGGCCTTCTTTACCGAAACCATGTATGGGGCATGTTCTACGCCTGGACCGTACTTGTATACGGCGAAGTCGCATCCAAACTTTATTCCAGGAGTAACAATTAAGCCGCTGTCACGGAGGTCATGGTAAACAGCATATTTTTCTTCAAACTCATCATATAATTGCTTAGCTTTCTGCTTAAGCTTCTTGAGGCTAACCTTGGTTTCGTTGGGATCCTCGTAAATTTCAATTTTTTTGTTCTCGACAAGGTATAAGCCTTCCATCAAATCCAAAATTAACGGAGCATCAAACTCGGGAATTTTAGGTTTCGGAATGCCGAGTGGTTTACCATAATAGCCTGTTTTGTAGAGTTGTGAGCCTTCGGTTGAGTCCCACACAACAAGGAAGTTTTCTATTAGCTCTACCTTTATTTTCGGCATCACAGTCGGCTCTTTACATTATGAATGACAGCATTCGTGCGGCGTCAGCTGCATCTTCTGCTTTGTCAGCGGAGTTTTCAAGCAATTGAAGGACATCTCTTAACAGCAACAAAACTGAAACGTCAAGTTTGCCATTGAGAACTTTTATGGTTAATGCCCTGTACTGGTCGTCTACTATGCGTTCAGCAATTTCCACGTCTTTTGCTTTTTCAAGGTTTTTTGTGAGCCATAGTTTAGAACCATCATTGTTTCCCTGAGTTTAAGCACTGCATCTAAAACTGCTACGGAAAGCTTAAGCAGATCTTTTTTAATGTCAGATGAAATAACCCAATTATGCTCCATGATTTCAACTAATGTAATAAGCGATGCCCTCTGAGAAATCAGCTATTTCACTTGATAAATTGGTAAATCTTAAAAAGTCTTCGCGGGCAATCAAAATGGCGCCTATTTCAGCAAGTTCTTGAGAAACCAAACGTCTTGCCTTGACAACTTCCTCTTCACCAGTTCTGATTTCGCTTAATAGTTTTCTGGCGTTTTCTTTGTCGCCACTTGCAAAATACTCAACAAGTTGAGGAATTTTCCTTGACACATCTACAACTTTTCGCAAATTATCGTTGCAAACGTTTAAAGCTCTCCTCTTAACGCGTTCTTCTGTTTCTGATGGAAGTACCATTCTGTTGTTTCCCCGCCAACAAATATCCCTAATCTAACATTGTTACTTAATAATGTGTTTATTAAAAAAGGTAACCCTTAAGTTTCAATTAATGTTCCTAAGTCTCTAAAGTTAATTTTTTCTTCGAAGTAGCTATGCAACAGCTGTGGCAAATCTTTGATTGCTGCTCGAACTTGAAGCCAACTGTCACGGTCCCGTATGGTTACGGTTCCATTTTCTAATGTTTCATAATCAATTGTTAATCCTAATTGTACACCTGCCTCGTCAGCTCTTGCATATCGTCTGCCAATAGAACCAGCTTCGTCAAATTCAACCATGAAACCTTCCATGCCAACATCTTATGTAATTTCCAGTGCTTTAGTGTCTAAGCCATCTTTACTCATCAAGGGGTAAATTCCGACTTGAATCGGCGCAATGCTTCGTGGAAAACTCATAACAACGCGATCATCCTTAATCCCATAAGCGTACTCTAACGCAACGTAAAAAAGCCTATCAGAACCAAAACTTGGCTCCACAACATGGGGAACAAAACGGGTACCTCGAACTATAGTTTTTTGTCGGCTTATATCTACTTGGTCAGGTTTGATTTCGTACTTGTCAACCATAAAAGAACCTTGTTTCTGCATGGCATCAGCAACTTCCTGCGCAGGAACCTTTAGCTAATAAAGCAGCTACTTTTGCAGCTTCACCCTTGTAAATTGGACCAAGTTTGGCCATAATTGGCTTAACAACCAACTCTTCTTTTTCCACTGGATTAGCATATTCTTTGTAAACAGTCATGTCAACGCCGCTGGCTTTCATATGGCAAGTTAAATCGTAATCTGTACGGTATGCGTGCCCAGAGACTTCTACCCAGCCCCAACGATCAACCAGAACTTCCTGGTCGAAACTTTGGCTTGAGTAATGAGCTTTTTCCCACGTGAGCTTTTCAATAAACCGCTGCTTCTCAGCCGGTACACCAAGTTCAACAAGAGCTTTTTAGCCATTGCCATGAAAAACGCTTGCCATTCGGAACGGATTACTTTACGATCAAGTGCTTCTCGAACAGTGAGGTCTGTTGTCTCTTCGCATTCTTTAAGTCTTGTTTCACATAAGAGAATCGGCAAAACTTCATTTTCCACTTCCTTGATGAAACGACAAGATGGGCTCTTCTGGATCAAAGAAGAACTCTAAGTCGGAAATAGTGAATTCTCTTAGACGAATCAATCCTTGCCTTGGAGAAATCTCGTTGCGTAAAGCATGACCAATTTGCGATAACTCCAAAAGGAAGCCGTTCTCGAGCAGCAGTATAGAGACGATTGAATTCAACGAATATGTTTTGTGCAGCCTCAGGTCTACCGTAACCAACTGACGCCTGAATAGGGACCAATAGTTGTTTCAAACATTGTTAAGTAACGTTGGGGTTCGCCAAATTTGCCGCCGCAGTCGGGACAAACAACATCGTGGCGCTCAATCTCTTCTTTAATTTCATCTAAACTCATTTTTTCTGCTTCAGCTGAGCTTATGCCTTTTTCTTCAAGCAAATGATCAGCTCGGAAACGGGTATGACAGTTTTGGCATTCAACCATCGGCTCTTTGAAATGATCAACGTGACCTGAAGCCTCGAAAACTTTGCCGGGAGCAATTATGGATGATTCCATTTCGTAAATGCCGATTTTTTTAACGAAAAGCATCTCTAAGTTTTGCCTCGATATTCTGTTTTAGTCTTGTGCCTAGTGGACCGTAAGTTACAAAGCCACCGCTGCCACCGTAAATTTCAAAAGATGGCCAGAAAAATCCTCTTCGTTTTGCTAACTCGTTAATTGCTGTGAATTTGTCGCATTCTGGTTTTGAACATTTAACTTCGTCGTTCAATTTGCTTTACCTTTTTTATGCTTAGTGATGCGAGTAAATTAAAAGGTTACTAACAAATTAAGTTGCTTAATTCAATTGCCAGATTAAACAACTATGGGCGATACTTTTCTATAAGTTAGAACACTCATTGTGTGTATGTTATAGGCTTGGATTTGGGTAAAGTATATAATTGCTTAAACATATTTCACCTTTCATAACTGGTGCAAAAGTCAAAATGCAACCTCCCAGACCAAAACTAAGTTGGAAAACATCAGTGTTTCCCACTGCTGGGTTTACTGGGGTTCTTCATCGTACATTTACCTCTTTCAAGTAGACATTTTAGGTATATTATCAACTGCAAAAAGCGCCAATCCAACCATCTACTTGATAGCAATAATTTTTGGTTTATTAGAAGTTTTTTTTTTCACAATTTCTTGGCGCGTATTAACCAACCATCTTTCGATTAAAATACCGATTTTTCGAGCTTACCTTTACGTTTGGTATGGCATCTACGTCGACACTATTGTTCCAGCTCAATCCATTAGCGGAGAAGTAACCCGCACATATCTTGTGTACTAGAGACAAATGTGGCTCATTTGGAAAAGTTGTGGCATCACTTTTACACATCGGCTGCTGGGCATGGCGTTAAATGTTGTTGCTTTGATTGCTGGAATAATGCTTGCTTACCTTCGGCGGAAACGTTAACCCTTTGGTCTTCAACGCCATAATATTCGTTGCAGCTGCAATAATCGGCATAATCGTTTCATGATTATTTTATGTTTCAAGCAGAAATGGACATTAAAAATTATCAATGTTATCACAAATTTTACCATAAAATCACTTTTGGAAAAATTAAACTTGACAAACTTAAAGGAAGAAGCCGTCGAAATTACAGAACACTTCCATGATGCAATGAAAGAGTTCAGGCATAACCCAAAAGCAATAGCTGGCTCATTATTTTACTTGGTTGTTTCATGGTTTTTCAGTTTAAGTGTGCCATACCTTGTTTTCATTGTCGCTTGGGCACCCAGTTTCATTAAGCATAATCATAGTTACTTCAGCAATATTCTTAGCCGTTAAAGCGATACCTATAGGCATACCCTTTGAAGTTGGGCTTCCAGAAGCCGTAATGACTACTCTTTACATTTCAATGGGCATATACGGACCTTTAGCCGCCACAGCCACCATACTCTACAAGAATCATAACTTTGTGGTTCCGCTTCTTCATTGGGTTTGGAGCCCAGCAATGGCTCGAACTAAGACCAGCAAGTCTCAACTGAGTTGCAAACATAGAAAAAACTAAAATCAATCCTCACACTCTAACTATTATTAAGGACAAAAAATGGAATTAAAAATTGAAACTGCTTCCATCAAGTTGCTTGATAAATTGTGTGAAATTGAAGAGCAATGCTTTGACCAAGAAGCATTCACAAAACGACAAATAGCATACTTGTTGACAGACTACAATACCATCGCATTAGTTGCCAAAGCAAACGATGACATAGCTGGATTCATAATTGCTCAAGTTGAAATTGAAAATAACACTATTGTTTGGACATATTATCACGATAAATGTTGCGCCACCTTTCGGCGAAAAGGAATCGCAAGTAAAATGCTTCAAGAAATCGAAATAATTCTTAAACAAAAAGGCATAAGTGAATGTCACCTAGAAGTTCGTGAAGACAATTCAGCTGCCTTAAAACTTTATCAAAAAAATGGATATCAAAAAATGGGCAGATTAGAAAAGTATTATGGCAAAGCACACGGCTTATATCTAAAAAAATCTCTTTAGACAGCTACCAACCAAGCCCAAATTAAAGCGCTTATTCCGTTTGGGAACAAACGTTTAAAAACAATGTCGCTAGTTAATTTGAGTTGGTGGGGAGAGATGGGAGATTCCCGAGGAAGAAAATCTAACGAGCAAACACTTGTTCGACACCATCGTTGTTTTGATCCGCAACACTACTTGGCGATGCGGCAAACTGGAAAAATCCATTGTCCGACACCTCTATAAGCGGCATGAAAACTTTGGAAAAGCCGAAGTTTCGGTCAAAGATATTATGCCAACTTAAACATTACCGGCGAGAAAAAAGACGAATGCTTAGACGCGCTTCGAAGGCTTGAAAAAAGAAATATAGTGAAAATAACACCTCTTTAATTCTTTTATTTTTTTTAAATAATTTATTTAAAAAATCTTTTTAAATTTTGATTACGATTTTGCGATATCTTTTTCAAAAGTTGATCTTCACTTGGAGGGGGCTTAATTAACCCATGCTTCATCAACAACTCAGTTGATTGCCGCGCATTCTGAATAATTGCAGAGGCACGTTCATACAATTCGTCTCGACTGGGTTTTACTCTTGCCACTCCCTGCTCAATTGATTTTAACGCACATGCAACGGCTTCTCTTGGAAAAACTTCCCACTCATCCATTCTTGGCAAAATGTCTTTCTCGGTGATCCCTCGTTCTTCAGCGTAATTTGCCAGTTCTTGGGCAGCTGCAATGCACATGTCATCTGTAACTGTTTTTGCCTTAACATCTAAGACGCCTCGGAAAATTCCTGGAAAACCTAAACTGTTGTTGACTTGATTAGGAAAATCGCTTCTTCCTGTCGCAACAATTCGTGCTCCTGCTTCTTCGGCATCCCATGGCCAAATTTCAGGAATCGGGTTAGCACATGCAAAGATTATTGAGTTCTGTCGCCATTGTTTTGATCCATTCTTTCTTTATGGTGTTTGGACCTGGTTTTGAAGCTGCAACCACTGCATCTACGCCTTTGAATGCTTCTGAGACGTCGCCGGTTCTGCTTTCGGCATTAGTTTTTTGGGTTACATCGATATTTCCATGGGTCTTCTTCTTTAGTGATGTCTTTTCTGTTCTTGTGAACTACGCCTTTGCTGTCAGCAAGTATTATGTTGCCTGGTTTAACCCCCCATTTCATAAGAACATAGGCTGTTCGAATATTAGCTGCTCCGGAGCCAACCAATGTAATTAGGCTTTCACGGGGTTTTTTTCCAACAATTTTGAAAGCATTAATCAACCCAGCCAAGATTACAGTGGCAGTTCCTTGCTGATCATCATGCCAAACGGGAATATTCATTTGTTCACGAGCACTCTCAAGTACATGAAAACATTTTGGTTTCTCAATATCTTCAAGGTTAATGCCGCCAAAAGACGGCTCAAGAGCCTTGCAAATTTTAACAATTTCATCCGGATCTTTGGTTCGTAAGACAAATTGGGAAAGCATCAACACCGCCTAAATACTTGAAAAGTAAGGCTTTTCCTTCCATTACGGGCAAGGCTGCTTCTGGACCAATATCACCTAAACCTAAAACTCGGGTTCCGTCGGTAACAACCGCGACATAATTCCAGCGGTTAGTAAGTTCAAATGATTTGTCTGGGTCTGCTTGAATTTTTTTGCATGGTGCAGCAACACCGGGAGTATACCATATTGCAAAGTCATCAACACTTCGAATGGCGCATTTTGGAATAACCTGCATTTTGCCTTCGTAAAATTTATGCATTGGAGGCGATAATTGCGCCGGCTTCTTAGCTTTAGCAAGTAACTCTTCTACAGTTGGTTTAGCTTCATTTTTCTCTGCAACCATTTTAGCCAAACTCCTATTCAGCGAAAACAGACACCGCAGAAGATTTTAAAGTTTCCTATCTAAAAACCTGGTCAAGAATTAAGGAATGACATTTGATTAACATCAAGCTATTAAATCTAAAGTATTTACTGAAATTAAAATGATAAAAAAGCAAAAAAAAGAATGCTGATTTTCAAAGTTTGGAAGCTTAGTATCTTGGTCTGTAGCCGCCGCCGCTGCCGCCACCGCGACGATCTCTATCTCGACCGCCACCGTAACCGCCGCCGCCGCCACCGTAACCGCCGCCACCACGTCTATCTCTGCCGCCACCGTAACCGCCGCCCCGCCGAATCCTCTCCGCCGCCGCCTCTAAATGGTCTTCTTTCTTGTTCGTATGTTTTGCTGGAAACGTTGTTTTCTGTGTTTACTTCTACTGCGAGTGGTTCTTTTGCTGGTTCAAGTTTGCCGTATTTGCCGATGTTTAAGCGTATGTTGCCTTTGAACAGTGTTACGTAGCCGTTTTCTACGCGGATTGTGTCGCTTTCGTTGACTTTTTCAATGTTGTCATCCCAAAGTGTCAGGTAAACTACTCCTGTTTCGTCTCCGACGAGCGCATCACTTACTTTGTGTGCGGATCCGTCTCTACCCATTGGGATTTCACGAACTTCTGTTTTGGATACTACTTTGGCCGTAACATTAACCGCTTTAGATTGTGGGGTTAAGTCGCCGACTTTTGCTTCTACTGGTGTCTTTTTGTTTTCGAAAAAACCTTCAACAGCCAATTGATTCTACATCCTAGTTTTTAATTCTAAGACAAAACTACATATTCTTTACACTTAAGTGTTTCGCTTCACCAAATTTCAAGCATTTACTTTTGGCAAATTTATCGTTTAGCGAGAATTTAGCTTCCGAGAGCTTAAAGAAATCATCTCAGTTGTTTTAAGTTTAATTAATTGTTAAGGTAGATTTCGAATTTTGTGTTTGGATAAATGTGATTTTTTTGCTACAGTTAACCTGCTGTTGCAAAATCTGTAAACATGATTGCATTATGGAAGATGTTTGGAGATTCTGGAACGTTGGGTGTTTGAAGTTCCTGGATGCAATTGCGGTTACTGAGTCAGCTGTATCCTGATGATCAATATTGTTTGCGGTTTGATCCTGATGGAGGGCTTGTCTGCAAGATCCGTCGTAAATTTAATCCAGCTGACCCAGTGCTTAGATCGTTAAATGTTAGGGTTGCTATTGTTCCGCTTCCTGTGAAGCCAGGGGTCGATTGACCAATTGATTGAGCGACAAGCTCATAGCTTCCAGCCACTTTTGTTTCTTGAACATATATGTCGCCTGGACTGAGATTATTGGAATCGGTAGTTCATGTTTGGTTCCGTGAAGAACACCGTTTGAGTGAGAGTCTCCTAAATTAAGAACTATGTTTTTGAGGCTTAGAACTAAGGGGTTCCATTGAAGTGTAGTATCTATGCCGCGAGGTTTTGAACGTTTGAAATTGTAAGTGTTATCGTTAAGGTGCTGCCTACTTGTGGATAACTGGTGGATGCTCGTGCATCAACTATTGTGCTGGACTGAGCTGCAACTGTGCAGATTAGGCAAAATGAAAATAAAATGCAAACTAATATTGCTAAAATTTTGTTTTGTGTTAGTTTAGTCGGGTTTTCATTTTATTTACCTTTTACCCGTTCTGTAAGGTTCACTATTTTGTCTCGCCCCTTCTTATATCTTGTTATCTCGCCCTCTTTCTCTAAAATAGCTAAGAGTTGACTAGTTTTAGCCTTAGAAAATCGGCATTGCTCTACAATAGCTGATTGCCGCATGCTGCCTCCTGAAGATTTGAGAAGTTTTAAAATCTTGCCTTCCTCTGTTTCCAACTTCAGCTAGATTCTGAAAAAACCTCCGTTGACAGACATTCTTTCGGTTTCGCCTGAACATAAAAAATCCAAAAGGATAAGGAAATCCAATCACGATAATGGCGCAATAATAACGTATTGTGGCAATTTTGGTTGCTGTTCTCATTCGAAGGAGTGATTATCAGAATGATTTTAGTTTTGCTATTAACTAAGTCTTGAGTTCGAGCCCAATCTAGGTTTTTGCTGAGTCATCTCGTTGATATGGTGCTGGATAAACTGATTTTACGTTGAAAGTTGAAGGATAACTTATTTGCAGTGCAGCATCACCATAAAGTTGGACAAAAAAATTATTAACTTGGAAAACGTCGCCAAAAATTATTTGGTTTCCCTGAATCACGCTGAAGTTTTGCCATAAGAAAGGAGTATTCAGTTGTTTTAGATTCGGATGATATTGTGGTGTTTATTTTTAGGGAGTTTTCGTCTACAGACATGTCTCTGTGGGTGATGTTTGATGCAGAATTGACAAGATTTAAATTCTTGTTTTGGAAACCCTCAAATGTGTCAACAGTGGCGTTGATATCGGAGAAATTTGTTATTTTCCATAGTGCTGAGCCATCAGAATTTATTTGGACTGAATATTTGACGTAGTTCTGGCAATTTGCAAGGTAAATCGGGAGAAGCAAGAGCAACGTTATACAAATGGCACAGCAAAAGGCAAGTCGGCGTGCTTTAATTTCAAATTTCATTGAAAAGATTTAGCAAGATTAAAGGATTATATAGTTATGCTAACATCTTTGAATTGTACTTCTTGGATCCTCTGTCGCGCCGCAAATCCAGTTTCTAAAATTGCTAACGTTTGAAAACTCTTGTCTAAATACATCTTATTAATTGTTCATTTTACCGTTAAACAATCTATATCAGTTTTAAATATTAAATTGAACTTGAATGAACCTTTAGAAACTATAATGAACTATCACTTAGTTTATTATATAAAAACAAGCTCAGATATGCTTTTATTTGTAAACTATCATGGTTTTTCTAAAATCAAGAAGAGGAATAAGAAATGAACAAAAAAACTTCAATAGTTTTCGCAATCATAGCGTTAGTTGCAGTAAGCAGCATAAGTTTTGCAGGAGTCAACGCGTCTACGGTAAGTCAAGCTAACACGGCAGCAGTCGCTAACGGACTCAACAATAGAAGTTACATACGCATTGATGGCCTTGTTTCCCAGTGGGACGCAACTGCGGTTAATGGGTTGCTTCAAACTCAAGCAAGGATACGGCACTTTTGACAGATGGAAATACAAACCAGTTAGCAACGGCTACAGCCATTTGGACAACAAACACTTCTCGCCCGATAATGGCCGTTGAATCAAAAGAAAACTTCACTTACACTTTCTATGAAGCTAGATTAACAAATGCTTCGGTTTCAACTTTAAGCACTAGCACAGCGTCTGACCGATTATTTCCTTAATGGTACCTGGAGCGTCTACACCGTCGTCAGCAACATTACAATTATCACAAATGATAGCGGACAAATAACTAATGTGCATCGAACATCTGACACTTCCGTTCAAAAGGCATATGGAGAACTCAGTGTTACAAATAATTGGACCAAATTCACGCTCTCAATCACTGGCATAAACCCGTTGACAGGTTCAGTAATTCGATCAGTAACAAGGCAAGTGGCTTTTAACCCGTTCAAAGTAACCGACGACTCAGTAACAACTGCAGTAAACAAAGCAGACCTAGCCGCAGTAATAAAATGCTACGGAGCCATGCCGGGGTATGGAAACTACGATCCTACGATGGACTTTGCTGGCCACTTCAAAATAGACATTGCTGACCTTTCAACAGTAGCATCCAATATGTAAAAACTTAGTCGCCTATTTTCTTTTTTTTTCTTTTTTTCAAAACATTAATCTGAATTACTAAAGTTAATATTATAATTGTTCCATGAAACTTATTGGAATAAGTATAATGGAATCAAAAGAAAGAGCAGAGAATAAAGAGCAGCAAAAACTTGTAACGTTGCCTTGTGGGTGTATTTACCAAGATAAAGGTTGGATTCTTACTAGAATCAATGAATGCGATTATCACAAACGAAAAAGAGCGACTAAACGGCCGCCTAGACCTAAAGCTGAATGCGTAAGACCCTAAATAGAAAGAAACTGGTATTGCAAGCGTCATCGCTAAATCAATGCTATAGCCATTTCGGGGAACACTTTATTTTGAAAATTATGGAATTAGCTCGTAACATTATCAAAGATATATTTCAATTATCGCCACAAGAGTTTTAATGTTCCGCGCTGATGGTTATGCAAATTGACTATTTCAGATTCGCCTCGTAAGCAAGAACAAAACGCGTCTCGTTCACGCCAAATTCTCAGGATTCTTCTCCAAGTAGTATTTATGGTCGCTATTTTCGCTGCGTTACTTTGGTATGTCGGAATAGGTTCACTATATAATGCTTTACTAACCATTAAGCTGGAGTATTTGCTTCTTGCTTTCTTAATGTATTTTGGAATAAATCTTCTCTTTACAGTACGCCTAAGACGAGTTCTAAGTAAAGACGGAGTAAAAACATCTTTTGGCAAAACTCTCCTAGCTCAATACGCAGGAATGCTAACTAGTGACGTTACTCCTGGACGGTCAGGCTACATTTTAACTCCAGTTTATCTTAGAGATCAAGACGTCCCTGCATCAAAAGGTCTTTCAAGTGTCTTAGGTATACAAACAATAGAGTTTTTGGTTAAAGTAATTGGCGGAGTGGGCGCAGTAATTTTCCTTTTAAAAATTGTGCCCGCAGAGAAATGGGCACTTTTTGGCACCTTTGCAGGAATAAATATAGGCATTATAGTTGCAGCATCAGGCATAGCACTAATGCTTACAGGAGCAATTCTATTGGCTGCTTTCACTTGGTCCCAAAAAGCTATTTCATTATTTGATCGAATAGCAAGTTCTAGACTGCTAAAAAGATTCACAGGAGGCTTAATGGGTAAACTTGACGAATACAAAGATAGTTCCCATAAAACCCACAAGGCAATTCCAGAAATAGGCATGTTAACATTTGCATGTTGGATTTTGAAAGGTTTTGAATGGTACTTTTTAGGTTTAGCTTTAGGAATTACACTTAACAGTAACCTCGGTATCGCATGGCTTGCTTTCTTTCTTATCCACCCATTAGTTACCGCGTTAGCTTTTGTACCAATAACCCCAGCAGGCGCAGGTTTCCAAGAATTCGGCATTGTTGGAATCCTCACTCTTCTCTTTGGAGTTGCAGCAGCTCCAGCAGCAGCATTCGCATTACTTTCTCGTGGGTTACTAATTTTTGAAGACCTCGCAGGCATACCCCAAATCGTAAAATCAACAAGCTTAATCTTTTCACACAATAAACCTAGAGAAACCACTATGCCGCCATTAACGCCGCTTTAATTTAGCTATTTTTTAAGACAACTTAAATCCTTTTCATGAACCTATTTCTTGAAGGAGCAATCAAATTGGACATATCATACTCGATAAGGCAATCCACATCAAAAGATCATATAACATTAAGAGAAATTATTGATTTGTCTTTTCCGAGGTTTTTCCGTTTCTTCGCTGACCACAGTTTAATGTCCGAAGAGGGAAAAGTGCTTGTATGCGAAAGCCAAGGAGTAGTTTTGGGGTTTGCGAAGTTAATAGAGTTCTGTGTGAATGGTTGTAAGTACAGGTGTATTCTTTGGCTTGCAGTCCATCCTGAGCATCGCCGAAAAGGTGTTGCTTCAGATTTGATCAAGGCTGGAACCGATAATTTGAAGCATGATGGTGCAATGGCGGTTTTTGTTTCTGTGCAAAGAAGAAATAAGGCTTCATTGGCGGTTTTTGCGCTGAATGGGTTTAGGAAAATGGGGTTTCTGGGTTTGTGTCGTTTGTTTGGCTTGGGTGTTTTTGGGTTTTATAGGGATATTTGGTTTGCTCCAGGAGAAATCGTTTTAATGCATGATTAGAGTCCGCTGAAGAGTCTATTTCATGTGACGGTGGGACTTTTTTATGTTAACAAGATTTATATCCAATTAATCAGTGAAAGAGAATGGTGCATTTTATGCCGCTTATGAAAGCTATTCAAGTTAAAGCGCCTGGCGCAGATTTTGAGCTTGTTCAAAAAGAGATTGTTGAGCCGAAAGAGCATGAGGTTCTTATTAAGGTGCAAGCTTGCGGGGTTTGCCATGGAGATGCCATTGTTAAACAGGGTTATTTTCCTGGCTTGTCGTATCCTAGGACTCCCGGTCACGAAGTTGTTGGAACCATTTCTAAACTGGGTTCAGAGTCGCATTATTGGAAGGTTGGGCAAAGAGTCGGTGTTGGTTGGCGAGGAGGACATTGTTTCCGTTGCAAGTCATGTTTGAGGGGAGAATTTTGGGCTTGTGAAAGTCCCCTGGCCACTGGTATTTCATCGGATGGCGGATATGCTGAATACATGGTTGCCCGAATGGAAGTTCTGACGGCTATACCAGATGAACTCACTTCCGTAGAGGCGGCCCCACTTCTCTGTGCAGGTGCAACTACTCTTGGTGCCTTGAAGAGTAGTAATACGAAGGGAGGCGACTTAATCGCAATTCAGGGTTTTGGAGGATTAGGCCATTTAGCATTGCAGTTTGCTGTTAGGCTTGGCTTGAAAGTCGCGGTGATTTCGCGGGGAACTGAAAAGGAAGCATTAGCCCGCAAGCTAGGCGCGCATATCTATATTGACACAAACAAGGTCAATGCTGCTGAAGAATTAATGAAGCAAGGTGGAGCCCGCGTTATATTCTGTACGGCTCCTAATAGCAAAGCCATTTCAGATCTTGTTGAAGGACTTGCACGCGGTGGTCAATTGATAATTATTACTTTTGTAAATGAACCTATGCAGATTTCGCCTATCCAATTAATGCGGGCTGTGCGGTCTGTAAGCGGTTGGGTTGGAGGAAACGCTGCTGATACTTTGAAGTTTAGTGTTCTTACGCATGTTGTTCCTATGGTGGAGGTTTTTCCACTTGAACAAGCCGCTGTGGCTTTTGATCGAATGATGACGGCAAAGGTTCATTTTCGGGCTGTTTTAAAGATAAGTGAGGGTTAAGAATGAGCGAAATCTTAAAAATTATTCAAGAAAGACAATCTGCAAGAGTTTCCTTTGACCCTAATTGTCCCGTGTCACAAGAGAACTTAAAGAAAATTTTAGAGGCTGCCAAGTGGACGCCTACCGCACATAACATCCAAAACTTTGACATAATCATCATAGATGACAAAGCTGTTCTTGGAAAAATAGGAAGCATCAAATCACGCATTTCTGAAGAATTTCTGCGAGAAAACTATGAACAATTATCCTTTTCGAAAGAGGAACTTCTGAAAAAGAAAACGGGCATTTTAGGTGCGATGTTTCCGCCCGATTGGGTTGACCCCAAAAAAATGGCTGAAGCAGCTCAGAAAGCGGCGCCCATGCCGTTAACACAGTCAATCCGAGGAAGCCCAACTTTGCTAATTGTTATCTACGATTCTAGGAAGCGGGCACCTGCTTCGCATGGAGACGTTTTAGGCTTCATAAGTTTAGGTTGCCTAATGGAAAACATGTGGCTTATGGCGCAATCTTTAGGCGTTAGTCTACATATTCTCAGTGCATTCTCCGCGCCACTTGTTGAATCTGAGATAAAGAAGCTTTTAGGTATTCCTGAATACATGAAAATCGCTTTTACCTGCCGTTTAGGATATCCGACGGGTGCCAGCAAATATTTACGAGTGCGCCGCGACATAGAAGACTTCACACACCACAACAAATTCGGAAACAAGGGAATCTAAGTTCTTCCGACCCCTTCAAACAATTCACTTTTTTTTAAATCCTAAGGTTGACGATTGTTTTCACTTTGTCCTTACCTATCCAGAGTAGTCCTGACAAAACTATTGCGAACCCAATGTACTGAACATATACTAAAGCGTTTATTCCCACAATTTGCGCAGAATTGAAAAAGGAGTAACCGATTGAACCTTCAACTGTAAACACCAGATAATTCAGTTGCCCATAACCGATTGCTTTATAGAAATTTGTAAGAAAGGCTAAAGCAGCGGACACGGCTCCTGCGCATGCGATTCCGAAAAATAGCCAATTTAGATTTGCCTTTCGCTTTAAAGTCGTAAACAGCGATTGGCATTTAACTAGTAAAGCACCTGCAAGCAAACAAAAGAAGGGCAAAGATTGATAATCATATTTTACAACTCCTGTATATGGTGCCTTATAGTTTAAGGCTAAGGCAAAAAATGTGTCGACCCCAACTATTACAAATATCGCTGTTAGGCAAACTATGTCTGCAGTAAGAAAGTTTTTGAAAAGTTTTGTTTGGAATGTCGAAATGAGCAACGAGATAATGGTTGCGGCTAAGAGGTATAAGCCTAAATTGCCGATTAGGTAGTTGAGGGTGAAAATGGAAGAGGGCATTGACCCTGCGGCATTATAGAAATTGAAGTCGTCTTGCGAAAATATCGTCCAGATGTTAATGCCAACTATGCCTTGATACCAAATCAACAAAAAGGCAACCAGAGGCACAAAGAAAGCCAGCACAACTAACGGTTTTCTTAATTTTTGCTGTCTGTTTTTAAAATAGAAAATTGCTAATGGAACTATCATGAAAATTCCGTAGAATTTTGTTAAGAAAGCTGCTCCCAAAAAGACTCCTGATAACATGAAGAGACCTATTGAATCTTTTCGGACAGCGTAAATTCCAATTAGTAGAAAAAGCAAGCTGAAAAACAGGCACTGAACATCAATTAAAAAAGTTCTTGAAAAAACTATTTGCCAAGGAGTTAATGCAAAAAGCGCTGAAGCCACTAGCCCCGTTGTTTTCCCATACAAAGTTTTGCCAATTAAGTAAACCAGCAGGACCGAGCCTAGGCCAAAACATGTCACAATAGCTACTCCTGTGTTGAAAGATAACCCGAAAACTTGGAAGATGGGTGAATCGAGGTAGAAGCCCAGAGGCGGCTGATTAATCATGGTGCCTATACCATTTGTGTATGGCACACCCCAAAGTAACACGCCTGAAGCTGCTGAGAATTCATAGCTTGTGTCCCAATTGTTGAAGGGTCCCATTGTAAAGGTGATGAGTGCTGAACCAACAAGTATACTCAGCAATGAGTAATTTTGACTTAGCAGCATCTTTAAGCGAGCCAGCAGCGCGTTTACAGGATTCACCCACTTGACATTAATGTTTAAGCATTAGCGATGTAGCTGACATATAGTTATTACTGAAAAGTTGGTCGGGAGAGCAGGATTTGAACCTGCGACGGCTCGGTTTCTGTGGCCTGTGCAGGCTAGAATGAAGCCCACCATGGGTAGACCTCTACAGCGTCTCCGTCAGCTAAGCATGTTAGCTGGCTCGAGAGCTCTGCCAGGCTGAGCTACCTCCCGACAAAGTCCATAAGGATAAGAGCAAAGAATTTATGTTTTTTGGCACTGCGTTGTATCTGGTCATGGCAAACATTTTAGTCTGTTTGTATTATTGGTTTAGATAGGTTTTTATGTCCTGTATTGCAACGCGGTTTAAGGAAAATTGAGGTATATTTGATGACGAAAACTATTGGCATTGTTACTTCTGGTGGAGATGCGCCAGGTATGAATGCTGCCATTCGGGCTGTTACGAGAATTGGGCATGCAAATGGTTTTCAGGTTATTGGTTTTGAGAGAGGTTGGGATGGATTACTAAATAATTCTTTTAGAAGGCTGACTCCTCGCTCTGTAGGCGGGATTATTCAGTTAGGAGGTACTATACTTCATACATTGCGTTGCCCTGCTTTTGAGCAAGAAGAAAACGTTGAAAAAGCTTCAGAGACTTTGTCAAATAACAATGTTGATGCTTTAGTGGTTGTTGGCGGGGATGGTTCGTTTAGAGGTGCTTTAGATTTAGGTAGAGCAAGTGATGCTTTGATGGTTGGGATACCTGCCACAATTGATAATGATGTTTATGGGACTGATGAAACAATTGGTTTTGACACTGCAGTCAACACGGCTGTTGGCACAATTGACAAGATTAGAGATACGGCGATTTCTCATGAAAGAATATTTATTGTTGAAGTGATGGGTCGGAAGAGAGGTTTTTTGGCGTTGGAAGTTGGGATTTGTGTTGGTGCTGAGGTGATTTTGATTCCTGAGAGGCCAATGGATCTTGATGACATCATGAAGGTGATGGATGCGAATGCTAAGAGAGGCAAACGGGCTGGAATTATCGTTGCTGCCGAAGGATGCGGTAATACAAGTAAATTGGCTCAGGATATGCAGAGTCAAACCAGCTCTGAAATTAGGTTGTCCATTCTTGGTTACGCTCAGCGGGGTGGAAGTCCGACGACACGTAGTAGATTACTTGCAAGTTTATTCGCGGAGAAAGCAGTTGAATTGGTATGTCAAGGGCAAGGCAATATGGCTGTGGGACTGCAGAATGGTGTAATCACTGGCTTTGATCTTGAGAAAGCGGCAAACAGCGAGAAACTGATAGATTTGAGGTTGCTACAAGTAGCCGATATGCTTGCGACATAAGTGCCTAGGAGAGGCGGAGAGAGACCTCGGAGGGCCCTATCCATTGGCCCTATTCGCAGGTTTCTGTCATTGTGAGTGAAAAGAAGAGAGTGTTTTTCCACCAATTTCTGTTCTTTGTGTTTTGGGCTGCTTTTTTGGTTCAGGGTTTGTCTATACTGCAGGCTGCGTATATTAACGTAAATTAACGTACGTAGAAGTAAATTAAAGTAAATTAAAGTAAATTAACGTAAATAAAAGTAAATACTCTATCAAGGCATTTGTATGAGACATTTAGTTGACTTGTTTTTCGGCAAATTTTTGTTCATTCTGTTTTAGGCTGCTTTTTAGTTTTAGGGTTTGAATTGTTTGCAGGTTGCGTATTTACGCGTTGTTTTGCGTTGTTCTGCGTGTTTCTGCGTTCTTTTGCGTTTAATCACGTTGCTCTGCGTCTAGAAGGATCAAGTGTAAAAAGAAAAATGCGATTAAGCTAATCTTATTCGCTTCTTATCAGCATTTTTGTTTAGAGTAGTGATTCGTAGATTTTGCTTGTTTCTTCTGCGACTTTTCGCCAGGTGAAGTATTCTAGGACTCTGCGTCTGCCGTTTTCTCCCCAGTTTCGGGCTTTTTCTGGGTCTCGCAGTGTTTGGTTTATGCCCCATGCTATGTCTGCGGGGTCTTCTCCGTTAACGTGTACTCCGTTTTGGTCTGGTCCGCCGTTTAAGACTTGTTCTTTGAAGCCTACCACGCCTCTTGCGCCCACTACGACTGGTTTTTCCATGGCCATTGCTTCTAAACTTACTATTCCGAAGGGTTCATAAACTGATGGAAAAACGCAGACATCAGAGGCAGCATAATGTAAAATCCGCTCTTTTTCAGATACGAAGTCAAAGCGGTAAACGATCTTATCCCTGACGTTTAATCTTTCGGCTGTTTCTTCAATGTCGGTTTGTTGATCTCCTTTACCTAAAATAACAAGCTTAGTATTCGGATATTCTTTGAGAACCATAGGCATTGCTTGTAGCAGATTGCGTATGCCTTTCACCCAGGTGAGTCTTCCCACGAAAAGCAGCATATTCCATCCGTCAGGTATGCCATATTTTTGTCTAATGGCGTCTACATCTTCTTTTTTTACTTTTTGCGGTTTGTAGGTTTCAGGGTCTACACCGTTCCAGACAACACTGATTTTGGAGGGTGACCAGCCGTGTTTTATGAGGTCCTCTTGCATTGCATAGCTTACCGTTATTATTTTGTCTGAGTTTTGAGCCATTGCATTCTCTAAATGTGATACTACTTCTGAGCCTGGTCCGTCGCTTCTTCCCCATTCAGTACTATGGGTGTGGAAAACTACAGGAATCTTGGTTTCGTTTTTGATTACTAATCCTGCTATGCTGCCTAGCCAGTCGTGAACGCAGACGATGTCAAAATTGTATTTTTCTTTTTTGATTAAGCCATTGATGAATTTTGTTGCGCTTAGGATGTTGTAGATGAAGATGTCGTTGAAGAGTTTGATGTTGGTGCCCCATTTTTTCAGGTCGTCAACTACGAAAAATGGCCAGACGTTGCTTGCGTCAGCTATAAGTGGCCTGTGAACTTCGACGCCTCGTAGAATTTCTCTGGTTTTCAGTCCCCCATTATTAAGTGTGAAGACTGAAACATCGTGTCCAATGTCGACATATTCCTGGGTAATATATTCTGCGTAAGTACCTAAACCACCAACAATTTGAGGTGGATATTCATAGACAAAGAAGCCGATTCTCAAACTTGTCACCTAAAACTTGAATAAATTATTATTTACATTCTATTTATACCTTGAAGATCGGTGCTAAGAATTAAGACTTAAATTCTTATAATATAACGAAAAGATTAGTCGTTGGTGACGAGTTTGAAGTCAGCGTTAATAGTTTACTGGTCAAATACAGGAAATACTGAAAAAGTTGCTTTCTCAATTAAAGAGGGCTTGGAAAATTCAGGCATGAAAGTTGATTTGAAGAAGCCTCAAGACGTTATGAGTGTGGATTTTTTTGATTATGACTTGGTTTGTATTGGTTCTCCGTCAATTGAGTGGCAGCCTGCAAAGCCGATAGCCGACTTACTTAAGGGCAAACTAAATGTCTATCGAGACCAAGGGAAAATTAAACCAAGTGCCCCGAAAGTGAATGGAAAAAGCGCACTTGTTTTTTGTACTTATTCGGGACCTCACACAGGTATAGATGAGGCGACTCCAGCAGGAAAAACAATGCGGCAGTATTTTGAGCATTTCGGCTTTAATGTTGTCGGTGAATGGTACGTGTTGAGCGAGTTTCATGGAAGAATCGAATTGAGCACACAGGGCAGACTTGGCGATATTAGGGGAAAGCCTACAGCGGAGGATTTGGCAAAAGTTAAAAAAGACGCTGAAGTGATAGCAAGGAGCTTGTAGTGATTAACATGAAGACTCTTAATTTGCCTGAAAAAATCTATGAAGACCTAGTTAAGACTACAGAAGAATTGACTTTGATGGCTAAAAAACCGATCTCCCAGTCCATGGCGATAAATCTTCTGATCGAAGTTTACCGTGCCCACCTCAATAATCCCTGCGCGCTTGATACCTTCAGTCAGCAATTAAAAAGTATAGACATGATGTCGCCGGAAGAATTCGATAAATACTGGGATGAACCCTCGAAATTGCGTAAAACAAAGCATGCGACCAAACCAAAAAAGTGAGAAAAAGGAAC
Source organism: Candidatus Bathyarchaeota archaeon (assembly GCA_963729805.1). Taxonomy (GTDB): domain Archaea; phylum Thermoproteota; class Bathyarchaeia; order Bathyarchaeales; family Bathycorpusculaceae; genus Bathycorpusculum. The sequence goes on along the minus strand of CAVSPH010000008.1, from coordinate 8,812 downwards.
TTAAACTCGTTTTAGATTTGTCTCAGCCAGCTTTGTCAAGTTTTCAACGAGTAGATCCCTATTCGCTAATGTTACTGTAAATGTTTCGGCATCTTCTTTTTGTTTTGTCTCATTAATAATTGGGTTTTGTCCTTTTGCATGAATAACTGCAAGCACTAATTTTTTACTCCGCAACGCTTCTATTGCGGCTTGTTTGAACTTTTGCGAGAAAAGTTCCATTGGACCAATCTCATCAATAGCGATGGCTTTGCATCTTTCTATGGCATCTGTGATGGCTTTTGCACCTATGTCGTCTAGGTCTTTAAGATTTACCCGGTACTTGCTTACTTGCGGACCAACCTTCTGGTTTATATGTGCTAGCCAGCCGTGTTTGCCGTTGGTTAAGTCTATGATTTCAAAGCCGACTCTTGTGTTGTTTTCTCTTGCTTCCCGGCTTATTATGCCACCGACGCTAACGCCTTTCGCCTTCAGAGCGTCTACTGTTTTCATGAGCACGGTTGTTTTTCCAATGCCTGGAGCACCCGTCAACAGCAAAACTCGCTTCTGCAACTAAATTGCACCATCGATACCAGAAGTCTAATAGGCGATAAAATTCTTTTCATAACCAAAACCCTGGAGCACACTTGATGGCAAAAGAGGAGTATAAGGCTGATTTTCCAAGCGAAATAATCAAGGAAGGCAAAGTGCAGGTCCTAGTGCCCAAACTTGAAGCCTATGGAGTCGTTCCTTCGGATTATGCTCCTTCTAAAGCTCCAGTTTTCTATAACCCAGTCATGGAGTTCAATCGCGACCTAACAGTTTTGGCGTTTCAAGCTTACCAACGCATAGTTAACCGTGAAATCAGTATTTGTGACCCTTTAACTAGCCAAGGACTCCGAGGGATACGCTTCGCCAGCGAAATCGCTGGAGTAAAGAAAGTTTTAATCAGTGACATTAACGAGAGAGCTTACAGAGTTGCTAAGCACAATGTCCAACTTAATGGATTGGAAAAGCTGGTTTCGGTCAAGCATAAGGATGCAAATTGCGTTTTGAGCTGCAATGCTTCACCTAAAAAAAGATTTGACATAGTTGATATTGACCCGTTTGGTACACCCGCACCCTATTTGGATTCGGCTTTTCGAGCAATTCGGAATAATGGTTTGTTGGCTTCAACTGCAACCGATCTGGCGCCGCTTTGTGGAGTGCACGTTAAGGCTTGTATTCGAAAGTACGGCGGCAGACCATTACGGACCGAGTATTGTCATGAGCTTGCAGTTCGACTTTTAGTCGGCTGCACCGCGACTTTAGCTGCCAAACATGATATAGGCATAAAAGTGGTTTTCAGCCATAGCAGCGAGCATTATATTCGAGTCTACACAAAAATTGCTTATGGAGCTAAGAAGGCTGACGAAAGCATTAGAACGCTTGGGTACATTCTGCATTGTTTCAACTGCTATCACCGAGAGACTACACATCAACCTTTTGGAAATACGCAGTGTCCAGAGTGCGGCTCAAAAATGGATTACGCTGGTCCTTTATGGATAGGTTGCATATTTGACCCAGACTTTATCGAGAAAATGATAAAAGAAAACAAGTCTGTGGCGTTCAAAAACAGTGCCAGAATCACAAAACTTCTCAACTTAACCAAAAGTGAAGCTTTAGCGCCTCTAACTTATTTTGTAGTTGATAAGTTAAGTGGAAAACTTGGGCTTCCATCGCCATCCGTTCAAGTTTTCATAAAGGTGCTTCGAGATAGCGGTTTCCAAGCCACTCAGACTCATTTTAACCCAAGAGGGGTAAGAACCGATGCGCCTGCTTTGGCAATGCATAAGTTGCTTGCACAAGCAAACTTGGGTAAACTGTAATTTTTGTTCAACAAAAGTTTAAAGAGCAAAGTCGTCAGTCCTTAAAGGCAGTGAACAGTATGAATGATAAAGTTACAATAATTGGCGCGGGCATGATGGGTGGCGCCATAATCAAAAGCCTCGTTAAAGGCGGATACAAAGGCAAAATAACTGCAGTTGACGTCCAAGTTGAAAAGCTAAAAGAGTTTGAAGTTCTTGGAGTGAAAACGTCATCTGATAATAAGAAATCTGCGTCCGACGCTGACATCGTTTTTATTATTGTTAAGCCCGGTGATGTGGAGAAGGTTCTCAAAGAGATAAGTGGAGAAATTAAGGGTAAATTGTTGATTTCGGTTGCAGCTACTGTGCCTTTAAGCTTTTTGAAAAAGCATGCTTCTGAAGCTAAGATTGTACGCATAATGCCTAACCTGGGTGCGCTAGTGCAGGCAGCCTATACAGCCTATTGTTGTGAAACAAATGTCACTACGGAAGACAAGGAGAGAGTTAAAGCAATGTTGAATATGATGGGTATCTGCGAAGAAATGGATGAAAAGTATATGGATGCCATAACTGCAGTGAGCGGTAGCGGACCCGGTTATCTGTCAATAATTATTGAAGCTTTAACCTATGCAGGACTAAAAGTTGGGCTACCCCGCAACATAGCTTTAACCTGTGCGGCTCAAACGGTGATGGGTACAGCTAAACTGGTTATTGACTTGCACGAGGACCCAGCAAAAATTAGAGACATGACCACAACGCCAGGCGGAACAACAATAGAAGCCATATATCAAATTGAGCAAAGTCAAATCAGACCCGCAATGATTCGTGCCATAGAAGAAGCTACAAAGAAAAGCCAAGCCATCAGAGAAAAACTAAATCTAAGTTAGCAGGTCAGCATGTTTGAAACGGTTATTTTCGATTGGGATGGTACGTTAGCTGATACTCGGAAAGTAATTGTAATTTCATTTCAAAAAGCTCTGAGTGAAGTGAATTGTAAAGTAAGCGATGAGTACATTGAGCGGCGTATTGGCATTGGCGCGGCTGAGACTTTTCGAGACTTATTGAAATCGGCTAATATGGCTTTTGATGAAGAGTTAATCCAGAATTTAATTGAATGCAAGAGTCAGCTTGAAATTGAATTAACAAAACAAGTTAAACTGTTTCCGGGTGCCAGAGAACTTCTTGAAGTTTTGTATGGTAAAGTCAAAATTGGTTTAGCATCAATGAATAACAGCTCAGTAATCATTTACTTATTAAAAGCCAATAACTTAGAGAAATTCTTTGACGTCGTTTTAACTGTTGAATCAATTTCTCATTCCAAACCGGATCCAGAGATTTTCTTAAAAACTGCGTCTAAACTGAAAGTTTACCCTGAAAAATGTGTGGTTGTTGAGGATTCGATTTTTGGTGTTAAGGCTGCTAAATCTGCAAACATGGGTTGCATCGCGGTTTTGACAGGTGCGTATTCTAAGAAAGAACTTGAAGTGGCAATGCCAGATTTGGTTGTGAAAACTTTGAAGGACAAACAAATTTGCCGTTTTATTTTGAAATAATACAAAATTGTTGTTGTAGTGTTTTGACAATCACATAGGCTTAAGAGTTTTTGAAAGAAATATAGTGTATTCTCGAACTGTTGAAGAGAACTTCTGAGGAATTTGATTTTGAGCAAGAAAACGAAGTCGCCGATATTTCAGGTTCTTTTGTTAGCTAAAGGGAAAAGCGCTGACGTTGAAGTCCAAGAGGCTGGGCAGGTCAACTTTCTTCAAGTTAAAGAACATTTGAGGAATGGCGGTTCAGTCTTCATTACAAGCAAAAATTCGGAGAAAATAGTTTACCCTAAATCTAAAGCACAGCTGAACTACAGCAAGTCACGTAGAAGCTATGGAGCTCTCTTCCGACAGCATCTGAGAAGCCCATAAATGTGTGACGTGCATCCGATTAGAATTTCCTTTATCCCCCTCTCTCTTTCGTACCCTTTTTGGGTGCACGCCACTCCCGCTAACCTTAACCACTGACTTTTTTAATAAAACCTCAAACGTAATGCTATTCTTTTTTCTTCAACGCTTTTGGGATATATGCACATCTTGGGTCTGAACCTAAAATGTCTCCTGTGTAGAATAAAGCTGATGAACGGCAGCCACCGCAAATCTCTTTGTATTCGCAAACACCGCATTTGCCTTTCAATTTTTTTTTGTCTTTGACCGCGGTGAAGAATTCTGAGTTTTGCATTTCAGCCCAAATTTCTTTCAGTGATTTGTCTTTTATGTTTCCAAGTCTGTAGGCGTCGTTGTAGCTACAGGGTATGGCGTCTCCGTTTTCTGCGACGCTCATGAATTTTCCAAAGAAGCATCTGCCTAAAAAGAAGTTGTTGTACCAGTTGTCAAAGTCTGGCATTCCTCGTTGCTTGGCGACTCTGGCATAGAAGGGAATATAAACGTTGATTCCGGGTTTCCCTTTGTACTCTAATGTTAGGTCGTAGAGTTTGTTGCATATCCACTCATATTGCTTGGGTGTGGGGTCAGCTTTTAGAGACTTCTTGTCTTTGCTGTATGGTACAAATCCGTGAAAAACAACCCATCGAGCGTCATATTTTCGGGCTAAGTCAAGAACATGGCACATGTCTTCCTCGTTCACGTTTGTGATAGAGTCGCCAGCGTTGGCAAACGTGTAGACCAGGCAGTTAATAAGTTTCTCTTGTGAAAACCTCTCAATCGCTGAAATCGCTGCGGCATAGGCTCCTTTTCCACGGATTGCATCATTGGTTTTTTGTGCACCGTCAATGCTGATTGAAATTTTTACTTCATTTTTAATGATGCCATCAATGATCTTTTGATTCATTAGGCGTCCATCAGTTATGATGCTGGCGTTTAGGCCAAGTTTGCGTGCATAACTTATGATTTTGAAAAGGTCTTTGCGTAGAAATGGTTGTCCTCCTGTGATTCCGAAGAAGCTTGCGCCAAAGTCGTGAACTTTTTCCACAAGTTTCATGGCTTCTGCAGTATCAATTTCTTTTGCTGCCGCCGGTTTGCATGCGGATGTACAGTGAACGCATGTGCTGTCACATTCAAAAGTGCATCGCCAGGGAACTATGAATAATGGACCTTTAGATGTCAATTCTTGCTTCTCCAAAGAGCTTCAGTGCTAATCCAAAACAAATAAAGGTATTTAATGGTTCACATTTTTCGTCGTTTTCTAGAAAGTAATGGAGAGTATCAAACTTTTCTAGATTTTAGGGTTCAGTTTTCCATATGGGTTATTATTTTGTTTTGGTTTTTTAGAATTTGGAGAAGGAAATTGGATGAAGAGGGGCTAGTTGATACTAGCCATTCTAATTGTAATCATGAATTAGAGCGGTTGTATACTGAAAGATGTTTTGATATTTTGAATGGTTTTGAGTTTAATTTTACTCGTTGTATTAATTGTCATAAAATTGTTGGTTTGGAAGCTAAAAAATTAGGGACAAAATAATTTTTAGGTTATTTTGTTTTGTCTTTTTCAAAAAGATACAGGGGTCCTTCTTTTAGGACGTCGAGGGCTCGTTGTGTTTGGGTTGTGGTTAATTTGCATGTTTTTGGGTCTTGTAGAAATGCAAGTTTCTCTGGGGCGTTTTGTAGGATGTGGAGGTCTTCCCAGGTCACTTTGACGTCGTCGTATGGCATGGTTTGCTCATCAATGTCCATAACCCATGTGCCTGCGTCTAATTCGTCGCCTTCTTCTAAAGTTGTGAAGGGCCCAAGCAAACTTTTATCATCTGTGTTGTAGACGAAAACTACTGTACCTGCCTTAATGTCTTCCAGAGGTTTAGATTCCCTGTCTGCGCAGGTAAATCGTTTATTGCTTAAACATTGTTGCAGGGACTCTTTATTGCAAAAAAGAATATAACCGTCATACATAACGTAACAGAACCTTACTATAGTCAGATTCTCTCTTCCTTATTTTCTTTTTCCATAAAACTTACGATTACTTTCAATTTCATTAAACGGTTTGTCATATGGCAGCAGCTTAGTGGAATATCTTGAGAGAATAACAACAATACCCTTTTTTGCATTTCTTGTCCAAGTTGCTTTAGGCTGGTTTTCTGGTTGTGAGGTTGTTTTGTTTGTAGGTTGCGTAATAAAAAGTAAAGAAAGTAACAAAACGTAAGGGGACGTTACAGAAAGTATATAGAATTTGGTAGCTGAGTAGATACGAAAATTTAAATTATTAAAGAAAGATTATGTTTGCTAACTTGTGTTTAGGGTGGAATGTGCTTTAAAGGCTCTTTCAGTAGCGAAATTTGGCGGTAGCCTCTTAGATATTGAGGGCAAAGGAATTCCAAAAATTGTCAAGCGAATAAAGGAAATTAATAAAAAAGATGGCTTTGGCCCGGTTGTTGTTTTTTCAGCGCCCACAGGGATTACTGACGCACTCATTAGGATAGGCGAATCTTATGCGCAAGCATGTTCGCTTCCTCTTGATCCGGTTTTTGAAGTTTATGAAAGGCTTGCAAAGGCTTTTGTTAAGGGCAAGTGGCATCAACAAGCAGTTGAGGATTTGGCGAATTACAAGGCGCTGACTCAGGCTACTTTGGATTCAGTTAACAAACGGTTCAGCGGAAACATCAAGGCAAGAATCCTCACTTTAGGTGGGGAACTTGCGATGTCAACGTTGGCTGATTACATTCTGAAAAGCAACGGCGTAGACTCCTGTTTTGTTACACTTGAAGATTGGCCAATTGTCACTGATGATAATTTTGAGGATGCCTTTCCGAATTATGAGTTAAGCAAAAAAAGAATACACAAGCTGATTGAGCCGCTGGAGGATGGCAAAGTAGTTTGTTTAGCTGGATTTTTAGGGGTTACAGCTGACGGTCTTGAAACAATATTGGGCAGAGGCGGATCAGATTTAACGGCGGTTTTTGCGTCGTGTCTCTTAAAGGATCTGTATAATACTGAAACGCTATTATACAAAGATGTCCCGGTTCAAAGTGCCGACCCAAAAGTGGTACGTGGACAAGAAACTGAGCATGTTAGAGCGCTAACGTATAATGAAGCACATAAAGCTTCAATGATGGGTATGAAAATTGTTCAGAATCCAGCAATCGCCATGGCCCGACGTTTCATTCAACCGTTAAGAATAGTTCCGATTGACGAGCCAGAAATGTACTCAGTAATTGAGGCAGAAACAAGCGGCGGAGAAATAGTGAAATGTTTGACCGGCAAATCTGGTTGTGCAATTTTGTCAATGAATGATGAGAAAAGCAGATCACTGGATGATGCTTTGAGAATTTGGGAGCGGAGAAGTGACTTCATGGATTTAGGCGCTGAAACCATGGAGACTGGTGAGGGGATTCGCGATTTCCTTTTCTTAGATTCAGATTACTTAAAGAAAAACGAGGAAAAACTCAAGGGCTTTGATGAAAACATGAAAATTGAATACGGTTTAGGCGTTGTAACACTGATCGGGGACCGAATGAAGGATTCACCAGGTGTAGCCTCCCTAGCAATCAGTTCAATATCAGGTATTAACATTAAGCGAGGCATCTTTGCACCACACACTTCTCAGATAATACTTGTTGTTGAAGAAAAAAACATTAACGCGACTGTGGCAGCCATCCACCTGAAGAAACAGGAAATGAATAAAGAGTAATCATACTCTGGAAAGGAAATGAAAACTACACATAGGATAGTTTTCGGCAATTCAAACCAAATGCACCAAATACGAGATTGTTCCATAGATTTGATGATTACCTCTCCTTCTTATCCCATGATTGAAATGTGGGACGAAACCTTCTCAAAGCAAAACCCAGCAATTATAGATGCTCTGGGCAGAGGAGAAGGAAATCAAGCCTTTGAATTAATGAACAGAGAACTGGATAAAGTCTGGAAAGAAGTATATCGAGTCCTAAAAGAAGGAGGATTTGCCTGCATTAATATCGGGAATGCAACAAGGAAAATTGATGGGGTGTTTAAGCTGTATTCCAGTCATTCGAGAATTTTGGAATATTGCATCAGGTTAGGTTTTAGTTCTCTGCCGGAAATTTTGTGGAGAAAACAGACAAATGCGCCCAACAAGTTCATGGGGTCAGGTATGTTGCCAGCTGGAGCCTACGTAACATTGGAACATGAACACATTATAATTCTGAGGAAAGGAAACAAACGGCAGTTTAAAACAAAAGAGGACAAATTAAAGCGAAAGAAAAGTGCATTTTTTTGGGAAGAACGAAACGTTTGGTTCTCTGACGTTTGGGAAGATCTCAAAGGGGCAAAACAGAATAATATTGACAAGAAGATTCGCGAAAGAAGTGGTGCATACCCGTTTGATTTAGCTTATCGGTTAGTTAACATGTTTTCGCTGAAAGAAGATATTATTTTAGATCCGTTTCTTGGAACAGGAACTTCAACGATGGCAGCAATGGCTACTGGCAGAAACAGCATGGGGTTTGAAATTGATCCTAATTTTCGCGAGCTGCTATTTTCAAGATTTGACAATATAGTTATTTTCTCAAATCAACTAATAGAGAACAGAATATCTAATCACCTTAGATTTGTGAGCCAGCGAGCTAAAGCGAAAAAGAAATTGGGCTATCTAAGCAAATCTTATGGTTTTCCAGTAATGACCAATCAGGAAACCGAAATCGTTTTTGACAGACTAACCAGAGTAACAAAACTAGATAATGAATTTGAAATTGAATATAATGAAAGACCGAAAGTCTAATTCGTCAAATACCCATTTTAAAAGTAGGTGATTCTTAGAAAAGAGAGGAGCTGAATTGAAAATAATTGTTTCTAGACAAATTTAATCGCTTTTTAATGATTTTTGATACTGAACATAGACAATTGTCAAGAAATATTTAGCAAAATGTTATAAGTATTGTACGTTCAAATAAGTCTGGGGGAAAAGTATGAAGAGGGAGGAAGCTGTTGCTCTTTAGGAGAATTAATTACTAAACAGTTTGTTCAACCCCACCTGGTTCTTTTAGATCAAAGAAAACCCAATAGTTATCATAG
>CAVSPH010000007.1:0-79463 GCA_963729805.1 Candidatus Bathyarchaeota archaeon | reverse complement strand
TTAGAGGTGTGCAGAATTTTTAAGGTGTTTTTCTTTAATGTTTTTTTATGGAAGCCTGGGATGTTGTCAGGCTTTTTGTGAATAAAGCCACTGTTTCCTTGGAGCCTAAACGACCGGCAACCCCGGTTATGGACAATTAAAGCAGTTAAAAATATAGTTTTTGCCAGACTCAAAGGCCTACAAAACGATCGCGTCTTGTTGAGTACTTGAAGAAACATACAAACGAAATCAAAGCCTTAAGCTTAAACTGGTGCCTGACCGGACCACCGTGGGACGATGGGGGAAACCTACTTAACCTTGCTTGAGAAAACGTTGCTAAACTGGCAGATATGCTACAGTTAGTTATGCCAACAAGTTTGCTTATTGTTGATTCTACGCCTTTGGTGGATCTTTACGACATGGAAGCAAAGTGGGGTCATACTAGCCAGGAAAATTCCGAGGTTTTAAGTTGCATGCAGCAGTTAATCAAGCAGGTTTACCATTAAGAGCAGTCGTTTAGTCGGGCAACAAATAGGATGGGCCGCTTTTTCCGGATTTGATTTGGGATTTGGAGGCTCCTTACGTTTTGGCGGATGCAGGATATGATTCGAAAGAAAACCGTCATGCAGCTAAAGTAATTGATGCAAAGCCGGTTATCGCTAGAATGTTAGGCATGGAAAGCTAAGAAAGTTAGGTATTCTAAGCTTTTGAGGTCTAAGCGTTATGTTGTGGAGCAGTTTAATGGGCATATCAAGGCTAATTTGTTAAAGCAGTGCTGGGTGAGGCCGAAGGGTTTGCTGAAGAAGTCGGCTATGGTTTTTGCGGCGTTAATTGGATATGATGCGGAGGCTTTGCGCGCAGTGGTTTATGGCGAAACAAGCCTGAAGTCAGTAAGCAAGTACTGGGTTTAACCCAAAATCTTAACGGTTAAGTGTTGCGGACACAAACCAAATGGAAACTCGGGTTTTAACCAGAACTCGCTCAACATACTATAGGCTAAAGAACAATAAAAAAATAATTGTGCACATCCCTATCAAAATAATATAAAAGTTTAAAAAAAGACATTTTTATTAATCAGAAGCCAAGAAAATTTTCGGACATTTGGTTCACAAAATTACTAAATACCATAGACTATATTGATTTTGGAGTTACTGATATTCTGAGTAAGCTTTTTTCATAATTGCTATGAAAACGGATTTGGTTAAGGGACCTAAGTTTTCGTTCGAAGGATCATCTTTTACATACCGACCGACTTGATCTTCTTGTTTAGACAAGTAGTCTTTCAATGCATTCTGAATAATCTTTTCAAACTCAATATTGTCCAGACTTTTAGATGTGTTTGCGGGATTAAGCCCTTTCTAAAATCATCATCAAACCTAAGGCTTGCCAATACGAGAGAGCCTATTTTTTCATCGGACAATATCTTCCCAACTTGTTTCTTAATCTGTTGGTATTTGGGGTTTTCGCGTTTGATTTTCGGTTCAGCAAGAAGTGACATGATGATTTCAGACGTTATTCCTCTTTCACTTAACCTCTTAATTAGAGGTCTGTTAGGGAAAAGTTTCTCTTGTTTATAAATCGCATTTTTCACCAATTCTCGCACACATTTGCCAATTAATTCCCCAAGCATCGTAAAAGTCCCGGCATACTGTATGGCTTCTCCTTTTTTGGTGCATCCCACTGCAACACTGTCAGTCAATGTTCCAGTAGCTAGGTCGCCGGAAAACTGGCTTCTTATATCCATCTCTCGTAATGCAACCGTTTTTGCTTCAGTAACTGTTTTAATAGCCTCAACCATGCAGCCATCAGTTAAGTTTCCATCAACAAGCACTATGATGTTAATTGTGCCAAGTTTTTTGAATCCAACGCCCTTTGAAGCAGCGGGTTCACCTGCCGTTACCGCCACAGTTGCCCCAGCCGTAACAAAAACAGTCAACCTTGTTTCATCGTATTTTTCACTAGAAACTGCACGTTCTGCATTTTTGCAGCAGTCATCAATCCAACCACTCTATCAGTTGGAAGTTGTAGTTTTTGCACTTCTTTTTCAAGAAGTCTTCAGGCGCTCCAGTGCACATCGTTTTTGTCGCTTCCACAACCTTCAGGAACCTGAACATTAATTATTCCATTTGCCTCTTTCAGACCTCCATTTAAAACTGCTGAACTAAGAATTCTTAATGGATTTTTTGACCAAATGACAAGGATGTTATTCTTAACTTCAGCTTCAATCTGCTCGATTCCTGACATCAATTTCATTTGATAACCCAGCGATTAAATTTTGAATCATGTTGATTTTTGATTATATAAGGGTTGGCTTAGATTATCCGATCTCAACCCGCGATAGGATCTGGTTTGAGATGACTCAATCGAGAAGCTTAATCGATTAAGAGTAAAGCGAAAGTTTCAGGGTTTTTCTTAAAAGGCAAAGTAAATTTTACACCAGCTTTTTCCGCAGTTGCTTTGACGTTGACTCCGACGCCTTCTTCAGAATAACGTTTCATTGCAGGATGAACGCAGACCCCTTTTTCTACATTGCATTTTTCACACAACTGACATGATCCTGAGACAAGACCAACTGCAAGAAGATATCCTTTTTCTGCAGCCGATTTTTCGAGCTTATGGACTATGTCAAGCAGTTTGTTCATATCTTTTTTCCAGGCAGACCAAAAACTTTCCACTTTTGCCTTCATCTCAGTTGGAACAGATTGGTCTCCACTTTTGAGAGATACTTGTATCAGTTCTGAATTTCCCTCGGCTTGGGATTTAAATTTCATGAACATGGCATAATGATATTCGCTGACGATTTTTCGAAACTGCTCAGGTGTAGGAGCGTAAGGGGGGCATGCCAACGTTTTTCCATATTTTTCGCAGCCTAGCTTGCATTTGAAAACAACGCGATCTTCGATTACAATTTTTTTGACAGGAATTATTTTTGCATCTACGGCGCCTAATTCTAATGCCTGTTTTCTGAGAAAATCAAGCGATTCTATTTTGTCATCTTTTGCCATGAAATTTCACCTGATCCAAGCCAAATTTTTGGTTTTTATCTTCTTCTTTTGATTTTTGAGGTTGGTAGACGCATGCTGGGTCTTGGTTTAGGCTGTCTTTGCTGTAGATGTAAGCTCGGGCTCGACAGCCACCGCAGATTGATTTTGAATTCGCAAACGCCACATTTGCCTTTCAGGTTGTTGCGGTCTGCTAGCTTCTTAATTGGTTCTGATGTGCGCATGCGGTCCATTATTTGCTGAATACTGTCCGTTCGTATGTCACCAAACTCTAAGTTGAGGGGAGCACAAGCATATGCTTTTCCGTCTTCTAAAATCTCTAGCCATTCATATTTTGTGAGGTTGTCGCACATGCTGCAGGTGCTTCTCAGATTCCGCGAAGGCTCCTTTGTTTTCAGTAGGCGGTTGTTGAACATTTCGTAAGGAACAATTAGGATTTTGTCATGTACTTTCTTATTAAGTTCATAGATTTCTTCAAGTTGGTTTTCTTTTTGTTGAGGCGTAGGCTCCAGAGGTCCTAACAACATGAAGTTGGTTCTCAACATCTATTGGCTGAGGAATTAACGAAGCTAGATGGAAACCACGTGCTCCCAAATCTATGGCAAGCTGAACCAAATCTGAAATTTGGTCAACAACGTATTTTGTGTTGATGACGCTTATCGCGAATGGAATATCAAATTCTCTGCACAGTTTCGCCGCATTTATGCTATCTTCAAAAGCGCCTTTTCCACGCAGTCTGCGATCAATTTCTTTAAGCCCTGCAAAGCAAACGATAGCTTTGCAGTTCGCCGCAGCCAGTTCTTTTGCAACTTTGGCTCGGTCAAAGTGCCAACCAGTAACCTTCACATATGGCGACAAATTCAACTCACCAACGAACTGAATTAGTTCTATGAAATCTTTTCGCATCAAAGGCTCACCCGTCCAACCTGCGCCAGAAATAAATATGTTGTCAACGCCGAAATTCGCCACTTTTCTAAGCATCATCTTTGCTTCAGCGGTAGTTAACTCGTTGGGTAGTGGTTTTCCGTTGCCCAAGAGAAAAAGCATGCTTAACGGGGTAGGCCCTTGTGCACGACCAAATGAAATGGTCTAGTTTTTTTCCTGTTTTCTCCGCTCCAAAAATCAGTTCTTTATTTTTTTTGGATGACATTCTTAAGTCGTCTCCTTTGTGATTTGCAATAATTGTTTTGGGTTTTTCTTCATGTGCCCCGGAATTTCGGTCTGCTTATGTTTGCACAATTCCATCTTGTCATGGCTTGCGTTAACTAGTGTCGGAAGTTCGGAAGGATGCTTGATGAAAATGGCGCCTTTTCTCTCAATTCCGACAGCAAAGCAGTTGCTTTGCCAGCTGTGAAGTCGCGCTCTCAATGGGCACTTCATCGATAACATAGGTTTGTATTCCTTGCTTTACCGCCTCAAGTGCTGCCTCCAAATTAGAAAGATTACCATATCCAAATGGAACTGATGTCACGACGACAATGGCTGCCTTTTTTATCATTTCCAAGTTCGCTTGCTTTGTTTGTTCAGTTATGGGTGAAAAAGGAGCCTCGTTTACATTTGGAATTTTCAGAAGCTCAGCAGTCTCATAATCAGTGTCAAGCATATTGAGGACGCCAGCTGTTACTTCGTAGCCTTCATCCATCAAAGCCTTCATTATTACTGTCCCTGTGCCTGCTCCTGCAATTACGTGTATTGCACAGTTTCGTGGCGAAGAAGGCTTCTGAGGAGACAGAAGGATAACATAAAGAGAATTTGTGACTAGACTTTTCTTGACTATTGTGTCAACTTTGAAAACAGTTCTTTATGTTTTCACTTGTTAAGACTTCTTCTAAGGTTCCTGCTGCAAATACCTTTGCACCTTTAAGAAGAAGTGCTGAGTTGCAGTAGCGTGCAGCCAAGTTTAAGTCATGAATGACCGCCAAAACAATTATGCCCTCTTTGACGCATAATTCTTTGACTAAGTCCATAATTTCTAATTGGTTAATCATGTCGAGATGCGTCAGTGGTTCATCCAGCAACAAAATTTTAGGTTCTTGAGCCAAAGCACGGGCGATGACGACTCGTTGTTTTTCTCCACCGCTTAATTCGTTTATGGGTCTGTCAGCAAGGTGCCAAGTGTTTGTTCTTAGCATCGCTTTCTTGACGATAGACATGTCTTTTTCTGACTCCATTTGGAACCGTTTCATGTGCGGGTTGCGACCCATCAGCACAATATCTAATGCGGAGAAGCTGAAGCCTATGCTACTTTCTTGCGGGACAATGGCCATATGTTTGGCAAGTTCCACGCTTTTCATGCTGTAAATGTCAGTTTTATCCAGAAGTATGGTTCCTTTGTATGGTTTGAGGGTTCGGCTAATGCTTTTGAGGAGGGTGGTTTTTCCTGAACCGTTTGGTCCAAGTATGCCTACGAAGTCACCTTCTTTAACAGATAGACTTACATTTTCCAGGATTTTCACTGAACCATAGCGGCATTCGATTCCATCAACGTTAAGTAATACCGTGTCCGCTTCCCTCTCCTTTAAAGTGAGTAAGCTTGTTTTTCTTTTCCTAAGCAAATAGATAAAGAATGGGGTTCCAGCTAAAGCAGTTATGACTCCAACTGGCAATTCAGATGCTCCTGTTGCAACGCGAGCAAGAGAATCACAGAGAATTAGGAATATGGCTCCGACAATTGCTGAGGTAGGCAAAAGAATTCGATGGTCAGGTCCAATAACTAGTCGTGTCATGTGAGGAATAATCAGCCCAACGAACCCTATGACTCCGCTTATGGAAACAACCGCACCTGTTATTAAAGAACTTATTAGCAGAAGAATTTGCCTCACCCTTTCCGTGTTTACGCCTAAATGTTGGGCTGTGTCATCACCCATAGAAAGCATGTTAAGGTCTTTAGTAAAGAAATATGCAAGAACAATTCCTATCAAAACAAATGGAAAAACAGCGTATATGTCCAGCCAAGTAATATTTGAAAATCCGCCTGCTATCCAAGCAACTATGCCAATGAGAGCTTTGCCTGAGCGCAGCTCAAATACCGTTTGAAGCGCCAAAATAAATATGTTCACAACGATTCCTGAAAGCAAAAGCGTAGTTACCGGCACCCTGTTTCCAACTCGTGACATAAAATAAACAAGAAAAACCGTTAATACTGCACCTATGAAAGCAACTACTTGGAAATATCCCAAGCCCTAAAAAGTTGAGGGCAAGGGAACCAGCATAAATCGCAGTCAGAGTATAGCCTAAAGATGCCCCTGCTGAAGCCCCTAAAAGGTAGGAATCAGCCATTGGATTTCTAAAAACTCCTTGATACATGACGCCAGCCGCTGCTAAACCAGCACCAACTATAGCGCCTGCCAAAATTCGAGGGAGACGAATTTGAAGAATTATTGCTTCGATTAATGGTGGAAACTGATGAAGAGCTTATTGAGCGGTTAAGAAAAGGAATCTGCTTACCTAATTATTGCAAGAATCTCTGAGAAACTGATCGGTGCGAAACCTATGTTTAAACAAAAAATCACTGTGACAACTAAGCGCTACATATCAAAGCTAATAAGATTAGTTTCCATCTTGAGGAGCGCTTTGAATATTTGCTTTCTACTTTGTCCGTCGTCATAGCTTAACACAAAAAAAGATTAGGGTGAAGTGGAGTTAAAAAGGTCTGGGTAGAATGCTTGGGCTGCAGCTGCAATTTGGTCGGCGATTCTTGGTCCTGCTTCAGCGAAAAGGTCTCCATCGACCACAATTACCCGATTGTTCTGTACTGCACTTATCGCATTCCAACCTGGTCTTTCTTTAACTTCGTTCAACGCTTCCGTAGAATGGTGTATCGCCTGGGTTTGCCATGTCAGTTGGTAGCAATATGACGTTAGGATTCTTCTCGACGATGGTTTCTGAACTCACAGTGGGATACTGTTGGGTTTCGTTTTCGAAAATGTTTATTCCTCCAGCTTTTGCAATTACGTCGTTTATGAATGATGTTGAACCTGCTGACATTAATGGAGGAGTCCAGACTTCATAGTAAACTATTGGTTTGGTTACGTTGGCGGCTGCTATTTTCGCTTCTATGGAGCTAATTTGGCTGTTTAGTGAATTCACCAAGTTTGTTGCGTTTTGGTTGCTCCTGTTGCTTTGCCAACCATAGTGATGTCTTTGAGTACTCCGTTGACATCATTGGGGTTTAGAACCAGCACATTGTAAGCCAAGCTTCTAAGAGTAACAACGTCAGGATCGTTGATGGGTGTTGCGAGAATTAGGTCTGGGTTTAATGATTCTATGGCTTCTTTGTTAGGTGTGGAAAAACCTCCAACACTTGTCATGTTGCCGGCGGCAATCCAAGCAGTAAAGTTGTATGGGTAGTGGTCGTAATCTGTTACGCCTACAACTTTGTCACCCATGCCTATAGCGAAGAGGATTTGAGTGTTACTTGGAGCTAGTGAAATAATTCTTTGAGGAACTGAAGTGAGATTGGTTGTGGTGCCTTCGTCATCTACAACAGATATATTTTTTTGCGTATTTGTTGAATTTGGAGCTGGATTATTGTTGAAGTAAATGAAAGCGGCGGAAACAACTATGATAATGGTTATTATCGCGGCAATGTAAATTATACTTTTATTTTTCATTTTCTCCTTTAAGCCCCTATTATCTGGATGGATAATCCAGCCTATATATAAGCTTTGGCTAACCAAAGCCAAAACCAATTTTCCCAAAATTCAAACCTTGAAAAACTCTACCGCATGATTTTTGGTGAAAATAAATTCATTGTTAGCGGCTAGCTTTAAAAGACAAACTAACGCTTTTACTCAAAAGGTGTGCTCTATGCAGGATGCAAATAATGGCTGGCCATACAAGACTATTCAGCATTGGCCCCCAATGACTTACAGAGATAGAGCACTGACTACACCAAATGCCTTGTCAGATTTCACAGAGTTTCTTAAAACTGATGGCACATCTGATCAAACAAGAGAGTTACAACCTTGGATTCCTTTCTGTGACGGAAAGTGCACTTTCTGTTATTTTCCGGTAAGCTGCGATAAACAATTCGTGGCTCCTTATCTCACTGCGCTTAAGAAAGCAATGAGTCTCTACGCGAAGAACAGCTATGTCAAATCCAGTCTATTTCAAGAACTTTACATTGGCGGTGGAAGCCCAACTGTGCTCACAAACGAGCAAATAGCTGATATCTTGGGTTTCTGCAGAACAAACTTCAACCTCAGCAAGGATCACCAGACAAAATTTGCTGCTTGCACCACCAATCTTACAGAAAATAAAATACAGCTACTTCATTCGCAGAGGGTAAACCAGCTGGATATTGGGGTTCAAACGTTTGATGATAAATTCCGCAAAATCCTAATGCTCCGCGACAGCAAAAATGAAGCTGTGACAAAACTAAGTTCTGCAAGAAAAAACGGGCTTGGCGTTAGCATTGATTTGATGTATAATCTGCCAGGTCAAACGTTGAAGCAGTGGAAGGCGGACTTAGAACAGGCGTTATCTCTTGAATTGGAAAGTGTTGACTGCTACCCTTTGGATTTGTACCCTGACACTTTCCTGGCCAAAAAGATTGAATCGGGAGAGCTACCTGCTGCCGGCAACAATAGCGTAGAAATGGAAATGTATCTCGAGGCTTCTGAAATTTTCAAAGAGAACGGGTATTATCCTACCTGCCACAACAGATTTTCTCGAGTGAAAGAGGATTTTGAGAGACCATCTTCTGAGGTTGTAGGTTCCGGCGCGGGCTTTTTCATGGGACACATAGGTCGCTTTTTGTATTCTGACATCGAAAATGTCCAAACTTACATCGAAACGGTCAAAAATGGTAATTTTCCAATCGACCGATTAACCAAGATGTCTGTTGAAGATGAGATGAGAAAAGCCCTGATGCTCATTTACATTCGTGTTCCTTTGGATCGCGAAATTTTCCACGATCAGTTTGGAAAGTTGCCCGAAGAAGCCTTCCCTAAGGCAATTCATCGACTACAAGAAAAGGGCTTAATTGAAACCAAAGATGGAAAAATACAGCTTACAGAAAAAGGCGATCCCTGGCGTTTCAATATTGCTTGGGAATTTTTTGAGAATTAATCTCCTTATTCAAAAAAGGTTAGTTCGGACTTAACTGTGTTGTTGTGTTGGTACAATCACTTAAGTTTAAAACAAGCAATCGTTAACCAATAATTAATTAAGAATTCGATTTGACGAGTCGCTGATTTTAAGGAGGTGAAGATATGGAAGCAGATAAAAGTGGAAAAATAAAATTAACCGTGGAGCTTGAAATAAACCAGGCAGCAATGGACTTAATAAAAACAGATATGGAAATGATGAATCAAATATTACCAGGAATTATTCAGAATTGGAGAGAAGCTATGATGTCAAGAGGTAAAGGGCACGGCATGGGAATGGGTATGATGCATCATGGCCAAGAATAAATTAAACCCAAATTTACTTTTTTTATTTGATATTTTCAAAATTAAATGCCGGTTCACAATTTACAGAGGCAATAATTTCGGCGGCAAACTCCTCCTGTTCTTCAGTTCCAGTCACAGCAATCCAGCATGAGCCTTCGGCGCCACAAACACCTCCAGCAGCAATTAACTCTACCTCAGCACCCGTCAAAACGGTTAACGCTTCTATCTCAGAAAACACTTCTCCGACAACAGGCAACAAGCGGTATCCGCCTGAGCCAGGCGCGTTGAGCTTTTCCGCTAATGAAGTTAAATCGCCGTTTATTCGCTTCTCAATGCCCACTGGAATTATGAGTTTTACTCGACGCCCAACAACAGCAGGTATAGCTAAACCAATTGTTCCAGCCTTTGGGTGGCCAATCAAGATCCCGGCTTGCTTCCGATTTAAATCCAGAGCGTTTGCTCCCTTCAAAATGACGTCACCCTCCTTAAGCGAGTCAACAACATCTTCAATTGACTTACCCTTTTGCCAAACCCCATTGACAATCACAACGTCACCAGGGAAGGCGCTAACGTTAGCTAGCCGCCCCGTTCCAGTCACGGATCTGGTCGATGGCAGGGTTATGCCGCGGAAAAAGTGTTTCCTCGAAAAATCAGCTTCAATCTGATACGTTTTCAGTATTTCTTCAACTACGTATCCATTTGTTGTTCCAGCCACAATGACAAGTGTCCCGTTTTTGAGGGCTTTTTTAATTGCAGGATGGCTTGACAGGGTTTTGGCAATTAACCGTTTTCCTGCCGCTGGAGTAATTAGGAATTGTTTCATATTTGACGCCTTAGTGATTGTTATTTGAATGGCGAATTATAATAATTTTGTTGACAGAATCTATTTGCTGCTGTTATAATTTAGTACTAAATACACTGATTACGGCAATTTTTCTGTTGAAAAAAACGCATGTTAACTTACCCATTTTATTTCATTAAGATTTCTTTCCCCTTTTCAAAAACATATGCGAATTCTGTGAATATTCTGAGGTAATATGCCCAATAGCCTTTCCATTTTCCGTACTTCTCAGCTATCTTGCATACTTCTTCATTATTCATTGGTTCATTCTTTCGGGTATAAGTTCTAGCCACATCTAAGGCAAGTTGCGGTTCTATGTTTGAGAGTTCTTCCATTCTGCCGAGTCCTCGTATCATTACAAAGTTAGCTGACCAGTCTCCAATGCCTTTGATGTTCGTTAACCAGTCATGAACTTCCTCGTAGGGCGCCGTTCTGAGCCATTTTTCCTCAATCGTGCAGAACGATTCGACCACAGATGTTAGGTACTCTACTTTTCGCTTATTTGGAACCATTTCAGACAAGTCTACAGATGTAGCAACCATGTCAGGCGGTTCAGGAAAAGAAAAATATTCAATTCCTCTGACTTTAATTTGACCGCCTACTTTCTTGACAATATTTTCTTTTATTTTGCGAGCCACATTCATAGGTATTCTTTGGGTTAGAACAGCCCAACATGCAATTTCAAAAGGCGTTAAGAACTTCACTTGCTTATGGCCATAAAACTGTTTGATTGCAGGTTGTATGAACTCATCTTTTTTTGCAATTTCATAAAACTCTTTCAGGTTATCTTGAAGGCTCAAAAAGAAATTTATCCGGTCAGCAACTAATTCCTTGACTTCGTCGGTGAATTTTGCTTTCGAGTAAGCTGTGAATTGTAAATTGGGGTTTTCAATAGTTCCTTTATCAACAACTTCAAATGCGATTGTTTTGCCTTTTACTTGAACAGCCTTTGTGATAGTGCCACTTTTCACTTGTTGTTCATTTTGCATTGGACCAAAATCAGAGAGGAATTCGAGAGATTTAGAGAAATCAAAAGGGGCAAGAGGTTTCAAGGTACCTGCAAAAGAATAAAGGCTCAAGAAAAGACACCTAATTTGATACTATTGAAACCGCTATTTTAAAGAATCGATAATACGTTTGTCAACTTAAATCTCAATGTTATTACGGTATTAGGTTCAATTAAACTATAACTTAGAACAAAAATATCTGCGAGCAATAAAAAATAAAAAGAAAATAATTGAGAATAGTTAAGATGTTCAGCTAATTAGCTTAATATCTTCTTGGTGGTCTACGTTTTGAGTAGCATTCACGGCAATATACTGGCCTTGTACCGTCTGGCTTGAAAGGAACGTCACATTCTTTTCCGCAGTCAGCGCAAGTTGCCTTGTGCATCTCTCTGTTGTTATACATTTCGCTATTTCAACTCCTACTATATTTGCTGTGCAAAAAGTTATTTTTACACAGTACCTTAAATCATGAACTTCATCCTTATAAATTGGATGCTTCCATTTGTAAGATTAAACATCAAGTTTTTGCTCCAACTCTTTTTTTAGCAAGTTCTTTAAATAAAATAGATGAAAGAGAAAAATGGTTCGCCTTCTTTCCATCATATTATTTTAGGTTTTCCTTAGAACAATTCAAAAACGCCTTTTTTTATAGTCAGACTAATATAGGTACTTTGACATTATGTAGCATTCGACATATTGAGAGAAAGTATTATTCACTTTGAACTTGCTTTTTCTCGAACTATAAATGAAAGAGAGAGGGACTTTGAGACAGAAAAAATCAACCTTAGGGGAGCACATTGCTCTTCTTTCAGTGAAACACAATATTTATCCCTCTGAAGTTTTCCAAGCGCTGATAAAAGCAAAAAATAATGAAAAAGCTGTTTGTGGGGCGCTCACAGTTGAATACCGTGGAAAAGTTAAAGATGAAATAATTTTTTTAATAAAGAAAGAGAATCATGCTGTTGCCCAGTTCAGGGTTGATGAACAATTTCTGTTGAGAAAAGACAATCCTTTTGAAAGCTGGATGAGCACAGACAAAATATGTAAAAAGATTGCGAAGCAAAATACAGAGTCAGTGTTTACTTCGGTTAATGATTTGAGAGCAGGTATGAAAAAAGTCAATGTAAAGGCGGAAGTTCTTGAGATTCCTAAACCAGTTCAGGTTCACACACAGTTTGGCAACACTGTTATGGTAGTAAATGCTTTAGTTCAAGATGACACTGGAAAGATTAAACTCTGCCTATGGGAAGGACAAATAAACTCTGTGACGGTTGGAGAAAACATAGAAATAAGAAATGCCCACGTATGCGTTTTTAGAGGAGAGAGACAACTGCGCTTAGGCAAAAAAGGCCTCCTCAGCACATTAGCCTTGCCGAAAGTACTAAGCAACATCTAACAGACCCCTCTAAATTAAAGCAACTGTCCTCCAGTTATGTTCCTTTGGGGAGGACTATTTTTATACAAGAATAAAATCATTGAATTGAGAAGAAAGAGAAGGACCATTAATACTTGACAGTTATTGTGGATGACGCAGGCAGCGGCGACTTACTTTATGGTGTTGTAGTAGGTGCCTACCGTGAAGAAACTGGCGAATTCAAATATGATCTAATAGACGTAAAGTTTTATCAAGAAATTTTCCGAGAAAAAGAGTACCTACAGGAATCATCCCGCGTAGTTTCTAAGCTTCTTGAATGGTTTAACCTCAAACCAGAAGAGGAAATTCACATTTGCCAAGGCTGCATATTTGACGTAGCAGCCGAGGAACTCATTAAAGCCTATGGAAAAGATCGAATAAAGCGCATTAGGGTCATCGGCGAAGCACAGAGATTAGTGGAAATCGCTTACCTAGACGAAATCCGTAACCTAGGCTATGAACCCTTAGAAGAAAGAGAAGAAAAAAGAGGAAAAAGCTTCTTCCACATGATGCGCTGGCTAAAAGATAAACCGGAAATGCTCCGCTACGCAAAAACAGGATGGCCACGCCTCAAAAACTACAATTTATTCGAACAATTTAACAAAGAACCAGTTTATACAGCGGTTTGCAGCGACTGCGGATGCGAATGCGAAGTCCCATTTCAGCCCAAAGCCGACCGACCTGTGTATTGTCGGAAATGCTGGCCTGCTCATAGACCTCATAGTAACAGGCAGAAAAAAGTGCCGAATTAATCCAATAATTCTTATGCAAAATATGGTTTAACGCTGGGTATGCTATCGGCATAGACCTGTAGTGTAAGGTTATTTTAAGTACCCACATAATAATGTAATTTAACGCAGCGAATCGTAAATGGATAAAGACATTGAAAGATTAGGGCGCTTAAAGCCTGAAGAAAAAGTGCTAATATGTATGGATATGACTAATGGTTGCATCCGAATATGTGCTGACGGCATCAAGGACCTGTTTCCGGACATTAGTGAGCAAGAATTAATCTTAAAATTGCGTGAGCGCCTAGAATGGTCTAAACGAAAGCGTTGAGGCAAAAACAGTTGGAAGACTATTACACTTTTGTGAAGAAACTTGCAATTGCTTTTGAAAAATCGAAGTTAGATTATGCCTTTACTGGCGCGTTGGCAACGAGTTTTTACAGTGTTCCACGGACAACTACTGATGTAGACGTAATTATTGCAATTGCAAACGAGATTGATGTCAAAAGAAAAATTAAGACAGCATTAAATGAAGCAGATTTAGAATTTGACGAACGAAAAATTGATTCTGCACTAACATCAGGATATAAAATTGCAACCTTCAAAGATAAAATAACACCCTACACTATTGATATCATACTTTCAGATGATAAGCTCGATAAAAAATCTGGAAAAATAAGTGACATAAAAACTTTTTTTCAATCGCCCGAAGGCTTGATTGTGGCGAAGCTACGGATGATTAAGGCAACTTTGCCGCCTGAACGAGTGATTAAAGATCGAGAGGATGTCAAAGCAATTTTAGCTTTTACCAAAGTTGATACAGAATCCGTCAAAAGGCATGCACAAAAAGATAAAACGCTTGGAATATTTGAAGCATTAACCTTAGAGCTTGTTAATGGTTGAGTGCTTAAATATGCTTTCTATTTATTTTAAAGCGGTCGTTTATTAAATTGTTTTTGAAAGACTCGCGTTCTTTTCATTGGCTAAGCCTGAAGACTTTTTCTATTTGTCTACTTTTCATGACTATAATTGGTTATTGTCCGAGTTTTTACCTTTTATTGTTGCCGTTTGCATAGTTATTCTTAATTTGTGTGAACATTTCTCAAATCGCTTTATATCCTAAATTCCATACATTGTGTTTAGAGCGAAACAAAAAGGATGAATCGGCATGTTGGATTTGGCAATAAGAGAAATGGCGTGTTCAGGCTTGTTTGCCTTGTCTGTCATATTTATGGGGAAAAGCCATTCCACCGTTAAGCATTCGCTAAGAGTAATCTGGGGAAGGTGACCTAAGCGTGAACAGCACCATTATTTTGGACTGCCAAACCAAAACAGCCGTTCCCTGCTCGGAAGACTGCATAGCTTACAAGACATGTACCTCACACATGAAAAACCGTTGACATACATACCTACGTATACACATCCATATTACATAGTCTTATAAGCCAATTTCACCGATGCTCAATGCCCCAATAGGAGGCGAAAAAAAATATGTTGAGTAGAGATTGTGACGGCTGTACACTTCTGCATATGTGCAGTGAACGCTATAGACGCGTCAATAAAGATGAAAAAGTATATTGCCCAGACGGAACGGCACATCTGGTAGACCAAAATTAACCCACTTTTTCTTAATTTGTTTTCATGTTTTTTAGGCAAAGGCAAAAATTTAAGGAACTTCTCTTTTATGCTTTGCAGGTGAATTTTGTGGATAAAGCTGCTTTCTTGATGTGGAGCCGCAAATACGACAAAAGCTTGGGTTGGCAAGCGCAGAAAGAACGGGAGTTAGGTGCTAAATTTCGGAGGGCCAAAGCTTTAACCCAAGCTGATTTGGCGCAAGTTGTTGAGTGGAAATTCAAAGATGAGCCCGAAAAAAAAATGCGAACGCTACCATTAGTTGCCCGAAATGATGAAGCAACTATTAATCGCTTATCAAGCCAAGCCCTTAGTATTCCTTCTTGTGAAGATGGCTATCGCATGAACTGCCTTACACTTTTAGAAGGCATCAACCCGGTATTAGCAAGCGTGATCCTCGCGTTCTTTGACCCAAAACAATACTGCATTCTTGATGCAGCAACTTGGAAAGCCCTGCTTGGTAATCCACCGCCTAACATGTTAACAACACAGAATTACCTAAAACTGCTTGAGGCAATTAGGAAAACTGCAGCCAAACAAAAACTAGACGTAAGAATAATCGACAAAGCACTATACAAGAAAAGTACAGATGAATCAAAATAATTATTTGTGTTCTAAGCACCGGATATGTTTCACTGAAAAAGCAGTAGCGGTGGACCACTGCAGTTCGACACCCAGACTCCGCCTGAAAGGCTCAAGCCCTACGCTCTTACCCGCACCCCCTTGCGCGCATGGCAATATCACTCTCAGAGGAACACTTGAAAAGCAAAGACGAAACAAGTATACTATTTAGTCAAAAGTTATTAGTCCCGAGTCAAGTATTATTTTGAGAGGGTATCATTGACGGCTGAGGTTAGTTTAGATAAGGTCTATGAAGAGGTCAAACGAGTGCGACTAGAGCTCAGGTCAATTGAGAAATCGCTTGACAGCCTTGTTGAATCCTTGATTCCAGAGGAAAAAATAAGCCCTGAAGAATCGAAGGAGCTAAAAGTTTTGAAGCGTGAAGTTGAAGAAGGCAAGTATGTTCCCTTGGAAGAAGTGCTTAAGAAGCACGGAGTAAAAAAGGGTGCCTAACTACCATATACTTCTTCACCGAAAAGTCGATAAATTTCTAGATTGTTTGGACGAAAAAACTAGGCTAAGAGAGCTTGAGGCCATTTTACGCTTGGAAAATTTTCCGAATTTTATTGAGCACCTAGACATTGTAAAGATGGAAGGGCAAAAAGACTTCTATCGACTGCGAACAGGCAGATTCAGAATCATGTTTTCTGTAAACAAAAGCACACTAACAATCATTATCCTGAAAATTTCTCAAAGAGAAGCAGCATACGAATAAAGCAGTAGCGGTGGACCACTGCAGTTCGACACCCAGACTCCGCCTGAACCATCAAACCCTACGCTCTTACCCGCACCCCCTTGAGCGCATAACGTCCAAACTTAGGTTGCTCTCTCCCGAGCCTAGCCAGGTTCGCCTGGTGAACAATGAAGTAACTCCCCTACGGAAGCTGCCCATTGACCGCCAGCCCCAAAGGACGGATAGTCAATGTTTCGGAAATGAAGATCCAAACGGCCTTCGGCGCCTCATCCGCAGATGTCAGCCCGTCGTATAGAGGGTTTACGGTACAATGGACCCCTACCCCACCGCCTAAGATCCACCGCCGAAACTTAAGGCGCAGAACAATTTTAATACTTTCTTAATGATCGAACCAATTTTTAGTTGTTAAGGTGTTTTGTTGCTTTCTTCGAGTTTATATGCAGTCACTTCTAGTTCTTTCATCAGAACATTCATGTTGTCTTTGTGTTTCTGGATTATGTTGATGAAGGCGCTTCCAACGATAACACCATCAGCCCCTGCTTCAATGATGCGAGCTACATGCTCAGGTTTAGAGACTCCGAAGCCAACTGCCAATGGAATCTTGCCTGCCGTGAAAGGCAAAACACGCTTAACAAGTTCGAATCGTTGAATCCTCGATTGCCGTTTGTGCACCTGTGACGCCGAAGTGGGAAACAAGATACAGAAAGCCCGATGAGGCATCTACAATCTTTGCAAGACGGACGTTGGAAGTGGAGGGTGCAGCCAAAAAAATCGTGTCTATGCCAAATTCTTTTGCGGTTTTCCTGTAGTCGTCTGCTTCTTCCAAGGGCAGGTCTGGAACGATGATGCCGTCAACCATGCATTCTATGAGCTAAACCACAAAACCTTTCAAGCCCCATCCTGAAAACTGGATTATAATAGGTCATTATCACAACTGGCACGTCATGGCTCTGCCTGATCTCTTTGGCTATTTCCAATACTTTTTTCGGTGTGGTTCCAGCCGCTAAAGCTCGGACGCTTGCAGCCTGAATTGTTGGTCCATCAGCAATTGGGTCTGAAAACGGCAGCCCAAGTTCCAAAATATCCACGCCGCCTTTGATTAGAGCATCAGCGATTTTGGGTGTCGCTCTGGGTTTGGGTCTCCAGCCATGATGTAGCCGATGAGTGCTCCGCTTCCATGTGATTTTGCAGTTTGGAATGCTTGTTTTATGGCGTTCATATTTTTGCCCCTATGTAGTCAGCGATGGTTTCCACGTCTTTGTCGCCTCGTCCAGACAGGGTTACAACGATTGATTGGGTTTTCTTCATTTTAGGCGCAAGTTTCATGGCATAAGCAATTGCATGGGCGGATTCGAGCGCGGGCAATATGCCTTCTTCTCTGCTTAACAATAGAAAAGCCTCTACCGCTTCTTTGTCTGTGGCTGAAACGTACTGTGCCCGTTTAAGCGTCTTTAAAAAAGAGTGTTCAGGTCCAACGCCTGGGTAATCTAAGCCTGCGGAAACGCTGTTTGTATTCTGGATTTGGCCGTTGCTGTCCTGCAACACGTAGGTTAACATACCGTGGAAGACGCCTTCTGCTCCTGCACCAAGCGAAGCGGCGTGTTTGCCTGTTTCTAAGCCTTCGCCTGCAGCTTCAACACCATAAAGCGCCACTTGCGCGTCATCTTCGAAGGGGTAAAACGTGCCCATAGCGTTGCTTCCTCCGCCCACACAAGCAACAAGCGCATCAGGCAGTCGGCCTTCTTTTTTGTGGAATTGCGTCTTTGAGTTCCTTGCCGATGACGCTTTGGAAGTCTCGGACAATCATGGGGTACGGGTGTGGTCCGACAACTGAGCCGATTAGGTAGTAAGTGGTCTCAAGGTTTGTTACCCAATCGCGGAACGCCTCATTAATTGAGTCTTTAAGCGTTTTTGAGCCTGTTTCCACAGGATGCACTTCGGCGTTTAGGAGTTTCATGCGGAAAACGTTAAGCCTCTGCCGTTCACAATCTTCGGTGCCCATGTAAACTTCCGCCTTCAAACCTAAAGCGGCACATGCAATTGCTGTTGCCACGCCATGTTGACCTGCCCCTGTTTCGGCGATAACACGTGTTTTTCCCATCCGCTTAGCCAAAAGCGCCTGCCCAATCGTGTTGTTTATTTTGTGGGCTCCGCCGTGGGCTAAATCTTCACGTTTTAGGTAGATTTTGGCGCCGCCTGCTTTGCGAGTCAAGTTTTCGGCAAGTAAAGTGGTGTTGGGCGACCAACGAATTCTGACTAGGTAGTAATCGAGCTGTTTTTGGAAACTGGGGTCTTTTTGGGCTTTCGCGTAAGCTTCTTCCAATTCCCCTAATGGCACTCATCAGAACCTCTGGAACAAAGCGTCCGCCATATTTGCCATATTTTCCGTCAATGGGATAGTTGCTTAGTTTCATTTTGCCGTTACGAACTCCCTAACTTTTTCTTCAATGTTATCGGACGACATTATTGCTGAACCGATGAGAAAAGCTGTTGCGCCGCTTTCACGCAAGAAACGAATGTCTGCTGGAGTTTGGATTCCGCTTTCGCTTACAATCACTTTGTTTTTTGGATTTATTGATTGAAGGATTTTTTTTGTTACGTTCAAATCCACCTTTAATGTTGCAAGATTACGGTTATTTATTCCAATCAAGTCAGCATCTGTTTTCAAAGCAGACACAAATTCAGACAGCGTGTGGATTTCAAGCAAAACTTCAAGCCCGAGCATGTGCGCCCCATTTATCATTTCTTGGAGAGTCTTTTCGCTGTATCCTCGGTCGAAGAGTGCTTGAATCAACAAAACGGCGTTGGCTCCAAGTTTTGATGCTGCCTGGATTTGTATGGGGCTTATGATTATGTCTTTCATGAGAATGGGAAGTTTCACCGCTTGCCGAGCTTGAACTAGAGCTTCTATGGATCCGCTGAACTGTTTTGGCTCCGTTAACACAGATAACGCTGTGGCTCCGCCCCTCTCTATAGCTGCCGCAACCAGGGCTGGCTCAACATTTTCTCTAATCACGCCAGCGGATGGTGAAGCAGATTTAATTTCCGCTATGATCGGGTTAAGCTGTGCAGTTTAAAATCGCCTTCTTTAAGCTAACACGAACGCTCTCCACAGGCGTTATCACATCATAGTATTCAGTGTCAACAGTGACTTGGGCAACATGCCCCAACACATCCAGAAAATCACTCATAGTGTGCCTCAAACTCCTCAAGTTTTTGCAGTGTTTCCACCTGAAGCCTTAATCAAACCCTTAAGTTTACCGTAAGCTGCTCCGCTTTCAACTGATTTTTTGGCTTTCGCCATGCCTTCTTTGAAATCTAATGCTTCTCCACCAACAATTATTCCTACGGCAGCGTTGACAAGCACAAACTCCACTTTTGGGTCATCCAAGGCAAGGTTGCCGTGCAGGATTTTGAAGAGTGTTTGGGCGCTTTCCTCGGATGTTGCTACTTTTAAGTCTGCAATGCAGGCTTCTTTTACACCAAAATCCTTCGGAGAAGACTTACCAGTTCTGTTACTTGCCCTTCTTTAAATGTGCAATCGCTGTTTTTCCAACTGTTGACACTTCATCTAAGCCGTCGAGCCCGTGGACAACCATAGCTTCTTCGCAGCCAAGTCGCTGTAGTGCATAAGCCATTGGAGCTGTCAGTTTTGGGTCGTAAACCCCAAGGAGCTGCGCGTTGGCGGATGCTGGGTTAGTTAAAGGTCCAAGCAAATTGAACACGGTGCGGATGCCAATTTCTCGTCTTGGCTCAGCCGCATATTTCATGGCAGGGTGAAAAGCTGGGGCAAACATGAAACCGATCCAACAGTTTCAATTATTCTTTCCACCGCTTTTGGCTGCAAGTTCAGATTTAGACCAAGCTTTTCCAGTACGTCGGCGCTTCCGCTTTTGCTTGTCACAGCCCTGTTTCCATGCTTAGCCACGGCGACGCCTGCGCCTGCAATCACGAAGGCTGCTGCGGTGCTTACGTTGAAGGTTTTGATTTTGTCTCCGCCTGTACCGCAAGTGTCTACCAGATCGGCCTTGCACATGAGGATGAATTTGGCTGCTATTCTCCCGCATGACTGAGGCGAAGGCGATAAGTTCCTCAACTTCTTCACCCTTCATCCGCAGGGCAGTTAAGAAAGAGGCGGTTTGTGAGTTTGTTGCTTTTCCCGACATTACTTCACGCATTATTTCACCTGACTCATCCACTGTTAAGACTGGAGCCTTCGATGAGTTTCTGGATGCCTTCCCTAATCATCACGATCACTCTCCCTTCCAACGAAATTTCTGATAATTACTTTGCCGTCTTCACAAAGAATTGATTCAGGATGAAACTGCACACCATCAATTGGAAACTTCACGTGGCGAACGCCCATTATTTCGCCATCGTCGATGATTCAGCCGATAATTTCCAGGCATGAAGGAATGGAGCATCGTTCGCCAGCAAGTGAATGATATCTTGTTGCCGTGAATGGGTTGCGAACGCCTGCGAAGATACCTTTTTCATCGTGCTTTATGCCGCATGTTTTACCGTGCATGAGCCGTTTTGCATGGATGATTTTTCCACCATAAACATTGATTATTCCTTGATGCCCTAAACAAACGCCTAAAGTTGGAACTGTTTGGCTCAGAGTCTTGCAGAATGTTGCTGCGCAAACTACCAAAATATCTCTCGTCTTCCGGCGTGCCTGGACCAGGCGAAATCACGATTCGGTCTGGCTTTAGCTCAATTAACTGTTTTAAGTAACTTTGTTGTTACGGTAAACTATTGTTTCCGCGCCCAGTTCACCTATGTACTGGACAAAGTTGTAAACGAATGAATCATAATTGTCAATTACCACAACTTTCATGCTTTTGCCTCCTCCAGTTTCTCAAGCGCCTGCATCAACGCCTGGGCCTTGTGGTCGGTTTCAAACCATTCTCGTTCCGCAACCGAATCAGCCACAATTCCTGCGCCTGCTTGAATGTATGCTTGGTTCTTGTTGGCGAAAAGAGTGCGGATGGTTATGGCGAAGTCCGCATTGCCATTATAAGAAAAATAGCCGACAGCCCCAGCGTAGGGCCCACGCCTTGTCTGTTCGAGTTCATCGATAATTTCCATCGCTCTAACTTTTGGCGCACCAGAAACTGTTCCAGCCGGAAAAACAGCCCTTAGGGCATCGTAGCTTTGAAGGTTATCCTTTAGCTCGCCTACCACCTGAGAAACGATATGCTGTACATGGCTATACTGGTGAACTTTCATGAACTCCAGGCACACGAACACTTCCATATTTGGAAATTTTGCCTACATCGTTTCGCGCTAAATCAACAAGCATCACATGTTCGGCACATTCTTTCGGGTCCGCAAGAAGTTCTCGGGTTAATTTGCTGTTTTCTGCCGGATCAGCTGAGATTGGTTTGGTGCCAGCAATTGGGAAAGTTTCAACCTTTCGATTTTCAACTCGTACCAACATTTCGGGGCTGGATCCTACAATTTGTCGGTCTCCCGACTTGTAGATAGTACATGTAAGGTGAAGGGTTAATGTTCGCAATGCTTGATAGAATGGGATTAAGCTGCCTTTGATTTGGAGTTGGTACCGTTTGGAGAGAACAACTTGGAAAATATCTCCAGCTGTCACGTATTCTTTTGCTTTTTCAACTGCTTTTTCGAAAGTCTTCTTTTTTGTATTTAATGTGGGTTGAGTGTAAGAGAATTCTTCAGAAGTGATCGGTTGCTTAAGCATATTTTTGATTTCAGGCAGGCGGTTTTCACTACGGTAATAGTAAAATGCTTGATTCTCTATATGATTGAAAACCAATCCATCGTCGAATATGCCCATTTCCAAGTCAGGGAAATCCAAATCATCAGGTAATTTTTCTGGAAGTTTTTCCCAGTACCGCACTGCATCATATGAAATGTAGCCGACAGCTCCTCCTACGAAACGAAATTCATTGTTTGTGATTTCAGCATCTTTGAGATGTTTTTCTATTATTCGAAGTGGATCATTTGATTGCTCTGTAATTGTTTCGTCGTTTCTTGTGTTCTTGATTTGGCTTTTTTCGCGTTTGCTTTGTATGGTTATTTTTGGGTCAAATCCGATGAATGAGTATTTGGCGAGCTTTTCTGGTCCTTCGATGGATTCCAGAAGGTAGGCTGTTTTGTATTGTTTTTGGAGTTTCGAGAATATTTCTATGGGTTGCTGGGCTGTTGTAATTTTTTTGATTTTCAGGGGATCAACTGGTTTTGTGTTAGAGGTAGGTTGTGTGCCAAAGGCGATTCCCCATTTTGTCGTTCATCCTGTTGGGTCAGAAGCATACGTTAATGCATTATTTAAGGCTTATTAGTACATAAATGTACATCATGGCAAGATATTACTCAGCCAATCAAAATAAGTCTTTGAACCATCTGCAATTGGAAGCGCGATAATCTCAGGAACCTCATAACTATGCAGGGCTTTCACGCGCTCTGCAACTTGCGCAAACAGATCCGAGCGTGATTTCATAAAGACTAAGCATTCCTCAGATTTCTCAATTTGCCCAGACCAATGAAAAAAAGATGTGACTGGACTAGTTATGTTCCCGCAAGCAATTAGACGTTCATTCAAAAGTGCTAGAGTTATTTTTTCGGCTTCTTGTTTATCTTTAGTGGCAACCAATATGAGAATGTAATTGTCTTTCATCGGTTCTCACTATATTGATGTTAGTTTTAAGAGCTAAATAAAGTTGTCATTTTTCGAAACATTGGCTTTTTGGTGCAGAAGTTGTTAAGAGATTTAAGTTTCTGTTAGTAATATTTTATTTGAGCAAGTTATCAAGAAGGGATTTTGTTGAAAGATGAACAATTCAAAGTTCTAAAAACAATGAAGGAAGCGACAAGCCGCATGGACCTAAACATGTTTGCTAAAAAAGTAGAATTGAGTCCAAATCAAGCGATCCAGCAAATCCAAGATTTAGCAAAAGCAGGCTTTCTACAAAAAGTCGGCGGTGGATTTGGTATAACACAGAGAGGAAAAGCAGCAATCAAAGCATTTACACCAGTTCCAGAAGGAATGGGTTTTCACTTTTACAAAGAAATAGATCAACCTACAGAATTTACCGCTGAGACACTCGTGGCGTTTTATGGGATTATCAAAAAAGTCAGCTTAGATTCGCTTGAATTTCATCTATATAGGAGTGATTTTGAAGTCTGGCTAAAAGAAGCATGTGAAGATCCAGAACTTGCCATTGAAATTGGTTGCATTAAGAGCGCGGGTTTGTTAGGTGAAGTTCTTAGAACACAACTCTTGAAAGCACTCGATATCAGCTACGGAATCCAAGAATTGTTGTAGAAATTAAGTTTTTTCGTGATTTAATTTAGTCCACCATTCTGGAACTCTGGCGGAGTCAGCTGCGTCCCAAGAGTCAAATGGTTTAATATCCAAGATGGGTGTCCCATCAAAGGCATCGAGACCACGAACAGTCAAGGTGGTTCCTTCAACTTTCAACAACTCTACCAGTGTAAGTCCTATTGGATTTGGACGTAGGTTAGTTCTGGTCGCAAAAACTCCCAGTAAAGGCATGTCCATTCTTCCTCTTGGATGAACTTTAAGAATCATTCTTTTTTCAACTGGAATTTGGCTCATCCAAAATACTACAAAGAGGTGCGAAAAATCCGTAATACCTTCTAAGGCTTGAATTAATTCATCATTGAGAACAATCTGTGAGATTCTTGACTTATCTTTAACCTCATCACCGACCGCATCGGTCTTAACAAAACCTATTGGTCTTAAACCAACTCGTTCATTAGAAGACATAGCGCTTTACTCTCAACTTTCCCAGTGATGTGGAAACTATATAAGTATTCGACCATGAAAAATATGCAAAATGTAATATTCTCTCATTAACTAACAATTTATTATGTTACGTGTGGGTCATAGAGGCGCCAAAGCATATGCACCTGAAAATACCTTGACAAGTTTCAAGAAGGCCATAGAAATTGGTGTAGACGCAGTTGAGTTAGACGTCAGAAAAACCAAAGATAACCAAATTGTCGTTATCCACGATGCAGATATTAAACGCACAACCAATGGCAAAGGTCTAGTGAGTGAATTCACTCTCAAAGAGATCAAAGGTTTCTCGGCTGAAAAAGGGGAGAAAATTCCGACTTTAGAGGAAGCATTGGATTTTCTGGACAAGAAAGTCAAGGTCTTTATTGAGTTGAAGGAAACAGGAATTGAAAAACAAGTGCTTTCGATAGTGCACAAAAACAATCTTGAAAAAAATATTGTTATAACATCTTTCCTTGAAGATGCCCTCAAAAAAGTTCGGGAACTAAACAGCGAAATTGAGACAGGCTTGATTTATGCAAATCACAAGAACCCAATTACAGCTGCTTTGGATTTGAAAGCGAATTATCTTCTGCCACTTTATCGTTTTATGCATACGGCTAATGTTGAAAAAGCTCACACAAATGGTTTAAAAGTGGTAGTTTGGACCATAAACAATCCCCAAGAAGTGGAGGAGTATGCTAAGAAAGGCGTGGATGGCAGCGCCAGCGACAAGCCCGACATACTTTCAAGTGTTAAGCCATAAGAACTTGTTCTATCCGCTCAACATCCGATCGACCTTCATCATTTAAAGACACTAACTTTATTTCAGCGGCCGATTTTACTCCGAACCCTAGCTCCGCCGCTCTGCGAAGTTGGTCTTGCTCGAAAACGTCTGCTTCGCCCACTTTGCCTTTTACGCCATAAATTTTGAGAATTGCCACACCAACTGCATCTATCGCCACTCGGTCGCGACTTGCAATCAAAAGGTTCGGCTCAACCACCTTGCCTTGGTCTGGACCACCTGTTATGAAAGCTTTTATTCCATCAATCAAAACAAAATCCAAGTTGTAGTGGTTGTTTATTTCCGCAATCATTTGCCGCTGATATGGTGAACCATGCAGTTCCCACATGTAATCGTACATTCCGCCTGGAACCTTTTTTGCAACGAGACCAACAGAATTCTTCATTGAAAGCGTAAAGTGACCGCCGAACCTATGAGTTTTTAGACAACATGTTTGCACAACTTTGTCTGCCTTATGGAATACTTTTGCCATGTAGAACCCTTTGAGCCAATGGGTATCTTCTCGTTCAATCTTAATCCAGTCTTCTTTGCCAACATCATTTAAGACAATTGCCTTAAACCCAAGTTCTTTTGACAGGGCTAAAACGCCCATTTGCTCGAGAACCTGCTTTGTGTCGCCCATGCCGCTTCGTTCAGCCAAGGTTATGCCGCTGGCACCTAAGTCTTTTAAGGTTTCAACTATCGATCTTAATGTATCAATGTGCGTTGATGCTGGAAACGGGTCAGCGCTATTAAAATTAGCTTTCAAAGCAACTTGCTTCCCAGAATAATCGTTTAGGCCCAGCTTGTTTAGCAAACCAGGAATACCTTTTGCTCTATCTGAGGTTTTTAGAATGAAAACTTCAACAGAAGAGTCTGCCATAAAAAGCTCCTATGAAAAATATGAGCATGCTTTGTTATTAGCTTTTCACTGCATCAAGGTGTTACAACAAACCGCAAGCTCTATATTTCTCAATGAAAGTCTTTCAAAAGAAGCCTGTGAGCGGGTCCGTAGCTCAGTCAGGCTAGAGCGGCGGACTCTTAATCCGTAGGCCGCGGGTTCAATTCCCGTCGGACCCGCCAACATTTACTTTTACTAAAATAATTCAAAAGCACTTTGAAACACGATTGTCTAATGCATTGTTCACGAAGATTTTTGAAATTTACACGCTGTCCATTTCTAGATGTTTTCGAATGTTTGCCATTAATGGTAAGAATAAGGTAATAATTCAAATAATGAATCTGATAGGAATGGCTTCAGTGTTGCTTATTTCTATTCTCCAAGTCCAGAAGACGGGTATAGTGGATATGAAGAATAGAGCTGCTGCTGCTAACTGGGAGTTTCTTCTGAATTTATATTCGCCAATCAATTCTTTGGAGAGGACTTGTTTCTTCTCGCCAATGAGAGAATTAGTAAAGAAGGTTTGAATTATGAATAATCCCCCGAGGTCAAAAGCGTAGATTATCGAAACGTTGCCAACCATTGCAAAGCTGCTAGTAAATAATAGTTGATTGAAAAGATAGGGTTCGATCGAAACTAGAAACAGCAACAAGATGTTGAGATTCATTAGTCGTGTGGTTTCAATAGGTAGGAACGACATGGTGCGGGTGTATATTCGCCAGATGTTAATCAGTATAAGGAAACTGAAAGCGTAGTAAAGGACGAATAGGATTAGCTGTTGAAAGTCGTTTGGTTGACGGTTTATCAAGGTTAAAGCGCCGATGGAGAGTGCTAAGCCGAAAATCAAGTCAGAAAGTGATTCAATGCGATGCTTTGCCCTAAAACTAACGCTTTCTTCTGTCATGGATTAGGCTTTCACTAATGAAATGGTCTGTTTCTAGATTAATATAAGTTTAAGCACATTTGCTAAGCCTTGTGTTCGGGATAGAAAGTAAATTGAATTAACCATTCCATGCATTCAATAAAAGGACTGAATGAAGTCGGAGTTTGTCTAAAGTTCGATACTTATATATACAAATATCAAGCCACTTGTAGTAAGCTTCATACTTTGAGGCAAATGAATTATGACTGCTCATAGGAAACTGATAATCATCGCCGCTGTTGTTCTGATTGCAGCTATTGTTATCAGTTCTTTTGTTTACCTCAATTCCCAAAAACCATATTCAGGCAATGTAGAGTCTGTCACTATTGGAGTGTACCCTTCTGGATATAATACACTTATTTACATTGCAAATGACCAACAATATTTTTTAGCTAACGGTCTTAAAGTTTCGATAAAGAATTATGCTTCCGGAAATGCTGCAGCTAGCGGATTGCTAAACGGGGAAACAGACATATCTACGGCATCCGAATTTGTTATAGTCAATGAAGCGATGCAAAACGTAAATCTGCTTGCTTTTGGAAGCGTTTGCAAATACCTAAACCTATATGTGGTTGCTAGAACCGATGAAGGCATTAGCAATATCTCTGACCTTCAGGGTAAGACTATTGGAGTTTCGTTTGGAACCGGCTTACAATTTTATCTTGGTAGATTTCTTGAATTAAATAACATAACTCAAAGCCAAGTAACCCTTGTCAATACATCTTTTGGTGACGGCCCGAATGCTCTTGCAAATGGAACTGTTGATGCGGTAATTACCTTTGAGCCATACATCGATCAAATTAAAAGTCTTTTAGGCAACAATATTGTGCAGTGGCCAGCTCAAGCTGACCAATTTGGTTACTTTGAGGCAATTTGTACTAATAACTGGGCTGCCCTGCACCCGGATGTGATAGTGCGATTCTTGAAAGCTCTTGTTCAAGCCGAGACTTTCAGCATAAATCATCAGGACCAAGCAATAGCAATAGAGGCAAAAAACCTAAATTATACTATTGCGTACACGACATCCGATTGGCAAAACTATCAGTATACAGTTACGCTGGACGAGTCTTTTATTTTGCTAATGAACGATGAAGCAAGATGGCTGATAAGCAATAATCTAACAAGTGCAACAGCAGTTCCCAACTTCTTAAATTACGTTTACGTAGATGGCTTAAAGTCAGTGAGACCTGAATCGGTAAACATAATAGGTTTGGGTGACTGAAAATGAAGATAAAAAACCAGTTTCTTCTCAGCATCATAATCTTTGGCATAATTGTTGCAATAATTGCGGCATCTGTTTTTGTAATCCAGCAACAAACGACCCAGAGGAGCAATCAGGAAACGATTTCTCAAGACATCCTAGCCCGAGCCAACAGCCTCAGCTACATTTCGAGCGACTATTTTCTCTATCAAGACAGCCCTGATCTGACGCTTTGGCAGACTGAATTCTCTTCTATTTCCGCTGACGCCACAAAACTCAACGCCTCCAATCCCTCACAGCAGTTACTAATTAATAATATCAAAGATGATTCCCAGAGGCTAAACGACCGCTGGACTGATGTGATTTCATACCTCCAAAATGCGCCCAGGAACGTAAGTATTAGGGTTCTTCCAGAGTTCCAAGCCGACTGGAGCAGAATGACTTTACAAAATCAAGCGCTTATTTTTGATACCCAGCAATTGTCGCAAGATTTACGAGGTCAAGTTGACCAGCTTAACTTAACGAGCATAGTTCTTATTTTCTCATTATTGGGGTTATTCGGTGCCTATTTCATCACAAATTATCTATTGACTTACCGCAACACATTGAGGTCTATCTCTAAGTTGCAGGCTGGAATAGCAGTTATTGGTTCAGGAAACCTTGATCAAAAACTAAAAGTTGACAAAAAAGATGAAATCGGAGAAATATCTCAAGCATTCAACCAGATGACAGCTAACTTGAAGAATGTAACCGCTTCTAAAAGTGAACTTGAACTTGTGCAAGCTTCTCTTCGGGAGAGTGAGGAGCGATGGGCAACTACTTTGGCAAGTATCGGTGATGCCGTCATCGCCACTGACACATCCGGCAAGATCGATTTCATGAATGATGAGGCTGAAAAATTAACCGGTTGGTTACTAAATGAGGCTTCACAGAAACCTGCGAAAACAGTTTTCAACATAATCAATGAGCAAACTCGTTCAGAAGTTGAAAACCCAATAGACAGAGTTCTAAAAGAAGGCATGGTTATTGGTTTAGCTAACCACACAGTTTTGATTCAAAAAGACGGCAATGAAGTTCCAATCGATGACAGCGGAGCACCAATAATAGATAAAGACGGCAAAACTACCGGTGTCGTCCTAATATTTCGAGACATTACCGAACGTAAGAAAGCTGAAGATGCAGTTAGGAAAAGTGAGCAAGAATATAGTTCTCTTTTCGCCAACATGACTGATGGTTTTGCTTATTGCCAAATGATTTTCAACGAAGCAAGCAAACCAGTTGATTTTGTTTATCTCCAAATTAATGATGCTTTTGAAAAAATAACGGGCATAAAAAGGGATTTAGTTATTGGAAAGAAAGTCACAGAAGCAATACCAGGAATAATGGAAGCCAATCCTGAACTTTTCGAAATTTACGGCAGAGTAGCGCTCACAGGTCAAAAAGAGAAGTTTGAAGTATTCTTTAAGCCCTTAAAAATGTGGCTTTCAATTTCAGTTTATAGCCCAGCAAGAGGATACTTTGCAGCTATCTTTGCGGACATCTCGGAACGCAAGAAATCAGAAGAAGCTATTGCAAATCAAGCTGAACTAATTGATCTTAGTCCTGATGCAATAATTGTTAGGAAACTAGAGGGCACAATTACATTTTGGAGTGAAGGCGCGAAGAAACTTTACGGTTATTCAAAAGATGAAGCCGTCGGACAAGACATCAATGTACTATTAAAAACAGAATTGCCACAATCCCGCGATTATATTCAAAACAAACTTAAAACAGAAGGAAAATGGTCTGGCGAAGTCGTCCATATTTGCAAAGAAGGAACTAAAATGGTTGTACAGAGCTATTGGTTGCAGAAACTTGGCTCGGATAGTAAAACATTCGAGGTATTAGAGTCAAATGTTGACATTACAGAACGGATACAGATGCAAATTAAACTTGAAGAGTCCGCGGTTCGCCTTGAAGAATATGCTAATCAAATGGAGTCTCTTGCAAACCAACGAGCCAATCAACTAAAAGATGCTGAGAGGTTGGCTGCAATTGGCGCAACTGCGGGAATGGTTGGGCACGATATCCGCAATCCACTGCAAGCCATAATCAGTGATATTTACCTAGCTAAAACAGAATTATCTTCAACTCAAGACACCGAAGAGAAAAATAGTGCGTTGGAAAGTCTGACAGAAATTGAAAAGAACATTGACTACATTAACAAAATTGTGCAAGACTTGCAAGACTTTGCCAAACCTCTGTCACCAAAGATTGAGGAAACTGATCTTGAACAAACAGTTCACGCCGTGTTAGCTAACCTCAGTATTCCTGGAAACGTGACAATTAAGCATTCTATTAAGAAAAATTTCCCGAAAATCAAAACTGATCAATCGTATATACAAAGAATACTTACAAATTTAGCCAACAACGCCATACAAGCAATGCCTAAAGGAGGAAAAATAGCTATCACAGCAATCCGAAAAGGCGAAAAAGCAATAATAACTGTCGAGGACAACGGCGAAGGCATACCAGAAAACGTCAGAAGCAAACTATTCACGCCCCTAGTAACAACTAAATCTAAAGGGCAAGGCTTCGGTTTAGCTGTCGTTAAAAGGTTCACGGAAGGACTAAGTGGAACAGTAACATTTGAAAGCGAAGTTGGAAAAGGAACTAAATTCATAATTGAACTTCCCCTATAATGGATGCCTAAAAGTAACGCAAAAAGAAGTAGCTAATGAAAAGCTAAGCTAATTGTTAAGACGATGAGTACAAATAGGGTTATCAAAACATATTTGAAGTGTTTTTCCCACGCAAAATAAATGATTGAAGTTATTGCTCGAACGTATGGCGTTAAAATCAAAATTATTAGCCCTAAAGTTATGAACATTATAGCATTTTGTGAAACGAATAAGTGTTGTAGTTGGTAAATTGTGAAAGCAAAGAAGTTCTGTCCGCTAATGAAGAATGTTTTGTCTTCGGAAATCTGGAGATTTCCGTAGTTTCCATAGAAGAGCGTTATGCCGATAATTTCTAGCGTTACGCTGAAGATAACACCGATTATAAGTACGTAGCTAATGATGGTTTCCAGTTTTGACTCGCCACTTCCTAAGGTTGGCGAAGTCATAGGGCAGTCACTCCCTTGTATAACATTTGGATAATTAGCAGGGAAACAATTATGAGAAAAAGTATTCGGAGGTTTCGGTCTTTGACCTTGTTTAGAACTCTTCCGCCAACTAATGCTCCGATTGTTGTACCTACAGCCATTGGTGCCATTAATGTTAAGTTTAGAAGACCCGAGAAAAAGTAAACACTAACACCAGCTAGTGCCGTCATACCGATGATGAACGTACTTGTTGCGCTAGAGACTTTTGCTGGCATTTTCAGGACTTTCTCATGAACAATTACTTTGAAGGCTCCGGCGCCTATTCCAAGCATTCCTGCTGCAAGCCCAGCGACAAACATACCTAAGCCGCCGAGAAGCGAGTTTGTGCATTTATATTTGATTACTTGGCTTGTTGACTCGTCATAATAACTTCCTTCAAGCCCTAGCCATCTTGAAAGTTTGTCTTGTTTTTCAGGCGACGTGTAACCTTTGAATGAACTTCTAACTTTAATGAAGGAGGTAAGTAGGAAAGCTGCGAAGAGGAAATAGAGGAAAATGGGCGCTATTATTACTGTTATAGTTGCTCCAGCAATTGCGCCAATTATAGTGAACATTTCAAGGTACATGGCGATTTTTATGTTTGTTATTCTTTCTTTAACAAAAGATGATGCTGAGCCGCTGGAGGTTGCAATTATGGCAACCATTCCGCATGCGACAGCTTCCTTGACTGGAATTCCCAGTAAAACCATTATAGGAATTAGGATGCTAGCACCGCCGAGACCAGTGAGGGAGCCAAGTAATCCAACAGCTATAGACATTAGGAGCAGTGTAATCATGTCGAGCAATGTTTTTCCCGCCACTGATTAGACAAATACAGGTAATTAAATACGCATAATTCAATTCTTAATGATAAAATGCTTCATCAGCCTTTTTTGAATTCTTCTCTGATTTTCATTTGCCTTCTTTTAATGTTGTAACTTAATGAGAATTCATGAGCTGCATCACGGATTTTCCTCAGAAGAAGCATCATTTTACTATTCTTGTCAAAGCTTCTTGGTATAGATTCGTCTGGCAAATAAATTTCCTCTCGCTCTTTTGCCAAACCAATAATAGGAATACTTAATCCAACTGTTTGCAACGCAGTTTTTGCAGCGCCAACTTGACCTAGTCCACCATCAATCATAACTAGATCAGGAAGTGGACTTTTCTCTTCCATCAATCGCTTGTAACGTCTCGCTACCACCTCGTTGACTGCAGCAAAGTCGTCTTGTCCGATGAAGGTTTTGATTTTGAATTTACGATAGTTTTTCTTGTCTGGCTTTGCATCTTTGAAGCTGACCATGCCTGAAACTACATGTTCCTGACCTAAGTTGGAAATATCAAAACATTCTATCACATGTGGTAATACTGGAAGGTGAAGCTCAGTTTGCAAATCCACAAGTGCACTATCAACGTCTAATGTGGATTCCAAGTTTTTCTCCGCCAGTTGTAAAAGTGCGAGCTTGTCAGCTCTTCTAGGAATCGTTAACGAGACGGGCGCATTTCGTTTTGTAGAAAGGAACTCTTCTAGAGCTTTTTTCTCTTCTTTTTCTTGCCAACAAGGTTTGTTTAGTAATATTTTCTAGGTATTCGGTTGTTTGTGTAAAAAGCCTTTAAAAATTCTTGTTCAATTTGGGGTTGAAGGTCAACTGTGAATTGAGTTTTGCCGCGCAATACTCCTTTACGGATACCCATTTGAATTGCCAGCATTTTTTCACCAACCTGTCTGAAAGCCATAACGTCTTGGTCAAATCTTCGTTCATTATCAACAATTTGATGTTGAGTCAAAAGCTTGATGGAGGCAATTTGGTTGCGCAGATCAAGCGCGGTTTCATATTGCTGTTGCGTAGATGCAGTCTGCATTTGAGAATTGAGCTGTTCG
The DNA here is from genome assembly GCA_963729805.1 of Candidatus Bathyarchaeota archaeon. Lineage (GTDB taxonomy): Archaea > Thermoproteota > Bathyarchaeia > Bathyarchaeales > Bathycorpusculaceae > Bathycorpusculum. Next base: position 46,562 of record CAVSPH010000007.1, on the reverse strand, counting down.
ATTGTTTGCTGATAATTGCCATTTAGGAAAGAGCGTGCTTGCTTAACCTGGTTAGTGTATTGTTCAGCTGTAACTTTTTCGATGCATGGAGCAGTGCAATTGTGAATATGATAATTTAGGCAAGCACGTTTGTGCATTGTCTTGCATGTGCGAAGTTTGAATACTCGAACTACCAAACGCTGAAGATCCTGTCGTATATATCCTTCAGTATATGGTCCAAAGGATTCAAGCTTTCGTGAGACTTTGCGGCTGGTCAGTACTCTTGGGAAAGGTTCTCTTGTTAACGAGATGTACGCGAATGTTTTGGCGTCTTTAAGATCAATATTATACTTGGGCGTATGTTGCTTAACGAGTTTGTTCTCTAAAAGAAGCGCTTCAACCTCATTGTTTACAATAATCCAGTCGATACTTCTGATCTTTGAAACAAGTTGCCTTGTTTTGGCTGGTTGGTCAGTATTTGAAAAGTAGCTTTTGACTCGGGAGCGCAAGCTTTTGGCTTTGCCGATGTAAATAATCTCGTTTTGCTCATTCTTGAATAGGTAAACTCCCGGGTTTGTCGGTATTTTTTGGCTCTTAAAGTCGGAGGGGCATGTTATTTGGATCATGCAGCTTGCTTCACTGCCAAAATGGTTTCTTCTTGCTGTTGATTAAGTATTTTCTTCAAGAACATACCAGTGTAAGATGCAGCGTTTTGTGTGACTTCTTCCGGGGTTCCCTGCGCTAAAAGTTCGCCGCCAGCGTCGCCGCCTTCGGGACCCAAATCAATTAAGTAATCGCAGCTTTTAATGACATCCAAGTTATGCTCAATTATGAAGACGGAATTACCATTATCAACGAGGCGATTTAACACTTTAATCAACCGTTTCGTATCGTCAAAATGTAGGCCAGTAGTAGGTTCATCAAGCATGTAAATTACGTGCCCAGATTTGTGTTTGCTGAGTTCACGGGTGATTTTGATGCGTTGGCTTTCTCCTCCTGAGAGAGTGGTTGAGCTTTGCCCCAACTTAATATAGCCCAATCCAACGTCTAAGAGAGTTGTTAATTTTCGCGAGATCCTTGGAGTGTTTTCAAAATATTTCGCAGCTTCTTCCACTGTCATGTCCAGAACTTCAGCTATGTTCTTGCCTTTGAAGAGAATACTGAGGGTTTCCTTGTTGTACCGCTTGCCCTTGCAATCACTGCACTGAACGTAAACGTCTGGCAGAAAGTTCATTTCTATTCGCAAAACTCCATCACCCTGACATGTTTCGCATCTGCCACCTTTCACGTTGAAGCTGAATCGCCCTTCCTTGTAGCCACGCGCTTTTGCCTCTTTGGTTGAAGCAAAAATACGCCTAATCTCATCAAACAGTTTGGTATAGGTTGCGGGGTTGCTTCTTGGTGTGCGTCCAATTGGATCTTGGTCAATAACTATAACGTTTCTGACGAGTTCTGGAACTTCAATTAGGTCATGTTTACCGATTTTGTCGAAGTGTTCTCCGAACATTTGCCGCAAAGCTGGGATAACGGTCAGATTCATAAGAGTGCTTTTCCCTGAGCCGGAGACACCTGTTACTCCGCACAATACTCCAAGCGGCAGTTGAAGGTTAAGGTTTTTCAGATTGTTTTCTTTGGCACCCTTGACTATTATATAGCCAATTGGTTTGCGCCTCGTTTCGGGTACTTCAATTTTGAGTTCGCCTGAGAGGTATTTGCCTGTGAGGCTTCGCTTGTTCTTCATGATTTCTTCTGGCGGTCCTAGTGCAACGATATGTCCGCCGTGGACACCTGCTCCTGGTCCCATATCTACAATGTAATCAGCGTTGCGTATGGTTTCTTCATCGTGTTCCACAACGATGAGGGTGTTGCCCAAATCTCTTAGTCGGTGAAGTGTGCTTATTAATTTGGTGTTGTCTCTTTGGTGCAAACCAATACTTGGTTCATCAAGAATATACAGAACGCCCATTAGGTTGCTTCCAATTTGTGTGGCTAAACGAATTCTTTGGGCTTCGCCGCCAGAGAGCGTTTTAGCTGCGCGAGAAAGTGAGAGATAGCCTAAACCCACATTTTTAAGAAAGCCAAGGCGCTCATTGACTTCTTTTAGTACTTGCTTGGCAATAGCTAATTCTTTCTCGTTGAGTTGTTCGGGGAGATTGCAGAAGAAGTTAACTGCTTCTTCAATTGAAAGGTCTGTAGCGTCAATAATGCTTTTGTCCAAGATTTTTACTGCAAGGACTACAGGCTGCAGTTTTTTGCCTTTACAGGCATTACAGGGCGTAGAGGTCATGTATTTTTCGATGTCTTCTTTTCTCCATTGACTCTCTGTTTGACGGTAAAGTCTCATGGTTTGTGGGATTACTCCTTCCCAACCGTCGCGCATCCACATGTTTGCACCATTTGACCATTGACCATTAACAGGTTCTCTATCACCATAGAGTAGAACATGCAGTTGTTGTTTTGTGAAATCCTTTATCGGAGTGAAAATGTCAAATCCGTGTTTTTTGCCGACCATAGCAAGTTGCTGTGCCCGCCAGCTAAGATCCATGCTACCGTAGACAGCTAATGCCCCGTCCATGATGGAGAGATTTTTGTCTGGAATAACTAGGTCTGCAGAGATTTCTGTTATTTCGCCTAAGCCGTGGCAGGTTTGGCAAGCACCAAATGGAGAGTTAAAAGAGAACATTCGCGGCTCAAGACTTTCAAATACTATTTCTGGATGATTAGGGCAGGCGCCGAAAGTGCTGAACATTGTTTCATCTTCGAAACGTTCAAGCTCCTTCTTCTTTTCCGCATCAACTTTTTTGGCATCTATAATTATCATTGTTCCTTTGCCGACTTGAAGTGCCTGCTCGACCGCCTCAGAAATTCGTGACCGTTCTTCATCAACAATTTGCACTGTATCGATAACGGCTTCAATCCAGTGTTTCTCATATCGAACTAGTTTTATTTCATCTTTTATTGAATCTGAGTCGTAAATTTTTTGGTCTGCACGGATTTTGGTGTAGCCTTGTTTTTTGAGGTCTTCGAAAACTTGTTCATGTGTGCCTTTAATGCCTCGAATTATTGGGGCAAGGAAAATGAGTGTCTTTCCTTTCTCAGCCATAATAAGTCGGGTAATATTTTCGGGGCTTTGCGGATGAATAGAACTGCCACATTTCGGACAATGATGAGTTCCAATTCGTGCAAAAAGTAATCTAAGATAATCGTATATTTCGGTGACTGTACCGACAGTTGAACGGGGGTTTTTGCTGGTGCTTTTTTGTTCTATGGAGATTGCTGGAGATAATCCGTCAATTGAGTCAACATCAGGCTTATCCATCAAACCGAGAAATTGCCTGGCGTAAGCGGATAAGCTCTCGACATATCTTCTTTGACCCTCAGCGTAAATCGTATCAAAAGCTAAAGTTGATTTACCGGAGCCAGAGAGCCCAGTAATAACTATGAATTTGTTTCTCGGCAACTCCACATCTATATTTTTGAGGTTATGTTCCCTTGCACCTTTAATAGAAATGTTATCTCTCATAATCTAAACCAGTTTCCTACTCCGCTTCCCTAAATTGTAACCTTAAAACACGAGGATTTCAACCTTTTTGCTGCAAAACCATAAATTTCTGGGCTAACTCTCATTTTCCAACTTCTTAGTCAATGCCCTACTCAACTCTGCAATGGCATCTCTAAGCTCAATTGCCCTCTCAAACTGCAAAAGTTCTGCAGCTTCCCTCATCTGCGCATCCATCTCAATCATTTGGCGCTTAATGTCTGTTTTCGCTAAGTGCTTTGTGCCCTTAATTGTTCCCTCTTTCAAAGAAACACTCTTCACTATAGTCATAGGCGTGATGTTATGAATCTGATTGAAGCGTTTTTGGAATGCCCGCCTGTAATTGGTAATTTTCATAGCACGCTTAATGGATGCCGTCTCTACGTCAGCATAAAGTATCACTCTGCCATTTACATTTCTTGCAGCTCGCCCAATAGTTTGTATTAAACTTCTTTCGTCTCGCAGAAAACCTTCCTTATCCGCATCTAAAATGAAGATAGTTGAAACCTCAGGAATATCTAAGCCTTCACGCAACAGATTAATTCCGACCATAATGTCAAATTCGCCAACTCGAAGCTGCCGCACAAGCTCTATGCGGTCTAAGCTTTCAATTTCCGAATGCATGTACCTAACACGAAAGCCTTCTTTAACAAGATAATCCGCAAGGTCTTCAGCCATTCGTTTTGTAAGGGTTGTGATTAATACGCGGTCGCCTCGCGCAATTGTTTTCTTTGCTTCAGCCATTAAATGTTGCATCTGTCCAGCTATAGAGTGAACCTCAACCTCAGGGTCTAAAAGTCCAGTTGGCCTCGTGATTAATTCAACAGGTGGACCACTCTTCTCCAGTTCATATTCAGCTGGAGTTGCAGAAACAAAGAGCGTTTTACCCATTTTCCTTTCAAACTCTTCAAACTTAAGAGGTCTGTTGTCAAGTGCGGAGGGAAGTCTGAAGCCGAAATCTACAAGGTTCTGCTTCCGTGAAAAATCACCATTATACATAGCTCTTGATTGAGGAATTGTCTGGTGACTCTCGTCAATAATTAATAGATAATCTTTGGGGAAGTAATCCATCAAAGTGAATGGAGGCTCGCCGGGTCTGCGTCCGTCAAAGTGTCGGCTGTAATTTTCCATTCCTGCACAAAAGCCAACTTCTCTTATCATTTCTAAGTCATAGTTTGTTCTTTGTTTGAGTCGTTGAGCTTCAAGCGGGGGAAGATCAGGCAATCTTGCTTCAAGTTCCTGCTTGATATGTTCGAGCGCGAGAGCATGTTTCTCTTCTGGCACCACATACTGACGTGCAGGATAAAGCGTAAACTTGTCTAATGCACCTTTCACATCACCGGATATTGCATGAACTTCTTTGATTTTTGCAATTTCGTTTCCTGCAAGCTCAATTCTGATAATGTCATTCTCATAGGCGGGTACAACATCCAATACGTCGCCTCGAACGCGAAATCTGCCTGGTTCAAGCACCATGTCGTTTCGTTCATATTGCATATCGACTAACGAGTGAATGAGTTGTTGCCTTGTGATTTGTTTTCCAACTTCTAATTCGATGGCCATGGTTCTGAAGTCGTCTGGGTTTCCAAGGCTGTAAATGCAGCTGATACTAGCAACTATTATGGTGTCGTTGCGGCTTACGATGCTGGATACGGCGTGCATTCTCATTTTTTCAATTTGCTCATTTACAGTCGAGTCTTTTTCAATGTACATATCTTGGGCTGGCAAGTACGACTCCGGTTGGTAATAGTCATAAAAAGAGATGAAGTATTCAACTCGATTATGTGGGAAGAGTTCTTTTAATTCACCATAAAGCTGGGCGGCTAAAATTTTGTTATGAGCTATGATAAGAGCAGGCTTTTGAAGCCGGTTGATCACGTTAGCCATGACAAAGGTTTTTCCCGATCCAGTAATTCCTAGAAGTGTTTGTTTTGGTTTTGTAGAGAAGTTTTTCACTAATTTTTGCACGGCGACCTCTTGCCCGGGTGAGATTTGAAACGGTGCTACAAGTTCAAATTGCATGTTACTTCTCCACAAACTAACAAGAAATGACTTCCAACTAGTAGAATTAAAAAGTTGTTAAAGGAACCTGTAATTTAGGTTTAATTATTTGTTTATGACATTATCTGCTTTTTGTTCGATCGTAGTTTTACACGGTAAAATTGAATACGTTTCAAACAAAACGCAATCAATGCACCCGCAAATAGAGCATCATAAATTATTTGGATATAGACGCTTTGGAAATCAGTCCCTCGGTAATTTGCATGAATAACACCAATGAACAGCGCCAAGTAAATGAGCATGTGAAAAGGACGCCAAGAAGTCATTATTTTTTTTCTCAAGAGTGAAGCTCCTAGAGCCACATAAATCAAGATTAGAGCTATTATGCCGCCAAAAAAGAAGAAAAGGTAAAGTGACATAAAATTTGGGTTAAAAACTGAGAGACTCATAGCCTGAATAGAGAATGCAATGGGGTGCAATGATATCAATAATAATCCAGCTGCAGCGAAGTAGTGGTGAACTTTAGTAAATGGTTTTTTGAAGAAAAGGGTTACTTCTTTTAGAAATGGAGTCATTATTGCGGCAACACTTAAGGCAATATAGCCGTTGAGCGCAAAAAGTCGCAATGCTAAGGTCAAAAGGTTGCTGTGTCCTAAACTGAAAGCAAAAAGAGAAACAGCTAATCCGAAAGCTACTATTGCAGTGAAAAAGCCTATTTCTCTTTTTAAAACCATGACCCTTAAACAGATCAGGTCCAAAATAAATCAATTTCTGCTTTAACAGAAAAAGAAGAGACGAAATGCCTGCTTGTTTTAGAAGCTGCCTCTAATCAAAGTCCTCAAGGTTTCAAAACAGAATGCAACGGCGCACACTCCAATGACTACTGTGGTAAAGAAGTACCCGCTTGTGATAATAGGTGGTCTTAACAGTGTTAATTCAATTATGAGAGCTGCGACAGCAAAAATGGCATAGAATAGGTATCTTGGTATGAAGAAGTGACTAATTTTGACGGTGTCTTTTAGCACAACTTTGTTAATTACGTAATCACTATTTTCACGTTTAAGAAGCCCAGCTTCTTCAAGTTTGGACAGGTGATAAACTGCCAATGAGGGTGAACTCAAATCGAGAGCTCTTTGAACTTCCCGAACTCCTAAGGGTTTACCACTTTTTAGGAGCAAGTAGTAGACTTCCAGGGTTGTTCCTCTGAGCACATCATCGGTTTTATCAGACCCCACGGTAGTCACTGCCCTTGCATTAATTTGGACGATTAATTTAAGCGCATCCGTGTTCAAGACTTTTGAACAGATACACTGCAAGTCAGGTGTTTTGTTCTAAACTGTAGAATTAAGTAGCCGCCAGTAATTGCTTACCTTGCAAATTTCGGAGAGAAAACATGACGCAACAAAAAAAGAGATTTCTTAACTACGTTAAAGCTGTAACAGTCGACCTAGTCACAACAGAATTGCATTATTTAACGCATTCCATGAAGTGCTAGCTATGAATGGACAAAAAAACAAGATCGTCATAACTACAACTCTTGCAATAGTTTCCGTTCTTTTACTGGGAGGAATAAGCTTCAGTCTTTTTCCTTCGCAGGTAGCATCGACACCAAGATCAACAGTGCTTTCAAACTCGGTATTACAAGCGGCCCTATCCTCGATAAATTCATCTTCGCAGCCAATAACAGCTTATGACTTTTTTATGATTAAACCCATGGATGGCATAACGATTGAAAAAGATGGAAGCATAAACTCGACAACAGCTCCTATTCAGCGAACTGGAAATACTTACACGTTAACTGGAGACATCACTAATCAAACAATCATAATTAACCGAGATAACATAGTAATCGATGGCGCAGGCCATAAACTCCAGGGCTACAATATGGGTAATGCTTACCCGCTTGAAAACTTTGACTTACAGAACGTGCATAGCGTTACAATCAAGAACTTTGATATCAGCTTCTCATGGCAGGGCATATGGATACAAAACTGCTCAAACATAGTCATCAAAAATAACTCTCTATCAAACATTAACACTGGCGTCGATGTTAACTCCGCTAACAACACATTAGTCACAGATAATACTTTTAACAACATGGGTGCAGGCGTTGACTTTACTAGCTGGTATGGCTTTGGCCCATCATTAAACAACCTCATTTCTAAAAACAACATCACCAACTCTGTATACGGAATTTCGATAAGTGATGCCTCATCAAACCTTGTTAAAGACAATATAGTAGTGAACTCTTATGATCCAATATACGCGGATGAGAATGCAACGGTCACGGGAAACACCGTGATAAATGGGATAGATGCGATCGGCGTTAATTCCAACAACATAATCTATGATAATTACATTTGCAACTTTTCAGAATCAGGCTTGCTGCTCAGCGGCACAAATAGCATCATCTACCAGAACACGATCGCAAACTGTAGTAGTGCAGTGGCGATGAGCGGCTCCAGCGACTCTTATCCACTTGGCAACAACACCCTCTACCACAACAATTTCATAAACAACACCCAACCTCTGCTCCTTATGACAAACGCTTCTCTGACAGTAACTTACTGGGATAACGGCAGAGAAGGAAACTACTGGAGCAGCTATAATGGAACATCCCGCAAGGGGAATGGCATAGGTGACACACCATACACTTTGGGCGACAACAATACGGACAGTTATCCATTAATTCAGCCATTCGTAACCCAATCCGCAAACATTGACACTTCTACAGCCGAGCTTTTCTTTGCACTTGCCACAATAACAGCGGCTGCTGGAGCAATCATTTCATTGTGCTTGTACGTTAAGTTCAAAGTAAGAAAAATTACCTGTTTAGGTTGATGAAAAGTGGAAGACAAAAGCGAAATAAAACGAGAGATTGAAAAACTTCATTCACGCCGCTTAAACAGTAAAGTAGTTCTAAAATCAGTTACCTTGTTGCTTGTGGCTCTCTTAATTGTGAGTTCAGCAATCGCGTTAGTTGAGTACAATCAAATAAAGGCTTTACAGAAGGAAACTACTTTCTTCAATGGAGTCAATTCTGATGCTGTTACGTATTATAATGAATTCGGAGTAACACCTATCGCAAATGTAAATTCTTCATTTGCGCCGCCCGTTTCAATGTACCATGCACTCCAAATCGGCTTAGAAGCCGACGGCTGGAACAAGACATCGCTTCAAGGAATGAAAGTGTATATCTCTCTTATGCCGTGGTATTCACTAACTAACTCCTCAGGTCCTTACACATCTAACTCTACTGGTAACTTCTATGGGTCGGCATCAATCGACTTAAAACCTATGAGAACTCCACCTTCAAATTACTCAGACGTTTACAGCCATGGCTTAATTTACCGATATGTTTGGCAAATAGACCTTCAGAAGGGCGCAGGAATAACAATCCCGCCTTGGGATTTAATGCTAGTTGACGCTGCAACAGGGGAGATAGTTCCCCATGGTCCACTATATTAGTTTTTAACGCGAGCTTGGATAAGACAAAAACAAAAAGATGGCCTATTGTTTTTTTAATATTTTCTCTATTTTTGTAACCAATGTTTTCTTTTTCTGGCTGAGGCAGGTTTTCCCTCCTCGCAAACACATGGCTCCATGGAGACAAATGTGGGAGAAATATTCCAATGGAGAAATAAAATTGACATCTAACATATCAAGAAAAGAGAGTAACTGCTCTAACAACTGAACAGTTGATAACTCAAGAAGGGTTTTCAGAAGCGGTTCCAGGAATACCGAGAGAAAGGTTACAGTCGACAAGACGCTTGGCGTTATATAGCTATGGACTTGCTTAAGGCATCTCAGCAAGAAAACTAATCCTGAAGTAAAGTAGTTACGTTCACCAGCATTCTTCAGCAAGTAATTCCGTGATAAGGCAGGCGCAATGCAGCAACTTTGGAAAATATTAAATATTTAGACAAATAATGTTGTTTCTTAGAGAATTTTTGGAGATTAAAAAATGAAGCAACCTAAGAAAGTGTTTTCAACAACTATTGTATTTTTTCTAATGCTTTCAATGGTTTTGGCAGCAACGTCATTATTTACGCCGATGGTAAGCGCTGCTGCAGCTACAATTACTTTGTCGACATCCCAAGGTGCTGCAGGCAGCTCCGTCAACATAACAGGCACGGGGTTTGCAGCAAATAGCGCTGTAGGCATAGGATTCGGCGGAGAAGTCGCGAACAGCGAAACGCTCTCCTTTTCATTTTCTGGAAGCGGCCCGTACACCGATATCCTGACCCTATCTAAGACGCCTATTAAACCAGGCACTCTTAGCTTTACTTCAGGCACAGGCGGTGGTTTTTCATATACCGATGATAAAGCTGGAAACTTAGTAACCCTTAGCCCCAACTTTATCTCGGGCACAATAAGTTATGCAACAGGCCAAATTACCCAGGTTACCACCACACCCTCAAATGGATTCATCACGCCAACTTACACTACATACGGGAATAATGTAAGCCCTAGTGCTGGCATAACCACAAGTGCATCCGGCTCTTTTACTGCCAAAATTACCATACCCAATGTGAGTAACGGAAACTACACCGTCACAGCAATAAGTGATCAAGGGAATCTTGCAACCAGCACCTTCACCATAACCGCTGCAGCTCCTACTCTTGCGATTACTTTGTCGTCTTCGTCTGGTGCTGCAGGCAGCTCCGTCAACATAACAGGCATAGGGTTTGCAACCAACAGCGCTGTAGGCATAGCGTTCGGAGCAGAGATAGCGATTACTGGCGACCTCGAAAATATTGTGCCTTCTGGCGGTGCCGGTCTCGCAGTCAGCCTAGCTTACTCGCCTATTAAACCAGGCACCTATAGCGCAACAATACCTACTACCAGCTTATCCTTTGCCGATAATGGAGTTGGAGCTTTAACATCGACGAGCCCAATGTTTATCTCGGGCACAATAAATTACGCAACAGGCACATTAGCTTGGAATAGCACTTCCGCTAGGAAATACAGAGACCGCAAGTTATACTACTTACGGTTATAATGTGAACCCTAGTGGTGGAATACTCACAAATGCTTCAGGCTCTTTTACAGCAAAAATCACTATACCCAACGTCAGCAATGGGAATTACGCTGTTACAGCAATAAGTGCCACAGGAAATGTTGCAACCAGCACCTTCACCGTAACAGGTGCAACGCCTACTCCTACACCCACTCCAACACCCGCACCGACTGCGGCTCCAACTGCGGCTCCAACTGCAGCACCCACAGCTGCACCCACAACAGCTCCAACTGCTGCTCCGACTGCTGCACCGACTCCTACGGCTACTCTAACACCAAGTCCTTCGCCTTCCCCGACGCCTGCAGTTCCAGAGTTTTCAGGTCCACTGCTTGCCATTACGTTAATTGTCTCTATGCTCATTGCCTTGTCTGTAGTTGTCACTGCAAAGAAGAGAATAACTGTCACGCAATCCTATTCCGCAAGCTGTCTGTAGCTACTGCGTAAATCGCAAAATTTCCTTTTTCTTTTTTCTTAGTTCTTAGTAACTAAAGTTCATTTTTTCTGGTTTTGGGGTGGGTTTTCCCTTCTCACTGACAAATGGCTCTGCGGAGGCAAGTATATCTTTATTTAGTTAACAGTCAGTTTGCCAAATTTTCCAACGTTTAGTTGGAGTTCGCCTTTAAAACTAGTTATGTATCCGTTGTCAATTTTCACGTTGTCCCCAACATTTACTTGGTCGATTTGCTCATTCCATAATGTGAGTTTTATGCTACCTGATTCATCAGCAACGACAGCGTCAACTATTCGGTAAGTTTCATCTTTAAAACGTGACCTAACTTCTCGAGGATCGCCTTTTTCAACTACTTTTGCTTCGACGCTTACCTTTTTCATTTCATTCTGCAAATCTTTTATTGCTGTCACTTTCAAATCACCTAAATAGTGAATTCCCTACAAGGGTTTTCACTTGCAAAGGTGACCTTCAATCATATAAATCTTGCTAACTCGGGTTCTGGTGCTTCTTAGGGTGATTCTTTGGGTGGTGCATGTCGGGTGATAGGTCATTTCTTTATCTCACTTCGCCTTTTTGTGGTTTAACGATTATTATTAGTTCTCCGCCTTCTGCCTTTAGAATCCATTCCAATTTGTCGTATTCTGTTAAGCCAAATTGGTTTATGATGCTTCTTGGAACGGTTGTTCTGAGGGATTCAGTTTTTGGTGATGCTTTGTTTAGGTATGTTATTTCTCCCATTGTTATGCCTTCTTATAGGTATCACTTAGCCCAATGGTGTATATTAATATACCTATGTTTATGCCTAAAAGTTTATAAGTGGGGTATATTATTAGGTATATATGAGGGTATAACAATGACACAACAACTAACAACCACAAGACAAGAACGGGGTCAAGCAATCGTAAAACTCCAAAACCAAATACAAAGAGCAGACGATTGTGTTTACACAGTTAAGTCTCAATCAGGAAACGGAGAATACATTGTTTTCAAAGTAGATGGAGAATGGAACTGCGAATGCCCAGACAACAAATATCGCCACGTAAAGTGCAAACACATCTATGCGGTAGAATTTTCAAACCAAATAAGAAGAGAAGTCCAAAGCAACCGAGTAATCCAAGAAGTCAATATTCACAATTGCCAATTTTGCGGTTCAGAAAACATAGTCAAAAACTCAGTAAGACACAACCAAAACAGTGACATACAAAGATACAAATGCAAAGAATGTGGCAAACGCTTTAGCATCAACTTAGGCTTTGAAAAAATGAAAGCTACCCCTCAAATAGTAACTTCTGCCATTCAATTATATTTCACAGGAGAATCATTTAGAAACGTACAGAAATTTCTTAAACTACAAGGTATATCCGTTGACCATTCAACAATTCTAAGATGGGTCAAAAAATATGTTACTCTAATGGAAAGCTACTTACAAAATATCAAGCCCAATGTTAGCGATACATGGAGAGCAGACGAATTATACGTCAAAATTAATGGGAATCTCAAATACCTCTTTGCCATGATGGATGACGAAACAAGGTTCTGGATAGCTCAAGAAGTAGCACAAACAAAAGATAAACACGATACAAGAAACTTATTACGCATGTCTCAAGAACTGATGGGAAAGAAACCCATGACTTTCATAACAGATGGACTACACTCTTACCATGTTGCATATGGCAAAGAATGGTGGACAATGAAAGAACCTAGAACAGAACATGTCAGACACATCACTTTGAAAGGCGATCACAACAATAACAAGATGGAAAGAATGAACGGAGAAATCCGTGACCGCGAAAAAACGATGCGAGGACTAAAAATTGACAATACAACTGTACTGAAAGGTTATCAAATATACCACAACTATCTAAGACCGCATGAAGCATTAAACGGGAAAACTCCAAGTGAAGCTTGCGGAATAACAATCGAGGGAAAAAATAAGTGGATAACCCTAATACAGAATGCAAGTAAAAAACAGTAATACCGAAAAATATAAGCCCATTTTCTATATAATATCCTACTAAGAAAGGAAAGAGGTAGATTTGTTAGGTAATAAAATTAGGAAACTTGCTATTGTTCTCTTAATTTTGTTCTGTCTTTCTTTTCTAAACTTTACAAAATCACAACAAACTACTAATCAAGTTACTTCTCAAAGTATGCAAAATTATGCTCAAACTTTGATTAACACATACATTCAAGAAAGCAATCAATACTTTCCATCGAAACCTGAAAACTTGACATTCTATTCAAATGCTTTTTACAGTATAAAGTTTTACAGTTCATCTCAAGGTGGTGATGGCATCTTAATTGAACCCACATCTATTCAATTTTTTGGAACAATCAATACCACTGGATAGAATAGATGTAGCCATTTTTGGGGGAAATTCAAGCTTGACATCATATTTACATGCTCCTAATGGTAAAACTTTCAATTCTGAGATTCTTGTTTATAGTCTTCAAGGAGCAATAATAGACCTTGAAAACCCAAATGCGCCCTTCACAGATTTATTCTTATTAACTCCAGTATGCTTTTCCGAAACCTTTCAATTCAGAACGTGCAAATTTCGATACAGACATATTATTTCTTGATTATTAAAGCAAGCAACTTAACAAATCATTGGACACCTCAATTGGCAAGTACAGAAGCCAATATATCTTCCTAAAAGCTGAGACGGGGAAAGTATTAATCCCCATTATTATATCAGATTTTAACCCAATTTCAGCATTAACCTCACTATTGGAAAATATAAAAGGCAATGTGGCAACAAATTCAAACTTGTAGTTATACTTCAGTCAGATTTACTTAGAAGACTTGCAAAAAGTAAAAGCCTTAGCCATGCAATATAATGTTACTAACTATATTCTAAATGAACTCATTCAGTTTGTCAATGCACAAACAACGAGAATTATTTGCCTGACATTCTCACCTAACTTTCTTAACTCCACTACTTCACCATTGCCTTCCCCAGAAAAAGTAATTTTTAATCAAGTCATCTGACGACCCAAATAACTTTTGGTATACACTATTCCTTAGTGTTTCATTTATCTTAGGATTTTGAAATGATTCTCTTTTTAAGTAATTATCGAAAAAAAGGTAAGTCAGAAGATTAAGTTAATAGTACTTGGTGCTTTTGTTGGTTTTTTAAGCCTTTACTTCATCCCTGATTTGTTATATTATCGTCCTTATGATTTGAATTTGGGTCAAGTTATCATTATAGCCTTAATTTCGATTGTTTGTATGTCTTTAATAGCCAAAAAAAGAAAGTCAATTTTTACCTTTTTTAATAGGAAAAAAACGGAAAAGCAAAAGGGTAAAAAGCGGTAAGCCGAGCAAAAAGCAAAGAACAGCAACAATGCTAAAAAAGAAAAACAGCAAACCCTCAATACCGATAAGGCAAAAAAGACAAAAAAGTAGCCGTGGTTACCCGATGTTCACACACGTTAAGTCACCACCCGAAAACGCACCAGAACCCTAACTCGCCGTTTAAAGTAATAAATAATAGAGTTTTGTAGAAAAAGGAGTTAGACGGTGGTTAAACGACACCGACAAGCAGAATCAATAGCAAAAGTGTGACTGCTATGCTGACCGCAGAAATAACTATTCTTTTCATCATTGTAAATTCTGGTTTTAGTGTTCCAACGATTATTGTGCCTAAGGCTCCTAACCAAACGTATGCTACAACAAAAACTGATGATGTTACAAACCTGAGAGCTCCAGTCATTGCGTCAATAGTGTGGAAAGCGGCTTGAGATTGTGCTGATAACACACCTTTGGCTTCGGAAGGATAATATACCGTGCCATAAGTGTCGAAGCGCACTCCAAGTGATAGGTCAAATGGATAATAAGCAACTGGTGAAGCGAGAGCGGCAACTAAGTTTATTGCGGCTCTTATGACCATTACAATCAAGGCAAAAGCTAAGGCAACAAAGATTGGTTTCCAAGTGATGGTGGTTTTTAGTCCTTTGAAGAATAAGTAGAACACTCCTGTTAAGAGGAACCAGCTGAAGATGAATTGAAGTGAGAATACCTGCAGGAACTGAAGCAGGAGACCTGTGTTGTTGTACTGAATGGGTGTTTGATATTCACCGCGGAAAAACAAAGCCCCAATGCGTATAGATACATTTGAAACTGAGGGATAATTGAAGTCTAACTTTAAAGCGGTCACGTTACCCCAAGAAGGGTCGCCACCACTAGTCCAGCCTTGAGCAGAAAGCCCAACCGGAACGGTCAAGTTGTTCCATTGACCAATTGCTGCGTGTGAGAAATAAGAAGTTAAATCGTAAGTGAAATAATTTGAATCATTGAGCGAGTACAACGTCAACGCTGCACTTTGAGGTTGAATCTGGGGATTGACCATTTTTACGGTCATAGAAAGGTTTTCAAAGCTGGCTGAACCACAGCTGACGTTGAAAGCATTATCTACAGTTTTAGCTGATAGGCTGTTGGTGTTTACTGCATCGATTTCTAGACTGCTGTTTCCAAACAGGCTATAGTAACCTGATGAATCTGTGGGTGTGGTTCCAAGTGCTGCTACATAAACGCTATAATTGAAGGGATCAGCGTAATTGTTGGTTAAGGTTATTCCAGTTCCGTTTTGCCATAGAGTTGCGTTGGTGTATGACGATAATTGGTCAATCGTAGGCGATGTATTTTCTGTATAAGTATGTGAGAACTGTGCATATTCGTATCCGACTTGTAACCTATAAAGAGAACCAAAATTATGAGGGCACCGAAATATTTTGGGTTCGCAATTATTTGTTTAAATGCCTTCACAGGCGAATAAAGCTACTTCTACAATGTCGTTGACAATCAAATTCTTGCTCCCGGCTATGCTGAATTCAGTCCGCGATTTATAAGTATTTGTCACATCCCCAGTTTTAGACGACGATAAGTTGTATAATCCACGTATTCGATGAATGGATTTTCAGCTTGAAATTTCACATTAATTTTTGCCGCTTACGCTTATCAAGAAGTTGGCTTGTGGTCCTAAGCAAATATGCGTCGCTTCCAGCACCTGAACCATAGCTTGCAACCAAAATGCGTTCCTCAGGCTTAGCAATATCCAAGACTGCGGCTAAACCCGTAAGAGAGCAACCAGAGTAAGTGTTGCCAATCTTTTTAATTTGAAGAGACGGCAAATACTGCTCATCTTTAAAACCGAGCTCCTTGCCATTCTAACAGGAAACTGAGGATTAGGCTGATGCGGCACAAAATAATTCATGTCTTTGGCTTGAGGTTTTGGCGTTGCATAAGTTTAGCTAGTTGATTTGCGGACGTGTTTGAAATAAGCTGGGTCACCAGTGAATCGTCCTCCATGCATAGGGAAAGGTTCACCGTCTCGACGCCAAAAATCTGGAGTGTCCGAAGTGCATGAGTACCAACCTTCAACTTCGGCGATAACATCGTGTTTGCCAAATATAAATGCGGCACCGCCGTATCCAACAAAAGTGTCCAGTTCCCCGCCTGGGCAACCTCGGGAGCTGCTTGAGAGTTGTCAGCACCAATTACCATTGCGTACTTTATGCCTGAACGCTGGATAGCTGACTAGAGCCGAGCATCTTTAAACATGCTTGAAGCAGCTTTACATGCAAACTCCGTGTCTACAGCGTCAACGCCTTGAATATCGCCGTCTTCTTCTCCAAGCTTCAGCACCTGAGCAACCTTTGATGCGATTGGTTTTACTGCGTATGGGTTCGATTCAGAGCCAACATACACTTTTCCAACCAATCTGCTGTCTATGGCGGAATGAATCAGGGCAATTTTCCAGCTTCAACAGCTGCGGTTGACTGCATCTTCATCAATGAAGGGAACGGCACGTTCAAATCCCGCTTTCTTTTATTCGAAACTTTGAAGTGTAAACGCCGTAACCAACTACTCCAGGCAACTCGTATTCTTTGTTTGGCGTTTCTATACGTGTATTCTTGATGTGGGTAATATTCGTCAGCTAATGTGAATGCCAAAGAGATAGTTGGAATCATGTCATTTTTGCCCACAGAATAGCGTCTTCTAAAACGGGGAACTACTTCTCTGCCTTCAAGACTGGAAAAATCAATATCTTTGCCGTCACAAATCAGTTTGTCAGTTAATCTGCCTGGAACACGAATTTTGCCGCCGTGAAAAGAAACAATTCCGTAGATGAAGCTGGACAGTTTCATGAATTTGTTTGTTGGCTCATTGATGTAAGTGCAGAGTTCAAGTGTGCCTTTATCGTAAAATAGGTCTATGCTGGCCATTTTTCCGATAGCTTTTTCTGCCGCAGTTGCTGCAATAATCTCTAACTTCAAAATATTCTTTGCCGCAGTTTTGGCAACGACTTGCTTTTAATCTGTCACCTAAATAAGAAACACGTCTCTCTATAGGTTCACTACTCAATGTTTCTTCTCTCCTAAAATGCTAACGTAAGCTTTAGTTCCAAACCCTTCAAACTCTAAAACACAACCACTCTTCGGCGAACCACGAGTAACCTTAACCTGACGTTCGCCTGCTTCACCATTTAGTTGACGGCAAATCTCAAAAATCTGCGCGCCACCCGTGGCTCCTAACGGGTTTCCATCTGCTTTTAACCCACCATCAGTATTAACATAAAGTTGCTTGCCATCTACTTCGTAGCTGTTCTGGCCGTTTTGGCAACTTTCATTTATGCATTTCCAAGCGGTTCCAGGTGGGCAGAAGCCTAAATCTTCAAGTAGAAATAAGCTCCATCATGGTTGATTGGTCGTTAACTTCGATAACATGCATATCAGCAAATAGCGGTTTTCGCCATTTGAGAAGCGTTCTTCATGGCTATTTCAGCGGCTACAAAATGAGACAAGTCCTCTCTTGCTGGATAATTCAGGTAATCGGTGGCTGAAGTGCAGCCTAAAACGTAAACTGGCTTATTAGTCAATTTTTTAGCGACTTTCTCGCTTGTAAGAATCAAGGCTGATGCTCCGTCTGAAATTGGGGCGAAATCGTACAGCCCAAGAGGTTTATGAGCCGCTTTCCTTGCAGCCAAGACTTGGTCTATGGTGATTTTTCTTTGGAACTGCGCATACTTGTTTTTGGTTGCGTTCGCGTGATTTTTAACTGAAATCTGGGCGAGTGCCAAGTTGAGTTTTTCAAGGTTTTCGCCTGTTATGTGATGCTTTTTTATATATGCTCTTAGCATGAGCTCATGGTTTGCTTCTGGAGTGCCGCCTGCATAGTAGCTCCAAGGATCATCCAGAAGCATGAGGTCGTCGCGTATTTTGTCCCAGCGGTCGGTCATTTTCTCTATGCCGCCGACTAAAACAGTGTTGTAAACTCCTGCTTGAATGGCGTGGCACGCGGTTAACAAGGCAGCGCTAAAAGAGCGAGTTACCTCCATGGGAACATGAAGTTCGGTGAGTTCAGATAGGAAGCCTTCTTCCAAACCAAGTTTGTTTGTGATTGGAAGGAAGCAATCAGACATGTAACATGCTTCCAAATCTTTGCGTTCAAGGTTGCATTCGTTAGAAGCGGCAAGCCAAGCTTCCTCAATTAGTTTCTCTGGTTCTTTGCCGTAGTGTTCCCCAAACTTGGTTCTGCCAACAGCCAACGATCGCTGGAGGATTTTGCAAACGCGCCTTCTCCCTGTTTTGAATAGCATTTATCCTTTTCTGAAAAGGCTATTAAGTGTTTGCCATATTTCGACAAAGAAAAAGGGATTAACTATGGTAATTGCAATATTGAATTAGAGAGGGTTTGGAGAATCATGCTTGTCGATGAGGTATTGAATCGGCAATTTCATTTTTGGTTAGTTGACGCTTTAGCTCTTTTATCAGCTTCTGCAAACTACTGCTTATCTTCAACGGGGTAAACTGGCGCATTCGTCAATGCTTTATATTTTTCAGGCAGTTTTGAGAGGTTCTGGGCTGCGTTGGCGCGGATGGCGTCAAGCGACGGAAGCTTGTAGATTATTTTGCCTTTTTCCATAACTTTGACAAGCAACGGCTCCGCCTCCATGTCTTCGTTAACCAAAGCAATGACGTCTTTTTCAAACTCGCCATCTGTCATTCTTGAAACGGTAAACCTGTTTTCGCCCAGGCAAGGTATTTTTGTCTTTGCTTAACTTCATTATTGGCGAGAATTTGCCGTTTGGCAGTCATGGTTTCGCACAGTTTGTAAATCACATCCAAATATGGCCTGTCTGCTGATGTGCCCATTTTTGTTCCTACGCCAAACGAGTCAATTTTTGCGCCATTGTTGAAGAAGTTCATTTATTTTGTATTCATCCAAGTCGCCGCTGGCAAAAATCTTGACATAACCCAAACCTTGCTCATCAAGGATTTTTCGGATTTTTTTGCTGGTCTTCCGCCAAATCGCCGCTGTCCAAACGGACTCCTCCAAGCCTGTAAACCTTTTGCCTCAAGCTCTTTAGCTACGACTGGCGGCTTTTTCTGCACCTGAGATATCATTGTAAGTATCTATGAGGAGAGTGGATTTGTTTGGGAAAGTTTTGGCGAAAGCACGAAATGCATCAATTTCTTTGGGGTAAGACATGATAAATGAGTGTGCCATGGTGCCGAAAACGGGAATGCCATAGATTTGCCCTGCAAGGACGTTGCTGGTTCCTTGGCAACCTGCAATGTAGCTGCTTCTCGCCACTTTCATGCCAGCATCAATGCCAGGTTCCCTTCGTAATCCAAACTCAATAACTGATTTCCCTTTGGCAGCATGCACTACTCGCGAGGCTTTTGTGGCAATCATAGTTTGCAGGTTGATCGTGTTCAGCAGGAAAGTCTCAACCAGCTGAGCTTCAATTATGGGGGCTGTGACACGGATTAAGGGTTCATTTGGAAAAGCCACTGTGCCCTCTGGAACCGCCCAAACCTCGCCTGTAAACCTGAAGCTGCGCAAATAATCTAGAAAATCCTGGTTAAATCCCTGTTTTTTAAGGTAAGCTAGGTGCTCCTCGGTAAATTTGACGCTTTGCAGGTACTGCAAAGCTTCTTCTAAACCTGCAAACAGAGAAGTAGGAGCGGTTTTCAGGCAACCGCCGAATGAACAGGTCAAAAGTTGCTGGCTCAAAGTTTTTGTTGTCAAAGTAACTTGCACACATTGTTAACTCATAAAAATCAGTGAATAAGCTCATGTTTTCCTCTTTTAGGTAGCCGAGAAAATTTTTCATGGGTTAGTAGTGAAAAGAGGATGGAATTTAATGCTTTCTAACTAGACAATTTGAAGCGTATAAGGGCACTCTAGGCACTTAAAAGGTTAATCATGAAAATACCGTTTAACGATTTTGCAATGATTCTAATAGGGAGTTTTACGCACACTGCCGCAAAAAAAGATGTAGCAAACGCTGCAAACGATAGCATTTTTCTCCTTCGTTTGGTTAGCAGCGGTGACATCTCAAAGCCACAATTCCCTCGTGAACGCCTGGTTCAGAGGTATCATCGCTGACGAACTGAGAAACGTGTGCCCAACTTCTGGCAGGCTCGCCTGAACCGGCTATATTTCACGGCAAATATTTTGCAGACTTCAAAGTCGCCCCTTGTTGATTTTTTTCTTATAAATGTGCAAGAACTGTATGAAGTTCATGCTAATATGCACATTATTTGGTGCTGAAAACGTCCTTTTGTGTGCGAATGACTATTTGTTTAACTTGTCTAAGCCATAGAGAAGCATAAGTGAAATTGTGCCTTTAATTTCAAGCTTTGACCCTTGGCGTTCTGGCCTTTGCACTTGCCCAGCCAAAGCTTACATTTAACCCTTACACAGGATGCGATCACCAATGCATCTACTGTTACGCTTCCAGCTACATTCCAAACTTCAGGGATTGCCGACCAAAAAAGACCTGCTGCAGATTTTGAAACGGGAAGCAGCAAAACTCAAACGGCGAAATCATCTCAATCGCCAATTCTTCCGACCCTTATCCCCGCGCTGAAGCATCAGCAGGCTTGACTCGACGTTGCCTTGAAATTCTCTCGGAAAGCAACTGCAAAATCCAAATCATCACCAAAAGCAACATCGTTACAAGAGACGACGATCTGCTACGCAAAGTTCCTTCAACTGTCGCGTTGACTATAACAACTGACGATGACAACCTGGCAAAGATTATTGAACCATGGTGCGCCTTCGCCTTCTCAGCGCTTAAGAGCAGCACAAGATTTGATCAAAGCAGGCATACCCGTCTCGTTCGAATAGATCCAATTATCCCCTTAGTTAACGACCAGCCGCAAAAACTCATCGCCGAACTGGCAAACATAGGCGTTAAACACTTAACATGCTCAACCTACAAGGCTAAAGCTGACAATTGGATGCGACTTACAATAGCCATGCCGAAAGTAGCTGAGAAACTGAAACTCTCTATATTTCAAGCAAGGAGAAAAAATCGGCGGCAGCACTCTTTTGCCAAAAGACCTTAGATATAAAATTCTCAAAGAAACACGAGATTTGGCAGTGGCAAATGAGATGAAATTTGGTGTATGCAGAGAAGGCTTAGCCCAGTTAAACACGGCGGCATGCGATGGGTCTTGGCTTATGCCAAAGCAAATGGAGCGTTGAAAACGATGCAAAACCGTGTGGTCATGCTGGCGGATTTTGACTATTTTTTTGCCCAATGCGAAGAACTGCGCAACCCAACCTTGAAAGATAAACCCGTTGTTGTGGGAGTGTATTCAGGTCGCACTGAAGAAAGCGGAGCAGTCAGCACCAGCAATTATGTTGCTAGAAAATACGGTGTCAAATCAGGCATGCCCCTTTTTTTGGCTAAACGGAAACTGGAAGGCACCGATGCAGTGTTTCTTCCAGTTGACCATGAATACTACGATCAAATAAGCGACCGATATCATGCAGATTTTCCGAGGCTTTGCAAGCAGCCTTGAACAAGTCAGCGTTGATGAAGCTTACTTGGATGTCACTGAGCAAGTTGAGAGGCAGTTTTGAGAAAGCGAAGGATTACGCTCAAGAAATTAAGATTGAAGTGAAAAAGCAAGTAGGAATCTCTTTCACTATAGGTGTAGGACCAAACAAGCTTGTCGCCAAAATTGCTTGTGACAGCCAAAAACCCGACGGTTTAACAATCATTACTCCTGATGAAGTAGGATGTTTTCTATCTCCGTTACCTGTTGACCGATTGTTTGGTGTTGGAAAGAAAATAAGTACCAAAATGGATTCTTTAGGCATTAAAACTCTCAGCGATTTGGCAAATTATGATTTCCAAAGGCTCATTGAAGTTTTCGGTAAAACCCTCGGGTTATATTTCCATAATGCGGCAAATGGTGTCGACAACGAACCGGTGCAAGAAGCAGGAGAAGCCGAATCTATAAGCAGAATCGGCACACTAAAGCAGGATTCACATGATTTAGCGTTTATCTTCAGAAAACCGACGAATTGACCGTGATATCTTCAAAGAAGTTGACAGAGAAAAATTTGAGTTTTAAACAAGTAGCAATTTATGTTGTCATGACTGATTTGAGCAGCAAAAGCCGATCAGTGACGCTGGATCAACCAGCAAAAGACCAAGAGGCAATCAAGAGAAACGTAAAAGTACTTTTCGAAAAATTCTTAACTGAAAGCCCTCTTGAATTGCGAAGGGTTGGCGTAAAAGTCTCCGGCTTCAGCAAAGAAGAACCACGGCAAAAGCAACTGACAAGCTTTTTCCAGACAGGTTGATATCTAAGAAACCTTTTTTTCCAGCCCAAGCCATTTTTTATGTGGGATAATATTGTCCAGTGAAAAGCAAAGAAAGAAGTTGCCGCCTAGACCAACAAGCGACAAATCGTATTTTACGTTGGGGCACGGATCATCCAGGAATAACCTCAATAACCCGAAGCTAAAACTCGAAACTTACAATCTTACAATTGATGGTGAAGTCGAGAATCCGGTGAAGCTAAGTTGGAATGACTTTGCCAAGTTGCCAAAAACCGTCTCGACGAGTGATTTTCATTGTGTTGAAGGCTGGAGCGTTGTGGATTGCAAGTGGGAGGGAGTGCATATTCGTGAAATCGAAAAAATGGTCAAGCCCAAAGCTGTAGCGCGGGCTATCACTTTTGAATGCGCTGACTCGTATACTACTTCGCTTTTTAGAGAAGAACTCAGTGACATGATGTGCTTTTAGCTTACACGCTTAATGGAGAAGCGTTTGAGGTAGGGTTTGGTTTTCCTGTGCGACTTGTTGTGCCCAATAAGTATGCGTATAAAAGCGCTTTGTGGTGGTACATTTACGATTTACCCGTGGCAAAGAGTTGGGCTTCTGGGAACGGCGGGGGTATAGTGACAATGCCGATGTATGGCGAAACGACAGATTTAATCAGCTGACAAACTGATTTTTTATTAAAACACAATTTATTCTATAGTTTATTTCTATTAACAGTCAATTATTGATGTAAAAAGTCGCGTTTTAATCGGAATAATGTTTATAAGCTTAATCTAATACATGTCTGGACTCTCAAGAGGTCGAAAAATATGGCTCAGAAAAACAATGCAAGGCAAACCCCAAACCGCCAGATAGCTGCCGAAACTACGGCTACATTCGAAGCATGTACTAATGTGCCTAAGCAAAAACGAAAAGAAGACGCAAACCAAATTCTATACATTAACCGAGTATAAATCAAATCTGAGTCATTACTATTCGGATCATTCTGTTGAAGTCTTTTATATTTGGTTTTCCATCAGTTTTTGTTGAAAAGGTTGTAGATCTTGAATTACACTGAAGCTAAGCTTGGAAGAATCTTCATGCTCAGACTTCACCAGGGCGAGCGTCTTCATGAAGTCATTGAAAAATTCGCATTTGAAAAGCAAGTCAAGAGTGCGCTTTGTTTCTTTTTAGGTGGTGCTGAAGATAAAAGTAAGGTTGTTGTTGGACCAAAAGATGGAGCGGTGCTTCCCCCTGAGCCGATGGTTACTCTTCTAAAAGGTGTGCATGAAGGCTGTGGTGTGGGAACAATTTTTACCAATGAGAAAGGGGAACCGAAATTGCATATGCATGCGAGTTTTGGAAGAAATGAAGAATCAATTACTGGCTGTGTGCGTTTGGGTGTTGATGTGTGGCAGATAGGCGAAGTAGTAGTTTTAGAATTAGCTGGTTGTTCTGCTGAAAGAATCAGAAACAAGGAAACGGGCTTTGAATTCTTAGAAACAGGGTAAAGATTACCCTAGGAAACGTACCAGGAAGAGTCTATAGCCCTTGTTGTCTGAGAAAGTGCCGAAGAAAGGTTGGTCTAACGGATCGCCGAACCTATGGGTATTATAAATCATTGTTTCGACTTGTGTGTAATCTAATGTACTATTATAAAATAGCGTGTGAGGCCCATAGTCAAATAATATAATATATTTGACATTGCGTTGCTGACAAAGCGCTACAAATTGGGTAATGTTGAAGTTAGGTGTGAAGGCATCGACAGCTAAGTCTGGGTACTGCCAAATCTGGTCGCTTGACATGTTTGCAGGCAGGTAAAACCTAAACATATCCTGATCTAAAAGGTTGGTTGCGCAAACAAGTACTGCTGACTGGTTTTGGTCCAAGTGACCAGCCAAGTAGTTTGTTGCCTCATATATTGGAATATGAATTTCATCTCGGTCAGTCATCTGAAATGCGTTATAGCTACTATAAATAACGGCTGATCCAGCTAAAACGATGAAAAACGCTGCTGCAATTTTCTTTAATCGAATGTCGCTTAAACTAATTCGATTAGGCTTCCAGGCGCGGATACTACCGTAGAGAAAGATAGTAAAGCTTGCCGCTGAAATGGCTAAAATTGGGAAAACTGGGTCTGCATATCGCCATTGCCTGTTCGGAATAATTGTAAAGAAAATGTATACTGCTAAGAACCAAGTGAGTAAGAAAACATCTTGCTTTTTTCTTCTATAGGCAAACAACCCTAAACCACATAGGCCTAAAAGGAAAATGGGCAATGAGATGGGGTTTACGGGGGCATAATTGTAGGGCCAGGTTAATTCAATCAAATAAAATACCGGGACAAAAAATCGGTTACTGTATGCAGGTCGGCTATCCGCTCCGCTTTGGATGACATACTGCACTGTTTGAAATTTGGATGCACCATCGAGCTGATAAACCATTAAGAACCATGGCGCTGCAACTAGGGTGGCTATTACAAGTATTACTATGAGTTTTGCTAAGTTTATTTTCAATCTCTTTCTTAAGAGCAATAGAACAGTTGCTATCATCGCTATAGCTGCAACTATAATCTCATACTTCGCAAGAATACCTATGCCTAAAGCTAACCCACTGAAAAGAAGCGCTTTGTTGCTATTTTTTATTATCCAAGAGTAAAAAAAGAACATGAGTAGTGTGAAAAAGAAAATCATCATTGTTTCAAGCATGGTTATTCTTGAAACCCAAAAGAAACCGGGCATTGTACCTAGGCAGAATACTTGCGAACAAAGCATTTCTTGACCCATACATTTTGTTTGCAAACTCATAAACAACCCAAAGGGCAAGCAAAGCAAAAGTAACAGAAACTAATCTACCTGCTAGAGGAGTTATACCGAAAATTTGCAAATAGCCTGTTGTAAATAAGTCAAAAAGTGGCGGGTAATAACCATACGTCGTCAGGTAGAGTTGCGTTTGTCCTCGAGTTAAGAGCAAACCGCCGTTTAAATGGGGCATCTCGTCCCATTGGGTCGACATATAACCCAAATTCAGCACAAGCACAGAAGCATAGATAACAACGAAAACAAGGAAAGCGATCCGCCACTTATGCGTCTTAACTGCAAGCTTTAGCCGAGAGCTTATGGAGTTGTTAGCCAAAGGTTGCATTGTACAAGGTAACGGGGTTGATTGTTCGATGATGGCCAACTCTCCTTTTAGACAAGCATTATTTAAACCATATAAAAAGCGTTTGTTAAATCTGCTCCAAACACCTCACTCATATTAGCAAAGATGAGCTCCGTTTTTCAAAGCAATTTAGAAATGAAAAGAAAGCGTGAAATACAAAGTCTCCAAGTCATAAAGTGAAGGAACAAGAGCCAGAATTTACAATCAACAACAGTATCTGGATAAAACAACTCGCAAGTTCTATGAACAAATATTCATTGATTAATTGTTAGTTGCGAAAATATTATGAAGATTCTGGTAAAGTCTTTTATAGCGTTTCAAAATAAGACTTATTGATAGCTTTCACAATCAGGTTTAAGCTTTAAAATGAAAGGTGAACAAATACATATGAAAGTCAAAGTTTGGAAACTCTTAGGTTTGCTTTCAATAGTTATCTTTATGTTGTCTATAATTGGCTCAGTTCACGCCGCCTCATTGACAACCACCATAACAACGGGAGGAGTCGGTACTGAAGGAGTAGTATATGATCCTGTTATGCATGAGATTTTCGTCGATAACTACTATAGCGGCAACATTCTAGTTATCTCCGACATCAACAACCAACAAGCCGCCGACATAACAGCTCTTACGCAGTACGCAGGTCCTCCCTTCAATTTAGCCTATGATTCTGCCATGGGCGAAATATGGGTAGCAGATAGCACCGGAGCATACGCCATTTCGGACGGCAACAATCAGGTTGTTGCAAACGTAACTAACATTATATCTAGCTGGGGCAGTTTAGTCGATATAGCTTGCGATCCTAACACGGGCGAAGTATTTGTGAATTATAATACCTTCACTGGTGTCGGTTCCCCCTATATGCAAGTTATCTCAGACAGCAGCAACACCATCATAGCTAACGTTACACAGGCCGGCGCCCTCTTCGCTTCAGGGTCCTTTGTTGACGATTCAGCCAAAAGCGAAATTTTTGCTGCAGGCACCAACGATGTTTATGTTATATCAGCCAAGACAAACGAAGTCACAAACACTATACCCGTCAGCGGCACCCCTGAGTACTTAGTATATGATTCTGGTTTGGGCGAAATTTTCGCGGGTGAACAAGGAACAATCCAAGTTATATCAGACAACACCAACAAGGCTGGTCCAGTCATCAACTTGCCAACATCAGTTAGTATAGGCCTTATGGCATACAATCCTAACAAAGGTGAAATTTACATAAATGACATTACTTCGGTAGCAATCATTTCGGACCAAAAGTACAATTTGATTGGAACAGTGAATACTAATGGTACTGCATCCGGAGGCATTAGCTTATGATTCAGGAACAAGCACGCTATATGCAATCAATTACGGAGGTTCTGACGAAACAGGTGCTTATGGTACCCTAGCAGTGATATCAGATCCAACAAGTGGAACTTCCACGCCCAGCCCAACCTCTGCACCTACAGGTGCATCTTCAACTCCAGCAGTTCCAGAGTTCAGCAGCACAGCACTCATTTCAATAGCCGCAGCAATAGCAGTTGTAACATTATGCACAGTTGCATTGACAGCACGAACAAGAAAACAAATCCAAAAATAATATAGATAAACTACGAGAAAAGCAAAAATATAGAAATTTTCCCTTTCTTTTTTATTCATTGTTTTTGTGTGTAAAATATGTGATATCGTAATGATACAATGTTGGTGATTGTGAGAGAGAATATACAAGAGAATCATAGCGTAAGAAAGATTTTGAAAGTAAAGAATTTAGAAAATTAGTTAGAAAGTTTGGGTTTGGGATTAAACATTAGTTCATAACAATTTGACGTTGAATTCTAATATTTTAGAGAACAAATTTTAGACCAAACTAATTCGGGGTATAAGCTTATATATAAAAAGGAACGAAATGGACTAAAGAGGAATTTGAATGGGAGAACAAACAAAAACTAATGGCAGCCGCAACATGCATGCCATCATTTTGGGTGTACTAGGAATACTCGTAGCAATCGTTGGAATATATATAATAACTGTCCATGGTGCTCCTTTGCGAGGCTCAGGTGCAGGCACTCTCTTACTTCTGTTGGGTGTCATACTGCTGGTCATTGCCGCCTTAAGATTCTTTTATAAGAAACATTAGTGAGTCTTAGTTATAGACTCCTCCATTTTCTTTTTTCTTGGGTTACAAAGTTTTAAGATAATGAAAGGCACGCATTAACGTTATAAGTTAGGAAATTTCAATAAAATAAGAAGGCGCGCTTTAGAAGGGGAAGGCGAGGAATTTATGAACGTTAACGTCTGGAAGCTTTTATGGTACTACTGGTTGTTACTTCAGTCTTGTCAATTGCTGGGACAGTTTATGCTGCTGGAAATACCTCTACGATTACAGTGGGAACTTCTCCTACAGGAATAGCGTATGACTCTGCTAAGGGCGAGATCTTTGTCGCTAATTCGGGTTACAATACGGTTTCTGTTATTTCTGATAGTTCTAATTCTGTGTCTAAAACCGTTACCGTTGGAATCTCTCCAAAGGAGTGGCCTATGATTCTGGGTAAAGGTGAGATATTTGTCACTAATCACGGCTCCAACTCTGTTTCAATTATTTCAGATAGCAATAATTCTAGTGGTTAAAACCATAGCTGTGGGAACAAGTCCCAATAACATAGCTTATGATTCTGGTCAAAATGAGGTATTTGTCGTGAATTCTGGGGACAATACAGTCTCTGTTATATCTGATATTTCAAATCTTGTCCTGACAAATATATCTGTTGGAACAAATCCCAACAAAGTAATCTATGACTCTGCCATGGGCGAGGTCTTTGTTGCTAATTCGGGGTACAATACGGTTTCTGTCATATCTGATAGTTCAGAATTCTGTAGTTACAACAATAACTGTTGGAAGCGGTCCAGCAGGAGCAGCTTATGATTCTGGAATGAACGAAATATTTGTAGCCAATTCTGTTCCCTGGCACAGTTTCAGTTATTTCTGATAGCAACAATTCTGTGGTTGCAACCGTAAATGTCGGAACCACTCCTTATGGCATAGCTTATGATCCTGATACAAGCGAGTTATATGTCGCCAATCACGGTTCTGCTTCTGTTTCAGTTATTTCTGATATCAATAATTCTGTGGTCTCAAAATATAAGTGTAGGAGCATCTCCTATAGGCATAGTTTATGATTCTGGCAACAGGCGAAATATCGTAACTAATGAAGGCTCCAACACAATCTCCGTGATACCCGTTCTCTAACTCGTCTCCATCGCCAAGCCCAGTTGGTCATCTTCATCACCAAATCAATCTGCATCAGCCTACACCTACTCCATCTCAATCATCAGCTCCATCATCTGCATCGGATCTTTTGCAGCAAGTCTGGGTTCCTAAACCAGTGAATGCGGCAGTGAGCAGTTGGTGTTTCGGCCTGAGTAGTTGCAGTCATTTCGCGCAATTTTTTCAGCAATAAGCAACCCCTTAGGAAATGTCGGGTGGAAAAGCAGCAGAAAAAACCAGAAGGCCTGATTCCCGACAAAATAAAAGAGTGGCTTGAAGAAGTTGTCTCTTCAAGACGCGAAGCTGAAGCTGCGGAAAAATCTGGCTCGCTTTTCAAGCCAACCGGAACTGAAATCCTTAGCCTACATTGTAGCGATTATTGTTTTGGGGATTTCTTTCGCGTACGTTAAAGTCATCACTCTGAGCCAAATTTGGGCGCTGCTACCCGTTTTCATCGCGACAAGTGTTCTCGTTGGCTTTGTCCAAAAGTTCTCTTCCATAGTTTATCTGCGAAGCAAAGGCGTATGGAGTGAACACTCAATTTGGCCCTTTGGGCTTGTTCTTTTCCTTTTCACCACCTTTGCCTTTAGAGTTCCATTCTCTTCCCCAACACGGAGTGTACACTCCAAAAAATTCACTGAACAGATTAGGCGCAATGGTTGCTGTCATCTGAAATCCTTATCAGCTTAGCCTTTGCGGGATTATTCTTCCTGCTGTTTAAAGGAGGTTTCGCGGCTAGTCGGAGATGCAGGCTTGTCTATGTGCGTAATCGGCTCTTTCTTCGGAACATTCCCTGTGCCTCCAATGAGTGGAAAAGACATTTTCAACCACAGCAAACCCCTCTGGGCAGGACTCTTCGTTGCTACATTAATTATCTTTATCGCCTGGCTGCTACTATTGTGAAAAACTTCTAACACCTTCGAATTTCGTAAACAAATACTAGGGAAATGCATTGCAAACGTGAAACGCTGACGACATTTTTTTGGGTTAATTCTCCTTTTCATGTTAGTTCACGAGCTTGAACTGCTGTTGCCTGTTTTTGTCGGGTCTTTAATTTTGTTACTCTATATCGATATGACTGTGGATGATTATTTCCTCAATTTTATTAGGTAGGCGGGTATTAGGGTGTTCTATGCCTCTGCTTTCAATCGTGATACCCGCTTACAATGAGGAAAAACGAATCAAAAGCACTTTGGAAAGCTTGGTTGATAAATTTGATGGTTCATGTGAAATTATTATTGTTTCTGAAAGCAGCGACAAAACGGATGATATTGTAACAGAAATTTCTAAGAATTCAGCTATCGTTAAGCTTTTGACTTCAAACAGAAGGCTCGGGAAAGGTGGAGCTTTTAAGAAAGGCGTGAGAAACGCTCATGGCGAAATTGTGATTTTGTTAGATTCAGATCTTCCTGTACCGGTTTCAGATGTTGAAAAAGTGTTTTCGTTGTTGGGGAAGAATGTTGATGTTGCAGTTGCTTCAAGAGAGGTTGAAGGAACAAAGATTTTGGTTTATCCTCCGCTTGCGAGAGTTTTTGCTGGTAAAGCTTTCTCCCGAATATTCAATGCATTGTTCAGTCTTAATGTGAAAGATACTCAATGCGGCTGCAAAGCCTTCAAAAAAGAGGTTCTGGAAAATGTCCTCTATACTGTCGAGAGCAATGGCTTTGAGTTTGACGCAGAACTGCTTTTCAAATGTAAAAGAATGGGTTACAGAATAGAAGAAATACCAGTGACTTGGAGTTATAAGCCAGATTCAAAGCTTAACCTCTTTAGAGACACATTAAAGATGGGGAAAGGGGTTCTCAAATTATGGGTGAAAACGTACATAGTCATGCAGAAGACTTAGAGCGAATTGAAGAATCCGATTTTTGGAGCAAAGTTAAAGTAAAGCTAATTTTGAATCTGGTCGAAGGCAAAACTGTCTTAGATGTTGGCTGCGGCTCAGGACGCTTATCTAAAAACTGTTAACGAAAGGTTACAATGTGATGGCTATTGATAATGATTGGAAAGCGATCGAAATCGCGAAGAAGAAAGGAATTCCTGGCTTTGTATCGACATAAATGATTGGCAAACGGACCGAAAATTTGACTGCATCATTCTAGGTGATGTTCTAGAGCACATCGAAGACGACAAATCTGCTATGAGAAATGTTCATGGGATGTTACACCTAATGGGTGCATTGTAGTGAATGTGCCTGCTTACCAGGTTTTGTTTGGAAAACATGATGTTGCCTTGGGGCATAAACGGAGATATTCCAATAAGGAACTCAAAAGCAAACTCAAAGAATCTGGCTTTACAATTGAATCTGTAAGACATTGGAATCTGTTAGCGCTGCCAATTACAATTTTCATTAAACTTTCAAAAAAAGATTATCCGCATGAACGAGTATCAAACATGAAATTCTTTCAAAGCTTCTCGAAAAATGGCTTTTGGCTGAGTCTAAAATAAATTATTTGTTTGGGATTTCCATTTTGTGCAAGGCAAGAAAATAAGTTCTAGGGCGACAAAGCCATAATTATCGCTATTTATGAATGAATTTTTTAGCGCTTCTTTTGAGCCTTAGTAACTCTTGCTCTAAGATTGTGACAGCTGGCGCTGGTTGACCAAATGGCTGGCAATGACCCTCTACTATGGCCTTTGCTATTGCTTCAATAGTTGGTTCAGCAGCTTCTATAACCGTGTAAGCCGCAACCTATTTGTGGACCGTAATGCGCGTCTGTTCCAGCCACGCGTGAGAGACCAAATTTCTTAGCGGTTTCCTCTGCTTTTCTTTACGCTGCGCTTGAATGGAAAGGCTCGAGCGTTTATGATTTCGATGGCATCAAACGTCGAGCTGACGTTTTCTTTTAAGCATCCTTTGAACAAACGTAGGGGTGACAAGCAATGGCCACTCCGCCTGCCTTATGGATCCGCTCAACTGTTTCAGGCGCGCTTAAGCCTCTGGGAATAAAATCTTGAACGTTTAGCGCAACTATGTGTCCGTCGCGCTTGAAACTTCCATGCCTGGAATAATTAAGAAAGTCTGTTTCTTTAGCTATTTTGTAGGCGCCTTCAATTTGGTTGTGGTCTGTGACAGCCACAGCGTTCAACCCTCGTTTTTTGGCATAATAAATTAAGTCTTTTGGCGTTATCAATGAATCCTTTGAGTAGTTGTGTGCACATGGAGGTCAGCTTTAATCTGCATTAATTAGCCTCGTTTTATTTTGGCTGGCTTGCCATTTTAGCTCTGATCTGAGCCAATTGCTCATCCAGTTTTGCCTCGTCAGCTTCGATTTTGTGGAATAGCGGTTTTGGTTTAGCTATTTTGTGCCCAGCTTCAAGCGGCTTTAATGCTTCATTCCAGCTGCTCTTGTTGCACGCTTCCTGGAAGGTTAAGTGTTTGCCAAAGCTGCTCTGCGGTTTCAGGGATGAAGGGCGCTGAAACCACCGCGATAGCTTTAACAACTTGCGCTGCCACGTAGAATATGGTTCCAGCTTTTTCCTTGTCAGTTTTCATGAGGTTCCAAGGTTCTTTGTCGTTGAGGTATTGGTTGCCAACGCGGCTTATGCCGATTAGTGTGTTGGCGGCGGATTGCAGCCATGAACCTTCGATTTCTTTAGCAACCTGCTTCAACTTTTTCTTTCACCGCCTGCAGCACAGCTTCATCGTCTTTGTCAAGTTTGGTTGGTGCTGGAATTTCCCCGTCGAATTTACTGTTTATGAATGATAGGGTTCGATGGATGAAGTTGCCGAAGGTGTCGTTTAAGTCAGCGTTGATTTTGTCGATGAAAGCGTTCCAAGTGAAGTTGGTGTCTTTGCTTTCCGGTCTTGTGGCAATTAGGAAGAAGCGCCAGTAATCCACTGGAAACATCTCAAGCGCTTCATCTATCCAGATGCCGACGCGTTGGCTTTTTGAGGCTTTTTGCCCTTTGAACTGCAGAAACTCTGTGGCGGAAACGTTCCAGGGCAGATTATAACCTTCGCCTGAAGCCAACAGCAAAGCAGGCAAGATTATTGTGTGGAATGGAATATTGTCTTTGCCGACGAAATAGAGGGTTTTGGCTTGTTTGTTAAACCAGAATTCCCGCCACTTTTCTGGCTGCCCCATGCGTTGGCATTGCTCGATGGTTGCTGAAACGTAGCCTAAAACGGCGTCAACCCAAACGTAGATGGTTTTGCCTTCTGCGCCTTTGAAGGGTGCGGGGATGCCCCATTCGACGTCTCGGGTGACTGCTCGTGGTTTTAAGCCTTCTTTTATCCAGTTTAAGCTGAAGTTTTTAACGTTAGCTGGAAGCTGCTGGTTATTCTTGCAGGTATTCTGTTAATGGCTCGGAAAGTTTTGAGAGGTCGATGTACCAGTGGCGAGTAGTTTTCACTGTTGGCTTGTTCTTTGCAGATTACGCAGTAAGGTTCAACCAGCATGGTGGGCTCCAAGAGTCTGCCGCACATGTCGCATTGGTCGCCGCGGGCTTTTTCGCAGCCGCAGTAGGGGCATTTGCCTTCCACGAATCTGTCAGGCAGAAAGCGTTGGTCATGCTCGCAGTAGAGCATCTGGGTATCTTGCTCGAAGATGTAGCCGTTCTTCTGGATTTCAAGCAGGGTTTTTTGGACAAATTGCTTTGTGCACTGGGCTCTCTGTGCTGGTGTAATTATCAAATGAAGCATCCCATTTGCGGAAGAGTTCGGCTACTCGGGCGTGGTTTCGGTCGGTTAACTCTTTAGGCGTTATGCCTTGTTTTATCGCTTCGACCTCGATGGGTGTGCCATGCGTGTCTGAACCGCTCACCATCAACACGTCGTCGCCTCGTAACCTGTAGTATCGGGCTGTAACGTCGGCGGATAAGACTGAACCGACAAGGTTTCCTAGGTGCGGCGTGACGTTGATGTATGGCCAAGCGGATGTAACTAAAACTTTTCCAGGCAATTGAATCTCCAACAAACCGTTTAGTATCGCCCTTATTTAAAATTACTATAGGCTTAATTGTTTCAAAAATCTACCATACTGGGCATGAATTATGAATCAAAAAATTTTTGGTAAACCTTAAATTTTCCGAGGCTCAATCCCGTACCTTGAGGTTCCCCATTCTTGCCTTACTGCCGATATTGCGGAGCTAAACTTGAAGAGAACGCGCGGTTCTGCCACAAATGCGGAACACCAGTTGCGACTTTTTCTCCAGCATCTAAGCCGAGTCCAATGAAAAGAAGCTCAGTTATCTTACCTGCATTTGTTCTAATAGCTGTTGTGTTAACGGCGGTTATCGTAAGCGCCATAGTTATTGCACCTTTTCATTCTGTGAATTTTAACCAAACAAATCAAGATAAGCCAACCGAACATAACCACTTTGAATCTAAATTTTCAAGCTGATACCGCACAAGTGAATGTTTTTACGGAAAAGTTAGCTAACAAAACTATTCTTATCGGCACTTCTGCCGAGGGCAGATCAGGCATTTTCGGTTCATCCAATCCTGCTCAAGTAACTTTTAGCAATGAAACCGTAGGTAACACGTTAATGGTAACCTCGAAAGTTACCAACCAAGGAGTTTCTTGGAAACGCGATAAGTGTAACTTGCGACATATACGTAGATCCATCTTTAAACTTAAACCTAAACATCACCACCGAAACTGGACAAATCAGTTTAACTGCTAATCAACCTGCAACCTTTGAGTCCTTAGACCTCAAATCCACTACAGGCTTGGTTCAAGCAAACATACAGAATGGCTCAACAGTTGCTGGAGACATATCGCTTAAAACAGCAACCGGAGAAATTGCCTTTCGGATGAACCAAGCAGAAGTCGAAGGCAACAACACCGTCAACTTGCAAACAACCACGGGAACAGTGGATATGAATATTGCCGAAAACGAAACTCTTCCAGGAAACGTCCAAGTTAATGCCATTGCAACGACAGGTGCAATCAACTTGTCATTATTTATCGATAATGGCGTTGGAGCAAAAATTGATTCGCAAACCCAAATAGGACAAATAACCACAAACCTAAACAACTTCTCAGGAAACAACTCATCTTTAAATTCAAACAATTATCCTGACGAAAGCAATTTTCTCATCGCACTCAAAACAACCATCGGAACAATAAACATAGACGCAGCCTACCAATCTTCATACGAATCCAGCACTAGAAACTAAGCGTAAACATTTTAATTACAGACTAACAATTTTAGAATGTAGAAGGAATTTTTTTGACTGAACAAAAAAGTAACTAGACAAGAACTTGAAGCAAACAACGGACAAAAACGGAAAACCAGCCTTCATTGCCTATAAAGGTAAAGTGTATGATGTGACAGAAAGCAGTTTCTGGCTTGATGGAGATCACTTAGGAATGCATAATGCAGGCAAAGACCTAACCGAAGAGCTAGAGATGGCTCCTCATAGGGATGAAAATCTTCAAAGAGTCAAACTTGTTGGAGAATTAGTTTAATCTTCAACTTTTAGAGGATATATTGTAGCACAGAATCAATTCTCTGCAAATCATGTAACATTATTTTTACATCTTCGCTGTTTAGTAATTCCCGATTATTGTAAAGTTTCAAGAATTGCTTCGTAGAGGTTGTCAAAGGCATCTTTCACGTTCAAGTTGTTGTTTAGGCTTTTTTCAAAGTCTGGAATGAGTCCCTGAATAGGTTTTTTTGTTTTTTCATTGGAATTCTCTGGGGAATTTTGTTCTCTTAGGACTTTAATCATGGTTTTGAGGGAATCCAGCTTCTTTGCTGGTTTCAGCGAACTTTTCAAAGGTGAAATTTAGTTTTTCTCGATAGGGTCCATAAATTAGAAAGAAACGTATATGATCACCACTATAGCCTTTGGCTAATAAATCGCTTGGATAGTAAACGTTGCCTTTGCTTTTGGACATTTTTTTTCCATCAACGAAAAGGTGTCCTCCATGAAGCCAATATCTCGAGAATTGTTTACCTGAGACAGCTTCTGCAATCGCAAGCGTGTAATCGTGATGACGAACCAATTGTCAATTCCGCCGCAGGCAACATCAATTGAGAAACCCAAATGCTTAGTTACAATAGCTGCATCTTGAATGTTCCATGCTGGTCTACCGCCACCAATTGGAGCTTGATAGCAGACATCACTTTCTTGCAGCCATCCCAAATGATAAAATCGCCCTTGTTCCATGGTGTACCTGGGTAAGTGTCTTTGTGAAAACGACGTTTCTTTTTAGGCCATTTTGTCAGATCTAAATGTGCAAGTTTGCCAAATCCTTTGAATTTTAAGGGATCAAAATAAATGTTTTTTGCGCCTTTATAGGTGTACCAATAGGCATATGCCTTCTCTAAAAGTTGAGCAATTAATTTTGCTGCTTGATCTACTGCTGAAGAAGCACGCACAGCGTAATCGGGGGTTTTTATTTTTAGAAGTTTAAAATCTTGGAAGAAAACGGCTTCATTTTTTTTGGTCAATTCTTCTATCGTCAGATTTTCTTTTTTGGCTTGAGCTATAGCTTTGTCTTCAACATCAGTTAAGGTCATAAGACGCTTAACATTATAGCCCAAATATTCTAAGTAACGTTGAACAACATCTTCGAAAAGAAAAGTGCGGTAATTCCCTATATGTGCTCGTTGATAGGTGGAGGGACCACAAGTGTACATTTTAACTTGTATATCTTCCATTGGTTTGAATGATTCAATTTTTTGTGTTAGAGAATTGTATAAGTCTAACAACAGAAGTTTTCTCCAGTCAAGATGTGGCTTGTGTTTCTTTTTCTATTTCTTTGAGTGTATTTTTTGCTTCTTCCACGTGCCGTTCGATTGAGTTTGGTATTGAGAAAATGTGTCTTACAACGCCTTTCTTGTCGATTATGTATGTGACTCGTCCAGGAATAAGACCCATACTTGAGGGAACACCATACAGTTTACGAATTGTGTTATCTTTATCGCTAAGCAGTATGAATGGCAATCCATGATGGGTCGCAAAAGACTTATGCGACTCCACACTTTGCCCACTTACGCCAAGAACTTCAGCGCCTAAACTTGTCAATTCTTCATAACTATCTCTAAAGGTGCAAGCTTCCCTTGTGCAGCCTGGTGTTTCATCTTTCGGATAAAAATATAGAACTATGTTTTTTTTGCCTAAAAATTCCGAAAGCGTTACATTGTCGCCCATTTGTGAAGGAAGTGTAAAATCTGGCGCCTTATCGCCAACTTTAACCGGCAAAAAATCACCGAATTAATGGAGTTTTTAGGGCTATTATCTTTTTCGTATTTTGTATTGCAGTTAACTGTTATATGATACGAAAACTTAGTAGGATTTATGGAAAAAACATTAACAGTTGCAGACCACAAATGCCCGGCATTGTATTCAGTTGTTCCTGGAGTTCCAGTTGTTTTCCTGCATGGATTATCATATACAATGGATATTTGGCAACATCTTGGGATAACAGATTTGTTAATTGAGAAACGAATACCATTTTTAGCTTTAGACATGCCCTATGGTATGAGAAGCCGATGCCAACCTAAAACCCGAAATCCCGAAAAAAACCTTGCTGTTGTTGCAGAAGCCGTGAAAAATCTGTTTAATTCAAGGATCCAGTTCTGGTTGGAGCAAGCATAGGCGGCCACATGGCATTGAGATATGCAGCAAAATTTCCAGTCAAAGGCTTACTTTTGGTTTCACCAGCTAGAGCTTTGGCGGAGGATTTAGTTGCAGTCTTATGCGAAATTTAATTTTCCGGTTAGAATAATTTGGGGTTCTCAAGACAACGTTGTTTCAGGTGAAGAAATGAGAACTCTTGCAGATAAATTGCCAAATGCTAAACTTCTAATCTTTGAAAGCGCATCGCATTCAGCCTATAAAGATCAGCCGGAACTTTTCAAAAGGCATCTGCTAGAACTTTACGCCAATGCAGAGCAAACCTGATTTCTCTATGGCAAAGGTTTTGCTGATAACTAAGTAATGGTAGCTTCCGACATCCTTAACGTTGGCAATTTGAAACCTGCATTTTTGATTAAGTCTGAGGCATGTTCTTCGCTGAATCTAATTTTGAATGGTGGACCAAATGGCATTTCTTGTTTTTTCCAGTCTAAATCAACTAGTCGACCGTTGAGGTTTTATCATTTGTTTAGCGTTTTGTAGCACTTTTGCAGGATCATTGAAGTCGTGAAGCACCATGCTGTAAAAGACAAAGTCAACGCATTTTTTACAGAAAACGGTTTCTTCAGCTTCACCAATTTTGGCAGTGATGTTTTTCAAACCTTCAGTTTTAGCTTTGTTATTGAGCTTCGCAATTGCTGATGGGTCAACATCCACGGCGTAAACTTTGCCTTTTTCGCCAACTTTTTTTGCAGCTAAAATTGTGAAATAGCCGTCGCCGCAGCCTATGTCAGCAAATACCATTCCTAGGTCGCAAGTTTTGGAGAATAGCCTCTGGATTATACCAAGATCGCCTAGTTGCTTCGTCGAGAGCAAAACCGCCGTGGCAAGACCATAGTTGAAACCGTTATATTTTACGGCTTTAGGAGTTCTCGTATTTGTTTTTCATGGTTTTGTCTGGTGGTTAGGGGGTATATTTCTCGGTCGCATTCGAAAAACATTGGATCTTGACCTATTATTTTTGAGAGTTTCTCATCTGAGTCAACGTTAACTATGATCATGGTGCCCTGGTGTCCAATGAGGTGGTAATTAACTTCTATCGTCTTTTCTTTTTCTAAGGTATCAAAATATTTGAATTGGAGTGGAAGCAGTTTTGCCCATTTTTCAATCGGAACTTCGCGTTTTACTTTTTGTATGATTAAAAATTTCATAATTATCATTAATGCAAAGTTGAAACTGTTTTA
Source organism: Candidatus Bathyarchaeota archaeon (assembly GCA_963729805.1). Classification (GTDB taxonomy): domain Archaea; phylum Thermoproteota; class Bathyarchaeia; order Bathyarchaeales; family Bathycorpusculaceae; genus Bathycorpusculum. The sequence goes on along the minus strand of CAVSPH010000007.1, from coordinate 7,817 downwards.
TAATGTTTTTTAAATTATAAAAATTAAAAAAGAAAAAAATTAAGTGTTTTTGGTCTTTTGTTTATTCTTTCTTTTCGCTGTGACCTCTCATCATATCGGGTAATTTCATTGACATCTTAGACATTGATTCTTTTGCTAATTCCATAAGTTCCTCGTTTACTTCAAATTCTATAGTTACTTTCAACTTTCCTTTCTTTTCCGCCATTTCATCCATGGAACCACCTCCTAAATCGGTTTAGTTGTTTGGGAAATAAGTTACCGAGAAGATGAATCGCTTGCATTCCCGTTACATCTAAGTCAATGTCAATTCTGTAGTGGAACTTTCCTAAGCGTTTTGTTTTAGCATGGTAGTCTCCAATTGCGCCCTTTAGTTTGAATTTGTGCAGCTGCTGATTCACTATCACAGTTATAGCCGTTGGCGCCAGTGGTTCAAAGACAAAAATGACTTTTGAAAGAACTTGAATAGCGCTAGCAATAAGCGATTCAGATACGGACTCTTCCTCTACCATTTTTCTTCCTTCAGAAATCTCGAAATCTCTATATTAGCTCCTATTAGAAGGGAGCCTTAACTTGATAATAAGAATAACGGAGCCATTTTTTTAAGGTTGTGTGACTGTCATTACCCAACAACAAGGCGATTTGTGTTGGCGCTTGACGATTTGAATTTACAAGTTTACAGTTGCAAGAAATGTAGACTCTGGCAAGGAGCAAAACATGGTGTACCTGGAGAAGGACCCTTAAATGCTACAATTATGTTGATAGGGCAAAACCCAGGAGCCGACGAAGATGAAACGGGCAGGCCTTTTGTTGGCAGAGCAGGAAAATTTCTAACGAAAACATTATCTGAATATGGCATAAAGCGTGAAGAGCTCTTCATAACCAACATAGTCAAACATGTGTCTCCAGAGAACCGAAAACCCTACCCTGACGAAGTAGCAGCGTGCATATCCTACTTGAATGCTCAAATCAGCATCATTAAGCCAAAACTAATTGTTCTTTTAGGCGCATCAGCAAAAGAAGCACCACGCATCGAGGGCATAGAATACATACAAATTATACATCCTTCTGCAGCTATGCGCTTCAATAAAATGAATGAAAAATTTAGGGAGCAAATCGCAGAACTGGCAAAGCGGATAGCAACCATTAACTTGTAGCCTCAAAAAAAATTATAATACTACATTTATTTTAGAACATTCGTTGGTTTGCCAAAATTTGATTTGTGATAGTTCTTTTCGTCTTATGTTTTTTGCAGAATTACTATCCGACCATCCATCAAGCCCTCTACTGAAAGGAGAGGAAGTGGCAATACCAGTCCTCTTTTGAAATTTGGGGCGGGGAAATATTTGTTAGCTTCTTCTGTTACTGGATTAAATTGATCATGGCCTGACTCTTTGCTGGCTCCTCTGATCATGACGCGCCCGTTGTTTTTCAGAACGCGGAAAAGCTCAGAAGCGTATCTGGTTCTATCGTTATCTTCAATCAGGTGGAAGAGTCCGCGGTCGGTTACGAAATCTATGTATTCGTCAGCTATAGGCAGGTTCAGAACGTTTCCTCTATGCCAATTCACTTCAACATGGGCTTTTTTTGCTCTTCTTTTCGCTATTCTCAAATCGGCTTCACTGATATCAACGCCTGTTACTCTATACCCGCATTGTGCCAAAAAGATTGCATCAATTCCACCCCCGCACCCAACATCAAGAATTCTGGCATTCCTCCGCGGTACCTGGGCAGCTGCAAGAGCAACGACCTCTGGAGACGGGTAACTGAACTCCCAATGCTTGTATTCCTCGCTTTCATAGGCGCTTTCCCAATAATCGTTTTCTGATATGCTGACACCCATTAGTACTAAATTAAAAATCAACTATGTCAATTCTCCGCTTTATTAGATTAAACTGTTAAAGGTAGAAATCGGCTTTTTGTCGCTTGAAACTTTTATATATTCCAGATGATAATTCACTGTTGAGTGTCATGGCTGAAGTTTGTTCAACATGCGGGCTTCCAAAGGACTTATGCGTTTGTGGCGAGATAGAGAAAGAGCAACAACGAATACGCGTTAGGCTTGAAACACGGAAATTTGGCAGACCAAGTACGGTAATCGATGGCATGGAAGATAAGAATATTGACTTGCCAAGCATTGCTCAAAAGCTCAAAACATACTGCGCATGCGGTGGAACCAGTAAGAACGGTCAAATTATGCTCCAGGGCGATCACCGAGATAGAGTTCGCGTTTTCTTAATCAAAATGGGTTACCCGACAGAAAACATTGAAGTTCAATAACCGCAATTAAACACATAGAAGTACCTTTAATGAAAAAACTAGATGACATACGCGAAGTATTCAAAGCAGCTAAACATCAAAAACCCACCCAGATTTATTGTCCAAGATGCTGTAGCCCAAAAATTCGTCTATCTAACAGTTTAGCGATTTGGTTAACACCTAAGCAATATTATTGCGAAGACTGTCACTACGTTGGAATTGTAGTCCTGGAACTTGAAAAAGAAAAAGAAGAAACTGATACTTAACTAAAAGAAAAGAGTTTAGTCAGGCAACTCTAAGATTTAGTTGTTTTTTAAGTGTCTTGTAGCGATTACGCACTGTAACTTCTGTTACTCCAGCAGCTTCAGCGATGTCTTTTTGTGTCTTTTTCTCACCATTTTGCAAACATGCAATGTAAAGAGCGGCTGCGGCTAAGCCCATAGGATCTTTTCCGGCGGCAGCACGTTTGCGTCTGGCGTCTCTGAGAATTTGTATGGCTGCTCCTTGAGTTTTTCCTGAAATTCCAGTTTTCTCCGCGATTTTAGATACGTAAGTCAGTGGGTCAGCGATTGGCATGTGTACTTCAAGTTCGCGTAGAAGTAATCTGTAGCATCTTGCAACATCTTTCTTGTCGACAAGACTTGCTTCAGCAATTTCTCGTAGTGTTCGTGGTGTTCCACTTGCACGGCAAGCAGCATAAAGCGCAGCAGCAGCTATAGCTGCAATTGATCTTCCTCTAACTAATCCTTTGTCTAGAGCTTTACGGTAAACTACAGCGGCTTTTTCTTTAATTGGCGGTGGAATGTAGACTTTGTCTGAAAGACGATCGAGTTCTGCCATGGCTTGAGCTAAGTTTCGGTCAATGGATGAGTGTACTCGACTGCGTATTTGCCATTTGCGAAGACGCCACATTTGCAGCCTTGTTGAGAGGGGAAGTTTTCTTCCAAAAGCATCTCTATCGACTTGGCTAATAGCTGTGGATAAGCCTTTGTCATGAACTGAGTAGGATGTGGGGACACCAACGCGGCTTCTTGACGCTTTCTCCTCTTGGGTAAACGCACGCCATTCTGGTCCTTTATCCATCATTTGTTCATATAGAACCAAGCCGCAGTCACCGCAAACCGTTTCGCCCGTGTCATAATCATGAACTAAATTTTCGCTACCGCACTCAGCACACTTGTCTGACAAGCGCGCCTGTGGTTTAATTTCTTTTTTACTCAATTTTTATTACTCCATTTCGACACGCATAGAACCATCACCATAGTCCATCAGGGATAGAAAACAGTACATTCGGTCCGAGCAAACTAAGCTTAGGAACGTCAGCACTATTTAAGCTTTGTGGTACTAATAAAGATATTGCACACTTTACCCTACAAATTCGTAACTAAAGCGAAATTTTGCTGATGGAAATTAACATTAAAAAAGTCAAACCAAAACAAACACACCAACACTTATCCTCATGAAGAACGCTTATTAGGATAAGAAATGTCCTAAAACTCTAGCATCAACAAAAAAGAAGCTGAAGCCCGGTGGTGTAGTGGTCAAGCATAGTGGGCTTTGGACCCGCCGACGAGAGTTCGAATCTCTCCCGGGCTACTTTTAGCCCAGCAGGAGTTTATACCTTTTCCAGGTTGGTTTTGACGGATTTCTTTGAGCATTTGCTGCTTTGGTTCTGAAGTCAATTCATTTAGTTGGCGGTTTTCTATTTCTGAACGGTCGATTCATTCCGTATCTCTTTTTTTGCTTTTGAGTTTTTCCTGAAGAATTTAATTTCGGAAAAAGGTTTAAAGGGATTAAAAAGCTCTGGTGCTGTTCAAGAGTTATTGATTATCGGCCTATATCTCAAGAAGCAAAATATTTGTGGACATTATAGTGGTAGGTTATGATTTATGATATGCATTGCATATGGTAAGAACAAAAATGTGAAGAGTTACAGGCAAAATGCTCTGACGCATCATAATGGCGAAAGCTCTCAATCATTTCGAAAAATAGGGAAGCACTTTTTGAAGGACTTTGTCAATTCAGCAAATAGCGACTTTTTTGGTTAGTAGAATAGAGGCGTTGTAAGTGGAATCTGAACAGTCAAAAAAATCAACTGGAGACGAAACTTCTTTTTCTACCTGCGTTAAAACTGGGTTATCTTCTGAAGAGGCAGCCCGAAAACTGATTGAGTATGGTACTAACGAGATTCCTGAAAAGAAAGTGAGCCCCTTTCGCAAGTTTTTGGGCTACTTCTGGGGACCCATTCCCTGGATGATAGAAATCGCTTCAATACTATCAATAATTATACAGCACTATGACGATTTTGTAATAATTTTTACATTGTTAATCGTCAACGCTGTGGTTGGATTTTGGCAAGAACGGAAAGCAGACAACGCCATAGAATTATTGAAAAAGCGGCTTGCCCCCAAAGCTCGAGTGTTAAGAGACGGAACATGGCATGAGATACCTTCAAAGGAACTTGTCCCTGGGGACATTGTACGTGTCCGCTTGGGAGACATTGTTCCTGCTGACGTTAAACTGATGAAAGGCGACTACTTGCTCGCGGACGAATCCGCATTAACTGGAGAATCCCTGCCAGTAGAGAAACACGTTTCTGACGTAGCGTATGCAGGAACTATTATAAGGCAAGGAGAAATGGACGCTTACGTCGTTGCAACAGGAATAAGCAGCTTCTTTGGCAAAACAGCCAAACTCGTGTCCGAAGCTAGAACCGTAAGCCACTTCCAAAAAGCAGTCATAAAAATAGGAAATTACCTGATCATCCTCGCGGCAATAATGGTCTCCGCAGTTGTCATCGCATCGCTCTTTCGACATGTCAACCCACTAGTTATCCTGCAGTTTGCACTGGTTTTGGTTGTAGCTTCAATACCTGTAGCGTTGCCTGCTGTTTTGACGGTTACAATGGCAGTTGGAGCAATCGTCCTAGCCAAAAAAGAAGCAATCGTCAGCAAACTGGTTTCAATTGAAGAAATGGCTGGAGTTGACGTGTTATGTTCGGATAAAACAGGTACCATAACGAAGAATGAACTTACTATTGCAGAAGTGCAGCCCTTGGGCGAATTCGAAATCAACGACGTCCTCCTGTATGGAACATTAGCTTCTAGGGAAGAAAATCATGATCCCATTGATGATGCAGTCATAACCAAAGCCAGATCGGTAAAAGCAGTTGCTGACGTTCTTGGCCGATACAGCGTGGTTGATTTTAAGCCCTTCGACCCTATTTTGAAGAGGACGGAAGCCACCGTAGAGAGCAGTGATGGTGGGCACTTCAAAGTGGCAAAGGGTGCTCCGCAGGTTGTTTTGTCTCTTGTTTCTAACAAGGCAGAAATTGAAGATAGAATTAACGAAATTGTAAACACTTTTGCAATCAAGGGTCATCGAGCGTTAGGCGTAATTAAGGGAGACGAAAAGGGTAATTGGCAATTTGTTGGTCTGCTTGCCATTTATGATCCGCCCCGAGAAGACTCTGCCCAGACAATAAAAACAGCCCAGCAGATGGGCATAAACGTCAAAATGGTCACGGGCGACCACATTGCAATAGCCAAGCAGATCGCTCAAGAAGTTTATCTGGGCACAAACATAATACCCGCTTCAGATTTCATAGACAAGCCTGACAGCGAAGCCAAAGACATTATTGAGAATGCGGATGGGTTTGCCCAAGTTTTTCCTGAGCACAAATACCGTATCGTCGAGTTACTTCAGGGAAAAGGACACATTGTTGGCATGACAGGCGACGGAGTTAACGATGCTCCTGCACTAAAGAAAGCGGACGCGGGGGTTGCCGTTGACGGAGCAACCGACGCCGCTAAATCCGCAGCGGATGTCGTGCTAACGAAGCCAGGGCTTTCTGTAATCATTGACGCGATAAAAGAGAGCCGCAAGATTTTCGAACGCATGACCAATTACGCCGTTTACCGCATCGCCGAGACTTCTCGAGTACTGATTTTCATTAGTCTTGCAATTCTTTTCTTTAACTTCTATCCGGTGACGGCAGTTATGATAGTCATCTTGGCATTGCTCAATGACATACCTATCATGACCATCGCATACGATAAGGTGAGGGTACAAGAAAAACCTGTTCGCTGGAACATGCGTGGCGTACTGATAGTGGCTTCTCTGCTTGGCACAACAGGTGTCGTTTCAAGCTTTGGACTCTTAATAATTGGCTTATACGTATTCCACTTAAGTGTTGGTACATTGCAGACGCTGATTTTCCTTAAAATGGCTGTAGCTGGGCACCTGACTATTTATTTGGCGCGAACTGGAGTGCGTCATTTCTGGAAACGTCCCCTTCCAGCTAGTATTCTTTTTGTGGCCACTGAGGGGACTCAAGTTGTTGGTACGTTGTTTGCTGTTTTCGGTGTATTTATGAATCCGATTGGGTGGGGATTCGCTGCTTTCGTCTGGGGTTATGCATTGCTTAGTTTCCTGATAACGGACCAGCTGAAGATCCATTTCTTCAGATTAATGAGACACGAAGAAGTAATATCTAACAGAACTCAACCTTCCGTTGCTTCAACCACATTTTCTCAAGTTAAAATATCCTTTAGGGGTGTGCAGAATTTAAGCTGCTTCTTAATTATGTTTTGTTATGGAAGCCTGGGATGTTGTCAGGCTTTTCGTAAATAAAGCCACTGTTTCTATGCAGCCTAAACGACCCGGCAATCCCGGTTATGGACCACTCAAAGCAGTTCGAGTACTAGTCTTCGCTAGGCTTAAGGGCTTAGAAAACGACACCCGCCTAGTTGAGTACCTAAAGAAACATGCAAACGCACTTAACGCTCTGGGCTTACACTCGGTACCTGACCGAACCACTGTAGGTCGATGGTGGAAACGCTACCTCAACCTTCTAAAAGAAACATTTGCTAAATTGGCCGATATGCTCAGGTTAGTAATGCCGACCAAACTTCTAGTGGTTGATTCTACGCCGCTGGCTGATCTAAACGATTTGGAAGCAAGATGGGGCTACACAAGCAGAGGAAAATTTCGAGGTTTTAAGCTGCATGCAGCCGTAAACCAACAAGGTATACCCTTAAGAGCTGCAGTTACGCCGGGCAACAAGTATGATTCGCCGATTTTTCCAGATTTGATTTGGGATCTAGAAGCGCCCTATGTGTTGGCAGATGCAGGCTACGACTCAAAAGAAAATCGTCATGCAGCCAAAGTGATTGATGCAAAACCAGTTATCGCTGTGAATGTTAGGAATGGGAAGGCGAAGAAGAGTAGGTATGCTAAACTTCTTAGAACTAAGCGGTATGTGGTGGAGCAGTTTAACGGTCATGTTAAGGCTAATTTGCTGAAGGGTTGCTATTTGAGGCCTAAGGGATTGGCGGCGAAGGCGGGTATGGTTTTTGCGGCATTGATATGCTATGACGCTGAGGCTCTTAGAGCGGTGGTTTTTGGCGATGAAAGCTTCAAGTCAGTAAGCAAGTACTGGGCTTGACCCAAAGATGTAATGGTTGTAGTGTTGCTGACACAAACCAGATAGAAACACGGGTTTGGGCCCAATCCTTGCTCAAGGTACTATATGTTAAAAAGCTATTAAAGAATAATTGTGC
>CAVSPH010000006.1:0-134003 GCA_963729805.1 Candidatus Bathyarchaeota archaeon | reverse complement strand
GCAAAAAACTTGATACGCAAAATCTATGTACAAGGTAAAGTCGGGTTTGAACTTATCCAAAAGGAGCGGCAACAATCAAAGTTATAGCAAAAGTCGAAACCGACCGCATCACCAAACAGCTGCAAGAAGCAATACACATAGAACGAAAAGCAAAGCTAAGAACAAGCGCTGTCAACAAAATGAAGTCAATTGAAGATAAATGGCAAAAAATCCAAATGCCTGACACAAAAATGATTGACACAATTGAGCAAGAAACAACAATATTCCTCTCACTAACCAAAGAAATAGAAAACAAACAACCATTTTGTCACATAGATCTCAAAAACTATGAACAAGAATTCATAAAATACAAAAATCAAATAGCGAACATGATTCAACAAAATAACAACCTTACAAAAGCAGTTAACAATTACGCAAAAATCAAGGATTGCCAGCAGTCAATATCAACTGATATAAAAAACATCAACAAAACCATAAACAAATATGAAACCATGCCAGAAGCAGTATCACAAGTAAACCAACTTAAAATCACGCTCAGCAAACTAAAAACAATCCAAACCCAACTAGAAAGCTTTGATAAAAATCAATTATCTAAATTTGAAGAACTCAGGACCCAACTTGGAAATAATTCTAGGCTTTCTAGAAATTCTAAAGAAACCAACCCATGAATTTATTCCATTAAAGAAGGAAAACATAGCAGAAAACACAACATGGTATTCCGAAACTGAGGGGCCAATCAAAGATGGGCTCAAAACAGGTGGATATGCTTTAGTTGAAAAATGTAGCAAATGTGGAACAAAACGAAGATCAACACCAGTTAACATAGGCTAAATAATATTTCGAAGTTAAATTCACATCGATTCAATAACAGAAAGCGAATTTGTTATGGAGGCAAGCCCTTTGCTGCATTTTCTTTTAGTCTTTCTAACCAAAGCTGGTGTTGCTTAACCATCCTATTTCCGATTAGAGATTTTAACAAACGAGCAGCTAAACCACGTTGTGTTTCCTCTGTCAGAACGTGGCAACCATTTTCAGTCTTTTCTATGAGCCATGCTTGATACCCAGAACCCCCAGTAACTTGAAATTCATACCCAAGTCGCTCCGGAGGTACAAACTCCTGCACTTTGCAGTCCACGGTAGCCCCAAAGGCTGTAGCCTTCATCGTATCAGGATTAAAGAATCCTGTTCTCCACTTAAATCGAGTCCCTAACGCCAAATCCGGATGGTCTCCAGAAATAAATCGCATATTCTCTGAGTTCGGATACCAAGTGGGCCAAAGCTGCGCGCGCACAAGCCAACCCCAAATAACTTCGGGATCAAAGGGCATTTCTATTTCATTTCTTATGTCGACGCAACAATTAGAAGGCATGTAACGCGGGGGCCACAAAATCTGATTCGACCCATCCATACCAAATCCTCCACTAATTACATTGTTCTTCAAGCGTAAAAATATGTTGCATAAAAATCTCAACTTCAACTTATTCGGCGTTTCCCCAAAAGTATTTCAATAGAATTAGTTTCCGTTTTTAAATCAAAAATCGAACAGCGCATAAACTATATTAATCCAAATGCAAATTCAGAAATTGAAGAGCAAGTCAAAGAAACTCGCGTGAGGGCACTTGCTTAATGTTTTCAAATAAATTTTTGAAATTAGAACAAATTTATGAAAGGCTGAAAAAACATGAATAAGACAAAGTTAACGGCAGAACCAGGTAAGCAAGAGTTATTCGTCTCGAGGGAATTTGATGCATCTCGAGAATTAGTATTCAATGCACATACAGACCCTGACCTCTACCTTCAATGGATAGGTCCAAGAGAATTAACAACAAAGTTAATAGTTTTTGAACCGAGAAGCGGTGGAATGTGGCGGTATATCTCTAAAGATAAGAACGGTAACGAATTTGGATTTCACGGAGTAAATCATGAAGTTTTAGCCTCTGAGCGACTTATTGACACTTTTGAATTTGAAGGCTTGCCCGAAAAGGGGCACGTAAGCCTACAGACTCTCAGACTCGAGGAATTACCAGATAGAAGAACCAAGCTAACCATTCAGGTTGTTTTTCAATCGGTTGTTGACCGAGATGGAATGATACAAAGTGGAATGGAAGCCGGACTAAACCAATCACACGAACGCCTCGATGACCTATTGGAAAAAATGAAAAAAACCAACAAAAATATACCTAAATAGGGTGGCTCATAATAACCAAGAAAAAACCAAACATAAGCAACTACGTCGAAAAATCAGTAAATCCTACAGAAGAGAAAAAAACGTTACCTGCTGGGACGATGAAAAAAGTTGAAAAACAAAATGAAAACAAAGAGTTGAAGCGAAGAGACTTCATTAAACTTTCCGCCGTAATTGCTGGCGGTGCCTTAGCTTCAATTGCTTTAGAAAGCCCCCTAAAATCACTATTATTAGTACCGACAGCATCTGGTCAACTTCTTGGGGGGTCAAAAAAAGGAACCTTGGAAATGGATATACATACACCTGTTGCAACTTCTGTTCCCACGGTTCTAGATCCGTTGAGTATTCCAATGTTTGAAAACCAGTTAATGGGTCCACCGCCCGTTTATTCACCCAAGGTAGTTACAAGTGGAGGCAATGTAATTCGACATGAATACACAGTTGCAATGGCACTCTTCCAGGAACAAGTCCTTCCTCCGTCCATGAGTCTGCTCACCTCAGTTTGGGGCTACGGCGGTACAGCAAATGACGCATTAACTGGTGCTCCATTAGGTTTTGTCCAAAGCAGCCCAGGCCCCACGTTTGAAGCAATAAGAGGCATACCCATTCAAGTAGAATGGCAAAACACCATCTCCTCACCATACATGTTTGCTGTCGATCCCACCATTCACTGGGCTAACCCAAACAACATTTCAACACCTGCACCACCGTTTGCGACCTACCCTCCAGGTTACCCGAACGCACAAACTCCAGTTCTTCTTGTAACTCATCTCCATGGCGGCGAAAACCAATCTTTCTATGATGGAGGACCAAACCAATGGTTCACTTCTGACGGTAAGCACGGTCCACAATATAGCACTTATAACTCGACCACGTCTAACGCAGCAATTTACTACTATCCTAACGCGCAGCAAGCCACGACACTTTGGTACCATGATCATGGCTTAGGCGTTACACGTCTCAACGTAATATCAGGGCTAGCTGGATTTTATATTATAAGAGAACCTAAAACGGGGACAGACAAGGTTGCAGCCATTCTGCCGACGGGAAAATACGAGATGCCCCTTGTGATTCAGGACAGATCGTTCAACAGCGATGGATCATTTTATTATCCTTCAAACGGGATCGAATCAGCTACCCATCCATACTGGGTCAACAGCTTCTTAGGCCAAACCATCATGGTGAACGGCAAAGTCTGGCCTAACATGAACGTCGACAGAGGACAATATCGATTCAGAATTCTAAATGGCTCAAACTCACGTTTCTACAATATAAGCTTCTCAAATGGAATATCTTTTACCCAGATCGGTAGCGACGGGGGGTACCTAAAAGCGCCAGTTACGCTTACATCTTTGCTCCTCGCACCAGCAGAACGAGCCGACATAATAGTAGATTTCTCTAATTTGACTTCAGGAGCAAAAGTAATTCTTTCAAACAATGCTCTGACGACAAATACCTCGGAGGAAAAACAAACAGTAGGGCAAATAATGCAATTCACCATCAACAATCAAACAGGACCTACGCCTTTTGATCTTGCCAAAGCGCCAAACCCATTTAACCCAACACTTTCAGCCTTAAATTTCCCAACTCTGCCACAACCTACCAAAAAAAGAATCCTAACATTATTTGAGGTCATGGGGCAAAATAACACTAAAGTCGCCTTACTAGACGGACAAATGTGGGACGCACCAATCTCCGAACAACCAGCTCTAGGAACAACAGAAGACTGGATAATCGTTAACCCAACAATGAATCCACATCCCATTCACCTGCATCTAGTTCAATTCCAGTTGGTCCAAAGAGAAACCTTCGACGCACCATCATATACCGAAGCATGGACTTCCCTTAATGGGAATCCTCCGTTTAATCAACCAACCAAAAACCTTAACCTCAACACATACCTTGCTAATCTGGAAATTCCTCTCCAACCAAACGAACAAGCTTGGAAAGACACAATTACAGTAAACGCTGGACAAGTCGTGACAATCCGAGTACGCTTTACCCAACAAGATGGCTCCAACTTTCCATTTGACGCGACAGCTGGACCAGGATACGTATGGCACTGTCACCTGCTTGAACACGAAGACAACGAAATGATGCGTCCTTACAAGGTCACACAAAAAACGTCCACAGTTTTACCTGTAGCTATTGCTTTGGCTGGGGTTTCAGCTGCTGCCTTGTTAATAGCGTATTATTATATGAGACGACAAAAGAAAAAACAACAAGGCACGAGCGAATCGGTTAATCAACTTAATTATTTGAGTCAACAAGTTCAACCGATGCAACCTGAAGATTACAAAGATACATGAATCCATTTGTGAGTGATTTTCTTTTTTTCAGATTTGTTTCTTCAATAATCTGCTTTCAAAAAGGCTTATCTGGAATAATTATCTGCATTTCTAAAAAACATTTAGCAAAGTAACCCTGATAGAGAAAGTCCAATACAAATAAACCATGAAAAACCAATGCAAAGAGTTAATGCTAATGGTGCGTTTTTCCAGGCTTTATTGAAATTTTCTTTATAAACGCTAACTATGTTTTGATCGTTGGTCAAGAGTATACATGGGTTTCCTGTTTCCGTTTTTTGTTGAGTAGCAATCCAAACTTCCTTATTGTCTATGACTTGAAAGTTTTTGCAAGAAGTCTCTTTTATCGATTTGGCAGCAAATTTACCTTTAATTGGAACTATTTTTTCCACAGTTTGTTTAACTGTGTCAACTTCGTCGTTGGCTACAACAATTAGTCTTGTTTTTGCATTTTCGTTTGAGATTGTTTGGAGGAAATAACGGAAATAATGCCTCGATGGAGACTTAATATGTTCAATGTCTGTGACCAACAAAAATTCTTTCTTAAATTTCTTAAAAGTAAGGCGACCCCGGCTTTTTATCGCTTCATCAGTAGTTAACAGCGTAAATGTTGCCTCTTCTTTTATGCGCGGTTGTTCCTGTAAGGTGTTTACCATTTCCTTGAGATTATTCTCAAGGTGAGTTATTCTTTCATTAGCATTTTTCCTTTCTTTAGAAACTAAATTATCTAACGCTTCTCCTACAGGAACGGCTTCAATCATGAAGGGCTTATCTATTGTTTTCGTTATTAACCCCATTTTTTCAAGTTTTGGTAACATCTTGTAAATATCTTGTCTGTGCAATTGCGTGTCCTTAGAAATTCTTCCAACATGAGTTGAACCAGAATGGACAATGCTTAAGTAAACTTTAGCTTGGTTAACGGTGAAACCAAAATTCTCAAGTTTTATAACTAAATCTTCTTGCATTAGCCCACTCCCAAGATTCACTGCCCCAAAATATACTTAAGTCGGAGTGTTGATAAAACTTTCCTTATTCCAGCCTGTTTTTTCATTTTTGTCGTCAGTGGCCACTTTCCACTTTCTTTAATAAGAAAAATTAATATAGTTTGGCACTATTGGCAAAGCGTTTTTCAAAAACTTTTGTCAAACTTCTACAAACAGTTGGGGAAAAAATTGGACAAAAAAGAGGCTGAGAAGGCTCTGGATAAATTTACCAAAGCTGTAGTTAGATAATTGCAGCTTATCTCTTAATAGTTCTCCAGAGCCTCAGCAAACCCTAAAACGTATCAATTGTATAACAATTTTTCATTCATTTCTTATGTCGTCAGTTATCTTACATAGTTATTTGAAAGCGTTTTGTAACTTCAATTTATTAGAAAAATGAAAACTCTGCAAGTGCTCTGCTTGCTGCAAATCTCCAATTTTCGTTTCTTTACAAAGGCTTATAAGCCAATCTAATGAAAATAGGGGGCTATTGGACGAGGGAGTTTTATTTTTCTTGTTCAATAAAATTTAGGAGAAAAAAGAAAAATGCAAAAATTTAAAAATAAAACTATGGCTATTTTGATTGCAATATTTCTAACAATTTCTATGAGTGCATCAATAATTTTAATACCAAACGCTACGGCGCATTCGCCACCATGGACTTATATTAGCTGGGCATATCTCACAGTTGCACCTAATCCAGTAGGCATCGGCCAACAAGTCGGAGTTTACATGTGGGTTGATCACGCTATGCCAGGAGCAAGTCAGTCTCTACAATCTGCCGGCGTTGGCGGTGAAACATCTGGTATTTCCAACGGCATTAGACGTATGGGCTATCAGTTGACAATCACAGCGCCTGACGGAACAGTTAGCAAGCAGACTTGGGCTGTTGTTAGTGACTCAACAGGTATACAGATGTACTACTTCACAGCCGATCAACTTGGCACATATACATTCTCATTTTACTATCCAGGGCAAGTCTACACTTGGACCAGCACCACCTCAGGAGCAACCACAGCTGATACAAACGACACATTCCTGCCAGCAACATCTCGAACATTAACCCTAACTGTAACACAACAACCAGCTTTATCAAACGCAAACCCCCAGCTTCCAACCGCTTTCTGGACATACCCAATATTTGGAATCAACTGGAATTGGTTCTCAATCGCTTCAAACTGGCTTAGCGGACCTTTCACACCAGCATTTGGCAGCCACTCGGGTAGTTATCAGCCAGATGGCCCAGCACCCAACACTCCCCACGTAATGTGGACTAATCCAATTCAATTCGGTGGAGTTGTAGGAGGAAATGAGACTGGTGGTATCCCCGGCGAATCTTACTATCAAGGCGGCTCATACAACACTAGATTCAGCAACGCAATAATCATGCAAGGCATGCTATTCTTCCAATTACCATTCGGCGAATCAGGCAGCGGCGGAGCTTTCGTTGCATGGGACTTAAAAACTGGCACACAATTATGGAGCATTAATACATCAGCAACAGGCGTCTCTCTTGTACCATCATTCGGCTACATACCATCTATGGATCAACCAAACCAACATGGACCTTTACCTGACGGTGCTCTAGTTGCAACGACATCACAAACAGGTCTAGGAACAGTTTGGCGATTCTATGATCCAATGACAGGTGTTCTAACACCCATGAACGTCACTAATGTCCCAGGAGGCACAGCAGTCGCAGGACCAAATAACGAATATCTAAAAATCCTTCTCACCAACTACGGAAACGCATCAAACCCCAACTATTACCTATCAGAGTGGAATTCAACTAAAGTATTCGGCTACTATTCAGGTACAGGCACAGCTGGCTGGTATACAGGAACAGAAAATGCGAGCAACCCAATTGCCTACGACTGGAACGTTTCAGTGACCTTGCCGCAGACAGCTGATGAGGGTGGATGGAGTATTGCAGCTAACTGTATTTCATATGGCAACATACTGCTTTTGTCTCAAGGATCTTTTGACTCAATGTCTGCCTACTTTACACCTAAACCAGGTCCAATTAACATGACAGGTGTAAGCCTTCAGCCGCAGAACTTAGGAAAAGCGCTATGGACACAGACTTATCCAATAATTGAGAACAATAGCGGCGTACTAGGAGCATGGGATCCAGGTGCGGGTATCTTCAATCTATGGTTCCAAGATTCAATGACTCAATATGGATACAGTTTGTCTACTGGCTCTTTAGTATGGGGTCCAGAAGCTGTACCAAACTCTACTAACACCGATTTCAATTACATAGGCGATGCAACGACCCAAGAGCAGGCTCAATATGGAAATCTTTACTGGGCAGGTTACGCTGGCGCACTCTACTGCTTTAACGAAGCAACTGGAGCTCTAACTTGGACTTATGGCAATGGCAATACAGCTGACAACAGCACAAACGTAGGAACAGGAACACCCTACGGCACCACAACTGAATTCATCAGCGCAATTGCAGACGGAAAAATCTACTTAAGCAGCACAGAACACTCACCAAACCAACCGCTCTATCCAACTTACGGTGAACGATGCATCAACGCTACTACAGGATTGCAAATATGGTACATACCCTGCTATGGCAATCTTATGTATAGTGCCATCACCCCAATTGCAAGCGGCTACATGGTAGCAGACAACACCTTCTCTCAGGAAATCTACTGCTTCGGCCAAGGACCCAGTGCTCTAACAGTTACGGCACCTGATACAGCAACATCTGTAGGCACACCAGTCGTAATAAGAGGCACAGTGCTAGACATATCCGCAGGAACACAACAAACACAACAGAAAGCAGACTTCCCCTATGGCGTTCCAGCAGTTTCTGACGATAGCCAAAGCGCCTGGATGCAATACGTTTACGAGCAACAGCCAATGCCATACAACGCAACTGGAGTTCCAGTTACCTTAAGCGTCCTCGACTCTAACGGCAACTTTAGACAAATCGGTACAACAACAAGCGATGCAAGCGGCATGTTCACTTTTGCATGGGCACCTGACATCTCCGGATCATACACTGTCGTCGCTAACTTCGCAGGCTCAAACGCATACTATCCATCATCAGCAGAAACATCATTCTACGCTACCGCAGCACCAGCAACACCATCACCCTACCCAGTAACTACACTACCACCAACTGAAATGTACGTAGCTGCAGCAGCAATCGCAATCATAATCGCATTAGCAATCGTCGGCGCAGTAATCGTAATGATGCTCAAAAAGCCATAAACTCAAAAAACAAAAACAAAATCCCTTTCTTTTCTTTTTTTCAAATTCTTCTTAACTAAAAAATAAGATTTAAATCATGTTTTCCCTTTGACGTTTTTAAGCCAATCCAAAAAGAACTCTCGCATCTTTTGCGGGTTCTCAAGCACATGTACATCTTCCATGGCCTCGAGCTTTCGCACATGTGCTGCTTCTTCTTTACGTACTCTGAGCTTCATTTCTTTACCGTTTGGAAGTTTTGTGTAGACAATGCTTTCTTTGAAGTCAGTAGGCAAAATGTAAACAGGCACAAACGCCTTCAAACTCATAATTGCCGAATTGGTAATCATTGTGTCTCCTATACTATTGACAATTTTTGCCACAGAGTTTGAGCTAGCGGGTGCTATGAGCAAGAACTCGTACTTGCGTATCTGTAACCAAGAAGCAAGAAAAGGCGAATTAGAATTAACCTCAACCTGTACCTTAGCAAAATTCTGCCTAAGATCATCCTCAAGTCGATAAAACTTTAACATAGTTTCAGCAGCCTTAGAAAGATAAACGTCAATTTCCACTAAATCTTCAGACTGCTTCCTCAGATCTTTCATGACTTCCAAAATTTCAGCTATTTTGTCGCCTGCACCAGTGATGCCCCAAGCAACTTTCAACTTCTTAACCTTAACATTCTCAACCATAACACTCAACCCACTACTTTTCTTCAGGTTTCTCCATATAAACTGCAAAACGTTTAACGGTCTTCTTTAAGCTTCTAAAACCTTCTTCGTCTAATTTGACTCCGTCAAGAGTATCTTTGCTCCAAAAGGTCGCGCCCAAATTAGCACCGAAAAATCCTCCTCCAACAGGAATCATCCCATTTATAATATAAAACGAATGAATCTGCATTAACGCGAATTCTTGACCGCCGTTTCTGTCTCCGCCAACAGCAATACCCATTCCAATTTTGCCTTTGAAAACATTCTTGTCAGCAGCAACCAATGCACGTGTTCTGTCCATTATCGCCTTAATTTGGGCACTAACACCGCCATTATACACTGGGGACGCAAGAATAATTCCTTTAGCTTGAGTAAGCAAAACATAAAGCTCTTGCATATCATCCTGAATTGTGCATTCCTTATTTGTGAGGCAATAATCGCAATGTGCACAAAAATCAATCCAATTTCCCCTAACAGAAAAAAACTTTGTTTCTAGCCCCCTCTCATTTAGCATCTTTAGGGCTTCTTTTAAGACATGATCGGTGGCTTGTTCTCTTGGGCTTCCGCAAATTCCAAGTATCATAAGCTTCACTAAAAGTTAATCGTTGATTTGCTTTAAAGCATTGCTCCAATCACAATTCGATCCTAAACTTATACTTAGCAAATTAAAAATGACGACATGTTGTTATTCCACTATAAACGAACAATTTTTTTTTCCATAGCGAATAAGTTTCTGTTTACTTTGTCAGATAATAAAAGAAATAGAATAAGAAAAAAAGATTTGAGAAGGTGTTATTCTTTCTCGAAGTATTCTTCTGGTTTTGGTGGAACTGGTGGTAATCCTCTGCGTTCACGGATCTTTTTGATTGTGTCGGCTTGCATTTGCTCTGGAACATATGCCCAACGGCTGAATTGTGTTGCCCAGAATGCTCTGCCTGAAGTTGAACCTCGTAGTTCATCGGCGATTCCGAAGCTCTCGGAGACTGGCATTTCAGCTTTTACAGTGATAATATCTTCTTCAGATGGCATATCAAGGATTTTGCCGCGTCTTTTGTTAAGCATTGTAATTACTGCGCTGACAAATTCGCTTGGAACTTTGCATTCGAAACTCATGAGTGGTTCGAGTAGTTTTGGATCGCTAAGTAGTATACAGCAATATATTGGTCTCCAAGTCATTGGGATAGCTTGTGCTGGTCCCCTGTGGACTGGGTCTTCATGAAGGGTTATATCTTCAAGGTTAATTTTTAAGCCATAAGCTGGCTCTTTAGCTAATGGCGACGTATGGACTGCTTCGCGGAACCCACCTTTAATGTGGTCTAAGATTTCCTCCACATATTGTCTTCCACGAATACGGTTGACAAGAATGCAGTTTTCTTCCACAGCTACTGCTCCTTTAGCTTCATCCGCTTCCCATCCTAAAGACCGCAATGTTTTTGTTCTCTCATCTCTGCTTTGCATATCATTAATTTTATCTGATTTTATTGCTTCAATGACTTCATCTGACAATTTCTCAATTGTTATCCAGAGTTTGTTGTGTTTGTTGGGGCTTTTACCCATGATTGCTGGACCACGGTAATCGTGACTGATGGTTTCTCGGTAGATCACGATTGGTTTGCTAAGTTTTACTTTTAAGCCAGCTTCTTGCATGCGGTAAGCTGTGATTTCAAGGTGGAGTTCTCCCATACCTGATAGGAGGAATTCACCGCTTTCTTTATTCATAATAAAGTGCAGGTTAGGGTCTTCAGTTGTTAGTTTATGCATGACTTTATCGAATAAGGGTAGGTCTTTGACGTCTTCAGGTTCCACTGCAACTGTTACAACTGGGTCGGAAACGTATCGTAAGCCTTCAAAGGAATGCACATCTTGGCCTTCTTCTGCAATAGTTTCGCCAACGTGTATAGATGGTAAACCTGAAATTGCGCCAATGTTGCCTGCTGGAACACGGTCAATAAGAACACGGTCAGTTGCCATACTCATGAAAACCTGCTGAATAGTGCCTTTCTGGGCACTGCTTAGAAGTTGAACTGTTTTTCCTCGTTCAACTGATCCGCTGAAGATTCTGCCGATTGCAACTGTTCCGCTGTGTGGATCCACTTCAATTGTTGATATACACATAAGCAATGGTGCTTTAGGATCGACTTTCGCCATGCCTATACCTGTTGGACTTGTAACGTCTCCTGGCCAAATCTGTGGTTGCCTGTAAGGTTGCGCTTCGTATGGGTTAGGTAAATGTTTGACGAACATGTCCAGAATCGGTTCTGGTAGAGGTGCTCTTTTGCTGAGTTCATCAACTTTTCTTCCTACGTCTATGGGATCACCTGTGTAGGCGTCAATGATATCTTGGAAAGTGACCTTCTTCATTTTCATGTGATCAAGATTTAAGCCCCATTTGTGGAGTGCTGACCCGAAGGCAACGCGGCTATCTTCTATTTTCACTTGCCAATCTTGTTTATGTTCTGCCGGCGCATATCTCTCAATTAAACTGTTGACTCTCATGAGAATCTTTGCAAATTTCTTTTGAATCTCAGCGGTGTTAGTTTGATTTCTTTTATTAATCGGTCAACTTTATTGATGAACAAAATTGGTTTGACACGTTCTCGAAGGGCTTGCATCAAAACGGTTTCTGTTTGAGTCATGGGTCCTTCAACGGCATCAACAACCACGAGTGCACCGTCGACGGCTCTGAGGCTTCTTGTTACTGCACCTGAAAAATCAATGTGTCCAGGTGTGTCAATCAGGTTGATTAAATAATCTTTACCCTGGTAGGTGTGGACCAAGCTGACGTTTGAAGCGAAAACAGTCATTTGACGCTTCTGCTCAAGATCCCATGAATCTAAAAACAGTTTTTGCCCGGCGGTCTGAGTGCTAATAATTCCTGCCGCTGCAAGTAAACTGTCGGCCAAGGTGGTTTTTCCATGGTCAACATGAGCAATAATACTGGTATTTCTGATGAATGTAGGAGTTTCCATCAGTTTGACTATTTCGTCAGTCTGCCTATAACGAGCCATTACGATACATTCTCCATTTTAATGATATTTATTACGTGAAACTACATGAAAAGTAAATTTGTGTCCTATTAACTTTATGGCATGGTTTTTTGAAACACTTGGGAAAAAAATAACTTCATAAACAACCCAAAAACTACTATTTTCAAAAATTCTTAACAATTCACCAATTCTTCTCCACCAAACGAAGCTGTTAGGTAACGTTCGAATAGTAATTATGATTAGCTCGCAAAAAGAATAAAAGAACTGAGTGTCCCAATAAATAATGAATTTGAATTAGGAAAAAGAATTAAATGAATAAAAAAACAACAAGTGGCTTAAGATTTGTTAACCTTCCGTTAAACTTGTCTTTGCACCCGATTAGTTTAAATGCGACAAACAACAATAAAGCAAAAAATAACCCTAAAATCGAGTATTTAGTCTAAACGTTGAGGATAAGAATGCGAATTCAATCAGTTCCAGTTCGACATCATGAATATTTTTCCATTTTCTCTTTAGCGTCAATTTCGTGAGGTTTTGGCGGAGTATATTTGGAAAAAGTTGTTTCTTTGCCGATTAATGAAGTCTATGACGACCTCAAAACATCTCTCAATGGTTTGACAAGCGAAGAAGCTAAACTACGCTTAAAACAATACGGCTACAACAAACTCTCAGAAAAGAGACAAATTCCATTTATTCACAAATTCATTAGGCATCTTCGAGACTTGTTTGGGATTCTTTTACTTGTAGCAGCTATTTTATCATACATTAGCGGCAGTCCAGAACTTGCCCTAATTATACTTGCAGTGGTTTTTGTAAACATTTTTGTAAGTCTATTTCAAGAGTCCCGTGCCGAAAAAGCCATGGAAACACTGAAAAGCTGGATGCCGGAATTTGCTAAAGTTTTTCGTGATGGAGAGTTAAAGAAAATCTCTGTGAGAGAAATTGTTCCTGGTGACATCATTGTTTTGGAAGAAGGGGACCGCGTACCTGCAGATGCACGTTTAATCGAAGCTTTTGATTTTTGGACAAATAACGTTCCACTTACAGGTGAATCAGAACCGCAACCACGCGTTGCTGAAGCAGTTAAAACAGTTGAAAAAGCCTACCTGTATGCGCCAAACCTTGTTTTCATGAGCACCAGCGTTGCGAAAGGTCAAGGAAAAGCTGTTGTTTATACGACAGGGATGAATACTCAATTCGGAAAAATCGCTAATTTAACCCAAACAATTCAAGAAGAAGAAAGCCCACTCCAAAGAGAAATCGCTCTCACCGCAAAATACGACTTCATAATAGCAGTTACAGTGGGCGCAGTGTTTTTTGCAGCAAGTTTTCTTTTCTTGCATGTTTCACTTGCAACAAGCATTTTCTTCATGATTGGTGTCATGGTAGCCTGTGTCCCTGAAGGATTGCAAGTCACCGTTTCCAGCGCCTTAGCAATTAACGTTCTCAAGATGGTGAAAGAGAATGTTTTGGTAAAACGATTATCCGCCGTTCAAACTTTAGGCAGTGTAACCGTAATTTGTACAGACAAAACAGGCACTATAACCAAAGGAGAAATGACCGTAAACAAACTGTGGGTTTACGACTACGTTGCCAAAGTTTCCGGCTTAGGGTATAAACCAGAAGGTTATTTCAGCGTCAACGGTCAGCTATTGCAGGAAGGACAAACCGGTTCTCTGGAGAAACTTCTTGAGATCGCTGCGCTGTGCAACGGAGCCAAACTTGACCCTCCCTCGGATAGAAACAAAAATTGGAATGTTATAGGCGATCCAACCGACGGTGCTTTGCTCGTTGCAGCTCTTAAATCAAATGTCATCGTTCAGAATGCTTTGGAAGAGAAACCAATTGTGGAAGTAATGCCGTTCAGTTTTGAACGAAAACGCATGAGTACAATTCATAAGTTGAATGGCGATTTTCTTGTTTATACAAAAGGCGCTCCAAGAAACACTCTAGATGTCTGCACCAAAGTACTTGTTGAAGGCAAAGTCGAAGAATTGAATCAAGAAAACATGATGATTGTTGAATCAAGGATTCATGAGTTTGCCAATCAAGGCTTGCGAGTGATAGGCGTAGCTTACAAAAAAATCCCCAAAAACGAATACAATAAGGACAATGCAGAAAAAGACTTGATTTTTGTAGGCTTAGCCGCAATGCGAGATCCTCCAAGAATAGAAGTTAAAGACGCTGTTTTGGAGGCAAAACAAGCAGGAGTTAAGACAGTCATTATTACAGGCGATTACGGTCCAACTGCAGAGGCTATCGCTGAAGAAGTTGGAATAGTAGATCATGATACTGCGCAAATTATTCGCGGTGTTGACTTAGACGATTTAAGCGATAAAGCCGTAGTCGACGAAGTGCGAAAAGGCAACGTGATTTTTGCTCGAGTTGCACCTGAACAGAAATTACGAATAGTAAAAGCGCTTAAGGACAGCGGAGAAATCGTAGCAGTGACTGGTGACGGCGCAAACGATGCACCGTCGCTGAAGGAAGCAGACATAGGCGTTGCCATGGGCGCGTCTGGAACCGACGTTGCACGTGAAGCGGCAGATATTGTTTTGCTGGATGACAGTTTTGCTTCCATCGTTAAAGCAGTTGAATCAGGCAGAGCAATTTATGAAAACATTCGCAAGTTTATCGTTTACGTGTTTTCACACAACTGGGCTGAACTAATTCCATTCATACTATATGCTGTCTTAGGAATTCCATTACCTTTACTCGTAACACAAGTACTAGCAATAGACCTCGTCATAGACGTAATTCCCTCCCTAGCCTTAAGTCGTGAACCCCCAGAAGCAGGAATTATGGAAGAACCACCCAGAAGCATCAAAGAAAGATTATTCACTCGCAAAGTCCTGATACGATCAGTATTCATCGGAGTAATAATTGCAGCAGGCGCCATGTATGGATGCCTAAGCACCTGGACTGCAGGAGGATGGCACTTCGGAATGACTCTAGCAACAAATAATCCTGTCTACATAAAAGGCGTAACTTTAACCTTCGCAGGCATCGTTGTCGCTCAAGCCGGCAACGTATTAGCATGCCGAACTAGCAAACAATCCATCTTCAAAACAAGCTTAAGAACTAACAAATGGATAATTCTCGGCATAGCAGCACAACTCGGAATCCTCTCGTTACTAGTTTACGTTCCAGTAATGCAGCGCATCTTTACAACCGCACCTCTCACACTAATCGACTGGGCTTTCCTGTTGTCTTTAGCAGTAATTGTGGTTTTTGCCGAAGAAGTCAGAAAGTTTTTCAGCAGAAAATTTGCTAAAACTGGTTCAGAATCCCTAAAGATTCATGATCACACATAGTTAACTCTAAGGCGCTTCACAAGACAATTTCTTTAAGACTTTGGCGTTAAGAAAAGGCTAAAGCATTATTCGATAACTCGGTTAACTTAAAACACTATTCTTGAAAGGTTTTTATTACGTTAATAATAATGTAGAGTTGATGTCGGGAAAACAATTTTTCATAGATCGCTATGCCCAACTTGGCTGGAAATTCAAAGATCCCCAGCTCAAACTTTCAATCAGAATAAATCAAATTAACTCTAAAGCCAAGAAACTTCCAGAGAGACTTCATAATTTAGGGGTTGAACTTCAGAAAATACCTTTCTTACCAGCAGGATATTGGGTAGTTAGGTCAAAAGCTTCAGCCGGAGCGACAGCTGAATACTTGCTTGGGATGTACTCGATCCAAGAAGCTGCAGCCCAAATTCCCGCAACACTTTTCACCGCGTTGCATGGCAAAATGGTGCTGGATGCATCCGCAGCACCCGGTGGAAAAACCGTCCAGCTTGCCGACTTGATGGAAAATAGTGGAGTCATAACAGCGTTAGACATTAACAAAGAGCGACTAGCTGTCATGGCGAACCATTTAGAGCGCTGTCACATCAGCAACACAATCGTTTACAATTTAGATGCTCGGCAAACTACTAAACTCACCCGATCCTTTGATCGTATTTTACTAGACGTTCCTTGTTCTGGTAACTTTGCTTCGGATAGTGGATGGTTTACCCGAAGAACACTGGCTGACATAGATAGAAACGCAAAAGTACAAAAAGAAATTCTATCTGAAGCTGTAAAATGTCTAGCCCCAAACGGAGAAATCGTTTACTCAACATGTTCGTTGGAGCCTGAAGAAGATGAGTTAAATATAGACTGGGCAGTCAAAAACTTGGGATTGCAAGTTCAGAAAATTAATTGTCTGGGGGAGAATGGGCTGACTGAGGTTTTTGGCAAAAAACTGGATTCTCAAGTGACGTTTTCTAAGCGGATTTGGCCAGAAAGCACCCAAGGTTTCTATGTATGCAAACTAACGAAGGTTGGAACGCAATGAAGCCATATGAAGTTTTTGCCTCCCGTTTCGGTTGCAACGTGGCTTTTAATTCTGAATTGATAGTTGAAAAGAGTCAACGTTATTATCTGCTGAATCCACGGCTGAAAAAAATGCTGCCTTCCGATTACTATTACGCTGGATTATACCTTGGCAAATTAAAGAACGGCATGTTCTTTCCCAGCTTTAACTTCTTGAACATGCTTATGGGTGTAGCTGCGAATAAAATTGTGGTCGACCAGAAAGCAGCTTGGTTATTTATCTGTGGACGAGACCTTTTTCGGGTAGGATTAACAAAGGTTATGGGGTCCAAACGAAAAGGCGATGCTACTTTGGTACTTAACACGTTTGGAGAATGCCTTGGCTTTGGTAAGATACTCACTGATCTGAATACATCTGATGGAAATGTTGCAGTGAAGAACGTTTTAGATGTCGGAGATTTCTTGCGCAGAGAAACAAGAGACAGATTCTAGATTTTTCGAATGTGATTTTTGTTATCTTGAACGAGCATATTGCCCAACCTAGATTTGAGTTTATGATTTTTTCTTAACTATTAAACGTTCATTCAAACATTTCTGCGATAAATTTATATATGTTTATGTTTTAAGTGGATTCTAAAACATATGAATTGATGAGGATATGGTGAAAGTCATGGTGGATGAACAAATAAAAAAAGCAATTGAAACTCTCAAATCAAATAATATTCGATGGGTGCACTCGGCATTCGTCGATGTCAGAGGAATCCTCCAAGATATGGTTCTCCCAGCCAGAGAATATCTAACCGGCACAGCCTTTACAGAAGGCATAGGCTTTGACGGATCCTCAGTACGCGGCTTTAAATCCATCGAAGAATCAGACATGATTTTTATGCCAGACGCAAAAACACTCTCAATAATGCCCTGGGTAACTGACGAACTACAAAAAAGCGCAATAATTTTAGGCGATGCCCAAGAAGCTTTCGGAGGAAAAGAACCTTCCGTTACCTGCCCAAGAGGCTACGTAGCAAAAAGAGCTATCAAAGCGGCTAAAGATATGGGCTACACAGGTATATTCGCTCCAGAACTGGAGCACTTCGTCTTCACCTCAATCGACCCCACAAAATTAACATGGGATCTTTGGGCTGCTCCAAAAAGCGGTGAAGGAGATGCATGGGGTGCGCCACGTGTTGTTCCTGAATCGCCAGAAATCAAACCAGGCGGTTTCATCTTAAGACCAAAAGAAGCATACTATAGAACTCCTCCAGAAGACACAACAGTTGCTTACAGAAACGAAGTCTCCCAAGTGTTGGAAGACAACTTTGGATTAACAATTGAAAAGCATCACCACGAAGTCGCCACAGTAGGACAAGTTGAAATAGACTACAAATACGGTGAACTTCTTGAAACAGCCGACAGAGCCCTATTCTTCAAGTTTGTCGCCAAAAACATCGCAAAAAAATATGGCTTAATAGCTACATTCATGCCTAAACCCATCTACTTAGATAATGCCAGCGGAATGCACGTTCACTCCAGTTTATGGAAAAACGGAAAAAACATAATGTACGATGGAGCCGACGAGTATGCTGAACTGAGCCAAATTGGCAGATACTATGTAGGCGGAATTTTAGCACACGCAAAAGCATTAACCGCCGTATGCTGCCCAACCGTCAGCAGTTACAAAAGGCTAGTACCAGGCTTTGAAGCGCCAATCTACGTT
The DNA here is from genome assembly GCA_963729805.1 of Candidatus Bathyarchaeota archaeon. Lineage (GTDB taxonomy): Archaea > Thermoproteota > Bathyarchaeia > Bathyarchaeales > Bathycorpusculaceae > Bathycorpusculum. The sequence continues at coordinate 115,598 of CAVSPH010000006.1, read as the reverse complement.
ATGTGGAGCAGACGCAACAGATCTTCACTAGCAAGAATACCATTATACTATAAAGGCGCAGGATTTGCAGCACAGAAAAGAGTAGAATACCGGGGCGTAGATCCATCATGCAACCCATACTTAGCGTTCTCTTGCATAATGATGGCTGGTCTTGACGGAATCAAAAAGAAACTTGACCCAGGCGACCCAGTCGACGAAGACGTTTACAAACTCAGCAAAGCAAAACGCAAAGAACTCGGCATAAAAGAACTGCCAACAACACTAAAAGATGCACTGGACGAAATGGAATCCGACGAAGTCATAAAAGAAACTCTCGGTAGCCACGTATTCGAAGCATTCATTGAACTGAAAACAAATGACTGGAACCAATACTGCTTGTACGTGTCCCCGTGGGAAATAATGAAATACCTTGACTATTAAGAAGTTTTCAACTTCTTACGTTTTTTTCTTTTTGTTAAAAACAACAATATCCCGGTAAGTTTTTTCAAAGCTTAATGATTTGTTTTTGTCTTCTTTCCGATTTCTTTGAAGAACCGGAAAAAAATTGTTTATTAGACTTAAATATATTTGTTACATAAATACTCCTAAGATATTAATCAAATGTTTAGGTGACGAGAAAAAATGAAAAACTTCAAAGATGCAATTTGGAAGGAAAGCGTAACCAAAGTCACTCAACAAATACAAGAACAAGACATCAAATTCATCAGACTTCAATTCACCGATATTAACGGTATGCTAAAGAATTTAGCAGTAAGCGGAAAAAACATAGAATCAATTTTTGAAAATGGCCAATCTTTCGATGGGTCTTCTATAACAGGTTATAGACCAATTGAAGAATCAGACATGGTTCTATATCCTGATCCGACCACATTTGCTGTTTTGCCTTGGCGCCCAAAAGAAAAATCATCCGCAAGACTGATCTGTGACATTTATACTCCGCAAAACAAACGCTTTGAAGGCGACCCAAGGTTTGTTCTTGAGCGGGCTGTAGAAAAAGCTGCAAAAGCAGGCTTCACATTCATCTGTGCTCCTGAACTGGAATTCTTCATCGTGAAAGAAAGCGAAACTGGCGGCTTGCCTACTCCAATTGACATGGCTGGATATTTCGATTTTCACCCAGGCGACCTTACTGACGATCTAAGAAGGGAAATTGCTGATACCGCTGAAGCTTTCGGAATAGAAATCGAAATTTCGCATCATGAAGTTGCTCTTGGACAAAACGAAATTGACTTCAAGTATGACGAAGCTTTGAAAACAGCTGATAGAACAATTACGATGAAAATGTGTGGAAAAGTGGTTGCTGCAAGAAATGGTTACATTACCACGTATATGCCTAAACCATTTGCAGGCATAAACGGTTCAGGTATGCATACTCACATGAGCCTTTGGAACAAGAACGTATCACAAAACCTATTCTACGAAGACGACGAAAAGAACGGTTTTCTTTCTGACTTGGCAAGAAACTTCATAGGTGGACAACTAGCCCACGGAAGAAAAATGTGTGCAATCCTTGATTCATGGCCTAACAGCTTCAAACGATTAGTTCCAGGCTACGAAGCACCAGTATACCTTGCTTGGGCACACAAAAATCGATCACCACTTATTAGAGTGCCAAACTTTGGTGGAAGAAAAAATGCTGCAAGATGCGAAATCCGGTGCCCCGACGGAGCAGGAAACCCATACTTGCAGTTCGCAGTTCTGCTAGCAACTGGATTAGATGGCATCAAGAACAAGATTGATCCAGGAGATCCAGTAGAACTAAACGTCTACCACATGACCTATGAAGAACGCAAAGAAAGAAACATCGTTTCACTACCAGAGTCACTGAAAGAAGCCTTAGATGAACTGGAAACAAGCGATCTAATGAAGGAAACACTCGGCGAAACCGCATTCATAAACTTCCTAACTGAAAAACGCAGAGAATGGGACCTCTACCGCACTCAAGTAACCGAGTGGGAAGTCAACCGCTACATAAAACGACTCTAGACCAAACCGCTTTCTTTTTTTCATTTTTCTGCTTGTTTGATCATGATGTAATCACAATTTCTTATTTTAGTGAACTAAGTCTGTGTTAATAGAGGTGATATTTCTTGATAGAGATAGACCAAGATTTAGATCCGTTGATGTCTGCCTCGAACGTTTACGAATTCATAAATGAAAGTAACCGAATGCGCGTTCTCAAGGTAACTTTCAAACCGGGTGACACTGCCAAAATGCATCATCATCCAGAGCACATGGCATATGTACTGAAAGGTGGAAAACTTAGACTAACATCTCAGGGCAAAACTCAGGACTTAGATTTGAATGAGGGCTCTGCTGTTTTCTTAGATGAACAGAACCATGAAGCTACAAACATTGGAAACTCAGTCATTGAATTGATTGTTGTAGAACTCAAATAGTATTTTATTCAAACTTTTTTTAACTCTTAATTTTTTCAACTAATTTGTCAAGTGGAACAATTGCTTGTTCACGTTTCGCCAGATTCCTCAACATAACTGCATCTTCTTTAAGCTCGCGTTCACCGACAATAACAGCGAAATCAGCACCTCGTTTGTCAGCGTCTTCCAAAGCCTTTGCCATTTTCCGACCCATAATCTCAAACTCCACGGCAACCCCTGAATTCCTTAATTGTTGAGCAATTTTTAGCGCTTCACCTTTCAAAGCGTCATTAATAGAAACAACAACAACTCTTTTAGAGGTCCGACAAGCAAGAGTGATTCTCTGCATTTGTAACGCAATAGCAACTCTATCAATCCCATGCGCAACTCCTACTGCCGGTGTCGATTCCCCGCCGAACAATTCAATAAGCCTATCATATCTGCCTCCTCCTCCTAAAGCAATCTCTAACTCAGGGATGTAAACCTCAAAAATCATTCCTGTATAGTATTCTAAGCCTCTGGCGAATGCGGGCTCTACAACTTGTATTGGGCATCCGCCCTTAACTATGAGCCTAATAACATCACCGAGATTTTCTGCTGAAACCTTCGCTTTATCATAATCAGCAACGTAGCTTTTTATTTTTTCAACCGTTTCGAAACAATCGTTGCCCTTAAGTTGTTGTAATCCTTCGAGTTTCTCTCGACATTTATCTGTAGGTGCTAACTTGAATGCTTCTTCGTACTCTTTCTTGTCCATCCGCTGCAGAATTGCATTTTGAGTTTTATCATCAACGTCTTCCTGGTTTAGAATTCCCCTTATAACTCCAATATGCCCAATTTTGAAGGCATAACCGTGCAAACCCAAAATTTTCATTAAACTATTTGTTAACAAAACTATTTCTGCGTCAGCCTCTGGTCTATTTGATCCCATTAGCTCAAAGTTAGATTGCCAAAACTCCCTGTACCGTCCCCGTTGAGGTTCATCGTACCGGTAGACACTGCCTACCGAAAAAAGCCTTTGTGGTTTGGGTTCAGCTTTTAGGGCCGATGTGACTAACCTAGCAATTGACGCTGTGAATTCTGGACGCAGCGCAACGTTGCGGTCTCCAAGATCCTTAAAAATGAACATTCGTTGGCGAATTTCCTCGCCAGATTTAGCACTCAGAAGTTCAAGAGGCTCAACCACTGGAGTTATAACTTCTTTGTAGCCATAGAGTCCCGCGGTTTCTCGCGCTTTGCTCATTATGTATGTGAAAGCTTGTGCTTCTTCACCGAATAAATCTCTCATTCCTCGAACAGTTTGAAAACTGGGCATACGCACTTTTCCTCATTAGCATGTTAAGCTTCAATTAAGAAGCAATTATTCTTTTAAACTCTAGCTAAAGGCTTGAGGGCTTCTACTTCAATGCGCATCATTCCAACATGAACAATGCCATTGTCATCAGGTGGATGCTTTCCAAGGTAACGGTTAACAACAAGTTCGACGAATTTTGGCCTAAGTCCAGCTGGAAGCTTGTCAGTGAATGGTAACCAAGTTGTTCGTATCCATCCAGCTAAGCCCTCGGATCCGTTAAGTTTCATATCTTTTGGAAACAGTTCAACCCGTTCAGGTGTCAAACCTGCTTCTTTTAGGAACGATTTGTATTCTTCCGGATCGTAGAAGCCATAAGGGAATGACATATTTGTTAAGAATTCTTTCCAAGGTTCTACTGTAACTAGTTCGTCAATAATATTGAGTATTTCTTTGGCGTTACCTTTTCCAGCCATCTGAAAAAGAAGTCTACCTGAAGGTTTTAGACTATTATAAACTCCATAAAGAACAGCTTTCTGTTCAACAATCCAGTGCAACGCTGCGTTAGAGAATATCCTTTCAAACTCCGATTGAAAAGTCAGCATTCGCGCATCCATTAAATCAAAAGAGAGATTTGCGTAATCTTTCTGTGGGAAAGTGTTTTTCGCCAAGTTTATCATTTTTTCTGAACTATCAATACCAATCACTCGACCATTCGGTAAGCACCTTGCAAGCTCTGCAGTGATTTTTCCATCGCCACAGCCCACGTCCAGCAAGGTTTCGTTTCCTTTGAGTTTTAGTTTTGGAATAAGCTCCCTTGCCCACTGGAATTGGTTTTGAGAATTTTTTGCGTAATCTTGAGCATTCCAATTATAATTATTTGGGGCTGCCATTTTTTCACAGGTTATTTGAATGTTAGTTGCGAAACAGAATAATATACTATTTCACCTCGGCGGTTCATGACTGCCAAGGTTAACTCTTTTTTTTGGCTCTGACACTGTTGCATTGCGCTTGCCAATTCGTCTATGCCCAAGGGTTTTCCTTCTTGCATGCTCAGAACCAAGTAAGGCGCAATATCTTTGCCATATTCACCACGCTCATACATACGGAAATCAATTCCAGCACCGAATCCTTCTCTTGCAACGTAACCGCGACTTCTCAGATCACGGTAAACCAGATAACTTACCCAAGCATTCTCATTGATTCCTTCATAACAATGAAGTAAACTTTGGAAATCTGAAGCTTTTCCTTTTTCATCTTTGACTTCAAGCATGCCCTTGTCCATAAGGTATAATGCTTCATAGAAGGAAAGTGTGAAAACCGAGTTTTCTGAAGTGCCATATCCTCTATTAGTTAGTGCGTCAATGCTATTTTTTTCTACAACTAAGACTCCTTTCTGGGTAAGTGTGCCTTTAGTTCGGAATTCTGCTGTCTGATTTTTGCTGTTTTCAGTCATTTTATTCGTTTTCCTTCATCTTTGAGCTTGCCAAAATCTTTGTTATAGTAAACTTGGCTCTCACAAATTATTGCTGACACGTATTTAAGCGGCGTAATATCAAAAGCTGGGTTCATGACGTCAACTCCTTCTGGCGCAATCTGAATCGAACTAATGTGTGTAACTTCTTCAGGTTTGCGCTCCTCAATAATCACATCCGAGGCCTTATGTCGCAAATCGAAGGTGGATTTCGGCGCAGCAACATAAAATGGTATGCCGTGCTCATGTGCTAAAACTGCCACAGAGAAAGTGCCAATCTTGTTTACTACAGCATCTTGAACGATACGGTCAGCACCCACAATAACCTTGTTAACAAGACCTTTGCTCATAACGTAACCCGCCATGTTGTCTGTTATCAAAGTAACAGGGATCCCATCTCGCTTAAGCTCGTAAGCAGTAAGTCTAGCACCCTGCAATAAAGGCCGGGTTTCATCAGCTATAACTTTGATTTTTTTACCTTGCTTCCAAGCTGCACGAACGACGCCTAACGCAGTACCATACTCCACAGTTGCTAATTCCCCCGCGTTGCAATGCGTCAATATCGTATCTCCATCTTTGATTAATACTGATCCATTTTTACCGATTGCCCGGTTTTGCTCCGCATCTTCATCTGCTATTTTTTGTGCTTCGTCAATAACCATCACTTTCAGTTCTGTATAACTTCCTGAAAAACTTCGAGCTTTGTTTAAGACTCTGTCTGCTCCCCAAAAAAGGTTCACTGCAGTTGGTCGCTGATGCTTAATAACTGCCCCTGCGTCATCAAGCTCAGCCAACAATTTCTTTTTACTGTTCGCTTTTGAATGATAAGCTGCTAATGCAATTCCAAAACTTGCCGCTGCTCCTAGCAGAGGAGCGCCTCTTACTCGGAGGTTTTTTATCGCTTCGGCCATTTGTTCAACTGATTTTATTTCCAGCGTAATTTCTTGCAAAGGAAGTTTTGTTTGGTCTGGCGTTATGACAGTTCCATTTTGCCACTTTATCATTCGCATTTTTCATAAGCCTCAATAACAGTTTGATGATGATAGTTGTTTTTGGTTCTGTTAAAGAGTTTCTATGACCATTTTTAAAACCGTTGGATCAAATCAAAAAGGTTGCCGTACAGATCTTCAAAAACAACTTCAACCCCGTAAGGTTGCTCTGTTGGTTCTCCATAGAATTTCACACCTTTGGCTTTCATAACTTTGTAGTCTCTGCGGCAATCGTCTGTCTGCAAAGTTAGAAACACATGATCTCCTGCCTGTTTTCCCATTGCCTTAAGCTTCTCTTCCGTATCTGCTTTTACAAAAGTTAATTCCAAGTCAGGTTGTTCTTTTGGCGAAACGGTAACCCAACGCATTTTTTCACCAAAGAAAGTGTCTTGTCTTTTTTGAAACCCAAGTTTTTCAACATAAAACGTGGCGGCTTCATCTTGGTCTTTGACAAGAAGAGTAATGTGGCCTATTTTCATCTCATTTACTTCCAAATAGATAGTTGGAATATGGAAAAAAAATGTTACTTAGGCTAGAAAACTTAGGAAGTGTCAAGAGGAGATTTTAGGCGAGTTACTACTTCAACTGGCGAGTCTTCTCCTGATTTTAGCTTTTTCTTCCATTCTTCTCCGACAGCGATTAACGAGAAAATTCCTGAAACTTCAGCTTTCGACTTCTTAACTAGGGTAACAAGAGCTTCCTGCGTATCGCCGCTCTTTATCATGTCATCAACGATTAATACGCTATCTCGCTTTTTAATAGCTTCTTTCGGAATGTAGAGAGTTACAGTTACACCTGAATCTCTTCCTAAAACAAATGTTTCATCAAGGAAGGCTTTGACGCCAACTTCCTTATTTCTTTTCGCGACAATGAGGTTAACCCCTAAAGCATTAGAAACCATTGTTGCTAGAGGAATTCCGTCAACGGCTGCTGTTAAAACTTTTGTGACTCTTTTTCCTGCGAAATTTGCAAGCGCATGATTTGCTGCTTGTGAAAGAATGTTATAGTCACCCACAATTTCGGTGTTATCAAAGTAGCCATTATCATCAAATTTTATTCTGTTACGTAATTCTGCTTCTAAACCAACCATTTTTGTGAGAACTCGCCAAAGTTGCTTGGCTCTCGTTGTATTTGGTAGAACGTGACCTTTTGCGTATCGACTTAAAACGGTGACAGGTAAGCCTGTTTTTGAAGCTAATTCTCGATAAGTGATATTACGCTTATACTTCGCAGTTCTCAACAGTTCAATAGTCATTAATCGAAGTTTCAAATCTTCCGCGTGAGTGCTCAACTTTATCATAACCCTCTTTCAACACTTATAACTCAAATATTGATTATTAACTAATATTCGCTGCTTGCTAATTTATGCCTTTCTGTTTAAAACAAACCGATCCCTAAAAACATCAAACAAAGGTTTGTTCTTCATCATTTTACCAATTTGCATTAAACTTTTTAGATAGAACCGTGAATTCTTACTAACACAGGGGGTATAAGGCGCAAAAACTCAGCAGATTATTCATAACTGCACTTTTTGGATCGATCATCTTTGTCGTTAACTTCTTCTTGCCGCCTCCACTGAATTACATCTTGATCGTTGTCGAAGCAGTTCTTCTCGCTTTAAGTGGGTTGTTCATCGGAAAAGTAGGCGCTACCTACGTTGGCGCAGTTGGTGGGCTCTTAACCGCACTAGGCAATCCAGCTTTGGGCCCTTTTACTTTTTTGTTCACTCTTCTCTTCGGAATCTTAGTTGATGCTTTCTTCTTTATTTTCGGAATCAATGCTTCTCGACAGGGTGTAAACCGCAACAGATTGATGGCTGCAATGGCGGTTAGTACTATGCTAATTGGAATACTAAGTTACTCGGCGTTTGCAATATTTCCACAATTCATTCCTTTTGCGAGAGGTAATGGTTTATTTATCCAAAGAAGCACTATGCTTGATGCACTCGTATTATTCATGGGTCCAGTCACAGGGATAGTAGCAGGCTACGCTGCTTCTTACCTGTGGAATAAATACCTTCGGAACATTGTTATCTAAAAAGTCTTTTTGATTTTTTCATCAACAAGTTTTGCAATCGTCAAATTAGAAATAAAAATACACTTCACGCCAAGCAACTCAGCCAATTCAGCAGGCTTTTGATCCTGCGTAACAAGAATCAAATTATGCTTACCTGCATATTCGACAACGTCTCTATCTTTAGCGCTTTTCAAACCCGCTTCCTGAGCTGTTAATACCTCGTAACCTAACGCTTCAAAATACTCCTTCAAACCAGCATACATTTCATCAAGTAAAATTTTCATTCCATCACTCCTTATTTAAGCAAATTTCTTAGGTTTAATCTATATTCAATTGCAATTTATTTAAAAGTGATACCCTTTTGAGAATTCCATATGCCTATTTTTCAACATTGCTCAACATGGTTTCATCACCTTGGGACGTACGAGAGATCTTCACTCGGAAAGACCTAATTAATGAAGATCAATCAATAAGAAGCAAAGCGAAGGATTCAGGGTTTTTAGCAAATGGAAAAGTTACTTCAATTCCAGCGTTGACAGCGGTTTTCTTCACGTTCACTCCCACAGCGTCTTCAGACCAACGCGCTAAATTAGGGTTTGCGCAAATCTTTGTTTCAGTGTTACATTTTTCGCAGAGCTGACAGTGCCCAGAGACAAATGAAATGGCTAAGCTGTAGCCTTTGTTCATAGCTGCTTTTTCTAAGTCAACTACACATTGAAGCATTTTGCGTTTATCCTGTTTCCATTCTGTCCAAAACTTGGCAGCTTTCGCTTTGATTTCTTTTGAAACCGAAGGGTCAGTTTCAGCAACCATAAGTTTCTTCAACACTTCAGATTCAGCTTCCGCCGTCGATTTGAATTTCATAAACATTACATAACTATATTCATTAACGATTTTCCTAAATTCCTCAGCAGAAGGAGTAAAAGGTGGACAAGCTAACGTTTTACCATAGTGGTTGCAACCTACTTTGCATTTCAGTACAACACGATCTTCGACAACAACTTTGCTTGAAGACATAATTTTAGCGACGCTGGCGCCATTCTCCAAAGCTAACTTTACTAAAAATTCGAATTTCTCAAAATCACCTTTGGATGACATACGTTTTTCACTTACTTGTGCGAGAGACTTCTTTTAATATAAAGATTCTTTGAGCATGTTCTTAAATCGTAGATCAAGAAGTTAAACAGTTTAGCAGTTAAAGGAATAATTGATATTTCCGTAATCTGAAAGCACAAGGATAATATAGATATTCATTAAATCATGTTTGAAATGAAGGTGCGGTTGTCATCAAAGGAAAAATCAGCAGCATCGGATATGTTAACAAAATTCAAGAAAACATTTTGAGTATTAGAAAAAGAGAGCTCTCGCCATTATATGAAGAGTTAAAAGCCGCTGATTGCGTAATTTGCGGAGGCTCAGGCAGATCGCTTTATTCGTTAAATGCTGCGTTAAGCCAAATTGCTCTGAGTCAAGCTGGATGGAGAAATAAAGTGGTTTTAACTCCGGATGATCCAGGTTTTCCAGGTAAAAGCATGTATGATGCGGCTGCTGATCTTGAAAGACGTTACAAAAAAACCTTGCTTCTAATTAATTCTGGTAGCGGATATTCAGATGACCCGTTAGTTATGGCTCAAGACTTAGCCAAGTACATAGAAGAAAAGAAAACAAACAAATTCTCCATGGGTCTTTTCACTTCTGCACTTGAATCACCTTTGGGGGAAATAGTACAAAAATATGGTCATGTAGTTGAGCTCAAGGGACGCGGCAAATCCAAGCCAGGAACTGAATACAGCGAAACGGGTATGATGGGCGATATCTTCGAATTAGGAACACTTGAGCTTTTGAATAGCATGATTGAAGCAATTTTCCGAAATCTTGAAGTTGATGATGTTTTTCGACTTTGCATTGAAGAATTTGAAAAAATCGGTGAAATGATAGATGCAAACATTTGTTCAGAAACGTACACGCAGCTTGTTGATGTTCTTGAAAAACGCACAAACGTGTTTTTAGGTGGAAAAGGCACTGCTAACGAAATCGCCAAAATGACGGGTGTAAGACTCTTCCATATCAAGAGTTTTCTAGGCGACAATGTCTACATAACGAGAGGTGTTAACACTCCACACCCAAGAGCAGGAGACCTTGAAATTCTTTTATCCTATTCAGGTGAGACAAGACCAGTCATAATTTGGGCAGACGTAATCAAGAAATTTGCAGGAACTGTATTTGCAATAACAAGCTCAGCAGAATCCACTTTAGCAAAGAAAGCTGACCTGAGAATTATATTACCTGAAGAAGCAAAACCACAAACTCCAAGGCGCTTTTACACCAGAGCCGCTTATGTGCTAAGTCCAGTGCCCGTGAAGTTAGCTGAAAGGTTAGGAGAGAGAGGATTGAATTTGCCAGAATACATAATCAGTTGGTACCATTCCGTAACACAATAGACGTAGGTATAACATGCTTTTCTTTCTTTTTTTGCATGTTAAGTCACTACTTAGCTCTAAGTACGTAGTTGCTTAAAAAGAATAGTGCAAAAAATGGTTATTCTGTTCTTTCAGTGCCATGTATTTCTCTTAATTTCTTTTGAGCGTTTTGGTTACGGTCTATTTCCTTAGCTTTTTCCTCTTCGTATATTTGGTCTTCTTCAGCTTGCGTTTTTTCACTTGAATTATTTATTTTTTCTAAATCTTTAGTGGTAAGAGATACTAATCGTTTTTTTGGTTTGTTTTGTTTTTTAGGCTTCCTAAGCAGAAATAATGCATCTCTAATAGATTCTCTTATGTCATAAATCGCTTTCTGTGCATTCTTAATATCTTGTTCTCTTAAACTGCTTAATGCCTTACTCGTACATTTATATCCCCATGTGAGACTTGCCTCTGGAGTATCATAATTAGGATGTCTTTCTTTTTTTGCCATATTAGTTTATTTCTACGCATTGCAGATTTAAGCCTAATGTATTTTACTCACTGAAACGGCTAAATTCTTCTTTCAAAATGCGGTTTAGCTTATTTTCTTTAGATTCTGAAGGTTGAATATGTTCGGTTTCACTCCATAAAGACGCACCTTCAATTGGTCTATCATTGTTTTCACGTTCATTAATTGGAACTGATACCAATTCATTGGTTACATCATCAAGAATCAGTTCTTTACTTCCCCAACTATCATAAAATATGTTTTCGTGTATAGCTGAATCGTTAACTGTGTTAGATCGTACCTGACTTATTTTATGAGATTCGTTAAGTTTCTGTTCTTTCTTTTGTTGCTTAAGTCTCTCTTTCTTTAACATCTTAATTATATTACGTCTAACTTTGCGTGTTTCAGATACTTTAGTTCTGCATGGTATACATGTCCTAAGTTTATAGTCGTCACTTACAGAAATGATTTTGTCACATCGGTTACACTTTATGGTTTTCAATAGGGATTATCTCTCCAATTACTGTCTTTATTGAAGCAACAGAGACGACTATTAGCGCATGACATACAAACAAGTTTACCGCATTTATCATAGGTACAACGTATAACCGCTTTATTTTTGTTGCAAACTTGGCATAGAGATTCAGTCATTTAAGATACACCTTTTTTATTTTTCGAATAGGGTCTTTAGTGTTTTTACGTCCAGTCATTTATTCAACACCTTTAGAATAATCTTGATATTGCGAATTGATACTATCCTCTTCAGCTTTAGCGCGTATGAAAAACTCTTTTAATATTCTTGTTTTTTCATCATTATTTTCCAATCATATCACCTTCTAATCCAATTTGTAATTAACCATGAGCCACTTTTCCAATTTAGTGCATGTACAAGGATTACAACCTCTATTTCCTTCAGGACAACAGAAACATGGAACATCCACAATGTTTTTTCCAGTTTGGTTTACATGTGGAACAAAAACAATTTCAGGTTTAGCTAAAAACATGCTATTGTTGCCATAAACTCTTTTACGTAAAAACTTAGGTTTAACGTATGGAACAATTCTGTGATTGCATTTACGACATTTAAAACGTATATCTCCATAAGCGTTTTTTCCGTTTTTCTGCATGTAAACTTTAGAGTTACAAATTGGGCAAACTGGATAATTCGATTTATCTACTATTTGTTTAACTTTAGAATCAATAGTAATTTTTGGTTTAAGAACTTGCATTAATCTCGTTCATCCTGATTATAACTTTCAAGATCGTAATCTGATTCTTCAATTTCATTTTCTATATTTTCTTCATTTTCTTCAAACATATTTTATTTTTCTCCTAAGTTAGTTGAACATGTGGGAAAAGGCAAAAGAATGAAGATTACGAGTTTTCCTAAATTTGCCTTAGCCATCAAATCCCACATGCCCTTACATTTCTGTAAGTTTTATACAGTAATTCCGTATTTTTGGTCTCCGTCGCCATCCGACTGGGCAAACACATAAGAGCTAACTTTAGCGATTTCTTGAGCTTCTTCAATTGATATTCTTTTAGCCTTCGACTTTTCGCATATTTGATATTGATTCGTTTCGAATGGAACCATCATTTTAACGCCTAAAGCTTCTAAGTTTAAAACGTACCATTTTCTTGTTATGATTACGTCGTCGTTTGGAGATTGCTTATTTTCAACGAATTTGTACCAAAGGTTCTTAGTGCATTCGTCTCTTATCTTAAGCGAAATGGTTTCAGTGTACCATACTTCATCATAGCCTTCTAAATTGTCTCTACTTGGAAAAGATTTCTTAAACAATACTGGAAAAGAACATTGTCGAACATAGCCTAATTGCTCTGGGCTAAATTTCTTAGTTGTACCGTCCTCTAAAGTTTCTTTCCAAAGCCAAATACGTTCATATGTCTTAGAATCTACAGATTCCGTCCAATTGCCATTTTTTTGTTTAACTAATATAGTTTTTTCCATGATATACACCTTAACTTATCTTTTTCCAGTTTGTACGATTCAAAAGTTCTTTAGTTCGTTTCTCAAGCAATTCATTCTCATTCTTATAGAAACTGGGGTTCGCACGATTGCCTAAAAGATACTTTAATTCACCTTGATATTCCAGTTCGAAACCTTGTTTTTTCACTTGTTGCATAACATTACGTCCTAAAGTATCGAGTATTTGTTTAGCTTCTTTTCTCCGTTCGTCATGTTGATTTTTGCTAATTTCAGTTAAAAACGCAATTGCTGTTTGTGGAGAATCATGTTCTTGATTAAGAAGGCTTGAATCATTTTCACCTAATTGCTGTTCATTCAACCATGCGGTATCTCCACCTTTAGGTGGTGGTGGAATATATCCAGCTTTACGCTCTTCACGCTTAGTTTTTGCCATATCCTCATAGGCATTAATGTTATCTTCATTGATTCTTTCAGGTGAAACGCCTAATTCTTTACTTAATATCTCTGCTTTTTCTCTAACTTTTCTGTCGCTAATAATTGAGAGTTTTATTTCGCGGTCATGAAGCAATTCTTTTGTCTCGTTTAGCTCGTTTTTTAACTCAATCATTTCTTTATCGTTGCCAACTTCGATGTGAATTTTTTGTGGAATTCTAACTTGATTATTTTCTTCACTCATTTTTCATAATCTCCTATTGTTTATAGAATGCAAAAACCCAACATGGACGGTCAACTAAAACTGTGAAAACGTCTTCAACAATCAATTCTTGCATCGTGTGTTTCTTTAAAGCGTCGCCTAAATTACGAAACATATCTTTCCCAGTCATGTCAACTTTAAGCCAGCCAGCGAAATGTCCTTGTGCGTTTTGCGTGAAATTTATTGTTGTGCCAGCGTCAAAAAGACAATCTGCATTAATAGTTTGGTTATAACTTGCGGTTCCTACTGCGCCACACATGCCACTTGGACTAACAGCCAATAAAACCTGATACTGTGTCATGTTAAAGACCAGCTTTTGCAATTGTTCGCTTATTTTCTCTAAGCGTCTTTTCGTCTATAGGAATTGAACTGCAAAACCTCTCCATTTCTGATTCAATAACTGGGTTAGCATCGCTTTTTGGTGCATCGTCAGATGGTCTATCGAGAGTAACTTCTGAGAAGATGTGAGGAGTCGATGGGTCTTGAGCGTAATCTTCACGCACATTAATTCTATTATCGCTATGCTCAAGCTGAGATTTATCTATCAAACTAATTGTTTCTTCTTGTTTTTTTCTTAAATTTTCATATTCACTCATTTTAAAACCTTCATTTTTTCTTTCAAACTTTCTCTAAGAACATCATTTTCCAGAGCGGAATCTTGTTCTTTAGTTAAGCCTAATTCAAGATATGGTGACTGACCGCTATAGACCGCACCGATAAAAGTGTCAACTACATTAGCCACTTTATTATTTTTTGAATGCCTAACGCTAAGGCTAAACAACGAATACGGAGAACCTAAATCGTTTACGATAAGCTGAATTTGCTTAGTCCATTGCTCGATTAAAGTTGTAATAGGAACATTACTTTTTAAACTAAGATACGTCAATGTTTCCCATGATTCTTTAGAGAGCTTCACGTTTTTTCTTATATCTTGTCTATTCATATTTATTGCACCGATACCTTTATATGTATCCAATAGTCTCCATCACCTATTTAAACGTATCGGTCAGATTTACTATTTTTTTACTTTAACAGCTAAAAACGTAATTATTAGCATAATAAATTACTATTAACAGAGCTTTATGTACTATAACCGAAAAATATTTATAGCTGATTGACGTATATGGTAAGTATCCTATCCGAGACGGAGACACCATACTCGAACACTTCTAAATTGTCTCCGTCTCAAATCCATCTAACTTATTAAAATTCTCTCACGCATTAATAACTTTCAACATACTCCATGAATCCATAAGTCATGTACATAAATGTACTAACGTGTCGCTTTCTATACATTGAAAGAGTTAAACGCTGTTATCTATTTCCGCAAAGTTTAAATACTTGATTTTATAAGGTTTATATATCAGATTGCAGTTAGCGGAAAACAATGGGTTTTTTGCGGTGCAATAATGGATGGGATAATGAAGTATGGCTCAGGTCACACAAATAACGACACCAAGATATTATTTCGACAGCGGAGAATATGAAATCTTAGAAGACGGCAAATATAGACTGAACCACATAACTTTATCAGAATACCAATTGCAACCACACAGCGAAGAACCAGAGGAATTTAGTCAACTAACAAAACAGAAACAAGCAAGATTTTATCATGGAATACCATTAGAAGAAGCTATACAGACCGCATTAAAAACCGCAAAGATACCCTTCACTGGAAACAACTTAGACATAAAACATTACTGCCACAACTACGGAATAGACATCATAGCTGAGAACTTCATATGTGAAGCCACAAACTTCTATAAAACATCAACCATGAACGACAACATCATGAACGAAAAAATAGATTATTACCATAAAGAAGACCCAGAACATAAGAAACTCTGGATACTAATAGCGACATACAGAAATTGCTGGAACCACACAATAACAAAACGACTACATGACAACAACATAACAGTGATCTATCTAAACCAACATGTAACCGCAACAAAAAACTTCATTAACCTAAAAACCGACCTAATCGAACTATTCAAAACAATCAATAACGCAATACGGAATAGACTATCACTATCTGAAGTCAAATATCTACTAAAAAACGAATACCTAACCTATCTAACAAGACAAATAAATACTAAATTGCTTATACCACTAATAATGTCTCTTAATAGTGTTAAGGTAGTTGATTGGTTAAGAATAAAAATTAAAGTCTTAGATTATCATGGAGAGCATATTACTCTCGGAAAAGCGTAAGTTTTTAACCTTTTAACTAAGCGATAGCTAACGTTACCGAACACTATTTCACATCTAAATACCGAACAATACCGAACCGTAATATCCAGATAAATAGCCTATAATGGTCAATAAAGAGAGTACCTTGATGATTTGTCTCTATATGTTTTGAATCATGGTACTTTTATGTCATGTGTCATAATACGTTAATATTAGGCTGGTATGGTCTATTATAGTCATGTATATATAGTTGATTTTGTATCTTGAAGTTTCCGAAACCGCACTAATCAGGTCTAAAATATGGCTAAAACAAATAAAACAAAAATATATAGAATCTCAATGGATGATATAAAATACTGTCCTTTATGTGGTGAAGACCTTATACATGGAAGAATGAATCATTGCATTGGGCAATTGAGTATCGGAAATAAAACGATAGATATAGACTGTGAAGCAACAAAGAAACACATATTCTTTAATCCTATATAATCTCTAAGTACCTAACTTTTTTCTATCAGGTAGTATACATGAATAAGAATAAGAAGAATAAAGCTAAGAAAGGCGTTTATTGTAGTCCATATTAGTCCAATTTAACGTATGAAATACTCGTTTTTACTCCCCTACTATCGTAGGATTTCACCTAAGTTTTTCAGGTTAAACAAAAATGAAGGTTAAGGATTAGGTGAAGTTAAATGATATTCATGGACGATTCTAAACTATATGAATAAGCGTTTTTTACCATGATTATTAGGCGTTTTATCATGTGTTTTTCAGGATAAATCTAAGCTTAATATGTGTTTAACGCAATTATTCAAACATAAATTTCCCAAAATATAGTTATTCAAAAGACGCATATGAGAGGTTATGTTTAGTTCTTAAATGCTGTTAATTGTTTGGCTGTTCATGGCATAATTGGAATCTAAGCCTTTATTGAATGTTGAACTATATGTTTGCGCCATGTATATCGCCTAACTACAGTTCGTAAGTCCAATTTAGGTATATATATTTTCTCTTAACATTAAACAATTTTTGTTATATGTATGTGTTTAGTTTCTGTTTACTTGTTCGACAAGACAAATAACGCTGTTATAGTCGAAGGTTTGTTCGAACATAGCGCAATTGCTTCGCATGGAGATTATCGACAGTACTTATATGGGGTATGATAAAGTCCATACCAGTCATAAACAATGTTGTCTATCTCTACAAATTAGGCTTATTTTAACTGAATAGGCTTAAAATAAAGAATCTATTTTATCATGACATCAAAAAACTATAGCTTAAACTAAACTGATAACTTCGAAGAAAATTACGACTTATATATTCATATAAACTAACCTCAAATTAAGCTCATTTTGCCAAAACAACTCCTCTGGCAGTCCTATTAAACGCTTCGAAAAATAGCTGTACCTCCCCTATCTGTAAATCTAAGTCTATCTTTTGATTATAGCCTTATAGATTTGGCTTTTCTAAAAAATATGACCAATAAAAAATGAAATATGGGCTTATTGGTTTAGTACCCAAAAAAGAAAGGTGAATTAATATCCGAATGTTTGGTTTTCGATTTTTTCTAAGTGTTCATTCATTATTTTTAGTTGCTCTATGATTTCTTTTAGAAGTTCTGTTTCTTCATTGCTCATGAGATTCACCTTCATAATTGGCTTTTTTAGATTCTTCAAGCGCTTGTTTGTGTGCGTCATCAAATATTTTGGCGTTTTTCTTAGATAGCTTATCCATGTATTCTTCAGTCGTCATGTGGTTTAGTTTAGCTAATTCTTCAATATAGAATTGTTCTATATCATTAGCTCTTTTAATTTCTTTATGGGTGAAATTCGTTTCCCATGTTAAGTTTACAATCTGTTTCTGTTGTTCTTCCGCTGTTTTCTGCAAAAGGTCAATTCGCGTCTTAGATATGCTATTTTCGCTTTCGACATGAGATAATGCACTGTTAAGTTTCTCTATTTCTTTAGTCATTGCCTTAGACCCATCTTCGCTTGATTCTGTTAGTGTCGTTATTCCTGTTACCGTTTGAAGTTTAATGAATGCAGTTTTCACGTCTATTCCGTTTAGGTAAGGCAACATGCTTTTTTCTACTGCTTTACCTACCATTATTTTTATTATATCAGGGTCTATTGAAAGATTCTTAGCTGTTGAAATAATCATTTTTCTGAAACAGTGCCATGATAAACTTAGATTTCCTAATGGTATTTTTGCGTCTTCAGCTAAATCTTTTAGCCGCCTATTAACTACATAATCGTCTATTGTGCCGCCGTTATTGAAGAATAGATATGGATTTTCTCCGCTTGGAAAAGTAAACATATATTCCTTCAATAATAGCACAGTTGTTTTTGATAGGCATGTCTTAGAAACCTGATTCTCTTTTTGTGTTATTCGCATCCACTCTATTGGCGCTTCTTGATCTAAATTTGGCAATTCATTTTTTGTTATGCATAGGACATCGTTTATTCTCCATCCTAAATCGTTGCCTATGCATACCAAAAGTTTGCTTCTGAGGTCTTTAGCGACATGAAACATTTTTTTTACATGGTCAGGTTTAAGTGGGAAATCGTCAGTTTTTGCGTTTGTTTGGTTAACTGGGGAATTGTTTCTTAAAGTTAGATGCATCTCGTAGTATCCAAATAAGCGAATTAATCCTTTGCAAAAAGCATAGCGGGTATTTGCTTTATTGTATCCTTCAGTTTCAAGCCAATTATAAAATTCTTCAAGCAATTTCTCGTAGTGGTTAGCTCTCTGCTTAGCATCAATTAATGATTCATTGCGTTTAGGCGTTAAATCGTCTTTACGTTCAGCTAAGATTTCATCTATTGATTTTCCGTACCAATCAGCAAATTTATCTATTCCACGCTTGTATAATCGGCGAGTATTCTTTTTTGGGTAGCTGTTAAGGAACGCTTCCATGCTTGATTGTTTAGGGTTTTCTACATATTGAGGTTTATGAATTTCTGCTATATTTTTAGCTCTTTTAGATGTTATACCTATGTTCTGTGTGACTCCATTCCGTAACACAATAGAAGATGCTTTTAACAAAGCTTCATCAGGCCGTCAAAATAGTTTAGAAAAAAATAAGGATTGCTATATCCAAAGTGGTCTGCCTAAAAGAAAATCTGTTAATGCTTCTGCGAAACCGACATTTTCTTCATAAACTTTGATTATTTCGTCATTAACCAGAACCTGAAGATTTTTTTGAATAGATTTGGCAATTAATTCGGCAACGCCCGCGTTTTTTCCTCCATCCGCAAGTTTTTCCTTTAGGATTGCAACCGCGTCAGTTGTTTTGCGCGGTATCTGAACCATCCAGTGTCCATCTTCGATGTAGGGTCCTGAAATCACGTTTTTATTGTCTTTATATTTTGATAGAAAATTCTTGCATTCCGCCTCGCGTTCAATTGGTGGTCCAAAATGCTTTTTGATTATGGGCAAAACTTGTTGGGCAAGCTCAAAAATAAAAATGCTGCAGTTTTTTTCATTGCTCCAAACTGTGTCTTTAAGGATGGTGAATTCATTTAGTTCTATTAGTTTGTGCAATGAACGTTTCGTCTTATATAATTGTCCCCATAAAACATCTGGAACTGCTGCGGATTGATCAACAACAAGAGACACAAGAGACGAGTCATGCTTTTCCAGTTGACTTTTGAGTTCAGCAATCGATAAAGCTTGCGTTTTGGGTGGGTAAAAGAATTTTCCTTGTGGCTTTTCTAAGAAAGCTCTGGCTGAGCCGATGAAATCGTATAGTTTTTGGGGTTGTACTGCTGAAGCAACATTTCTTCCTTTGTCAACGGGATCAACAATTACTAATGGCTCAGGAAAAAGTAAAGATACCTCGTTTTCCCTGTGTGCATAATGGTTTTCAATGTCTAATGTAATTCGTTTGTTATATCGAGCGAAGGCCTGGATTGTTTGAATGAATGAACGATATTTCATTATTAATAATTCGCAGAGATATCCACTGAATCCGCCAACTTTTATTTCAGCTCCATACACGCCCACACCCTGCATAAATTTTTTGAGAAGCCGAACCTCTGCTTGCAAATCTTTGCCCAAGTGTTTTTTAATGTAATCAGTATGGTACGGTGTCCGGTCAGTGGCACTCTGCCATTCCCCCGGCTTTGCATCGTAACATGGAACGATATCAACCCTGAAACCCTCAACGATTAATTGGAGATATGGATGCTCAGCGAATCGCTCGACCTGCTTATAAGAGCCAGCAGCGTTCTTAGCAATTCTCAGAGCAATATCACCAAGACTTTTTCTTGGAATGGAGGTTGGAAGCCGCATAAAAATATCGATATCTGGGTTTTCTTTAAGCCAAGTGTCCTTGGCAACCGAGCCTTCTACCCGAACTATTGCCTGAATGCCTTCCTGTTTGCAAGCTAAAGCGACCTTAAGCTCTAACTCACGAGTAATAGCTTCAACTTTTGAATAGTCCTCTTTTCCTGGAGTAATTTTGTCCAGCACTTCAGTGGATATTCTTTCTTTTGTTTCCATAGGTATCATTTTGTTCCGGCGTCTGGGCAGAATTCTTTAATTGTCGTATACGTTGGACCTTTTGGAGATAGCTGACTTCTTTTAAGTCTGAGACATTCAGCTTTAATTGAACCAAACTCGTAATCGACTTTCTTCGTAACTAATTCAACCAAGTGCTGCTTGTTAGTGGCTGATCTTACTCGTGCAATAGTTAAATGCGGGCTAAATCCATAGGCATCCGCCTCAAATCCTAATGCCCGTATTTGAGGTTCCAGCTGATTAAAGATGCTTTTCAGTTGTTCAACGCCCTCAGTCATTCCTGCCCAAACCACTCTAGGATAGTTTAGGCTGGGAAAAACTCCTAGACCCTTTATGTGAACGGTAAATGGAGTAAATTTAACATTTTTCATTGACTCAAATATTTTCTCGACCATACTAGTGCTTATCGAGCCTAGAAAACGGATTGTTACATGAATATTCTGAGGTGATACAAGTCTAACATCCGCACCTGTTTCAATGACAATTTTTTGTGCCGCCGAGAGCCTGCTTAAAACTTGTTCACTTTCCAAGTCAAATGCTATGAAGCTCCTTATTTGTTCAGACATGACTGTGTCCTCAAGGTATTTTTAACACGTTTCACTCATAAATGCTTTTTAATGGAAACGTTTGCTATTATGATTCAAAAAGGGGTACCTTATGGGCACTGATAAAATCGTTGTTGGATTAGCAGGAATGCCTGGTGCAGGCAAGTCTTTGGTCGTTGCTACTGCTCGCGAATTAGGTTACGCTATCGTTGTTATGGGTGATGTGATCAGAGAGGAAACTTTGAAACTAGGCTTAGAGCTTACTCCACAGAACGTCGGAAAGGTTATGCTTCAGCTAAGAGCAGATGGGGGAACCTCGGTAGTTGCTCAGAAATGCATCCCAAAAATAGAATCGCAAGAAAGCAACAAAATCCTTGTTGACGGCTTAAGAAGTCTTTATGAAGTTGACGCGTTTAAAGCACATTTCACCAAATTCAGCCTTGCAGCTGTATATGCTTCGCCAGAAGCAAGATTTAACCGTCTTTTCAATCGACGTCGAAGTGACGATCCAAGCGGTTGGGCTGTTTTCCATGAGCGTGATATGCGAGAACTTAGCGTTGGCTTAGGAAACGTAATTGCGTTGGCTGAACAGATGGTAGTGAACGATAATGGCGTTATTGAAGTTAAAGCTAAAATTGCAGAGGCTTTGCGGAGGATTGAGGCGAAATGGATGAGGTAACTGTTTTTCTTGAGACCGAAATTAGCCCGACCGAGAGTGAGGATAAAGTAAGCTCGGCGGTAAGCAACATTATAGGAAACGCCAAAATAACAATCAAGCGAGCTAACAAAGGAAGTGTATTGACTGCAGAAGCTAAAGGCCAAGACAGTCTTGTTAAGTTTCGTAATTTGTTGCGTAACGATCGGGTTCGTGATGCATCAAGAAAAGCCTTGTTTCATAGCATAAGAGGAAACACTATTATTTTTTGTTTAAATAAACAGGTCGCTTTTTCTGGTCATATCTCTTTTTGTGAAGAAACAGCTGAATCACCATTGGGTCCCATTCGAGTAAGAATTGAAAGTGATAATCCTTCTGAGCTTATTGAGTGGCTTGCTGAAAAAAGTGTTAACAAGAAGGACTTTTGATTGTCTACAAGAGCTAAGGTCACCAAAAATGGGGCAGTTTTGTTAGGTGACAATGTTGCCTGTGATGCTTTTGATGAATCTAGGCCTTTACGAATTGTAACGCATGCACATGCGGACCATCTTGGAGGCTTGCGCAAAAGCCTCAAATCTTGTGAGAAAGTTTTGATGACCAGGGCTACAAGAGATCTTGCAGAGACACTTGATGATTCACTTAAGCTTCGTAGTGCCTGTGTGGAAACATTAAGGTATGGCAAAGCTCTCCAGTTTGGCGATGAAAAGATTACACTTGTCAAAGCTGACCATATTTTGGGTGCAGCACAAGTATTAGTTGAGGATGCGGGCGGAATACGAATCGTCTACACAGGCGATTTTAGAATTGATGAAACACCAGTTGTAGAATGTGATGTTTTGGTTGTTGAGGCAACTTACGGGAGTCCATCTTGCCGTCGTAACTTTGATGTCGATGTAAGAGAACTCCTAGTTTCTATGGTAGAGAAACGTTTGCGTGGCGGTGCTGTTTATGTTTTTGGTTACCATGGTAAGTTACAGGAAATCATGAAGCTTTTAAGAAAAGCAGATGTTTCGGTTCCATTTGTCATGCCGGAACGAGTCTACCAAGTTACAAAAGTCTGTGAGCGGCATGGTATGAAACTTGGGTGCTTATCTCTTTCCACAAACGCTGATGGGCGCGAATTATTAGATGGTAATCTTCCATGCGTCGCATTTTATCATATGAATTCTCGTGGTTATGCGGGCTTGAGAAATGCCCGTATTTGTGTTAGCGGTTGGGAATTCACCACACCGTGTAAACAAATTGGCGACAGAGAATATTTAGTCGCTTTAAGTGATCATTCGGATTTTGATGGCTTAATTGAGTATGTTAAGCGTTCTAAAGCAAAACAAGTTATCACTGACAACTACCGAGTAAGCCATGGGGCAATATTAGCTAAGGAAATCCAAAAACGTTTAGGTATTTCCGCAGTTGCCATGCCAAGGAATTCCGGGCAAACTACTCTGTAACTAGATATTTTTGGCTAGTGGTTAGTCAAAGCTTAAAAGCGAAAAAACAATTTACACTCAAAATACAATCAAACAAGGGAATGAGAATGACCAAATCATCAGTAATTTCAGGTTTCTATAAGCTTTCACCCAAAGAACGCTTGAAAATCATTAAAGATTTTGCAGGCTTAACCGATGAGGAAACAAAGTTACTTGAAAACACTGGTTCTTTACCTATGATCGTTGCTGATCACATGGTGGAAAATGTTATTGGGGTTTTTCCTGAGCCCTTAGGTATAGGCGTTAACTTTCAAATTAATGACAGAGATTATTTGATTCCGATGGCTACTGAGGAGCCAAGCGTAATTGCTGCTGCAAGTTACTCGGCTAAAATGGTTCGTGACAGTGGTGGTTTTCACACCACCAGCACCGCGCCCATAATGATTGGACAAATTCAAGTTGTCAAGATAAAAGACGCTATGCTTGCGAAGAAACATGTCTTAGACGCAAAATTAGAAATTCTTAAGAAAGCTAATGATCAAGACCCGATTTTGAATTCTTTCGGTGGCGGAGCTAAAGACATGGACGCAAAGATCATAGACACTTCATTGGGTCAAATGGTTATTGTCGAGTTATACGTTGATTGCAGAGATGCAATGGGTGCAAACGCAGTTAACACCATGGCTGAAGCAGTAGCACCGTTAATTGAAAAGCTTACAGGTGGTCATGTTTATTTGCGCATTATATCTAACTTAGCCACAAAACGACTAGTAAAAGCATGGTGTACAGTGAAAAAGGAATCTTTGGGCGGTAAATCGGTCGTAGATGGCATTGCTTTCGCGTCAGCTTTTGCTGCTGCTGATCCTTACCGTGCTGCAACGCATAACAAGGGCGCTTTGAACGGAATTATCGCTGTTGTTTTAGCTACCGGCAACGATCATCGTGCCATTGAGGCTGGAGCTCACGCATATGCTGCTTTGAATGGATCTTACACTTCTATTTCTAAGTGGACAAAGAACAAGAACGGCGATTTAGAAGGCTCAATCGAATTGCCGATGGCCGTTGGTTTAATTGGTGGCGCTGTGAAAACTCATCCCATTGCAAGGATTGCCATGAAAATCTTAAACGTCAAATCAGCAAATGAGTTCGCAGAAGTCTTAGCAGCCGTCGGCTTAGCACAAAACCTCGGTGCATTGCGAGCATTATCAAATGAAGGTATCCAAAGAGGTCACATGTCTCTACACGCTAGAAACATCGCTATCAACGCTGGAGCAAAAGATGAATTAGTCGACTTGGTTGCTGAAAGAATGGTTAAGGAACGCAAAGTTCGTGTCGACAGAGCCAAAGAAATTCTTGAAGAATTAAGCAAAAAACTGTAGGCTCCAGACTTTATTTCCTCCCAGAGGACCGCATACCTTATTTTTGATTAACGACGTTTGCCTTTTTTGCCTATCTGGCTGCACTTCTGTATACTTTATTGTACTTTATTATACTTTTACATACTTCTACGTACTCTATTATACTTTATAGTACGCAACCTGCAGACGAATCAAACCCTGAACCAAAAAACCAACCCAAAATACGTTGCTAAGAATTTACGCCAAAGAATAGTCAATAAAACGAAAACCATACGACCAAGATAACTTACATGGCCCATAAACATAAAAATTAAAAAATATAGCTCTCAAGCAAAAACGCGAAATAAATCCACGCTTAATTTCTTGTTTATTAAGTAATCATCTAAAAAAAACCATAAGTCCATAATCAACTAGTCGATTAAGAAAAGTTACACTTTCTTGCTTTGTACGCAGCTGTAATCTAACGCTATGTTGACGACCATTGTGAAGAAAGTGAAAGGCTACAGCGGGCAAAACAAGTATGTTTTAAACCAGAGATAAAGCCGTGCCGACACCGCAACCAACCGCTCAAAACAAGCCATGTTGCTTGGAAAAATATCGCTTTACACTAAAAGGAACATGTAGTCAGTTAATTTGCAATCAATTTCCTTCTTAAGAGAAGTTCGAAAGGAAACTTTTTGAGTTATAGGCTAAAGTTTCCTTTGCATGATTTTCGTCTTTTATTGCCTTTTTTCTACTTTTTTCTACTTTTTCCGCCTCAACCTGCAATGAATTTAAGCTTTGCTACAGAAAAGCAACCCAAAGCAAGCTGCAAAAAAACAGAAAAACCTCGCGCCAACCTAGTCAATGTGCATACATGACGAAACCGACCGTCAAAGAGAACCTGAGAATGTTATGGATTTATTTTCTTCCATATATCCATAAGTGACATACAAATTTTTTTTTATGTTTTAGTTGATCCTGTTTGGTTCATTGCGGATAGCGATTCTTCATAGCCACGACGTTTCTGAGCCATTTTTCCATTTGGTACAAAAATAGGTTCAAGCTTGTATGCTAGTTATGGACATATGGAAAAAAAATTTGTTTGAGTGAAGGAAATGGACGTTTTGGTTATTCAAGAATTATTCTCGCGTCGACAGTTTTGGCGCCCTTCTGATAAGCCAAAACAGGGTTTAAGTCTAACTCCTTGATTTCAGGGTTATCCATGACCAAACGTGAAGTGCTGCAAAGAATCCCAACCAAGGCGTCTATGTCTGCGGGCGGCGTGTTCCTGAAACCTTTTAGAAGAGGGTAAGCCTTAAGCTGTGTAATCATTTCTTTTGCGTCGTCAGTGGTTAGAGGAGCAATCCTAAAATTTACATCTTTGAGGACTTCAACAAATATTCCTCCTAAACCAACCATTACTGTTTGTTCAAACTGGGGATCTTTGATTGCTCCTATTATGACTTCAGTTGATGGTGGTGCCATTTCTTGTACTAAAACGCCTACGATTTTTGCTTTGGCATTATATTTTCTAGCGTTTTCTAAAATTTTGTTATAGGCAGCTGTGACTTCGGTTGGAGTTTTCAGGTTTACTATAACTCCTCCGGCTTCAGATTTGTGTATAATGTCTGCTGAAACAATTTTTAGAACAACTGGACAACCTATTTCATCGGCGTATTTTATCGCTTCTTGTACGTTTGTTGCAACCTTAAATTTGGTAATTGGAATACCGTATTCTGCACATATCATTTTAGCTTCAGGTTCAAGAAGGGCTTTTCTGCCCTCTTTTTTTGCTTGGTTTATGATTTTGGAGGTTTGGTTCAAGGTTTACTCTTCCCGTTTTGGTATTGTTGTATGTCATGATTTATTGGTTTAAAATTGTTTTGATAACAAATAACTTGGTTTGCCCTTGTTTTCTGATTGTTGTATGGTCGTTCAACACTTCAACATTAGCATGTAGTAAGACATAATATTTAATAGGCTTAAAACCTGAATCCTAAATACTGATCAATAATGCCAAAGCAAAGTTTTAAGCAAAAACTCAAGGAATCTGTCAACAAACTGAAACCTGCTGGAAAAACAAACAACCAACAATTCAAAAAACCAGCACCGAATAAAGAAAAAACTAAGAGTAGCTTCAATCTTTCAAAAATTAAGTTATCTTTTAAGAAGAAAATCCCAGAGCAAGAGCTTCCTTCGGTAACCAAATCCTTACCTAAAGGAATCAAAATCGTAGATAAATATCCACTTTATGAGCCCTTCGCACAAGTTGTAATAGTTCAGGACCCCAAAACGGGCGAACACAAATACATATCTAGATGAACTTCCACTTGACCAATTAGAACGTGGAATATACAACCGTGTTCTTGAGATGTTGCTTGCAGAAATTGAATCACCCAAAGAAGAGATTAAGGACCCCAGAAAATTCTTCGCTGAAGCAGCAAAAAAAATAGTTGACAAGTACAGAATTAGCTTGGGTTGGTTACCAGACGTTTCTTGGTATAAAATCCTCTATCATGCAGAACGGGATCTTGTCGGCTTTGGAAAAATCGACTCATTAATGCGTGATCCAAACATAGAAGACATTTCCTGTGACGGCGTAAGCAAATCACTTTACATTTGGCATCGAACATTCGAAAGCATCGAAACCAACGTTAAATTTGAGAGTGACGAAGACCTCGATAACCTTGTTGTCAAATTAGTCCACATGGGCGGAAAACACGTAAGCTCCGCCTTCCCCATTGTTGACGCGTCACTTCCAGGCAAACACCGTTTGGCAGTTGCTTACAGACGAGAGATTACACCGTTTGGCACTGCCTTCACAATCCGAAAGTTTCGCGACGATCCATATTCAATCATTGATCTTATCAATATAGGCACTTTTACAGATGAAATGGCTGCTTACCTTTGGATTTGCCTTGAGAACAGGGCTTCAGTAATGGTTCTTGGCGGAACAGCCGCAGGAAAAACCACTGCTCTAAACGCTCTTGGCTGCTTAGTCAAGCCTGGAAGCAAAATAATGACTATTGAAGAAACAGCCGAGCTAAATCTGTCAAGCGAGAACTGGGTCTCGCTCATTGCAAGACAAAGTTATGGTTTAGGTGGTAGCAACGTAGGTGAAGTTGCATTATTTGATTTGGTAAAAACTTGCATGAGACACCGCCCAGACCTAATGATTGTGGGCGAAGTCCGAGGTCAAGAAGCATACGTTCTGTTTCAGGCTTTAGCCACGGGTCACGGTGGCATGTGTACTATGCACGCCGAAAACGTTCAATCAGCTATAAGACGTCTCACCCAGAAACCAATGGACATTTCACCAGCCTACATCCCATTAATGAACATTGTAATGTCAGTCCAACGTGTTCACTTGGTAAAGAATGGTCAAAAGAAAGCCTACCGTCGTGTTCTCTCAGTAAACGAAATTATGGATGTTGACAGAATCGTTAACCCATTCAAGTGGGATCCTATCAAAGACGAGCAAATCGTAGATTTGAACAGCAGCTTTCTGCTTACTAACTTTTCTGAGCGTCTTGGAATAACACGTGAACAGCTTATAAGCGAATTGAAACGGCGTGGCGACGTTTTGCGTTGGATGCGACAACAAAAAATCCGAAGTTACAAAGATGTAGCCTCTATAATTTCCGAGTATTATGCAAGACCAAGAGAATTCTATCAGAAAATTTTTGGGGAAGAGGAGGTAAAACCAATTGCCGCTACAACAGAAGCTTGAAGCCTTGTCTTTTCGCCTTTTTGGGCAAATCTCACCATACTTTCTGAAAAAGTTTTTTCATTCACTTAAAAGCTCATTGGAAAAAGGTCGAGTAAGGATTTATCCTGAAACTTACGTCTCGTTGATGCTTTTCGCAGCAATATTAACTCTTCCAGTTTCAATACTTGGCGCAGTGATGGCTTTGTTGACTGGATTTCTGCCGCTGCTAATTTTGATCCCGGTTCCTCTCTTTGTAATTGTTGCTTTCATGGTCATGCCTCTGTCGAAAGCAAGCGATAGATCCTCAAACCTGGAGCGTGAAATGCCTTTTGCAGCTGCATACATCAGCGTCATGGCATCAGGAGGCATAGCTCCATACACAAGCTTCAAGCGGCTATCGGTAGTGGACCTCATGCCGGCAATGGCTAAAGAAGCAAGCGACATAATGAAAGACGTAGAAGTCTTCGGTGTCGATCCATTATCAGCCCTCGAAGGAGCTGCAAAAAAAACACCGCTTGATACATTCAAAGACTTCTTAGGTGGTTATGCTTCAACTGTCATAATAGGCGGCGATATCGGGCACTTCCTTGAGCGCAAAGCTGAAGATATTTTTAAGGTTCGTGCTCTTCGCGTTAAAGCTGCTGCCGAACGGTTAGGAATGTTGCTGGAAACCTTCATAATTGTAATGGTTATGATGTCGCTTTGTTTCTACATACTTTTCGCTGTACAGCAAATTCAAACGGGGACTGCTGCAAACTCCACCCTATCATCTTACTCAGGTATACTTATGTACACTTACCTCTTTACGCCAATGCTTTCAGGATTGTTCATTTATCTTGCTCACAGTATGCAACCGAAAACGCCAATGGTCGAAATGCGCCCCTACAAAGTTTTCGGTCTTTGTAGCATTATTGGCGTAATTGTATTCCTAATGCTAACTAACTTCATGGGAACTGTTCACATTCCATTTTTCAGTACCCTACAAGCATTGGGTGTTGATATGCCTGTAGCAATCGCTGTTGCCTTGTTTATTTCTACTGCGCCAGCAGCGATTGTGCATGTACGATTGGCAAAAATCAAGAACAGCATGGACGCAGGTGTCACAAGCTTTCTAAGAGACCTAACTGAGGTTCGAAAAACCGGGCTATCACCAGAGAAATGCATTGAAAGTCTATCAACACGTGACTACGGCACCTTCACCAAAGAACTTCGCAAAATTAGCTCTGAGATTTCATGGGGTTTACCAATTAAGAAAGTAATGATGGATTTTCTTCAACGCACGCGCAGTTGGATGGTGCAAATAGTCATGTTTCTTCTAGTTGAGACCATTGATGTGGGCGGAGGCACAATAGGTATGATTGAATCTTTAGCTCGCTTTAATAACTTAACTCAGGAAGTCGAAAAAGAAAAGAAAATGTCGGTTCGTCCGTACGTAATGATGCCTTACTTAGCCTCTATTCTTCTGGTAGCAACAACCGTTATGATGATGAGCTTCACAACTGGGTTTGGCGCAACAACGGCTGGAGTCTCCTCTACGGCCGCACAAAGTAAAGGCCTGATGCAAACGATATTCATGACAGCCGTCATCTTCAACAGTTACCTTATTGGAATTGTAGGTGGAAAAATAAGCGAAGAGTCTATCGCAGCCGGTTTCAAACATGCCGCCATTCTTGTGCTTATTTCAGTAATAGCTGCAAAAGTAATTCCGCAGTTTGTAAAAATAGGATAGGAGCGAATGAGATACGGAAAAAAATTGTCGACGGTTACGAAATGACAAGAAGGGAATTAGCCCTGCTGTGTCAACTGTTATTCTTACTGCAGCTGGCATCGTTTTGATTTTGGTAGCGATGAATTATGCTTATGCGACATTGAATACCCAGATGGCCGAAACAGAATTCAGCACTAATACTCAGTTTATGCAGACAACTGGATTGCAATTAGACGATGTAGCTTGGACTCTTGGGCGAACACAAACTGTCGCTTACTCAAGCAAATTTGGTTTCCTAAATTATAACGAATCAGCGCTGGATTACTACATTCAAGTTTACAGCAACAATTCAGGCTGGTCAAATTTCACTGCACCTGCAACTGGAATTATTGTATACAATATGCCTATAAGTTCATACTCACTGGGCAATAATTACTTCGAACGTGTTCCCATATTCCGCTAACGGCTCATTTTTGCAAAGCGGGTCTTACGCGCCAGTAAGTCAAGTTTTTTGCGAGGAAAGATCATACAATAATCAAACATATCTATTCACAAATAGCTCTTGTGCCGACAATAAGAATGCTTAATTCAACAATTACGGGTGCTCAGTCAACAAGCTACTTGACGTTTTATATGCCTTATTTTGTCAATGGTGGATCAACATTTTCCAGTTCTCCTTCCAGTAACATTAACAGGAGAAAACGTAACAAAAATTACCGAGGTAGACGTTAATACTATAATTATTACAGCAGTTCCAAACTTAAGCTCTGGATTTAATTCCTCATTTTTCAATTTTACTAACATCACTGAAACTATTAACATTAACAATGCAGTTGTCGGATTTTACTTTGGTGAAGTGAAAGTCACTGAAGGACATGTGTAGCACCATGGAGGATTTGACTTGGCCGCAAGTGACTATCGAATACATGATTATGATTCCTCTTTTGATTCTCCAGATTTTCATTTTTCCGATTGTTGCGATGACAATAATGAATACTTGGTCTAATTCAAGAATGACAATTGAACTTCAAGAAGTGTCTGGACATTTAGCTAGTTCTGTTCAGCAATTATACTATACTGTAAATCACGCATCTATTTCTAGTGGTTCAGTCACTGCCAAATTAGATGTGCCAGCTGTCATAGAAGATGGAAATCATGGTTATAACTACATGATAATTTTGAACGATTCAACAAATCCGAGCAGTTCAGTGAAGGTCATGAATTTGACTCTTAGTCTCGATAGGCGCCAACGGGCAGCTTCAACACTTGTTACTTTAGGCCAAAATGCTAATTGGCAAAACAATTCAGCTTTTGAGAGTAATAATATTTCTCTTATTAATGCTACAAAATCGTCAGGAACTATCCTTTTGTCTTTTCAAGGAGGCACTTAGGATGGCAAATGCAACCATGGACCACATGATAGCTCTTATAGTTTTCATTGCTGCCATTCTAATTTTTATTGGCTTTTTTAGTCAGACAAGTCAGAGCGCAATTGCTTATGAAAGTCACAGAGCATTGTCAACAAAGAATAGCGATCTCTTGGATACTATTCTGTTGAATCCCGGCATACCTAAC
Source organism: Candidatus Bathyarchaeota archaeon (assembly GCA_963729805.1). Classification (GTDB taxonomy): domain Archaea; phylum Thermoproteota; class Bathyarchaeia; order Bathyarchaeales; family Bathycorpusculaceae; genus Bathycorpusculum. The sequence continues at coordinate 84,225 of CAVSPH010000006.1, read as the reverse complement.
ACTTGGGGACAAATCGATAGTACTGTCACAGGTTTCGGTGTTCAGGATCCGGAGTTTACTCAGTATCAGATGAGTTCGTTTTCATTAATGCGTCTGTGTTCTTCGCTAGGAAACGTTGTGGAATATGATAAAACTAATCCGAATATCTACTATAGCAATCAGACTTCAATGTTTGGGAGTTCTTTGCTAACTCCACTAAGCGCAGACTCTAAATTATTCAGATGCATTGGCTCTTCTTGGAATAAATGGCACGTACGGCTTCCAATTGACTTTTAATCCCGACATTACAGTCTCAGTAACAGAAAATCGTGGTAGTTCACCTTTAAATCTTTCAATAAGTGCATCTGGAACTGGTTTCCCATTTGCAAATGCTCCCATTAACTATTGTCTCATACTTGTTACTCTTGCCCAAAACGATTCAGGGTATCCCTCCTATACCATTCAAAACGGCTATGTCAACGCTGATCAGAGGGCCTAGCGAAACGTGATATTCCCAAGTGTAACAGATCCAAACCAAATTTACGACTTTATCGCCTATGCTCACATGGATGGTCTTGTAGGCGTGGGCTATCACTCACGAGTCTCCTCTATCGATCAATATGTTGTTCCCATAGTTCAAGATTTGCCTCAAACGAAGTTGCACTGGCACATAATTATGATCTCAATAATTCCAATCCACAGACATCAAGCTTAAAGTACAACGCAACTTTCGTTATCATGAAGCAGGATTACACACTAAATGAGATGTCACTTGGTTCTCCTAACAGTCCAGATCGTAGTAGGTACATTAACATCAGGCAATGGCAACTCATATCCATCAATTTCTTTGCCCTCTTATACGACTGGCATTTTGATAGTTTCATACCAGGAAAACAGTACCCAAGGCGGTATAGAAATGATGCCGTGGGGCATAGGTTCTCTGGCGTTTCCAGTATCGTTCGGCGGAAACCCTCAAGGACAAGTCTGGGTTGCAACTGATATACGCCAGATAACGGTTGGTGGCGTGGCCTACCAAGCAAAGCTTGAATTATGGAGTCAAGGTTTTCAGGTGATTGGCTGATGATTCGCACAATCGAAGTTCTGTTTGTAATATTAATCATATCTAGTGCATTTATCGGAGCTTCCTACTTGGATGTTTTGCCAGAACCTCGGCAAGTTTCGCCGACAAATCTTAATCGTCTTTCGTTAACGACGTTACAGATGCTTGATTCAAACTATGACTTAAGCAGAGCAGCATTTGAAACTGACAATTCAACGCTTTGGGGTGAGTTGCAAGTTGCTCTTTCAGCTTCGTTGCCGTCAAACATTCTTTACAATCTAACAGTTTATGATGTGAACTCCGGAGGAGGTTCTCTTTATAGCGATGTCAATTCTATTTCAAATGCTGAGACTCTAGGAGTAACCTCTGATGTATCCACGTATACAGTGGCTTCTTCAAATGTGACTTTTGATTTTACTCCCCAGAAAATAGGCGAGAATGGCAACGGTGGAACATTGTATATTTTGAATTGCAGCGATGCAAACGGTTGGTGGATTACTGGCTATACTGCACCGAGTTTAGCTCAAGACCTGTATAATTTGTTGTCCCCATATTTTGTTAATACTGTAATGGTGCAGAATACTTCAGAGTTGGCCCAGATACTAAATGGTACATCCATTCAGGGTGAAAGCGTTCAGAACGCAGTAGTCATTAACACGTTTGGGGAAGCACAGCCAATTCCAGCCGGGTATTACTCAAGCACCGGAGTCGGCTACGATTCAGACAGTAGCTCCTACGCAAAATATTCTTTTACCTTGGGCCAAAAAGTTTTTCAGTACAATTGGATGTGGGTCAGCATAGTCGGTTACCCGCTCTACTATGTTTCAAATACCGCTCTGTTTCCAAATTCCCAGAACACCTGGGGTATTTATGGAATGGAATATGTCGGACCAGCAGGACTAAATGCTTTTCTGCAAGGATTAAGTAATCAATCATATTCATACGATTCGACTTGGCTTACAGCTGATTTGTCTAATTCTGGTCCAGTATACTTGTCAAGCGAAGCAGTTAATTATTGCAATTACTATGGGATTTACCCATCTTCATACCAAACTTCTACCAGAGCACTTCCGTCCTCGATACTACAAAGCTATCAACTTTCAATTGGACTCAACGTTTTTAATCCTGTAAACAATTACAATCCGGGTTCTATTTACAATCACTTTTCAACTGGATCGACGAATATCACTGGATCATTTTTGGCTTTAGGATTAACGCGAACCCCTGATGTTCGAGTCACAGCTCTAAGCCTTCTTTCTTATTATCAACCTCAACTCTATCCTTCGGATTACACAGGATCAGGGACTTCCAGAATAGTAGTTTTAAAACTTGGAATAGCGGGAGGCGCTTAATTGCTCAATAATAAAGGACAATTTTCAATCATTGCTGCTTTACTTGTTGCAATAGTTTTAGTAGCTTCAGTTACAGCGACTTACACAGCTACTCGTTACAGTTCAATTCAAAATCAACCTCAAATTTTAAGTGCAATAGATGAAACTAATTTGGCTCTGAAACAGATTCTAGGATTCACAGTAGGTTATTACGGTTCTGTAATACAAGTAACAGGCAATGCGTCATATGCTCAAACGCTCGCAACGAACTATTTAGACAGCGGCTTAGCAAACTTAGCCGACATAAATCCGGAGTGGGGTGCATCATTTAACGTTAATAATTTGTCCCTTGGCACTAACTGGTTCACAAACGCAAGTTATAGTCAAGCAAACCTAAACGTCACATACGACCTAACAGGATTAGGCATATCTGGAATATCCTACTCAGCATCATGCCGACTAGATGTCCTGATTAGTCCATCCACTCTAAATAATCAAGTAACATTAACAGTTATTAAAGACGGTGATACTCCTCTTGTCGGTCTTGACATTATCAAACTTCAAATTCTATCTTTATCAATATACGAACTTAACTTGGCAAATGACTGATCCACCTGATGAACCAATCTCTGCCAGCAACGGCACTTACGTTATCGATATTCCAACCGGAGTAAATCCTCAGTCTTATGCAATACAAGTTAAAGATTCACGTGGAATTACTGTCGCTGCTTCCTCGTTTAGTCACTACACTGCAAGTTTAATGTTCAACAGCAGCACAATAAGCGGTGGGGACTACATTAACCAGTATAATTCAAGCGTAGATTCAGTGGCAGATCAAGGTACCCATAGCAACTTTACAGCACAGCAACAAGGTCCAGACAACATTTTTGATACATTAACCGAAGCAAACATAGCTACTGCAGGTCAAAACTATAACCCAGGTTCCTACGTTCTAGATGGATCAACAACTCTTGTCTCAGGTTCACTCGGCAACCTTGCCCAAGATGATGGCTCTTATTTGACCTTCGGAAGTTACGAGACTGCAACATCGCCACAAACACTGTATGTCCACAAAGAAACAACTAACATAGCTGGTATAAACTACAACAACTTCCTGCTAACTAGTGCAGACTCTTCCGGTGCCACGCTAACGGCTTCAATGGGCAGTTCAAGGACTCTTCTGGGCAAGTCGGTTTATAGTCTCCAAGGAATTTCTTCTATTCCTGCGAGTACTTGGACGTTAGATTATCGAGCATGGCAAGATTCGGTTTCCACAGTATCTTATGATGCAGCTGCCTCAACTGCCTCTACGGGTGTTTCCTCATTTAGTTGGAATCATAACGTTGGTGCAGGAAATAATCGTTTACTAGTTGTTACAGTTAGCACCTCCCGAGACGGCAATTCAAATGGACCTGCAACAGTAACTGGCGTAACTTACAATGGGGTTTCAATGACTCAACAAGTAACTGATGTTTATACGTCCAATTCAAACCCTCAGGTAAGGTCATACATATTTTATCTCAAAAACCCCACTTCAGGAACCCATGCGATTCATGTCACATTATCTGGCAATAGCAACGCTGTAGGAGGGTCAGTTTCATACGCGAATGTTAGTCAATCAAATCCAATTCAGGCTCAAAGTACAACGAAAAACTACGGTTCCTCTCAGCTTGTCTCTTTATCAACAACAAGCATTGGACAAGCGGTCTATGGTAGTTTAGGCAGCTACAAGAGTGCCTCTTACACAGTCACTCCGAATAGCGGTGAGACCTATAGATGGGGACAAACATCACAGAACTACAAGGGGGATGGGGAGGATGAATTGACCGTATCACCTGGCTCAGCTTCAGTGGGTTGGACAACTTCTCAAAGCGTTGGTTATGTGGGCCTTGCCATAGTAATTAACCCTTCAGCTTCTTCAGCGGTTGGACATTTAGGTGTAGATGTTCTCATAAGAAAGGCTGATAACACAATAAGACAAACCGTAGCAACAGACGTGGCTCAGTCCGGTTCTTTGACAACCTCAGCTTCTACACTTTCAGGAAATTTCAACTGGCCTACATACACTGTTGTAAGTCAAACTGATTACGTCGAAATAGATTTTTATGTTGATTCAACAACTGTTGACTCTTCCAATGCTTATTTAATGATTGACAATAATACTCTGGCACTTATCGACCAAACAAGAGTAACAAATGTCAAGTTGCCCAGTCAATACACGTGTCAAGCAGAACTTTCGGGGACTTCAAATCTAAACAATTGGAACAATATCCTATGGGCGATAGATGCTTCATCAACATTAGCTAACGTAAATGCCGCGTATCAACTTTACAATTATAACTCTGGGCAATATTCAGCTAGCGGAAACGGCTACTTGGCCACCACCTTAGGAACATCAATAACCTCAGCCAATCAAAACATCACAGCTAATCCAACATATTTTAGGGACTCAATCGGCTCATGGAAAATGAGATTCACAATCACTTCCTCCACAGCCACCCCTTTCAACGTGAACGTTGATTCTTCCACGTTTACATCTGGAATAGCTAATTACGGCCTCAACCTCGAAGAACAATTTTCAAACCTAAACTTCACTTCCCAGCTTCATCCGACATTATGCATCAACGCAGGGAACATGGGCTTAGATAATCTTGCACTTGATGTTTGGCACGCAGGTGCCTGGCAACCTCTTTTTGCAGCGCTTACTAGCGGTTGGAATAACGTGTCGGTTGGCTCCTACTTAGATAGTGGATCACCAAGTCTCACAATCAGATTCAGAAGCAGTGATTTGCTGGATACGGTGCAAAGCAGTTGGCAGATAGATGCCTCTCTGCTAAGACCCGAGTCCGACCAAGCATTTTTCTTATCGCTACCAAGTTCATCTTCGGAAGTGGCTGTTGAGATTCTTCAAAATGGTACCATGGTTTGGCTAGGTCAAAACCTATCACTTACCACACAAACAGTGCCCATTCCTCCTGTTCCAGTAAAAGCAATTAACGTTAACGAAACCATAGACGGTGTAAATCAACAAGTACCGTTTCAAATAGAAGATTGGGCATCCGCATACACAGTTCCACTCGGCCTAACAAATAATGCCACGGTTTTCGGCAACAGGCAAATGATCGTTTTCTTATTAAGTACGCATGTTTCCGATTTCACAATATGGTGGAATGGTAGTGATGAAGCAATCCAATCACCATTAGCTTACACAAGCAACTACTTCAACGGAGATAATCCCTCAGCTCATACTATAACCAATGGAGAATTAACTCTTGGTGTTTCCACTGATGGAAAATTTACTGTAACCTCAACTGTAGGAAGCACTTCAAGCACAGCAACCTACATGAGGATTAACAATCAGGCAAGCACATACGGCGCAAGCGAAGCCTATGTCATACACAATGGCGTGATTCGAGATATTATACAACAAGAATCAGAATGGTCTAATGGAGTAAGTAATTGTCCAAATCTCTACGCCAACATTGTACTTACTTTACCGGCCAATGCAACTTATTACACTTACCAACTTAATTTCATGTTTATGCCTTCACAACAAGGGCGCACAATAACTGACCTATGCCCAATAGCATTGACTTCTTCTGTCGGTCAACTGCAAACAGAAAACGGAACATTTCTAGGAAGCCCCATAGTTGCTAACGGCACACAAACATTTAGCGATTCAACAGGCGTTTGGGCGCATCACTGGAGCCAATTCACCGACGGAACCAACGGCGCAGGTTTAATGTTTACAGACCAAGCCAACCAAATGCTTTATGCCTTTGACACAATGTCACCAGCAACTTTCCGGGGGGCTCTATTAGCAAACTCTTCGATTTACCTGCTGCCCATCAATCTAAGCCCTGTTTCCTTCCAAACCAGCTTAGAGTTAGCATGGTACGGTGCAGTAGCTACTTTCGATGCTTCAGCTATCCCAATTTACAATGGAACCAGTCAACCCGGCCTATGGATACTTGCGGAGCTGCCTCCAATTATAACTGTAAGTGTTGGCAATTAGTAAATTAAATTCCTATTTATTTTTGATAAGTATTTATCAGCCATACAGAATAAATACTAACTAAATGGTTTAAAGCGGAGAAGAAATAGAAATATTTCAGGGATTAAGTATTGACGTTTGAAGTAATCTTTGTCGCAGCAAGTGTAGCAGTAACATTAGCTTTCTTGATTTATGCGTCATGGCGCGACTATGAAGTCCGCGAAGTAAGCAACAGAGTATGGGTAATCTATGCACCTATTGCACTCGCCCTTTCTCTTACAGAATTACTCTTTTATGAATCTTCAAAGTTACCTCTTTTTGCGATTAGTGTAGGGTTTACCGTCGGGATAGCATTCTTGTTGTTTTATTCTGGCGGATTTGGCGGTGCGGACTCAAAAGCTCTTATGTGCATTGCCATAGCTTTGCCTTTTGCCCCTGCAATTCTATCTACACCTCTCTTAGTTGGCGGCTTATCGCCAATTTCGCAAGTCATATTTCCATTAACCATTTTTAGCAATGGCGTTTTGTTTGCCGCAGCCAGCGGCGTTTACTTGATATTTCGTAATTTCATTTGGCACAAAAGAACGGGCAAGAAAATGTTTGTCGGAACACTTGCAAAAGAGCCATTTTGGAAAAAATTACTTATCTTGATTACTGGCTACAAAGTTACAGTTACCAAGTTGAAGGCGAAATGGCATATCTTCCCTTTGGAAGATGTTGAAAACGAATTCAACCAGAGTTTGGAAAGAAAGTTGGTTGTTGTTCCACATGAAGAGGGTAGAGATAAAATTGTGGAACGCTTGTCTCAGGCTGTTGATTCTGGAAAAATCGATACCTATGTTTGGGCGACACCAGGTTTGCCAATGTTGATATTTATAACGTTAGGTCTAATTGCAGCATTAGTATTTGGAGATATAGTTTGGTTGTTCGTTAGATTTTTGTTAGGATAAAAACTAAATTGGTTATTGAATAATGTTTTTGCTTCGTTTTGAATAAGAGATCGATGCTGTTAATGTAAGAACTGAGCCGAAACCGACAAATGCAAAGGCGTAGCCTCGGTATGGATAGGTAGCCCAGAAAGTTGCATTACCGGTTTGGTATGAAAAGAAGAATGAGCTTACCACAAACAATGCTAATGCGAATGATAACAGACATACTTCAGCCTTAAAGTTCATTCCCTTACCCCTTTCCCAAATATCTATTAGCCCATTTAAATCAAAAGGTTATTTTAGCTTTGTGGAAATAAAGGCTACTGGGTCTTTTGTTGAAGGTTGTGGAGTGTAAAAAAGAGCTTCAAGGTTTTTTGGATCAAGAAAAGCATAAAGAATGTAGAGCAGTTGTCTTACCTGATTTTTTCCTTGATAGACTCATAAATTTGAACCTGAATATCGTAGAATTTTCAGGGTTAATCAGAGAAGTTGCAAATAGAAAGGGTGGCAGTATTGATGGCGTATCCCAAATTGATATGCGCGGAGGAAATGCCGTTAACGTGGCTTCCGCTTTAGTTAATTTAGATAGTATAGTCACTCCAATTGTTTGTACAAATGAGCTAGGCTTACAGCAAATAAAGTATCATTTCAAAGACACACCTATTGACATTTCTCACATCAAAGTTAGTGAAAAAGCTTCGATTACGACGGCATTAGAATTCAAAAATAATAGTGAAAAGACTAATGTAATGATACGTGATTTAGGTTCCTTAGTTGATTTTGGTCCTCATAATCTGAACAAAAGCGATTATGCTTTAATAGAAAATGCGGATTATGTTTGTCTCTTTAATTGGGCTGGCACTTTGAGATTTGGTACAGCATTGGCCCAATCAGTTTTTAGCAGAGCAAAAACCAAAGGTAAAGGAAAAACCTACTTTGATACCGCCGATCCTACTCCTAACAAAAATGGAATCCCTGAGTTAGTTCAAATAATTCTAACATCCAACTACTTGGATATTTTGAGTTTAAACGAGAATGAAGCAATCAGTTATGCCTCATTTTTTGACGAATCACTCAACGAAAAGAAGACGAATTTAACATCTGTGGAATTGGCAATGGACGCCGCTCGCATATTAGCAAAGAAATCCCATGCACGAATTGATTTACATACCACAGCTTTTTCTGCAACCTTAAGCGGTAAGAAGGAATTTGTGGTTCCATCGTTCAAGATTAAAGTTTTGCGGGCAACTGGCGCAGGTGACGCTTGGACTGCAGGAAATATCTTAGGCGATAGAAACAATCTTTCAGATGAGTCCCGCTTAATGTTAGCAAACGCTGTTTCAGCATGCTACCTTTCAAACCTTGAAGGTAGGCATCCTACTTATTAGGAACTTTCAGCATTTCTAAGGAATAATTCATAGACATTGTGTAGTTTCGCCAAAAAAAAACTATAAGTCCATAATCAACTAGCCGACTAAGAAAAGTTACATTTTCTTGCTTTGTAAACCTAGCTTTAATCTAATGCTATATTGACGACCATTGTGAAGAAAGCGAAAGGCTACAGCGGGCAAACAAGTGTGTTTTAAACTGGAGATAAAGCCGTGCCGACACCCAAACAACCGCTCAAAACAAGCCATGTTGCCTGGAAAAATACCTCATCACACTAAAAGCAACATACAATGTAGCCAGTTAATTTGCAATCAATTTCCTTCTTAAAAGAAGTTTGAAAGGAAACTTTTTGAGTTATAGGCTAAAGTTTCCTCTGCGTGATTTTTGTCTTTTATTGCCTTTTATTGCCTTTTGTTGACGTTAGTTGACTTTTGTTGACTCAACCTGCAATGGATTTAAGCTTTGCCTCAGAAATGCAGCCCAAAGCAAGCTGCTAAAAAACAGAAAAACACTGCGTCAACCTACACAATGTGCATACATGACGAAACCGACCGTCAAAGAGAACCTAAGAATGTTAAGGACTATTTTCCTCAATATATCCATAAGTTGACATACAAAATTCGTTTTTATGTTTTAGTTATTCTATATGCTTCATGGTTGATAGCACTTCTTCATAGGCGCTACGTTTCTGAGCCATTTTTCCATTTGGTACAAAAATAGGTTCAAGCTTGTATGCTAGTTATGGACACATTGGAAAAAAAGACGTAACTGAAGCAATTTGTATAATATTTAAGAACCTGTTATTGCCATGCAATACTTATTGCATTTCAAAGGTTGTTGTTATGGCTAAACTGTTTGGAAGCTCAGGTGTAAGAGGCTTAGTAAACATTGACTTGACACCGCTACTAGCTTGCAAAGTTGGCTTAGCAGTAGCTGCGTACGTAAAGGCTAAGAAAGTAGTAGTTGGTCGCGATACACGGGTTTCCGGCAGCATGATCGAGGACGCCTTGGTTTCGGGTTTGATGTCAAATGGAACAGATGTTCTAATAGCTGGAATGGTTCCTACACCCACTTTGGCTTTTGCCACAAGAGAATTGAGTGCACAAGCAGGATTCATGATTACAGCTTCTCACAATCCACCAAAATATAATGGCATTAAGGTGTTTAAGGGCGATAGCTTATCATTCACTGACCGCGACCAAGAAGCGGTGGAAAAAAATGTGTCTGACGGGACTTTTATGTTGGAAGATTGGCGTAGCCTTGGCAAAACTACTCCTATTGACGCAAGTGAAGTTTACTTAAAAATGGCTCTGAAAGCCGCTACTCTACGCAAGCACTGGCATGTTGTTGTTGACCCAGGATGCGGTGCCACCTTTAATCTTGCTCCCAAAATGCTCAAAGCTATGGGTTGCAAAGTGACTGCTCTTAATGCTCAACCAGACGGGTATTTCCCAGCTCGAAAATCTGAGCCTTCTGCTGACTCGCTCAAGGATTTGGCAAATGTCGTCAAAAAACTTGGAGCTGACATTGGCGTCGCTTTTGATGGCGACGGCGATCGAGTGGCCTTTGTTGACGAGAAAGGTGTTTTTGTTAACTTTGATCGTTCCCTAGCTGCATACGCTGCCTATGCGCTGAAACTGAGTTGCGGAGGAACAGTGGTTACAAATGTTGAAGCATCAATGTGCGTTGAAACAATGGCGCAAGAGAAGGGTGGTAGGGTTATCCGCACTAGGGTAGGTGATATTTACGTTTCAGAAGCCATCAAGCAATCAAATGCAGTTTTCGGCGGCGAACCATGTGGCGCTTGGGTACATCCGCAGCATCATTATTGTCCCGACGGGCCACTTTCTGCGGTATTGATGTTAAAGGCGTTGGAGGAGGAAAACAAAACATTAAACCAATTTATCTCTGAAGTTCCGGAGTATGTTACACAACGCGAAAACATTATTTGCAAAAATGAACAAAAGTATAAAGCGGTGGAAAAAATCAGTGTCACCCTAAAGTTCGCTTTTCCTGAGTACATTGATTTCTCAACGGTTGACGGCTTCCGACTAGGAATTAAGAAATGGTTGGTTGCTGGTTAGAGCTTCTGGGACTGAACCGCTGATCCGTTTAACTGTTGAAGGAGAAATTTTTGGCAGTGGCAAATAATATAACCCTAAAAGCAACAGCAATAATAAAGAAAGAAGTTGAGGTTGAAGTGAAATGAAAGCTGTATTACTAGCAGCGGGTGAAGGCGTCAGACTTTTGCCTATAACGGCGACGCGGCCCAAGCATTTAATTAAGCTTAGCGGGAAACCGATCTTGCAGTTTTGTTTGGAAGCAATAAAGAATGCGGGGATAACTGAGACAATTATTGTCACACATTATATGGGTGAAGCTATTCGCAAGTATTTCGGGGAAGGCGAAAATCTAGGCTTAAGCATTAGTTATGTTGAACAGACCGCTGTCCTTGGCACAGGAAATGCTACAAGTGTGGCTGAACCGTATGTGGACGACGATTTTGTCCTAATTTACGGAGATTTGCTATTTGGTCATGACGCTGTAAGCAATGTACTGCAATTTTATAAACATGGGAAAACTGCTGGAGTGATGGGTGTTGTGTCCGTCGACAAGCCTGAAAGTTACGGAATAATCGAGCTTGACGCAGAAAAAAAAGTTAAGCGTATTGTGGAAAAGCCCACGGTTGAGAAAGCGCCGTCAAACTTGGCTAATGCAGGTGTTTACGTTTTTTCTCATGAAATTTTTGAGCAACTCAAGAAGGTTGAGCTTTCAATGCGTAAGGAGTACGAACTTACTGACGCTGTCACACTGCTGGCGAAGGAAGGTAAAACGGTGCTAGCTCGCCGAGCTCTCAAAAGATGACTGGTTTGATGTGGGCAGACCTTGGGATTTGCTTGATGCCAACAATTGGGCATTGAAACGGATGGACCTCCAGGTTTTAGGTACGATAGAGCAAGGTGCCCATCTTATCGGTCCAATTTCTGTGGCAGAGTCAGCCCGAATTCGTTCGGGAGCATACATTGAAGGACCATGCTTTATCGACGAAGAATGCGATGTTGGTCCAAACTGTTACATTCGACCAGGGACGAGTTTAGGTAAAAATGTTCGTGTAGGAAACGCTTGCGAAATTAAAAACAGTGTCATCATGGACAGTACTCATATTGGCCATTTATCTTATGTCGGCGACAGCATTCTTGGCGAGCACTGTAACCTAGGCGCAGGTACTGTAATGGCTAATTATCGTTTAGACGCTGGATCAATTAAAATGATGGTAAAAGACCAGCTGGTTAACACAGGCAGAAGAAAACTCGGCGCCGTGCTTGGCGACAACGTGAAAACAGGGATTAAGTCGCTGTTTATGCCGGAGTGAAAGTAGGCATCAACAGCTGGATAGGACCAAACTTGATGGTGGAAAAAGAATTACCAGATAACTCAGCATCATTTTTAAAACAAAGTCGCGAAATATACAAAACAAAAACCTGATTCTGCCTCAGCTTTTATTAAAACCACTAAATAATTGTATGCAAACATTAATTGACAAGCTGCTCATTTGTCGAAATGTACTCAGCATTAATTGGTATGTGTAAAACAGGAATGAATAGATGATACATCTGTAGCAACTTTGTCCTGACGGTTTTGCTAGCTATTTACCACTTATTTTTCTTGCATTATGTCTGAATGGTCTCTTTCTACAGCCCTGCTGCTTATCATTCGAGAATAGCACTCTGAGCAGTAAAGCTTGTCGTCAATTTCATAAAGCATAGTTGATACGATGCCCAGAGGTTGAAGGCAACCTGTACATTGTCTAATTCTTTTATTTTCATGGATTATTTCTCGGGCTTCTTGATCTTGTTTTCGAAAAACATTCTCTTTATTTATCAAAATCTCATGTCCCCTAATCCATTTCCTTTGCTTTTTTTTTGAGATAGTAGTTTTTATCTTATCAAATTGCTAAAAAGCTTTTGCATTCTTACTCCTGCTACTTTTTTTTCAAAACCCTCTTCATTTTTAATAAGTCACTATTTCAGTTGCCAAATCAAGAACGTTTTGTCTGCTCAATTTAAGGCCTACAAAAAGCTAAATCAAGGGCAAATTGCAAAGTTAATTTTAGGATTGACAGTTGTGACCATATGAGCCGAAAAACGATCTACTTTCAGCATAGTTTCTTTTTCTTTGTCATTTTAGCAGTTTTGTTGTTTGCAGTAGTTGCACTTGTTTTTATTGGAGTAGTAAGTATTGCGTTTGAAAACGTGGGCTTTACGCCTATTATTATCTTAGTAATTTTAGTTGGCACCTTATTTGGCAGTTTCATTAATATTCCGCTGTTTAAGCTGAAAACCAAAATTCCCGTTATTCATGATGATTTTGTCAACTGGTTCGGCTTAAAGTACCGAATCCCTCACGTAGAATATGGGCAAGCGATCACAGTGGTTGCTGTTAATGTGGGAGGGGCTTTGATACCGACTGCTGTGAGCATTTATTTGCTAAGCAGGTCTTCAGTCTCAACGATTTTCCTATGCCTGGTTGGAATTTTGGCTGTGGCGCTGGTAACCCATGCGGTGGCGAGACCTGTAAAAGGTGTAGGCATCGCCACTCCAGCGTTCATCCCACCAATAGCCGCAGCAGTGGCAGCAATTATTCTTTTTCCAGCCCAACCTAAAACAATCGCTTACGTCGCTGGAACACTTGGAACACTCATAGGAGCAGACCTGCTTAACCTTCAGAAGATACCAAAGCTCGGTGCTCCAGTTGCAAGCATTGGTGGAGCGGGTACTTTCGACGGAGTATTCCTAAGCGGCATAATTGCCGTTCTTCTTACTGGATTGTAAAGCAAAAATTAAGGTTGAAGTGGCGCCGCCGAAAGGTTGCGCTAACATGAGTGGGCATAAACTACTGATTTTAGGTTTTATTCTGAGACCTCCTTCTTGATAAGCTGTTTGAGTGACTCCGCAAGAAGTGACAGTTGATGATTTTGTGTTTGATCTTGAGTCTCAGTGATGTTTCCCCGCAGTAATGCATCTTTAGTTAAGAGCTCTTCCGGATTCTCTCCCCATGAGCGGATGATTTCTTTGAGTTGATTTATTCGGTTAGCTTGTGTTTTCGGTCTTATAACTAAGCCTGCTGACGTGTAGAGATTTCTCAGGATGTTTATGCCTAAACTTTGGACGTCTTCATAGGTGTCGATCGTGTGGCCCATCATATATTTGATTATGTCGGTATCTATCTTCGCTGCGCTCATCTGAGTTCTGAACCATTTTCTTAAGCTATGAGTTCTAACGCTGTACATCCAGCTGTTAGGCAGTTTCTTTGCAATGTCGGCTTCTACAAGCAAACTGTGAACGATTTTTCTTATGGTTTTTTCGCTGACTCCAGCAACTCGATTTGAAACATGGGTATTTCTGATTAGAGGTGAATCATCGGTGATTTCTTCTGGAGGAAAGGTTCTGCCGCCTCGTCGTCTATCAGCAATATACATTTTGAGCAGTTGACTGGCTTCAACGTTTAGAAAAGTGTCGTAATCGTGGTATTTTCCTTTGGTTATCTCGGCTTCAACGTGGATATGTATTGGAATTGTGTTAGCTTCAAGGTCTTCTTTGACGTGACGATATTTTAGTCGACAGAATGTTCCTTCTCGAAATCCGGCAGTTGCTATTGCTGCTACAATAAAAGCTTCGCGAGTAGGCGCCTTGTCTAGTAAGACAGTGAGTTCTTCAGGTGTAGGTGCTCTGTCTTTATAAGCAACTTTTCGACCGAGTAGCTCTGAGAGTTTGATTTCTATGCCATTTACATGGTAGAAGGTTTTTACAGATTTTATGCAATTATTGACAGCATTGGGCTTCATGTCGTTATCTTGAAGTTCCGCAAGATAGTCATTTAGAAATCCGCAATGATTCTGAACTTTCATTGGGTCTGGGATTGCGCCAACAGGTTTTAGGTCTTGAATGATTAAGTCTGGAGTATAACCGAGCCAGGTTGCATATTTCTTAACGTTAACTGAGTAGACTAAGCAGCTTTTTTGCGATGCTGATAAATGTCTTAGGAAATGACGTGCGAGCTTTAGCATGCTTTGATTTTCGAAGATAAAGGGAATTATGTTTGGGCGGTCGTTGAGGCAAGATCTTATAATGTAATCGATTAGTCCTTTTTCTTTAGCATCCAAGATTTTCTTAAGTTCTATAGCTATTGGTTCTCTGAGTTTCCAGCCGGTTAAACTCTTTTCAATGATGACAAGGTCGCCCTGAATCATTAGTGGAAGCTTGAGGTTTTTCAAATCTTCAATAGATAGTTGACGTGCATGGGTTATAGCGGGGGCTAATGTCTTCGTTCTTTCAATCATATTTTTTCAGCTCTTCTGGAGTCTTTTGCTCCATGAGTTTTTCGCTCCGATGGTCGGAACGCTAACTCAACTTTACTCATAGTTTCACGTGAACTTAAAACCCATTCTGAATTATTTTGTAGTGGAAGCGGAAAAGCTTCTAAAATACAGTTTTTCAAAATAATGATGCCGTTAGCATTCTTGCCTTGACTTGGAATAGCCCTATCATGCTCAATAAGTAATAACTCAGCATTTTCTTCTTTAATCCAACCGATAGTTTCACGCACAACTGCCACAGCTGTGGGGTCCTGAATGTTTTTGAAGATAACGTGGTCCTTGTATTTAACATAAATAGGGCATAAGTGGGAAGCGCCTTCTTTTGGGGAAGATTTACAGGCAACTGCACCAACTTTTTGCGTTTGTTTAAGTTCAGCCATTCTTTCCCACCTTGCAATAAAGCGTTGTTTTACCTGAAGTTAGTTTACGGGTTTAGGTTCGGTTGATGTTGGTTTCTCTTCACGTTTGACCAGTTGCCAAGGAACATGAGTTATTAGTCCACAGCCCTTATAGCGATAGAAAAACTCCGAATCAACCATGCTGTATCGATCTGTTTGAATTAAGCGGGGTTTGTGCATTTCCACGTAACATGCGCATGCTTCACCTAAGCATTTGCTGCTATCTAATTGTGGATTGGCAGCGGCAAAAGGGCAAAGTTTAGAATTTTCCATTATTTTGTGCCTCGATCCTTTGCATTTTTGTTGAAGTCTTCAAACTCTGTTTTGTGGATCATGAAAACGGGTGCGTGAATTTTGTTGGGGTCTTTTGGTTTTTCAGGATTAGGAATGGTGTGGTCTTTTGGGCATTGCAAAAATATGTTTCGTTTTGTTTCGTGTACTTTTTTGGTTTTGCCGCCGCAAAGCTCACATTTGAAATCTTTGCTTTTCAATGTGGCTATGCCTCTTGTGCTGGGGTTGTTTGATATTTTTCTGATAATCGTCTTAGGGCGTCTTTTATGACGTCTGTTCTGCTTGAGTAACCGTGAGTTCCAACTAATGGATCGAGAGCTTCCTCAACCAAGTTTGTGGGCATTTTTATTGTTGTGTACTCGGGTTTCTTGGGCATTTAATCACCTATTAGTAATAGCGTTGTTAATAGTGGTTGTTCATTTAAGGGTTGTTTGGCACGGTTTAGTAATATATAACTAATAGGAGCTGGGTCGATTGACAAGTATTTTTAAATATTCAAATTACTAATACATTACTAATAGAATCGTGATAGACTTGCCCAAGAAAATAGAAAAAGAACCAACAGACGGAAACTACACAACCATTAAACTGCCAAATGACATAGTCATCGAAATGGATAAATTAATTGGCAAACATGGCTTCAAAAGCCGCGCAGAAATAGTCAAAGAAGCACTACGCGAACTTCTCAGCCGATACAAACCCCCCGAACCGACTATTGAATTGCCACGCTTTGACCACTTCAACATGGGCATCCACGGCGTAAGAATCACCGACCGCCAACTCCACAGAATAGCCGACATCAGCTTCAAACCCGAAGGAATATACTGTGAACTAGACGAAAGCGAAAACTGCCAACACATAGAATTTGCATTAACCGTTCCCGAAATCAAAGAAATAATCCGCAACAAAAGAAAAGACGGCTGGAAACTCCCCGACATCTAATATTATTTTGAGGTTTTAGCGAGTGACCGCATTTATAGAAGTCCAAATTATTGGTCCTTACTCATCTGAAAAAGCAGATGCTCTTGTAAAAGCAATCAAAGGCTTAGCCAAAGGCACCTTGACCCTTGATTCAGCCGAAGTAACAACTGAAGGCTTAAAAATAAGCTACCATAGAACAAAAGAATATACCTTCCACAAAAAAACTTGAACCACTGTCTAGTTTTTTTACGAAATCATTACTGAGTTACAAGCTATCTTATTTTCTGTTGGAGATAATTCTAATGCGCTCTAAAAAGATAAACAAAGGTACAATTATTAACTGTTTTAGTGTTCTGTGGCTCTAGTCAAATCTGGGTATTATTCGGGGTTAATATTGAAAAATTATTTAATAACAGTTTGAACAAACCTAATATAGTAACACAAAAACAGAGGTCAAGTGAGTTAAGCAATGTATGCAACTTTCTTATTTTTCCTATACTATTTCGTACTGCCTTTCGTTTTGATTGCGGTACTACCATTTATCCTGTTTGCAATTTATTATCTTAAGATATTACGCTCCAGATTCAAGACCTATCATCAATGAAAACTTAGCTATTTGGTGCATTCTTAGATTCAAAAGGGAATATCTCATTATTTCTAAAGACGCTTATTTGTTTTCTTTTCTCAGTCATTCGTTAAGCCTATGCAGTTATTTGTATTATTTCCAAATTTAAAAGTAACAAGACTGAAGGTATGATAATTTAATCTCGACCTAATCATTTTAAGTTCAACTTCCATCTTTACTATTTCAGCTAATTTATAGTTTTTACTCGCTAAAGGTGCCTAATTTGATGTGTCAAGAAACTTGAAAATCTCTGAAGTTTCTCATTGTGCCATTTCCAATATTTCTCCGAACGTTTTCTAAATATTTCAGTATGGCGTTCGGAAGTCTGTCCTTATTCATTTCAAAAGATACATACTCGGAATATTCATCGCCTTTGTGCCAGTCTATTAATCCAAATTCTTCTTTGTTAACTGCATCCATAAATCTAAAATACACACTTATTGACTTCTCGAAGATTGTGAAACTCAAAGCCATAAACAGTTTTCCTTTGTAGATGGCATCCTTGCTGAAACTAACCCACCAAGCAGTATAAGGTGATTTTTCATATTCTCTTGCATCCCAAATCTTCAGTTCTTCATTTCCCTTAAAGTTGTCCTTCAGAAAAGATGATAACTCTTTTGATTTAGAGAGATTTTCCTTTTCTAGAACACTCTTCCACAGGTTTGTTCATATGTAGAAGAGATATGTACTTTTTTGTAGGCATGTTTACACCTCTTGAACAACGTTTCCAATACGGTTTTTCTATTCTATAACTATGTAAATTTAAGACTTATCTTGGTTGAATCTTGGATTAGAAAATTTGAAACAATTTAATGCCTTTAGTCGTTCTTATTTTCAGCTAATTAGGAAAGCTCCTAAGATTATGGTTAATAATCCAGTGATAATGAATATTCCAGTGAGAAGTGATAGTGGAATAGTGGAAGCATAATAGAACTGCCCTAAGCCAGCAATAACCGTAAGGACTCCTAGAACCTTTAATTTGGTTTCAAGTAGTCCTATTCTCTGGACTTGGTTTTCATCTGCTTTTTCCATATTGTCTCATCACTTGGTCACAGCTTAATCGTTTTTTGTTTAGTTTTAAGCGTTTGCATCTATAATAACTCTCCACTGCACATTGGGCAGCCTCTTTTTCCAGTAGCTATAACTAATCCAATAAGACATTTGTAACATAGACGCACATCGCATTTTGGACAACAAAAATTAGCAGTATTTCTACCGCATGAACTACACTGCTTTCTCTGAAAAACACAATCATTGCACATAAAGTCTTTTCATCTCTGCCTGCGATATCTCGGTGGAGATTCTTTGGCAAAGCACATCGTTTAGTTTGTTCTCGAATTCCCGTAGCTTCTTCTGCTGAGCCAACATAATAGACATAACCATAGGCTCAAAGATTATTGGGATAGATGCGTCGCTGCACTCTGAAGCATAACTCCTAAACATATCCATAAGCTCATCAAAAGCTTCTCGCTCATCCCTACGCAAAAAACTAGCAAAGCCACTCCACCGCCCAATCTCTCCCTCCAAAGCCAACCTGTAATCTTCAACAGTCTTGCCCATAACCTGCTAAGCCTCCAAACAATCTAAATCCTGTTTCATAGGAAATCACTCAGGCTCAAACATTCTTTCTAAGCGGCTTAAGAAGCAAGTGGAGTAACTATTGTGCGCAGCAATGGAGTGGTAATTGAAAGTGAATCATAACATATAGAGATACACAATGATGTTAAGCCATTTTATATCGTTGTAATAGTACCTTGACAATCACACAAGCATAAATTTAGAGGAGCAGATGAAAGATACAGAAGCAACAACTTGTATTCATGTTGATCAGCCGCTCAAAAACTCGGAATTCCGAAAGATTTAATGGGCTTATAGCCTCATTAATACACGCTAAGGTTGGGAAAACCTGACTTTTTACGAAACCACCAATCAGAAAACGCCACTACAGTTAAATACTGATCAAGCAATAACGACAAATACTAAAATAGTCAGTAAGAGATACAGGATTCATAACCTATATAATAACAATAGAATAACCATAAAACGATAAGTTAAGAAATTAATATACTATTAAGAGAGTGTTAGAAATTGACTGAAATAATGTCTTTGAAAGACATGCCAGCAGATTGCAAAATTTTATTGCTGAAGGAACTTGGTTTTGGTTCAGATGGAACTTATGTTCTGGATAAGAATGGTGGACAAGTTCTTGACAAATACATAGGTGAACCTATAAAAATGGACAATATGGCCATCTTGCCTGGCAGTACTCTAATATTAGATGACAATCCACTGAGCATCTCCTCATACTTGGAAGAGTACGGAGATGGCGTCTGAAGATCCAATTAAAAGCGCCACAAAAGGAGTAACCGAGGGTGCTCTTGAGTGGACGGAAGAGAAAGTAAAACAATTAGCGCGCAAGTTTAAAGATAGAAAAATTGCTTTTGTTCAAAATCCTGAAACTATAGAAGTTGCAAAGGAACAAAGAAATTCGTCAGAATGGGGTCTTTTTCGAAATTACGTTGATGACGAAAGGCTGCATATCCTTTTCCAAATGGGATTAACATTAAGAAGGGTTGAGAAAGATAAACCCCAATGTGATCATTTGAGGGACAGGATAGTAAAAAAATACGGTCCTGAGGGGTTGCATATTGCTCAATTTGTTCAGAACGGGCTTTTTGGCAAGTATATAGCTAACATTCTTGATAAGGGCTTAACGATAGATCAGATAGAATTAGAGATTCAGCAGCTCTTTGAAAACATTGAATTAACAAATAGTTATGTACAAAACTACTCTAATGTAGAGAAAGAAGCAGCAAAAATAACAGCAAGGATTCAAAGCAATAATCCTAGTACCTATATTATAAGTGGTAGCAAGTCAGCTACTGTAAAATGTCGGCAAGTAAAAGATACTGTTATGCGAAGAATAACAGGGTATACAGCAGAACTTTACCGAACAGAAATTAAAGAAATCTATTTTCTAAACAGAGTAGACAAATGAGACATTCTAAAAAGCGTAGATACTATCTTCTAAATCTGCTTTTTAGCTTCATTTGCTCAAATTCTATAAGTCAAGAGGACTAATTGCTAATGGTGGAAAAGCTATGATTTCAAAACAACAATTAGTCGTAATCACTGAAGCTACCGTTAGAAATCTGGTTGATACATTTAAAGAGAGACCTTGGCTTTTTTACACTGAAAGCGATTTGCACTGCTATTTCTATAAACAAATTTTTAACATCTATTCATCGGAACAGTGGCACTGCAAAACCGTTAATGGTCAAGAAAGTTTGCTAATTCATAGAGAGTATCCGACCAAGGAACGATATAGCAGAAAACTGCTTCACGAAGGATTAGAAAAAGGTTCACGGGGACATTTTGACTTAACAATTTGGAATCCAGAAAAAACTGAAGAGCGCGTAATAAGAGCAGATAACCAAAATTTTGGGCATGAGCAGCATACGTTTATTGTGGTAGAGTTTGATCTTGAAGAGAAAAACTCAGACGTTGATTTTGCTCTACATCATCTCAGTTGGGACTTAATGAAACTAAAAAGTCAAAAAAACCAAGTTGAGCATGGGTACCTTTTGGTTTTTGGAAGAAACTGGAACTATAGGGATGAGTTTCTAAAGAAAGCACAAAAACTGGCGAGCAAAGAAGAAAATGTAGCCATAATCTACGCTGACTGCTCAGACGGAAAAAGCATGAAAATGTCGTTGTCGAAAAAAATCATTTTTTAATATCCGTGTTCTTTGCCGTCGTCAATCCAATCGGTACTGCCATAATATTGAACGTTTACGCCCTTTCCATTCTCAAACTCTGTATTTACATTCTTCAAGTTTTGGACTTTGACTAAGTTTGAATTGTTCCATGGGTCGACGATTAACCATTGGGTGCCATTTTTGACTTCTGCCCATTCATGGTCTGCGCTTTTGAATGTAGCAAGCCTTGTCACATATCCTGAATCATGCATAACTTGTTCCAAAACTATTGCTGATTCTTGGCAGGCACCCCATCCCTGATACAAAATGATGTCTGCTTGGGTAATTCCATAATTGCTTGCAATCCAGGGGTCAGCTAAAGTCATGTACATTAGACGATTTACTTCATATGCACTTTCTTGCTTGCTATAGGAACACTTCAAATTAGAATTCAGAAAAATATTGAGGTTGACATCATAATTTTGAAGAGTTTCATTTTTGTTATTTGCGACAAAGAAGTCAATCTTCTGGCTATCTTGGCCCATTGTGGGCACTACTACTATTGAAAAAGCAATAACAATGATCGAGGAAATGCACCATCCAATAACAACTAAGCTGATTACTTTTTGTTTATTTCGTTTCACAAGTAGCCACAAATCTTTTCTGGAAAATTGCTCGTATGGCTTAAGAAATATCTTTAATGAGACTATTAGTAATCCAGCAAAAAATGCGCTAGGCACAATTAAAGAAGGTATGGGACCCAATATTCGCCCGATTTCAAGACTAATGTAAGATTCCATTGCAACAGAGACAAACCTCACAAATGCAGTGAAGAAGAGAACTAATGTTACCAATAATAGAATACTTTGTTTTACTGAATGTTCCATCCTTGTCTGAATAGATTAAGCAGTTATCTTTCGTTAAAAGTTTATAGACAGCAAATTGTCAAAATAACGGTGCATATGCTCCTTTTGAAAATGTCATATTTATTATTAGATCAATACAATAATTTTACTAGAAAGTGGTAAGATTGGATACCGCCAGAACAGCTAAGATGAAAAGTCTTTATGAAATCACAAATGTTCTTCTAGGCGAGATGGTTAAAGAAAATCATGTAGAGCTTAGTAATTACCTTAAACCAAAAAAATGTAAAACATTGAACGAGGTCTATGAACAAGCTCTATCTTCATTATGTAATCGTCAAGGTATGCGTAATAACATCAAATTTGAAAGGAGTACCCAACTTAAAATTGAAAAAGTAAGCGTCCAGCTTAAAGATAAAATTCAAGAAAGAAGTCTTCAAATTAAAGAGATCCTCTTTGATTTCGACCCTGAGACAGTTATAGAAAAATACGGCAAAATATTGGAATCTCCATCTCTTATTTCCGCATTCAATGAAAAGTTAAGTCTTAATCCGAAAATAGACTCGCAGAAAAAAAATAGCCAGTGGGTGATTTTCAGCAAAGGTACTATTTCCGCTGCTATTTTTCTCTCAGAATTCCGATGCAAAGACAAATTTGATGTTTTCGTAAAAGATTTTCAAAGAAATAAATATTCTCGTGAAGCTTTGCCAATGCTATTGCATAAAGAAATATCTGGTTTTGGTTTTGCATTAGCCTGCGATTTTCTAAAAGAAGCAGGATATGATGGCTACCCAAAACCTGATGTCCATCTCATGGAAGTTTTCGTGAAAAGTGGATTGTGTGAAAGGGATGATTACGACGTATTTAAGACTATAATAGAGGTAGCAGAAACAGTTGAGAAAACTCCATATGAGGTTGACAAAAGAATATGGTTGGTTTGCACAGGGAACTTCTATTATGATAAGAATGTTGAGAAGGTCGCTCATAAAAAAGAACTAATGAAGCGGTTAAGTAAGTAGCGACTTATGCCTTTTATGGTTTCCCGACCCTTTTGCGCCATAATGGACAAGAATGCATCATTTTTAATGGTCGGGGGTTCTGTTAACTTCAGGGCGATGGTAAAACCTGTTAAAAGTCGGGTGACATAATAAGGCTTTTTTCTTTCTGTTAAAATGGGTGTTAACAGTCGGGTGATGGAGACAACAGAATAAATCTTCGCTTAAGCTACTACTCTTACCAACGAGTATTTCCTTTATAATCATGCCCATAAATGATGTTGGTAAATGTCAAAATGTTATCAGGGTTCTGTTTACATGTGCTACATCTGAAAATCCAAGTAAAACCATCTTCTCTGCATTCTTCACATGATATAAAAATAAGCCTGTCTGAGTCATTTATCCGACATTCACGTCTGCCCTTATACTGACCTTTTGCTGGTTTAGTATTGTGCCATGGGTCTTGCTTCAGGCTTTCAATTTTAGCATCAACTAAGCAAGCATATTCAGGGGCTAATCCTTCTAACTCTGCCTTAAATTTAGGCAGATACGTATCAACATAGTTTCCTAAAAACTTCCGCATGTGTTAGTCGTATACCTTCCCTTAGCTCCTTGGCTGACTCTTCCATTTTTGCGGCAACAATTGGACTTAAACATATTGCTAAGTCTTCAAGGTCTTCATCCGAAATGTTTAGGATACAACGAGATTTTGTTTTTGTCAATGGATACAAAAGTGGTGTTCCATCTTTCAATTGCTCAATTACTTTCCCACGCCAAGGAAAACGCTTAGTTCTATCAACTAAGACATCCGTATCGATAGGTGCATATTTATCAATTTCTTGGTCAACTAACTGTTTTATTTCTTTATTACTATCAAAAACTTGGTGAAAATCATCAAGAATCATTTTGGCTTTTTCTTGTTCAGTGAAGTACTGCCCCTGCAAAAAGCCAAGGTCTGACAACTCAGTTAAGTCTGACCGCAATTCATTGCTGAAAGTAGGAAATTTAAGTTTAATGAAACCGTAACTCATTGCTTTACATCGACAATCGATAAGTTTTTTCTGAGCATAGAAAATAAGTTTATGCATTTTAGTTTCGGAAATGCAACCCATACCATGTTGGGTTCGGCATCTATCAATGACATAAAGCGCAAAGAGGCGGTCAATCGATTTTTCTTGGATTGTTCTCGCCATTAAATTCAACACACAATCTTATGTGAGGTATTAATTGTCACATATCTTATAAAACTTATGAAAAACGGATACTGTTAAGTTAAGTTACCCAACACAGAAAGGTTTTTGCCTACCTGCTACATAGTTCTAAGTGGTGTTACTCTTGTCTTGGTCTAAAGATTATTCATTTAATATTGAGTTTCAACCAGGAATTATCGATGGTGGATCAGTTGATATTCAGTTTAAATGTCCTAAATGTGGAGAAATACTTGAGGCTGAGAAGGTAGAAATCCCAAGTCCTTGCATGGGCGATGATGATATGGCTTATGGAGAGTCAGAACCAGTCGAGTGTCCTAACTGTAAACAAGAATACAATGTTTCAATTGGCAATTCTTTTACTCATTGGACTTTGTATTTTGGTGACGGGGAAGAGGAACCCGAAACGTTTCGTGTTGCTAACTTGAAATATAATCATGAAGAGCAAGAGGAAGAAGAGCCTGAAGAGTAAGAAAAAACAAGGTTCTGTTAAGTTCTTAAAGGATGACTTTTTCCGTTAAGTTTAATGGAATATTTCTCTCAATATTTTTGTCCGTGTTAAGAGACATGGGATGAACTTTTAACCTACAATAACCTGTTATTTGACCGTGCTAATGATTGAAGATTATTTACAAAATAACTTACCCAAATGGTAAAATCTACATTGGAAAAGATTTAACAAATACCTTCAGATATTTTGGCAGTCCAAATAGTAAACTCTTAGAGTCCGATTTTAATGATGCTGAAAAAAAGGATTTTAAAGATTCAGAAATCTAATTACTGCCGCTGATCTGAAGGTCAACGCTAAAATTAGTGATTCCGTCAATGCTTGATGAAGCCGCTAAACTTAGATTTGCTGCAATAATTGCTCCAGGCGCTAAAGTGTAGCTTTGAAGGTTCCATGTTATAGACAAATAGTTTGAAGCATTAGCTGGAATCCAATTATTTGCCGCCAAAGACAAAACTTCAGCAGCATTCCCCGTATTTTTAATGTACACTGTTAGGTTAACTGATGATCCAGGCGTTACATTTGGCCAAGTAATATTTGAGCATGGCACTGTGCCGGCTGGATCCGAATAGACGCTCAAGTTTATGGCTGTAATTGAACCTGTTGAATGCACCGTTTGACTTACAGACAAGAGCCCGTCAACTGCAAAAACGCTGAACGCACTGAGAAGCAAAACCAAAATTATACTTACAAATTTACTTAATTTTTTAGTCATAGAGATCACCATGAAAATGGAAATAAGAAAAAAGGAAAATGTTCCTTCAAAAGAATGCAAGATAGAGCAAAACTAAGAAGTTGATTAGGCAGCATTTGCTGGGGTAGGTGTTGCTGTAGCTTTTTCGATTAGTTGCATAGCCATCTGCGCTAGGTCGGCTGCAAGTTTTGTTTTGTCAATGGGTGGCTGTGTTGGAGTTGGCGGCGCTTGTTTTGCGGTTTGAAGCTGAGTTAGGCTTGAGAGTGCTGCAGATATCGTTTCAAGTGTTGCCTGGGTAGCTGTTATGGCGCCTCCGGCTAGTTCCTTCAACGATAAGCCCACAGCGCCTAGTAACGCAAGAATGATGCCTACGTATGCGTGATAGGGCAAGTCACTTGGAACCGTAATCACACCTATGGCAATGAGCAGGCCACTGAGAAACACAACAATTGCCTGTTCACGATCAGTTAAACCATTCACTTTCGACATAAATTCACCTCCTTAAAGGAATTAATTTGACTAAGAAAACCAATAATTTGCAAAAACGAATCTTTAGCAAAGTATTCGTTTTAATTTGTCTAAACACTTGAAAAGGAAACAGTTTCTGTAATTGAAAACACTTTGATGTATATTGCTACATGTTAAAAACGCTTAAAAGATAACCCATTGAGTAAACAAATTGCCTGAAAACCCAAAATGGATTAAGGACAAGTCGGTGGTTTGGTTTCTTCCCCTTCTCCCATCTCCCCACCAAACCACTTCCTTGCTTATTTTTAATGAAGAATTTATCACAGCTTCTTTCTAATTATTGGGATTGCATCCTAAAACCGACGTTTTGCGCTACGTTTTGTCCAGGTTGGCCAGCGGTAAACTCTGAAGATAAGTTGTCGCCTTCACCGGTTAATTCTTCAGATTCAATTTGGGTGCCGCCGACGTTCAACGCATCTAAATTTGTCCAAAAGTCTGCATCAGAATCTATAACGTTAATGACTGGCGGTTCTTCCATGGTTACGGTTACTTCAAACGCTGCATCCGTAAACGTTGCTATGCTGCAATCTCCATATCCGCATATAGCGACTTCAGCGGCAAGAATCGGCATCATATCCCAAGCAACAGAGTTTTGATAGAGAACGCCGCCGTTAAGTAAATCAATTATTTGAATACTCATAGTTGACGCAGTAACCTCAAAGATGACGCATTGAAAAAGCCGATGCCCAAAATTTGCAACCGCAGCCTTAACATCATCGGGCAATTGCGTCGTTTCATAATTAACATCTGGATCCGAATTTGGCAAGACGTTAAGGGTTCTATTCCAGAAGCATGAGCCAGAATTGACTCCTATCTGCAGAATATTTTGCTGAAATTTACGCGGATCATTAGGATTGCTAAAGTTAATCTGCATACCATAACAACCCGCCCCATAGATGGAATCTACAACTTTGACGGGCTTCAAAACCATAACCAAAACCCTAAGATATGTAAACAACTTTCCATTTTGATTAATGAAAAACTTCTTCAAGCAGCCCCCTCCGACTCTAAATTTATTGTTGAGTTTGAATTGTTACTGTAAAATACCTTAGATTTGGTGTTCCTTTGGCTTGAATTGGCTGCGTTACCTGGAGAATAACGACGTTTACGCCTGTTTCTACGCATTCCAAATAGTCAGAAACGTAGCTAACTGTGGTTCCAAGTTTAGCCAGAGACAGAAATCCAGCAACCGCACTGCTTGCCCAGGCTACGTTGCCCTCTTGGCAGGAGAGCTTAATCGTGCGAACTATACCATAAACCTTAGTTTTGCGAATATAGGCTCCGTTTTCCCAGGCATCCCACTGCGTCTTAGCCACATCATAAGTGATATCAAAAGAATTCACGCTAAGAGCTACGCCGTTTAAGGTGGTTCCAACCATCTATCTCACATCCACCGCAACCGTAGCGATGCATCCGCCAAGTCCAGCCGCTAAAAGTTGAATAGAGGTTAAGTCAGCGATGTCAAAGAGATACGAAAAATTGATGATGCCAGTGCCCGAAGCCTGCGCATAGTAGAGGCTGGCGGCGCCAAAAGAAATCGCCCTAGGCTTCCCAACGTAGATGTTTTTTGTTGGATCATTAAACAGCGGCTCGGCAAAACAGTAAATGGTGCTTCCTTGACTAAAGCTGTTAGCGGCTACCGGAAAAGCCGGAGTGTCAGAGAGGATCCACGGACACGAAACTACGCTAACCATAACCACTGTAAACGGGTTAGCTGCCGAAATGGCAACGGTGTGAGCTGAGCCAAGCGTGGCAGTCAGGAGAAGTTTGGCGCTTACCGATATGTTCGCAGTTACGCCATCGCTGCCTAACGTTTCAGTCCAGGCCTTAGAGTTGCCGTCAACGCTGATGCTCAGGTCATAAACATTGGTGACATCTCCAGGCGTAAAAGCAACAACCTGAACAAGAAGCATCGTTTGAGTCAAGGTCCCAATAGGTGTCACTCGAGCATTAACAGTTGCCGATAAGGGAGCCGCGTAGACTTGCCAGGGCTGACCAGCTAAATCATTAAAGTTCACTCTGCCCACTTGAACAACTACGTTACAGCCAAGTCCATAACCTTCAAGATAGAAAACGGAAGGCTGAGCTGAAGTAAAATAAAGAACAGTTCCAAACGATAAAGAAGGAATTGGCTGGAATAGACTGCTGCCCTGTTGAAAACAAGTAGTTAACGGCTGGAACGGCAATCTGCTTAAAACCCAAATACGCTATTACAGGTGAGCCAATTGTGTTGGTGACTTTAAGATTTATAGCAAGAAGCTCATTTTTAGGCACACTCAGCGCGTTATAAGAACCTAAATTGTTCAAAGTCAAAGGCAAACTAATTGGCGTTGTATTGTAAATTGGTGTTTCATCCGCAAGCAACCTTTCGTTTTCAGTTAAGATCGTCATTAGCTAAACATGCTCCCCGCTCTAACGCGTTTAGTTGTGGATTGCGAGCTTGTGTTTTCGATGATGACGGTTTGCAGCCAATTCTTCATTTCATTAACCGCAGCATCCAACGTCGCTTTATCCGCATTGCCCTGCACAACGATGAGGGGACTGCTAATCTGCAACGTCGTGTTTGCGCTTTGACTCGGTATAGAACCCGCAGAACCCGAAGACCCGGCGCCGCCAACGTCGGATAGGGCATCTCCGAAATTCTCATCTAATGGAATGACCGCTTCAGGACCCGCCTCACCCACCATAGCAAAAGTAGGCTGAGTCACAATTCCTCCAGAAGCCAAACCAATAGATTTCAGCGCTCCTCCCACAGCACCGCCAATCGCATTGCCAACTTTAGAAACCGCGTTAACAGCATCCATCAGCAACTTAATCGGCTCAAGAACAACGTTTATGGCGTCAAGGAAAACCGTTTTCAAAAAGTCAGCTATAGGAACTAGCACATCATTCCAAAGAAAATTTAAGGCAGCCGAAATATCCTTAGCCGCGGATGCAAAGGCTCCGCCGAGCACAGATCCGATCTCATTAATCGCGTCTCGAAAAGGTCCACAATGCTCATAGGCCTCATAGATGCCTAAAGCTAACGCCGCAATCCCCGCTATAACAAGCACAATTGGGTTAGCAGACAAGAAATCCAAAGCAATCCCAAACGCATCCGCAGCCACAGAAGCAGCACCCTGAATAGCCGTCCAAGAAGCAGTAATTGTACTCAAAGAGCCAATGGCAGTTATTATACTGGGAATAATTGTGAGCGAACTCATCATTATTGTGTTGTTAACGTTTCTTTGAGCTTCGTCAACACGTTCTTGAGCAACGGTTAAGGCGTCTTGGGCAGCCTGCAACTTATTCGCCGCATCAGTCGCCTGCTGACTATTAGGTCCATACTTCGCCACTGCCTCATTATATTTCTCCTGAGCAGCCTGCACAGCATTCGTATCCTTCTCAAGCGTCACGTGGGCTCGATCCAGCGAAACCTCAGCATTCTCAATATTACTAACACTCATCACTAAACCTGCGCCGCTCAAAGCCAAATTATTCATGGCCAAAGCATTAGTCTTTAAACCTCCGGAGGCTGCCGATTGGGAAGACGCTAAATCTTCAGTTGACGCTGCCGCTTCCTCAGCAGAATTAGACAAACCCGAAGCAGCTGACTGAGCCTCAGACATATTCGACTCTATGCTGCTCATAGATTCGTCAACGCTACTGCTCAACTGCGAAGTAGACTCACTAACCTGGTTTAGGCTGCTGTCAATTTGCTCTCCAGCATCCGCTAACACTCCGCTTGCTTCATCGGTAGCCTCTATGAGAATACTAATTTCTTCTTGACTCAAACAGAAACCTCACTTCACTTTACGTTGTACCAGCCGAGCCAAGCTAGCAAGAAACTGATTTGCTCCGGCGTCAACTCGCAAATCTCGCCCAGGGTGTAGCCGAATTCATGCGCTATTAAACCGATATTTTGGGCGCAGGGGTTTAGGGCGACGTCGGTTTTGGTAAAAAACTCTTAATCTTGTTCCCCAGCAAACTGCCAATCCTTGCAACCTTTTCCACTGGCCAAGCTTCAACTTGCTCCTGCGTCAAAGTTGGATAAGCCTTCTTCAACATCAAAAAAACCGTGTGCACTGAGCGCTCTTCTTTGTCCTCAATTTTGCTGCACTCCCGACTTTCCTTATACGTTAAGGCGCCATAACGAACAAAACCCAGCTTTTCATCATAGATTTCGCGTATAACTTTAGCATCTTGCAACGTTTCGAAAGGATCAAAGTTGCCTTTGACGGCATCTTCTTCAAAATGCCTAGTAGCTCTCTCGAAGATTTCTTGTTCAGAAGGCAAGCTACCACGTACCCGTTGTTAATGATTGAGCTTCAAAGGATAGTTTGTGTCCTACAATGCCGTCTTGCTTATGACTAATTTCTGCGCTTTGCAAAATGCAGTTGTTGTAGGTTTCTTTGGGATTGCCTCCGCTGCTGCCAACCGGACCAAAAACGATGCTTATGCTGTTGCTGCCGCCCAGAAACAAGTTAACGTAGGTTTCATCAACATACATCACGTCAGCGTCAATTTTGAATTCTTTGTTCCCGCTAAACATCACCGCAGGCAAATCTCCGCCAGAATTAGCACAGGCATAATCCTTCACAACCTTTGCGGAAGGCTTAGTTGTCACACCTTTCAAGTAACCAACAGTTACATTGTTGACTTGCAAAACGGCAATTCTGCCAATTTGGGGACTTGTATTTGTCAATTCTTTTTTCCTCCATACTTATTTTTGTTCTCATGAAGCACACTTTTTCAAGCTAAGAGTGTGCAGATAATAAGCCAAAGCATCCGGAGCAAACTCCGCTTTACGCTTGGCAACAAACTCATCACTAAGGCAATCAGGGCTAACATACCATTGAGCCCGACACCAACTCTTGATATTAGCAGGAGAAACCTCAGCTAGCCAACGCTGATACTCCTCAGAAGCCAAAATTACGAGAAGACCAAGCCACTCTCGATAGTATCGATCATCCTCACCGATCGCTAGGAGCAGTTTACGGGATGTCCGGAGTAATCTTAGAAAATTGCCATCTTCCAAAGCACCGTTTCGCTCGCGGAAAACCCCTTGAGCACGTTCAAGCCTGTAAGCTCGAAACATGCGCTCAAACATCCGATCTACAATAACTGTCTGTGGAGAACTGGGTTCACGTTCAGGCAAAAACCGATCCAGCAACCGCACAGGAACATTAAGCAAAGCTTTAGTGAGCTTTAACCGCAAGTCTAAATGCATCGTTAAGGAGAGCTCCCGGAAGGCAAATACAGCAGTTTAGCCGCAAAGCGCACGTCGCCACCATAGAATAACCGGTTGTTAAACTTGATTTCTCCAGGACCAAAACTCGTAGGCCAAACATCCAAAACCGCACCACCCAGACTGCGATCAGCAAGAATTGCGTCCACAGTATCCGCAAGAATGGATATAATATCAGAAAACCAGTTAGCAGGCTCAGTCTCACGAATAATTATCACAACACTAAAGTTAATTGTGAACTCGATAACGCCTTGAGCTGCACGTGCACTGGGAGAAGGAAGAGGATTAATCAAAGCAAGCGGCAAACTGGGAACCCGAACTTGCTCCCCAACATTAACCGCCTGAATCGAAGACTTAGCCTTTATCGCAGCGGCTGCAGCATTGAAAACTGCTTGAAAAGGCGCATTGAAACCCAAAGTTACTCACCTGTCACAATCTGCACTAAATTACTGAAAATCTCA
Organism: Candidatus Bathyarchaeota archaeon; assembly: GCA_963729805.1. Classification (GTDB taxonomy): domain Archaea; phylum Thermoproteota; class Bathyarchaeia; order Bathyarchaeales; family Bathycorpusculaceae; genus Bathycorpusculum. The sequence goes on along the minus strand of CAVSPH010000006.1, from coordinate 52,750 downwards.
GGTATCTTCTCTGAAGCTTGAGCTGCGGCTTTCTGCAAAAACGGATTCGGCTTAGTTCCAGGATGATGCACAAGCGCACTAAACACCACTTGCCCGCCTGCCTCAAACCGCAAAACAGACGCACGTACAGGTCTAATCTCATGAGGCAGTGTTCCATTGATCACAAATGGCGCGTAAGGCGCTAACGGTTTAACAGTAGCTTGCAATCCATTGACGTCTTTCACGATAGATTGAGCTAAGTAGCCAGTGCGCCAAGGCGCCAAAAAGAAAGCGCTGGCAGCCACTTCATCAGTCAATCTGGAAACTAAAGGTTCAGCAATTTCAGAAAGAAACCGTTCAGATAAAGCCTCAAAATCTATTCCCCGTTTAGACACCTCAACTGTAATGCTCAAGTCGACATCAAACTCCGCTGATACTGAGCAAGCATACGTTTATGCTCCAAGGTGAAGACGTCGGGAATCACAAATTTGACAGCCCAATCTCCAACACGCACCACTGGGCTCAATTTGCGCTGAAGCATAACCTGCAAAATGCTGCTTGCTAGCTGCAAGCAGACAAAGTTAACGCTCTGAGGCGTTATCAAGTAACCAGCGGTATATTGAGCCTTTACGCCTTGGTAATATCGGGCGGGAACCGCATTTACAAATTTTATGCGCCCAAACAGCAATTCAACATTGCATTTAGGCGACCAACCCGAATAATTAGCTGGAAACTGCGCTCCTCCATCTGTTTCTCCAGGCGTGTTGCTCCAAGCATCAGCCATCCCATACCCCGCTTGGTTAACATCAATTTCTGTTATGGTTAGAACTGGCCAATTATTGAGCTGAGCAGTCAAAATGTAAGGGTACGGGTAATATGTTGGCACCGCAAGATAGTAGCCTGGATGTAACGCATATTTGACATCGATAATTTCAGTGAAACTCATCCCGCCTGGCGCAAAAAACCCGCGAGGCACCCGGCAATAATCATCAATAACTGCTGAAGCTTGGGTGATTACGTTGTTAACAAAATCGATAAGGTCACTGGCACCTTGTAGGTTGAAATCGCCTGATTGAACTTGCGCGTAATTAATCACGTCTGAAGCAGTCGCATAGTTTCCCGAAACTGAAGCTGGAGGAGGCGCCTGGGGAAAAATAACATCAAAATCATTCCCAACAGGAAAAGACTGATTTGCCCCACTTGAAAGCGTCACAATGAAAAGCCCTTGGCAGATCCCGTAATGGTTGGTATCTCCGGCTTGCCAATTATACTGCACCACCCCAGCAGAAGCGTTAACGATTGAAGCAGCTTTACTAAACAGCACCTGTCCCATCTGGCTTAGCTGAAAAACAACTGTGCAATTGGTTAAATCAAAATTTGAGCCGTCCGCGTTCTGCAGAGTCGCAACTATCGACGGCGACAAATCGCCCGTATTCATTTCAATGCTAGGTATGCTCATTTCTAATAATCACCTTAATTGAACCGCCTTCCAAAACTACGATACCTTTTGGACAAGAAAGCAAAACATTGCTTTTGCCGCCTGCTGCAACTATAGCGTGAGTTCGAACCAAACAGGCAATAGCGGTATCCGTTCCCAAACCTGAATCCGAAAGAGAAATCGGAACCATAACCGTAATTGCATCAAACCCAAAGCCAACATCTCCAATTGTTGTGATGACATTAACGACTGCCGAGTCCAAGCCCCCACATATGTCAGTGACAAAAACTTGGGCTTGAATTTCAACAAACTCCGAACCTGCGCCACTGTCAGAAAGACTAATGGCAATACCAATCGTTAAGCTATCAACACCTGCACCTGAATCAAAAATGTTAACAGGACTTACAACAAGCAAGCTGTCAGAGCCCACGGCTAAGTCAGAAACAGGTACTTGCGCTTGTAAACTTGCAACATCCTCGCCTAAACCTGAATCTGCAGCGGAAATTTGATTCTCTAAGCTAAGAGCCTCTGAACCCGATCCTGATTCAACTATTGGAATTTGCGCCTGCAAGCTGGAGACAGCATCGTCGCCTTCGCCAGTTTCAAATATGGGAATTTGACCTTGTAACGATGACAAGGCATCTGAACTCAAACCTGAATCGCTCATTGGAATCTGCACTTGCAAATCAGCAACAGCGTCAACCCCTTCGCCGGTATCAGAAACGGGAATTTGAGTTTGCAACGATGACAAATCATCTGAGCCTAAACCTGAATCTGTGTTCGGGACAATCTGAGAATCTAAACTCTGAACCAGATCGGCACCTGAGCAAGAATCAGAAACTGGGATATCTCCCTCAAGTGTTTTAATTGAATCTGTACCAACTCCTGCGTCTCCAGTAGGTATGCATGGTTTTGTCACATCTTGAACTGCATCCGTTCCTGCTGTTGTATCTGCTTGGTTTGGCAAAGTAACATGTAAGTTTTGAATCCCGTCTGAGCCTGAACCAGTCTCTTCTTGATTTGGGACTGTCGCTGCAATGTTTGCAATGGAATCTGCGCCAGAACCCGTATCTGTTTGGTTCGGAATTGTTGCCTTGAGACTTTGAACTGCATCTGTCCCTGAACCCGTATCCGCTGAGACCGGAATATTGGCTGTAAGGCTTTGAAGACTATCTGAACCTGAGCCTGTGTCAGTTTGGTTTGTTAGAGTAGATTTTATGCTCTGAAGGGCATCTGAGCCTGAACCCGCATCTGCTGAAGGTCCTATGTTTCCTTGCATGCTCTGCAGGCTGTCTGAGCCTGAACTCGTATCAGTTAAAGCAGCTAAGGTTTCAGACAAAGTTCCTACAGCGTCTGAGCCAGAACCTGTGTCGGTGAGAGGTCCTATGTTTGTGACCAAAACCATCTGCGCGACTTTGATAGTTGAATATCGTACAAAATATATGACCATAACATTAGAGTTTTGAACATAAGCGCATGAAGACATGCTGCCATAAATGTCCAGGCTTGTGCCTTCTGAAGATAGAATGTTTGCAAATGAATCCCATGTCCCGCTTAGACGCCGGATGTAAAAGTTGTAAGAGTTTGACCCTGTTGTATAGAAGAAGGCGTAGATGTCTCCGTTTGAAGGATCAACAGTCATTGCGATATCAGACGAGTAACCATACTGATTTCCGCCTGGCGTTAAAGTTGCCGAGAAAGAAGTGGTCAAAGTTGAGACGCCTAAATATCCTGTATTTTGCATCCACAGAACGTCAACTGTATCTCCATAATTGCATGCACAAAATACACCTACATAGCCATTAGTCACGACAGTAGTAGGTCCTGTTATTTGCGAACCCCAAGTTGAACCCGACCAAGCCCGAGCGAACATTGAATTTCCAGAAGTGTAAACCAACATTACCTTGCCCGAAGTTTGCGGGACTACTTTACTGCCTGCTCCACCTGCAAAAGTTGCAGAAGCCGTAGCGTATATGCTTGTCCATGTACCGCCTGTACCAGTCGATCTGTATACTTGGATATAGCTTGTTGATCCTGTTTCACCGCCTGCTCCATCCCAAGTGGTCTCAGTTAAAGTAAACGCTATCCAAGAATGACCGGAAGAATCAAAACAACAGGATGGTTGTGCACCCCAATTTGCATACGTAGAATTATCCGAAGCATATGAAAAAACCACAGTTTGAGATCCCCAAGTTATCGTGCCATTAGAATTCAAAGTCCCCGGTATATGCGCAACAGAATTTTCCACATCTGTCGCCCCGTCAGGCAACGTTGAACTCTGATTTGGACACCAAACCAAAATCATGGTGGTTCCGCTTACGGCTATGTCAAAATTATCGTAAGTGTATCTGCTTGTATATTGGGTTTCAGCAGACCAGGTAGTTCCATTTGAACTTGTTCTAAATGATATGTTGCCTGCTGCATTTACGTAAAATGCCCACCATAAACCATTAGCATAAAATATCTTCTGCGAACCTGCCCAAGGCAAAGGATTCATGTCCTGGGAGCCAGAAGATACAGTGGATAAATTTATGGTGACCATCACAATTCCCCGCGATTAAGATATTTGGAACAAAAAGAAAAAAGAAAGAAAGAGAGGGGTTTTAGCTCCAGGTTATCTGAAGCGTTAAAACCCATGTTTGACCTGAAGTTTTAGTGCCTTGACTTGAGACTAGACGATTTAAGCAAACACCAGAACCCTTGCTTGAGGCGTTTGATATGACGAATTCGTTCCATGCATAGTTTGCAACTGCGGATCCAAAGCTAGCTTGCCATGATACGGTTTGTGATGCTTGCGAGGGATATCCTCCTTGCATGCCGACATAAGCGACGTTGGTTGCGCCTTGAAGATCCGTTTGAGCTGCAGTTGCGCCAGTCGATGAATCTCCGACTCCCAAATAGGCTGATGCATTGTTCCACGCCGTCGGCGGAGATGAAAGACCCGCAATAAGTTTCTCAAAGCCTTGGATTCCAGAGTTTAAGCAAACATTTCCCTTAGCCCATGAAGGTCCATGAAAGCGTGAAATGCCTATGAGCCGTTCAGGCATTGTTGCAGCAACCGTTTCCTGAGTGACACCTGCATCTAAAAGTTGCTTGACTTTGCCATCTTCATCCTTAAACTTGTAAATCGTCCATCGGGTCTTGTGGCCTGCAACGTCACCTAAAAGCAGACTGCGAACAGAAAAGATTCTTTCAAAACTTCTAAGTTTGTCTGAGATTTGCCTAAACAAGTCTAGCAACTCCATCGATTATTGCCTGCAAACTCTCAAGGTTCCTCTTGGTTAAGCCGGTGAGTGCAATGTCTTCTGATGTATGCTTAAGGTCAAATGTGCCCTGATTGGTTTTGAACAGTCTCCAATCTGCATTTTCAACAACTATCTGATTTTGATTTTCACTCAACTATTTTTTCCTCCCAATTATTTGATTACCGGAAACATTTTCAAAGAAAACGGCTTTGGCACAAAGTCCAGCTGCATAGCAGCCTTCACAGTAAAGCGTATGTGCTTCGCTCTTACCCCACAAACAAGCTTCCTTACCCATAGAGAAACCTTCAAAATTTCTTGTTAGAAATTACTTCTAAGATGCTGCACCATTTCTTTACCAATTTCCGCTGGCGCTTGCCCAAGTCCTTCTTTATGGTGCAGACGTAGGTTGTTTCCAGCGCAAAAATTGCGCCCGAAATCCTTCCTACATGGAGAACCTCACATTTCTTCTCATAAAGTCTCTTGAAGTCACATGCGCCGGTGATGCAGCAAAGATGAGGGCGCTTCAGCTCGTAGCCGCAGAGGCCAACACATTTAGGCGAAAAAAGATGCCGCTGAATCGACTTGTCCTTCGGCAAAGTCAAAATCTTAAACTGATTGCCAGAGCCATCCACGGCCACAACGACATTGGGATCCATTTTCAACATTGGCAAATAGCCTAAGCCGTAAGCAAATAACTCAGCAGGCGAATCCGTATTAGACAAATTTTCACCGTGACACGTAAACTCTAAAAATATTAGATACTGCGGGAACCTCGGTTACGCCTTCCGGAATCCGCTTGCTAATCTCTGCAAAAATCTTTTTTTGCATGCAAGCCTCACAGGTGCCTTCAGCATCAACTGAAGCCTCTTTTTTGCAAACTTTACATTGACCCATTTTTGATTTGCCTCCTCAGAGTTGACTGATAACTATGATTGATCCCCAAGAAAATGGGGGAAAATAATAAGACACTAAGTTACAAAAGCTGTGTTTAGCTTTGGCTAGTGATCATCTGCATCGAGTCAGCGATACCTGCACTTGCGCCACCATCAATGTGGGTAATCACATAATTTGAAAGCGCAGTGGGTAAACGGTAAAGCTCAACTAATGGCGCAGTTTGTAGTGCAGCCCAAATTGAACTAATTTCTTTTGATCCTACGTATGCGATTGCTTTGTTTCCTTGGCGGCTTTGTGCCGTGTTGAAGTATGGGTCTGCAAACCATTCGATGCCTAAGGCTTTGGGTATGTCGCCGTTTTCAAGCAGGTTGTTGAGTGCGCCGGTGAATTGGGTTACTGCGTAGCTTGTTGTGAAGGCGTTCCAGAGGTTATCTGGGCTTGTGATTATGTGGTCTGCTTGGAAGCTTTGTTTCGCAACTGTTTTTATGCCGTTGACTGCGTCGCCGAACTGCAAAGAGGATCCTGAAGCAGCACTCAGGCTGCCGCCGCCTGCAGCAGATAACCCGTTTAGCACATACTGGAAAATGCCTTTACGGATGGCTGCACCATGCATCTTTCCGATCTGCTCAACAAAGTTTACTCCACAACTAGGCGGCAACCGCCATAGTTTCTGCGGAAGTGTTGACTAGCAAATCAGAAAGCAACGTCACTTTTCCAAAGGGTTTCAACGTAACCGTTCGATATGCTAAGACCGGGTCTGCAGCTGCCAAGGCTGAGCCTTCAACCCACTCATCGTAGTCTGGAGCGGTCATTAATTGGGTGTTGATGACTTTGCCTGCGCCGCTTGGAACGGGAACCTGAAGCGCCGTTTCTCTTAAGTCACTCCAAATGCCCAGCTCAAGTAGTGCGCGCATTTGAACCATTGTCGGCAAAATAACGTTCGCTGTTCCCGATAGCAGTTCTTTTACGGTCATTTTGCCTGCGTCGGATTCGTAGAATCCATTGAGCTTTTCACGCATTTCTTTTCTCGATATATTAGGTGTCAATTTTATTTCTCCATCGGAGTATATCTCCCACATTTGCTCCAGCAGAGCCGTGCCGAAGGCGAGGAGGGAAAACCCACCCCATAAACCAGAAAAATATACTTTGGTTACTGTAAATTTTTTGAATATTTTGATCGCAAATCATAAAACAACAGTTAACAATAATAGACCAGGGAAATCCCGTGAAAAAGTCGCTATCGATTACGTTCTTGATACTCCTTATTGTTAGCGGATTAACTTTTGTCGGCAATGTGCATCTTGCTTCGGCACATGGTACAAACGTTAGCGGTCCAATCACTTCGGATACTGCGTGGACAGAGGCAAACAGCCCCTACATCTTCATAGGGGATGTGACCGTCAAGAATGGAGTCACCTTGTCGATTTTGCCAGGCGCCACTATAGACCTAGGCGATTACAGCCTCCAGGTAAATGGCACCCTTTACGCAAGAGGTAGTAGCGAGGAAAAAATAACCTTTCTTCCCAAAATGAACCAAATATCTTCCTATCCGATTACCTTTACATCGTTCAGCAGCAACTGGAACAGCAAAACGGGTGTTGGCTGCATTATTGAAAACACCGATCTTTCCAACAACTCCATATATATCACAGACTCATCGCCAAAAATAGACAACAACACAATCGATTTCTCCACAAACTCTGTCCAAATCGTTGTTGACGGTGGTTCGGCTACTGTCTCAGATAATAATATCATTGGTTGGATATCAGTAAGCAACGGATCGCCAACAATTGCGAATAACACAGTAGCTGGCGTGGATATCGAAGGGTCGCCTATTATCGCGAATAACACATTCATAGATCATTATGGATCCTGCGGTATCACGGTGAACGGTGGGTATCCACAAATCATAAACAACAACTTATCCGGAGAACATGGGTACATTCAAATCTATGCAGGCTCGCCCACGATAACGAGTAATACCATAAGCAACGGTGGATATCAAGACCAATTCAACAACTATGACGTTATCTACATTGGAGGCGTTGGCACATCCACAATTTCCAACAACACCATAATTGCCAACAACTCACAATACGATGGAATATACTTCCCCGATAACAACAGGGCTTCCATCTCAGGAAACACCATATCAGGTTGCCAAAGCGCCATCAGCATCGGATTGGGCTCAGCAACTGTAGAAAAAAACTATCTTGCTAATAATTACAAAGGAATCAAAATATGGGATAACGCAAGCATAACAATCCAAAACAACACAATTACCCAAAATGACGTCGGCATCAGCCTTGAAATGCCCTCTTCAACAACTATAAATCGCAACAACCTCGATAACAATACGGAATACAACATCCAGCTTTCGCCAAGTCCGCTTTGGTCAAAAACCATCGATGCGACCAACAACTGGTGGGGAACAACAGACGCCCAAGCAATAAACCAAACAATTTACGACTCCAAGAACGATTCAACGCTAGGCACAGTAAACTTTGATCCATTCTTGAAAACACCCGTATCAAGCTCTTCCTCTTCACCTTCACCCTCGCAACCGACAATTTCGCCTGTAGAGCTGATAGTTGTAGTAATGGCAATACTGATTTCTGTAGTGGCTATTGGAGCATTCTTTTTAGGAAAAAGAAAAGGGCAGAGCCAAACTCATCAAGCAAAAAATTAATCTATTGCGTTTTTAGGCGCTACAGGATGAAGCATTTGCTGCGCTGCCTCAAGCACATCCATAGCTACACAACGCCAGGCATCCTGCCGACTGAAACCTTTCTCTTTGTACTCCAGAAAACGCTTCTTCATGCCCGCCTCAGTAAGCAACTCTTGAGTCCTAAGAGCAATTACTTTCTTTTCTATTGGCGACTGAGTTGGAATTGCTGCACTCTGAGCGGGCAGCAAATTTGCTGTTCCAGTTTCTTCGGGCTTTTGGCTACCAGGCTGCGAAGCCGCAATATGATCCTGGAACATCTTTAGCACTTGATCAAATTTAGCACCTAACCCCGCCAATGAAGAATCAACGTTAGCAAAGCCCTTGACAAAATCCAACTCACCTTGAGTCATCTCAACCTTTTTGCCTAATTCAATCTCCATTTCCTTAACTTTCTGCAAAAGAGATTCACGGGCTTGCTCACAGGGCGTCTTAACTGTGGCTTCTGTCTTTTTCTCGTCCCCATCAGCTAGCCCAATTTTTTTGCCTACTAACTCGCATTCTTTGTTTTTGCATTCGCCGTCCTCTAAAGGTTTGCCACAACTTGGGCAGAATTTCGCTTCTTTTTCATTTGTTATGTTTTTTACCTCCTTGTTAATTTTTTGACCATGAAAACTGCAAGCCCCATTTTTGCAGGCTAAGCACTCAAGCAGCTTTTCCAGAGGCTGAATCCTTGTCAAGGGGACACCAGGCAAAACCTTCTTAGTTAACCACCCTTTTCCAGTAAAACAAAGCCCATTACAGATTTCGCCTTCAGGACCTGGCTTTGTGCCCCGCAGACACTTTGCCTCAACAGAAACATGAACAATTCCGTTCTCTTCCGCCTCAGCATTATCAATCAACTGACAAAGATTACCCGCACTGCAACTAGCACCTGTAGGAACCCTTTCCAAAGTCTCGGTAGATTTTTTGAAGTATTGAGCATCACGGGTCTCAATGTCGAGTTTTTCATCAGTATGATTTAGGTCATTTGGCTTGTCAATAATGCTTCGGGAAGCATCAGCTAATTCCTCATCTGTATACGTATTGGCATTCATGCTTGTCCATGGAAACAGTGCATTGACTAAATACCAGTTTGCAGTTTTCTCAGCTTTATCTTTCCGGATTTCGTCCAGATGAGGCTTTATCCAAGTATGCAGATCAACCAAAGACTCAGTAACCAAAGCGATAGATTGTTTAGATTCCAAACTCTCAGCAATTTTTTCACTGCGCTGACTATCACCATAAGCCTTGGACTCATCAAGATCTAGCTTTTGAAGCCAAGAATTATACTCTTTTTCACCCTCTAACTTACCGTACCGATCAAGAAAAGCACTATGAATCTTTTCAAAGTCAGGATGACGAGCGACAGGTTCAACACTCATAAACTAATCACCATGAATTTTTGGAAAACCGTATTTATGGCAAACCTTAATTATTCGTAAATATCTCTGTGTTTACAAGCAAATTATGAGCTCAAGGGGAAAAGTCTTTGTCCAGAAAATGTCCGTCTTGCGGCTGGTTGTTTCAAGCAAAAGAGGTCAAAAAGGAGTTGCTTGGAGCAGACATGCTTCAACAGAAAGATCCTTTGGCACCCGCTCCCATGGAATATATGTGGCAGGACAATTTTGATAAGGAAAAACATGTTCACACATTCAAAGTAACCTACAAGTGTAAGCACTGCGCTCACGAATGGAACGAACTAGTCCAAGAAAAATAAATGCGATATTAACAAAAGCAAACCATAGTTGGAACATTTGCATTTCTCTTTTGGTTAATTTTCAATTCTTTGTTGAAAGCGTTTGAGGATTTCAAGTAAATCTTAAATATTTGTAAATACCTACATATTTACAGATAAGTTATGAGCCCAAATTGTTCAGTTTCTTCGCCGTTAAGTCAAAGCCAAAAAGCCGTCTGGTCTCTCATTAGCAAAGGGTTCTCTGTAACTGAAAATAGCTGATAAACTCAGCACGACACGGCAATATGTGAATCAAACTAGGTTAACCGCCGAAGCCAAACTCGCCACCACCCTTTTGGAAGTCGCACAGTCAACGATCTCCAAGTAACAAGGCTATACCCAAAACAAGCCATACTTCTCGGCTACCACCCTGCACTTAAACGCAAAGCCATAATCACCTACACAACCAGCCACGGACTAAAAGTCTGGTACTGGCACGACAACCCAGAAGAAGTAACCGACCACCGCTTTTCTTAATCAAACAAGACAATACCTACTGGAAATCGCCAAAGAAAGAGGCATAGAATCGCCAACGCTACACAAATTCACCCAGCCAAATTGGCACACACGATTTTCACTAAACTTATTCCAGAGTTGAAATCATGAACGTCAAAAGAAGTTTAGAAAACCGCGTTAGAGGTTGGCTTCCTAAAGAGCCAAAACTTCCCAATAGGGCATCAGCCAAAACTGATTTTAAAATAGATCAGCGACCTCAACCATCAACCCAAATAGGAACTGGAGCAATAAACGCCACCCTAAATATTGGTTTTCAAACTCTTGTTTTTGCATTCTTCAGCTTCATCACTATCGTTCAAATTAACGCTCAAAACCACATTCTACTGACTTCACAAATTGGCTGGATAATTGCTGGGTTAGTCGCAGGCTCAATTTTTAGTGCAGCGGCCACTCAGAGACAACTTAAGCCACTTGCGACGAATAATCGGACTCGCATGACTTTAGCTGGTATACTTCTTATTGTAGGAGCCGGGATCTTAGTCTTTGGGATATTTATTGGTGTGCAGTTCTCTAATTTGCCAGCATTGACAAAATATGGATTACTAACCTCCTTATTTGCTTCCGTATCTGGAGTTTATGTTGCAAGATATGCATTGTTTCTAAGATTTGAAAGAAAGAACCAAATGCGCATATTTCAAACTTGGTCAGGGCTATCGGAGCTTATTGCAATTCCCAAATCAGAAACTAAAAGCAACTAAACTATTTTTTTTCTCTCCCTCTCCAGCGACTGCCAAGAGAGCACGAAGTTTCTCCTCTAACCTGTTTGATATTTTACGGCATCAGGTCCCTGACCTTGAGCAGCAGGAGAGTCGACGGGAACAAGAGTCTGCAAACGAACCGCTCCCTCTAAGGCTTCAGGCGGGTAACCTTGCATCTGCGAAGCAAACGCTGGCGACAATATGCCCCGGTCAACTTCAGCGCAAATCTTGCTCGACAACGCAACCTTATCCTCTTCACGCAGCGGACGCCAATTCAAATACGTATCTGGCGCCACCTCAATTAGTGGAAAAATCTTTTGCTCATAGAAACGTTTCAGCCAATACTGATACCACTTGATTTCTGACTCCAAGATTTTGTCTTGCTCAACAGCCGTGCCCTTTAAAGTTGTGCTCCCCGTGCCATGTGCAATCTCGGGAATTCCTAAGCCAGTAGTTTGATTCTTGCCAAAATGATCCAGGAGAGGCTCAACCATCTGACGCGATTGGCCAACATTTTTGTAAACTTCTTCCATTTTCGTTATTGAACCATCATTATAGATGTCAGCGCCATCCGGACGCGTCTCAAGCATAGTTTTAATTCTCGTAAAGTCTTCTTTACAAATTTGCCCAGTTTCTGGATCAACCAAATCAATAAGCAGCAAAGGGTGTGCCAAACGCCTGCCTAGCCAAGGCAGCTTTTTCTCCATATACAGAACTGCTTTTGTGTCAGGCAAAACGCAACGAATGCTACCAAACCCAAAGATAGCCCAAGGCTCAGCATTAATCTTCAAGTGCAAAACCTCAGCAACCGGATACTCATCCAGCTGCTCAAGACCCTCAAAAGTAACATAACTCTTAATGCCTTTACGAATGCGCTTCTTATCTTTCGGCTTCACACCAACCTGAGCAGGATTCAAAGGGTCAAGAACAATCTTTTTAGGATCATTACTCTCCACATGCCAATAGAAGTTCCCAAAGACCAAGGCATACAAAGACCCATCAATAACATAGGGGTCAACATTTTCCTCCAGATAGGTTTTGATGCGTTTTGATTCTTCAGGAGTTGAAGCTTTAATATCGTAGCTGCCCTGCCAAATCATGCTATGCTTAAGCATTACGCTGCGGTTAATTTTGGGCACATAAACAAAGCTATCCCAATAATCTTGGTAATCCCCAAAATCAGTCGGCGTCAAAATCCCTTCACGAGGAACATTACCTAGCCTCGCCAACTGCAAAGGATTAACTACATTACTGTTTAGACTCTCAGAAATTAATTTCCCGCTCACAAGCATGCCGTGAATCGTCGCAGAATCCGCAAGCGCACCTGGATTCTGATCACTACTCGCAACCAAATAACTCTGCTTCTCATCAACCAGACCAAACGCAATTTGACCCTTCGGCTTCGCAGTTAACTTATCAATCTCCAGCTTTTGCTCTGCCAAAGCCTCTTCCAAAGCACGAATCTTCTTTCCAGAGCCAAAGAGACTAATCAAAGTTTGTTTAGCTCCCAACGATTCTTATCAACATGGTAAACCAAAATTGCGCGCTTAATCAACTCAGCCACATTTTGCATGTACATTTTACCCTCAGCAATCTGCGCTGGACTAAACTTAGGGGTACGATGCAGCTGATCCTGAGCAATCCGATGACAATAACCGACACCATACGGCATACAAGGAAAAGCACGACATAAGCCCGGGCGCATCTTATAGATCATACATTGATTTTGAACATTTAAGAAAGGACATTTCTTATCTGTCCATTGATAAGTGGTAATTTGCCCCGCAAGATTCTTAGTTAAAGGCTGAAAATTTACTGTTACACCGAGATTCCAAGCATACTTTTCCATGTAAGCTTTTTCATGAGGCAAAATTGCCGCACCAAATTTCTTACCAAAAAGTTCTCTGCAGCATTCACCGCAAGCTTGACACCGAAACATTACTACCGACAAACTCATTTTTGATTCCTCAAATTTTACTTATTGCAGTTGTGGGCCAAACTCGATCAAGCCCTCTTTCCGCCTATACGACGCTAATTTGTTGCAAGCTTTACTTGTTGCATCAACGATATCGTCATGAGGTCCTTGGGGAAAAGCTTCAAACTCATCTAGAAACTCTCGATTCCAAGGCGCCCGAACAAGCAAGACATTTCCAGCTTCAGCCGCCGACGCAACGGGATCAGCATAAAGCTCCTTATCACCCGTCGAACGTATCCCATGAAAATTGAATCCGAGCAAAACAACTCTTGAGTAATGATCAATTGTGTCAACACCTGCGCTGCCAGGTTCTTGCTCCATAAAAACTGCGATTTGCTTACCGTCTAGCTGGGCAGTCTGCAAAATTGTATCTTCATTAACCTTAGGAGAGCCCCGAAAACGAACTAGATCAACCACGTAATAGCGACCATCTTTGAAAGCCACCTTAGATCCTGCAGTCCAATCAGGTTCTTTACCCTTCTCTGCAGCAGTAGCAGCTCGATCCCACCAACGCAAAATCTGCGCATCCCGTGGATAGTCATCAACAATTTGGAACCATCCACGCTGAAATTTTGTACCTTTCGGATTAACTGCCCAGCTACCATTACGAAGCTGCAACCGCGTAACTGGGTCTAAAACAGAAAGACTTCTCAAATAAGCAGCCTTATCAAGGTACGGGTTATCATCCAACTTCGCAGGAATAAAAACCCGATTCTCATTATACTCCACATGCCCATTTCCTTGGCCACACTTACTGCAGAAGACCTGAGACAAATTTGCAGTCTGCTCTTTACCCCCACAATCCGGACAAATAAACCAAGGCAAAAACCGCTGCTTAACCCACTCCCCATAAACCTTCTTATTAACAAGCCCAGGCGGATTAGACGCAGAACGAATCCTTATTGGAACAAAAGAGCCTTCAAGCCGACGCCCCCGACTAATCATATAAGTATACTGAAATTCGGTAAACTGCGTTACCTCATCAAACCCGATAAAATGATACTCCGCACTCTGATGATGATAAACATCCATATCATTCTCCAGAAAACCAAAAGCAAGCTTAGCGGTACTTGGGAAATACCACGTATGGTCAACTGAATCCCATTTTGCGCTAGTACCGCTCAACCATTCAAGCGAACGATCAATCAAAGCCCCAGCCTTAGACAAATCAGTGTAAGACCGCCTAAGAATTATAGCGCTGTACTTGGGAACATCAGCAAACATCAACGCAGCCATAAGCAAGGCATCGCTTTTGCCGCCCCCAGCAGCACCGCCAAAGAAAGCTTCCAAAACATCAAGCAAACAAAGAAACAAAGTCTGCTTAGACGTTGGACCGCTCTTGCCCGTTACCGGATGAGGACGCTTCGGAATCCACTTGTTCTCCAACACGAACCGCTGAAATATTTGTGTTAATAACTGAAGCTGCTTGAAGGACATCTGAGTATTCGCGGAGCAAAACGGTTGTTTCATTTCGGGTTTTAACATCAACTTCCACTTTCACTTTATCATTAGGCTTCATATTTCGAATATGGATGCCTCTAGCATTAATAACGGCTGCAAAAGCCTTCAAATCAGGATTCTCCTGGTCTCGCAAAGCATAACCCTTAAGCATAGCAATATCACGAAGCTGAACACGCTCAAGCTCCTCAGTAAAAGCTGCCGCACGATCACTATGCAAAACAGTCCAAATTGTTTTCTGACAAGCAGGATACCCTTTTTCTCGTAAAATCTCGTAAATTTCAGGAATCGACGCACCTCGATTAGCCGCCGACTCAAAAATAATTTTATCACGAATTATTTTTTTAAGTTCTGCAGGCGAATACTCAAGTTCATCAGCACTGTCAGATTGACCTTTTAAAGGCTTTACAATTATACCAAGAGCCTCTTCCAACGCAGCAATACGATTGCCTTCAACCGTTTCTGTTTCTCCCTTTGACATAACTTATTGGCCAGCACATTTCTTCATAGTTGCAACACGATTCTTTGCAGACTCAACAATGTCCTCCGCAACAATATCCTGCAGTTCCAAAGGCAACTCAATAACGCCATTTAGAACTTCTAGTAATTCCTTCTTTAAGTCCATACTTTTTCACCATTACTAGGATTTTGATTCTAGCTTCAGAAATGATGTGTTAAAGCGAAAATTAGTATCTCGGAAAAGATCACAACTGCAGAGCCGCCGACTACAGGTTTAATCCAGCTTTCCCACTGAGCCACAACTTTACGCTCAGTTTTCATCGAAGTTTTTAGATCAGCAATTTGCGCCTTCAAATCTAAAACTTCCTTCACCACACCAGTAGTTAAGCAAACGCCATCGGTACCCAGAAGGGCAAGGTAAATGGCATCTATTTTCCTGCGAAGCTCCGGGCAAGTAGGGCAATTCTCATAATCAAACAGATCTTTGCCGCTCACTGAAACGCACCTTCCCTCTGAGCCAAAATGAAACTATCAATCGTTTCCTGCTCAGGCACACCCAGAGGCGTTAAAGCGCCTTCGCCCCGTGTATCATCCAAAACCAAACCGCGGATAGCTTCAAACCCTTCGGGACAAACCCCTAGAGTAGGCGGATCTTCAGGAAAAGCCTGCTGAGCTCAGCTAAAACGGCATCTTCATTCACGGTGTTAATTGATTCTTTCTTCAAACGGTCAAACTGTGCACTATGCAGAATGAAGTTTTTAGCGACTCCGCTGGGAGATTTTCGATGAGGCACAATAATACACTCCAAATCTAATTTTAGCCTTGGCTAAAGGCTAGACAGGGCGTTAGTTCGAAAGCCAACCCTAACCTTGCGAGAATATTAAATCAACAATAGAAGCAAGCGCTATAAAAGCACTTGACCTCAGATGAAGAAAGTTGGTTGCTGTTACTATTTTGTAAAATAGGCAGAGAACTTGACTTCAAGTTAAAAAATAGCCAAAAGAATGAACTTAATTTGCAATTTGGCTTGAAAACAGTTGTATTTTAGTACCCTTATAAGCCCCTTCGACCGTTATATAGTGGGAGTTGGGAGCAGTTGAAGAAATCTGTTTTTGCGGGATTTTTGATACTGATTATGTGTTTGGCTTCAATTCCTTTGATTTATGTTCATGCTGCAACTTTTCAAGGTTGGCAAATAGAAAATGGCGGAGGGCAATATTCCCAGAACAATGGAGCTATGAGTCTTTCGGGAAATGGCGGAACCTACGTCATTCTCTACGAGCAAATTGCACCAACAACAGATTTCAATTTTTCTCTTCAAGTTAACGCTGCAACTTTACAGGGATTTGCAATAATGCTTAGAAGCAGTCTGCCTTTTGCGGGTTCTACTGCAGGCGTTAACTTTGAATTCGGGGCAAGAGATGGAGGAACATTCTTGCTTGCAAGATATTCAAACGGCTGGACATGGAACGAGTTCGCCAGCAACCTCAAGCAAAACGTCAATTATACGATGATATTAAGCGTGAACAAAAATCCTTTTAGCAATCACGGCAACCGCTCTTAGACCAAAATGGAACATCGTTAGGTTCTTACACGGCTTCAGATATGACAAATCTCGCTTTCAACAATATCAATTATCTAGGTTTCGGCGCTTTGGAAATCAGGAGGTAACTACGCTGTCAGAAACATCTCCAGCACAAACATCCCGATTCCATCACGACAATGGGTTGTAGATGCCCATGGAACAGGTGATTTCACCTCGATTCAAGCCGCAATAAATTCAGCTAACCCTGGAGATAGCATCTACGTTAAAAGCGCGCACTTATTATGAGCATCTTACAATAAACAAAACTCTAACACTGCAAGGCGAAAATAGGCAAACAACAATTATAGATGGCGGGGGAGTAGACCCAGGCAGTGTTATTGTTGTAACAGCTAATCAAGTGAACGATAAGCGGTTTCACAATTCAAAACGCAAGAAGCGGCGGAAACGCAATATGGGTTGATGGATATAACGGCACTACAATCGATAACAACATAATAAGAAATAATGGCGACGGAATACGCTTTCTGCAATTCATGGTAACACAATTAAACAGCAATTTGATGAATAACACCCAGACACTGCATTGGATTTGATTGGTCATACAACAACACCGTTTCAACAATACTTTTCATTACAACTATATAGGATTCGGTGCAAGCTATCTCTCATACAACATTTTTTTTCAAATAACACCATGGTTGGGAATAGTTATGGGTTTTTGATAACACCTAAATGCCAGTGTGTTCTTTCATAATATTATTGCAAATAATACTGCTCAAGCGTCTTTCTACGATCTTCTTATTCTAATCAAGTGGGATAATGGTTATCCTTCGGGAGGTAATTTTTGGAGTGACTACACTGGTATAGATGCCAATGGCGACGGAATAGGCGACACACCATACGTAATTAATTCAAATAACAAAGATAACTATCCTTTCATGAATTCCATGCTGACTGCTCCCGACTCCCACTCCTACTCCTTCGCCCACTTCAACCCCAACCCCTACTTCAACACCTACGCCAACCCCAACTGCTGCTCCAACCCCAACACCTACGCCAACCCCAACTGCTGCTCCAACCCCAACACCTACGCCAACCCCAACTGCTGCTCCAACCCCAACACCTACGCCAACCCCAACTGCTGCTCCAACCCCAACACCTACGCCAACCCCAACTGCTGCTCCAACCCCAACACCTACGCCTACAGCCGCACCCACACCTGCCCCAACCCCAAAGCCAAGTCCTACTCCGTCACCCACTCCAACCTCAGCACCAATTCCCTCAACACTATGGACAATGACCTATGGAGGAGCAAGCGCTGATGAAGCAAGGTCGGTAATTCAAACAAGTGATGGCGGGTATGCAATTGCTGGCTCAACGCAATCTTTCGGACATGGAGGCTGGGATATGTGGCTCGTAAAAACAAACTCAATAGGTCAGATTCAATGGAACCAGACTTATGGAACTCCAAACGACGATAATGCTTACCAAGTTATTCAGTTGAATGATGGTGGATATGCTATTGTAGGGTCAACGTGGAATCAAACAAGAAGTGCATTAGATTTGTACATGGTACGCACTGACTCAACAGGCAACTTGATTTGGGCTTTAGATTATATTCCATCTTCTTCAGGAGGAAGTTCTGACTGGGGCGTTGCTTTCTCAGTTATTCAAACAAGCGATGGAAACTTCATGCTTTGCGGTAGCATAAGGGACCACCCTCTCCACCCAACTTATGACTATGATGCTTGGGTCATAAAAGTAAGTTCTACTGGGCAAGTGCTTTGGGATAAACCTTACTTTAGCAGTTTAGACGACGGTTCTAGCAAAATAATACTAACGAATGATGGAGGATATGCCTTTGTCGGAGCTACCCAAAGTAATTTCGGTCAGGGCGGCAAGATGTGGCTTGTCAAAATTGACGCTAATGGAAATCAGCAGTGGGTCTCAACCTTTGGAGGCACAGGTGGAAAAACTGATAATGCCATGTCTCTAGTTCAAACTCAAGACGGTGGCTATGCGATTGCTGGATATACCTATTCGTTTGGTGCAGTTGGAGCTGATTTCTGTCTCATAAAAACTAATTCATTGGGAAATCTAACATGGGTCAAAACCTACGGGGGAACTGGTGACGATGAGGCGTATTCTTTGGTTCAGACTTCTGACGGGGGTTATGCATTGGCAGGGTACACGAATTCTTATGGTGCAGGCGGGTATGATGTTTGGCTTATCAAAACAGACTCTTTTGGAAACATACAATGGAACACTACATATGGAGGAACAGGAAATGATTATGCATACTCGCTGATAATCACAAATGATGGCGGCTTCGCAATAGCAGGAGGCACAAATTCTTTTGGAGCGGGAAACGAAGATTTCTTTTTAGTAAAGACTGCAGGCATAAATCCCACTCCAACTCCGACAGCTACACCAACTCCTACACCAACACTTCTAGCACCTACACTTTCTGTCACTTGTCAAAGCTCCGCTTCTTACTCAAACTTTAAAGTAAGCATCACGGGAAGCTTAACTATTGGCGGAGCAGGAATATCAGGCGTTCTAGTCTTGCTTTCTTACAGCGTTAATGAAGGCAACTCGTGGATAGGCCTTACAACTGCAGGTACCGATAGTAACGGAAACTTTGATGCCGTTTGGTATCCTTCTGCCTCAGGGAACTATATTCTGAACGCGTATTGGGCAGGGAACGCCACACTTTCAGATGCTAATACAACAATTAGTTTTGCAGTTTTACCCTATCAAACACAGAGTGTTTTCTCCGTATCTTCAAACTCAACCATCTCCGAGTTTGCTTTCAATTCAACAAGCAACGAACTAAGCTTCACTGTTAGCGGACCACCAGGCACGACTGGATACGTTGATGTAAATATTCCTAAATCACTCGTTAGCGACGTTTCCAGTCTCAAAGTTTACCTGGACGGAAACCAATTAACCTACGCAGTTGAGTCGCAAGGAGATTCCTGGCTTCTGTCTTTCACCTATCACCACAGCACTCACCAAGTAACCATAACCATGGGAACTGTATCATCAACTCCGCTTAAGCAAAGCCAACTCTTAGAAATAGTCATTGCTGGAGCAATCATTGCTGCAATTGCAATTGTGGCAGGATTTCTAGTTGTGAGGAAAAATAAGGACAAGAAATTAAAACCAAATACAGCAGCCTAGTTTTTTGAAAAACCAACTTCAATCATACTTTAGTACTCTTACAATGAAGTACAAAACGACCATAACATCGTCGACAGTAACCACTTTTGTTTGTTCGGGAAATTTTTCTGCCACAGCCAAGACCACACAATGTTTGCCACGCAAACGATTAGGCAAGGATAAGTCTGCCCTATTCTTCGCGGAACTACGGAAGGGAAGCGCCTCCACTTCGTTTTTGGGGAATATACTGTAATGATACGCTGAGACGACGCTTAGAATTGGAACTCCTAATTTCACGGTTTATTCTGCTGTCATTTCTTCCTGCAGAGCCGTGGCCAACACGTTTAACACGCCAATGATCCAAGTTACTGCGAACAAGCTGCGGGTTACTGGTAACAATATAGAAAGGAATCTCTGGCAACTGCGAAGTATAGAGTTCAGCAACAAAATTCAGCAAACGCTTACCAACGCCGATGCCTTGGTAATCAGGCAAAACAACAAGACGGCTAACCCTGAAATACCTGACAAGCATTTTCACGTGGGCAACAGCAATAAATGCTACAGGCTTATCGCCAAGCTTAGCAACATAGCAACGCACTCCGGCGCCAAGGCGCTCAGTATTTAGATAATGATGTTCCCGAAAGACCTGCCACATGGATAAACCGCACTTATAAACTGAGAGATTAATTGGCGGGTGACATCGTTTTTTTTTACATTCGTATAATCGATAAACTCGCCTGTATCCACATTATAGACCCAGTCAGGCTCAAGCCAATCTAACACGTCAAAATGGCAAGTAACAGCAATAAATTGTTTATCCGGATGATGCCGAATTGCCCTGCTAATAGCATAGGAGCCAATTTTCGCAACTTCACGATCAATAACAGATGTAAACTCATCAAATACGACAAGTTTCTGAAGCAAACAAAGCGCATGCGCAATATCAACTCGCATCTTCTGTCCTTGACTTAAGACTTTATAGCTTTTTAGCCACGCAGGAGGCTCACTGAAACCACTACTTGACAATGCAGCGCCAAGCTCACTAATGCTAAGTTCAGCGGGAAAATCATTTAGAAAACAAGGTTCCTTGTATCTTTCTTTAAGATCAGCGAAATAAGCTTCAGGCCAACAGTGCCTAGCTATACTTGTTTTTCCGCTCCCGCTAGAGCCGACAATACAGCCTATTTGCCAGCTTAAGCCTTCAATAGGAATATTACCCTTGATATGTTTCTCAAGCTTAACATCCTTTAAATCATAAGTGCCGATAATTGCTTGCTCACGAAAAGTCTGACCAGCATGCCAACTAAAAACCAAATCAAAAGACGGCATTAAAGATTCAACAACCCCGCATCATAACCCTCAGCAATAAACTTCTCCCAAGCAGTCTTCTGAGCTTGCTCATCAAACTGCTTACCCCTAAAACCACGAATAACTATTTCCCGCGTCTCAGGTATTATATTGCTGCCTTCACGCAAACCACTAAGATCCTCAGGCAACTTCTCACCCACAGCCTCAAGCAAAACCTCCAAACTGGCCTTCTCACCCAGATCAATAATGCGTTTCCACTCAGCCTGATCCAGCAGCTTACTATGCTTACCTCGAAGCTTATTGAAACGCTGACGTCCCTGCCTCCTCTGAACCTCAGTCATTGACAAACGCAAAACAGGAACGAAGAATTCATTATGAGCCTTACAAACAATAGCTCGCTGCTCACCGTCACAAAAAATCCCTGCTTTATCAGTCTTAATAGGATCAGTCCAACCAAACTCCACAAGACTACGCCACAACTCCTCATGCTGCTTATTAGTCATCTTATTCGGGTTCTGACCATCAGACTTCAACAAACGCACATCTTCCAACAAAGGCAAAAACGCCTCAGGAACAACCAAACTATGCTTTTTCTCACTCATTTTTTATGGCCCCCATCTTCAAATAATCATGCAACTTCTTCGCAGACTTAGACCATTCCGTATCCCCAAACCACTTCCGAAACCACACAATCAACTCCTTTTTCTCAACATAATCCGAATCCTCAAACCAATCCGCTCTCTCTTTAATATCAGCTTGAGCACTCAAAAGATCATCAGCCAAAATTACAAAAGGAAAATCTCGTTTTGCTTCATCCAAAAGTCTTTCTGCTGCACGAATACCTTCAGCAAAGGATACATTGGCTAATGATTGATTTGAAAAATCAATGTTCTTTCTTTCTGAATTTTTACGTAAACATTCTAAATGTTTTTTTAATTTACCTTTACTCACTTTTCCAACTCCTCATTTTCACGTTTAGATTTCTTACTACGCTTCACTTTAGGATCCGACAAAACAGCATCATCTTTCACCACAGCTGCTTTCTTTTCTCCGCTAAAATGATTAGGATAACGCTTCCGATGAGATTCACGACTTAAACCAAAATAGAAATGCTCACCACATTCTTTGTTAGGACACGTATCTTCGCTCATATTTTGTCACCAAAATTCTTCAACAACTCACGCGCATGCAACTGACGCTTCTTAGCACGCTTCTTCTCATGAGACCCCATTTAGGCATCCTCTTGACGCTTCCGATAATGTTCATCAATCTTCACAACCAAAATGTGGCCCGCAATAATTCCATAAAGATCACATTCTTCCTTAGGAATATACATACATAAGCCAGAGCCACGCGCTGAAACAGTCAAAGCAAGCCGCAACTTAGGCTTATTCACAAGCGGAAAAGGAACTATAACATCTTCAAGGCTCACAGGATCTAAAATTTTATGTCTATTACCGCCACGTTTCTTTTTAACTTCAATTTCCATACTTAAAACCTCTATTTTTAATAATTTCTGAAAAAACCTCAATTACTCGAAGATGCCCAAAAAAAGCACTTACATATGCAATTAAGTAACCTAAAATTAACTTACAAGTACCAAAAACATACAACACAAACTTCTGAAGCTGCCAGTGTAGGCTAACTACCTTAGAACTCATCAAGCATATTCTAATGTTGAATTCGCCACGTTTAATATTAGAAAGCATCAAGAAACATCCTCAACAATAGTTATTGATTTAATTTCAGGAATATCTTGAAGAATCAAACGAAGAAGCCTCAACCCAAATTCATCTAATTCAAAATTTTTCATCGCACATAGTCTCCAAGTTTCTTCTGACCCTCAGCCAAACGAGAAGGATCCTCCCATTCACCAAAACTCCCAAGTTTGCTTAAGATACCTGAAATCCTATCAAGAGCCTCACCGCTTTTCTCCAAATTATCAAGCTTCTGCAAAGCCAAATCAATAGCATTCGAAAAACTCGCAATAACCTCAACAGCATTCGGATGCGTCCTATCACCAACCTTAATCACAATCCCATGACTCTCCTCAAAATCACGAATAACCATGTAAGGCAACCGCTCCCCACTGCTGTAAGGAAAATGCCCACTCTTAGGCCTAATACGCTCCAAAACAGGATTCAACACTTTCACATCGGTCAAAAGACCCGTATTAACAAACGCATCACAAAAAAGCTGCTTAGCCTTACCCAAATTACCAGGCCGCTTAACATGCAAAGTAACAGTCCCACTTTCAAACCAAACAACACGCCCCAAATGACCCCTCCAAACCAAAAAACGATTCCGCGCCCTACTCAAAACCCAACCAAACCTGCCCTCTTCAACCCCAGAATCAACAAGAACCCTCAACCCCTGACTAACAACTAAATCCAACTTCACTTTAGCCTTAAAACAATGCAAACTTGAACACTTTGAACCTCGCTCATCTTCATGATTATATACCCAAAAGTTGCGGTAATTAGTGAGAGTTTGTCGATATTGTTTATAGTTCAGGTTCATCAGTTTAGCAAGCATTTTAGCTGTTAACAAGGGATTTTCGTCAAGAAGCTTGCAAACTTGCTTTCGCAGGCTAACACCATAACTATCATAACTGTTATACTTTGAGATTCGTGATCGCTTATCAGATGAGTTAGCCATAAAAAACCTCTAAGAACGCTCCTTAGGCAAAATAGGTGTGAGAATAATTCTTGAATCTTCAACTATTAACGCAATTTCAGTAATTCTACAGCTATTTTCTTTCTCATAATAATCAATCCAAGATTTAGGAAGAGTGATACCGCGAGAATGGCCAACTGTAGTTAATTTTCTAACCAAGGGCATTAGCGTCTGCCTCCTCTCGAATTTGGGAATTGCTTAGCAGCTTTACGGCCTATCGTAGAACCATTTTCATAGAGCCAATGCCATTTTCCATTTAACTCTAACCCTTTCTTGCCAGCTCTAATCTTTGCAACAATCTGATCACGAAGTCCAAAATATTGGCTTGATTGCTGATTATCTTTTTCAAAAGCCTTCTCAATTGCTTCGCCTTTCTGATTTACATCATTGACCCAAACGATCCCTTCTTCTCTATGGCCTTCAGTTGGACGCGTCGAACGCTGCACCTTCTCTGGCGAAGTTGCTGCAGGAGGACTTGAAAAGGGCTTTTCAGGTACTTTTGGAGGCTCAAGAACTTTTCCAAAATTATCAAAACTAACAATAATTGATTGCAAAGCCTGAACTCTCAAAGTTTCTACACAAAGCGCCCGGTTTGCTCTGCCGCTAGCAGTTGTATTGTTACATTTGTCGCCTAGATCCTCACAGACACTGCAGTAATTGCTTGTAAACTGCGTAATCGGACTAGGCTGGCGCAACTTCTCTTTCGGTTTTTCTTTCTCTTTTTCGGGCTTAGCGTCAGACGACGCTTTCTCTTTTACCTTTTCTTGAGGCGTTGCGTCACCTGTAGTTGCTGGAATTGGCTGAGAAAGATCAAGCTCTGCTGTAGGTTTGGGAACAAAGAAGAAACCAACATCTTTCCCGCCTTCTTTTCGATTGCCAAAATCCCCGTTATACTTCTTAACAAGAGTCAGAATCAAAGGATAATCGTTTTTATCGAGATGCACCGCAAAATCAAGCATCAACTGCTCCTTTTCATTAACGCTAAAATGAGTAGCTGCCGCAAGCTCCTCAGGAAGTTCAGCTTGAATCTTATCCGCAATCTCCTGCAATAAGGGGTCTATCGCTTTCTGAGTCAACAAAGCCCCTCCTTTACTTCTACTTCACCGCTAAAATCATTGGGAAACGCATTCTTGATAGCCTGAAGAACTTCGATATCCTGGCAATAAAGCTCCAAGAAATTCGTAAATCTGTTCCCATGAAGCTTAAACCAAATCTTCGGTTCACCTGGAACTTTGCGGATAATTTGATTATCAAAATAGGTCCCGCCGGTAGCCAAATGCTCTGCCCAATGAATAGAAGACCCAAATTTGATACTAATCAAATTGACTAAATCATTAGTTTCTTTAGCCTTATGACGAACCGAAAACAATACACCATATTTCGGCTTCTCCATCAAGAAACCTCCTTAGGATATCCGTTAGTTACGTTGATGCGATCCGGTTGCTTCTGTTCAACTGAAGGAACGATAACTTCTCGCGGCGCCTCAGGCAAAGCAGCAAACTGCTGAATCTTACCCATCATACTGTTGAAGTAAGTTTCACCATTCACAGTAACGATATCAGGCAGGAATCCAGCGATTAACCCACCTTGCATAGCATAAGATGTTTCTAAATGACTTTTGATGTACCAAAACATAGACCGCAATCCAACCTGCAGATTAATGCGGTCTTGCCTTCGCTCCGGAGTCCTCGCTAACTTATTTGCTCGATCCCAGATAATCGGACAGTTGACTCTAACAACCACTTTAATCGGTAAATCATTAACAACTTCAGTTAGATTGAACTGCACAAAAATTTCGTTCTTATCAGGCTTCCAACGCCAACCTATATCCTCAGCATTGTACTCCATCAACTTCAAATCGATAGAATTCTTAGTTTTAAATATAGTAACTTCAGTTTGGGCATAAGCAATTAACGGATCATCACTGAATATTTTCTTCAAGTTGTAATCTCCTTTTCTGTGACTTTGATTCTTTCTTCTACAGTAGCAATAGTGTCATGTTGAGCCCCGCCATGACTGATTAAACAGATTTCTCGAACGACAAAACCTCGTTTTCGGCTCATAACATTACTTTGATAACCAAAAGTAATCACCCAGCCATCCGGAGTCAAAAGATCAGGAATAACATCAAGGAGCTGCTTGAATCGACTGTTTACGTTGCCATTGTAGAGTTCCATACTTTTTCGGTAGCTGTAAGGCGGATCAATAACAACTCTTGAGTATTTTCTGAAAAGATTACCAGGACCAGCTACAGTGGCTAGGTAGTTAGCAGTGTCTAAAGCATCCATATTATAATCCGGGTTAAAACTTGCATCCAGATCATTTGTCGTCTCTCTGCAGCCGTCAAGCCTGGTAGGTCCTGCAAAGAGATTAAGCACATCTTTGCCCATGCATTGTTTTTCAACCCACGTCTTAATTTTTGGCGCTTTGAAAGTATATTTGTTAAGTGGCTGCTGGAGATACGTAAAAATAATATTCAACGAGAAATCTGCTCGAGGCATTAAGAAAAAACCTCCTGGCCTTCGCTAAAAAACGGATTATAAAATTTGAGATTAAAAAAAGGCAGTAGTTTCTGCCCGCATAAGTTGGCGCCGCCGAAAGGATTCGAACCTTTGACCGACTGGTTAACAGCCAGCCGCTCTACCGGGCTGAGCCACGGCGGCAAAGCATAACGCTTATGTCACTTTTGAGTTTCAATATAGTATTTAAGTATAATCGTTTCCTCAGAAATAACTATTAAGCAAAAAACAAGTATTAGGCAAAATCCGAAATTAAAGTTTAGATTTCTCAAAGTTCTAGTTATTCTATCTGTCGGACTTTTCGTTTTGCAATTGCGGTGAACCCTTTATAGAATTCTTTTGTTATATGTTGGTACCATTTGTCAGAGAAAGACATATCAAGCAAGTTATCAACCCAATGAAAATCATGTTCTCCGCATTTAATCAAAAGTTGCTTATGCAGTTCGCTTAGCTGGGTATCAGTAAACCAGTTTTCATTTTTCAATTTTCCCAGCGGCACAAAAAATAATGGGACAATGAGGCAGCGCATATCTTTTAGATCGTCAACTAGATCCATTGTTTTGATAACATCAGATTCCTGTTCTTCTGGTAATCCAACAATTAAAGTGCAGGAAGGAACAAGCATGTTATCATGCATTACTCCCATACCCTCAACAACGACATCATGCCAGTTATCCGCCTTGTAAGGGTGCGCTTTAGCAGGCATAATTTTCTTAGCTATTTCTGAAGATCCCGTTTCAATACCGATTTCTGCCCCCCACCATGACTGATTCTGCAAAACAAGCTCAGAAATCTTTGAAAGAAGTTTTGGATTTGATGCTACAGCGGCCAAAGAGCAGTGGCTCCAACTCAATGCAGTGCATCTTTTTGTTACTAACTTATGCAATTCCAGAAGTTTCTCTTCATTGGGTGTTGTGTTATTTGAACCGTAGAGCATCACATCCTCTGAGTGTATGCATGTTCCAGTATTCCCTGAATTAATGTTGACGCTTAATTCACGATTAATTTTTTCTATAGGATACCAGCGCAGAGGTCTTAAAGTGACATTGCAGAATTGGCATCCTCTGCAACAACCTCTGCCAATTTCAACCAAGCCATTTACGGAAGGATGAACAATGTCAGGAATCTCCTCCAGAGTTGGTGCTTCGCCAATTCCGGCTTCATAGTGATTTGCAATTGCCTCTCCCTCTATAGCGCCCTTGAAGATTTTTCCAATGATATTTTCTGCTTCCCCTTCAACTACGCAATCGATGCCTAAGTCTTTGACGGCTTTTTCTCTGTAACGGAACTGCCAAGCACCTGGTCCACCAACAATAACCTTCAATCCGTTTTGTTTCGCCTTTACAACATCTGGGCTTTTTAGCAAACTTCGAAAATGTTTTGCTAGGTATGGTTCTTTATTGAAAAGTGATGCTAAAGTTGTAGACGCTGGACCTAATCCGAATGGATCCATTGTGTGAACACCAAGAACTTTTGCATTTGAAAGATACTTACCTAAGTATTTTGGGCTTACCGTTTCAACGTGGAAGCCTTCTTTCAAAAGTTGGGCTTCAGTTTTTCTTAACCCATATGGTGCTTGATTTGGGTGACCGTTTTTTGTTTTTAGTGGAGGGAAGAAAAGGTAACTGTAAAGCAATTCTGGTATGAAATTGGGAGGGGCACAAGTACCAAACCCGAGGAATTCGTTGTTATGATAATTACTCATTAGAGTCCTATCAGCAGTTAACACTACTTCTGCCAATGCCCTTCACCGCATCTTCATTTAAAACCCAACTAATTATGGTTCGTATAAAGTGTGAGGCAAATATAACTCTATTGCTCACTTGGTTAACAACCCTCAAATTTTGTTAGGTTTACATAATTAAATCATACTAAGGCAGTACCTTTTGTCAACTGTCAAAAGTGTGATCTTTACATTAAAGCATGAGGTTTAACGGTTTTACTAGAAAAATGTATATGAAGGTAATCGACTATTTAATGAGAAAACCTCATCGGAGAATAGGATTGCTTGAAAACCATGATTGAGTTTAGGTGGCATGGAAGAGGGGGCCAAGGAGCTTGGACAGCCAGCGAATTGTTAGCAAGAACAGCTCTTGACGAGGGCAAATACATTCAATCATTCCCTGAATTTGGACCTGAACGAATGGGCGCGCCGGTTACAGCTTTTACAAGAATAAGCTCTGAACCAATAAGATTGCACTGCGCAATTTACGACCCAGACGTCGTTGTGGTCCTGGATAACACCTTGCTTAAATCCGTTCCAGTAACAGCTGGACTAAACCGAGATGAAGACGTACTAATTATTAATTCAAACGAGAATCCAGCTGCCCTTAGAGAAAACCTAAAAGTAACAAAAGGTAAAGTCTGGACAGTTCCAGCAACCGAAATTGCCTTAAGAATTTTGGGAGCACCAATAACTAATACCGCCCTCCTTGGATGCGTTGCAAAAGCAACGAACATAGTCACATTAGAAGGCATACAAAAAACCTTGAAAGGCCGTTTCCGACCAGACTTGGCAGAAAAGAACTTTGCAGTAATCAAGGAAGCTTACGTGGAGGCAAAAAGTGAATGAGTCGAGAAAAAAGCTGGAAAGACGTTTCTATAGCTGCAGTATGTTCAAAATCTAGCATAGGATTCATGACAGGCGACTGGAAAACCTACATGCCAGTAAGAGACCTTGAAAAATGCACTCTATGCCTAACGTGCGTAATGTTTTGCCCTGACGGCGCAATAAAATGGCGACCGGACATGGGTAAAATCGAGTTTGACTTCAGCTTCTGCAAAGGATGCGGAATATGCGCTAACGAATGCCCAACTAAAGCAATAACCATGAAGTTACCCGATGTGGAGGGATAGAAATGAAGAAAACAGATAATCAAGAAACCATGGCTCTAAATGGAGACGAGGCAGTTGCTTTCGCGGCAAAACAATGCGATGTAGACGTCGTTGCTGCTTACCCAATTACACCACAAACTATAATCGTTGAGAAATTCAGCGAATACGTTGCGAATGGAGAAGTGCAAACTGAGTTTGTCTGTACTGAGTCAGAACATAGTGCTATGGCCGCTTGCCTCGCAGCCTCCGCAACAGGAGCACGGACCTTCACAGCCAGCGCTTCAGCAGGCTTAGCGTTAATGCATGAGATGCTTTTTGTAACTTCTGGTTCTCGCGCTCCAGTTGTAATGGCAGTTGCTAACCGCGCCTTATCTTCACCCCTGAATATTCATGGTGACCACTCTGATAGTATGGCTGAACGAGATAGCGGATGGATTCAAATTTACGTTGAAAACGCTCAAGAAGCATATGACTCCATTATCCAAGCGTTCAAGATATCTGAAGATATTGAAGTTTCATTACCTATAATTATTGGTTTGGACGGATTCACAATAAGCCATACGCTTGAAAAAGTGGATGTGCTTTCAGAAGATGCGATCAAGGGATTCGTTGGGGAACGTCAATTTCCAATGGTGGTAACTCAAGAAGGAAAAACTGTACCTTTCAAGCTGGATCCTCAAAACCCCATGACGATGGGACCAAATGCATTGCAGAACTACTATTTTGAGTTTAAGCGTCAACAAGAAGAAGGAATGAGAAACGCGTTAAGGAAGATTCAAGAAGTTAACAGTGAATTCGCTAAAATCAGCGGAAGAACCTACGGCAATGGACTAATTGACGCTTACCAGCTTGAAGACGCTGAAGTTGTAGTCGTTTGTATTGGTTCAACAGCTGGAACACTAAAGGTGATAGTTGACCAGCTAAGGCAAGAAGGAATCAAAGCGGGAGTTCTACGATTACGTACGTTTAGGCCACTGCCAGTCGAAGACCTTCGAAAGGCGTTACAAAACGCTAAAGCCATAGCAGTAATGGATAAAAGCATGACTCCCGGCGGCTTAGGCGGTGCTGTGTTCAGCGAAGTCAGAAATGCACTATACGATCTAATAGAGCGCCCGAAAATCACAAGCTACATCTTCGGCTTAGGCGGCAGAGACACAAGCCCACGTGAATTACGAAGGATCTTCGAAGAGCTTAGTCGAATTGTTAAAACAGGGCACGTAGAAAAAGAAGTGCATTACTTCGGATTAAGGGACTAAAAGGAGAAAACAAAAATGACAACTCAAGAATGGAAATTCACATCAAAAGATATTGCATTAAAACCTGACCTATTCCTTTCAGGCCACAGAGCATGCGCAGGTTGTGGACCAGCAACAGCGCTACGCTTAATAATGAAGGCTACCCGTGGACCAACAATTGTAACTCAAGCAACTGGGTGCATGGAAATCGTTGGTTCAATTTACCCATATACTTCCTGGGCATTGCCATGGCTGCATACAGCGTTTGAGACATCCGCCGCAAACGCTTCCGGAATCGAAGCTGCAATAAAAATAATGCAGAAGAAAGGCAAAATCAAACAAGAGCATATTGATGTTATCGCTTTAGCTGGCGATGGAGGAACCTGCGATATTGGCTTGCAAGCATTATCAGGAGCTGTTGAACGTGGACATGACTTCTTGTTTATCCTGTATGATAATGAAGGATACATGAACACTGGAATTCAAAGAAGTAGTGCAACTCCAGCTGGCGCATCAACAACAACAACACCAGCTGGTTCTGTCATTCCCGGAAAACTGGAAAAGAAAAAACCAATCACTGACATCATGCTCGCACATGAAATGGAGTACGTGGCTACTGCAACACCATATTACTGGAAAGACATGATTACCAAAGTCCGCAAAGGCTTGGAAGTTAATGGCCCAGCATTTCTACACATCTTTGCTCCTTGTCCAAGAGGTTGGCGCACTGAACCAGGAAAAACCATGGAATACTCAAAGCTGTCGGTGGAATCCTGCGTGTTTCCAATTTGGGAAGCAGTAAATGGCAAACGGCAACTCTCAACGCCAAGTAAACTAATTGCCCTTGCACCGCAAAAAAAGAAGCCCGTCAAAGATTATCTTAATGGCCAAGGTAGATTCAGACACCTTTTTACTCCAAAGAACCAACATGTACTTGACGAAATGCAACGATACACTGATGAACGTTGGCAGCGGCTACTTCAAAAGTGTGAACAAGCCTAATTTTTTCTTTATAAAAAACCTAGCAGAATACCTGCCGCGTTAGCGGCAGGATGAATGCGTCCACCACGTAGTTCTATTAGCTCTACTTGTCGATAAGTCTGTCACCATTAGGTAAGGAGGTGATAGACCTGGAGAAAGCAAGATCATGTGCTTACCAAGCCAACTACCACCTTATCTGGGCCACTAAATACCGGCGCAAGGTACTCTTAGGCTCAGTTGAGGTTAGATTGGAAGAAGTACTTAAGACGATTGCTACTAATCATGGCTTCCTACTGCTTGCTGCTAAAGTTCATCATGGCGACCATATTCATGTCTTTGTTTCAGCTCGTCCAAAGCTATGTATACCTGAGATGGTGCGTGTCTTGAAGTGTAATTCTGCTAAATTGCTTTTTGAGGAGTTTCCTGAGGTTAAGTTGCTGCTTTGGGGTGGGCATTTGTGGTCTGAGGGCTATGCTGTAAGGACTGCTGGCGTTGTTACTAGTGCAAAAATAGAAGAATATATCAACAAGAATTAGCTGTGGATGCTCGCCTCGGAAGAGGCGAGTAGTTCACTTTTTGATTTATTGCAACATATAATATTGGAATTTCTAAGAATTTAGGTGATTTTTCCTTTCGTCAATAAAGTGAATAAAAAAAATGTAGTCTAAAGGCTGTTTTCTGGTAGGATTTGTAGTATTCGAAGCATTTTTTTGAATTCTTCCTCTCTTAATGATGCTCTTCTGCCATTAGCATAGATCTCTTTTATTCTGTCTACTACTGTGGCAACCGTTTGGTCGTCTGGGGTATTTCCAGCCAACTCTGTTATTTTGTGTTTGATAATACCTTTTCCTGATTGCTTCCCAATCGTTAGCCGCCGCTCATTTCCGACTAATTCAGGGGGGTACGGCTCGTAGGTCCAAGGATCATTTAAGACGCCGTGTGTGTGTATTCCTGATTCGTGTGAGAAACCGTAGTCCCCAACAATTGCCTTGTTGGGTGGAACAATGTAGCCAGTTGCTTTTCCAATGTAGTCGGCTGTTTGCTTTAATTTCTGGGTTTTGCCTTCGAATTTTTTGACGCCGTGATGCAAGTACAGATTCAATAGTACTTTTTCGGTTTCTGCGTTACCTGCGCGTTCGCCAATTCCGAGATAAGTGGTGCTTGCATATATTTTGTCCCATACCCCTGAAGCAGCTTTGATTGCTGCCATGGTGTTTTCAACTGCGTTTCCGAAATCGTCATGTGC
Source organism: Candidatus Bathyarchaeota archaeon (assembly GCA_963729805.1). Taxonomy (GTDB): domain Archaea; phylum Thermoproteota; class Bathyarchaeia; order Bathyarchaeales; family Bathycorpusculaceae; genus Bathycorpusculum. The sequence continues at coordinate 20,138 of CAVSPH010000006.1, read as the reverse complement.
GTGAATTTCAATTGCTCCAATTCTAGTTTCTTTCTTGATAGCAATTACTTTTGCTGGAACACCAATGGGCAAAGGTGCTGCTGAATCAGATAATCCTATTCCTACAGTGTCGCAGATACGATAACATTCCGCACCTGCATCTGCAACAGCATTAATTAAACTTTTTTCAAAGTTCCAATCTGCGCGCGTGCTGTCTTCGCCGTGAACGAATGTTCGTAATCCACATGTTTTGGCCGCATATTCAACAACATCAACGATATTTTCCAAAATCTGGTCTTTGGTTTTTTCCGGCCATTTTGCCTTAAAATGTATGTCGGATACAGGATGAGAAATTCCTACTTCCTTAAAGCCACAAGCTACTGCGCTATTGATGTCTTCTTTTAGTGCTCTACACCAACCTGCAACCCGCAGATCAAGGTTTAAATCGCAAATTAGTTTTGCAGCTTTCTTGTCCGGCTGCTGATAGTGGAATAACTCGATGCGTTCTACGCCGATTTCAGCAAGGAACTGAGCTATTTTTGCAGAATCTTTCGGACCAGCTGCTAAGCCAGGCATTTGAATGCCATCACGCAATGTGGAATCATCAATTATGGGATCGGTTTTTAGAGGTAACTTAAAATAGAAATCTTGTAAGTCCATTTTGCGCTTTTCAGTCCTTTTTTGTTCTTCTCCCAAAGCATTTTTGTAATGCTAACTAACGCATACCTGACGTTGATAAACATTTCTGCAACACTTTTGCAAGTTTGTCCAACAAAATATGCAATCTATGTTCATAATGCATTGTCAAAAACAAGCAAAAACTTTACACACAAATATGGCAAAGTTATTTTACTTTTGAATAAAGGGCCTTTAAGGTACCTGAGACAGATAAAAGATTAACCGAAGCTTCTTTGCCTGCAAGACTTGTAATCGTAGCCAACGAAGCTTTCACTATATTCAAAGCAGCCAGCAAAACTCGAATAACAAACACTTTTCGATCCAAGTCAAAGCTAATCAAAGTTAGACCGCTAAGACTTGCTCCAACCTCGCCATAAAGCTTTGTTATAACAGCCCAAACTGAATCAATAAACTCGCGTTCAGTTGGCATACTTTCGCATTCTACTTGAAGGGCTAAATAACGCCGTTTAACCCTCTTCAAAGAGCTTTGCCCTCCTTTACAATGCTAATTCCTGGTGCAACAAATCGGTCGCTGAGTTTTTCGCGGTTACGTTTGATAATTGCAACAGGATTAGTTGAGACTGCGTTTAAAGCTGAAGCCTCATCCAGGCCAAACAAATAACCCAAGCTTGCCATGTCTCTTGGAAAGCGCATTAATCTCTCCTCGCTATACCGCTAGAGATTAATATTGGCACCTTAAATTCCCTTGCGAGTGCAATTTCACGCCGCAAACTCATAAGTAACCTAACTCTTGAAGGACCCTCTAAAACTAAAAGTGGCTTAATATCTACTTCCAAAGAAGTTAAGCTGCCACTCGCTAATTCTGCCCCTGCGCGGTCAAAAAATCTTTTGTGATAGTCTAAGCTTGGAAAACTTAGCATGTCAACTCGCCTATCTTTTGCTGCGTGCCTTGCCACTTCCTTATTGTCGCATGAGATACATATGATTTCGAATCGACGTCTGAATTTGCGTAAGAAATGAGTTAAGTCGTTTTCCGTTCTTGGGTGAAAATCTGCACGTGAAACAAAATCTATACTAGCTTAAGTGGCATATTTCTCGTAGCTTTGTTAATTCATTTTCCTGCAATCCAGAAGTAAATGGAATGGAAACTGTCTGGTAACCGAATTTTGCAGCCTTATTGATTAATTGTTGTGTTATTCGCTGGTCTTTGGGGTTGACTCGCAAATGCAAGTCGGCGAAAGCTCGTGTCATGACAGCAACCCAGTGCTTGTACAAATATCTTTTATTTCTTCTGACGTTTTGTTCTTGAAATGTATCTTAAAGTGGATTGGGTCGTTTCGGGTAAATTTTATTGTTCCCAAAAATGCAGATTGCTTATCAAACCTTAAGTATAAATTTCGCTTCTCCAAATGAAGTTTTAGCTCTCGACATAATTCTTCTTTGTCTAACGAGTTTAGGCCTAAACCGATTTTTTCTAAGGCCGATGGGAAGCTTTTTTGTCTGTTAGTTGGGTTGTAAAAAGAATTATGGGATTTCCATGGTGCCCCGTTAAGTTTGTTTTTTGGAAAATAAGGGTTTGAGCCAGTTCTTCTGGCAGTAGGTTTCGTACAGCAGTTTGGACTTTGTCTATGTCCTCGGTTGCGTGGGCAAAGACTCGAATATCGATGTAGCCTATTGGCGGTTTCGAAGACATTGTTTACCGTTTTGTCTTTGGGCTTCTAGCTTTTAGCTTTTTTCTTTGCCTTCAGCTCGGTTTTTGGTTTTTGGTTTTGCTTTTGTTTCAGTCTTTTGCTTTTTCTGAATGCACTTTTAGGCATTCGACGTTTTCATTGTGGCACGATTTTCGTTTGATGTCCAGCGGTATGCCGATCTTTTTAGCGTCTTGCTTATTTAAACCCGCTTTCTCTAGTTCAGTTGGGCTGAATCCTCTTCCGCGGCTTTTCTTGCCATTTTGCTTGGTTATTATTGCTTTAATGTGATGCATATTTTACCATCTTTGTTTATCCTTGTATCTTGCTCCTCTTCGGTGGCTTGGTCTGACTTTTTCTGCTCCTCTTCCACGGTGATGTAAACCTCTGACGTTTTTGCCCGCACTTGTCAAGCTTCTGAAGACTCTACTTGTATGCTGTTTCTCAGCTATCCAACTAATGTCTTTGTCTGTTTTTATGCCCGGCGCCTTTCGGATCTACCAGTATTACTTCGAACCATTTGTGTTTTCCGTCTTCGCCTACCCAATAACTGTTTAAAACTTCCATGTTTGGAAAATGCTTTGCTGTACGTTCTTCAGCTATAAGTTTTAGGCTTTTACCCGGTTTAAATTTGGCGACTCCCATACGTTTGGGTCGTCTTCCAGATACTGGACGTTTCTTTCGCAATCCGCCTCTACGCACTTTTGTGCGGGCCATTACGAAACCTTGTTTGGCCTTGTAGCCTAGTTTTCTTGCCCTGTCAAGCCTTGTCGGATGTTCAATGCGAAGTGTTGATGGTTGTTTACGCCATTGCACCAATCTTTCTCGCATGAGTTCTTCAACGAAGGATTTTTCTGGGGCAGACCATTCTTCCGCTATGTACTTATATGCCATTTTTTCAATTTTCCTCCTTAATGTCTCTTTGCTTACGGTTCAGCCTCGCGGCCACATCCCAACGGACATGATTGTCCGCCTGCAATTTCACATCATAGTACCATGCAACAAAATAAACCTTTCCAGAAGATTTGGACCCTAAGGCTTTAAACCTTATACAGAGAAAATGAAAGAAAGTTTAAAGAAAGGACAAGGCAAAATAATTTCTAAAGATTGAGAAAGATATGGGTAAACGCATAAAAAGCGCTCATTAGATTGTTAGAAGCTTATGGTGAAAAGTCAGAGCATCATTCTAGTTATCGTTGTTCTTGGAACATTGATGGGTGCACTTGATAGCACTATTGTTTTGCTTGCTTTTCCCGCAATAACAGATGGGTTGCGATCTGACTTCATTACCACCATCTGGATAATACTAACTTACCTGCTAGTAATAGCTGTTACCACAACCCAGCTTGGGCGAATAGGTGACATCTACGGAGAACCACAATGTTCAACGCCGGCTTTGGCGTTTTCACAGTCGGATCAGCCCTATGTGGTTTTTCACCTAACATCTATTTTCTGATTGGTTCACGAGTTGTGCAAGCATTAGGAGGCGCATTAATGCAATCAAATAGCGGGGCCATTATCGCTGACACTTTTCCGCCGAATCCCGTGGCAAAGCCTATGGTTTTAGCTCCTTAGGCTGGACTATAGGCTCTATGCTTGGCATAGTCTTAGGAGGTATAGTCACCACTTTCATTGGCTGGCAATTTATTTTCTTCATCAACATCCCAATAGGAGTAATCGCCTTGTTACTTGGATTCAAATACCTAAAGCAATCTCCCAAAGTAAAAGCCAAACTCGACATAGGCGGAATGGTTCTGCCTTGCTACAAGCCTTCTGCTAATCTCTTACGGCGCAACCAGCTTAACTTCACAAGGAATAACCATCCTTAACGCAGCTTCGCTACTGCTGGGTACTATTTTAGTTCCACTTGTTCATCACTTATGAAAACCACTTGGAAACCCCAATGGTTGACTTCCAAGCCTTTAAGGACAAAGTTTTAAGGAACTCCTGCTTGGCGACATTCTTCGTCAGCGTAGGTTACATCTCAGTTGTCTTTCTGGTAATAATGTACCTTACAGGGCGTACGCGGCTTATCACCTCTAAACGCATCTCTGCTTTTAATACCGGGCTATGTGATCGGAGTTTCTTCAGCCCGCTATGGGTAGACACTCAGACAAAATAGGCGCCAGAACCATAGCCACCTTGGGCATCATCTGCCTTGCGGCAGCCACACTGATGTATACTTTGCTCAGCCAAAATTCATCCTGTACATCATTTTAATCGCTTCCGCCGTATCAGGTTTCGGCACAGCCATGTTTTTCCCTGCCAATAACTCCGCAGTCATGGCCAAAGCAAGACAAGGCAACTATGGCAGCGTTTCGGGCCTCCTGAGAACTTACAGAATGTGGGGATCTTAGGGAGTTTTGTGGTGGCGATATCCGTTGCTTCCTCATCCATTCCTCGGCAACTAGCCTTCCAAGTATTCATCAGCACGGTAAAACTTTCAGGCGGCTTGAGTGCATCCTTTATCACTGGCATACAAGCCGCACTGTACGCTTCCATCGTAATCTTGGCTATAGCAGCAGTACTCTCTGCAACTCGGGGAAAAGAAAACAGAAACGAATACGCCAAATAAATGTACCTTGCATTTTCTTGAATGGGTTGTTATTTTATTAGTCGAGATGATTTCTTATTCAAAAACCATAAATGAAACAAAATTTTTCATCAACTATTTTTCTCGAAGTTCATAGATTGCTCATATCAAATGGTTAAACCCCGATGCCGATGACAAAAAATCTATTTTCAGATTGAGACTGTATTCTTGATTGGTTTATAAGAGTGATGGTCATTCATGTAACTGAAGAGCTTCTTTTGTTCTCTTGGCAAACCCTATTGAGTCACTGATTCTTTTCGAAGAAAAAATAAGGGGCAAAAAACTTTGTACATAAAGAGCGGAGCTACGGCTCAGAAAGAGAATAATATGGAAAGTTCAAGTCATGATCAAATAGCGAAACGTCTGATTCAAACGATAGTTAAGCTTGGTGATCAGAGAAACTGTCCTGAATGTAAAACCATGGGTAGCGTGGTTTGGATTTCGCAAGATAAAAAAACGATGGGTGTGCAGTGCCACAAGAGCCACGGGGAAGCAATCAGACCTGCATTAAAATACGGAGCGACAGTTGTTCGCTCCACAAAAACTAGGAAAAACGTCGTCTTTTTAACAAAACTAGCATAAAAACGCAATTTTGGGCATTTCTTTCTATTTCTTTTTAAGATTTGGAACTTGGCTTTATCAGGTCTTTATACTTTGGCATAATATTTTCTTGGAAAAAGGCACATTACCTAAATGTTGCCATCATTTGAACCGTACCCTTTTACCCAACCTTGAGAGTATACTCAATTGTACCTCTTTTTTACGACTTGGGTGTCTACTTGCTTCGCTTAAAGATCTGCTTAACGTCGTCTAGCTTTGTTCCCAAGATTTCTATGTTGTCGATGTTTCCTAACCCTTTCTCAAATGCCCTTCGAATGTGAGAAATTTCCATTGGCTCAAATCCCATGATTCTAGCTGCGGTTGAGTCTGTAGCAACAACGTCCTTGCCTGCGATTATCAAATCCATTTTGACTGGTGTTCCGTCGGTTGGGCCTCTGCCTTCCATCCCTACAAAGCCATCTATTACGGTAAGTGCTGGTTTGATTACTGTGTTGATGTCTACTATTACTTTGCTTATGCCTTGCGTATGGTATTTGAATTTGAGCTTGTCTGGCATTAGACCAAACATGTTTTTCATGCCCAAGGTGACTTTGGTGGCCATGTGGGTTTTGAGTTTTGCTGCGCTGATTACGGCGGATTCTTTAACGATTCGCGGTACAGTAATGCTGTTTAATGTTTCGCAGTCTGGAATAGGAATCTTGACTTTATCTTTTTGATGGCGTAAGTTTAGGAATTGGATGCCATTTTGTTGGCACATTTCTTTCATCCCTGTAGCTTCAAAGGCTTTGTCTGCATTGGTAATTGTTGCGTCTGATTCTACAACAAAAACTTCAACCGGTAAAACTTTAAGCTTATTTATTATAGCTTCCACAACAATCGGATCAGTTGTTGCTCCCGAGTCCCAGGTCTTAGTCGTAATAAAATTGACCTTTATGAGAACCTTATTGTAACCGGACAAACACAATTTATAATCTATCAAGTCGAGTGCTTTGAAAACTGGTTCATGTCCTACTTTCTCCTTTGACAATTGCAACTGTCGATTTTTCCATTTAAGCCACCGATTCTATTAACTCAATCAAGAATTAAACGTTTATCTTGATAGCACCGAAGATTATTTAGAAGTTCTCTGACTATAAAATTGGAACGCCCACTTAAAGAAGTGGAATTATCAAAAACCCTGTTATTAATCCACCAGCTAAGCCAAGCATTATGGGGAAGGGTAATCCTGGGAAGATTCCTTTTCTCTCAAGCATGAAGAAAGTGATGACAGAGCCTGCCATGATACCCACTATCGAAACTAAACATGGAAGAATTCCCCAAGGTGAGCCGATAAAATAGAAGAAGGTCGCTCCTATCAACATAGAATAGAATACTAAGTCACCCAGCCCCATTTGAATGTCTTTAAAAGAGAAACTCAAACCTTGAAGTTCATCGAGTCCTGAGGATTGAGCAATTTTCCCGACAGGTCCCTTATAGACGGCAAACACATCATACGCCGCCAAAAAAGCAAGAATCAGGACTGCGCTATACAATGGAATTGCGAAGCCAAAGAAAATTCCGAGTGCCCCCCCAACGCCAACTACCGCTACGTTTCGTGCTATATTGCCTATCTTGAAAATTGCGAGATCAAACAGTATTGAAATTACTATTGACAAGGGGATTACAAGGATGCTCAGGCTTGGGAAATAGGCGAATATAGCAGACAAATAAACCAGCGATAGCAGCAAAGACGCTGTTGTCATTGCAACGATAATTAATCCTTTGATGATTTTTTTGCTTTTTCGCTTTAATAGAAGATAGAACACTGTTGCACTTATTGCTACAAGAATAACGAAATAAAATGCGTTGCCGTAGGGTCCTGTAGGAGTATTATTAGCAAAAGGTGTCACTTGAGGAACCTCTCCTTGCTGAGGTATCAAGATGTAAGCGCAACCTAAACCGAAGATCAGGCTTGCTAGTATCGGTCCCAAATAGATAAATTGAAACTTGAATTTATCTTGCTTTTCTGGCTCAGTCACAATTCTTACCCTAAATTGTTAATCGCTAACGCCCTTGCATTAACAATGATCACCCAATAAGCTTTGCTTTTAATTAAGTATTTTTTTGTCAAAAAGCTCGCCCTCAAGCAGGAAAATGTGTCTATTGAACAAACTGCATGGAGGAAAAATCTTAACTCACCCTGTGCAAGCTTATCAGTATCTCTAATCTTATTTGATCAATATTTAGAATTCCTATTTTCCTAGAGATAGCCTAAATCTCAAAGGTTTCTCCAGTGCGCGGTGCCACAGCATCCAGGCCTAACTCAGTTTTTGCCCAGTTAGCAAACAATTCACAGTTTCCTTCAGCCCCGTGAACGCAGAAGACTTTGGGTTTGCCGCCGAGTCGCCGCAATCCTTCTTTTAGCTGGCTTGCTCCACAGTGTGAAGAGAAATCGAAGTGTCTGTACTGCGCCTTGACTTTGCGGACTTTACCGTCAATGGTTGTGACCCCTTTTTCAAGCAATTGTTTGCCAGGCGTACCTGCAATCTGATAACTCACTAGAAAAATCGCGTTATTCGCTTTTTTGCCAATTTTTGAAACGTAGAATTGTGAAGGACCGCCTTTTAACATTCCAGCCGGCGAAATTATCACCCCTGGGTCTCTTGAAGCTCTTCGTCTATCTCGCCAGCCGTCAACCCAGTCTAGCGAATGCATGGCATTCATGAACAGTTTCGGGTCACGGAGGAACTCTTTATAATTCATTATTATCCTGCTAGCTTCCCTTGCCATACCATCCAAAACCACTGGGTACTCGAAATGGTTAGCTGCAAGTGTGCAGGCTATTTCCTGGGCTCGGCCAACGCCAAAGGCTGGTATCAGAACGGTTCCGCCACGCTCAACCACTTCTGTAGCTGCTTCCACAAAGTTTTTCTCAAGCTCTGGGCGGGGAGTATGATCTTCGTTGGCGTAGGTACTTTCCGTCACAACGGCGTCTAAATCTCCGTAATCCATCGTCGCTCCCTTCAGAAGCCTGCTGTCCTCCATGTTGTAGTCACCAGTGTACAGGATTTTCTTCCCATCGGCCTCGACGAGTACCTGAGCGCTTCCAGGGGTATGCCCAGCATCGAACAGCTTAACTTTCATGTCACCAACCGGTTCCTTCTGACCGAAATCAAATGCTATTGTTTCTCATCATTGTGTTGAGTTCTAGATATTCAAAAGGCAAATAGTAACCTGACAAATGGATAAAATCGGAAATGAGAACCTGAGTTAACTCTAAGTTTAGCTTGTTAGTGTATAGAGGTTTTTTGTCGTTGATGTAAAAGATTGGCAGAGCGCCTGAATGGTCAAGATGGCTGTGTGTTAGAATTACCCGTCTACATCTTTGGGTGGAACATGCATTGGAAAACCAGGTTCACGGTCAAGCATAACCCCGTAATCTATTATGACTTGGCTTTTTTGTGATTTTACACTTATAGCCATTCTGCCAACTTCTCTTGCTCCACCTAAAAATCCAACTCGCAATCAGACCAATCCTTAATGTAAACTCGTTAACGTTTTAAAATGATTTTCTGCTGTTTTAAAAATGTACCGACCCAGTTGCAGCATGAGCCGATACAAAACCCTTCTTAATCGCTGTCAAGACCGAATCAACGTTCAAATCAGCATCAATTCTGTTGAAAACGCTAAGCAGCTCCGAGACCTGATGAGCATCGCTGCCTGCTGTACCGGGCAAACTCAGGGTTTTTGCAAATTTTTTTGCTTCGTTATTTGCGGCAGCAGAAGACCCTCCGTTGAGCATCTCTATTGCATCCACATCATGTATTTCCTGCGGCTTCGCCCATGCCATATTGCCGGAATGGGTGAGCCACAATCGAAACCGCGCCAATACTTTTTGCGTAAGTCCACAATGGATTCAGGTGTCCAGGGTTTTGGCGGCAACTCGGTTGTGCCTAAAACCACTATGTCTCCCAATGTTGTTGTTATTTCGACTCCGGGAATAATTAAAACTCCGGGTAAACGGAAGCCAACTCGACTGTTGCTCTGATGCCGCGTACGCTGTCATGGTCTGTTACAGCTGCAACTTTGATGAAGCTGTGGGCAGCAAGCATGTCAACCAGCGTTTTGGGTTGAATAAGGGAATCTGAAGAATATACTGTATGGATGTGTAAGTCGGCTTGAATCAAAGTTATTCGCTCAAATGTTTCCGAAAAATCTTCTCTAAACGAACTAAAATCTCTTTGCTTCCCTTCACATCTGCATCAACAGAATCAAACCTTAAATCTTTCACCTTACATGCAGATTTGCAAGCTTTTTCAACTTTATCCTTCCAAAGTTTAGTGTCATTGAGTAAAACGACACTTGCGTAATCTGTGTGTTCAACGTGCGCTCTGGTCTGGATAGCAACATAATCTATTGTTTCCTTGTCAAGCGGCAAAGCAGCTTCATGCTGACTAAGTGGATAAACCTCGTCAAGCTCCAACGGAATAACACCGAATGGTGCAGCATAGACGCAGATATGAATTTGTGAGGCATATTCTTCACCTAAACTGCGCAATAAATGGCGAATCTTCTTAAACTCAGGAGCTTTATGAAACGGTTTATTTCTTGTTTGAGGCACTAAAAAAAGTACTTTAGCATTGCTAGGCGGGTCATATCGTTTGATTAATCGTTTGCGATAATGAGTAATTTCTGGACGCACAAGCCCTACTGGATCAAAATAAAAGAAACCACTGGTTTTAACGGTTGGACTATACTTTTCAAGAATATCTGCGTGATTTCGTAGTTTCTTGAGAGCTGAAAGCAAAGCCGGATGACCATGAACTCGCATTTCCGTGTGCTCCCACAATCTGCCTTCCCTTATGGCTTGTTTTATACGCTTGAGCTCTGACTGGCAAACGTATAGATTATGTTCGGCTAAGAAAACTTCTTTTTCCTTTTTCGTTTTATTCTTAAGTCCCATCGGGGTATCCGATGTGCATTTGGGACAACAACATGGGAAATAATCAAGCTCATCTAGCTGTGACGTACCATTTTCTGTCATGTAACGGTTTTCACGAGCATACAATGCGTACGCAGCTGAATCAAACAGATCACAACCTAACGCAACTGCCAATGAGAACATAGCAGGATGTCCCGCGCCAAAAAGATGCAGTGGGCGCTCAATAGGCAAACCTTTTTTGGCTGTTAGTATCATTTCAGCTAAGACATCATAACGATAACTTTCCATAACTTCGGTTGGGCTTCCGAGAGCGTGAATTTGAAAGGGCAATTTTCCCATTTCTATCGCTGAATTGGCAACAAGGTCTAAATGCCTTCCGCCCTGTACGGGTCCAACCCACAGAATATCATCGCGAGTTTTAGTTTTAAAAAGAGCCTTTGCCCGTTTTAACGTTTCAGCAACTGTGTCCTGAGCTTGTTCTTTAGTTACTTTCCATCCTGTTGGAATATCGAGCATTGTTGCGATGTCGCTTCCTATGCCTTCTTGGTATTCGACGATTTCTTGCTGATTAACCTCAACTCCTCCGTAAACGAGGATTTGGTATGCTCCTGAATCAGTCATTACAGAACAGTCGAAATCCAAAAATCTGTGTAAGCCCTCATTTATTGGCCGGTTTTGGTAGCGTTTTTTGAGTATGTAAGCATTGGTTATTACTGCTTCGAAACCAAAGGTATCCTTAAGCTTTCTAGGTGAAACAAGCTGAATGCTAGGATTAATTACAGGGAACAAAAGTGGAGTTTCAACAGTTCCACTCTTAGTCTTTAATTTGCCAATTCTGCCCAGCAGATCTTTTTCTTTAATTTCGAAACTCAACGCTGAAACCTAAACAAGAATCATTACACGCTTATAAAAAAGATAAGGTAAATTCGTTAAGCTAAGAATTTAGTTTACTTCCAGGGTCAATATTGCGATTATTCGGATTAGACATCCTTATATCGCATTGTTTGCCTAATACCAGAAGCGAGACGCAGAAACATGGTTTGCTCAATAGACATAAGCGAAAAACCAAAACTAAAAGATCCAATCCTGATTGAGGGATTACCCGGCATAGGATTTGTAGCTAATATTGCTGCGTTGCATTTGATAAAAGAGCTAAAAGCTAAGAGGTTTGTTCAGATTTTTTCTTCATCTTTTCAGGATTTTGCTGTAACAACAGATAATGGAGGCGCACTTACACCTATAAATGAACTCTATTATGCGAAACGAGGAGCAGGATCTCGGGATTTGATTATTTGGTATGGCAACACTCAGGCGCTTACAACTGTTGGGCAATATGAGTTGTGTGGTAAGGTTCTTGATTTGGCAAAGGAGTTTGGCTGCCGCTTTGTAATTTCCATCGGCGGTTTCAAGAAAGATGAAGCACAACCTCTGCCCGCAATTTACAGCACAGCGACAGACTTAGACACAATAAAGGAAGCTTTAGATTTAGGAACTAAAGTTATGGTTGGCCACGTTTTCGGCATAGCTGGTTTATCCATTGGACTCTCAGGTCTAAGAGAAATGAAAGGTTTTTCACTCTTAGTAGACACACCTGGAATGAATCCTGATGTAAACGCAGCGCGATGTGCGTTAACTACGCTTGACAAATACCTCAATCTTAACATTGATTTATCAAAACTTGAAGAAAGTGGAGAAGAGATTAAGAAAACCTTAGAATCTTTCGGAATTATTAGAAGCATAACAGAAGAAAAGAAGAAAGAAGAGCAACAACTGCGCTGGTTTATTTAAGGTTTAACTTCGCTCATGAACTGTTCGTATACTCTTTGCACTCGATCAGAAGCTGGTCCTGAACCTTCAATAACCCCTTTTTCGGTTAGCTTCACTTTGTCCATGACCCAAATGAACCCTTGGTCATCATACAGTTTAACCATTGTTGGGAAGACTTTTTCAAGTCTCGCAGCTAAAGCTTTTAGGTCGAAAGGTTTTTCTGCGCTCGAGATTTGAGCAACTACGCTGCCATTTAAGAATACTCTGTGAAGCAACTTTCCAGATTCATCTTTTGCGTCAGCTAAGCTAAGACTCATATTGTCGGGATTAATGCCAACGAGTGTGCCGTTGAATGTCTTTCCGGCAATCGTAACAACAGCCACGGTTTTATCTGCCAACGCTGCTATTTCAGTGAAATACTTTCTTTGCGCTACAGACAACTTTATTTCTCCTTTAAGGTAACGACATTGCACTACCAGTATTTATCTTTGATTTTAATAGAATTCAAAAAAATGTTAAAAATTGGTTTATTATGTTGGTGTGGGTCTTGCTTGGAGGACGACGGTAACATTTGTGTGCGCGTTTCCTCTAACAACAGTTAGAACTAAGCTGTCACCCGGTAAGGTATGTTCTTCTAAGTAGCTTGCTAAATCGTCATTGTTCCTGATTGTTTGGTTATCGAGGGCAATTATGATGTCGCCGACATTCAATTTGCCATCTGAGGGTCCCCCGCTTACTATTGTGGCTATTTTCCAACCGTAAGTAATACTGGCACCTGTTTGCTGGGCAATGCTGTAATCCATGTCTTCTCCTGTAACTCCTAGATAGGAGTGTCCAGTGTAGGTTCCTGTTGTTACTAAGGCTGATACTTCCCTGAGAATTGTGTTTGATGGAATAGCAAAGCCCAAACCTTGTGAGTTAGAAACTATCGCAGTCGTAATGCCCACGACATTTCCAACAGCGTTAAGCAAGGGACCTCCTGAGTTTCCAGGATTTATAGGGGTACTTGTTTGAATGATGTTCGCAATCGCAAATCCTCCAGCGGTGTCCTCGGTTATTGTTCTACCCAGCGCACTTACAGCGCCTGTTGTTAACGAACCCACTAGTCCATACGGGTTTCCAATTGCAATCACTGGATCACCCACATTTAACGTAGAGGAACTTACAATTTTTATTGGTTTAAACTCAGAAGCTTTTGCGTTATTAACTGAAACCACAGCTAAATCAGAATATGGGTCTGTACCCAGAATAGTGGCTGAATAACCGTTTCCGTCGGAAAATGTAACGCTTAAACTTGTCGTGCCGTGAACAACATGGTAATTAGTTAAAATCACATTTTGACCTTCAAAAGCATAAACGAAGCCGGACCCTTGTTGTGTACCGCTGCTGAGTATCACCTTCTATTAAAACCACCGAATCACTTATCCCTTGATACAAAGCAGCTAAAGATGTGCCATTCTGAAGAATAGTGATATTTTGATACGTAGCATTCTGGAAACCACTTAGGCTGGAAACCTGACTTTCCAAGTTTGAAACTTTGCTGTTTAAACTACTCACTTGCATATAGGTAACATAATAAAAGCTTAATCCTCCAATAAGCAACCCCGCAATAAACAAGAGGATTAGCGCGCTAGGCAGAACCTTTTGTGAAACGCTTAGATGTTAACATAATATTGCACATTGAAAACGATTTGCTTGTCAAGAAATAAAAGTTCCTATTTTCTACGATCTATTATCTCCATTGCTTCAGGACCGGTACCAATTAAAGTAATAGGTACGCCAGTTTTGTCTTCAACTTCTAATATGAATTCCTTTGCTTCTTTATGTAAATCACTGTATTTCTTTGCCCCTCTACAACCGGGGAAAATACAGTCAAGTTTTGTCATTGCAGCTTGCGTTGCACCGTTTATTCTGGCAGTTTTCTTAGCTAAATCGAAATCAAAGGGTGCCGAGCGTCTATCTCTGCCCGTTCCAGCCGCGACCTCAAACCAACCCCTCCTCTGTGCTTCTACTTTAGTTATCTCTCCCGGCAAAGGCCCCGCGCCAACTCTGGTTATAAACGATTTGTACACTATTAAAACATCATCAACTCTAGTGGGTCCCACTCCTGCTTCCGAAGCGATGGCTGATGCCCCAGTATCTCTTCCAGTAACATATGGGTAACCGCCACCCAAAAACAGCGATAACATGAATCCCTGTGTGCCCTCAAGAAGCACTTTTTTACCTAAATCTAAACCATCGTTAACTTCTTGCACTTGGTCTGCAAGGTAAGCTTTCAATTCAGGGATATCTTTTGCAAGTTTTGCAGTACGTCTGACACGCTCTTCTAACGCAGGTCCTACACCGCGACCTGTCGTCCCGATTCCTCTGTTTACAGCGCTGGCTTTGTCTTGAGCGCTATGTTTCTCTTCAATTATCGACGCATTCTGGTCTATCCCAATTCTTCCTTGCACTTTTGTAAGTTCAACCTCGTCAAAAAAAGTTTGAACGCTAACGTTTGCTCCTGCGGCAATAAGCAGACGTGTTTTTGGGTTTATGAAGGCTGCAGGAACCATGTGCAAAGCGTACTTCTTGCCTTCGTACCAGACCGTATGAGCTGCATTAACCGAACCAGTCCTGACGCAGAAATCAAGGTTATCCTTAAGAGCTAAATAAGAAATAATTTTTCCTTTGCCTTCATCTCCCCAGAAGGCACCAACAATTACAGTGCACGGCAATCTAATTCACCGTTGACAAATCTTCACCAAGAATTATTTAAGGATGTGGGGCTTTCAAGGCGATTCGTCTTTACACCTGCGTTTCTTTTCTTCATTTATCAATTCTGCCAAGTGATATGTAACATAAGCTGAGAAGCTGTGAATGCCCTTTTTAATGGCATATTCCTCTTTAACTTTGAGCCATTCTTTAAAGAAGTAATCGTAAACTTCAGCTTTAACAGTGATGCTTTTGTAGCCTTTCTTTGGCGTTATTGTTTCCCTCTCTCAGAGATAATTAGCGGACGTACGTTTATATAAGGTTTAATAATTTGTAGGCGACACACACACACACCATTAGATATATATTCAATCGTACGGTAAAGTACCTAAGGAGATTAACATTTGCCACGAAAAGGATTCAAGTGCATAACAGTTACCGAAAAAGTTCATAAAGACATCAAAAAAAGAGCTAAAGACACCAATTGCACAATAAGAGAATACGTGGAATACCTGCTCGCTGAGGACAAAACTGCAAAAGAAAATAAATAGATACATGTTCCAAAGTCCCCAAAATGACCATAGCTTTCTTAATTAATATTTAGAGGTGTGCAGAATTTAAGCTGCTTCTTAATTATGTTTTGTTATGGAAGCCTGGGATGTTGTCAGGCTTTTCGTAAATAAAGCCACTGTTTCTATGCAGCCTAAACGACCCGGCAATCCCGGTTATGGACACCTCAAAGCAGTTCGAGTACTAGTCTTCGCTAGGCTTAAGGGCTTAGAAAACGACACCCGCCTAGTTGAGTACCTAAAGAAACATGCAAACGCACTTAACGCTCTGGGCTTACACTCGGTACCTGACCGAACCACTGTAGGTCGATGGTGGAAACGCTACCTCAACCTTCTAAAAGAAACATTTGCTAAATTGGCCGATATGCTCAGGTTAGTAATGCCGACCAAACTTCTAGTGGTTGATTCTACGCCGCTGGCTGATCTAAACGATTTGGAAGCAAGATGGGGCTACACAAGCAGAGGAAAATTTCGAGGTTTTAAGCTGCATGCAGCCGTAAACCAACAAGGTATACCCTTAAGAGCTGCAGTTACGCCGGGCAACAAGTATGATTCGCCGATTTTTCCAGATTTGATTTGGGATTAGAAGCGCCCTATGTGTTGGCTGATGCAGGCTATGACTCAAAAGAAAATCGTCATGCAGTCAAAGTGATTGATGCAAAACCGGTTATCGCTGTGAACGTTAGGAATGGGAAGGCGAAGAAGAGTAGGTATGCTAAACTTCTTCGGACTAAGCGGTATGTGGTGGAGCAGTTTAACGGTCATATTAAGGCTAATTTGCTGAAGGGTTGTTATTTGAGGCCTAAAGGGTTGGTGAAGAAGGCGGGTATGGTTTTTGCGGCATTGATATGCTATGATGCTGAGGCTCTTAGAGCGGTGGTTTTTGGCGATGAAAGCTTCAAGTCGGTAAGCAAGTACTGGGCTTGACCCAAAGATGATATGGTTGTAGTGTTGCTGACACAAACCAGATAGAAACACGGGTTTGGGGCGAATCCTTGCTCAAGGTACTATATGTTAAAAAGCTATTAAAGAATAATTGTGCACATCTCTATAATATTTGTAAGATTACTTTTAAGAAAATATTTACAACGAGTTTAGCCACACCTAATGAAATATAAACTCAACCCAACAAATTGCAGACATGGTAAACAAGCAGAATATCAAACGCAAAATTTATTCAAACTTTTAGGAGCGTCTATTCGCAGCTTCATTGTCGATTGTCTCTAAAAGTTTAATCACTTTCTTTCCTTTCAGTTTTTTCTCATTTTCCGAGATGGTATTCCTTGAATCGCAAATATCATTAGTAGATATTCCAATTTCCTCATCCAAAATAACGAGGTAAACTCGACAGCCAGAAGGTCTTTCAAAATAAACACTGCATTGACATTTCTTTCGATCATAGAAGACGCAATAGCCTTCTCTATTTTTGAGTTGTGCATAACCTTGTCTATCAAACTTTACAAAATAGTTCTTGCTAAAACCTCTCTTTTCTAATCGACTAATGTCTTTTTCCGATAGGAGCATCTCTGTTTCTGTGCAACAAATACCGCAGTTTGAACAACGCATAAGCTCTTTACTGTTCGACTTGTATTTCTATTTTTATGTTGTTCTTAGTAGCATTTCTGGTGGTTGATTTGAATTACGTTTCGGTTCAGCATTTCTGCCCAAGCTACACTTCTAAGTGGTATACAAGTAACTCTGCGGTTTCCATAAGGAGTGTATTCAATTAAGTTATTTTTTCCTAAGCCTTTATGGATTCGAGTTAATTGCACGTTCACTATTACCGCGCCATCCTTTAAATGAAGATTAACGTTTTTTCCAATATATGATCTCGCGCTGTTACCGCTAAAGTTCTCCATTATTTTCACCATTCTTGCTCTTGATCAGCTATTTTGCTCCAGCATTGTTGACAAATCGGTAATTTTTCGCCTTTTATTTGGATGTATAATTTGATATTTTCGCTTTCACAAGCATTTTTCCATGGATTTTTACAACGTTCCATTTTTTAACCTCAAAATCAGCTTTTGGCGTTTATTGCTTTTAAGAAGGTTGTAGAAACTAATTCTTGTTGCACGGGAGAGTTAAGTGAAAGTGAAACTTTATACGTCAAGCTTTAGAGTGATTAATTTGTGAATGGATGTCTTTTCTCACTAATCCATATGTGGTTATTCCGACAATTGGCTTATCAGTCCAACTGATTGTTTTGGCCTTGCTGCTTTATGGTTATTGGCTAAACAAGAAACTAACGCTTCAACGTCATGGGCTTGTAATGGCTGTAGCGGTTATCTTGCATTTGGCAGTCATTTTTGCTGTCATGATTCCTTCTTTTTTTCTGGCAGTTATCCGGAATATCTCTTTACTCATATTTCTGGCGAAGTATCAATTGTGACTTTAATTCATGTTCCTCTGGGACTTTAGCCATTTTGCTTGGTGTTTGGCTTACTTTTTCTTGGCGATCACAAGGTTTGAAAGGCTGCTTTAAAAGAAAGAAACTAATGATTCCAACAATGATAATTTGGCTTGCGTCAATATTTCTTGGAATTTTGCTTTATGCAATCTTTTACGGGTCAGTTCTTATGGCTTAGAGGTTTATTATTTGCGGCGATACAGTTTCTTTTTTGTTATTTTTAGCAGAGCTACTGATGGCTTACAGAGAAAAGACTCTGGGTCAGTAGGGCTTCCAGGGTTAATATAGAGAGTTTTCGCTTTCCATTCTATTTTGGAAACATGAGTATGTCCATAGACTACAACGTTGAAGCCATTCTCTTGTGCAATATTCTCCATTTTGCCAAGTCCGTAAAGACCATCGACATTATGTATAACGCCTATTTTCCAATCAAAACTCGGAGGGAGTTAATCTTGGGTAATGCATTACTCACTTCAAGACTGTCCATGTTGCCATGAACTGCCAAAACAGGGGCAACTTGTTCTAACTCATCAATCACTGCCAATTCCAACTAAAATCGCGGGCATGTATGACAAAATCAACGCTTGCAAAATATCAAAAACACGCTTCGGAACACATATGGCTTTTTTTGGAACATGTGTATCTGAAATTAAACCAATTAATTTGGTGGCTTCATAATTTCTATGTGCCCTATCGATTATTGTTTGCTCGCTTGCCATGTGGAAGTTAACACCAAAGATACTCGCATCTTCTTCTTTAAAAGAGGCAATGTTACTAATAAAAATTTTGTATCTCTTTCTGGAAAACATCTACGTATTTGCGATAGTCATTTTGCCTATTAGATTTTTGACCGGCGGGATATCATTGCGAAGAATCCGAGGTTCATGAAAACCATGTAGCATATGTATAACGGTATTTATAAGGGGTCAAAAGAGATCAGAGGAAATTTTTTAGCTTTATATCCTCTTTAAAACTGTTTTTCAGAATTTTTTTCAGGAAAATAAAAAAGCAAAATGGATGTTGAAGATTTTAGTAGATCGAAGATTTATTGAATATTGGCAAATTTCGTTTGTTGTTCTTTAGCTCATGAATCTTTTTACTGTTTCATAGAGAATACTTGTTCCATAAACAAGGTTTTCAATGGTTATTCGCTCGTCAATACCGTGCATCCTTTTTTCTAATTGGTCATTGGGTTCATCTGGTATCATAGGTTGGAAACCATAACACACACTACCGTTTTCTCTAAAGAACCGAGAATCTGTTCCTCCTGTTGTTAATGAGGGGGTAACTCCGCCCCTTAGGTTCAAACTCTTTTAGAACACTAACAATGGTGCTAAAGAGCGGTGTTTCTATTGATGATTCTGAACCGTCATGCGCTTGTATAAACTCAAAAGTCAACTTTTCCAAACCCACATCTTTTAGCAAACTTTTGATTAAATCAAACGTTCTATTCACGTCTTGTCCAGGAAGAATCCTACAATCAAACACTGCTTCACAATCAGAAGGTATAATGTTCTCTTTAACCCCACCGTGAATCATAGTTGGAGCAATAGTCATTTTAGTTCTTGGCCTGATCTCTTCAGCCAAAGCTCTATCCTTTTTTGCTAACTCACTAGTATTTTTTCACTCTGCTTTGGGTTAGCAAGTAAACGCAAAAAAGTTTGGTTAAGTTCAGGTTCGTGTAGGGCCATTTCAGCAAGGAACTGTTTGAGTGTGGGCACATACATTGTTTCCGCTTTATAATTTCCAAGTTTATCGATAACTTTGTTCATGCGCAATACAGCGTTATCAGCAGTGTCAGGCATTGACCATGCCCCGGAGTTCCTTTCGCCTTTATTCTGAGCCACAGAATTCCCTTCTCCGCAGTCTGAACAGGAAAAACATAACCTTTTTTAGAAGGAAAAGCTAAGCCGCCACCTTCATTGATGACATATGGGCACCAAACTTTTTCTTTGTGATTCCGCAAAAGGTAACCTGCTCCTTCTTCGCCTCCCCGTTCCTCATCGGCCGTAGCTGCCAAGACAACATCCCCCTTTAGTTTGATTTTGTTTTTCTTTAACAGTTTCAAAACAATCATTTCAATTGCTGTCATGCATTTCATGTCGTAGGCTCCCCTTCCGTAAACGTAGCCGTCCTTTATTGTGCCGTTGAATGGGGCAACTGTCCACTCGCTTGGATTAGCTGCAACCACATCCAGATGTGACAATAAGAGTAAATTCGGTTTTTCACCTTTTCCCTTAAGTCTTGCAAGTACATTTCCTCTTCGGGATGCTGACTCAATAATTTCGGTTTTGAAGCCTTCTTTGGATAGATAGTTTGC
>CAVSPH010000005.1:0-54378 GCA_963729805.1 Candidatus Bathyarchaeota archaeon | reverse complement strand
TTATTGCTGGAATTATGAATTCGATAATCACCAACAAGAATATGAGTGCAATTATCAATGGCAATCCTAATGAATTTCCTCTCATGAAGAGTGTTATCCATCCGAACCATGGAATACGCATAATGACTCTGCCCACAACTAGGTTTTGTGGGACTCCTGGTGGAGTGTTGTAATCCCAAGGGTCTAAGCCTGATTGAGGTGTTTGTGGCCAATGATTTCCGTTTCCGTCCCCTTTAGTTTGGAAATATGTAACACCATTAACAACTTCTGTACCAATAATGCGGTGAACAATAAGCTCGCCATCTATTGGGCTGTGGAATATGATTATGTCGCTGTTGGGGTAGTTGGTGTTTAGGTCTTTCACGTTTACACCTTGCACAACTATTATGTCGCCTATGCTTAGGGTTCGATCAAAAGGATGATCTATGCTTAACCAGAAACTATCGGCGCTGTCATAAGGAATACTCATACTGCCGCTTTCTACAGTTAACATTGGATAAGATGTCTTAAGTCCTGCTTGTAAACCGAAGAAGAAGCCTAAGACTATAGCAATTATCAAAACGATTGCAGCAATTGTCTTAAAATAATCGCTCTTCCACAACTTTTTCAGTGCAATCACGCATTTGTCTCCGCTTCAAGGAAGTATTCCAATCCATAAGAACTTCCTATGTTTTAAAACTTGCCATGTAAATAACCAAAAATGAGAACGCGCCAGAAGATACCAGAAAGTTTTCGTTGGCACGTTAAATCTTTTCTAAAAGCCTATTTAGTCAGGAAGTACCGGACTGCAATTTCTTTCCAACGTGTTGGTTACTTTTTCTTTCTTTGATTGTCGGAATAACAAATTCGATAATCACCAGCAAGAGTATAAGCGCAATAACTAACGGTAAGGCCCAATGATTATTCTTCATTTCAAGTGTTATCCATCCAAACCATGGAATTCGCATAACTACCTTACCAACAACATCACTCTGGGGAATCGGGCCCCATGGGTCCACCTGTGTAGCGGGATTTGGCCAGACCTCTGGAGGATTTCCATCGCCTTTAGTTTGGAAGTATATTGTTCCGTTGATAATTTCTTCGCTAACTATCCTGTGAACTATTAATTCGCTGGGATTATCCGGATTGTGATAAACGATTATGTCACTGTTAGGGTAATTAGCGTTTAAGTCCTTAGAAGTAACTCCCTGCACAATTATAATATCACCGACACTTAGGGTTCGGTCAAACGGATGAGTTATACTTAACCAAAAGCCCTGCCAGGTTTGACTTTCCAGAGAATCATAAGGAATGCTCATGCTACCGCTTTCAACAGTCAACATGGGATTTGATGTCTTAAGTCCAAATTGGAGACCAAAGAAGAGGACAAGAATTATTGCAACGATCAAAACGATTGCGATTATAGTTTTGAAATAATTGTTTTGTCGTATTTTCTTTAAATCACGCAATCTTTTGCCTCAACACAATAATAATCCTATCGATTAACCGCTAAATCTTTAAAAGTTTTTTTTTTAAATAAAGAAAAAATAAGAGAGACATGAAAGGCAATTGACTGTTTTGCGAGTGCTTTTAGATTTTCTTTTTGCTTAGTACTTCGCGGAATACATGGGCGCATTTTGTTGGGCATTCATAGAGTGCAATTTCTAATTGCATGCGTTTTCCAGCTTTATCTGGGCGACCGGCCATTTTCCATGTCTTTTTTGGTTTTGAGACTTCAGTTCCGCATTTTGGACATTTAGCCATTTTATTTCCTCCGTATTACTGCTTCCATGCTTTATCATTTTAGAATAAAAAACTTTCCATAGCTTTCAAATCGATATTTTCTGTTTTATCATCACACTTATACAAATTTTTGTCAATGACCTTAAGAGGGTTTAAAGGAAATGGTTGAAAGAGTTGGGATGAAAGCTAGAATATTAGCCAAAATAGCAACAATTGATCAAGCCATTGACGGTAAAAGTGAAATTTAGACAAAACTAAGATTCCAATAAATCTCCCATAACATTTTTTATAGTTGAACTATCGCTTAACCTAGCATTTGAGGTTCACTTATAATTGGAAGCATCTTCTGAAAACGCTTTTGATATTCTTGTAAAACCAGTTCGACGGCTTATAGAACAGAGGGGTTTCTCTAAGCCAACCGAGCCTCAGGAAAAAACAATCCCAAAAATCCTCGAAGGCAAAAATGTCTTATTAATTTCGCCCACAGCAACGGGCAAAACAGAAGCTGCCTTCCTTCCAGTCCTAAGCATGCTTCTAAAGGAACCGAAAACCCCGGGTATCAAAGTGCTCTACATCACGCCGTTGCGGGCTTTGAACAGAGATCTACTTGAAAGGCTTCAATGGTGGTGTAACAGCTTAGACATTCGACTTGCCGTTAGACATGGGGACACTGAAACCAAAGAGAGAACTCGTCAATCCCGTAGCCCACCTGATATTCTAATAACTACCCCTGAAACTTTGCAAGCTATTCTTTCGGGCTGGATTTTGCGTCAGCATCTGCAGAGTTTAAAGTGGGTTATTATCGATGAAGTACACGAATTGGCTGATAGCAAACGCGGAAGCCAGCTCTCTTTGGCGTTGGAGCGGATAAGAAGCCTAATTGGCAAAGACTTCCAAATGATCGGTTTATCTGCAACCATTGGTAGCCCCGACAAAGTCGCCAAGTTTCTAGTTGGCAGCAAACGGTCAGTTGAAATTATTCGAGTTCCTGTTGCAAAGATGGTGAAGCTTCAAGTCATCTATCCTAAACCAAATGATGAAGACGTTAGATTAGCAGCGAAAATCTATACTCACCCTGAAGTAGCGGCTCGACTGCGAATTATACGCGATTACATGAACAAACGGCAGTCTGTTCTTTTGTTCACGAATACTCGGTCAATCTCTGAAGTGTTAGCATCCAGGTTTAAGGTGTGGGATATTGATTTTCCAATTTCGATCCATCATGGTTCGTTAGCTAAGGTCTCAAGGATAGCTGCGGAAAATGCGTTTAAGCGAGGGGATCTTAAGGGTTTAATCGCAACAAGCAGTCTCGAGTTAGGTATCGACGTTGGGCGAATAGATTTTGTTATTCAATATATGAGTCCACGGCAGGTTACTAGGCTTATTCAGCGTGTTGGAAGAGCAGGCCACACTTATGGACAGATTGCTGAAGGGCTCATAATCGGCATGGATTCAGATGATACACTTGAAGCCTTAGTTATTACACGCAGAGCCCTCAATGAAGAGTTAGAGCCTGTTTCAATTCCAGACAAACCCTATGACGTTTTGGTTCATCAGATTGCAGGACTGATGTTGAAGAATAGGCGGTTAGAATTTAACGGTGTTTTAGAGTTAGCTCAAAAAGCTGCACCCTTTGAGAACTTGACTTTAGAAGATGTTGGAAAAGCTTTCAAGTATATGCATGAGCGTTTTCCGCGTTTAGCGTGGGTATCTTTTGAGGATCAGGTAGCTCTGAAGCCTCAGCGTTCTAAGGCTTTGTTTGAGTACTATTTCGATAATTTGTCAATGATTCCTGTTGAGAAACAGTTTCTGGTTATTGACGAGTCAACAGACACGTCAATTGGGGTTTTGGATGAAGCGTTTATGGCTGAGTACGGCAAGCCTGGGACCAAATTCATAATTCGTGGTAGCCCTTGGCAAATCATCCATGCTTCGGAAGACAAAGTGTATGTTCGTCCAGTTGATGATCCGACGGGTTCTATTCCAAGTTGGATAGGTGAGGAAATTCCTGTGCCCTATGAGATAGCGCAGGAACTGGCGGAAATACGGGGTTTTGTTGAAGAAAAAATGCACAGTGGGCTTTCACCTACTCAAGTGAGCGTTTTGCTTTCTGAGCGTTATACCGCTGATTCGGAGACGATTTTGCATGCATTGGCCGAAACGGTTGAGCAAGTGAATGCGGGTCTTTCAGTGCCCACTCCTAAGCGAATCATACTTGAGGATTGGGGTGAATTTGTTATCATTCACTCTAATTTTGGTTCTCTAATTAACCGCGCTTTAGCCCAGCTGCTTGGGGAAGTATTATCAGATAAACTTGGACATGGCATGGTTGTTCAGCATGATCCTTATCGTATTTTTGTGCAGACCATGGCCAACATTAGTGCCGAGCGATTAGTTGGGGTCTTCAATGAACTAAAATGTATGAGTCCTCAAGTTGCTAAGGATACCTTAACTAGGTCAACTGTGAAAACTGGATTATTCAAGAGACGAGTAATACAGGTTGCAAGGCGTTTTGGGGCATTAAAGAAGTGGGCTGACTTTAGTAATGTCAGTATCCAGAAGTTGATTGCAAGTTTTGAGGGTACGCCTATTTATGAGGAGGGTCTGAAGGAGGTTTTCTCCAAAGATCTTGATGCAGATGGGCTTGTAATGGTTCTTAAAAGGTTTCGCGACGATGACATACGCTTTAAGGTGGTTATGACTGGTGGAGATGCAACTCCGGTTGCTCGTGTGGGAATTGAACGGGTTAGTATGAAAACAGATCTTATTCCTCCTGAGAAGATGCGTGCCGTGCTCGTTGCCGCTGCTAAAGCAAGATTGCTCAATGAAGCTGGCAATTTTGTTTGCACTAACTGTTGGGATTATATGGAGACAATTCGGATCAAGGATTTGCCTGACAAACCGAAGTGTCCAAGATGTGGGTCTTTTGCTCTTGGATTATTGAAGGTTGATGAGGAGAAGGCTTTGGGGTTAATTGAGAAGAAGGGGCGTTTGGCCAAGGACGAGGAAAAGATGCAGGTGCAAGCTAAAAAGACTGCTGAGCTGATTGAGAAGTACGGTAAAGTGGCTGCCGTGGCTTTAAGTGCTCGAAAGGTCCAAACTGCGGACATTGCAAGTGTTTTGGAGAAGGAACCTAAGCTTTCAGATCGATTTTTCGAGTTAGTTATGGAAGCTGAACGAAAATCGCTTAGCAAACGTTTTTGATTTGACTTTGATTGGTTTTCTTAGAACTAATTTGAGTCGATTCATGTTAACAACAAGCTTTTAAGTATAGAAACTGTTATTTTGCTTATCTGCTTATACTGCCATAGGAGAATTTAAGATCGTGGAAATAAGTCGGAAGAATTTGCGCGATGAAGTTCTTGAACGCATTAAGTATGTTAAAACTTGTGTTATGGCACGAGAGCTTTGTTTGCTTGTTCGCACCAACCGGGCTGTATTGACGCCTAAAGATGTCGAGGACGTTTGTCGTTACATCTCAAATTTGTGCAAACAAGAGGGATGTTCTGAGCCAAGTGAGTTATGCATTAAAGCTGCTAATGCCGTTAGCTCAGCAGATGAAGCCAAATATCTTGAGTTGTGCGCTCAAAGCTGCGTGAAATGCGGCGAAGCCAAAAGGCCGCTTCCGAAAAAAGACGCCTACGTGGCATAAAGGTGAACTGCTGAATGTTTATCGCTCCTTTTGTTCCAAGTCCGAACGCTGTAGTAGAGTACATGCTAAAGCTCTCCGGTTTGAAAGCTGGGGAAGTCCTGTTCGATCTTGGTTCAGGTGATGGGCGAACAGTAATTATGGCTGCCAAAACTTTTGGTGCCAGAGGGGTTGGCATCGAGTTGCGCGAGGACTTGGCAAAAAAAGCATTGAGTAACATTCATGAGAACGGCCTTGAAGACAGGGTAACTATCGTGAATGGTGACATGTTTAATGTTAACTTAACTTCAGCTGACGTTGTTTACTTGTATTTGACAACCAGTGCAAACGAAAAAATTAGGCCCAAACTTGACTGCGACCTGAAGAAAGGTGCGCGAGTAGTTTCACATGACTATGAGATTATAGGTTGGCGCCCAGAAAAAGTTGAAAACTTGTGTGAGAATCCTCAATTAGGTTACCCTTCTCATACAATCTACCTATATAGAAAGCCATAGTTTTCTTCGAATCTATTTTTTCTTTGCCTTGATTTTTTAATCTTTCACGTACGTTAAGACGAAATTATAATTTTGTAAAATATCAGCAATCCAATACATAGCCTTAACGATAGAACACAAATACCTGAACTATCCAGTCTAATTTCGTTGCAATCTAAGTAATTCCACAATAGGTTTAGGCTCCCTTTGACGGTCGGTTTCGTCATCTATGCACATTGTGTAGATTGGCGCGGTGTTTTTCTGTTTTTTTAGCAGTTTGTTTTGGGTTGGATTTTTGAAGCAAAGCTTAAATCCATTGCAGGTTGAGTCAACAAAAGTCAACTAACGTCAACAAAAGTCAATAAAAGGCAATAAAAGACGAAAAGAACCAATAAAAGACAATTAACGTCAATGTAACAAAGGACAAATTGTTTATGCTTGTTACTTAGTTTATTCGCAATTCATTTCTAAGTTGTGGTTAAGTTGCAGAATTGCTTGGAAAACATTTTTAATCAAGTTTCCATCTGACTCTTCTTGCTCCAAAGAGTGTCCTTAGAAATGCAGTTTGTTCCTTGGCAAAATATCGCTGATTGGCATTGTAAAGCATGCGGATATTGCTGCAAACTCTACAGTGTTGTCCTTGGTTTCCCCGAATGGCTTAGAATCACTAAGACTTTTGGCAATGAAACTACCATAGCAGGTTTAGACCGCTTCTATATTAAACGAACCCGCGACGGCTCTTGCGCATTTCTATGCAGCGACGCAAATGACTATCATTGTGGACTACAAAATGACAAGCCTCAAGCATGCAAAATATGGCCCTTTAAGGTTCTCTCAGAACCAAAATACAATGAACCAAATCAAGCAGCATACGATTACAGAGACGTACGTCTTTATGTTTACGTAGACACGATGTGCAGCGGCTTACGTTATGGTGAACCTACATGGGATTTTCGCTTCAAAACCATAAAAGAATTCGCAGAAATAGCACTTGGACTTACACAAGTACAATACAAAACAACCAGACCCGCGGCTTTTAGGCAGCAACAATGGGGCAGACAGTTATTTCCATAACAATCAGCCTAGCAATTTTGCGAAGACTTTAACAAAAATTTTTTTCTTTTTCTCCGATTAGGTTATTAAGTGAGTTTTCGAAACTTAACATGAACTTTCTTCACAATTGGGGTAATAGTTTATGGTTAAGGCTAAAGTTGGCGTTTCAATGCTCTACTGCCTAGGCGAATCATTCAATCGCATGACTAAACGTTTAGGTACTCTAGATACACGTTACATTGAGGTTTTGGACGATGGCATTCATGAGCTAAACAAGACACGCGTCGCTAATCTCAAGGAAATTGCTAAATCATTTGATTTAGAGTATTCGATGCATGCTCCTTTCGCTGACATCAACATTGCTTCGCCTTCTAAAACTATGTTGACCGCTTCAATGAAACGTCTTAAACAATCAATGGTTTACGCGAATACATTGGGTGCCAAACTTTGGGTTTTTCATCCTGGAGCAAAAACAGGAATCGGTCAATTCTACCCGGACGCTGACTGGAAACAAAACAACCAAAGCATACAAGAACTCTACAAAACCGCAGAAGAATACGGTGTAAACATAGCGTTGGAGAATTTACCTGCAAAATACTATTTCTTAATGAGTAAACCTGAGGAATTTGCTCGGTTCTATCGAGAAACCAACCTGCCTCTTGGCATTGTTATGGATCTCGGGCATGCTAATCTGGAAGATCAAATTGAACCTTTCTTCAAATTGCTAACGGACAAAATTGTTCACATTCATGCTAGCGACAATGATGGGTCAGACGATCAACATCTGGGAATTGGACACGGAAAAATAGACTATTACTCGTTCCAACAAACCCTAAAGAAAATAGGCTACAACAAATCAGTGATAATCGAATCGATTACGAATGTGCCTCAGAGTATTCAAAAACTCAAACAACTTCTCGCTTAGCTATTTTTTCTTTAAGTGGTAACTCCAACTCCAAGAAATCTTCGGCGACTATGGTTTGAGCAAAAACTTTCTTCGCCTGTTCCAAGAGCAAACCTGCGTTAGGATACCTCGCGCTAATATGTGTTAACGCAAGTTGTTTTGCTCCAGCCTCCTTCGCTTGTTTCGCTGCTTGACTTGGCGTTGAATGTCCATCCAATTCTGCTTTTTCAACTAACGAATCGTCAAACGTGCTCTCGTGAATAATTAAGTCAGCGTCTGCAGCAAACTTCGCAAATGCTTTAAACGGTTTGGTGTCGCCCGTATAAACGATTTTTCTTCCTGCTCGTGGTGGGCCCATCATGTCCCTTGGCTTGACCACGTTGCCATTCTCAAGTTTAACTTCTTCTCCTCTTTGAAGCTTAGACCACAATTCACCTTTGGGAACTCCTAATGTTTGGGCTTTTTTTGGATAAAACTTGCCTGGGCGCGGCTTTTCCAAAAATGCGTAAGCATAACTTCTCACAGCATGATTCGACTTAATTGCTATTATGGTAAAATTTTCATCGTTTAGAATTGTGCCTTCATTTAGAATCTCATTGATTTCTACTGGAAATGTTATGCCAAAATTCAGTGTTTCTTTGGTACAAAGGAGAAAATCCTTGATGCCTGGAGGGCCATAAACAGCTACTGATTCTTTACGATCCATAAGCGCCATTGTCTGCAAGACTCCGGGTAAACCAAGTACGTGGTCTCCGTGCAAGTGAGTTAGAAACACGTTTAGTTTTTTGTGGAAGCTGACTTTCGCCTGCATCATTTGATGTTGCGTGTTTTCGCCGCAATCAAACATCCACAACTGCTTTGGACATAGAACAACAACGGAAGGCAAACTTCGTTTTAGGGTTGGAACACTTCCACTTGTTCCCAGAAACACCACACGAATGCTCATTATCTATGTACCTTCTCGAACACTGCAATTTCCCTAGTTAAAGTTTTATGAACATAGGCGAAATGAGATTCAATATGATTGAATCCTAATTCGACGCCTATTCCTTTAATGTTTAATGTTTTAGGTGAAGCAATACAAATTCGTTGCCCCACACCCAACAAGCTATATGCAGAAACTAAAACCTCTTGTACCAACTGTTTTGTTGTTGATTTCAACGTGCTTGAGGAGCGACCATAAGGGGGGTCAGTGACCACACAATCCACTTTAGTCAATGGTAATTGGCGTGCGTCAGCCAAAACTAGCCCTTCAGCATCGATATTAAAGAAGCGCAAATTTTTCCTTGTACCCATGACCATCCGTCTCTGAGCATCTACTCCCACAGTTCTGCAGCCGATATAGGATGCTTCTATAAGCGAAGTGCCAGTTCCGCAAAAAGGGTCAAGGATCAACAACTCAGCTTTACCATGCGCCAAATTTACCATACAACGTGCCATTTTTGAAGGCATAGCCGATGGGTGAAAGAAGGGTTTTTTGCGAGGTCTGCGTTCAGAGAAGGTTTTAGATGTAATATCTGTAAGTTTTAAACCAAAGACAAGCTTATCGTCAGTTATTATACCTAAGAAAGTTTTATCCGGGTTCTTTAGACTTACTTTTGTGCCTTCAGTGCTGTTTAGGATTTGCTTGCCTAGTTTGCCTTCAAGCACCATCGTATTCAAGGCTTCATCTGCGTAATTTTTTATGCGGTTAATTCTTACTACAAAGCTTTCTCCGTTTTTGAGAACAGCTTTGAAATCTGTTTCGGAAGCTGCCTTGGCAATATCAATTAGGTTTGCATTAGATACAAAAAGTTCCAAAGCGCAAACCCGCGTATAGGCAGAGCGGACCTGAACCGCTTGCACGCTTCCCAATTTTGTTTCCAACCTCAGAACTTGGTCTAACTCTTTAGCATTTGCATACTGGCAACCTTCCGATTCAAGAATTGATTTGATTTCTGCAGCAGGCAGAGTCATGTTCTCCCCGGAGAGTAAGAAGAATAATTTTGCCACTATTTTTGCGCCCTAAGCTCTTGGCTTAATAACGGAGCCAACGTAACCTTGCTCGCACTTCCAGGTACGCTGTCGGTTCCCACAATTTCCTCAACTCCAGCGTCAAGAATGCGTTTTTCTGCATCGCCAATTAGTAAACCGTGTACGCAGGCGCAGAAAACGTGTTTAGCGCCTTGTTCGCGAAGGATTTTTGCTGCTCCCACAATAGTGCCGCCTGTGCTTATGATGTCGTCCAAAATGATTACGGTTTTATCCTTTACGTTTAAACCCTCTGCCGTTTGCTTGGTTTGTCCTGTATATCGGTCACGAACTTTATCTAAATGCCCTGCATCTCCGCCAAGTACCTCTTGCGCCTGTTTTGCAATATACATCGCACCCTTATCGGGCGATAACGCAAATGCGCCCTTGAAGCCCTTATCCACGAAATACTGGGCCAAGATCGGGATGGCGCTCAAGGTTTTAGCTGGAAAAGGAAACTGTTTAAGCGCTTGCTCAGAATGAATGTTTACTGTGACTAATTCATCAATTCCCGCTGCATGTAACATTCGCGCGATGGTTTCAATGCTTATGCCTTCTCCCGACAGAAACATCTTGTCTTGCCTTGCATAAGCCAAATACGGTACAATGGCGGTCACTTTAGTTGCGCCGCTTCGTTTAGCTGCATCAGACATGAATGCTAATTGAAACAGTTTGCTTTCTTGCATAGGCGGGCATGTTGTCTGCACAATAGCTACTTTTTCGCCTTCAACACCGCTTTCTAAACGAACGTAAGATTCTCCATCAGGGAAAACCTTTGAAGCAACGGGAATATTCGTAAAGCCAGAAAATGCTGAAACCGCTTCAGCAAGTTCTTTTGAAGCTGGACCAGAGATAATTTTCATAATGATTCCTCTTTTCCTTTTAGAATGCTATTTTAAGTTTTAAGGCTTTATCTATAAATATTCAGACTTCCAATGAAACCATATCGCTCTAAGCTGTCAGCTGTAGTTATTTCTGCATAACAGTTTTAAGTGCAACGTATTTTTTGATTGTTCAGGAATTGAAACTTTGGACACATGGCGTTTACTTCCGCTTCAAACTGATAATGCGTTTATGAACATGGCTATCGATGAGGCAATTCTGAAGGCTCGAATTGCTGGCCAAGTTCCTAACACTTTACGTTTTTATCGCTGGCAGCCGTCTGCTGTTAGCATCGGTAAAAACCAAATTCCCGAAGATGAAGTTTACTTAGACGCTTGCAAGCAATTAGGAGTTGATGTGGTTCGTCGAATTAGCGGCGGAGGCACCGTTTACCACGATTTTGAAGGCGAGATTACTTTCAGTTTAACTGCTAAAACCGGGGTCTTTAACGTCGATGATGCAACCAAAGTCTACGCTAAAATTTATGAAGCAATTAAGGATGCTCTTAGACTTCTAGGAATAACCGCAGACTTCAGCACCGGAGACGCTAAAAACTGCCCAAATATGACAGTTAACGGAAAAAAGATTTCAGGCAGTAGTCAAATCATAACCCGTGGCGTCGTCCTTCAACACGGCACATTACTTCGAGATGTTGATTTACCAAAAATGTTCAAGGTCCTAAAACTGAAAAATGCTACTTGCAGCCAAGCGGCAGACATAGGAAAACGTAAAATCACTAGCATACAAAATGAGTTAGGACACTCCGTTATGTCTGAAACGGTTGCAAATGCTTTGGCTCAGGGATTTAAGGCGATGTTGAAGGTTCAACTTGAGCCAGGCGAGCTAACGCCCTATGAAGTGGAGCTTGCAGACAAGCTCCGCAAAGAAAAGTATGCTACCAAACGATGGAATTCTGAGGGAAAAACGAACTAGCCTTTTTCTTTGTGCCATCGAATACCCTGTGCTGTATCCTCAAGTACTATGCCCATTGCCTTAAGCTGAGCTCTTATCTCGTCGGCTTCTTTCCAATTCTTAGCTTTCCTAGCTTCCTCACGTTTCCGGACTAATCTATCAATGTCTTCTGGCAAAGCTTCTTCAACTTCCACTTTTCCAATAACACCTAAAACGTCATCGATTTGCATCATCACCCCGCCTACCAGTGTCGCCTCTACCTTACTTACCATATTTGTATCAAGCAAGTTATTGACTTCTCGAACAAAATCAAACAATGACGCTAACGCTATGCCAATATCCAAATCATCATCTAGTGAACCGCTAAAGCAGGCCTCCAACTTTTCAGTTAGAACCTTGACTTTCTCATTGCTATCATTACCTTCAGTATCGTGTAATCGCCTCACAAAATTTCTTAGTCTATCTACCGCGCCTTTTGCAGATTCTAACCCTTCAAAAGTGAAGTTGAATTGCTGCCGATAATGCGTAGACATTAGCAAGTATCTGATCGCAATAGGATCGTATCCTTTAGAAAGCAAGTCACGAAGCGTATAGAAGTTGCCGAGCCGTTTTGCCATTTTTTTGCCTTCAACAAGTAAGTGCTCGTTATGTAGCCAATAATTCACAAACTTCTTGCCAGTTGCCGCCTCGCTTTGAGCAATTTCATTCTCGTGATGTGGAAACATGTTATCGACTCCGCCGCAGTGAATGTCAAAAGTTTCTCCAAGATACTTCATAGACATAGCAGAGCATTCGATGTGCCAGCCTGGTCTTCCCTTTCCAAGCTCAGTTTCCCAAAACACATCGCCGTCTTCAGGAGTCCAAGCTTTCCACAAAGCGAAATCTTGTGCCTCTTCTTTGGAATATTCATCTTGATTAACTCTTGCACCTGTCTTGAGCTCCGTAGTCTTGATTTTTGAAAGTTTGCCATAATCTGGGAATTTGCTGATTGCATAATAGATTGAGCCATCTTCGCCTCGATAGGCATAGCCCTTGGCGATCAAGGTCTTGATTAAAGTAACCATTTCTGGAACAAGATCAGTAGCTCGGGGATAAACGTCGGCCAGTTCAATGTTGAGGGTTTTGATATCTTCAAAGAATGCTTTAACGTAAAAGTCAGTGAACTGCCTAAGCGGTATCTGTTGCTTTTGGCTGCCTTTGATTGTTTTGTCATCAATGTCAGTTAGATTCATGACATGGATGACCTTGAAGCCTTGGTGCAGTAGCCAACGTTTAAGCAAGTCCTCGAACAAAAAAGCTCTGAAATTGCCAATGTGAGCATAATCGTAAACCGTAGGGCCACAAGTGTATATTTTCACTTTTCCCGCTTCTATTGGCTTAAAAACTTCTTTCTTACGTGTTAAAGTGTTAAAAAAACAAATGCTTGATTGCAAGTTAGTCATTACTTAGCCCGAATGAAATACAGAGCCGAAATTATTTAAGTATTCTACAAGGTTCAAAAGTCAACAACTAAACTACTGTTCCCTTAAGATAAGTCGGCAAAGCTTGAACAACTTCTACTTTAATTGTCTTGCCAAGCAAATCGTCTTGGCTTTTTATCGCGATTGGTTTGTAAGCAAAGTTGCGTCCCACCCATGAACCTTGCACTTTTCCTTTCTCATCAACAAAAATATCACCAACCCAACCAACCCATCTCTTATTCTGATCTAAAGAAATCCGCTTAACTAACTGGGCAACAACTGCACTTCTACGCTTAATTTCACTGCGTTCAACTAAGCCTTCTGTTATTTGTGCCGCCGCAGTTTTGGGTCTTGCAAAAAACTTTGACACATTAGTAACGTCGGGCTTTATTTCTTCTAAAAGCTTAATTGTGTTCTCGAAAGCCTCATTTGTTTCTCCTGGAAAGCCTACAATAACATCCGTAGCCAGCGTTAATTTAGGAAATTCTGCTCTAAAGGCCGCTACAATAGACTTGAATTGTTCTGCATCGTAAAACCTGCGCATGTGCTTCAACGTTTCATTATCGCCGCTTTGCACAGGCAAATGTAAGAACTTGAAAATCTTCTCTCTCTTAAAAGCGTCAATCAATTTTTCTTGGATGTCTATTACCATGTTTGGCGTCATCATGCCAACCCGAACTCTAAAATCTCCAGATAAATCCTCAAGCGCTACTAGCAACTCCGAAAGATTATTACCTGTTTCTCTTCCATAACAGGCGGTATCCTGGGAAGTTATCCAAAATTCTTTGGTGCCTGCTGCAAAATCGTTTTGCACACGCTTTACAACTTCTTTGATGCTGCAACTTCGTAGGTGGCCACGCGCAAAAACGACGCAACAGTACGCGCAAGAACCTAAACACCCATAATTTATTGGAAGGATGCTGATGTAGGGATCAGATTTTACTTTTGGGAGATCAAGTTCTGGTTTAGAATTCAAATTTGATAGTTCCACAACGTTGACACCGGCTAAAACCCGAGAAACAACATCAACTATTGCTTTTCCAACCGAGGGGCCAACCGCGGCATCAAAAAGTACTTCACGTTGGAGACGTTCAAAACTAATCACGGGTAAACAGCCTGCAACGATAAGTTTCTTGTTTTTTGGTACCCGTTTCATAGCATCGATTATTCGGTTTTCTGTTGGACCCTTGACAGCGCAAGTGTTGTAGATTAACAAGTCCGCCTCAGATTCTGTTGAAGCGAGATGGAAACCAGCTTGGGCTAAGCAACCTGCTAAAACCTCGCCGTCGGCTGTGTTAGCTGAACAGCCGAAGTTTCTAACGAAAACCTTCAAAGATCATGTATCTCCGGCACGTAAGAAGCTTCAACAAGAAATAAAAACATAAAGGTTGTTTAATGGGAATTGACAGAAACCTGCACCCTTGTCCATTAAACGCTTATATGCTGAGCAACGAACATGTTATAAGCATATATGAAGCATGATATACAGAGATATAGGGTAAATATGTTGCTTGGTTATTAACTCACTAAATTGGAGCGATTACAATTGAAACTAATTACACTGTATCTACCTGAAACGTATATAAAAGCTTTGGATCAGCTGGTAGACGAAAGGTTCTATCCAAACCGCGCCGAAGCTATCCGAGTAGCAATTCGAGACCTAATCAGTGCCGAAGTCTGGAGGCGAAAGGGCGTTGACTAAACATTTGCATGAAGAAGCACTTAAAGTGCCATTCGGTATTGACGACGCGAAAGTTGACGTTATTCCAAGAACAATTGATCACTCATTGATAATTGGCAACTCAAACATTGTACCTAAAACTAAAGGTAAAATGAAAGTCAGGACGGTTAAGCCCAAAATGACAGTTAAAAGAACTAGCCGCTTAGAGAAAGCTACAAGTCACCTTTACGATCTTGAAGATGCACATGGACCAGAAAAACCGTTAAACATCGACTTTGGCCTCTACCAAATGGAAGACTATTAGCCTTCTCATTTCTTGTCTCCTTTTTGACTCTTTTTAATTTATTTTAAGCAAAACTATTATTTGTTAAAAAACTTCTTTATTCCTATGAATAGCATTCTTGGCGAAATAAGAAAAGAGCTAAAAGCTAATACTGACCAGAAAACGAATAAGAGTTTTCAGCGTTTCTTCAAGGAACAAGTAAAATACTATGGAGTCAAAACTGAGACAGTTGGCAAAATCGCCAAAAAATACTGGAAACAAGTACAAACGCTAGAGAAACAAAAAATTTTTGCGTTATGCGAAGAGCTTTATCGTTCGGATTATACTGAAGAAGCTTTTATTGTTTCTTTTTGGTTGCCAAATTACATTGAACACCTTCAGCCGGTGGACCTAACTACTTTCAAAGGATGGATAGAACGGTACATTAATAATTGGGCGAAATGTGACGGTTTTTGCAACCATACAATCGGCGACCTGATGCAAAAGCACCCTGAAACTATAAACGAACTTAAAGGCTGGGCGAAAAGTGAGAATCGTTGGCTTAAGAGGGCTTCCGCTGTTTCGCTTATTGTTCCGGCGAAAAAGGGCTTTTTCTTGCAAGACGCTTTTGAAATATGTGACTTGTTGTTAATTGATAGCGATGATATGGTGCAGAAAGGTTACGGTTGGCTGCTCAAAGAAGAAAGTAGAAAACACCAGAAAGATGTTTATGACTACATTTTAAGAAATAAGAGTAAAATGCCAAGAACAGCTTTACGATATGCGATTGAGTTAATGCCTAAGGAACTTAAAGCTGAGGCAATGAAAAAATCTTAGTTCGCACGTTTTAGTTTTTTAGCGGTCCTATGGTCCAACCTGGGGCAACTTTTTTGCGCAAAACGATGACTTGAATGTGGCCTACGATTAGTATTGCCATCCAAAGTGTGGAGTAGAAAAAGTAGTAAACGAATAATTCGTGAAATTTCATTTCGTTGAACCCTAGTTTCCGTGAGAGTCCATAGAAGACAGTTGCGGTTAAGCCGAAACCAGATAGCGAAATTATTAAAATCTTAAGCAAGTTTGCGGTTCCAAGTGAAACAAGAAAAACTGGTAGCATGATGTTGAATTTCACTGATAAAAGTAGTGAGAAGAACAATAGTGAATTGTACATCCAAAAGCTCGGAATTAGGGCGCTTATGAGAAAAATGGCGATGGAAGGATAAAGGAAGAATAAGCCCGGGAGGAAAACTTGAGGTTTTTGAACAAATTTTTTCGCTAACTCACGATACCAATAAACAAGCCATGAGGCTTGACCAATAGCCCATCTTCTGCGTTGCTTTAACCATTTTCCCCAATCAGAATACACAACATTTTTCACTTCAACGTCAGTTGTGTATGCGAAAGTGCAATCTTGCAGAAAAGCTCTTGTTGCAAGGTCAAGGTCTTCAGCAATGACTCTGTGGAAACCTCCGACTTTCTCAAATGTTTCGCGCCTAATTGCAAAGGCTGCGCCGTTTACGGCAGGGCACCTTTTCAAGTATCTGGATGATAACCAGGCGCTAACGTTGTACGTAAAATATTCATAATACGCCATTTTCGATAAGAATGACTTTCCTTTCACAACTTCTTTCTTTATGTCAAGTATTTCAAAACGCTGCAATTCCATGATAATTTTTCTTAGATAATCTGAGTCACTATTTATTCGAATATCAGAATCTAAAAATAGAAGATCTTTGCCCGAGGACAACTTTACTGTGTCATTTACTGCATTTGCTTTTCCTATGCGTTCTTTGTTAATTATTATCTTTAACATTTTCATTTTGAAGTTTCTGGATTTTTTGGGAGAATTCTTCTGTCGGTTCGTCAACTGTTACAAAGATTTCTTTTGAAACATTTTGAGAACCCAACTCATGAAGTACACTGGTTATTTGATCTGATTCTTTGTAAATAGGGATAAAGATGCTAATATCTACTGTCACTGCCGATCCTCGAAGTTAGCATAAATACACATAGTTTATTTCCAAATAGGTTTTTAAATCATTCTAGAAGAAAGGAACAAAATTGCTACACGAAATGTTGATAATCATCTTCGTTTTGCCAATTTGTTGGCTTTTAATTTGTTTTATAGGTAAATTATTATTTATGGCACAAGAATGCTATTGGCGTTATGACTCGCGTTAAGGCTATAAGTTTGCTTTCCGGTGGCTTGGATAGTATTCTTGCTACAGAAATGATTCTAAAGCAAGGCATAGAAGTTACTGCTTTTAACGTTAGAAGTCCTTTTTGTCTTTGTAAAAAGAATGGTTGTGCCGCAGTGGATGCAGCTAAGCAGTTAAATGTTCCGTTGAAAGTGGTTGTTGCCGGAAATGACTATTTGAGAATGCTCAGAAAACCCAAGCATGGTTACGGCAGAAACATGAACCCTTGCATTGACTGCAGAATTTTCCTTATGAAAAAAGCCAAAAAATACGCGAAGGAAATCGGTGCAGACTTTATTTTTACAGGTGAAGTTTTAGATGAGCGGCCTATGTCTCAGCATTATCCAGCAATGATGCTTATCGAAAAGGAAGGTGGACTGAAAGGAAAAATTTTAAGACCTTTGTCCGCTAGATTACTGCCTGAAACTGCAGTTGAAAAGAAGGGTTTAGTTGACAGAGCTAAACTGATGGATATTCAGGGGAGATCCAGAAAACCTCAATTCAAACTGGCGGATGAATACGGCATTAAAGATTATCCTTGCCCTGCTGGTGGATGCCTATTAACATACGAAGAGTATGCGAAGAAAATCCGCGATCTTTTCTTACAAAAAACACATTTCCATGGCAGATATAGCTCTGCTTAGAGTTGGCAGACATTTTCGGTTGGACAAAAACAAAATAGTTGTCGGAAGAGAGGAAGCAGAAAACAAGCTTCTAGCAGCTAGAAAAACTCCAAACGAATATTACTTTGAGTTACCAGAAATTGTTGGTCCAATTTCGATTTTGCAGGGACCTAAAACGAAAAAAGCAATTGAAACAGCGGCAAAGTTAACCGCGTTTTATTCAGATGCCAAAACTGGCGAAGTAAAAGTAAACTTTGGCAGAAAAACCCTTGAAAAATCTATAGTCGTTAAAGTTCCAGAAAAGACTGAAGTGGATAAACTAAGAGTTGGAAACTAGAAAACTAAATGCTTTTTTGGTGAACTTGGCACTAACTATTTTTGAACAAGATGCTAGGTTGAAAAAAAACTTTTGCGTTGATGAGCATTTTATAATTTTGTGAAATGATAGGTAATTTATATTTGTTAGTGTTTTCATTAAAGAGCCCAAACAGGGGGTCCGTGGCGCAGGACGGATAGCGCGTCAGCCTTCTAAGCTGAAAGTCATGGGTTCAAATCCCATCGGACCCGTTAATAGACCCGCACCCTTTCCAGAGTGTGTGAAAAGTCTCTTTCTTTATTGGCTATTTACCGTTAAGCTTAAAGCTAGGTTTATGTCAACTGAAAAGCCATGAGCGAACACGTAAACGGAACCCACAGAGACCAAACAGTGCTCTTTCCCAACACTATCGACCAGTACGTTGACAAAGAAAACCCCGTCAGATTCATAGACGCCTTCGTCGATAGCCTCAACATGGAAAAGCTCGGATTCAAGCATTCAGTTCCAGCTGACACAGGAAGACCATCTTACGATCCCTCAGACCTACTCAAACTCTATCTTTACGGCTACCTCAACCAGGTGAGATCAAGCCGAAAACTCGAGAAAGAATGCCACCGCAACGTTGAAGTCATGTGGCTCATGAAGAAACTCGCTCCAGACTTCAAAACCATCGCCGACTTCAGAAAAGACAATGTAGACTGCATCAAAGGCGTATTCAAAGAATTCGTGTATCTATGCAAGAGCCTTGATCTTTACGGCGCTCAGATGGTAGCAATTGATGGCACCAAATTCAAAGCTGTCAACTCAAGGAACAACAACCTCAACGAGAAAACAGTCGCTCTAAGACTCAAGCAGACAGAGGAGAAAATAGCCCAGTACCTCAAAGAAATGGACCAAAACGATACAGCTGATTCAGCTGAAGATGAAAGCGCAAATGTCGACGATCTCAAGGAGAAAATATGCAAACTTGAAGAAGAAAAGCAACGCTACGAGCAGATTCAAAGTCAAATGAAGGCAACCGGCCAGAAGGAAGTTTCACTTGTAGACCAAGACAGCCGTTTAATGAGGGTGGACAGCCAACGGCTTGAAGTTGGCTACAACATTCAAACGTCAGTTGATGCAAAACAGCATCTCATCGTTGACTATGACGTGATAAATATCTCGACTGATCATCACCAGCTTACTAAGGATGCGCTAGCTGCCAAGGAGACTTTGGGTGTTGATGAGCTTGATGTTTTAAGCGATAAAGGATTCTATGTCGAGAAAGACGTCTTTGATTGTGAGTCTAATGGGATTAGGGTTTTCATGCCTATTCCTGCAGCTTTGAATCCATACAAGAGAATTGGGGTTCCTGCAACTGAGTTTTATTCTGACAGATTCATTTACAATACCGCTAAGGACGTGTATGTTTGTCCTGTTGGAGAGGAGTTGCCTTTTTGGAAACAGGGCGGTCGAGAAGGTGGTCTTAGAGGAAGGTTATATCGGACAGCACTTTGCTCTTGCTGTTCTGTGAGGAGTAAATGTACTAGGAATAGGCGTGGAAGGTATATGTTTAGAGGAGAGTTTGATGGTGCTGTTGATCGTCTTAGGGTGCGATTGCAGAGTTCTGAGGGTAGAGGGAAGCTTCGTTTGAGGCGGATGCTAGTTGAGCATCCGTTTGGAACTATTAAGCGTGCTTTCAATCAGGGCTATGTGCTCTTGAAAGGTTTGCGGAAGGTTAGGGGAGAGATCGGATTTACGATGCTTGCTTACAATATGAGACGGGTCATCAATATTTTTGGAGTTGGGACGATAATAAATTTGATGAAGAAGTAAAAAAGCGAAAACAAATGAAAAAGACTTGCAGATAACAGCTCGAATGCTAAATGCCACTAGGATTTAGCTATGAGTTTTGACACAGTCTGTTTCTGGGTCAAATCCATAGCCGAGCTTTTTCAGGTAATTTTTGAAGTAGATTTGCGCAGCAAAACGCTTAGCTTTTATTGACCAATAGCTAATATGGCTAATGATTGGAATGCATTGGTGGTTGAAGTGAGAAAGACAACTGCATTTACGCTTCTATTTTTCCTCTTCTTGCTTCCGTTTGCAACTGTCTTAAAGCCTGACTTCGCCTCTGCTCAAACTCAGCCGCAATCTCAAAACGGGTCCGCTTTTCCTTTTGTGAATGCTGAGTTCGCAAATGGAACGATCACTCAGCCCAATTCGCCTTTGGAGATCTGGTATGATTGGGTAAACGTTTCAGGCACCCAAATAATAAACTACGTGGCATACACTAATCATGGCTATCCTTATCCTGCTCCAATCTTCAACATCATCGGTCAGCATCTTCAGTTGGCTGATGGCTCACAAGTGTTTGTAGCAAGTGATTTGGATAAATTTGAAGTCTACAGTAACCCTAACGGCGACGGCATACCTCAGGGCAGCTTCACATCTACGGGCAACGGAATCCTATACTACATGTTCATAAATATGAGCGAAAGTGTCAGCGTTGCTCCGATTCAAAAGGTCTTGGTTGGAAATGAGCCGCATTATCAGTGGAGCTTCACCTACGAGCACGTATACG
The DNA here is from genome assembly GCA_963729805.1 of Candidatus Bathyarchaeota archaeon. Taxonomy (GTDB): domain Archaea; phylum Thermoproteota; class Bathyarchaeia; order Bathyarchaeales; family Bathycorpusculaceae; genus Bathycorpusculum. The sequence goes on along the minus strand of CAVSPH010000005.1, from coordinate 33,670 downwards.
CTTATTTACTTCAGCCAACATCCAGCGGAGGCATCAACACTGTTGCTGCACTTGTCTTTGACCACATAACGCTTAGTTATGATTTCAGCGTAGACAGTAACGTTTCAAATTTGAAACCCACCTTTGACATCGGACAAGTCACGAGCTTTAACGCTTTCGGCTCTACAGATCTCTCCTCGTTGAACGGCTTAAGCTTAGCGCTACTCTATCCAACATCAACTTATGCCTCACAAACCTATTCTACATCAGTAAACGGTCATCCATACAACTCGACGACAACCCAAAATTCAATCATAGATGCTCAAGACGCTCAGATAGCAGTTGGCAACGTGACGGCATATGAATTTCTTTTTAGCGGAAACTACACGTTAAGCACACAGGAAAGCAATCAAACTCAGCAGGCAAGTATTGAAACTTATCCTGCGAAAGCTGAGGTAACCTCAATCTCAAGTTTGCCATTACAGGTTTACAGTCCTGTGGTTGATGGTATTAGCTTTTTCAGCGATGAATTGAACCTGAACGCTCTATTTGGCGGTTCTTGGCCAGACATAAGCACAGACTACAGTGCATCTTCACTTGTGTACAGGGTTTGTTTTCCAGTTTGGAGTGGCATGCAAATAGTGGACGACCCACTTTATGTGGGCTACATCTCTGGCGCCTCTAGCAGCACCACAGTACCTGAACTCTCAACTATTACGATCCTAATCCCCATTTTCGTAGTGGGACCGCTTATTGCAGTCGTAGTCGCTAAAAGAAGCAGGTGTAAACATTTTACGTAGTCGCCAAAATTGCGCTGTTAAAATGGGGAATAAATACCATTTTTGACGTCAGAACTGAACGCAACAAATCTAAAAAACAATAACGGCATTCAGGCAGGAAAATTATTTGGTCATTTTCTTTTTTTCTGTTTTCTCGCTGAAATTGCCCCAAACGGCAAGCAGGAAGACAAGCATTACCTGTAACTTTTTAGCTTTTAGCTCAATGGGCGTGGCTGTGGTTGACCATGTGTCCATCGCCACTGGATCGTAAAGAAAAAGAACAAGAAAACGACCGCAACCACAACTAGTAATAAGCCTAAAACCAAGAAAGGCAACGCGTACAATGAACCAGCAGGGAAATAGTTGTGCGAAATCGCTATAGACAAGATACCTGGGATGCCAAACAGAAGCGTCATTAAGCCATAGGTGTGAGAATTAAGCCATTTTCTTGACACTTGGTTTCATCTAATAAACGAATAGCTGTTGTCTGTTAAAATTCTTATGCAGGGAAAAAACCTTCAGATGAGTTAACAGTTTTTTTACTTTTGGGCTGGGTTTGACATGTAAATTAAAGCTCCGTTTGGTTGAAAATCTCCAATCAAGACTCCATCACCGTTTACCCCTCCATTTAGTAGGGTAGTTTCATGGTAGCCAATAAGTTCCACAGTTATTCCACTGTAGGCGATGGTTGCTTGTCCATAAGTTAAGGATATGTGTAATGTGTCTATTGTGGGCAGACTTGTGGTGCGGTTTTGAGCTATTTCCAATGCTTGATTATAGAACCAATTGAGTCCTAAAGTATCAATTCGCCCAAGACTTTCCTGCGGTGTCTCGTTTGATGGGTATATTTGAGACATTAATTGACCGCTATAGGTACTTGGCTGTAAAATAAATTGGTGCCCGTCACTACTGAAGAAGTGGAAATATGCGTGGCTATCAATTGAAGCGAAATCTACGCGTATGTAACCATAGCCATGTGGACCGACAGGCTGCAACTGCATTGATTCAAAAGCTATGTTATCGCCATATTCAAGTTTGAGAAGGCTGAAAGTTTGGCTTCCCTCTATTCCCTGTATAACTTGTTCCAAAGAAGCGTTAAGCATCGTTTGCAGTGAAAGAACCTTGGGTTGAGTTGGCGTATAAGTCGCAGGGTACCCAACGTTCAAAAACAAATAGCCCTCAACAGCTGTGAAGGATATTGATACAATCATCATAATTATTAATGTGAATTTTAGAGCTTTTCGAAGTCTTCCATGAGATACTGCCCACATTACGCCCGTGACTAAAGACAAGCCGATTAGCAAAAATTTTATCCATGAATTACTTAACAAAAAAAAGCAACAAAATAACCCAACCAAAATAAGAAACCCAACTGTTAAATTTAGAAAAATTGGCCTTGCGTTGCTTTGCCTAGTTTGACTTAGTGTAGCATGGCTGGGCAAAATTGGCTCTTTAGGAAGCCAACCTCTAATTCGATTTCCTAAGCTTTTCCTGACATTCATATTTTCAACTCTGGAATTAGTCTAGAGAAGATTATGTGTGCCAGTTTGGCTGGGTGAATGTTTTCGGCGTTTTCTATTTCTACGCCTCTTTCTCTAGCGATTTCCATCAGATATTGTTTTGTTTGGTTTAGGAAGTTTTGGTCGGTTACTTCTTCAGGGTTGTCGTGCCAGTACCAGACTTTGAGTCCGTGGCTGGTAGTGTAGGTGATTATGGCTTTTCGTTTTAGTGCTGGGTGGTAGCCGAGGAGTATTGCTTGTTTTGGGTATAATTTTGTTACTTGGAGGTCGTTTACTTGTGCAACGTCTAGAAGCGTGGTTGCTAATTTGGCTTCGGCGGCCAATCTGGTTTGGTTGACGTACTGGCGTGTTGTGCTGAGTTTGTTCGCTATGTTTGCGACTGAGAAGCCTTTGCAAATTAGTGACCATATAGCTTTTTGACTTTGGCTTAAAGGTGATGATGCGGAACAGGTTGGGCACATTTTTATCAGTAAATATAAATATGTTTACAAATATTTAAAATTTACTGGCGAATGGGCGGTCAAGCCGGCCAATTTTTTGATGGTTAAAGGTGAATTGTTGTTTGAAATAAATGAGAAAGCAACATCTAGGGTAATTAAGGAATTCTCGGAAGCGGGGGCAAAATTCCAATTTAAGCCGAAGGAGAAGTTAAAGGCAAGTATTCGGGAAAGCATATAGAAACGGTCGATATACTTTTAAAGCAAGATAGTTCGAATGAATTTGATTGGCGCGCAATTGAATTTACTAAGGAAGGCGACGTTGTGATGTTCCAGGGCAAGGGTACTGGAAGACAGGGAGGTTTTCAAGCACAGATTAGTTACATAACGGGATCAAAAAACCTTGCCTGGCTAAACTCTACAAAAGGCTGGGCTGAAGGAACAGCTAATCTGATGACTAACGAAACTATCTTTAAAGTATACGCTATGAAATAGGCGTTAAACGGTTAGAGGTTAAAGCGCAGAATAACTTCGTTCACGTGGCTTTTTCCAAATCAGTTCGCATACTTCAGAGATACTGAAGGATATGTCGCGGGTCTTTGGCAAGTCAGAGCCAGATATTAGCAACAGCGGGAGAAAAATAAATTCATTTTTTCTTTTGTTTTGGCGGTAATGAGGAAACGTAATTAATTGATTTGTTCAGCCACTCTTCAAAAAACTCATCGTTAGAATAAACTGATTTAGGTAGGAAGACGTAGCCTTTCATGGGTCTTCCGCGTATTGGCTCGAAGCGCCTAATATCCTTGCAGGCTTCTGTTATTTTTGCGATGTCAATGTCCGAAAGTCTAAGGAACAATTTATCAGCGAACACACCCACAAACATGTTGCCATTACTAAAATAAGCAGGGTATCCGAACATTTTCCTGTAGTCGCATTTTTTGTCTTTCATCTTTTCTAAAATGAATTCTATAATTTCCGCGGGCGCTTTCTTCCATTCCGTAAGAATCATCTAAGCCTACCTTTAGAAAAGTGCTTATTTTAGTTTTTCTTTAACATTGACAACGAATCACAGACTGAATTGTGGGTAAATCCAGTTTGGCTTTACTCATTACGAAGAAAGGTTTGTTCCTCATTTATCGACGTATTCGCTTAATTATTTTAGTGCTCGGACCCGCTAATTGACCAGCCAACATTAAGGTGAAAGTCTCATAAAGTCTCGTAAAATAGGCATTGTATACCGAAATAGGGAAATTATGTTTTCTTTTCTTTTCTCTTTCCAAACCAGTAGATCGCTCCAGCTATAACCCAAAGTATTATTCCGCTTATTGGTGCGGCTGGATCTAATGAAGCGTATCCGATTAAGTTTGATGGGCCAGACGCCGGAATTAGTGTGGAAATTCCCACAACTACCAAGATGGTTATGACAAGCCAATAATACCATTTCATGTGTTTTTTCCTCTTGCTTACATTTACGATTATGAGGGCGGTAAATGCTAAATGAACAACCAATATAAAAAATTAACTGTTTCAGTGAAAAAAAAGTGAATAATTCACGAAATCCGCAAACTGCGAAGCTGCGTAAAAGCGAACCTACAAGTCAAAAGAGGTTTTGATTTTTATTACTCGAGTAGCAGCCGAAACAGTGACATCTCGGACACCCGGGATCATCTGCACTTTTTTTCGTAATTCGCTTAGATGTTCCAGATTGCGGGTGTGGACGACAGATACAATATCGAACTCTCCGGTATTCTGGAAGACATGGTACGCTTCGGCTAAATCGCCTATTTGTTTGGCAGCTTGCTCAAACATGGCAGGATCTATCTTAACCATCATTATACCTGTCGTGGAAAAACCAACTTTTGCGGGATCCAACAAAGCCGTATAAGCCTTTATTAAATTTCTTTTCTTAGATGTTTAACCCGGTATCTTACTGTAGCTTCGCTCACGCCCGCTTCACTGGCGATTTTAGAAAAAGGCACTCTAGCATCCTTCTGAAGCATATTCAAAATTTTTCTTATCCACGGCATCCATTTGTTCTGCCATTATCTCACATCCAACAAATAGAAACAAAAACTGGTTATATTATTTTGACTCTTTACAAAGTTAACTCTTTCGATCTATTTAACAAGATGCTCAATTTGATTTACCAGGTTTTGTCAGTTTTCTTTTCCGCTGCTCTTATTCTTATTTGAGACAGGAAAATGGATATGTTTAATTTCTGAACATTGACTGAAAGTTCCTTTTTTCTTTGTTGTAAGTTAAATCTTATTAGGTAAATTGCACTCAGAGGAGAGTATTGGTTAAGGTTGAAGGTACTGAATCAAGAGAGCGCGCTCTCTGTTCCTGTAGATTTGATTCGAACTGTAGCTATAGTAGGGGTTATTCTGCTTCATGCCGCTAATGACTTAACCATTCAACAAATGAATCCATTTGAAATTATCCGTTGGAACACTGTGGATATTTACCAGACTTTGGGCGAACTGGGGTTCCTCTATTTGTCATGTTAACTGGTGTTCTTCTGCTACAACCGAGCAAGCTAAATGAACCTATTCGGGTTTTCTTCAAAAAACGTTGGTCACGAATCGCTTTGCCCTTCGTGTTTTGGGCTGCAGTCTTCTTTGCATGGGACTTTTCGAGTTGATCACCAAATAAACAACCTGCCCATCTCTACAAACTCTATCATTAACGGCATATTGAATGGTCCATATTTCCATTTTTGGTACCTCTACATGCTCATGGGTCTGTACCTATTGACTCCAATCTTACGCGTAGTGATAGCCCATGCAGAACGCAGCTTGATTAAATACCTATTAGTAATATGGTTTGTAGGCACCGCCATAGTCCCCCTTCTTACCTTATTCGGACCTTACCAGTTGAACAGCTTTGTATTTACATTTCCAACTTATGCGGGCCTCTTCATTTTAGGTGCCTACCTTCTGTCTGTAAAAATGAAGCGTTCAACCATTGCAATCTTTATGGTCATTGGCTTAGCTCTAACGGCAATTGGCACTTATGCAATAGCCGCCACAGTGGGTGGAGGCGAAATGTACTTCTTCCAAGAATACATCAGCCCCACAATGATTTTAGCTTCCGCTATGCTGTTTTTACTCTTGAACTCTAATCGTGCACCAGCTATTGAGACTGCAAAACAGCCGAAAGTTGTGGTTAAAGAAGAAACTCCACAGAAAAAGAACAGCAACTTCAAAGCCAAAAAACTCCTTAGTTTAATCAGCCAAAATACCCTGCCAATATTCCTGTTTCACATAATCATACTTGAATGCCTTTGGCGAGGATACTTCGGTTTCACGCTTAATGGAAACACGGTAAATTCCATAATTGGAGTTCCATTAGCTACGGTGATTACTCTTTTTATTTGCCTCGCAATAATTGTTCCGTTAAAGAAAATTCCAGTTTTGAAGAAATTATTGGGTTGAACATTTAGCTCTTGCGTAGGAACGTAAACTTATATTTCAAAGCAGTCAATATTTGGTTCTTCGTTGTGGGTCCGTGGCGCAGGACGGATAGCGCGTCAGCCTTCTAAGCTGAAAGTCATGGGTTCAAATCCCATCGGGCCCGTTTTAAAATTCGCTTAATGATTAAACGAATACTTAGCTTCGTCATAAAAACAGCGAGATTAAGGCAGGAAGTAACAGGGGCTAAGAAATCTGGCTCATTCTGGACTTTTGAATTCCTATTTAGTTGTTATGGTGTCCATTAATATGGCATTCTTCAAAATTTGTGCTTCTTAAGAAATTTAATTGCAAATGAGTATAGTCAATAGTTTTTGGCATTATTCCTAAATTTGAAATAGTTCTTTCATATCATATATCAGTTACAGTAGAAATAGAGTTTGAAAGGTCGCAAAATCAAAAAATTGACTTCGGAAACTTTAGCTGAGCCAATTCTAGTGGGAAGAGAAGAAGAGCTTGAAGAGCTGAAACGCTATTTAGAAGAAGCTATTTCTGGGAAAGGAGTAACTGTCTTTGTTTCTGGCGAAGCTGGTGCAGGAAAAACCAGACTTACGACAGAGTTCCTAAATGTCGCCAAGAAAAATCAAGTAACTGTACTAGCTGGCTGGTGCCTAAGCGACGTTGCTATACCCTACTTCCCCTTCATTGAAGCCTTCGACACTTATGCATCAAGCAATGAAGATGATGGGCTATCAATTGTTAACCAGCAATTAGGTTTAAAAACATGGCTTATTGGAAATCAATCTGAAGCAAACGAGAAAATTGGTAAAGCTTCCCCTGAAATGTGGAAAGATCAAACGTTTCGTGCAGTCGCAAATGAGCTGCTTTTTCTTTCAACCAAAAAACCCTTAATTTTAGTTTTGGAAGATATCCACTGGGCTGACTCAGCCTCCCTCTCATTGCTTCATTATCTTGCACGCCAAGCGGTTTCTGAGAGAATTCTCATCATAGCAACTTTTAGAAGCGAAGAACTTGATACACATGTTGAGGGCCATCCCAATCCACTATCCAAAGAACTACTTCTAATGGGACGCGAAGGCCTTTACCGAGAAGTGAAACTACCTAAGCTCAGCCAGGAAGATGTTCGAAGAATCGCAGAGAACATGCTAGGCGGATTGGTTAGCATGAACCTTATCGAAAAACTAGCAGCCGAAACCTTGGGTAATCCTCTTTTTGTTGTAGAATCCCTCAGGCTGATGCATCAGCAAGGAAACCTAGCGAAAGCTAATGTTCAATGGGGCCTGACTATAGATACGATTGAAATTCCTAAGAAAGTTAAGGACGTTATCTCGCGAAGATTAGAAGCTTTGAAATCTGATCAAAGAATAATCTTGGATGCAGCTTCTGTTGTGGGAGAAAAATTTGATCCGAAGTTGGTCGCTGCTGTTGTTTCTCAAGATAATGCAGTTGTTCTTAGAGCCTTAAATGATATTGCAAAAACTACGTTGATGATAAATTGTAATGAAAGCTGCTGCAGTTTTGGTCACGCAAAATCTCGAGAAATGATTTACGAGGAAATTCCTCCTCTTTTAAGAAAAGAGTATCATTCGAAGATCGCAGAAAAAATTGAAGCAGATAGAAATGAAGCGGATGGTCTATCTATAAATGACTTGGCGTATCATTTTGATCACGCAGGAAATAAGGAAAAAGCCCTGAAATACACTTTTCAGGCGGGCAAAGTCGCGCTTGCAAAATTCAGCAACGTGGAAGCCATAAACCATTTCAATTATGTGGTTCAAACAATCGGGGAAGACATTAATAGCCCAATTCAAAAGGCAAACGCTTTGGAGGGCTTGGGCGACGCTTACTTTGCAAACTCCATTTTCAGTCAAGCAATGATAATATTCGAAGAATTGGCTATGAACGCCCAAACAGATGCCTTGAGATTGCGTGCGTTAAGGAAGGCGATGGAAGCATCTTTTCAATATGGGGACACTGACCACTTGATGGAGCTTGTAAAGAAGGCCGAACCTTTTGCTGCTGCTGATCGCTTGGAGTATGCCAGGGTTTTGTTAAACAAAGGAAGAGCCTTCGCAAATAGGAATATTTTAGTTTCCGCTTTTGAGAATCACGCAGCAGCTCTAAGAGTTTTTGAAGAAGAGTACTCTCTTTGGGATGTAGCTTTAGCTTTGGTAGGAGTTGGAGTATACCGCGTTAGGCTTGGTAAGCAGCAGGAGGGATTGGCGGAGTCTTTGCGCTCGATTGCCATGTTTGAGGAACTCGGAGATGTGAATTGGCAAATGGGTGCATATTCCATAGCAGGCCGATCATTTGGCAACTGTCTGCTTGACCCAGAAGAATTGAATATGTACTCAAAGATTTTTGAAATCGAAGAGAAAATGAAATTAGGCAACTATCTCAGATTAGTTTACGCGTATGCATTTAGCGCACAAGCCTTTGAGCGAATAGGCGATTTTGAGAAAGCGCTTTCATATGGCTTGAAAGCTCAGGAAATATCTGAGAAGACAGATTCACTAGTAGTTCACGGAATAGTTTACTTCGCTCTTACGGTGATTTACACCAAACTTGGAGACTTAAAACGTTCAGAAGAGTACTTCGAGAAACTCATCAAGCTACCGCCTGACATTCTTTTGCATCAATTGGTAAACGGGGTAATAGCTAAAGCTGTATTCTTTGCGGGTAAAAATCAGTGGAAAGAGTCAGACAAATACTTCAAGGAATGTTTTGACTTGCTTGAGGCTTCATCACAACCCGAGTTCGAATCGCGTCTAAAATTATATTACGCTTGGGCGCTTGAAAAACAAGGACGACTTGACGAGGCCCGAATTCAACTTGACGAGAGGCAAAAAGCCTGTTGTAAAGCTGAGGAAATGTTTGTCCACCTTAATTTGCAGGCAAGTCTGGTTGTCCCCTTAAAAGTCAAGGTTGGTCAAACATTTGAAGCTCGCCTTGATATCGTCAATGTTTCCAGAGAGCATGGACTGCTAGTTAGAGTTGAAAACGATTTGAATCCTGGTCTTAAAGTTAGAAACCTTTCCCAAGATTCCAATAACCAAAGTGAGCTTTTTAATGTAAACGAAAGAAAACTCGAACCTTTCCAAGTCACGACAGGCAAAGCCAGACTTGAAGCTACAAAAAAAGGTCTTTTCAATTTAAATCTTAAAGTGGTTTACAAAGATAGCTCTGGAAGAATTCGAATCTGCAAACCTAAGCAACACAACATTATCTGTGAAGCAGAACCCTATGGAGAGGAAAGTCAAGACTTAATTTCAACTTTGCCCTCGCCCAAACCACTTATCCAAATCGCTGAAAGTGAGAAAGTTTCGGAACAACCCATAGTTATTTCGGATGTCAAGTTTGAGTTTGCCGCTGAAACATCAAGAAGAGCTTTCGTCTATCTTGTAGGCGCTTTTATAGAAGATTATATGCGACGCAAAATAGCGCAGGAAAAAGCGGGTTGGAGGTCTTTAATGAGAATTGTTAATGGGGGAAAATTGTCGAAGTCCAGCATGTATGGTTTTAGAGGTCGTAAAGGAGGAGCGTTGGTTGAGTTGGAGAGTCGGGGTTTAGTTGAAGCTAGATTCTTTCCAGGTGAAAGAGGTCGCGGAGGCAAAATCTTAAAACTGAGAATAGCCTACGAAAAAGAAATAATCAAACGTTTTGTGGATAACCGAATAACGAACAAGAAAAATGAATGAGGCTATTTCACGCTCCAAAGAGTTGAATCAGTTATAAAAAAAAGTATTAAGTTGTTTTGTTGCGCATATGGCCTCCTTTAGCGTTGATTAGCGCAATAATGAAATGATTTTATTTTTTAATCTATTTTTTCGGCTTTTTACTGCTAGAAAAATGATTATGTATTTTTCTAGCCGAAAGCAATGATAGTTTCAAGAATAATGGATGAAAGAAAATGATTAACCGAGAAATAATAAATAAGAAACTGTTTACAATAGCTATTTCAGCTTTCCTGATGCTTTCGTTTGTTTTAGCAGCATTTTCATTGGTTACTCCGTTGGCAAGCGCTGTTGCAGCTTCAATTACCTTGTCGTCCTCACAAGGTGCTGCAGGTAGTTCTGTTAACGTTACGGGCACTGGTTTTGCAGCAAATAGTGTTGTAGGGATAGGGCTCGGTGGAGAGGTAGCAGTTGCAGGAGAATCACTCAGCATAACGGCTTATAATAACAACCCCTCGTACGAAGTCACCGCCACCACGGCTAAGACGCCTATTAAACCAGGCACCTTTAGTGTAGACGCAGGTGGCATTTACACCACAAAAGATAATGGAGTTGGATTGGTAACAACCACCTACACCGGCTTTATCTCTGGCTCAATAAATTACGTCACAGGTCTATATGACTATTATACTGGCTCAGCTCCATTTGGTGGTGAGGTCTATACAGCCAATTATACCACTTACGGATATAATCTAAGCCCTGGCGGTGGCATAAACACAAATGCTGCTGGTTCCTTTACTGCCAAAATTACTATACCCAATGTGAGTAATGGAAACTATACCATCACGGCAATAAGTGCAACAGGAAATGTTGCAACAAGCACTTTTACTATTACAGCTGCAACTCCTATTCTCGCTATTACTTTAGCGCCCTCTCAAGGCAGTTCAGGCAGTTCTGTTAACGTAACAGGCACGATGTTTGCAGCAAATAAAGCTGTAGGTATAGGATTCGGGACAGAGGCAAAAGTTAGCAGCGAATCAATCACTGAAGTTATTTCTGGAAGTAATCCCTACACCTATGCAGCCACCACAGCTTTCGCACCTATAAAACCAGGCACTTTTAGTCTAAACGTAGCAGGTGGGTTTAGCGCCATTGACAATGGAGCTGGTGCGTTAACAGTCCCAGGCGGTTACATTAGTTTTATCTCAGGCACAATAAATTACGTAACAGGTCAATTCAGTTATGTTTCTTCTGTAAGTCAGGGGGCAACCTCGTACACGGCAGGCTATACTACTTACGGATACACTATGAGTCCTGGTGGCGGCATAGCCATAAGTGCTAATGGTTCTTTTACAGCAAAAATCACAATACCTAACGTTAGTAATGGAAACTACGTTGTTGTAGCAATAGATACTCAAGGTAATCTTGCAACTAGCACTTTCACAGTGATAGGTGGAACTCCTACTCCAACGCCATCTGCAACTCCGATTCCAACACCCGTACCGACGGCTGTTCCAACGCTGACGCCCGTACAAACTGCGTCTCCAACTGTGGTACCAACTGCTCATCCAATTTCTACAGCAACTCCAATGTTGAGTCCTTCGCCTTCACTATCGCCTACTGTTCCAGAATTTTCCGGACAACTACTCGGAATTACGCTAATTATCTCTATGCTCATAGTCTTGACTGCAGCTATCACTATTAAGAAGAAGAAAATGGAGAAAGACCAGCATAGATAAAACTCATCGGAAAAATTTTCTCCCTTCTTTTTTTAATTGCGTTTTGTCGCGTATTTTCTGATTTCTAAAGATTGTTTAACGCAAATTCATGAGCGCTTTGTGATACTGAATTATTTGCAAGAAAAATCATTATAGGTTTTTTACACTCGATAGAGTTGAACCTGCCATGATTAAGCATAATAAATTGTTTAATGACATAAATATGCTCTTCCGACGTAGATTAATTCAATTATTGGGTATTTCACATTTCTGACTTATTTTCTCGACGATTTGTGCAAGAAAAATGATTATGTATTTTTCGAGACCAAGAATACGAAATGTATTAAATAAAGGAGAATAAAAGCAAAAATGCAAAAAACAACCTTGAAACGAGAAACATTTGTAGTCGGCCTAATTATCGCGATTTTAGTTGCGAGCGCTATTTCTATCGGAGCTTCTATGCAACTAGCTTTAGGGCCAATAGGACCAAAAGGAGACAAAGGTGATGCTGGATTACAAGGTGCGACCGGGGCGACGGGAGCAACAGGAGCTACAGGACTTGTGGGAGCTACGGGAACAACAGGACCGGCTGGTGTACCGGGTGCAACAGGCGCAACTGGAGCCACTGGAACAACAGGAGCTACTGGACCAGCAGGACCACAAGGAATACAAGGACCTTACACGCCGGATTACGATAGTGGATGGGTAAATATTTCGAGCATGGCTGGGCAATCTCTAACTTTAAGCCACAACCTCAACACCTCAAATGTAATTGTTGAAATAACAGGAAAAACAACGTCAAACGGCTCGGCAAATCAAATAAACCTTGGATTGACAGGCTTCATACCTGGATGGAGCAAAACTTATGGCGGAACAGGCAATGACTCAAGTAGCGATGTGATACAGACGACCGACGGCGGATATGCCATGGCAGGTTTTACTAATTCCTCTGGTGCAGGAAGCTTTGATTATTGGTTAGTCAAGACGGATTCGTTTGGGAATGTGCAATGGAATAAGACATACGGAGGAGCGGGCGCTGATTACGGCTATACAGTTATTCAAACAGTTGACGGCGGATACCTAATGGCAGGCTATACCAGTTCCTTCGGTGTTGGCGTCCTCAACGGCTGGTTGGTCAAGACTGATGCATCTGGTAACATTCAATGGAACCAAACATACGGTGCGCCTGGAGTGCAAGGTTTGATTATTCCTATTCGAACTAGTGATGGCGGGTATGCTGTACTGGGCTTCAAGGGATCAAACTCATGGTTGGTTAAGATTGACAGGAGCGGAAATGCACAATGGAACATGACATACACAACTCCATTTGGAAACCATTTGTTTAATTTGGTTCAGAGTAATGACGGCGGATACGCGATCTCAGGCTACTTAACAACAGCCCTCGGTAATACTAATATGTGGTTAGTTAAGACGGACTCTCTTGGTAACATGTTGTGGAACAAAACATATGGCGGATCAGGCAATGATCGAGGATACGTTCTTGTTCAAACAAGTGACAGTGGGTATGCAATAGGGGGCAGCACTACTTCTTATGCATTAGGCGGAGGACTGGATGGTTGGCTCGTTAAGACTGACGTCAACGGCAACATGCAGTGGAACAAGACGTATGGAGGAACTGGCAATGACAGTTTGCAGAGCATTATTCAAACCACTGACGGCGGATTCGCCTTAGGTGGTAACACAAATTCTTTCGGCGCTGGAAACCTTGACATGTGGTTTGTTAAGACAGACTCGTATGGTAACATGCAATCGAGCAAGACATTTGGAGGACCAGGGGATGATGCTGGAATCCCTGTTACAACCGTTATTCAAACGTCTGATGGCGCATACGTAATTGAAGGAACCACAGCTTCTTTCGGTGCTGGTGGTGCAGACTTCTACTTGGTGAAAGTCGGTGTTGATGGCCAATCAGGTTTAGCATGGACGGACTCAACAGCCAACACTATAACCCTATACCGTGGCGCAAATGACGTATACTGGAACTATGTTCGAGTCCAAATATGGAAAATCCATTAAACAGTCTTAACACTTCTCTTCTTTTTTTTGTCTATTCAAAGTTTGACGTCATCAGACACAATGACTATAATCTAATATATCGATCCAATAAATAATAGTAAAATCATGAATGCCTGGGAGCCAAAACCCGAACAACATTTTAAATTCCCATTGTTTGTTATCAGCGTATTTTTGGCTAATTTGACGATATTTACAACTTCTTATTTTCAGAATATAGTTCTTAAAGACGTAGCCAAAACCTTCAATGTTTCTGTTGGAACCATGAGCCAACTTTCAACGATTAGTTACTTAACCGGCATTATCATTGGTTTGGTATTGGGCTTTTTGGCCGTCAGATTCAAACATAAGTCATTATTGCTTTTGGGGATCGCGAGTTATAGCGTGGGAACATTGGTTTACTTTTTTGCCCCGAATTTCGCCACAGTGCTGTTCTCCCCTGTCTTTGACGGAATAGGCAGCGGGATGGTAAGCACCATGATTTTTACATTAATCGGAGAGGTTTTGCCATTGCAAAAGAGAGGTTGGATAATAGGGTTAGTAGTCTCAAGTCAATTCATTGCCAGTCTTGTTATGGCTCCGGTTACAGGTATGATTGCGCCGACCGCTGGATGGCATTCGGTTCTATTGTGGTTTATCTTTCCACTTTCCTTATTTACAATGCTTCTTTGTTTTTTCGCTATTCCGTCTAAACCCAACATAGAGCAGTCATTCACCAAACCTGAATACTTGAAAGCCTTCAAACAAATTTTAACAAATAAATCTGCAATCGCATGCGTAATTGGTGCAGTGCTTATAGGGATTAATTCTTCTTTGGTTGTGTACGCTGTCACTTTCTTCAGGACGTATTTCTCAGTGTCGCTGAATGTGGGCGCGGCTTTTGGTTTGCTTGCTTCCGCATCAGGATTTTTAGGCGGATTGGTTGCTGCGCGTCTGATAAACCGAACCGGTAGATGGCTTCTCGCTATAGTGGCAGCACTATTTGCGGGAATTTTGCACATCTTTTTCACTTTTGTACCCAACGTGTACGGCTCCTTAGCATTCTGGATGACAGCAACTTTTTTTGTGGGAGTAAATGCTGCCAGTTTTGTAAGCTTGGTTCTTGAACAAATTCCAGGTTTCCGAGGCACGATGATGTCTCTACACGCATCATTCCGATCCTTCGGCCTCATGATGGGAATAGGCATAAGCGGATTGTTGCTAAACCTTTACACTAACAACTTCCATCTCATAATGATTATGTTTGGTGGCGCAGCAATAGCCGCTGCCGCAATTCTATTCTTGTTTGCGAAAGATCCAACCAAAAATCAAATACAACATTAGAACTACCTAAAAGCCCTTTTTTCTTTTTGCATCTCACGATTACCTTCTTAGCCATCTCTTCCTTTTTGAAAAGTGCTCCAGACGCAACTATAAAATTCTGCAACAATCGGTTTAATTGGCATCATGATTATTCTTTTGAAATGTCTTAGCAAATGATATATGGAATGCGTAGGTAAGGGGAAGCGAAAATTTGCTTATCACATTAAGAATCAATGCTGTTGCTATTGTTGAAACCCGAATTAAACCAACATAAGGAAAAACAAACTACAAACCTTCAATTCTTATCTGATAACTCAAAAAGATGGCTAAACCGACAACTAATAAAACAAAGACTACAACTAGTTTTGCAACTAAGGTTTTAGAAGCTGCGAAAATCATTTGCAAACCAACAATCTAATAGCAAGAACCTGCACGTAATTCTATTTTTTTTGAGAAAACGATTTGGACAAGACTTATAGGTTGGTAGTGTTACCGTTTGTTGGTTTTGAAAATGATAATGTACCAATTTGTTAGAGAAGAAGAAGACGAAGATTGCGACGACTGCGATTGCGAAGACTGCGAAGACGAAGAATAAACCTTCTCCCACTCATTTTTTTCCAGTCTTACTTGTTTAAACTATAGTTTATCAGCATCATTCCAGGTTTATTTAAAATAAGACGTTTCTTCAAAACATATTCTTAGAAAAGTCAAACAGTTGCTAATTGCAGCGAGGCTGTTGTTGTGAAATGCAATGGATTGCACCAAAACCACATATCAAATCGACACAATCTAACCCTACTACTTTTCTCGTTGGAAATAGTTTTTTCAGAATGGATAATGCTATCGCGTCATTTTTAGATTCAAATGTGGGTACCAAAACTGTTTTGTTGCCTATGTAGAAGTTTGTGTAGCTTGCAGGGAGCCTTTTCTTGTTAAATTCGATTTTTCCTGGCATGGGCAACTTAACAATTTTTAGTTTCTTTCCATCTTGATCAGTGGATTGGCACAGTATTTCGTAATTCTTCCTCAGAGGTTCCGTATTTTCATCATTACCCTCTTCATAAGCGCAAACAACAGTGGTTGGATTAACAAACCGCGCAAGATCATCCACATGACCATCAGTATCGTCTCCAGCTATGCCACATTTTAGCCAGATGATGTGAGTTACGCCCAAATAATCTTTCAAGTACTTTTCAATTTCTTTTTTGCCAATATGAGCATTCCTGTTCTTGTTAAGTAGGCATTGCTCAGTCGTTAAGAGAGTACCTTTGCCATTTACGTCTATAGAGCCGCCTTCCAAAACTATGCCCGGTTCAAAACAATTCAAACACATGGTCTTGTTTATTACTTGGGGAATCTGTGCATCTTTTAGCAGTTCTTCATATTTTTCTCCCCACGAATTAAAAATCCAGTGAACCATAGCCAACTTCTGGTCCTGGTTCATAACAAAAATTGGACCGTAGTCCCTAAACCAAACGTCAGCGTATTCAAATTCAAAGAAACGGATTCTCTCTAAATCAATATTTCTTCGTTCAAAAAGATCCTTTATTCTTTTCTTCATGGCATTATCCTTGACAAAGAGGTTAACGTACTCTTCATTGTGGATTAGCTTAACAATTTGAACGTAGGTTTCTTCGACCTTCTCGACACCTGATGAAAAGGTTGTCGGATCATGCGGCCAGGCTAGCCAGATCGCATCATGTTTGCCCCATTCTGCAGGCATACAGTACCCTAGTTCGCGAGGAGTTTTGCTCGGAAAATCTTTTTCAGCGGTCATCCTGATGCCTCAGCTACAACCTTCAATTAAAGAATTATACGTGTCGGTTCGTCGATTCTTTAGAAAGCCCCATCCATCTTGAATTTTCTTGTTTTTGCTAAGGTCTACTTTAACAACAAGCACTTCTTCGTTTTGTTTGCTTGCTTCTCCTAAAACTTTTCCAAAGGAGTCACAGACAAACGAGCCACCCCAAAACTTCAGTTGCCCTTCCTCCCCTACTCTATTTACCGCAGCGACATGAACTCCATTTGTTATGGCGTGAGCACGCTGAACTGTTTTCCAAGCGTCATGCCAGTCACCATCGGCTGAGATATAGCCCTTGATGTAGCCAATTGCAGTGGGATAAAAAATGATTTCAGCGCCTCTTAATGTGTTAATTCTGGCGGGTTCAGGGAACCATTGATCATAGCAGATAAGCACCCCTATGTCAGCATAATGAGTTTTATGAACGCAGTATCCTTGGTCGCCTGCTTCAAAATAGTTTTTTTCGTAGAACAAGGGGTCATTTGGTACGTGCACCTTGCGATAAGAGCCAGAAATTTTCCCGTTTGCATCAATTATTGCGGCTGAATTGTAGTATTTTCCGTTTGAACCTTTTTCAAATAACGGTACAATAATTACTAACTTCTTCTCTTTCGCAAGCTTTGAGAAAGTTCTTGTAGATTCTCCCGGAATTGTTTCAGCCAATTGACTGACATCTTGTTTTTCTACTTGGGGAAAATATTTGGTTCTATAAAGTTCTTGAAGGCATACAATTTGAGCGCCCTTTCTCGAAGCTTCTATGATTTTTTCGACGGTTCTTTTCATATTAACTTCTAAGTCATCTGAAACAGTACTTTGAATAAGCGCAATACTAACGATTTTCTTTTTCTCCGCTCTTCCAAAACCGTTTGATTTTGCCATGTCAGTAGATACCATTATTGATCCTTAATCGAAACTATGTGAGAGTCTGGTCGTAATAACTTTTCTGGGTCAATACGGAGGTCACAAAGATTTAACGCTAACCAGTGAGTTTGATTGATAAAATGAGATCTAAGCAAGAGAACTCTGAATTTAAAGATAGTTTAGAAAGTGGGTCAATCTTTGCTTGATTGTATTGTTTTTTTACATTGTAATTCCTAAGCTTTCTGCGATTCGTTGACCGTATTCTGGATCAGCTTTGTAGAAGATTTGTATTTGTCGACGTTGGATTTCCTTGTTCGCATTCTTAATGTGAGATGTGATATTGCCTATTAGATGATCGCGGTCTACATCGTTCATTAGCCGGTAAAGGTTTCCTGGCTGAACAAAGTCATTGTTTGGATGCATGTATGGTTGACGTGCAACTTTGCCTGAAACCTCGAACACAGGTTCGGCTGCCGTAATGTCTGGTTCAGGTCCTCCAAAGCTGTTTGGATAATAGTTTGGCGAATCAGCTTGGTTACCATCAAAACGCATGAATCCGTCGCGCTGGTAATTTTTGACTTTTACGCCCTTAGGTTGGTTAACGGGGAGCAACAGGTAGTTGGGACCTAACCGGTATCTATGCGCATCATTGTATGCAAAAAGACGACCTTGAAGCATCTTATCAGGTGAAGCTCCGATGCCTGGCACGAAATTAGCTGGGGAAAACGCTGCTTGCTCAACTTCAGCAAAATAATTTGAAGGATTGCGATTCAGCACCATCTTGCCAATATCCATTGGTGGGTAATCCCCATGTGGCCAGACTTTAGTTACATCAAAAACGTCAAAACGATAGTTTTCAGCTTCACTAACTGGCATTATTTGAATTTGAACAGTCCATGAAGGAAAATCGCCATTCTTAATTGCGTCATTAAGGTCTCTTGTTGCATGATCAGGATCTTTTCCCTTCATGTTTTCAGCTTCTAGACCTGTTAGATTCTGAACACCTTGATCGGTTTTGAAATGGTATTTAACCCAAAAACATTCGCCTTGTTCATTATACCATTTGAAGGTGTGGCTTCCATACCCATTCATGTTACGGTAGGATCGAGGTGTTCCTCTATCTGAAAACAGAATAGTTACTTGATGCAGTGACTCCGGGGTCAGAGACAAGAAATCCCAAAACATGTTCGCGTCTTTGAGGTTTGTTCCTGGATTGCGTTTTTGGGTGTGAATGAAATCGGGAAACTTTAAGGGGTCTCGAATAAAGAAAACAGGCGTGTTGTTTCCAACAAGGTCATAATTGCCTTCTTCAGTGTAGAATTTTACAGCAAATCCTCTTGGGTCCCGTTCTGCATCAGCTGAACCCTTCTCTCCTCCCACAGTAGAAAATCTAACAAAAACTTCCGTTCGTTTACCAACTTCAGATAGGAACTTGGCTTTTGTGAACTTAGTTAAATCTTTGGTAACTTCAAAATATCCTCCCGCACCAGCACCTTTAGCATGAACAATACGTTCAGGTATTCGTTCACGGTTGAAATGTGCCAGCTTCTCGATTAAATGAATATCTTGAAGCATTACGTGGCCATTGTTGCCAATAGTAAGAGAATTTTGGTCATCTGAAACTGGAGAACCTTCGTTTGTAGTAAAGTTTTCCTTCAAAAGCAATTTCCTGCTTTGTTCTCAAAGCTTAATTCAATTTAACGCAAAAGATTATTTAAGAATTGTTATGGCCCGAAATTACATATTTTTCCTTTGTTTCAAAGGTTTGTAGATTTAATTTCTCATTTATTTTGGTCTATTTTTTTGGTTTGTTTAAGAGCATAATCAAAAAACTTTTCTGTCGTATTTTCCGTTTTCCATTCTGAGCGAATTCTGGTTTTCTTTTCCACCCTACGCAATTCAGAAAGCAAAATGCGATTCAGATCTCTGGCGCTTTCACCTTTGAATTCAGCCTTAATTTCGAATCCATCACTAGTTGAGTTTATGAAGCCATTGTTGCCGATTATTCGGTCCAACACAGGTTTTAAGACTAATGGGTTCGCGCTGCTTATTTGCGCCGATAGTTTGAATTCTTTCTCAGACATTAAAATCAAATCTATTCTTAGGCTGGTTGTTTATTTATTGGCGTGTCGTTCTGAGTGGAGCTGTCCACCTGTTGCCCAATTGCTCTTCGGAGCCTCATAAATGACTATTGTTACAGCATCTTTGGGTACTCCCAAATCTTCAAATACTTTTGTTATTCCCTCTACGATTTTTTTCTTGTTTTCTGAGCTCATTCCTTCCCAAACAGAAACCTGAATTACTGGCATATATTTACCTCAATTACATTTCAGTTTTTTGTCTTCGGAGCGCTTATACCGCCGCGAATAACATCATAATCTCTACTGCTGCAAGGATTATTTATGTTGTTGGGAAGCAGCTGTAATTCAATTATTTCTTTTCTTAGAAAATACCATAATGCTACGCTGACAGCTACTTAAGTTATTAAAGCCCGAATCCTTCCCCAATAATAAAGGAGCTTAAAATACACCTGGGCCTTTCTTAATCTTTGCTTATGGGCTTCTTATTATATGAAATAATATCGTGTTTTAGTTATTATTTCCAATATTTTTGCTCTAAGAAGTTTTATTGCTTTTTTTGATTGAAATTACTTATTAGCAAAAGTTTAAAAACACTTTTATTGAAATTACTACATCCGAAAAATTTAGGAGAAAAAAGAAAAAATGCAAAAACTAAAAAATAAATCTATGGCTATTTTGATTGCTTTGTTTCTATCAATTTCTATGAGCGCTTCAATGATACTTATACCAACTACTAGTGCACATTCACCAGCATGGACTATAGTTTCCTATGCCTATATCGCTGTTGCGCCAAACCCTGTAGGTGTTGGACAGACAGTGGAAGTCGCGATGTGGGTTGATGCTCCAATGATTGGAGCAGCTTTAGGAAACCCCGTTAGACGATCAGGCTACATGCTTACCATCACGGCTCCTGACGGAACAAACACAACAGAGAATTGGGCAACCTGTAATGACCCAACCGGCATACAGTCATACCTATACACTCCTACTCAGCTCGGCACCTACACATTTACGTTCAACTACGCTGGACAAACCTACGAGTTTACTGCTGCTCAAGGAGGAACCACAGCATATGATAACGATACTTTCACACCTGCCAGCCGAACCACAAGCTTAACCGTACAGCAAACGCCACTTACGTATCCAATAGCTAGCTATCCGCTTCCAACTGCGTACTGGACATATCCAATAGAAGGACAAAACACTTATTGGTACACAATTGCGTCAAACTGGCTTGCACAACCCTACATTCTCAATGCTGGCGACGCGTACAATGGTGGCCAACAACCTTACGGTTCAGCACCAACCAGCGCGCACATAATGTGGACTACTCCAGATGGATACGGTGGAGTCCTCGGAGGAAATGACACAAATGTTCCCGGCGAAGCGTATTATACCGGTTTATCATACAACCCGAGGTTCAACAATCCAATCATCATGCAAGGCGTCCTCTACTATCAGCAGTCATATGGTAACACAGGCACTGGTGGACCTTACGTTGCAATAAACTTGATGACGGGGCAACAATTATGGAGCATTAACGTAACAGCAACAGGCACCTCTCTGCTACCATCATTTGGATACGAATACTCTTACGATGGACCCAACCAACATGGAGTCTTACCGAACGGCTTGCTTATTGCAACCACTACAGTTACTGGTCAGGGTACAGTGTGGAGAGCATATGACCCATCTGACGGAGTGCTTACAACCATGAACGTCACCAACGTTCCCGGAGGCTCAGCAGTAGCGGGACCAGCAGGTGAGTATCTAAAGTACATTCTCACCAACTACGGAAATGCAACAAACCCCAAATATTACTTGGCTCAATGGAACTCATCCGACGTATTCGGTGATATTACAGGGGCTGCTTTGGCTCCAACGGGTTGGTATTCCGGAACGGAAAATGCAAGTTTGCCATCGTGCTACGACTGGAACGTGTCAGTCAACCTTGGTGGTTCGCCAGCAGGTTGGGCTATCGGAACATGTGAAAGAGGAACGCAGCCTTGTATTAGCTTAGGAAACATGATACTTTTCATTGAAGGAACTTTTGGAGGGCATGTCAGTGATTCCGGTGCAACTATAACCAGCGATCCAGCGAACATTACAGCCATAAGCCTAAACCCAGCAACATTAGGACAAACGTTGTGGACACAATCTTACCCTCAAGCACCGCTCAATGAAACCCGATTCCTTTCAGCTTGGGATCCGAACACTGGCGTTTTCATCTTCACAGACAAAGAGGATTTTGCAAATTGGGGCTACAGCCTAGCCACTGGACAATTACTCTGGGGTCCAGCGTATCCTCCAACCACCCCTAGCGTCGATTGGAACTTCCCGGTTTGGTATACTCCTTGTTGTGATTACGGCAACCTGTATTCTGATAGCTTTAGCGGATTACTCTATTGCTGGAACGATTCAACTGGGGCTCTAGAATGGACCTTTGGCAACGGCGGATCAGGTAACAGCACTTTTGCAGGACTCTACACACCATATGGGTATTATCCGATGTTCATTGAATGCATTGGTAACGGAATAATCTACATGGCAGGCAACGACCACTCTCCCAACTCTCCAATGTACAAGAATTCACAGATATTCGCTGTCAATGCCACCGACGGAGCAGAATTATGGAGCATCTTTGGATGGGGCAACCAAATGAGTGGAGCTGAAGGCGCAGTTGCTAGCGGTTACCTTACAGTTTACGATCCCTACGATTCGCAAATCTACTGTTACGGCCAAGGACCCAGCCAATTAACTGTTACGGCACCTGACACCGCTACACAAGTAGGCACACCCGTGGTAATAAGAGGTACAGTTACTGACATTTCTGCCGGCACACAGCAAAATGAACAAGCAATGGACTTTCCAAATGGTGTTCCATGTGTATCTGACGCAAGCCAAAGTGCATGGATGGAATACGTCTATATGCAGAAACCAATACCAACCAACGCAACCGGAGTTCCAGTTACCTTGAGCGTTATTGACTCTAACGGTAACTTTAGACAAATCGGGACAACCACAAGCGATCCAAGCGGTATGTTCACATATTCTTGGGCACCTGATATCCCAGGATCATACACTGTAATCGCGACTTTCGCTGGCTCAAACTCATACTACGGATCATCTTCTGAAACATCATTCTACGCAAGTTCTGCGCCAGCAGCGACAACCGCGCCAACAGCTACTCCGACATCTGTCGCTGACACATACTTTGTCCCCGCAATAGCTGGACTATTCGTTGTCATCATAATTGTTGGCGTTTTGCTAGCGATATTGATGCTACGAAAACACCCATAAAAGCAAATCATCCACCCTTTTCTTTTTTTCATTTTCTAAATTAGATTTACTTATTCTTGAATCTGTTTTTTTGGTTAAAGCCTTAACCTTTTGATTTGTCAACGGTTTCAACGAGATCAGATAACCTGTTCATCCGAGACTTAGACATACTAAAAATTTAAGAAACCCTTGTGTTTACTTTCATCCAATTCAAACTTGAGGTAATGAGCATTCAAAACAACTCAGACTCCAAGAAAATTCATGGTGGTTTTCCGCTTCCAGTTGACTTGATACGCACAGTCGCCATTACAATGGTGGTAATGTATCATGCTATCACTGAGCCTTACAATGCCGCTCTTTTGTCTTCAACTCAGTATTCTGTTCTCTGGTTGACTTCAACATTTTACGAGTCTTTAGTCATAATGGGTGTGCCCTTATTTGTAATGCTGAGCGGTTCGTTGTTGCTTCAGAAATCTAAAGTTGACGAGCCAATCAGGGTTTTTCTTAAGAAACGTCTTGGCAGGATAGGAATAGCGTTTGTGTTCTGGAGCGCCATTTACATCATTTGGAGTTACTACGTTGACCATGCAGCGTTAACTGTCAAGTCTGTAATTCAAGAATTTTTGAGTGGCGGTGTTTACTACCAGTTTTGGTTTATCTACCTCATAATGGGGCTTTACCTAGTAACTCCGATCTTGCGTATCGTGGTAGCTTATGCTGACAAAAAGATTCTTCGTTACCTCATTCTATTATGGTTTATAGCCGTGGGTTTGATTCCGATTTTCAATTTAATCACTGGGTTCGGAGTAGACAGCAACCTTTTCCTGTTCGGGGGATACCTTGGCTACTTTGTTTTGGGTGTTTACTTGATGGATAATCATTTTTGTTCTAAGATTTTGAAGAGGCTTCTAATTTTAAGTATTGTTTGGACGATCATCGGTACTTGGCTTATGGCTTACCCATTCCATTCAGTAGGTCAATATTACTTCTTTTTCTACACCCTTTCCGCAAACGTAGTTATAGCTTCAGTTGCACTTTTTGGCCTTTTAAGTAAGTATCCCAGTGATTGGCCAGGAAAAAGCCATTCCAGACTCAGCCGTTTAGTACATATTATCAGCCTTAACACTTTGCCCATCTACTTTTTCCACGTCATCGTTTTAGAGTCGCTTAACAGAGGCTACTTAGGATTCAAACTAAGCCTAACAATTATAAATCCAATTATTGAAATTCCTTTGGCCACCGTAGCAACTTTATTCTTGACTTTAGTATTGATTCTCTTAATGAAAAAAGTGCCGATCCTAAGAAAATTAATTGGCTAGACCGAACATTTGCGCTATTAAGTATGAAAAACCTTTTTTCTTTAGTTAACAACGGATACATTAGGCGTCAATGAGTTATGGAAAGAAAAGATTATCTTCGAACTCCAGTGAAGCACATTAAAATTGATAGGGCATTAACTGTTGACCAGTTGATGCAGCAATTTAAGAATTCAGGCGCTCTTGGCGCTGGAAGACTTTCTGCTGCATGCGATATTTACGAGAAAATGCTAAGAGACAAAGACTGTACTGTGTTTTTGGCGCTTTCAGGTGCTGTTGTTCCTGCTGGTATGCGTACGATAGTCACTGATTTGATAAGAAAAAAGCTTGTAGATGTGATAGTAAGCACTGGTGCATGCATGGTTCATGACGCTATCGAAGCTATCGGAGGGCATCATTACATTGGAGGCTGGGCAGTTAATGACACTGAACTTTACAAGTTTCATCTTTTCCGAATTTACGATATCTTTGTCCCGGAAGAAGACTATGTTAAATTGGATTTCAAGATGTCAAAAATGTACGATGATATCGCATTGGAACATAAAGGTGAAGGTTTAGCTTCAAATGAGTTCAGCTGGAGATAGGCAAGCGTCTCACAGACAAAAACTCCATATCTAAGGGCTGCTTACGAAGAGAATGTTCCAATTTTTCTTCCATCTGTGAGAGATTCAGAATTTGGCTTCATCCATTGGCTTCATTCAGCCCAGCTACAACCAAAAGAGTACTTCTTGTGGACGCCTTCAAGGATGTACCTACTATATGCAATATCTGTGCGAAGTCACCGAAAAATGGCATGATAGTCATCGGGGGTGGAGTTCCACGCAACACTATTCAGTCATCTGCATTAGCATCTAAGAAAGGCTTAGATTATGCTGTAGTAATCACTTTGGATCGACCTGAAACAGGAGGCTTATCAGGCTCAACACTTAGAAGAGACAGTAGCTGGGGAAAATGAAAGGCCAAGCCGACCACGTAATGGTTATCGGCGAAGCACTCATGGTTTTCCCGTTTATGGTCGCTTCAGTTACTGAACGATTAGGCGAAAACTTTAAGACGGATTCCTTTTTCCAATTTGAAAAACGCAAATCAAAGGAAACTAAACATGGGCAACAATGCAATACTGAAAAGTACTGCGGCAACTGCGACAGCCACAACTCTCATTATCCCAACAAAGTTTTCTGCTCAACCCGTTACGCGCAAAACATGGACCCCATTGTTGATACGCTGTGGCACTGCGACAGTTGGAATAAAGTTAGCCAAGAATGCTACTGCGCTCGAGAAGCATTAAAGACGAAAAACGGCTGAAACAACAAACATTAAAGTTAATAATGATGAACCATGTTTTTGAATGCTTGAAGCCCGGTGGTGTAGTGGTCAAGCATAGGGGCCTCTGGAGCCCTTGACGAGAGTTCGAATCTCTCCCGGGCTACATTTTAACCTCAAAATGCTACTAACTCAACTACATTTTGACGTCAAAACAATCTCAATTCAATATTAGATTGCGTTCGAATCAATAACTCCAACCCCCATAGGAGGGCTCGACTAAACACCCAACTTCCTCTGGACATGGACTAGAATAAAATGACAAATTATGTTAGGGGTTAAAACCGCAATAACTTCACTTGCCGCACCATGGTTTTACTGGTAAAAAGGTGCTGGGATCCCCCGACAAGTCAGAATTGGCTCAAGCTAATGTTAGGGAGGATTAAGACTTGTGCAGGGGTGTGCCCGGAAGAGACTTGAGCAGATAAAAGTCGAAAAGACACCGTTTCAAACATTAATTTGAAAAAAAGAAGATGTTATTGATGTCGAGTCGTTCAAGTTTGCACTGTTCTTCTTCCATTTGTACTTCGCACGTATCCTGCTGTTATGATCAAGATTCCTGCAACGAGTCCAATTAATGTGTAAAAGATATCTTCGTTAATACTGATGACTCCGGCTTGTTCCAGCAGCGTTGTTACAGCAACTATTACAGCTAAACAGCCGACTATAGCTCTTGTGGAATTCTTCATTAAATCACCTCCCGATAAGTTGCATTTTGTTGGATGCTATGGCTGTTGGGTAATTGTTGACAAGCCGGTCGTGGTTATAGTTCCTAACGTTGGATTACCTGCATACACCAAGCTTGATCCTCCGCTCAAATCAGCGTCTAACCTGCCGTTAACGTTGATGTTTCCAGTGCTGCCACCGCTCATAATTATTGTTGCAGTGTCGACTTTGAAATCAGATAACTGTAAGCCACTTCCTCCTGAACACGAAGCTGACAGACCATTAGCTTGTCCTTCAATCTTAAGCGTGCTTCCACCAGATTCGCTAACAGAGAAGTCATGCGCCATCACGAAACCTGCAACGTTTGCATTCGCTCCGCCAGAAAGATGAATTTCCTGAAGATCAGGCATCGTTATCTGAGCTTTCAGTGTTCCTATGTTAAAGATCGATGCGAGCTGTAAACCAATTGTTAAAGTATTGCCCGTTTGGCTAACGTCGATTCTATTGATCACATTGTTATCTGCTGTTATCGATACGCTGTACGAATCGCCTTGGCTAATTTGCGCCTGAAATCCACTTTGAATATTGATTATTGTGAAGTCACTGAGATTTTTTTGTTGAGTTTGCAGTTTTCCCGAATCGATTAAAATTACACCGCTGAGGATAAGCAACCCTATTAATACAACAACTCCGCCTGTCACGATCAAAGCTTTGCTCATAATATTCATTCTTTTTCGCCTCCTTCATTTTTTATGATCTTGATATTTTCGTGACTGCTCAAACAATCGGGCGTGGGTTCATCGATAAAGACCCAACGCTCATCAAAAGGGTCAAAAACTCGTTCCAATACCCGTGTCTGAATTTCCGATTTGGCTTCATATTTTCTGCGTAAAACTTTTTTAGCAGAATTTAATGTTCCACTTTCCTTGCAATTTATTGAAGACAAATTTTTTCTACTCCTTTTACCGTTTTTTGCCATCCTACTCTCGTTATGGATAATGTCAATTGCAAGAGCCCCGATGGCAATAGCCCTCGCTCAGCTTTATTCTAAAACAAAAAAGGGGAAGATCGCAGTTCCTGAGCAGTTTCGACTTCATTTTCCTTCGATCTCCCTAAGCGACCAAGCTCTTTGCGTTTTGGCTTTCCCGTTTTCCCAATGTGAATAGTCGGGAGCCTGCGGCTACGAAGAACACTACAAATGCCAATTGCAGGGGCAGTATCAGAGATCCCGCCAACGATGGCACTCCGCGCGCTAACGCGCTAACGACTAAGGCCATATCGACGACGAATAGAGCACTTACGACTGCGCCAATGCCTCCAATCCACTTCCCGAAAGCGCTTTTACGCATAACTAATGAAATGATTAGCCATGCTGCAAATCCTGCGAAGTAACTGTAGGTCCAAGCAAATTCAGTTTGTAATACCGCGTGGTTTGCTGCTACGTAATATGCTGCTTTTAACATGGGATCGGTTGCTGCAGCCCAGCTCACGGATAATGATGTTGCTGTAAAGAAGCCTACTTCGGCTACTGCTGCGTCTAGGATGACACTCATTATGGCAAGACCTATTCCAACAAGCACGGCATCCCTGTTGACTTTGTTCAGAGCAAAGTAGAGCGCTATCATAACTGGCACAGCGATGAAGTCGACGAGTGTGAAGAGGGTCCAGGTGAAGTAGGCTGGCTGCGCGTGGTTAGCCATTGCTGTGATGAATGTCGCAGCAGATACGAACGGCGGTTCGGCCCAACCGTTGGTTCCCGGTGTAAGAGCTGCTAGGGTAACAAGCACGTAAAATATGCCACCGATTATCAGCAGAATACCTCCAGCTTTGTAAAGAGCAGCATGTCCTTGGTTAGCGGTTTGTGATTTCTTAACTTCAGTAGAAGTCATTTCTGTCATTATTTCACCTCCGTCAACAGCTGTTTTTGTTTTGAAATATCGTTTTGAGAAAGATTGATTCTAAGAACGCCCTTATCGCCGACGACTTCCAAGATAACGCCTTCAGCAAATTCTGCTCGTTGCAGTTCGCCTATTGTGCCTTCAACAAGTACATTTTCTAAGCCTCCGTTGGTCATGGTAATGTTCTTGAGACTAACCTTTGATTTCAGTTCGACCGAGAAGAACCGTTCTTTATTTGTTTCTTGCATATTTTTTTCCTCGGTAGACCAAATGGCTGGAAATAGCAATTAATTTTAAGTTACATTGATGGGACATTATACACATTGATGTGACTGGCTATGGGCGATCAAGAGGGCCTAGACAAGTTGTTTTTCGAGTTAGCTAGCGAAAGCAGACTGGGTATATTGTTAGAGCTTCAGACAAAAGAACTTAAAATGCAGGAAATCGCTCGAAAGCTAAATCTAACGCATACTGAAACTTTTCGACAACTTCAAAGATTAAGTGAGGCTTTATTAGTTGAGAAAAAGCCAGATGGGACCTACGCTATCACTCAAAACGGCAAAGTATTAATGGAACTTTCGCATTCGTTTCGAGTTCGTATTAAAGTTTAGGCGGTTGCTTTTAACCCGCGACCTTTGGCGAATTCCTTATCAATTTATTAATCGATTAGGCGAGCTTTCAGAGGCTAATTTGATTACAGACGTTGCCGAAACTGTGAACGTTGTTGAAAACATTGTTTTGAGAAGAGCTGGAAAATTTCTTGACGTAAAGCTTGCAACGTCACAATGAAAGATTCTTCTTGCTCACAGCTCAATTTTGCGAGCCTCTCAGAAAAGCTGCTGACATCTACCAAATCCTCATCAGAATAGTCGACGTCGATTCAAATTACCGTAAAGCTTTATTTATCAAAAGAATAAATGGAGCTAAGAAGGAGAAAACAAAGACCAATGAGGAGAATTTTGCTTTCTTATCTCCATCTTTCCGACATTCATTTTGCCGGTGAAGAATACAAATCTGAAAATTCATGGAGTGAAGTTGTGGATGCACTTACTCGCTATTTAGAAAACAACTCTCAAACGATGCCCACTCCAGACGTTATTATTATTACTGGCGATATTTCATACGAAGCTAGAACAGAGCAATATGAACGCGCCAGCTGTTTCTTGAATGAGCTTCTCAAAGCGCTCAATCTCGAAAAGAAAAAGGACAGAGTTGTCCTAATTCCTGGAAATCATGATATTAAGCGTCCTCAAGGTGACAGTGAAACCCATTTTGTTCCTATTCCCATTGGCTCAGAAATGATTACAAGAATTCTTGAAGATGAAGCAGTAGCCAAACAATACTACAGCTATCTTGACAACTACAACCAGTGGACAAAGGAGTTTTTCGGGGATAACAGATTTGTTTTCAGATTTGATCACCAATATTTTTTGCGAACTGTCACGACTGAAATGGGTCTAAGAATTGCCGTTGCCGGCTTCAATACTGCCTTAACAGATTTTGAAAAACAAACAAAGTCTCAAACAAGCCAGTCGAGCAAAAAGAAATACGAAAACAAAGAAGTCTTCATCGGCGAACCAATAATAGAATCAGCATTTAGGAAACTTGAAACTGACGAGCCTCCGGATCTCGCAATCAGTTTGGGGCATCATCCATTAGGATGGTTTATGCTTGACAATGTTCATGGCGACAACGTGGCGACCCGAATTCGAAACGGTTTCGATATTTATCTCAATGGGCATCTCCACACTGCGGCTCTCAAACAAACTATCAAGAACCATAATGCAGATAATGAAACTCCAGGATTCAACCCGTTTTTGGAGATGACTGCAGGAGCAGTCCACGCCCATGCTGAACATCAATATCCAAACACTGTAGTTTTAACAACCATCTATGGAGAGCCTGATTGCTTGCTGGATAAGCATCAATCAATTGACATGCATATCAAACCCATTACGTATGCGGCAGGACCAAAAAAATTCATCGACTGCAATCCACAGGGAATAGTTGGATTCGCTACTGACGGCGAACTGAAAGAAAACTTGGACAGAGGACAACGATGGTACTCTCAACTGGAACGCACAACGATTAAAAAACTCAATGAAACTCCTACCCTTCACATAGGAGACTATGACACCCTTAGCCAAATATTCGCATCTTCACCTAATGCAGTGGTACGCCTGGACAAGTTCTTGATCAGGCCTGAAGACTGCTATAGGGATTACGGAGAAGGAAATCGAATTGAGCTAAGAATCAATGATGGATTTCCATCTCTTCCAGAGTTTCCACAATCAGTAACTGAAAAACTAGAAGAATATGATTGCACACATAATACTCATTTTGCGGATGAACTTAATAGTGGGATGGCTGGATATGGCCGAATTGTAAGCCTTCCTAGAGTTTTTCGCAATTCACAAACTGACCGAAAGGAAATGATAATTGAGCTTGGCGACAGTTGCTTTGGTTATCATTACATTCGCGTTCTCACTCACTATTTGAAAGATTTGGATATTCCAGAATTTGCTTCTCTTGCCAAAAAATGTACAATGCTAAGTCTTGGAGTAAAAGTAGCTTTGGTTTTCAAAAAATCAGAGAAGAATTTCGTGCTGTTACAAAGGAGAGGCCAGAAAAACTTCGTCAGACCAGGCGCTTGGGATTTAAGTGCTGCGGGTTATCTGGATCCGCAAGTCCATTCTGAGGACAACGGCAAGACAATAAGTTTGTGGAAGGCCGCATCAATGGAGCTTAAAGAGGAGCTTTGCCTGCGGAAAGGTCAGGTTCCCTACCGAGAAAAATACTACTTTCTTTATCTCTTCAGAAATACAAACTCTGGGCTTGCCAACGTTGCAGGAATTGTCACATCACCTTTTCAATACGATGTAAACGATCTCAATAATCGTGTTAAAGAAAAATTCAGCAAGGTTAGCGAGGTAGCCGCCTGCGAAATTAACCCTAAAAGCATTGCAGAATTCATTATTGAGAAGCATTATTGGTCGCCAACAGCCATTCTAGTTCTCTTGTCGACCCTCGGTTTCTTCGGGTTTCGCGCTTCAGATATTGAAAGGGAGTTCATTGAAAATGAAGTCTATGAAAGAGTCACTTTCAAACAGCGTTCTTCTATATAGCAGAAAAATAATCTATGCCTGTTCCGCAGTTACGTCAAGGATGGCTGAATTATGACTAGCGGTAAAAGTCCCATTATTCTGAAACCACCAAGACTGATTCTGATAATGGGAGGCAGCGGAAGTGGCAAGTCTTATCTTCGACGCAAGCTTGGAGCGCGCATAATTGCAGCGCACATCGATAAAGATTTGATTAATGATGCGTGGGTTCCTGGGGACAGAGAAAGTGACTTTTATAGAGAATTTGTGGCGAGGCAATCTTACGACGCCTCATACTTCTTAACTGCGGAAAATCTCAAAAATGGTGTTTCAGTATTTCTCGATGCACCTCATCTAACTCATGTTGTCCGTGAGGACTGGAGAAAGAAAATGGAACAAATGGCAAAGGATCAGGGCGCTAGGCTTTGTATTATTGAAGTGTTGGTTTCAGAAGAAACCCAAAAAAAGAGAATTTGTCAAAGGAATGAACCTCGTGATGCATGGAAGACGACAAGCGAGGAAAACTGGAAGCGTTTTGTAAGGAAAGATACTCCAAACAAGTTGATCGAATGGGACGGTAAAGAAGTAATTTACGTGCGGCTTGATGTAGAGTTATCAGACGCAAAGCTTGATGAAATAGTTCAGAGAATATGCGCCGCTTAGACCTTTCCGCTTTGCCCAAACAGACCTGAGAATATTTCACCTAGCATTATTATACGTAATCTGTCCAGGCGAACGCATTTTGTGTAGTGTGTGCTTTTTGGAGTAAGTGATCTAGCCTTTTTTATAGAATGTTGAAGAATAATTTTTCCTCTAAGGCGTACCTCCTAATAATCCTCAATTTTTGAAATGGAACAGCGACTCCTACCCATCTAAAGAGGAAAGTCCAGTCCGTACCGGGACCACTTCTTGCTATGATTATAGGCTCAAAACGTGTGTTGTAATCCTAGCGGCTATCAATCTATTTGATGATGAACGTGTAGGATTCGCTTAAATAATTAAGCGAGCCCCAGCGGGCCCGTTATCTTTGTAACGCACCACTCATTTAACGAACCGACTCTGTTTTGAATCACGGTTAAGAATTTTTTTGTACAAGCTTCTTTAACTGTTCGTTTTTTGTTAACGCGTAAAGGTCAACTGCGGAAAGCACAGCTGCAGCTGTCCAAAGCTGTCCCTTGCTTCCTCTTGGCGCTCCGGTTGCTGGATTATAAAACTCATTGAAGCCGTTTCGCTGCAGCATTAACTTAAGCGCTGCTTCGGCTTCGCTGTCGGCTTGCAGCTTTTTCAGCGCTTCAATGATTCTTATCTCGACAAAGGGCCATATTGCAGAGTTCTGGTAAGAACCAGGCTTGTTTCTAAGAAAAGCACCATTCGCTACCCGGCATTTGATATACCACGTTGCCAGCAGCTCTACTCTATTGAAATCGTAAGGCGGCGTGATGTTTTTGTAGCCGAAGGGTGTTTTCGCGGCGTTAAAACCCTCGAGGATGCCCTTGGAAACCTTTTCCGCAGCAGTACCGTTTAGGACAGCTAAAGCGTTTCCGAAACTGTCAAAATTCGGATCCTGCTTTAGTTCGCCGCCATCCAAGTGAACGGCATCTGCATACCAGCACGCGTTCATTGAGTGAAAGAACTTATTGACATTATCTTTCACTAAATTTGCCTCTGCAGGCTTATCGAGCAAATCGTACATGTCGGCAAGAAGCATCTGGTTCGCAAGAAGAAACTTTCCTTTGTAGTTGGGCATCGCGTCCCTCCAGTCCATGCCGGGTACAAGGCGGTGCTCACTTAGCCTGCTTTCGATTGATGCAACGCATGATTTTACTGCTTTCTCGTTTTCTTCGAAAAATTTGTCACCTGTAAATTGAGCATATTTACGCATTCCTATGATGAACAGAATTTCTGTGTCGGATGGGCAGGACTGATACGTTTGGTGAATCAGCCTGGAGACGCCAACGTTATAATCGATTACGGTCGGCATCTGGCCGTTTAGGCGCTGAAGTTTTATGAATTCGGAAAGGTGGTTTTTGACGTCGTTTTGGTATCCGAGTTTGAGCAGCACATCCTCCGAATAGACCAAATCTCTTAGCCATAACTCAGGATACAGCTGCGTGCTGGCGTAAAATCCTCGCTCTCGTCTGCACCCCTCGATTACTTTCTTTCCCTGCGCTTTCTTTTCCAAAAGTGCTTCATCCGCCCAGCCCTCTGGATTGTTCAATCGCTGTCCCCTATTACCAATTAGTTTTCAAGTATAAGAATTCTGTAAAATCTGGCAAAACGGAGTTATTTGTAAACATTATTGTTTACGCATGATCGAACCAAAGTTGATTTTGCTTATCCCTGAATGGTCTGCGCGAGAGAATAAGATCAAAAATCGAGAATGTAATCGCACAGTGTAGTGGTTCTTCACTTGTGTTTTTATGATAATCGCTCTGAACAGAAAAAACAAAAAACAGGACAAGCGAATAAT
>CAVSPH010000004.1:0-42376 GCA_963729805.1 Candidatus Bathyarchaeota archaeon | reverse complement strand
ACCGGCCTTCGCGGCCAGGCGCTCGGCGTCGGCCCCCAAGTCATGTATCCCGCCGAGGGCAACATACTTCCGGGATCGGGCGCTCTGGTTTGTTGGTTCTGGTACAAGGGCAACATCCGCAATCTCGGCACCATCTTCAAGCTGGGCGGGATGTACATCAAGGGCGATCATGGCTTCTTTTACGGCGCGACGAGCCGAACCCCGCTGCGGGGAGTGCAGCGGATTGGCCTGGACGACCCTTGAGGCTCCTGGTGTTCACGGCAATCTCGCGGTTGAGGCGTGGAACCATGTGGCGCTGGCGTGGAAAGGGGAATGGATTGACGCCTATCTCAACGGATGCCAGGTGGATTCGTTTCTGGTTCCCGGAGGCCTGAAAGTCTCTCGCGGGCCCATGGTTTGGCATTGGAGACGAGGGGTACGCGAATGGGAGGCACCCCTCAGGCAAGCCATGGCCTCGTGGATGAAAATGATGATCTTTCGCCGCGCGCTGTCTTCCCAGGAGATCGAGAACATCTATCGGCACGCGCTGGACAAGGAACCGGTGCCGGTGGAGGCGCGTCACGCGCGTCTTGAGCCCTGCCTCGGACAAGGAAAACTGATACTGACCATGGATCCAGGGGATGGCGGGTATCACGCCGGGGGAGAATCTCGTGGCGCGGCTGCTCAGACGTCAACGGAAAGGCCGTATCTGAGATGCGGACCGCACGGATGATCGCCGGGGCAGCGGATCTGGCCTTGGACACCGGGAACTTGTCAAAAGGCGATTACACGGTCGAAGTCATTCAGAAAGACAAGGATGGCGGCATCGCCTTCACTGACGTACTCAACTACAAGCACTACGAATTTCCCTGGTTGAAGGAACACGTCGGCGAGGAGGACAAAGTTCTTGCCCCTTGGACTCCTCTGGAGGCCGGGAAGAAGGCGATCAAGGTCTGGGGACGCGAAATCCGGCTCGACGCCTCTTTGCGCTGCCAAAGAGTATTTAAGTGAAAGGACAGGCCTTGCTGGCGGCTCCGGCCTTCTTAACGAAAGTGGTCGCCCACGATGGTCGGGTTCAGCGGCTGACAGGCGGAGACGGTTCTCCACAACTGGAAATGGCGAGCCCGACACGCGCCGTGTATACAGGCAGCCTCCATCAGGGTCAGGTCAAGATGGATATTCGAAATGAAACTGAATACAACGGTTGTTCCAAGGTGACGTTGCAGATTTCACCCGGAACACCGCCGGAAGAAATCAGAAGATTGACACTGGTCCTGCCGCTTTCGGCGGAATACGCCCGCTACAATCAACGTCAAGGATTTTGCATTCTGCAGCAGTTACTTGATCGGCGCTCTGCCAGGGGGCGAAAGGACGCGTCTTCGGTTCATATCTGATTCCACGTGGCCAACGCGTCCTCGGTGCTGGCGACCAGAGGCGGACACCCTGAAACTGCTGGCTCAATATCAGGAATGGAATGCGTTGCGAAGCGAGAACAAGCCGATACCCAAGGAATTCGCGGGATTCAAGATCGGCGCCGGCCGCATGAGTTCAGGCAGCGCATTCCGTACCTCTGGGTCAGAATTCCCAAAGGCGGATTGTGCTGGTTCGCCGACACCGATCGCGGTTGGGTGCGCAGCGATGGCCTCGAAACGCCCGCGCTGGAAGTCAGACGGATGGAGGAAGACGGTGTGGCCGAACTCAAGTCCAATGTGATCGCCGAACCCGTCACACTGGAAACCGCCAGGACCATTGTCTTCGGCATGATCCCCACGCCGGTGCGCCCGCTTCCTCCGGACTGGCGGAAACGCGGCTGGCGCTCCCCGATCATCACAGGGTTCGGCAAGGAATGGGAATCCGGGCGCTTCTCTTAGAGAAGGGGTTGTTTCGGGGCGTCCCCAGGGCGAACCTTACCCGATGGACTGGGACAGGGCGCGATGGTACACGGACACTTACGGGCGAACCGGAGATTCGCAAGGTGCCGTATTTTGAATTCTCCAACATACACATTTGCGAACTTCCCGCCGTATATGGAGAGCGAATGGCGTGTTCAGCCCGGAGCCTGGCGCGAACAAGGCGGCATTTTCCAGACGCGCAGTTCTGCCGACTGGTGGTGTTATCATTTCCTGCGCTACCGCAAGGTCGCCGCACCCGATGGCGTGTACTTCGACAACGTATTCCTTAGGCCTAGCAGATATACGCGGCAAACGCAACCAACTGGAAAGACATGGCAGAACTCGCCATAATGTACGATTGCCCACTAGTCGCTTCTGCACCAAACGACCTAACCACATCTTGTTTCGCTTGCAAAAACCCTGATGGCTTATGGCGTAAAAGACATAGTTTTAGACCCAGGCACATTCATGAATGAAGGCTTAGCCAGACACAATTAACAACTTCACTATGTTGCGGAGAGCAGCAACCAAAGGCGGCGAAGAACTAGCCGGTTTACCCTTACTGGGCGTACCGATGGTCGCTTGGGTAGATAAAGGCGAAACAGCTGACGATCTGATCAAATGGCGAGAAGCATACGTAGCTTCAATGCTTGTAGTTCGATACGCAGATGTTCTTATAATGCATGGCAACGACGGATGGGCACTACTACCAACAGCAGTGTTACGCCAAAACATTTACACTGACCCACGCAAACCAGTCGCAGTTGCTCCAGGACTCAAAGTCTACGGCACACCAGACGAAAACTCACCAGTAATGTTCACATCAAACTTCGCCCTAACATACTACACAGTAGCCTCAGACATAGAAAGCAACAAACTCAATGCTTACCTAATCGTCGTCGAAACAGAAGGCTCAGCCATCGACAGCGGAGTCGCAGGACGCAAACTAACAGCAGAACGAGTCGCAGACGCAATCAAAGCCTCAGGCATCGAAAGCAAAGTCAAACACAGAAAAATCATCATCCCAGGCAAAGCATCAAGAATCAGCGGCGAAATCGAAGAACTCAGCGGCTGGAAAGTCCAAGTTGGACCACGAGACAGCAGCGAGATACCCAAGTATCTCATAGAAAAATGGCAACCATAAGCGCATCTACTTCTTCCTTTTCTTCTTTTATATCTTTTTTGTTAACCTTACTTGTCGATCAAGATATAAGAAATTCTTTCAGAAGAGATTTAAGTGTAGACTTGAATGTAACTCAATAGTTAAGGCTCTGTGGTTTGCATGGAAGAGTTGCTTGACAGGATAACCGTTGATCCTGATGTTCTCGTCGGAAAGCCCGTTATAAGAGGAACCCGTATCCCAGTGTATCTCATTGTTGAACTTGTAGCTAATGGAATGACTATTGAAGAAATACTGAAAGAATATCCCCGGCTAAAAGAAGAAGATGTCAAAGCCGCACTCCTTTATGCTTCTAAACTTGTAGAAAGCGAATTTACAGTCGACTCTAAAAAAGAAGACAAAGGAAATTGTGCAGACCATAATAGTGGACGAAAATATCCCTGAAGAACGTTGCTAATTATCTGAACACAAAAGGCTTCAAGACTCTTAGTCTTTGTGAGGATTTCCTGAAAAGCGCTAAAGACTCCAGTTATAGCTGAATATGCTGCTGAAAAAGGAATGCAAATTTTAACCTTGGACTCTGACTTTGCCCGGTTATATCATAACATCTTTAAAGGCAAGATTACCGTCTTGCTCATAAAAGCAAACCCAACGACTTAGCCGAAAACATAATAAGAATTCTCGATGCCTCCTTAGAAGAAAATAAAAAAAATCGAAACTAAAAACAAGCTTCTCATAATCACAAGAAAGCGAATCAGAATAATCTCCTAAACACTTTAACAATTGAAAAATCTCCAGAAGGTAGAGTCAAAAGTGACTTAGTCTCGTGAAACCTACCCTGCACAGAATCTTAGCGGCATTGAAAAATACTCAGTCGCTCATACGACAGCAGCGAGATACCTAAGTATCTCATAGAAAAATATCAGCCATGAACATCTTTCCTTCTTTTATTTTTATTCAATTTCTTTAAATTATGCATATTTTTATTTTAGGATTGAGAATACGCAATTGTGATTTTTTGGATCATAAATTGTGCATTTTGAAATCCCAGCCACGATGTAGAAAAACTCAAAAAATTTTACATTGATTTATTTGGTTGGACAATGAAAAGTACCCTGGACCAACAATATATTATTTGTTAGGAACCGTTCCTGTTGATGAAAAAACGATGATGCCGATTCGACCTGGAGTAAACGGTGGACTATATCTAAGAAAGGATTCATACAATGCCTATATGGCTAAGCAGACGAACTACATTTCGGTTGAATCAGTAGACGAATACAGCAAAAAGATTGAGGCTTTAGGCGGTAAAATTGTTGTGCCTAAAATGGAGATTCCTGGTTAGGATGGTGGGCGCTTGCATTAGACCCTGAAGGCAACAACTTCGGATACTTGAATACGAACAAAAATAATCATGTCTATGGTGATTCAAACATTGATTCTGAATGGCATAGCCGGTTAAACTTGTCTTTTGATCTTTGGATAGAAAGCATCAGCTTTGAATAGTAGTTTGTCAATCGTTTTCGCACTCTGAATATTGAAACCTGCTGTCTTGTTAAACCAAGACAAAATTGACTTCAACTTCAATGTAAGGGCTTTGACTCTGAAATGCCGCTGAATCAACTTTGAAATATCTGCGTTTTGCTGCTCCGTTGTAATGTATAGTAATCTGTGACCTGACTTTTGTAGTGGCTGTAGATTTTTTCTTCTTATGCTCTAACAGTTCCGAGTCGGGAAAGTCGGCAAGGATTGCAGAAAGTCGCCAAAATCAGTGGGTCATGTGAGGGTCGCTACAGGGTCGCAACCTGCAAACATAACAAACCCTAAATCTAAAAAGCAACCCAAAACATAAATAACAAAATTTACTGATGGAAAATTCAGTTTAGATAGCTAGATTTTGATTTCTTGCCCAATTTAAATCAAACATGTACTTAGCAAATTGGACAAATTTCCTTCTTGTAGTTTTGGACCTATTATGTTAAAAAACCCATGGTTTTAGCTAAAATATGTACATAAAGCTGATAAACCCCTTCTGCAAGTTACATGCATTATTCTCGCGGGAAGGGACCAAATGGGCTGTGGTATCTTTGGCGCAATAAACTATGAAAATCAACCTGTCTTTCCATATGTTTACTGGGGGTTACGCGCCCAAAACCATCGAGGGCACCAATCGCACGGTTTTCTTACTTATAGTGATAAACGAATTTTTTACATATAAAAACTTGGATTTAGTTCCTAAAGTAAAAAATGACGCCATAAAAGAATGGTTTGGCCGTCTTCCAGGATCAATAGGTATTGGCAACGTACGATATACAACATCAGGCAAATGCGATGATGTCTCCATAATTCAGGGCACCCAACCAGTTGTTGCTTCCGTAAATGGCATAAAACTTGCTCTCTCATTTAACGGAAACATCGTTAACACCCTGCCGCTAAAAAAAGAAATGTCCCAAAACTTTCCAGACTTCATTTACAGCTGCGATTCTGACATTGTATGTAACAAAATGCTTTTAGCCCTAAAACAAGGCAAAGAACTGCCGT
Organism: Candidatus Bathyarchaeota archaeon; assembly: GCA_963729805.1. Taxonomy (GTDB): domain Archaea; phylum Thermoproteota; class Bathyarchaeia; order Bathyarchaeales; family Bathycorpusculaceae; genus Bathycorpusculum. The sequence goes on along the minus strand of CAVSPH010000004.1, from coordinate 36,844 downwards.
CTGCAGCAAAAGTTGTTATGGAAAGTTTAGACGGTGCATTCAGCGTAACAGGCATAACTGGGGAGGGCGACTTTTTCGCTTTCAAAGACCCACATGGAATAAAACCTTTATGCGCCGGGCATGACCCAGTTGCCAAAACTTTTGCTTTTTCCTCTGAAACCGTAGGCTTAGACATGAACAGTTTTGTAAGAGATTTTGAATTAAAACCAGGCGAACTTGTAACCGTTTCAAAAGATGGCTTCAAACGCATCCAAATTATACAAAATCCCCGCCCAGCTTTCTGCGCTTTCGAATATGCATATTTTGCAAGACCTGATTCAAGGTTCAACGGCAAATACGTTTATGAAATCCGAGAAGATTTCGGAAGAAACATCGTGAAAGAAAACCCTGAAGTTGTAAAAGAAAGCGACATTATTCTCTCGGTGCCTGAAACCGGCGATGACTCAGCTATGGGTGTCCACGAAGCGTCTGGTTTAAGATGGGAACGGGCGTCAAGGCGGCACCGCTATGTTACAGAGCGAGCTTTCATTCTGCTAAATGTCGAGCGCTTTTCCACTATTGATAAGAAAATTAACATTTTAGGCTCCAAAGTTGACGGAAAACGAGTAATTATAACTGAAGACAGCATAGTTCAGAGGAGACACAACAAAAGTAATAATTGATAAATTGCGGAAAGCAGGCGCCAAAAAAGTTTATGTCTTTGTTACTTTTCCACGAATTATCGGTCCATGCCTATACGGAATTGATATGTCAACATATGGGCAACTTGTCGGTTCAAGACATGATCGCAGAAGGAATAGCTAAAATCATTGGTGCAGACGGCGTATGCTATCAATCCATTGAAGCATTAGTGAAGGCAACAGGCCAAACAAAAGATCAACTCTGCTTAGCTTGCATCAACGGAGAGTACCCAACGCCATGTGCACAAAAAATGGCTGACGTAATGAAACAAAGATTTTTGAATGGGTATCAAGAAAAATCAAGAATTTATGAGTCAGAAGAAGTGCAGCCATAACCACGGTCGCAAAGCAAATTAAGTGACCCTTCTATTTTCTTAGCATATAAGGTGTATCTCTAATGGAAAAAATAGGTGTCCTAGTTGTTTCTTATGGCGCAAGAGAAGTCGCCATGGTTGACGCCCTTCTGCAAAGCAAAAAATATCAAGTGGAACTCTACATCGCCGACAAACAACGCAACCCGTTCAACGCAGAAAAAGCCACTAAACATGTTGTTATCCCAAACTTGGATGTTGAAGAAATCTGCAAATTCGCGCAAGCAAACAAAGACAAAATAAGTTTTGCTTTAGTTGGCTCAGAAAAACCCATAATTGAGGGCATCCGCGACCAAGTTGAGAAACGCACAGGTATACCTGTTATTTGTCCAAAGCAACAGTACGCCATAGAAGTCAGCAAAGTAGAGCAGCGAGTGCTTTTTGATGAGATTGCACCAGAAGCTAATCCACGCTTCAAAGTTTTTAATCCAGCCGATTACAAAGGCTCCGATGTTAAAGCTGATGTTTACAGTTGGCTAGATGAATTAGATAACCAAGCTGTAGTTAAGCCAGATAAGCCCGCGCTGGGAAAAGGCGTTGGCGTCTGGGGAGACCACTTTGCCAATCGAGAGCAACTTTTTGAACATTTCATGTCCAATTTTCAATATGGCTCAGTTATTATTGAAGAAAAAATTGATGGAGAAGAATCAAGTTTCATGGCTTTTTGCGATGGCAAACACTTTGTACCACTTGCCAGACACGCGTGATTACAAGCGTGCTTTCGACGATGATAAGGGTCCAAACACGGGTGGCATGGGCTCATACAAAGACGCTGACGACAAATTACCCTTCTTAACCGCAATTGAACGCGAACAAGAGCTTTTGTTGGCTAACAAGATTTTCAGGGGTTGGAGCGCCAAAATCAAAGATGCCTCCGCACTTAGAGGTGTCCCACTTTACTTGGCTTTTATGCACACTGGCAAGGGAATCAAAGTTCTTGAGAACAACAGTCGTCCGGTGACCCAGAAATAATTAACCTTCTTGCTTTGATCAAAGGTGACTTTGTTGATTTATGCTTCAGAATGATTGAAGGAACCTTGGAGATTGTAGAGTTGGAAAAGGCTTCTTCTGTTTTAACCTACAAAGTTCCGCCTGACTACGGTGGCTACGCAGATGTATTTCCAAACAAAGTGGACAAGACAACTCTTAACTCGCCAGTTGACCTCTCAATTGCTTATGCATTAACTAAAAAATATGGTAATAAAATCCGCATCTATCCTGGCTCAATGGAAGTTAGAGACGGCAAAAACTATGCTTTAAAATCTCGCGCAGTTGGAGTTTTAGGCATTGGAGACAGCATTGAGGAAGCACGCCAAATCAGCCAAGAAGGCGCTAAAGCAATTACGGGCGGCGGACTATGGAACCGAACCGATATTGCAACAAAACAGCACATAGCAAAAGCGGTAAGTCACATGGAGAATTTGAGGCATAAAACGTGAAACGTATCTTCATCTCCGACTGTGAAGGGCCCATCTCAAAAAACGATAATGCATTCGAACTAGCGGCAAATTTCATTCCAAATGGCGACAAACTTTTCACAAACATCAGCAAATACGACGATGTTTTAGCAGACATTTTACAGAAACCTGGTTACTCCGCAGGCAGCACTTTGAAACTTATTTTGCCTTTCTTTAAAGCATACGGCATCACCGATAAACAGATGGATGAGTTCTCTGAAAACAACATTGTCTTAATCGCTAACAGCAGAAACACTCTGCATCATGTACAAGCCATAGCCAAAGCCTTCATTGTCAGCACAAGCTACGAACATTACATCAAAGCACTATGTAAAGCAATCGAGTTTCCCTATAAAAACACTTACTGCACAAAAGTTAGCCTCGACAAATGCCCCATCACGCCCCAAGAAAAAGAACAACCTTAAAAAAATAGCCCAAGAAATCGCACAAATGCACCTTAATTGAAATTCCCACGAGGCAACAAGTATTGAAGATTTTTCGCAGAGTGACCAAGCGGTTATTCAACGTTTGGACGAGATTTTCTGGAGTGAAATCCCAAAGATGTTTGTTGGCAAATTCCTTAATGGCGTAGTTACGGTAGGCGGGGAACAAAAAGCTGATGCAATCCGCGATGTTGTGAAGCGTTTGGGCGCAGATTTAGCAGATGTTATGTATGTGGGTGACAGCATAACTGACGTGGAAGCCTTCAAACTTGTCCGAGAAAGCGGCGGCTTAACTGTCTCTTTTAATGGCAACAGTTATGCAGTCAAAAATGCTGAAGTGGCTGTTCTCTCAGAAAGCAACCTCGTAACAGCAGTTATTGCTGATTTGTTCTGTAAATTCGGAAAAGAAGTAGCAATCAACGCTTTGCAGTCTTGGGGATTTCCAGCACTAGAATTCAGTGAAGTGGATCCAGTTTTGCTTAAACATCTTTCAAATGTATACCCTAATGGTCTGCCTAAAGTTCAAATAGTTACAACTCAAAATATGGAATCACTATTAAAGGAAAGCTGCGAGTTTAGAAAGAAGGTTCGCGGAGTAGTAATCGGGAGACTTGGATAATGCCAAAAAAAGCGGAAATTGAAGATACATATGCTGAAGCTTTCACTGGATTGTTTTGTCAGAGTAATTGTTACTGCTGACGATGAAGAAACATTGCGAAAAGCGGCTGAAGACTCTACTGCAACGCCATCTGTTGTTATAGGCCGAACCGAAGGCGGAGTAGAAAAATACCTATATCCAACAGAAACCCCTGACAAACGTCCAGGTGCAATACTGCAGTTCTGGGGAGAAATAAACCCGAAAAAAACCTTCGAGCAGTCGCTAAAAAAGTTTGAAACTGAACTTTCTTACCGCATCCGCCAAGACATTCTAGTTAAGCCTTTCACCGCTGTTTATGATGCGTTGCCAAATGCTGAAGGCAAAATTGATATGATGGAGACTGTGGGTCATTGTGGTGACGGTTATGAATGGGTTGAAAAACGTCATGAACAGAGAAGTTATCGTTGTTCCCTTGATGGTTCCTGACTTCATTATCGAGCATTATCTTGGTTATAGTCGGGGTGTTATGGGCGGGAACTTTTGGGTCATGTGCAAAACAAAACAAGCTTTAAAACAAGCGGCGAAAAAGCCTTAGCTGCAATCCATAATGTTGAGGGTGTGATTACTCCTTTTGATGTGTGCTCCGCAGGTTCAAAGCCCGAAACCCATTTTCCCAAGATCGGTCCAACAACCAATCATCTATATTGTCCTTCCCTTAAGAAGCGACTTGGCAAAGAATCTCTTGTTCCTGAAGGTGTCAGGTACATAGCTGAAATAGTCTTTGATGGTGTCTCCTTAGAACGCAGTTAAAAAGGCTACAAAAGCTGGAATCGAAGCTGTTTTAAGCGTTGATGGTGTTGTGAAGGTTTCCGCTGGCAATTACGGCGGCAAACTAGGTGAGTATAAAATCCATTTAAAGGAATTGTTTCAATGACGAAATTTGACGTAGTTGGTTTTGGCGCACTCAACGTTGATTTGTTATTCAAAGTGCAAAAGATAGCGGGGGCGGAAGAAGAAAGCTTCATTGAAAATTACACTGAAGCCTGCGGTGGCTCAGCGGCAAACACCATCGTTGGGTTGGCCAGGCTTGGGTGCAAAACAGGGTTCATCGGCAAAGTAGCCAATGACCGAGAAGGCAAACTCCAAATTGACTGCTTCACTAATGAAGGCGTCGACACCAGCGGCATCATTCAATCAACGAAAGGCAAAAGCGGTTCAGTAATGGGCTTCGTAGACAAGAAAGGCGCAAGAGCCCTATACATCAACTCAGGCGTAAACGACACCATCGAGCCACGTGAAATTAATTACAGTTATCTTTCTCAAACGAAATTTGTACATTTTTCTTCATTTGTCGGCGAAAAATCTCTCCGCGCCCAAAAAAAACTCTTAGCCGCCTCTGCCCAACGTCGTTAAAATCAGTTTTGATCCCGGCTCCGTTTATGCACAGAAGGGCTTTGCAGCTGTAGAACCAATAGTCAGAAGCACTTATGTTTTAATGCCTAATGCTTTTGAACTTGAACTTTTAACTGGAGAAACAGATTACCGCAAAGGTGCAGATTTAATGATTGGGTTAGGCGTTAAAATTGTTGCAGTTAAACTTGGGGACAAAGGATGCTACGTTACCGATGGTCAAGAACAGCTTAAAGTAGAACCCTTCGAAGTTAAAGCGGTTGACACGACAGGTGCTGGCGACGCTTTCTGCGCAGGTTTCCTATATGGCTTAATTAACAAAAAAAGCCTCTACGAATGTGGGCAGATAGGCGAATTTTGTGGCTTCTAGAAGCGTTATGGCGATGGGTGCCCGCGCAGGCTTGCCTTATGCTAAAGATTTAGCATTTCTTTATTAGGTTATCAATTATGCTTTGGAAGATTAGTTTTCCGTCGCCGTACTGCAGCATTGCTTGTTCGCGGGTCCAATTGGGTTGTTGCCACCAGTACATTGCCCTCTCTGGATGAGGCATTAAACCGAAAATGTTGCCTTCTCTGTTGCATATTCCTGCAATGTCAAATGTGGAGCCGTTGGGATTGGTAGGATATTTGCCATTTGCAATGTTCGCCGTTTTTGTCGCAGTAACGGAAAACAACCATGTCATTATCAATTAATTTTGAAAGAATTTCCTTTTCTTTCTCCTTAGGAAACAGTAACCTTCCTTCTCCGTGTGCAATTGGCATCTTGAGCACTTTGCCCGCTGGAATTTTGTTCGTGAAAATACATTTTCCCTTGTTTTCCTGCTTGAGGTATATCCATTTGCATTTGAACCCAGCTGGCTCATTGTTTGTCAATGTGGCTTCGGGATAGGTGCTTACTCCTTCCAAACCTGGAAGCAAACCGTACTCAACAAGTATTTGGAAGCCGTTGCATATACCTAGAATTGGCCTGCCCTGTCAATGAAGGTTTCAATATCTTTTCCCAATTTAGCGCTAAGAAACCTGGCGAAAATAACTCCTGAACGCACGTAATCCCCAAAAGAGAAGCCACCGGGAAATACCAAAACATGATAATCCAGCAAATTTCTACGTTTTATAAGCTCGTTAACATGCAAAGTTTCGGCTTGAACGCCCAACTCAAGAAAAGCCCGCTGAGTCTCCGCATCGCAGTTTGTTCCGCCGACACGAATAACGCAGACTTTGATTTCCTGTTGATTCATTAGGATTCTCCGCTTAATGTTTTCTTCCAGCAGCATCGCAACTCTTCAAGTGAAGCCTCAATCACAATTTTTTGGTTTAACCCACGAATAAGCAGTTTCTCATCTTTAGTTACTTTCCCAATTAGGGCACAGCCTTTGCTTTTCATCAGAGCTTCAAATTCGCTCCTATCATTTTCTGCGACTTCTAATAAGGAAGCGGCTGTTTGATTCAGAAAACAATACGAAATCATTGCGTTCTAACTCTTTACCTGGCACTTTACTTAAATCCAGATCCAATCCATAGCCGCCTGCAAACGCCATCTCAGCTGCTGCCACAGCCAATCCACCTTCAGAGAGGTCATGGCAAGATTTTACTAAACCAGAATCGATGGCTTTTGTTACGGCTTTGAATGTTCGTTTGGCTTTTGCGCCTTTAACTTTGGGTACATTTGCGCCTAAGTAACCTTTGATTTTGTAGTATTCTGAACCGCCAAGTTCATTGAACGTTTCTCCGATAATGTAGAGGAGGTTGCCGGGCGCTTTCAAATCCATCGAGGTTGTGGATTGAAGGTTTGGAATTACGCCTACCGCGGTGATTAGAAGTGTCGGGGTAACTGGACCTAGCGGAGACTCGTTGTAGAGGCTGTCTTTTCCCGAGATGAATGGCGTTCTAAAAGCGGTCGCGAAGTCGTAGCACGCTTCGCAGGCTCTCACTAATGATCCGAGGCGTTCTGGTTTCTCCGGGTTCCCCCAGGTGAAATTATCCAGCAGGGCAATTCTTCTGCCGCCCACTGCAATGTTGTTTCTAACTGCCTCGTCGATAGCTGAAGCAGCCATCCAATAAGCATCTATTTTCCCATAGTTTGGGTTCATACCGCAAGAAATTGCCAAGCCCTTCCAAGAATCATTCAGCGGTTTTAGCACGGCTGCATCGTTTGGTCCAGCGAACTCTCCCTGCAACGGCTTAAGCGCCGTGTTTCCTTTGACTTCATGGTCATAAGTGCGGATTACGCTTTCTTTACTTGCAATGTTTGGCGCAGAAAGAAGCTGCATAAGAGTTTCTGTTAGGTTTTGTGGTTGAGGAAACTGTGGTTCAGTGAAGGTTTGCTTTTCAAAGGTTGCAACTTTGGTGCTTTTGCATGGAGTAAACAGAAAAGCCATGTCCATATCGGCAACTTTTTCGCAGTTAAAGTTTAGTTGCAAGCGGCGTTCAATAGTTAGTTTGCCTATTGCAGTGGCTTCTACATCTTCTTTTTCAAAAACTGCCATAACTCGTTCCAGGTTTTCTGGCGGAACGGTTATGAGCATTCTTTCTTGTGATTCTGAAATGTAAATTTCCCAAGGGGCCAAACCTTGATACTTCAACGGCAACTTAGCAAGTTCAATGGTTACTCCGCAATCGAATTTTTCTGCGGTTTCGCCGATGGCAGAGGATAAGCCGCCTCCGCCAAGGTCAGTCGTCGCCGAAGCCAATTGCAAATCGCGGATTTCAACGATTGCCCGTTTGACCTTCTCTTCTTCGATTGGGTCGGCGATTTGGACGGCTGGACGAGAAATTTCTTCTGATTTCTCAGTTAACTCAGCTGATGCGAAAGTTACGCCGTGAATGCCGTCACGTCCTGTTTTGCCTCCAGCAATAACAATTATGTGCTCTGGCTTGGCGTTTTTTGTAAATTTGTTTAATGGCAAAAGTCCGATGCATCCACAGTATACAGTTACGTTGCCTGTGTAGCTTTCGTCAAAGTATATCGCGCCGTTAACGGTTGGGATGCCCATGTTATTTCCATAAGCACTAATTCCTGCAGTAACACCCATGTAAACATATTTTGGATGCTTTACACCTGCAGGCAACTTGTTATAATCATAATCTAATGGCCCAAAACCCAAAACATCTGTACATGCAATTGGATCTGCCCACACACCGAGGATGTCGCGAATTACGCCTCCAACACCTGTGGCTGCTCCACCGAAAGGTTCAACGGCAGATGGGTGATTGTGAGTTTCAACTTTCGCAGCTATACCATAGCCTTTGTCAAATTTCACAATACCTGCATTATCTTCAAAGACACTAAAACACCAGGGCGCTTTGATTTCTTTTGTTGCTTTTGCAATGTAAGTTTTAAACAAGCTGTCGATCTCTTTGCCGTCCACGAGAATTTTTCCTTTAAAGGTTTTGTGGTAGCAATGTTCTGACCAAGTTTGGCTGATAGTTTGCAACTCAACATCTGTTGGATTTCTATCTTCGGCTTTGAAGTAGACTTGGATACTTTTCATTTCATCTAAACTTAAGCCCAAAGCTAATTCATTGCTGATTTCGATCAGCTGTTGGTCCGTGGATTGGGTTACATTAGCTTCGTAAAGTGTGTAGTCTGCTTTGCGTTGGATGTAGAGGTTAGCGTTCATTTCTGCTCCTCAACACTTATGGTGTAATTGTCTTTGGTTGGATTTGCCAAAAGCCGTTTGCTCATGTCTTCCGCTTTCGTCTTGGCTTCTTTAACAGAGGGTGCCTCAAGAGCAACAGTGTAAACTTTGCTTACGTCCACGCTTTCGACTTTGTAGCCGAGTTCTTTCAGTAAATGGGCGGTTGTTTCTCCTTCAGGGTTGCTGTGGCCTTGTTTAAGGCTGACCTCTATTTTTGCGCGGTATTTCATAAAGCTTTTAAATTAAGCTACAGGATTTAAAGACTTTCGTAATAAAAAAAGCAAACCTTTACGTTAAAGCCATCTTTTTGTTTTTGTACTTTATTTCCACGATCTGCTTGTCTGTTACTATACCTATTTTTTCTGGTCTTACGTTGTCTCGCTCGAGAGTGGTCATGGCTTTATCAATCTCTTTTTTATCAACGATTATGCCAAAACCCCAGCCCATGTTAAAGGTCTTGAACATTTCCTCATCTGTAATTGTAAACCCGAGTTCGGCTGCTGTTTTTTGAATCAAATCGAAAATTGGCTGAGGCTTAAAATTGTTGAATTCAAAGCCAATTCCAGGCGAGACACTAACAAGGTTATTGAATTTCATGTAGGCGTCGCCCGTTATGTGTACTGCTCCTTTGACTTTCACTTCACTGGCTAGTTTGAGTAGGGGTTTAACGTATATTTTTGTGGGTTCTAATGCTTCCAAAACGATTTCCCTATCTAATCCTTCTGGGATATCGTTGGGCTCGTATTTTCCTCCCCATTGTTTAAAAAGAATTTTCCTAGCCATTGTTATGCCATTGCTGTGCAATCCGCTGCTTGCTAAACCTATGATTGGGTCACCTGGTTTGATGTTTTCTCCAGTTATGATCCCTTGTCTTTCAACTTGACCGACTGAGGCGACAACCATGTCAAACCCAACCTTTTCAGTTACCCCTTTAATTATTTCTGTTACGTCGCCTGTTTCTCCATTTGTAACTGGGCAATCAGATTCAGTTGCACCTTGAATAATTCCTTTCAGCCACTCCTTTACTAAAAGTGGGTTACTTTCTTGTGCATGTATATTGTCTGCGATTGCAAGTGGTTTAGCTCCTGATCGAATTACATCATTAACAACCATAGCAACTGCATCAATGCCTATACTGTCATATTTCTTGGCTAATTGTGCTAAGAGAACTTTAGTGCCTACACCTTCGATTTCAAGATCCAAAAACAAGTTTTCTGCGATGGGAAAAATGTTGCCGTAAGGTAAATGAATAATGCTGCCATAACTGCTGTGCTTGTATGTCTCTTTCAGGGTTTGCAGCGCCTTTTTTGATTTGACGCGTTGTTTTCGGTTCACGCCTGCATCAGTATAAGTAAAGTTTTTGGGCACAGACAGGTTTCTCCTTGCACGCTAATGATTAAGTTACTGTCTCATAACGATTTTGTTTCTTCTAAAATCCTTGACCTGTTCTTTGTGCAACTTTAGTGGGCAACGTTTTTGTGCTCCGAGCGTTGATTAACATTGATTAGTTTGCCCATTCCCAAATATCATATCTACTTAGAATATGCTGAGCTAGACAAGTCTGGAGTTCGCTTCAATATTTCCCAAGAGGAACTTAATCGAACCTTTGCCACACCTTTCAATGCTAACCAACCCTTCTGGTTCACGGGTAGACTTCTCAGCCCCATCAAAACCTCCAGAGTTGTACTCTTCTGGTCGTATGAAACAGCCGATAAACTAAAGCTGCCTAACCAAGAAAGCATTGTAGCCGTCAAAGACAAAAAATATCTGATCGAAAGTATCATCAAAGGCAAAGTCAAAGGTGTTTACCTTTGTACAGAAAAATTCTTAGAGACACCTGAGAGACCTAATATATCCACTCAATCGGTAGAAGCTTCTGTGGAAAATACACGGCGCAGAATTTTCGTCGTTTCTGGCACTGATGATGCAATGAAACAAGCTCTTACCGGGTCTTTGACCAAACTTTTGCTATCACCTGTGATAATCCATGAAGAGCCTGGTCTATGCAGAAAAATAATCGAACATTTCTCTGACTACAATGACGTGAAATTTGCCGTAGTTTTGCTGTCACCCGACGACTATATTTACGCTAGGGCTGATCCATTCACAAAAAGCAAGCTAAAGCCTCGCCAAGATGTTATCTTCCTACTTGGTTTCCTGCTAGGGGCGCTCGGCAGAAGCAACGTACTTGTATTCTTCAGAGAACACGCAAACTTTGAAATCTCTCTTGACTTCGAAGGAATAAAATTCACCGCATTCGACGACCGTGACAGTTGGAAACTTGCACTAATACGGGAATTGACTAACAGCGGGTACACGGTCGACGGAAAAAGGATTCTAAAATAGACTCCCTCAAATCAATTGGTTTAGATCGCAAAGTTTCTATATCAAATGAACCATCCCTTTGCAATAGCCACTGTACATAACAAGCAGTATTTGCGGTCGTAGTCTAGTTCGGTAGGACATCAGCTTCCCAAGCTGACGACCCGGGTTCAAATCCCGGTGACCGCACCATTTCCTCTTAAAACGATTTTTTCAACTATAGATTAACTTATTTTTCTACAATTGTATTAAGGAATTATTTCTGCATCTGCGCATCCGCTGATTATTTTAGTTATTTTTATTTTGACGTGTTCGTTGGCTTTTGCGTTGGCTATGAAGACGGGGAAGCCTCGGATTTTGGCAATACCTTCACCATTCGGGCTCATATCTACTACATCAACTTCGAATTCGTCTTCAATTTCAAATGGATAATCAATACCTCTGCCTCTGTTCTTGGCATTTCTCGGAGCTCGTTTTTTTGGGCTAAAAGTGCATCTTCCTCGTTTTAAATATAATTAACTTAAGTATTGTACATCAGTGGCATAAGTGTTTTGTCTTATCCTCCTCAGAAAAAATTAAAAGAAAAGAACTGCTATGAGTTGCCGAAGCAAATCCGACAAAAAATAGGTGAATCATAACACATTAGTTCTGTATTTTTACAACAATGTCCGTCAATAAGACGCACGCAACTTCTTTTAAGCGGCAGATTTTTTGTAATGACAACACAAAAGAGAAAAAAGTAAGTTGTAGCATATTTAATTGGGGTGTTGAAATATCCTTTCGGCTTTTGTTATGTTGCCTGTCCCGACTTATGCTCAATATTTGAAATGCCCAAATTGTGGTTCACAAGTAGCTTCCTTCTCTAACTATTGTAATTTCTGCGGCACACGGTTGCACCAACCAATATTGCTAAAAATCTGTCCCAAATGCAAAAGCAGAATTTCAGCAACAGCCAATTTTTGTCCTGAATGTGGACAAAAACAGAAATTCAGAAAAATTTGATGATGCCTCTCAATGATGAAGTTCTTTAGTTCTTTAACTTCGTAGGTAAATACTCATCAACGATGTAGGTTAAGCCGTATCTACTGAAAGCTTCTTGTTCAGCTTTCCTTTTTTATCTTTAGGAATAGTTTTATTTCTTTTTGCCATATGGGGTCATTTTGATAGCGTGGATCTTTCTGCAACTCGTATAATCGCTTTATGTCAACTTCATCTAAGGGATCGGTTGGGAGTTTGTATTCAATTATGTCACTTGCCCAGACTCCGCTCCAAACAGCATCGGGTGTGTTTAGCTCTCTTAAGTGGGCTGCATTTGCTGAGCCAGATATAATTACCTGTGCAATGTGCATGCCCCATGGATCGCCATCAGTCAAAATATAGACCGGCAGATTCAACTCATCATGCAATCGTCGAATGAAACTACGCGTTTGTCTTGGAGCTTGCCCACCGCACGAAATCAACAAAGATTTATGCTTATTGTGCACGTTTTCTTCGATAAATCTTGTGAAGAGAGCGCCTTTCTCGATTGCGATGACTTTGTTAGCTCGAGTTTTGATTAATTCAGCCGAAGTTAAGGCGGGGCCAATTAGTACACCGTCTGGGTGGCTAGTTAAATTCAACGTTTTTCCTTCGTAACCTGGAACAGTGTATCCGATATCTAAGTCGCCGAAAATTGCGCTTCGTTCTTCTGGAAAAATGTGAAAGTCTTCTCGGGCAAAACCCGTGAGCGTTTCTAGATCAGTGATAATGTTGTTTGATTCCTGTTGGTCCGTGAAGGTCATCTCGTAGGCTTGCGCAGAGTAGTAAACATCTCTTAACGTGCTAGTTTTGCGTTGGGTTGTTAATTCATTGCTAAACATCGCTGCCCACGCAAGCTGAGTGAAAGGCTTAATGTGACGGATGTTTCTAGCGCTTCGGCTAACGTTTCTCTCGCCTAAAATATATTGCCGCAGTGTGGGGTCATAGGTGATGTTATCTGTGCCGCGGCTTGGCATTTCAATAGTTGGAAAAACGCCTTGATCTAGCTGACTATAGATTTTACTGCCGAATTCATGAAGACCATTGATTACTTCGTTTTGACGTTCAAGTATCTTAGCTTTCTTCTGCGCCATATTTCTGTACACTCTTCAATAGTTTTTCAATATCTGGAATACGTTTTTCCCCAGCCAATGTTGCTGAGAACTGTGCAATTTTTGGAAGATACTTGCTGAAAATTCCCAGACGTTTCTTTTCCATGTGAACATGCTCTTGACGTGACAAGAAATGTTGAAGTTGGCGGGCAACTTCACGCAAAGCATTTGCTTCCTCACGTCGAACTTCGGGGCGATCAGCAATGAATTCTTTTCCTACAGTTTTGTATGGTACTTTTGTACTGCAAATGTGAATAACAATAGCGATCGGCATGTCGGGAGCTACTTTGTACCGGCGCCAGTTCATGGCTGAGATTACTCGGTAGGAAACGTCAGTTGCTTCATCGTAGAGTAATGGAATCTTATTGGCGAAACGGTAAATAACAAAGGTTCCACGTTTCGGCACTCCGCCACCATACGCAATTGCCATTTCAACAATGAAGGGATGTCCCCCATAAGTTGATGGTTTACGTTGGTGAACCACCAGGTATTCGGGGTTTAACTCTTTCATGACTCCAGCTCTAAGCAGATCCTCACCTAAAGGTGAGAGACAGCTAGCATCTGGCGGTAAGAAATCCTTGTATTTCTTTAAGTTCTGCATCAAACGCACTATTTCTTCATGTGAAAGCTTCTTTGGGTTCTTGCTGGGGCTCAGTTGGCTGAATTCTAAGAATTTTTGTGCAGTGATTTCTCCAACTCGATGAAAATGATTTTTCAAGAAATCCGACATATTATTGCAAGTAGTAATTTGAATAAGACGTTGCAATAATTCTACGTCAACACCGTACGGATGAGGCAGTATTTCTGTTGGTGGTTCAGGCATTTCTGATGTGGCGCGTGTAAATTTGTAGAGCCTGCCTTTTGGGTCAACAAACGTCAAATTCGCATACGGGTTGACCATGGCCGTCTGTTTGAAATAATCCAGAATTTTAGGCATTGCCCTAAGATAGTCGCCTTCAAGGGAAAACTCAACAATTGTTCCTTTCCAATTTTCCTTGTTGATTAGGACTTTGCGGTCAAGAATTATTGGCCGATTTCTTTGGATATCGATCATTAATTTGAAACTGTAAATTTTCGCTTGACCTGTAGAAGAGGTCACATAAGCTGGTTGATGAGTGGTAACTTGTCCATAGAGGACGGCCATTTTTCCTCCTAAACCGAACGTGCCCCGCATTTGTTTTAGCTTGTATTTGCTGCCATAGAGAACTTGCCCAAATGCTGAGGGAATAAACCGAGGTTGGATTCCGCTCCCGTTGTCTTCAACGTGGAGCTTGTAAATTTGGGTATCCTTCGTCGCTTCGCCTTCGAAAGATAAACGCACATAAATTTCCGGAGGAATTTTTTGGCTTTCAGCAGCATCCAAAGAATTCTCCACTAGCTCTCTTATTGCCGCGAAAATTGCTCTGGAAGGATTTGTGAAGCCCGCGATGTCTCTATTCCTATAGAAAAAATCAGAAGCGCTAATTTCTTCAAAGGTTGCTTGAGCCACTTGTAGCCAACACCACTTTCCCCATTTCTTGTTCTTGCGAGTTGTTAGTATATTTGTTGCTTATTCTTTAAGTTAACTGCGCTCCTCAGAGAAAACATTCGACTGTAGCGGGAAGCTGAAGCTTGTGGGATGGTAACTTTTGCGTTAAATATGTAAAAAATGTTAATTCTGTCTTCAATTTTTCAGGCTGTTATTTTTTGATTATATCTGGCTTAGTTGTTTTTGTGTAGTAGTATTCGCCGATTCCTTTTTGGAACATGTCCATTTGTGAGGCTTCTTTGTTTACTCTTGGTCGCATAGTGACTGGGTCTCGGCGGAATGTAATTTTCATTTCTTTCAGGAAGGTGTTCATGCCTTTTCTTAAGCTAGTTGGGGGATTAGCTATACCGCTTACGCCTGGTTCACCGTTGAAAACCATCAATCGATCGGCGATGAAGTCTTGAGTTACTACGTCGTGTTCAACTACGAAGGCTGGTATGCCGTGGGCTTCAACCACTCGCCTTAGAGTTTTAGCTATGTTGAGGCGTTCTTCAACATCTAAGTATGCGCTTGGTTCGTCAAGCAGGAACAAGTCGGTTTTGCGACTAAGACACGCAGCGATTGCGACTTTTTGTAGTTCGCCACCACTGAGTTCCATCACGTTTCGGTCCATGAGAACCTGAAGCCGCAGTGGCTGTGCAATTTCGGTTTTATACCAGCTAGACGTAAAGTTTTCTTTGGCAACACTCATGAGCAATTCCGCAACGGTTCCAGCGTAGTCGGGTGCGATGTACTGCGGCTTGTAACTTACAGTTAACTCTCCAAGCTTTTGCTTATCGTCTGTTTCTTCGAGTCCAGCTAGGATTTTAACGAAAGTGGTTTTTCCAATTCCGTTGGGACCTAGAATGCCAATGATTTCGCCTCGTAAAATCTCGCCAGGTTCGATGGCTAGTTTGAAGCCATTGAAGGTTTTCTTCATGCTATCCCATTTTAGAAGTGGTTCGCCTAAATTGGTGCCCGCGGTTGGCGGTTTTTCGTGAAAAACGATTGATTCTTTGCGGAACATTATGTTCTCGTCTGGAATGTAACCCTGCAAGTAGATGTTGATGCCAGTTCTGACACCATGTACATGTGATACGACACCATAAACGCCTGGTTCACCGTAAAAGAGGCAGATTTGATCTGACAAGTAGTCGATGATGGCTAGGTCGTGTTCTGCTACAATAACTGTTTTTTGCTGCTCTTTGAGTCGTCGTATTGACTTAGCAACGACAAGCCTCTGTTTTACATCCAAGTAACTTGAAGGCTCATCAAAAAGATAGACATCAGCATCACGGCTAAGTGCCGCTGCAACAGCCACACGTTGAAGTTCTCCGCCGCTTAATACCTCTAATGGTCTATCCCAAACCTTTGTGAGTTCAAACTCTTCAGCAAGAGCGTCTATTTGCTTTCTTTCGTCAACTTTTTCTAGTAAATCACCGACTTTTCCAGTGATTGCTTTAGGAATTTTGTCAACGTATTGGGGTTTGCTACTGACCTTAAGTTTTTTTTCGCTCATCTTCTGGAAATAATCTTGCAGGCTTGAACCACGATAGTATTGGATAATCTCTGGCCAATCTGGTGGATTATCATATTTGCCAAGGTTCGGTTTGATATCGCCGGAAAACACCTTAAGCGTAGTAGTTTTGCCAATGCCATTTTGCCCGAGTAAACCTAGCACTGTCCCTGGTGAAGGCATGGGTAAACGGAAAAGCTTAAAGCTGTTTTCGCTAAAGCGGTGACTACAATCTTTTTGCAACTCATCGGGAAGGTTGACGATGCTAATGGCTTTGAAGGGACATTTTTTAACACAGATACCGCAGCCAGTGCAGAGCGCTTCCACAATGATTGCTTTGCTTCCTTCGACTCGTATAGCTTCCACTCGGCTTCGAACCATGGGGCAAAAGCTAACGCAAAGGGAATTGCATTTCTTAACTTTGCATTTATCTTCGTTAAGTACAGCGATTCTTGTCATGGATAAACGTCCATAAAGATGATAAATAGTAAGTTATAAATGTAAACCAGACCATCGCCGTTTTTTTATGAGTTCCTTAAGATTGATACGGTTCTATGTTTTTGTGTTACTGGTTTTCAACATATGTCAACATAGTTTTATGAACCGGGGTCTCTTGTGAAAAGACCCTGTATCTCAATCTGGGATTAGCCAACCTAAATTTTAGCTCTGTGAAAGCTAGAGCTTCCAAATAATTACGTCTAGGTTTGAATGGGTTTTTCATTGGTTTTTTAAAAATCAACTTTGAAATCTTTTGGCGGAAAAACATTCGCTTAAAGAAAAATATTATAAAAATTTTAGGGGTTAGTTTACCATTCTTCTTCTTCCCATTCTTCATCTTCGCCTTCTTCCCATTCATCTTCTTCTTCGAATATCATGTCCATTTTTCACCTCACATAAGACGTATAATCTACCCCTATCGTTGCATTAGTTTAAACATTTAGATTCGTCAACTGTCGTTAATCTCTTGCCAAGTATCCAGAATCAACATGAGTCATGCACCATTTTTCTACTAACGCATGCTTGCGTACCTAAAACAGGAGGAACCTGATGCACATTGCAAAATAAATAAATCCTTCCAACCCTCATTTAAGGGTCGGGATGATGTGAGGCGACGGCTTCGAGCCCTAAAGCTGTGAGAAATCGTCAAATCGTCGCTGACCCAATTGCAAAATAATTTTTTTGTGATTAAAGGTAAAAGCAAAATAACTTGTCTGCATCTTCCATTTTGAGTGTAAGGATAATGATTACGGACTTCAATCTTTTAGCAACGACTTCACGTGGCAACGAACGACCCATGTGCAACGAACTACTTTACCTGCTTAAAGAAGAGTTAGGAGACGAACAAGCTTTAACCAGCAAAACCAAAGTCAGAGGATTAATCGTTGGAAAAACAACTCTTGATCCCCGCGCAGTGATTGAGAAATTGCGTTCCATTTTAAAAGAACGCCCTTACGAATTTCGTTACGCCTTGAGAATTTTACCCATTGAACAAGTTATATCAACAGATTTGGAAGAAATAAAGAAGGTAACGCAAGAGTTAGCTGCCAAAATAGGTGAGCAAGAAACTTTCAGAGTTACCGTTGAAAAACGGTTTACCTCCCTGCATTCAAAAGACATTATCGAAGCAGCAGCGTCAAATATCAAACAAAAAGCTGACCTTAAAAACCCAGACAAGATTTTGCTCATTGAAGTTCTTGGAGGTTTAACAGGCGTTTCGTTGCTAAAATCCGACGATATTTTGGCGGTAATTAAAGAGAAAATGCTCTAAATGTTAAAGTTGAGTTGAAAGCAAAGCTATTCGTTCAATAACGAGACTAATTACTGCCGACGAACGTTCGTGATTCTTCATAATCGTGTTAATCTCTTTATCAGTAATCTGAAAGGTTTCGATAATTTCTTTTTCTTTAGTTTGTGTCATTTTAAGAACTTTCTCATCCGGTTTCGTTCCTATGCACATTGTGATTTTCTGAAGCCCTGTTTCTATTTGGGTTGGATTTTCACCGAGTAGCATAACTGCCATGGTTGAGGTTCCTGGCTTGATTCCGCAACGTTGGATAGCTTTTTTTATCTGCCTTTGCGCTGATGCATAAAGCATTGTTTCCATTGCTAAGCTTTTTGAAATGTTTGTTTTGTTTTGGAAGGCTTTCAAGGCGTTTAACAGCGCGAAGTACAAATGCTCTTGGGTAGCAATCAAAGCGGCATCGAAAAATTGTATTTCAATGTCTTTTTGATTTTGTTTTCGTTGGGACTTAAGGAGTTCCTCAGTTTGAAAAAAATTTACATTCTTGTAACCTGTTATTTCAGCAAATTTACCGGATTCTTCATAATTATAACGCATAATAGGTTTCTACTCTGCTAAACTTAAGAATTTTTCAGCTAATTGTTTTGGGAAACCAGCTTTAACAAGTTTTGCGATCGTTTTGTCGGTTGCGCTTATGGATTCCTGTTTTTGGATTATTTCCTCTATTGTCTCTCTGGCTTCCCAAGGGAAGACGATCCAGTGGTCTGTTTCTTTTTCATGATAGTCCGGCTTTGTAATGGTCCCAGGTTTAGCGTACAGTGTAGCTATTCTAATTTCCTTTGGTTGCTGCTCCTGAAGGTGACTTCTTGCTAGTTGCAGACTTCTTCCACCGTCGGACACATCATCGACTAGCAGCACTTTTTTTCCTTTTATATCATTGTTTAGGCATTGTCTTAAGACCGGCTCTTGAGTAGTTTGATTGATGCCTGAATAATATTCTATTTGGATAATAGCAATTTCACGAATCTCCAGAAGGTCACACAAGATTCTTGTTGGAACTAATCCACCTAGAGCGATGCCAATGATAACGTCTGGTTTGTAGCCGTCGGATATGATTTTTTGTGATTGATTAAATAACATGTCATATACTTGGCTCCAGGTAGGGACTTCAAATTGGCTAATAGATATCACTTTCCTTGCCTTCCAAACATGCTGAGTTGATTGTTTTTATAGTTATTTTTAATCTGTTAAGCCTTTTTATTTCAACGACAAGATTTGCCATAACTTTCCATTCTTTTTCATTAACTTAAATAATTCCAACTCTTCGAAGACTCAAATACACTTTCCGAGCGGTTTGCGTTTAGCAGTATAGTCTAATTTCCGCTTGCTTGGTATTATTTATAAAGGTGTTGTTTTATTATTTGTTATCTGGAGGAAGGCGTCTGCAGATATGTTTCGTAATTCGTAATATTGATTTAAAAGCTGCAGAGGGGTTTAGTTTTGTAAAGATTGAAAGGAGAAATTGAATTGGTGAAAAATGTGGACGAAGAGAAGATTAAGCGAGTATTGACCGAACCAAAGATGTCTGCCATTAAAGCTATGCTCGAAAAAGACCATGCCATTGATTGTCTACTTCTACTTCATGTTGGACGAGGAAAATGGAAGGACGCAAAAGATTTCATGCACAAAAACAAACTTACACTAAGCGATGGAACATTTAGAGCGAGAATGATTGAGATCGAATCATTAGGTTTAGCTAAGAGTGAACGTATTGATCCGCTTAAGAAGTATTACATCAAAACCGAGTTCGGTGAGAAAGTAACAAATCTTCTTCTCGGGTTATTTGAAGAAATTAGCACTTAAGAATTCTTTTTTTAGTTTTGTTTCTTTATTTTCTTTTATTTGTAGTTGTGTATTTGTGTTGACCACGTCTATAGTATGATGTATTGAGTCGTAATATTTATTAGCTTAGTTTGCTGAAATGTGTTTCAGTAAACCCACGGAGGGTTAAAAACAAAAATGAACTACATTAGAAAATTTAAGAAAAATGCAAAAGCCCTAAGCCCCGTAGTCGCATCAATCATACTCATCGCCGTTACAGTCGCAGTCAGCGTAGTCGTCGCAGCATGGATGGGTGGAATGACCATTGGATTAATGGGAAACGCAGAACAAGCATCAATAACAAACATGGTGTTAACTAATCCTAGGTACTAGTGAACAAGCCGTCGTCACTGTTCAAAACACGGGTTCTGCCACAGTGTCAATATCGTCAGCAACCATAGATGGAAATACCGCAGTCATAAGCGCACCTACTGTTATAACTGGTTCAGAAGTAATGAATTGGGCGGCTGGTCAACAAGTGCCAATATCTAAAGGTAATACAGTAGAATTTACCTCGCAATCACCGGAACGCCTTGCGCCAGCACAATTTAGTGACAGTGCACAATACACTATGAAACTGATGACTGCAAAAGGTAATACAATAACTAACACAGCAACATACGCCGGTCCATAAATTAAAGAAAGCGATCTTTGGCTTTGAAATTAGGGGTAAGGTGAAATTGATTCACCTAATTTTCCCTTTCTCTTATTTAATATTTGGAGGCTAAAAAAATCATGGTAACACAAATAAAAGAATACTCATCAGCACAAGCAATTGCTGATTCATTAGACAAAGAATTGTCTGAAACCAAGAGCTTGCTTGGTGAATATCTGCGTCGCTTAGATGATATAAGAAACTTGGCGGAAAAATCAAAAAAAGTCCGCGATGTTGTCATGAAGCTCGCAGGAAAAAAACCCAACACCACAGATAATCCAGGCGAAATAACCGTAGGACCTTTAAACATTATTTTAGATGCTAATGCGTTCCACGAGTTAACAGCCATAGAATCTGTAGTGCGAGGTTACCAAGAGCGGCTCTTGGTCTTGCAAAAAGTTCGTGAAGCGCTAAAAATGTTGGATCAGCTCGGCGATACCGAAGGTCTAAAGTTTTTGGTGCTGGAAGACGAGGGAATTCCTGAGCGTATCCTATTCAAAATATCTTAATTTTTTGAAGGAGCCCCCATCAAATGAGCACTGAAGCTTGTAGTCTCGCCCTAAGAAACACCCTTAACGAGATTAGGAACGTTTGCCCAGAGATTTCACATGCGTTCGTTTTCAGAGAAAATGGCGAAATTTTGGCTGAGGATGAGAATACAAGTGAATATACAGTTAAGGATGCTCAAGAGGCTTTTTGTGCACTCGCTGAGAAAGCAGAGGCAGTAGGCGGGATAGAGTCGGTAACCTTTAGAGCTGTGGAATCCAATGTTAACCTTATTCAAGTTGATGGTCTTTTCGTAACAACTGTTTCTTCCAATAATGCTGATGAAAAAACAGTATCAAATCTAACCAGAGTCATGATACCGACAACGCTTAAAGTAATGCAGAAACTCTACCCATCAATCAAAAGTAATGCTCCAAAAATTGCTTTGACGCCTGAACCTGTGGCCGTTGAGGAAGGACCAATTACGCCAATGGTTCAATCAAGGGAATTCAAAGTTGAAAATCTCACAATTTTTGGGGGTTTTATGATTGATCCTGAAACTGCATATGTCGATAGAGCATTAATTGTTGAGTGGGCAGAAACGTATGGTGACTGGCCTATCAAGTATATCCTTTTAGAAGTTCCTTCAACAGGGAAAACGACGCAGTGTAAGTTTCGACCCTTCAAAGACACTAAATACGAGAACAAGGGTGTCGTGCAAATATCAGCGAAGATCCAAACCGCTTTACACATCCAGAAAGATTCTAAAATCCTCATCAAACCAGTTCTCGAAGTCCAAGAAGACTTAGACAGAGCTTCAGCTGAAAAAACTGGAAGTTCCTTCACCTCTATTGAGCCATCTGAATCCGACCTACCAAGAGTGGACGATAACGCAATAATTTTGGCTGAAAAGAATAGAACCTCTACCGAATCTAATGCACCATCCGAAGCTGATGTCTTTGAAGCATTTGAAAAATACAGACAAGATGCTCCGGTAATTCAAGTGATTGTCGAAAATCTTGGGGGTATAGTTGGAAGACTTGGAAACCCAGATTTTGTTCGAGTTGACAACATTGTTCTTGCTCGATGGATAGAAACGTTCGGTGAAAAAGAAATCAAAGAAGTATCAGTCGAAGAGACTGTCTTTGGGAAGGAAATTCGTTGCAAATTCCAGGTCATTAAAGATTCGGATCTTGAGGGCAAAGGAGTAATCCAAATTCCGGAGAAACTGCAACAAGAGCTTGGAATCAAGAAAGGCGCCTTAGTCTTGATCAAGCCAATAATGGAGTAGATCAGGTGAGTAATCATGGTTAAGAAAAGAGAAATCAGTGATACAATAACAGTTGAAGAGGGTGCACTCATTGAAATACAAGAAGTTCAAGAAACTGTAACCTCGCCAGCTGAAAAAGAAGATCCAGTCTACGCTAATCTGCTTAGTACTGTTCAAGAAATCCGAAAAAACACTGACGTAGTTGGTTACATTCTTAAAGGCGATTCCAAAGCCAGTGTTGACCTTAACGATTCAGCTAAAATAATCGAGTTCGCAATGTTGGCCTCTCAGGCATTCGAGTCTGCAAAGACGCTTTCTTCCACATTTAGGATAGGCGAAACTGAAAGCATAATAATTGAAGGCAAAAATCTCAAAATGCTCTGCTTGAACTTAGGGCAAAACAATATCAGCGTATTCATGGAAAAAGGAATAGACCACACAGGCATTCTGAGAGATTTATTACATCAACAGGAATAAACCAACACAGACCCCGAAATAACTCTAAACGCATTTCAAAAGAATAATCTTTTATTTTTTCTTGCTGAACGGAAGTTTTTTGCAAGTTTTAATTAAATTACTTCGGATTATTTAGAGAAAGCCCTTAAGATTTGGTAAAGTTTTCTTTTTTTGCGGTCGGCCTTCCTCAATTTCTTGGTTTATTGAACAGATCACTACCAAGAGGTTCTTTGATACTACAAGTGAAAAAAATTCCTGTAAACGTACATTGTTAAGTTTATTTTTAGATAATTATTTCTTTGAATATATTAAAAGTATTAACCGTGTGTGTTTAACTTCTATGGTTTGTTTAGCGAGTGTGTTTGGAAAGCAAATTTTTTGCAGAGTTTTGATCTAGGTGTTTTAAGTTGGTTTTTTGAATCAAAGCTTGAATCCTTTACAGGTTGTGTGTTAATTTGTGTCGAAATGTGTCAAACTGTGTCAAAATGCGTTTTTATGTGTGTAACTGTGATTAAAAGGAGAAGATAATTTGCGATAATTTCAAATGCCATTTTTAAAAATATGCTGAAGAAGAGAAATGGGCTGTAAGAAGATCTCTAATATTTTAATTGTGAAGTTAGAGAATAGAGGAAATGTTTCTTCAAGGTTTCTGCTTTAGCGCTTGAAAGCCTTTTCTGACGTTCTCGGCGACCTGGGCGCCAATAGCCATTTGAACACCGTTCTGGCACCATTTTGCTAAGTTTTCTATGTCGGATTTTTGGAGCATCGATGGATCTTTGTTTAGATGGCTTCTGCATACTCGGAACAGAAATGTCTTAGCGGCGGGCCCCAGTTCCTGAGCGAGCACCGCTAAGCAATCTTGTTCAACCGTCATTAGGGGTTCGTCTCCTTTGGCTCTTCTGCGTCGTTACTTAGTGCTTGGGTCATACGGAACGCATTGACCATTCTTCTGAAGGAATCCACAAGTTCGTCAATTTCGTCGCCTGTCTTAATATCAATGTTTTGTTTAAGGTAGAATCTTTGATTTAAATCACCTAGGCTTACTTTGTGAGCAATATCAGCTAATTTCTTAAGTGGATTGGTGATGCGGTTTCCCATAACTATTGCTAAAACAACTGAAATTGCCGAAATTAAAGCCACGAACGTCACGGCGATCACTAAACTGAGGTTAGAGTAGTTCTGAGCATCTGTGTTTGCACTCTCAACATTGGCTAGAGTTGTACTGCGAACATCAGCTAACTTAACGTCTGCTTGGCTGACTGCGGTCATTAAAGTATTGAGTTGACTCCAGATATCCACATACTTTTGATTAGCGTTTTCGCTGCCGGTATTGATGCTGTAAACTTGACTAATCGCCCCATTAATTTCGTTCTGGTCTAGGCTAACTGCCTGGTTGAATTCGTTGAGAAGTGTCGGGTTCGCCGCCAATGCATTTAGCAAGTAAGTTTCTGCTGGTTGCATAATCTCTGCGCTAGACACGATTATTTGTTGTCCTTCAGTTGTGCTGTTAGAAGCGTACATTAAAGTGCCGAACTGAATCTGATCAAGTCCCTGCTGATATGCATAAGCACTATTGTTAATCTCAAGTTGCGTTTTTGCTTTACTCTGCAGATTTGCCATCTTCATCGTATTATAACTTATAGTGGCTCCCGCAGCTACGAAAAGCACGACTATCAAAAGATAAGATAATAGAAGTTTACGTTTGATTTTCATTTTCCAATTCACCTTACAAGTTCAAGTTTTTTCTGTTCACCATAGTATCTGATTACGTAAGATACTATATACATTCTCGGGGTCACAGCCTTTTATAAATCTTGTTTTTCCTAACGCTTCCTGAACATTTGTTCAACACAAATGCATTGAAACAAAAGAAACAAATTCACTAACAGCCACAAAATACCAAAGTTTTTACAATTTTCCTCAAAGTCAAGTACTCAGATTAAGAACAAGGATTGCACTTGATTTCCTCCATATAGCTGAAAGTGTTTAAAGCAAGCTTGCGTAGTACTAATCGGTGACAATTATTCATCGAGAATTCATCTTATTCTCACGTTTAGGGAAAACCAGCTCAGGATTTGATAATTTACATGACGCGGGAAGATTAGACATAGTTTACGAATGTATTGTCACGAGCCTTTTCTTATCTCATGGTATTCGTAGAAATGTAACATTCCATGCAATTTTGAACGGTCCACCAAAACCACCTTTGCACCTGCAAATCAAAGGTGCCACATTATTTGACGTTCGGACAGATGTGAATACTTGGCAGCAAATTCTAAGAAAAGTAATAGCCGGTAAGTCCCATCCTGGAATCAGTGTTGACAAAACAAGTTTTGAATCATTTCTTAAGGCTGCAGCCCAAACAAGAAAGATTTACATTCTGGAAGAGGGTGGAAAAAACATTGCTGATATCGAAATTGAAGAAAATGCCATTTTTGTTCTTGGTGATCACGTTGGTTTGCCGAAAAAAGTGGAGACTTTTGCCCTCAGGTACGGAGAAAAAATTAGTTTAGGCAAACAGCCCTATTTAGCTGCTTCATGTATAACGGTGATTAATTACCTGCTTGATAGCCAAGCTAAATCTTGCTCTTGAAGTGCTCCCAGCCTCTTGCCTCAATTAAGCGTTTGTTACCATCGATATTCAAAATTATTTCTTTTTCTTTCGTAACTTTTCCAATAGGCAACAGAACTCCGCCAACTGTTGCTAATGCTGTTTCTGCTTTTGTCCATTCTTTCGGCTTAATTGTTACTAAGAGTTCGTATTCTTCACCGCCATAAAGCGCCAATTCCAAAAGATCTAGATTGTTGAACTCTGCGAAACGTCGAACTTCTTCAGCAACTGGAACACTGTTGACAGTAAAACCAACATCGCTCATTTTACCAATTTCATGTAAGCTCCAAGCTAATCCATCGCTGGAATCAATAGAAGCCGTAACTGCACCTGAGCGCCCGAGTGCCAAACCCTCTCGTAGCCTAGCTTTAGGCATACAAACTGCGTTCAATAGCACTTCACTGAGATTTGGGGATGCTGAACATTTATTCATAAGCAAGCATAAACCAGAGGCTGATTTGCCAAAGAAACCCGTAACAGCCAAGATGTCACCAGGCTTTGCTCCACTTCTTAACATTAATGCTGTTCTCTCAGCGGTTCCAAAGAGGGAAATTGAAATAATAAGATCAGAAGATTCTCCTGTATCGCCTCCAATAATATAAGAGTCGTATTCGCGTGCTCCAGCATTTAGTCCGCGAGCTACTTCTTCTATATCTTTTCGCATAAAATCTCTTGGTAAGCCAAGTGACACAAGGGCAGCTGTAGGTTGAGCACCTTTAGATGCGAAGTCGCTAACGTTCATTACTATAGCTTTGCGGGCTGCTTGCCAAAGGCTCATGTTTCTTGGAACGTCGGTTTTGCCTACAAGCATATCGGTTTTTAAGACGGCGACTTTTTTTTGATCCAGATTGACTGCAGAAATATCGTCTCCGAAAGATACAGGTAGATCAGGCATGACTTCCAAGTAACTAGTGATTATCTCAATTATCTTTCGTTCACCTAAGTCAGAGCTTTTTTCGTTCGAATAAGAATCTTTTACAGTTTTCTCTCTGCTCATTCAACCACACTCTAAGATAGAACACAAATCAA
Organism: Candidatus Bathyarchaeota archaeon; assembly: GCA_963729805.1. GTDB lineage: Archaea > Thermoproteota > Bathyarchaeia > Bathyarchaeales > Bathycorpusculaceae > Bathycorpusculum. The sequence continues at coordinate 10,644 of CAVSPH010000004.1, read as the reverse complement.
AATATTAGAACGCTAACACCATTTATAATTGACGCCTAAGCCATCTAAGGTTAACTAATGTTTAAGAACTTGTGTTTCACTGATTAGCAAATATGATGCCTCGATGGCTCAGCCCAGTAGAGCGGCTGCCTCGTAAGCAGCAGGCCGCGGGAGCAAAGCCCGCTCGAGGCTCTTTTGTTTCTTTTGTATTTTTGTTGTGCGGTAAAGCAGAGCCGATTGATAATTGGAAATGTTTATTAAATATTGCTATACTCGATGTTAACTGCGTCAGGGAGGCGAATGTCATCCAACTTTTCCGCGGGCACCATGACGAGAAAATCATGTGTCCATACAAAGGCTGCGAAAAACAATTCGATAAGCCAACCGTAATCACAGATGCATCTGTGATTCCCAGACAAACGCATTACGCCTGCCCTTTTTGTATGTCGAAAATTGACATAATAACCGAAAAACAAAAAATAATAGGCGTTAAAGCAACCGAATATCCCATAGTTTTCGATTCACCCGCCAAATGTGCCCATTTTAGCGGACTTTTGCAGGCTCCAGGCGGAAGTATGTTTACGCAAGAAGAATGCTTAATCTGCCCAAAAGTTCTTCAGTGTAGCATACGCAAGAAATAGTTTTTAAAAGTATGAGTTTATAGCTTAATGTTCCATGAGCCTGATGAAGATTGTCTCTCAGTGACTTCAACATGTTCTATCACAATCACCGCTCCTATAACGACTCGATGATCGACGTTGCCTGTTATTGATACTCCCAGTTGGTCTCTTACCGAGACCCATTTCCTGTGAACACTAGCAACTGTCGTTCCATTTACTTCCATCTGGTACTCATGCTCAGTAAAGTCTCCATAGATTCGCATGAACTCAACACCGTCTTTTTCAACCCAGAATTCTTCCCCAACAAATTTTGCTAGCTTTTTCTTTATTGTTCCCACGTTTTCATTGCCTGAACCAAAAAAGCTGAATTCTTTTCTTAGTGAAAATACTTTCCCTTCCAAGTGCATCAACTCTACCTCGTGTGTATCTTTTACATCAAACTTGGCAGGAACCTGTACAAAGTTTCCATCGGCTTCCCCTAACTTGTTTCCAGTAAGATCTTCAAAATCGTAGTGTTCTCGTGCTGAAATTATTTTCTTTTTCATTATGAAGTCGTTGGCTTCAAGGAGGAAACTTTGACTCATTTCATTCACGGTATGACATGAAGTACTTCTTAGCTAAAAATCTTTATCACAACTAAACTGATAGCACAAGCAGTCATCTTTAAGGGTAAAAGTTTATATTTCCGTTGCCTTGTTGCTTATTTCCGAAATAAATAAAGTTCTATTAAAAGGGATAATCGATATGGCGTATTTAACAACAACAGGTTCAGGACAGCCCGTGTTGATTCTAAAAGAAGGAACAACTCGGAGCAGGGGTAAAGAAGCCCAACGAAACAACATAATGGCCGCGAGAGTAATCGGCGAAGTTCTTAAAACAACCTTAGGCCCACGAGGCATGGATAAGATGCTTATTGACAGCCTAGGCGACATAACAATCACAAACGACGGTGCTGCAATCTTAAAAGAAATAGACGTTGAACACCCAGCAGCAAAAATGATGGTTGAAATTGCAAAAACTCAGGATGACATGGTTGGCGATGGAACAACAACAGCTGTAATTCTCGCAAGCGAACTGCTCAAAAAAGCGGAAGAACTCCTCGACCAAAATATTCACCCAATAATTCTAGTCAGCGGCTACCGAAAGGCGTCGCAGAAAGCGATTGAAGTTATTAACAAAATAGCTGTTCCACTTGACATAAACGACAGCAAAACTCTCCTCAAAGTTGCATTAACATCAATGAGTAGCAAAGCAGTTGGCTCTGCAAGAGAGCACTTAGCTGAGATATCAATTGAAGCAGTAAAGCAAATCGCGGAACAACGCGGCGACAAGATGTTAGCCGACATTGATAACATTCAATTGATCAAGAAAACAGGCAAAAGTCTTCTTGAAACTCAACTTATCAGAGGCATAATCATTGACAAAGAAGTAGTTAATCCAGGAATGCCGAAGAAAAAAGAAAACGCAAAAATCGCTCTTAGATTCCGCGCTTGAGATAGAGAAAACCGAAATCACCGCTGAAATTCGCATCAAAGACCCATCACAGATGAAAGCGTTCCTAGATCAAGAAAACGACATGTTGCAAAACATGGTTAAGAAAGTTAAAGCATCAGGCGCAGACATAGTTTTCTGCCAAAAAGGCATAGACGACATGGTACAACATTTCCTATCGAAAGAAGGCATAATGGCAGCACGACGCGTAAAAGAGTCAGATATGGAAAAACTCGCAAGAGCAACTGGCGCAAGAATAGTCAGTGACTTAGACGATCTCAAAGCTAAAGACCTAGGCCTGGCCGGCTTAGTAGAAGAACGCAAAATCGGCGACGACAAAATGATTTTCGTTGAAAAATGCAAAGACCCACACAGCGTAGCAATACTCATCCGCGCGGGACTCGAACGAATGGTTGATGAAGCAGAAAGAGCAATGATCGATTCACTATCTGTAGTCTCAGACGTAATTGAAAACAGTAAAATCGTTGCAGGAGGAGGAGCAGTAGAAATTGAAATAGCCAGAGAACTACGCAAGTATGCAACAAAAGTCGGTGGGAGAGAACAATTAGCCGTTGAAGCATTCGCTGATGCAGTCGAAGTAATTCCACGAACTTTAGCAGAAAATGGCGGTCTCGAACCAATAGATATCCTCGTTGAACTTCGCTCAAGACATGACACCGCAGACGGCAAAAACATAGGCATAAACATCTTCACTGGCAAACTACAAAATAGCATCGATGCTGGTGTAATAGAACCAATCGTAGTCAAAGAACAAGCAATCAAATCAGCAGCGGAATCAGCAGCAATGATATTGCGAATAGATGACGTTATAACATCTAAATCACCAAAAGGCGGCCCAGGCGGTCCTGGCGGAATGCCTGGCGGCGGTCCTGAAGAATAAAATAAATCCAATCTTTCTTAATTTTTCTTTTTAAAGCTATTTTTTAAAAAAGAAATCAAACGTCTCTGCTCAAGTTGTCTTATTAACCGACCGGAATCATGAATACAACAAATAATTTAAAATAAGTCATCTTGTTTATTGTAGCCAATTAAAAGGAGAGACGGGGCGAAAATAATGAGTGAAGAAGGCGACGCATTCTGGGTATCGCTTGCCGAGAAATTCATAGGTATATTGTTAATTATAATCGGCGCAATAATGCTCTACTATACAACCACAAGCAGCTCAAGCAGCGGGCTCGGTGGTTTCAGCTTTTTATTTGGGGTCGTGAGCGTGGTCATGCTTATTATTGGTCTGTTTTTGCTTTTAGTTAAAGCCCCGGAATAACATTTTTTTCCTTCTTTCTACCAAATTGGATAATTAAAGGGCTATTATTTCTCCATTAGGATTTATTAACCAAAAAACCATTTAGTCACTTGGATAACTTATTTGGAAGAGAAATAAAATGCCCACTCGTCAACCTATAGTGTGCGTACTAGGACACGTAGACGCAGGAAAAACTTCACTTCTTGATGAACTGAGAAAAACGAGTGTGCAAGCGCGTGAAGCTGGAGGAATGACGCAGCACATAGGCGCAAGTTTTTTCCCGGTCGAGACTCTTAAGCAACTGATCGGACCATACCTGTCCAATTTTAAAACTGGGATTGAAATTCCCGGGTTACTGATCGTTGATACACCTGGGCATGAAGCGTTTACTAATCTTCGGCGTAGAGGCGGAAGTGTAGCTGATATAGCAATTCTTGTTGTGGATGTTTTGAAAGGTTTTGAAGCTCAAACTTATGAATGCATAGAAATTTTGAAAGCCCGCAAAACCCCATTTATCGTTGCGGTTAACAAGATAGATCGTATTCCTGGGTGGGTTGCTCAACATGGAACGCCGTTTTTGAAGTCTTACGCTTCGCAGTCAAGTTTTGTCCGTGAGGCGTTGGATAACCGTTTATACGCTGTTATGGGTGAGTTTTCTCGTTTACAATTTAAAACTGACCGTTTTGACCATATACGAGATTTCACAGTCAATATAGCTTTAGTACCAACCAGCGCCAAAACTGGTGAGGGTTTATCGGAACTAGTTATGGTTTTGGTTGGATTAACTCAGCAGTTTCTCACAAAACGTTTGCAGACAACTGAAGGCGCTGCCAAGGGGTCAGTGCTGGAGGTTAAAGAGGAACCCGGTTTGGGCTTAACGTTAAATGCAATTATTTATGATGGTACATTGCATAAAGATGACTTAATTGTTGTAGGTGGCAAAAATGGGGCAATTTCAGCTCGTGTACGAGCCATTTTAGTGCCTAAGCCATTGGACGAGATGAGGGATCCACGGGACAAGTTTACTTCGGTAGACAGCGTTATTGCCAGTGCAGGTGTTAAGGTGGTTGCGCCTGATCTGGAAGGCGCTTTGGCTGGTGCGCCCCTGTTTGCTGTACCTCCTGGGGAAGATCCTGCCAAGTATTGTAAGCTTATAACTGAAGAAATAGGCAGAATCAGAATTGCTAAAGAAATTGAAGGCGTAATTGTTAAAGCTGACACTCTCGGATCGTTGGAGGCCATGGCTGAAATTTTGAAAGCCAACAATGTGCAAGTGCGAATTGCAGATGTCGGCGACATTAGCAAACGCGACGTAATTGAGGCTTCTGTCGTGAAAACCCGTGAGCCATTAGTGGGCGCTATATTGGCGTTCGGAGTAAAAACTTTGCCTGATGCACAGGAGGAAGCTACGGCCAATAACATCCCCATTTTTAACCAACCCATAATTTACAATCTAATAGAGGCCTACATACAATGGGCTAAAAACAAACGTGAAACAAAGAGCGAAGCAGAGTTTGAAGCTCTCGTTAAACCGGGAAAAGTCAGGGTTTTGCCCAATTGTATTTTTCATAGAGCTAAGCCATTAGTTGTTGGTGTTGAAGTGCTAGGTGGACGATTAAAGCCAAAATATGGGCTTATCCGCGCTGAAGATGGCAGTGATTTAGGTGAAATTGACCAGATTCAAGACCAAGGAAAAGCTGTGCCTGAAGCTAAGACCGGTATGGAAGTAGCGATTTCAATGGATAAACCGATTGCAGGCAGACACGTATTTGAGCGCGACGTTTTGTTTGTAAAAGTGCCGGAGAAGGATGCCCAATCCTTGCAGAAGGCTCACGCGGATGATTTAACGGCTGACGAGCAAGAGGTGCTCAAAGAATACATCAACATGATGCGCAAAAAAGTTCCTTTCTGGGCAGGCGTTATGTAAGTAAACCAGTTTACTCTTAAATTCCTCAAGTTTTTTCAGAGAAAATCGAACTCCATTAAAAACTGACCGACCTTAAGGCTTCAATATGATGCACTAAAATTTTTCTTAAAGGAGAATAGTTTTATTGCAAGAAATTAATCAAAAATTACGTAGAAATTTCTCGAATTTATGAAAATGCATTGACCATAGCATTGTTTTTTAGCCACCGCCTACTGGTGGAAGAATGGCAAGCACATCTCCGTCTTTAAGCTCAGTCCCCAAACCGTTAAGTGTTGATGTACTGTTTCCGTTAACGAGGAATTGAAGGAAGTTTTTGGGTTGCCCTGTTTTGCTGTCGTAAACATATTCGGTAAATGCGATTCCGTATTCTTGAGAGAGCATTTTAAGAACTGAGTCAACGGTAATCTTCTTGTCCTCAATTAACTTCAAGTTTTCTTCTCTCTTATTCACGATTTCTCTTAGACTAGTGAAGAAGCGAACTTTAACATTCACTGTTAATCACCATAAGACCATATACTGAAAATTGCAGAAATTAACTATTACGCCTTCAACATATTTTTATAAAACACAAAATAGTTGAACTAATGCAGATTTAATCTCAGTGTATTCTAAATAATTCCATTATAGGTTTAGGTTCCCTTCGACGGTCGGTTTTGTTGTCTATGCACATTGACTAGGTTGGCGCGGTGTTTTTAGCAACTTGTTTTAGGTTGCATTTTTGAAATAAAGCTTAAATCCGTTGCAGGTTGAGGTTAGAAAAGGTTAAGAAAGGTTAAAAAAGGTTAGAAAAGGCAATAAAAGACGAAAATCAGCAAAGAAAACTTTGTCCCTATTATGTCCTAAATTGTGCTCCAACAAAATACAAATATAGCAAGAATTTAGAAAGAAGAAACTAATGTAAATAGAGAAGGGCGCGAAGGCTTTAGAATGAAATTAAGTTTATCGAATGGAATATTTAGCAAGCTGGGTATAAAAGAAAATTTTGCTATGGTTAAACAACTTGGTTTTGAAAACATCGAGTTTAACATGAAATCGATCAAGAAAGAGCATGACACCGATGTTTATAGAGAACAAAAAGCGTTGCAAGCTTCTGGGCTGCATTGTTTAACGCTTCACTCAGCCAGTCTGCATGTGAAAGACCCTATTGAAGTTCATCAGGCTGTTTATTACGGCAAAATATCACTTGAATGCGCCCATGCATTAGGTACCCGACTCATGATTGTACACTCTAATGTTTCAAAAAAGTTACCTCAAACTGTTAGAGAAAGATGTCTGAATGAAATTTTCAATGATGAAATTAAACCCCTTGCAAAACGTCTAGAAATCAAGTTAGCTTTAGAGAATTTGTCTTATACCTCGACTGGTTTTGGCAAAAACGTTGAGCAGCTTGAAGAAGTCCTTTCAGTTATTGATGGCGATGACATGGGTATAACATTGGATTTTTGCCACTCATTAGAAACGAGGCAAACAGATAGCCTAATTGAAAAATTCGGCAAACGCATTTGCAACGTTCACATGGCTAACAAATCACATAAACCCTTCACTGAGCCCAAACAAGAGCTGACCTCGTTCTTTACACGTTTGCATGAATATGATTATGAAGGACCGATAACGCTTGAGCTTGAACACAGAACTTGCATGGAAGAAATTGCAAAAAGTAAAGTGCTTTTTGATAGGCTGCTTGAAGAATAGTCTTCAAAAAGAGCTATAAAGCGCTGTTTGTGCAAATGCTGAAGTAGGTTGCTCGCTCTCGCCCATGAAATCTGTTAGAGTCAAATTTTCTGATGGCAGTTCAGCAGTGCCTAAAACGAAACGCGGGTGCTTCTCTAAGGTTACTTCTTTTGTGTAAGTTGTTTTGGTGAGGGATAAAGCTACAGTTGCCTTTGAGTAAGTTATTTCTTGGAATAAGTTGTTTCTTGTATTGTCAGAATAGGGCAAGTAAGTCGCGACGATGATTATTTGATGTTTTTTTGCGAAGTTTGAAAGGTAACTTATGATTTGACTGTAGATTCTTTGGGCTTCTTCATGAGGGACTTCGTTGTCTAAAAAGAATCCTGCTATGTCTGAAATCACTACGAGTTTGGCATTATAGTTTTGTACGGTTTCTTCCAGTTTATCTAGTATGAGTGAGGTCAACTGGTAAGCGGTAAATGCTCTTGAAATAATTATTCGTTCGAGTGCTTGTTTTGGGTTAAGTTGGTGAAGTTGTGCTAAACGAGCGATTTTGTAGAGTCTAAAAGTGTTTCCGCCGTCAATGAAAACAATCTTGCTTCCTAAGCCTCCGAGCTGAATTGGTAACTGTGCTCGGACGCAGAGCAACGAAGTTAATGAAGTGACTGCTGGTGAACCATAAAGCATGGCGAAGTCGCCTGGTGCAAAACCCGGGAAAAGCTCATCTACACCGGGTATATTTAAGGAAAATAATGGTTGAGCCATTGTTGGTTTGACAATTAATTTTTGAGACAACTTCTTTTGCTCTCCTGTTCATCTACAAAGCAGGAGGTACGGCTCTAACCCTTTTTAAAGCATTGAAGAAACGACGCCTCAGAATAGGGGAGAGTGTAGTGGAAATGAAAAAATGAAAGTTTTAAGCAGCTGTAGCTTGCTTGATTTCTTTTTGCTGCCTTAACATTTGTGTTGCTAATGTGGTTAGGAAGATTACGGTAAACACTATCACCGCAATGCCTACCTTATACATAATGTCCATGTTAACGTAGAACAGCGCAAAAACAGTCACAAGCATTAACGCCAAAACTAGCATCTCTTGAACGCCACTAAAAACTTTTGGTCCAAAACTCATATTGCTCACTTAATTTTCCTGAGCTTTTGCGTAAGCGTGCGATATTAATTTTCTGCCTCTGTTTTTCCATAATCCCCGTCAAGATTGCTGATTTGGCTCTATTCTACTTTGGCATTCACTTTCCGTCAAGAAGAGATACTAACAAACTGGAAGTAATTCTTCAACCTCAATCAGATTGTTTTCGATTTTTTCTGTAAACTAAAGTGGTTCTATAACGCTTGAGGATAAACAAGGACCAAATGCTATAAGCTTTTATAAGCATCGTGATGAGATGTTAAAGTACTCATACTGAGAGTATTGATATTGCAATAGCCTTATATTACTGAATACCACCGGGAGTAGGGAAGGGGTCCTCGAAGTTCCCATCCTCTTCAATAATCCCTACCTGCTCCGGCCCTTCGAGCGCCTGACCAAGGCCTACGGCACTCCCGCCTACGGGGAGGTGGAACCGACGGCGTTCTTGGCCGTCAGCTTTTTGCTGATGTTCGGCCTGATGTTCGGCGACGTCGGCCAGGGCGGGGCGCTCTTTCTCTTGGGCTACGTGATCTTCCGGAGATTTTTCCGGTACACCGACTACGGCGTCATCCTGATGGAATGCGGGGTGGCGTCCGTCATCTTCGGGTTTCTCTACGGCAGCGTCTTCGGGGTGGAAAACCTGCTGCCGGCCTTGTGGTTTTCGCCCATGCAGGACATCACCTATTTCGTCAACAGTACGCGGTCTTGTTCGGGGTGGGGGCCATCAGCCTGGGGTTGATCCTGAGTTTCATCAACGCCCTGCGCCTCAAGACTCACGCCCAGTTCTCGATTCTCAGACCTGGGAGGCCAACTCGGCACTTGGATCGGAATTCGCGTGGCTGAACAGGCTCGCATGCCGAATGAATCGCCGGAACACCGTGTCTGTCACTCCGGCCATCGGCGCCAGCACCGTTGCCGGCCGCACCACCACCGCGCCCAAACGCACCTCCGCCGGAACCCGCGCCACGGCAGGCATCGCGTGATCCACCGGGTTGTCCCAGTTCTTCTTCACGGTGAAACCGCGCCTCATAAGATCCTTGGCTTTCCAGCTGCATCTATATTATAGCGGGCAGACCTAGATTCTTACTTCGATGTCTGGGACGACTCTTCGCCAACAGCTTGGTTTCGATTGCCTTCAGCTTTGCCGGGTCCACACGAAAACGCTCGGGGGCAAGAACCACCTCAGCTGTTGGTGAATCTACGCCCTTTTCGGTAATGGCGATTATGCCAATTCGGCCAATACCATCCTCGCGCATACAATTCCGAGAGCGATAGTGCTTCGCAATTGACCGATATTCGGCATTTGAATTGCAAGGTAGCGAAAGTGGGCAGGCATTGACATCAATGCGCGCGATCTCCGCGTCTGGTGAGTTCCTAGACGTTGCTACTCGGTAGCTTCGGTGGGGCCGCGAGATGGTCCCTTCGCATAATAGCTTGATCTCGACCGCGTGCAAGTCACCCGCCCCCCCACGATCTACCGCCAATACTCCGCTGAAATAGGGAAGCAGGCGGCTCTAAATAGATGTTCGGCACCGACAGCGTCCGGCGCACAGTTCCGCGACCGCGTTGATGGCGCGCCCCTCTCTTTCGCCTGCGTCACTTCAGGACTCTTCCTTTACGGTCATGACGACCACCTTCCTTCTCGTTTTTGGAGAGTCCGTTCTGCCCAGACCTGAAATCGCTCGGCGGTGATACAGAGCGCCTCGGCCCTTTCATCATCAACTCGCTTTTCGCCGTAGGAAATATCTGTCTTCGCACTTACCAGACTTTGAAAGTGCTTAATACCGCGCTGATCGATTTTTGCTTTCGTGCATGCTCGTCTCAGAGCGGAGATAGCTTCGCGATGGTTCTCGCCGTGTGGGCGCACTCCGCTAAACCTGATCAATAGAGCGTCGCTATAAGAGATGGCGCTGTGCACGGCCAGCAGCGCGGCAGCAGACGCATAAGCTGACAGAGTCGTCTCGGCAGAGCTTCATCGCGTCGGCAAGCTGTGTTGCCCGGCGATAGTAAACGGCTAAACCGCCTCGACCATGCACTACCATCATCGCACGCGAAAAAGCCTCCGCCGCGGCGGAGGCCCGTTCCTGAAATCCGTCGCGCCAGTTACTTGGCCGCCCAGCTCTTTGCCTTGTGGCTCTTCGCATACCTCCGGCGGAACCGCTCTACGCGTCCCGCCGTATCCACCAGCCGTTGTTTGCCGGTAAAGAACGGATGACAAACCGAGCAAATTTCCACATATGTCGCCCTTGGTGTCGAACGCGTCTCGAATTGTTTCCGCAGGCGCACATCACCCGCACCGCGGCGTAATTGGGATGAATTTTTTCCTTCGGCATCTAAAGATAAACCTTTCCCGCAATCTTCTTTATCCTATTGTAGGGGGATTCGCCCGGTTGCGCAATTCGGGCCGGCACAGGGGGAAGTTGAAAAGAAAGCGGCACGCGGACCACGCCTGCTCACTTGTTAACCTGCTTCTTTTACGCTTCCTACCAGTTCCGCCCTTGCCGCCAGCGCAATCGCCATGGCCATCACACGGTCGTCGTGCGTCCCC
>CAVSPH010000003.1:0-12161 GCA_963729805.1 Candidatus Bathyarchaeota archaeon | reverse complement strand
CGGTTTTTTCTGTGCCATCACCCTTCTAACTAAGTCTCTTTCCGTGACAATGCCTTTAGCGACAACGCCTTCCATCACCACAAGGTCGCCCACATCTTGTTGATGCATTAGCTTTGCAGCTTCAAGGACGCTTCTTTGAAAATCTATAGTGATAACATTGGTTGTCATAAAATCTTTTACAGTTGGCATCAATTTAGATGACTAAGAACTACCGTATAAGAGTTTTGTGGGCATTACAATTCCAGTTTGAAATTTAACATTTTATGTTCAATAAACAATAATTATCCTATTTCTTACGTATTAGTAAATTTATTTTCGCTTTATGTGGTACTGTTCGATTGTGTCTTTGGCTTTCTCTCTTCGTTCGCGATGTTGTTCGAGGAATTTGTTTAGTTTGTCTGCTATTTCTTTTTTGCATTCGCCACACAGCATTTCGCCTGCTCGACATCTGCGTTCTCTTTCGGCGAGTTTGCCGCTTTCTTCTTCAAAGAGGAAGAAGTAATATTGGAAGATACTGCAAACTGTCGGGTCAGCGCCTGTTTTCCGCTGTTCTGCCGCTGTGCCTTTGCCGCCTGTAAAAGCGTTCCAAATCTTCTTCTTAACGACATCTGGTTGATCCATGGTGAATATGCTAGTTTCTGGCATGCTGGCACTCATTTTTCCGCCTGCTCCAAGTCCAGGTAGAAAACGACAATGAATTTGGGCTGGTTTGTAGTAACCGAGTTTTTGTGCAATATCACGGGTTACTCGCCAGTAAGGGTCCTGGTCTATCGCTGCTGGGATTAGTGCTGGAACGTTTTCGCCTGTTAGTTTCTTGTGTATGAAACATGGTGCAGCTTGGATTGCTGGCCAGAAAACCCAGCCGATGTTGGTGCTGTCTTGGAAACCGAAGCTGCTACGTGCGGTGCTGTAGGTTATGCGTTTGGCTACTTCAAGCGTGATATCGTATAACAGATCGATATCTTCCGTGTCGTAGATTATGAAAGTGTTTTCTGGTTTGAAACCAAGTGCTATAAGGTCCAAGGCGTTTTCGTAGGCGTATTTGTTTGTGTTTTTGAGCGTCGCATTGTCATCAATGAGGTATTTTTCGTCGTCAGTTAGTTGAAAATACAATCTTGTGTTGAATTTTTGTTGGATATGGAGTGTAAATATCCATGGCACAAGGTGCCCGATATGGACAGGTCCTGATGGTCCCCTGCCTGTGTAGAGCACGAATTTAATGCCTTTATCATAAAGATCCAAAACAGTGTCTAAGTCTCTATGGCTGAAGAAAATTTTTCTTTCAAGTTGTAGGTGCAGTTTGCCCGTGTGTTTTTCTATTTTTTCAAGTAGTTGGGACGTTAAATGTTGAGTACCGAATTCTCGTATTAATCGTTCGTAGTCTACTTTTCCTTTGACTTCCCACGGTGTGACCACCATTTCGTTGTTATTTTCTTCGCCAGTTGAAGCCGTCTTGAATCACCATTGTCCTTGTAAACAAGAGATGCTATGACTTGTCATATATCTTTTTTTGCGAAGGCAATCATTCAGTTCAAGAGTTTTCTTTCTAATCCTTTCGTTAGGACAAAATAAGTTGAGATACTCAATATGAGGAATGATGCAATAGATTTTTTAATGTTCATTTTTTACTTTATTCGCGGTGCGTAAGTACGGCTGAAGAAATTTGGATTCCAATGGATGGAGACACCTTCGTAACCAAAGACGGCTTTATACTCAACACCTTTGGATACGAACATCCCGATGACCGGGTTTTCGCCTTCTTAAAGTATATCCCGGCAAAATTTAAAGAGCTATTTAATGTTGAAATGCTCGAAAGAACCTGGAAATTTGGTGAGAACCAGCTTTTCAGGGCAGAAAAGTTGTATACCGCGAAAAATTATCAGACTTTCATTGAAGCCTTCCGAAAAAACTTTCCAGACTATTTGTATTATTGCCCTTTTCGTAATAAAGAGCTAATTACTGCGCCTTTCGAATTGATTCAGCAGGTTTTTGTACCCAAAGACCGTTTGGTCTGGCTGGAAAACGTACCTAACCCTGATAAATTGCAAAAAATGGCCTTAAAACTTATCCATTTAATATCAAAAGAATCAAACGTTAATTTGGATGATTTCGGTATTCACGGCTCGATTGCTTTGAATATGCATGCGCCAGAATCTGACATTGACTTTGTTATTTATGGGACAGAGAACTTCCGTTTAGTGGAAGATGCCATTGCGAGACTTGTTAATACGGGCAAACTAAGCTACATTATTGGTAATCGATTGGAAGCCGCGAGAAAATTCCAAGGAAAATATCAAGGGAAAATTTTCATGTATAATGCGACGCAAAAGCTGGAAGAAGTTAAAGCGAAATACGGCGCTTATAGGTACATTCCGCTTGACCCGGTTCGGTTCCAGTGTAATGTCTGTGATGATTCTGAAACTATGTATCGTCCAGCTACTTACAAAATTTCAGGCTATAAACCTCAAGATGACCAATCAGAGCTTGATTTGGATAAAATTCCAGTTCAGGTGGTCTCAAATATAGGTTGCTATCGGAACATTGCGCGAACAGGAAGCGAAATAAAAGTCGCTGGTAAACTGGAGAGAGTAGAATCTACATCTTCAAGTGAAGTATTCTATCAAGTGGTTGTTGGAACTGCCACCTCAGAGGAAGAATACATTTGGCCGACATAAAGTTGCGAGATCGGGATGCAATTCACACCAGTGAAGGCTTAATTTTCCGGGTTTTCGGGTACTCCCACCCATCAGAAGGCTTACGTATGCGATGCCGAGTACGCATCGTCAAACATTTTCTCATCAAAGGATCCTCGAGCGCCAAGAACTGGCAGAAACCAACTTTTCTACAAATTCTATAACGATGAAGGCATGAAGCTAATCACGAAAAAATTCCCTCAATATTTGATTTCTCATGAAATGCTTGGGCTAAAAATTGTTGGCGTAAAAGAGAATGCTATTATGGAAGCAAGAAAACCTGAGGCAAGAATAGCAGATTTGCTTGAGGCTGGACCAACCGACGAATTGCTAGCAGCTATGGAGCGAGTGCTCAACATAACGCTGGAAAACTCAGGCTTAGCATTGCAGAATTTTGGAGTTTTCGGTTCAATGCTTCATGGTTTTCATCACCCAAAATTTTCAGATATTGACTTCATAATTTATGGCAAAAAAGAAAACGCAAAAATGCGAAAAACTCTCGAAGCTCTGTATGCTGATAAGAATTCAGGTTTGCATAACGAGTTTGAATCCGAACAAGTTATGAAGGGAAAAGATTGGCGCTTCAAAAATTTCACCGTTAAAGATTTCGTTTGGCATCAAAGAAGAAAACAAATCTACGGTTTATATGATGATAAAGCGAGTGACAGAACTATAAAAGCTGAGTTTGAGCCCGTTAAGGCTTGGAGCGAAATCACAATCAGAATACGATCCACAAGTAAGAATTCAACAGAAAGGCTGGGTTAAACTCAAAGCACGAGTTACTGCAGATAACGAGGCGCCATTTATTCCATCAATCTACAGTATCAAGCCTTTGGAAATTTTGAGCGGCGACTCAAAAGCGCTTGAAGCTGTGCGGGTTTTCTCTTTTATGGAAGAGTTCCGTCAGCAAGCGCAAAAAGATGAAGTGGTAATTGTTGAAGGTAACCTTGAAGAGGTACTATTGCCTAAAAATAGCTTTCATCAGGTTACTTTGACTTATTGCTCTCGTTACTACGAGCAAGTGCTGAAAGTGCAGCATTAGATATTTGAAAGTATCATGTAATCGGAGGGCTTATTGCCTAGAATCAAACGGTAAAATTCGTCGCCGTTTTTTTTGTTGGTTACCCGTTCAACTTTTCCTTGTGATTCAATAGTTTCGCCGTTTGTTGCTTGTTCACAAAACCTGCCGCGGAAAGAAACAATCTCTTGTATTGGCTGCAACTTGGGCCCTTCAACAACTTTGACGCCTTCAAGCTTGTAGGTGCACGGCGTGAAAAGTGAATCTGAGCAGTCTCCTATTGTGGCAGTTATTTTGGCGTAGCCACTGTTTTTGAAGCGCACATCACCATATTGTTCGTTTGTTTCGCTCCAATTCTTCACAAAACGGAAAAAATAGTCAGTGCCCTTGAATTTGCCCTGGAATGCTTTGCGGATTTCGACTACTGCGAAGTCTTCGAAGCTCATCTGAGTGTCCTTCGAACGAAAATCGAAAAGCTCCCGTAACTCCGCTTGTGAGTAAGGCTTGAACTCTGACTCTTCTTCTTCAAGCAGTTTTTGTAATGCTGAATAGGCTTTTCTACAGTTTTCAATGCCGTAAACTATGGGATCAATGTCTGATTTGTCAGTCGTTAATCCAGCCATTATTGATCCTGAAATTCCAATATTGCTCCAGTGGATTTTTGCCTCTTTTTTTACGGTTTCGGCCAGTAAAAAAGCCTTGTTCTCTAATGCAGTAGGGTTCTTAGATGATCTAATTGATGCAAGTTTTTCTGCAGGCTGATAGTGCTCAGCTATTTCGGTAATTGGAACTTCGCAGAGAGTTTCACCGAAAACTTGGTCATTAACTAATAGATTAGGCTGGTTCTCCTGTAAGTACTTGAACCTGTCACTGAGACTGTAAACTTTGCCGTATGTGGTTTCTTTGCTTTTTCTTGTGCCTTGTGTTGATGGAATGAAGCGTGGGAACGCAATAATCTTGTTTTTAGGATGTACCAAACCTTTAACATCAAAAATCACGCTACTTTCCGTTTTAATTAGGTCGCCTTCTCTTGCCTTCATCGAATTCCTCTAACTGTAGATAAGACTGCTTGATGTTTTTTAATAAGTTTAATAAACCTTTTTTGTTCAATTTAATATCGATGTATCAATGAGTAGCCACGAAAAAGCTCAATATATCTCTAAGTGTCTACAGTTAGCGATCCTGCTTGAAGTTAGTGCAGAAAAACCCGGAAACGTCAACCTTACTTCGAGTTTTGATGGAACGATATGCCAGCATTTCTTGGCTTCAGCAATTGCGGCAGGATCATCTTTCCAAGAAGCTGCTAATCGTGGAATCGCAGCGGCGGAAAACAAATTATCCTTTAACGAACTTGGTCTGGGGCAGCTCATAAAGATCTGTGCCAAAGACGTTAGTGAATGGCAGAAAGGCGGAAACACTATCTTAGGCACAATAATGCTGTTGGAACCAATCGCTGTAGCTTCGGGTTTAACGCCAATAGACAAAAACTATGTTTTTGATTTTTCTACTCTGCGCAGAAAAATTGATTTGGTAGTTAAATCAACAACAGCATTTGATTCAGTGCATCTTTATGAAGCGCTAGAAATTGCAAATCCCAGTGGTCTCAATAAGGCCCCTGATCTTGACGTTAATGACCCTAAATCTAAAGAGCGTTTGATAAAAGAAAATGTTACTTTATTTGAGGTTTTCAAAATCGCTTCATCATACGACGATATATGCGCTGAATGGGTAAACAATTACCATGTAACCTTCGACTTAGCTTATCCTTACTTGAAAGAACAACTTGAGAGTAAACAATTGAACACTGCTGTTGTTCACACTTTCCTAAAGATTTTGTCGGGGCATCCTGACACGTTTATAGCTCGGAAAGTTGGTAAAGAAAAAGCGCAAGAAGTTTCTTCAGATGCTAGGGAAGTTTTGGAGCTTGGTGGATTAGAAACTGAAAAAGGTAGACGAAGTTTAAAGCAATTCGATGAAAAACTGCGATTATCCCAAAATAAGTGTAACCCAGGAACCACAGCTGATTTGACTGCTGCTGCCTTGGCGCTCAGCGTTCTAAGCGGCTACAGACCTTAGACTAAAGCTGAGGTTTCTTTGAAGATAGATTAATTTTATTTGCGTCGATTTTGGGAAAGATCAAATGTTGATTTGCGTTTTAAGTTTGAAGAGGAGACTTAGCAAAGATTTGTTATCGCTTTAAGCTGATTGAAGCTATCTTTCTCTGAAGAGTGTCATTGTGGGGTAGATTTCAATCCCTGTTCGATCTATCATGTAAGGAACTAGATTGTTGTTTACGCTTACGCCTCTCATTTTTTCCACCTGGAGTCCTCTAGTGGCAGAACCGCCGGAATATATCGTCTGCATCATAATAACTCCTTGAACGAGAAATTCCTCATCCAAAATTTTGCGTTCCAACCCAATTGAGGCAATTCAGTGGTAACTAATACAGTAGCTCCTATTTCTGACAAGCCTTCTATCAAATCCACGCCTGCTGTCCTTCTTTCTATGGGATCAAGGAAACGATAGAAGAGTGAAGCTAAGGTGTCTAAAACAACTCTTTTAGCATTTATTTGTTTGATTTTGACTTGTAAATCCTCTAAAAGTCTATCTATAGGTAATTGTTTACCTCGAAGACTGCTTGATTCTTCTTTTAACATTTTTTCCTTCAGCAAAGCCACTCTGGAAAGTCTAGTGGCATCGATGAAACCAAATTTGCCTTCATCCTCGGCTTTTTTGAAATCCCAACCAAACTTTAGCATTTCAGCGTAGAAGTGTCCTTTGCTCTCATCCAAACTCACTAATATTGCATTTTCGCCATATTCAGTTATTCCTTTATAGAGAAACTGCGACGCTAAAACCGTTTTTCCAGCGCCTGGTCCACCCAGAACTAAAATAACTCTTCCTTGAGGAAAACCTCCGCTTATTAGTTCATCTAAGCCAGGTATTCCAGTTGGTACAGTAGGTAACATATCTGACAAGCAAATCTACCTTCAGGTATGTTAAAACCCTCACTTTCATATTTATAAGTTTTGTAAAGCTAAACTGTCTCATTTGTTTCCGAAGATTGCTCGAAGCAGGTAACATCGGAAATAATTTTGTTTTAATATTGTCAAGCATTTTTCAGTTAGAAATCAAGTGTCGCTCACGTTGGTTTATTGCCCTTCACTAAGATAGTCCAAGTGAGCTTTTCATTAAGTCATAATCTACATTACCAGCTTTGAATGTCTTACCCGTTTTCTTATTAGTTAAAGAGACAATCGCCGGGGCGAAAATATTTGGGTCAACTTTATAGAAATCAAATCCCGCATCCTTGAAAATATCTAGGAACTTAGGATTTTTGGCGGCCAATTGTCTGGCTTCCTGAAGCATCTTTGAAGCTGAACTGGGTGCCTGTTTAGCTATACTCTCCAGTTTCGCATCATCGTCGAAGTCAACAGTATAGTTGGTTATGCCCGCGTAGAGGATTGCGTCGTTTGTTCTTCCCATAGCTTGACCTGAGTCAGGGTGAACAGGAACTATAGGCGCATAACCCCATGCGTGTTTGACTACTAAAGGGTCAAGTTCCAATCTTTCCAGTTTATGGAGTCCAGTCTCAACAATTCTTCCAGAAACTTGGGTTGCTCCTGCCAAGCTTGTAGTTGAAAACATTACAATGTAAATGTTCTTAGGCACAACTCTGCATTTATCCGCAACAACTTGAATTATTGCATCAGTTGGTTTTTTCTCTGTTTCCATTACCAATACTGCGACATCAGACTCTTCTTTGTATGCCAATTTTTCGTAAAGGTCTTTTGGTTTCAAAGCTAAGGCTCTTGCGGGACCAGACGCTATTGCGGAGAAATCTTCTCCTTTAATTTGCCAACCAGCGAATTGTGAGCCCAGAAGCGAGAGCGCTGGGTGGTCTGTCTGGACGAAAACAGAGGGCAAAACCATGTCACCGTATTGCATTGGCGTTACGATTGCTTTTCCATATCCGCCTAGACAAATTTCGGTTATCATTTCTCCTGCTAGGAATCCGCCTTCTGCTTGAATCCCAGCATCTACCAAAGTTGCCCCTGCCTGGCTTTGTTCAACAGTGACACCGTATTTATCGGCTTCATCACATAGTTTGTTGAATAATCTTAGACCTGATTTGTTTAAGTTGATATTAGATGTGGACACTTGAGGTTCCTCAGTCTGCTTAGTTGACATTACATTCTGCAAGTATAGATTAATTTTTCGTTGAACTCAAAAGGAAATTGATCTCACTTCTCAAAAGTGTTTGTTATTTTTCTTTGTTCACAAAGTGTTTTCCGCTTTTGGTGAAGAAACATGCATGTTTTATTTCTAGGTTTTCAAATGTGAGAACGCCAAAATCTAGGTCTTCACATGTAGGATCGAGTGGAATCCAATCATGAAGGGGTTCCTCTGCAATTTTTTTATTTACAAATGGTTTGTAGAGATCTGGAGCATTAGGAATATGAACGGCAGAATATACGTGATCTGCTATGTTATCTCCGTTAGTGTCGGCGAAAAGTAAGGCAGTTTCGAATCCTATAGCGAGAAGCAGAGAGCAAAGCAGAACGGCCTGATCATTACAATCCCCCGTTGACCTTCCTAATGTTACGCTTGGTGATTGAATGTCTTCAAATGGAAGTGGATCTGGCATATAATGTATTTCATCTCTAACATACTCGTAAATTTTTCTCGCTTGTTTAAAATTGCCGGCTTCAAAACGTCTACCTAGCTGTAGGGCGAGTGTTCTGATTTCTAGTAATCCTGGGTCCACGGATTCCACTATCTGCTTCATTGAATCGATGTATTGTGCCTGTTCCTGTCCTTGGTAATTCTTGGAATTCGCAAGCTGCACAATTTCCTTGGAAAGATCTTCCCTGTACGCCTCATATTGTTGTATCAGGGGGAGGACTTTTTGTCTAGCTTTGGATTCATCAAACGTCAATATTGGGAGAAATATTCCATCGATGATGTTGCTAATTCCTAAGGCCTCACTTTTGCAAATTAGTTTAGCAGTTTCGTCTTTCTCTTTTGCACTTTTCTGTCCTATTGCGGAGTAGTATAACATCCCCAGATAAGTTAGAGCGAACATGTTAATGAGAAGGTCATATGCTTCGGGCGTTAATGCTTCTGAAGAAACTCGTTTAATTGCTTCTTTGCGTGCTTTTGAGAAAAGAGAAAGTGATTCCTCGATTTTTCCTTCTCGAAGTTTGGACATTGCTTCTCGGAGTATATCCTGAAGATTATTCTCCATAATTTTCAACTTGACATGAATTCTTTGATCCATTTCTCAGTGCGTAGCTTTAAGGATGCAGGTCCTTCCACTGTTCCATCTTCTGTGATATAGATTTCTTGTGATCCCAATTTCATAACGCCGCTCATTGGGTCGAAGGCTTTTATTCCGCGTCTGGCTAAAAAAGTTGCGAAATCGCGTATATTGAACACTTTAGAAGACGCTCCTAAAGTCACTGTGACCACTAAGAGTGTTTCGTTCTTGATGTATTTCTGATTACTCATTCTCTTGATCTTGAGAAATCTTTCAAGGCCTTTCTCTGTTTGTCTATCGCAAATGTTGATCTCTCCGTCGAACAGTCCAAGAATCGCATGAAGTTCTTCTGACGGGTGCATTTGGGGATCTATTACTGCAAGCGTTGTGAATCTCGACGATTTTAATTGAGCAATGAGTTCAGTTAGCCACTTTCTTGTCTGAACCGAGTGATGCTGAAGAAGAACATCTGAAATTATGTCTATGCAAATTCTTCTATTTCCCTTAATCGAAGGCTCAGTCTACGGATTGCCGAAGTCAAAGCGATGCTGATGTTCGTAAGGCTTTCTACACCATTTACCTTGAATGTATTTGGTGAGGTTTTGATGAGAGCATCGGCTTGAGGATTGCAAACGAACAGATAGAAGCTCGAAGAAACCTTTCCTGCATAGATCTCTCACCACCCTTGGGTCAATGGTCACATAGAATGTCACCTCGCCGTTTTTTTCCCCAGTTTCAAGAAAACTCTTGATCAACAAGTCTCTCTCATCGCAAGAGGGCGAACCCAACACTACAGCGAAATCTGGAGGTAACCCACCGCAAAGCATCTCGTCGAGACTTGTGTATCCCGTGGGAACAAATCAGCGGCCTTGAGGTCCGAGACTACTTGGCGCTCAACTTTTACCTGCACCTTTGAGATATCATTGTTTTCATTCATGTTTAGTAACTCCGCTTGAACAACTTTAAAAAACTAGCGGCAACAGCCCCTATTGTCTTTGCTTTCTTTTACTTTTATTTAAAATAAAAAGATTTCATAGAGTGGGAAAAGAATGTGGGTGTTTACAGTGTTTCTCCGCCAATTACTCTGCCGAGAGCAGTTGCCCAATCTTGAGGATTGGTGACTTCAAAGGTTGGGCTTTCCATGCCTTCAGTGGTCTCCGACCCTACTATGATAATTTGGTATTCTTCCTTGCTAAAAACTGAGGCGGGCTGACTCATTGTACCTTTTTTCCTGGTCCTCGTTTCGATTTGACATCCAATGATTCTGTCAAGCGGAATGTTGATGGGCATAGCCATTGTATGAACTTCAGCTTTCGAGCCGAATCCAATGAAACCCCCTTGCTGGACCTTATGTTGTTGTGCAAAGACAAATCGTTTGTTTGTTAAGATAAGCTTACCAAACATTGGAGTCCCAAATCTGCTCATTCCGCAATGATAATAAACTTCTGACTGCTCACGGACCACTTTTTCCTCTCGTCCTAAAAAGAAAGTACTTATTTTCTCCTATCCTCCCTTCAAGTTAGCTATTAATGCGGTGAATTCGCCTTTTAAAGCTTTCTTCATGCTGAGCGCTCGATCCGAAATTATGGAACGACTTAATTAACGCAAATAATTAGCGTTAAGCTCTTCATTTTTTCAAGAGAAACAAAACGTTGTAAAAAATCATTCCGTACCTGGGGTGAGCTTAACGGAAACCCATTTTGTGATACGACTTTTCTACTAGTTGAGAACGGGAATAGTTTATTAGATGCTTTCAAGAGAATTATAATCAAAACTATTGAAATTGAAGATTTTTCGATTCAAAAGGAGAATAGAATATGAGAATTAATAAAAAATTAACTATTTGCGTTTTAGCAATGCTTTGCTTCTCGTTCGTTTTTATGCTGGTGCAACCTTCTTTTGCTCAACAAGAACAACAATATCCTCTTACTATCTCTGTTACAGACGGCGTCACCGGCAAAGCAGCCCAAGGTGTAACCACAATAATCGACACATCGACAGGCTCATTGTATCAAAATTTGGGAACAGTCGCGGAAAATACCACAATTAATCTTCCAACTGGAACCTACGTAATTAAAGTGCAATTATCTATTTTGGGTATCCCGATAACCATGCAATCATCCACCGTTAACCTCAATCAACCTTATACCGAGGAACTCACGGTATCTGCTCTCATCATACCAATCCAATATGTATCATTGCTAATCTACATAATTGTAATAATCATAATCGTAGTAATAATAATCATAATACTTAGGTCGATCCTCAAACGAGCTACATATAAAGACCCAAAACAAAAGAAGCCAACTTAATTCATTACAAAACGAAATTCGGCAAGCCTTTAATTTTTAGGCTCTTTTGCTTTTATTTGGCAAATAAAGTAAACGGAAAATAGTTCAAAGTTTGATGAGCCAACTCTATGCTTTAACCTTATCCCATAGGTCGGCTTTTAATTTCATTGCTTCGGTATTACATTTTATTTCTTGTGGTAGGGTTAAGTGCAGAACTTTTTGAACTCTTTGGGCAACTAAGAAGCCTATTGGTATAGTATACAACGCTAATGTGGCATTAAAAATTGCGGCTAAAGGTAGATATCCTATTGTTGCTGCCAGTGGGAATGAAAAGCCGATTGGTGATGGTTGGGGAAGCACAAAAAAGGGAATTAATGACATAAACGAAACTTAGTTAAATTCCCATTATTGTGGATGTGGCTGCCCATTTTGGTTTGAGAGAACGTTCGTGTTTTGACCCTTTGAGCATGAAATTCTTTTTCCGATTGTCAAAGCGGCAAAAATTCCAATTTGCATTGATAAAGTTGCAGCAAGGTTGTAAACTGGCCCTGTTGGCAAGACGCCTGAAAAATAGCGAATAACACTGCTGTGTTTAAAAGCGATATTGCGAGACCTGCAAGTGGACTAATTATTAGGAATGCAACTACGATAGGTATTTCCCATATTTGGTAAACGAGTCCTTGTGCAAAAGGCGATAAAAGCCAATATAAGTGAAAGTGAGGGTTAATGCTATTGCTAAGGCTTCAAAGGCTGCTGTTAAGAGACCACTTTTTTAATATTCAATTTTGTCTTACATTTTGGTGGTTCAATGTGAGGTTCATTTCTAGCTATTTAAGAGTAACTACTCAAAAAAGAGTGGATAAGTTCCCTCTTGTTGTCTAACGTACTTTTTTGTCCAT
>CAVSPH010000002.1:0-17922 GCA_963729805.1 Candidatus Bathyarchaeota archaeon | reverse complement strand
TTGAGACCAAAGTGTCTGAAGTAATGTCGGACCCGCTAATAACAATCGAGGAAGAAGCTTCAATTAAAGATGCAGCTAGGAAAATGATCAAGTACAAAATAAGGCGACTTCCAGTTACAAAGAAAGATGTGTTGGTCGGCATAATAGCCACTTCAGATTTTGCCAAACATATCAGCAAAAAAAGCTTAAGCGAAGAAATACTCGATGCCATGAGCCGATACCCCTTAGCCGACTCTAAGCATTAGAGCATATTAGATTTGATAACAAAGAAAAATAAGCTCGACAACAATGGCATAGATAATAGAAGGCAAAATCGAGATGTCTGTAAAAACAAACGTTACTATATCCTCAGCATATAGGCTTCTTCACCCTATGCACACAGTGCTGGTTTCATGCATCGGAAAAGCAGCCAAACCTAACATTTCAACCCTCGCTTGGGCCATGCCAACTTCAATTAACCCACCTCTTCTAGCAATTAGTCTTGCACCTCAACGACATTCACATACTCTAATTGAAGAATCAGGAGAATTCGTTGTCAACATTCCAACATTAGAAATTCTGCAAGCGGTATATGCATGTGGTTCGCTCACGGGGAGAAGCTTTGATAAATTCAAAAAAACAAATTTAACGCCAATGCCTGCCAAAACAGTCAAACCACCGGCGATACGCGAATGCATAGCCCATTTGGAGTGCAGTGTGGATGGAAAATTTACAACAGGCGATCACACGATTTTTGTTGGCAAAATCCTTGAAGCATACGCCGACATGGGTTTCTTTACCGAAAGTTATGACTTGAAAAAGGCGCGAATGCTATATCACGCAGGCGGCAATAACTTTGCATTGCTTGATCCTAAAATATACAAACCCTAACATAGAATTTACGTTAACCTAATATTGCCACACGTAGATTAATGATTTAAGCATCAAATCGATAATCCACTCCAAAAGTGACCTCTGATGTTATATGACAATGAAGAACTAGAAAAATTCCGTTTATCTGGCAAAATTCTTCGCGAAACGCGAGAAGAAATGAGGTCTCATGTTAAAGAAAATATGCTAATCATTGATGTCTGTGAGAAAGTCGAAGGATTAATTCGTTCGAAAGGTGGCAAACCAGCATTTCCTTGCAACGTTAGCATTAATGAGATTGCGGCACATTACACTTCACCTCCAGGTGACATACAAAGAGTTCCAGAAGGATCTACAGTCAAGGTAGACTTGGGCGCTCATGTAGATGGCTACGTAACAGACACAGCATTCACAGTTTCTTTTAGTTCAGAAGGTAGAAGTATGGCAAATGCTGCCGAGCAAGCCTTGAAAACAGCAACTGAGAACATTCATGGCGATATGACACTTGGAAAAATCGGTGGCTTAATAGAAATCGCAATTAAGAATCGGGGTTTCAAACCGATCTCAAATCTAACCGGCCATTCAGTTGGAAGATACCTAATTCACGCAGGTTATCGATCCCCAATGTGTCTCAACCAGTGTCTTTTGTTAAAGTAAAAACTGGAGAAGTCTATGCCATAGAACCCTTCGTAACGTTGCCGGAAGCAGTTGGACGCGTTGATGATAGCCCACAAACAACCATTTATCGCTTACTCAAGACAAAATCTGTTAAAAATGAACATGCCAAAAAACTTCTCAAACACATTGAAACTAATTTCAGAACGTTGCCTTTCGCTGAAAGATGGCTAATTGGGATAGTACCCAACGAACAACATAAAGCTGCTTTCAAGGAGCTGCTTTCATCAAAAGCTGTTATGGGTTATCCCGTATTTGTCGAAGCGAGTAAAAAACCCGTCGCTCAAGCTGAGCATACAGTTCTGTTAAGAAATGATAGGTGTGAAGTGCTAACTTAGACGTTGTATGTTTTTTCTTTCTCTTTGACTTCCTTGTATATTGCAGTAATCATCTGTCTTGTGTTGGGGCATTTTTGGCATAAACGTCAAGGTCTTTGTAGACGTAGTCGCCTCGTTGGAATTCGCGAACAGTTTTGGAGCCGCATTTGCATTCGATAGTTGTCATCACTTTTGGGATTTCTATTTTCATTTGTGCAACTTGTCTCCTTGATTGGAATAAGGTGAAAAGTGACATCGTCAACGCCACTACGCCTATAATTGCTAGAAACGCGACAGGCGCTAATTCACTAGGATTATTCACGTACGCACTAGCCGCTAATATTAGTGAAACAATTGAAAGTGCTATGACAATTAAGACGATCATTGTTAGGTAGTTTGAGATTTTGTTTGTTGCTTGAGACGTTTGATTTTGACTTTGATTTTGTGTCATTGCATTAGCCTCCTATTGACCGACTCCGATTGAATTGCCAACTCCGACTATTATGACCTTGTCGCCTTCCTTGGTTCGCTCTAAGACAACGTTTTTGACTCTCTCAATAACTGGATCAACAGCATCATTGATTTCCTTGCGCATTGGCGAAACTGCATCGCCTATATCTTCTTTTATTATTACGGCATTGATTGGAATATGATATTTTGTCAGCTTCTCCTCAATCTTATATTGGTCTACTCCTGGTCCACCGATTGCGGCGCCAATTCCTTCTGCGACTTCGCCGACCATTTCGCCTTCGAGCTTTAAGCCAGCATCAATCATGATAACCATGCCAATTTTGCCTTCATTTTCCTCAATGACAGCTTCAACTGCATCACCTGGTTTGCCGACATTGCCGCCTGGACCTTCAGCCTTTATGATTAGAGCTGTGCGTCCTTCAAATGGAACAGTCGCCATTACGCAGTCTTTTGGCAGCTTACGGATTTCGTAGCCGTGCATGAGTTTTGCAGCAACTAACGGTCCAGCGCCATCGCCGATTGGTTGACCATAAGCAAACGCTTTAAGAGCACTTGCATACGCTTCGGCTTCTTTCATTACCATTGGGAGAATCATCTGTAATTGCATTATTACATAGAGGCTAAGGGTTTTCTTGCCTTGAATATAGTAGTGTCGTACAACTTTGTAAATGAAGTTAAGTGCCATGGCAGCTTCCAAGGTGTTTTCTAAATTGTTAACTTGGATCTCATCACTTGAAGGGGCCATCAGTTTAACTTCGTCCTTCAAACGTTCATCTCGAACATCCAGTATGTGATCAAGCTTGTACACTATGCCCGCAGGATCCATATTTTGAGGACCAATCGTGAAATACTCTAAATAGCGGTCAACACGAGCTGAAGGATCAGCCGTTGGTTTGCCAATTTCTTTTATGGCATCTATAGCGTTTTTACGCCCTTCCTCTTTGATAAACTTTAATTTATGAAGTGAGTTTTCTACCTCACGGATCATAACGTACATTTGAATTCTTTGACCATAGAAAATCAAAACTATAAAGAACACATAGGTAAGCAGGCTCAATACCTGAGTAATTGCATCGCTTCCGCCAAGTAGACTCAAATTTTACACCACTTCTCAAAAAGCTATTAATAGTCAGTTATAAAGCTATGCCAAATCTACCTGCATTTTAATTAAAATAAGTGAGCTGCCAGCTTTCCCAGGTTCACGTGGCCTAAGACCACACTACAGCTGGAAACGGAACACGGTTTAACTTCTGAGTTCGGAATGGGATCAGGTGGAACCCGTGCCCTATGACCGGCAAACCCAGCATTACTGATGAGCTTTCCTAAATTAACCTTTCGTTTTTTACAAGAAGGATTATTGAATAAACCCAAAATCATGTACTAAATGACAAAACTAATGATCACTTCGCAATCGCTTAGCATCCAAGTACATCTGCGCGCAACAATAAGAAGAAAAAGAGATTTGGCAACTTTCTTTTTTAACATATTTGATTGCTTCTTCGCTGGGAAATGCAATGGCATTCACCCCAGCCTTCAAAGCTAAAACATCTGTCTCATCGCGCTGTGTTCCTTTAGGTCTCATGCAGCCTAAAATAAGCGGAGTATCAGGAAACATTAGCCGCGCTGCTAAAGTGACTTTTGCTATGTCGATTGGTTTCGGGGCAGGCGTTTTGGCCATGACAGTTCCATGTATGGGCATGAATGCTATAATCACTATCGCCGAAGGATGAACCTGACTTATCATTTTGAGCGCTTGCAGTTCGCCGTCTAGTTTGCCTTCATTTAATCCGACAATAACATGTGGAACAAAATTTAATCCTGCTTTATCTAATGCTTTAAGCGAATTTTCAAAATCTTCTAAGGCAATGTTAAGGTTGTAAATCTTTTCAATCGTTTCAGCTGATCCAATAACATCTATTAAGGCTGCTTCAACTCCAACGGCTTTAAGCGAAACAGCAGTTTCAGAATTTGTTAAGCCAGTATGAACGAAAATGGTTAAACCAAGTTCTTGTTTAATCCTCTCAAGTGTGCCAACGAAACCGTCAAGGGGCACAGAACCATCAGGCAAACATCCACCGCTGACAAGGCAACCTTGAGCGCCATCTTGCTTTAGCTTCACGCATAAATCAAATAATTCTTGGGGCGAGACTGCAGAATGCATGGTTTCAAGTAGTTTTCCACCGCAATGTTTGCATTTAGAAGCACAAATTGTGCCAGTGATGGAGATGGTTGGGAAGTTAGTTGGAGATGAGCAGTAGTATTTTGTTTTGTAATAGGCGAAGCTTGGAGCGTAAAAATGGATTTCTTTTTGCTTTAATGGCATTAAGCTTTCAAGTAATTTTAGCAATTCTTTTTCGTTTAAGTTCCAAACTGCTTCTGCAGAAGGCTGAATCATACCGTTCAAACTAAAATCAGGCTCCTCTCTTAATAGAATAACGCAAATAGCGAGAATTTTCGAAACTTACTGATTACGCTCAACTCTTAAAGCCATAAAAACTAAACATCTAAATACAATTGTTCGTAAATTAAATCTTAAGTTTGCAATTGGATGCAAAACTGAATTATGGTTGTGTTGTTCATTTATTCCCATACATGTAAATACAAATTGAGAATTATTAACATTAATGTTTCTTCTAAACGCTAATTTTGGGTCTAAATGATGAAAAAAAAAGACCTTGTAACATTGTTCAAAGCTTCATTCAACGACTGGCGAGATGACAACGCGACACTGCGAGCAGCAGCGTTAACGTTCTTCATTATTCTACCACTGCCATCGTTATTGCTAATAGTAGTAACAATCTTGGCACAATTCTATGGTCAAACCCTCGCAACCCAACAATTGATACAACAAATTACTGATCTTGCGGGTCCAACCGTTGCACAATTATTCAAAGAGCTGCTTGCAAGTGCAACATCGCCCTTCTCATCAGTTTGGGCTTCCTTCACAGTAGTCGTCTTCTCTTTAGCTGGAGCAATTGGAGCTTTTGCAGTTTTACGGGATACGATGAACGTGATATGGGAAGTCAAATCAATTAAAATCAAAAGTTTAACGGTTAGAATCAAAAATACAATTGGACCTTTCTTTGTGGTTTCGGCGCTTGGATTAATTGTAATAGTTTGGACGGCGATAGCAACCACTTTGTTTGGCGCAATAAGGTTTTATTCAATAAATGGAACCTTAACCTTAGTCTCTGTAACTACAGCGCAAATATTGTTGTCTTTTGGGTTGGCAACTTTGCTTTTTGCAATTACCTACAAAGTTATTCCTGATGTGAAAGTTCATTGGATAGATGTAATTTTGCCTTCAGTAGTTACGGGTATCGCATTTACTGTCACAAATTATGTTCTTGGCTTATACCTTCAAACCTTCACAGTAACTACAATTATTGGAGCAGCAGGTTCTCTGATAATTATTTTGCTGTGGATATTTATTCTGAACCAAATCGTTCTGTTCGGCGCTGAAATTTCAAAAGTTTATGCCTCAACTATTGGACCACATCCACAATTACATTCACCGGAGGCAGCAGTAGAAAAAATATTAAAGTCAATCGAGAAAGCAGAAGACAAAATTGAACCAGAAGTAAAAGGAAATGCAAACGAAGCCGTAGAAAGAAAAACTCAAGAAACGCAAATTAAAGAAGAACTGGAAAATACGCAAAAGCAAAAAGAGGTAGAAGCAAACAAGGGCTAGAATAAAATAGCAATTAAAAAAATGATTACAAGAACAAAAAAATAAGAAAACAAATAGATAACTAACAAAAGAAATTTTCTGCAGTATTCAAGAATCTCAAGTTTTTCTGGTGGGCCGAGCCGGATTTGAACCGGCGACCTTTCGATTATCAGTCGAACGCTCCAGCCGTGCTGAGCTACCGGCCCACAGAGACGATGACACCACATCTAACAAAGTGTTGGTATAAAAGAATTTTCATAACCTTTGTGAGCATAATGGGAATCCCAAGCCGTTATTAGAATAGACATGACTATTACACCCTGAAGCTCTAGATCCATAGAAAGCCATGAAAGCCGAGGGAATAAAAGGTTTTCCAACGAGTCATAGCCTTTAGAAAGTAATGCCTATGGACATATTTGAGCTGAAGGGAAATTTCGGCGTGATTTAGTTACCTTTTTTAATGTCTTGACCGATTTTGGTAACGTTGAACATGTGGGCTCGTAGCCTAGCACGGATTAAGGTGTCGGCCTTCGGAGCCGGAGATCGTGGGTTCAAATCCCACCGGGCCCGCTTAAAATGCAGCTTAAAAGAAATTTGAATTGAAACAGCTAACCTAAGTCAGAAGGGTTAATGACACTAAATAAGAAATTCAGATTTGTTTCTATATTTTCAACTAAAAATAGTTACTTATATTTGTAAGAAAAAGAAAAGAAGGGGTTTGGTTTATTCTATACCCCATTTCTTGGTAACTTTAACTATAAGGAAGATCACGAACGCTACAATCACGAAAGTGATGACTGCTACCAAGAAATCTCCAATACCAAATATTTGCCCTGTATAGCCAGTCGGCGGATTTCCCTGCGCGTCAAACGTCGTCGAAGGAAAACCATACTTTATCGTTGACAAATTACCCAGCCCAGGAACCGCAAGACCTATCAAAGGTAAAATCAGATCCTTAACAAGCCCCTGAACAACCCCACCAAGATACAAGCCCAAAATGAATGCCACAGCTAGTCCCCATCACTTTGTACTTTGATATGAAGTCAACGAATTCTTTCCATAGGCCCTTTGGAGGCTCAGGTGCAGGAGGCGCAGCTTTAGGTTCAAGCAGTAGACGAATTTGTTCTAATTTTTCAAGCATCTGTTGATCTGTAGACATAAAATCACTATGCTTCTATTTGCTTTAATTGTTAATAAAATTAACGCAACGAATAAAAGCCGCAAATTTAGTCAAAAACAATCATGCTCATTTAGGTTTGTTAGCAAATCTTAAATCCGTGCACAGTAACCTAAGAGAATAGGCCGTTGAGTTGAGATAGTATGGTGGATGTAATCGAACTTATTGCAATAATAATTCCTTTAGTAGTAATTATTTACGCCATCATTTCGTCACTTCGAATAGTAAGGCCGACAGAAAAAGGTTTGGTAGAACGACTTGGCAAGTATCACAGGTTTGTTGAAGGCGGAATAACCTTACTCGTTCCATTTGTAGATAAAATCATAAAAGTTAATGTCACCGAACGCATGACGCCAGTGCAACGCCAAGATGTTATTACAAAGGATAAGGTCTTCATGGGTGTAGATGCTGTGGTATTCTATAGAATCAAGCATGATGAAATATCAGTCAAAGCATCACAGTATAATGTTGCAAACTTTGCAGCTCAAATAGATACCCTTGCGCGAACAGTACTAAGGGACATAATAGGCGGGATGGATATGGCAATAGCCAACACATCCCGACCCATTATCAACGTTAGCCTAAAGACAGCATTAGATGAGCAGACTGAGAAATGGGGCATAGAAATTGTAAGGGCAGAAATCAAGGACCTTGAACCCCCAAGAGAACTTATTATTTCCATGGAATCTGTCCTGAAAGCAGATAATGAACGTCAAGCTGCAGAAAAGACAGCAATAGCTCAGGCTACATTAGCTAGTGGTGAAAAGAATGCTGCGATTCAGGTTGCAGAAGGGCAAAAGCAAGCGGCGATTCTCCAAGCAGAAGGTCAGAAAACTGCTACCATCGCCATAGCTGAAGGAGACGCCCAAGCCACCAAACTGCGAAACGAAGCTTTGACAACATATTTCAAAGATACCGCAGTTGTCTTCAAACAACTAGAAACAATTGCGACATCTTTACAAAACAATACAAAAATAATAGTTCCTGAAGGTAAAGCCATATCGCTAATTCTCAACGAGCAAGAAAACCTTTCAAAAGCAACCATTATCCCAATAACGCAGCCAACCCAACAGAAAACAAGCAAACAAATGTAAAAAATTAAAACAGGTTTCGGCAAGACAGCTTCATTGTTGTATCCTAGTGAAATCACAAAGCTGTAAATAACTTATTCATCGTTCGTTAAAGTGGAGTTTTTATAGGCTATGCAAACTGAATCTCCCGGAGAAAATGAAGAAAATCTGAAGATGAGCGATGGTTTCAACCTTTTTTGCAGACATTGGTCGGCATTGAAAGAACCTGAAAAAATAGTAATCTTCTTTCATGGCATCGAGGTACATTCTGGAGCATTTCGGTTCATGGGACCAGAACTTGCAAATGCAAATTGTGAGGTTTATGCTTTCGACCGAAGAGGCTCAGGAAAATCCAAAGAGCCAAATCTACCACGAGGAGATACAGTCAATTTTGAACGACACTTAGAGGATCTTAATGAGGTAGTCGAAACTGTTCAAAAGAATCACCTAGAAAAAGAAATATTAATTTTTGCGCATAGCATTGGGTGCGCGTATGCATTATGGTACGCGACACATTACCCTGAACAAATAACCGGCTTGATCTTAGCGTCTCCTCCGGTGGAGGCAGGATTCAAGCTCCCCATACAAGATACGGTCAAGGTAGCTCTCTCACCAGTCATTTCTCATCATTCAATGTACAATTTAATTAACAAATGGCCACTATCTTTCAAAGAAAGTGAAGAATACAAACTAATATCGGAAGATGAACTCTGCACAAAAGAATTTGGCTTAGGATTTCTATTTAGCCTCCAAACTAAAATTGCAAACAAGATGTTGCAAAATGCATCAAAAGTTGAAAAACCGGTACTTATTATTCAGGGGGACGCCGACGTAATTGCACTTCCTAATGGCTCAAAACTTATTATGGAAAAACTGGCCTCAAAGGACAAGAACTTACAAGTTTTCCAGGGTGCAGATCATTGGTTCTATCAAAGCATTATACCAACCATGAGCTCAAAATACAGCATTGAGCAAAAAAGAGAAGTCTCAACAGCAGCAAAAAATTGGATCAAAAAACAAACAAAATAAGATCTTTTGTTGGCTTTCGCTAATAAATGCCAAAAAACAAAAAAATAGAGATAAGATCAAAATTCCTGAAATAATTCTTTTATTTTCTTTAAAATCCATCTACTAAATGGGCTGTTCCGTCTGGACAATAGACACAATGGCCTTTTTCAACGATAAGGTAACGTCTATTGCACGGTTTCATTTGGGAGCATCCGTCACAATCTCTTGATAACATTTCTTTTCCTCCTGTTTGTTATTATGATTCTATCCAGGCAACAGTACATGGAAGTATGAACTGGCATTTACCGGTTCGCACATGTGCTTTGTGCCTCGGATAAAGCTGAGTAGAAGTGAAGCGGTTGCTCTTAAACTTTATCGTATTTCGTAAGGCAACAGCTTTGCAAAACAAATTCATGCTAAATTATTTGAAACAAAGCCTTCAAATTATCGAAAACTTGAGTCTAAAGAAGCATTTTCCACTGCTCTTTGAAAAATTAATAAAATTCCTTAATTTGTGAATTGTATTAAAAAGTTTCCGTGTGAATTATGTCGTTTATTTGTCTTCGATTTCTAATCTTAGGCGCTTCATTTGGATAGCCTACAGGAATTAAGGCCACTGGTCGCATTTCTTTAGGGGCTCTAATTGTTTTTCTGATTTCTTCTTCTTTGAATGCTCCAATCCAACATGAACCCAAACCAAGTGAGTACGCGGTCAACAAAATGTTTTGGATCGCGGCGGCTGTATCCTGGATACAGAATAATGTTTTGCCCCTAACACCATAGCTTTCTGAGGCACGTTTTTCGTCAACGCAAACTACAATGATAGCTAATGCTTCTTCGATGTGTTTTTGTCCATATGCGGCAACAGAAAGATCCTGCTTCATATGCGGTGAGCTTGCAACCACAAACTGCCATGGTTGAACATTTCCGGCGGAAGGTGCCCAAATTGCAGCTTCAATTAGCTTTTCAATCGTGCCTTGTGGCAGGTCTTGTTTTTTAAATGCTCTTATGCTTCTCCTGTTCTTAATTGCCTCTTCAAGATCCATAGCATCGCCAAGTGTTAAATTGATTTTAAAACATAAAAATAGTTTCATTAATGAAGTGGGTTTCTTGGCGCAAGAGTCTTAAGTTTTGTTGCCGATTACTTTTCCTTGGATGATGAGCACTAGAGTCGCAGAGCTTAAGCAGTGATAATGACTCGACGGGCGAACTGACAAAAAGTCAATAGGAAAACTTATCAGTAAAGCAGATATGAAAAAGTAGCTAAACAATGCATAATGCGTAACGCGAATCGAGGTGAACAAGAAAATGGTTGAAATGAAAGTTGATGCTTCAGAGCTTAAAGGTGATGAAAGTAAACTAATTGAGAAACTAGCAGATTTTCTGAAAGAAAAAACAGGCGGAGAGGTAGTGACTGACTCAAAAACAGTGACTGTGAAAGGCGAAGGCGGCGCACTCGCGAAAAAATATGTTCGAGTGACACTGAAAAAGTTTCTACACAAACATCAGCTCACTGAATCTTTCAAAGTCATAGTCAGTGAAGAAAATACGTTGAAAATTAAAGAGCGAAAACTTGACGAAGAAGAAGATTAGCAATCTCTCTTCCTTTAAACCTTAGTAATCTTGTTTTATAGTATTACCAATAATAAAGAAAACTGTTGATGTTATTTTCGTTTTAGCATGTTTTCTAAAACGGGTTTGAGCTTGGCGTTTTCTGCTTGAATCTTCTCTTTGCCTAGGGCTTTTCATTTGTGCGTCTATTTCTTTTATGACTTCGGCGTAGTGTATGCCTTCAGCCGCTGAAACGTATTCTACTCTGAATCGCTCTGGACTCATGCCAAGTTTTGTCAGCATGCCTTTGAGTGCGTCTGTGCGTGCTTTCATCTTGTAGTTTCCGTTGATGTAGTGGCAGTCATATGGTAAATGGCATGCGCCGATCAAAACCATGCCTGCGCCTAGTCGTAAGTGCTTCGAGGACGAATTCTCGGGCAACTCTGCCGCTGCACATTACACGGATAGCTCGAACGCTAGGCAGGGTAGTCGAAGCGGCTTATGCCTGCTAAGTCTGCTCCTGCGTAACTGCACCAGTTACAAAGAATTGCTAAGATTTTTTCTTCAGGTTTATCTTCAAGTGCTGCTCGTACTTGAGCAAATATTTGTGCGTCAGTAAAGTGCATCTGAGTAATCGCATGTTGTGGGCATTCAGCAACGCATGTTCCGCAGCCGTGGCAGTTGGCAGTTGTAATGTTCGCTGCTTTTCCTGGCTCTGCTTTGATAGCACCGTATGGACATTTGTCAACGCATACACCGCATTTAGCGGTTTTGTTTCTGCATTTGGTTTCGTCAACTATCGAAATGATTGGTTCAATCTTCCATTTTTGTTTACTGATGACTGTGGCTGCTCTTGATGCTGCTCCGCTTCCCTGCGAAACGCTGTAGGGAATATCTTTTAAGCCTTGGCATGCACCTGCGTAGAAAACACCGTCAGTTGGAGCATCCATCGGCTTAAGTTTGGGATGTGACTCCATGAAGAACCCGTCCGAGCCACGTGATAGGTTGAGGATGCGGGCAATGTCTGCTGAACCTTTTTTGGGTATGGATGCTGTTGCAAGAACAACCATGTCGGCTTCCACTTCGATTGGTGTGCCAAGAAGTGAATCTTCGGAGTGAACGGTTAAATTGTGAGTTTTTGGGTCTTCGTCAATGCGGCTTACGCGTCCTCTGAATAAAGTTTACGCCTCGTTCTCTTGCGCGGTCATAGAATTCTTCGTAGCCTTTGCCTGGACTTCGAATGTCCATATAGAAAACGTAGACTTCAATGTCTTCCTTGTACTTTTCTTTAAGCTGAACCACATGCTTTAAGCGTGTACATGCAACAGAAATTGCAGCAATATGGATACTGGTTTTTGTCTCGGCTGCCTACGCATTGGATGAAAACGATTTTGTGGGGTTTTTGCCCGTCTGATTGCCGAATTACTTTGCCGCCTGTTGGACCTGCAGCTAAGATTAATCTTTCAAATTCCATGCTGGTAATAACGTTGGGGTATTTCCCGTAGCCAAGCAGTGGCATGTCATAGGGTAAGTAGACGTCAAAGCCGGTTGAGACAATGATTGCGCCAACGTCAAATTCTACTTCTTCAGGTTTTTGGTTAAAATCTATAGCTTGACGTTCACCGCAAGCCTCGGTGCATTTGAAGCATTCAATGCAATAATCTTTATTGATTGAGTAAATTAGTGGAACTGTCTGGTCAAAGGGCACTGAAATTGCTTTGCGGGTGCCCAAATTCATGTCCCATTCGTTGGGGTACTCTATTGGGCAAGCATCTTTGCATTCACCACAGCCTGTGCATTTTTCTGGTATAACGTATCGGGGGTTTTTTCGGATTTTAACTTTAAAGTTGCCGATGTAACCGTCTACTTTAACAAGTTCTGAGTTGGCGAATATGGTTATGTTTGGGTGGCGTGCGCAATCAACCATTTTTGGTCCTTCAATGCATATGCTGCAGTCCAAGTGTTGGGAAGGTTTTGTCAAGCGCTGCCATGTGCCCGCCGATGCTCTGCGATATTTTCAAGGATATAGACCTTGTAAGCCCATTTCAGCTAAGTCTAAAGCAGCGTTCATTCCTGCAATTCCGCCGCCAATGATTAATGCTTTGTTGGTAACTGGGACCTCGATGGTTTGAAGTTGCTGCATTAACCGTACTTTTGCGACAGCCATGCGCACTGAATCTTTGGCTCGTTCCGTTGCAGCTGCAGGGTCGCTTTGGTGGCACCATGAAGCAAACTCTCGGATGTTAGCCATCTCATATAGGAATGGGTTTAAACCAGCTTCTGAAACTGTGCGTCTAAATGTGGGTTCATGCATTCTTGGTGAGCAAGCGGCGATAACTACGCGGTTTAGTTTTTGTTCACGAATCGCTTTTCGGATTTCTGCTTGTCCAGGGTCGGCGCATGTGTAACGGTTTTCTTTGACGAAAACTACGTCTGGAATTGTGCGGGCGTATTCAGCGACGGCTTTAACGTCTACTGTTCCTGCGATGTTTAAGCCGCAGTGGCAAACGAAAACGCCGACGCGTAATTCTTCTGGTTTTACAGGTTTCCGTTGGTTTACAAGTTTGGGCAAGTCATTATGTTGCTTCCTTGCTAATTTCACAAATGGGGAATCTTTTACTGACTGCGTTGCGTCTGTTTTCGTCAGCCTGGTTTTTAATTCTTTAACTGCATCGGTTGGCGAAGTTAATCTTTCTAAGCGCCTTGTTCCATGTTCCCGAACGAATAGGCGTATGATGCACTTTTGACGCGTTTAACAACTAAAGCTTCGTCTACTGGACAAACGTTTTTGCATGCGCCACAGTAAGTGCAATATAGACTCGTTAACGTGAACTTTCTTGTCTTCACCAAGCTCTAAAGCACCTGGAATAGGGCAAACATCAAGGCAATCAGTGCAGTCTTCGGGGCATTTTTCTTGATTAATGCTGATTTTTCCTTCAAATGCTTTGGCGACTTTTATTGCGCCTTGAGCGCATTTGATTTCGCATACTTTGCAGGTTGGGCATTTTTCTTTTTGGATGTCAAGGTTGACTTGGACCCGTTGTTTAGCGGTAGGTGAAAGGGCTTCTACGTTTTCGACTGGATTGCCGTCAAAACCTATTTTAGAAACTTTTATGAGTGAGAGGGGACATGCGGTTTCGCATTCTTTGCATTCTTTATCGCATTTGGTTGATATCCACTTTTATGTCCCGAACCAGTTGCGGATAGCTTTCTTTTGCTAGTATAGAGAGGTCATGTGCACCATTCAAAGTAACTTTTATTGCGCCATAAGGGCAGGTGACATCGCATATTCCGCAAAAGTTGCATTTAGCCAAATCAACGTCGATTTTGGCTTTTTTTGCTTTTTCGCCTTGAATTTTAACTTGTTTTTGTGTTTTTATGGCTTCTTTGGGGCAGGCTAAACTGCATATTTGGCATCCGACGCAGCGTTTTTTGTCAATAGTTAATTTGTAATTTTTAACTTGCAACATCCATTCTAAAGTTAGGGCATCTGCCGTATCTTTTTTGACGGTTTGTAACGGCATTTATTTTTTCACCAAGAGGTAATTACTTGGGCGATACAATTATTTTTCAGGGTCCGAAGGTTATTAGACGGTTGAATGCAGTGCTTTTGATATAAATATTGCTTGAGAAACCCCCCAAATCAGTATGACAAAATACGAACATTAAGCAAGACGCAAAAGTGGCAAGGCATTGTTTAGTAAATCAGTTTCTTTGTTCCTAAATATAATTCCACTTCGATTTGCAGCTATATAGTTCTTAAATTTGTTTTTGCAACGTTTAAATTCTACTTTAGCAATAGTGAAAATGATTGTTATGGCAAGCTCAATTTTTGCAAAGGATATTTGTTCAAAAGGTTATAATGCTGTTAAAGAAAATGATACCCTGTCTCGATGTTTGGAAGCGTTCGAAAAGGGTAAGCCTCCAGTTTTGGCGGTTTTAGATGATAAAGGCAAATACTTAGGTATGATTACCAGACGCACAATCTTGAGGTCGAGGCTTGATCCAACGACGACAAAAGTCAAGGCTTTGATGAAGGTTGCGCCTCCAGTCAGCATGGATTTTACTGCAAGTAAAATGGCAAAGTTGATGATTGGAAGTCAGTTGAGGCAGCTTCCAGTTTTTGAAAAGAGCAAGTTGATAGGGTTTGTTACTGATGATGATATTATTCATGCAGCGGTTCTTGATGAGTGGGGTAAAACTGCTATAGAGACAATTATGACTAAAGCACCGCACACTGTTGAAGCGAACCGGTCGGTGGGGGCAGTTCTTAGTTTAATGAGAGAGTACGGTATTTCGCATGTTCCTATTATGGAGGGCGGAAAACTTGCTGGCATGATTACTATTCAAGACATCTTGGAGAATATCTATTGGCCACAGAGACGCCAAACTACTGGGGACATAGTGGGAGAAAAAATTGAAACACTAAGTGTTCCAGCTAAAGGCATAATGAACAGACCGGCAATAACTGTTGAATCTAAAACTAGCCTACGAGTAGCAGAGAAGCTTATGCATGATCGCGATATTTCATCCATTGCCATTGTATCAAATGAGCGCCTACTAGGCATCGTAACGAAGCTTGATTTTCTTGAACCAATTTCACAATTAGAGGTCGCTGAAAAAAAGGTATCAGTGCAATTTGGTGTTAAAGACGTGGAAATAAGTTCTGACCAACAAGGATTCATGATGGATGAATTCGATTCCTTTGCACACAAATACGAAGAAGCTTTCCAATTAGGAACACTCTTTGTTTACATGAAAAGCCATGGCAATACTAACCTAAGAGGCACACCGCTTATCCATTGCCGCCTGCAATTCAGAACTGTTAAAGGAACCTTCTTTAGCTCAGCGAAGGTTGGGGTATTGAACCAACTTTTAGAGTAGCATTAGACCGACTTGAGAGAAGACTGCTTAGAAGCAAAGAGCTGCTCGCATACAATCCAAAATATGCAAAAGATTATCTACGAAAGATAGGATTACCTCAAGAATCAGATTAGTCCTCTCTTGCTAATCGCGCAACTTAGCAAACACATTTTTTCTTTTTTCTTAATTCTTGTTTTCCAAGAAACCGAATAATCTTATTTCATCTTAACAATATAGTCTGCTTCAAAGGTTCGTGGGTTTATCTGTCTTGTTTTGGCTGCTTTCAACTGTGCTTTGTCGGTCATTGCTTTGAATTGGGAAGCAAAACTTTCTACGTAGTCCGTTATGCCGCAGCCATAACAGAAACCGCCAGAAAAAGAAATCGTAACTATCACAGAAGATACGGTTAAAACTTTGGTAGTAACTTCCGGGCTTCTTACTCTATTATACAATGCAATGACTCTACGAACGAGTTCTTCCAATTCTATTTGAGATAGAGACATTCTTGAAATCCTATTAGAAGGGAATTCGGGAGCCATCGAATCCAAGTTTTGAAATGCCTAATTCGTCTTTGACTTCTCTTAGTTGGGCAGCGGTGAAAACTGGGCCATCTTTGCAAACTCGGTATTTTCCAATGACGCAGCTTCCGCATAAGCCTATGCCGCAGCGCATTAGCCGTTCAAGGCTTGCTTCTATTGGTAGTTTGCGTTTTTCTGTAAGCTCAAAAATCTTTTTAACCATAATTTCTGGACCACATGTGTAGATCATGTTGAATTTTTCTCGGTCTTAGGAGTTTGCTCAGGGGTTCCGTTACAAGACATTGTAAACCGTAAGTGCCATCTTCTGTTGTAGTTATCAAGTTTTTCTCGCTACAAACACTGTTGAGTTCTCTGATGAAAAGTAGCTCATCTTTGGTTTTTGCGCCTTCAACAAAGGACATTCGTTCTGTTTTTGTCGCAAGTTGTTTTGCTAAAAACAGTAAAGGCGCGGTACCTGTTCCTCCGCTTACTAATAGGACTCTGCCTCTGCTTTCAGTGAAACTGGTTCCGAAAGGTCCTCGAACGCCTAAAGGTTGCTCCTGCTTCGATGTTGTGGAGGTGTTTTGTTGCATCTCCAACTTTCTTTATCGAAACTGCAGCGAGTCCATTGTTAGTATCCATTATGCTTAGAGGGATTTCGTCCACTCCGGGAATCCAAAGCATTAGAAATTCGCCTGGTTTAGCTTTTGAGCATAATCTGTCAGAAATTATGAAGGTTTTTACTGTTGGGCTTTCAGTTCTAATTTGCACGATTTCTGTTGTTCTAAGTGTATTAGCTGCGATGGGCGAGGCCGACAATTTCTTTCACACTCCCATAATGTTCTTTTCTCAAATAAACTTCCACACCTTTGGTTATTGTTTGGAAAACTTCGATGTTCTGATGCTATTGCGGTGCCAATTTGAACTGCGGAAGCACAGCTAAACAAAACTCAACGACATCTCGCCAAGAGGATATTCCACCACAGCCAATTATTGGAACATCAGGCAACGCCGCGTGAATGTCATAAACGCATCGCAAGGCGACTGGCTTTATAGCTGGACCGGATAAGCCGCCTTTCAAGTTGCTCAAAATTGGGCGCATTGTTTCAGAATCAATTGCCATTGCTTTAAGAGTGTTAATTGCGGTTAACGCGTTAGCTCCAGCATCGACTGCTGCTTTGGCCAGTACAGTTATGTCTGCATCGGGGTGACAATTTTACTAATATGGGTTTATTGACAGCCGCCTTCACTGTTTCAACGACTTCAGATAATAATTTTGGGTTTTGACCGATTTCTGAACCAGTTTGTTTAACATGCGGACAAGAAAGGTTTAGTTCGACTGCGTCTGCGCCTGCAGAGAGTGCTTTTTTTGCAACTGTGGCGTATTCTTCAGCTGAATATCCAAATACGCTTACTATCAGTGGAACGCGCAAAATAGTCTTCGAATATTTTATTTCTTGGGCATAAAGGTCAATGCCCGGGTTAGGTAATCCCATTGCGTTAATTAATCCAGAATCTGCCTGAACCACAGTTGGATTAGGGTACCCAATTCTAGGTGCTACCCCTATGGATTTTGTAACTACCGCGCCAGCGCCTGCTTTTGCCACTCGTTGTAGAGATTCTGCTGAGTACCCTAGAATTCCAGAAGCTAGAATTGTAAGGTTAGGCAGTTTCAAGCCAGCCAAGTTTAAACTTAACGGATTACTTTTTTCCAAATTCAGTTCACACCTCTCAATCTATAATTAATTATATA
>CAVSPH010000001.1:0-123667 GCA_963729805.1 Candidatus Bathyarchaeota archaeon | reverse complement strand
AGTAACAATAAGAAAGAAGCCCGATCACTCCGATGCTGGACTAAAAAACAATATGGATTTGAGTGGACTCAAACTCATACAGAGTTGCCATTTGCAGAGCACGGTTTTTGTGTGCTAGTCAAATTTTTCTCGAAATGAAGAAAAGCAACACAATTCTTTTTGATACCGGAATCAGTTCTAACGGAGTTATTATGAATGCGAGATCGAATGGGCATTGATTTAAGTGAAATCTCTTACGTTGCACTTTCCCATGGCCATTATGACCATTTTGGTGGATTACAAGAGTAATAGTAGAAGCTGTTAACAAGATCAACTTACCAATAATAACTCATGAAGACATGGTTAAACGTAGAGGAACCACGAGTCTTAAAGGAGAAAGAAAGGAGCATCCGTCTTTTCCGAGTTCAGAACAGCTAACTCCAGCGAAAATCGTAAACACAAAAAAGCCTTATCTAATTGCCAATGATTTGGCTTGCATCACTGGAGAAATTCCAAGAAAAACAACTTTTGAAAAAGGTTCAATGCAAAACAAAATCTATAGTGATAATTCTTGGCAACCCGACCCATTAGTTTTGGACGACCGAGCGTTAGTTGTCAAAAGTGAGAAATAAGGGCTTAGTTATCATTTCTGGGTGTGCACACGCTGGCATTATAAACACAATACGATATGCTCAACTTATTTCCGGGTTAACAAAGGTTTACGCAATATTGGGGGGTTTTCATTTAGCTGGAAAAGAATTTGAAAATAGAATTGAACCGACTATTGATAGAGCTAAAAGAGATTAATCCAGAATTAATCATACCCTCACATTGCACAGGATGGCGAGCACTAATTTCAATAGCTCAAGCGTTTCCAAAGGCTTTTGTTTGCAGTAGCGTTGGAAATATGTACCAATTATAATGACAGGTTCATCGAGAAGGACTTTGCTTAGACAAATGCATCTCACAAAACCAAGCGAGAAAAGATATGAGTCAAGAAAAAAACAAGAAAATCATCCTCAACATTGGCGGCATGAGCTGCGTAAATTGCTCGCTCACCATAGAGAAATCACTTTCTAAACTAAAAGGTGTAAACCATGCCACTGTCAACTTCGCAGCCGAAAAAGCAATTATAGAATACAATCCAGATCAAGTCGACCAGAAAACAATAGAAAACGCCATTGCTGAATCAGGATATCGAGTTATCCATGAGAAAATTATGCTCCAAGTAGGTGGCATGACCTGCGCCAGCTGCGCCCAAAGCATAGAAAAAGCATTGAATAGCAAAGAAGGTGTCTACAACGCAACCGTCAACTTTGCGGCGGAAAAAGTCGCAGTTGAATATAACCCCGAGCAAATTAGTCTGGCTGGAATCAGCAAAACCATACAAGGGGTCGGATACCAAGTCGTTGAACCCAAAAAAAATACTCAGGATGCCGAAAGCAACGAGCGTCAACGCCACATTCGTCGCCTCAAAATTCTTTTGGCAACAAGCGTTTCGTTGACCATCCCAATCATTCTCTTGATGTTGTTTCCAGTTTTGCCCATGCAACGAAACAACATTCTGATGTTTGTTTTGGCAACTCCAGTGCAATTCATTGTCGGATGGACCTTTTACGTTGGCACATACAAGGGCTTGAGAAACAAAACCGCCAACATGGACACCTTAATTGCGATGGGAACATCCACCGCTTGGCTCTATAGCACCGCAGTTACATTTGCACCAACCCTGTTCCCAGGCGCCGGAGTATTCTTCGATACAGCTACAACGATCATGAGCTTCATTTTGCTGGGAAA
This sequence comes from Candidatus Bathyarchaeota archaeon, assembly GCA_963729805.1. Lineage (GTDB taxonomy): Archaea > Thermoproteota > Bathyarchaeia > Bathyarchaeales > Bathycorpusculaceae > Bathycorpusculum. The sequence goes on along the minus strand of CAVSPH010000001.1, from coordinate 121,891 downwards.
ACTCTTAGATGCCATAGCAAAAGGCAGAACCTCAGAAGCTATAAGAAAAATCATGGGTCTGCAAGCAAAAACTGCTAGAATAATTAGAAATGGCGAAGAACAGGAAATACCAATTGAAGATGTCCAGGTAGGAGACATTGTGGTTGTTAGGCCAGGAGAAAAAATTCCCGTCGACGGCATCGTTACAGAAGGCTATTCAGCAGTAGATGAGAAAGTTATCACCGGCGAAAGCATCCCTATTGAAAAGAAAAGCGGAGACCAAGTTGTTGGTGCAACCATGAATAAAACTGGGGTGCTAAAATTCACAGCTACCAAAGTGGGCAAAGATACAGTTCTCGCCCAGATCATAAGCATGGTTGAAGATGCATTAAGTTCCAAAGCACCTATTCAAAGACTGGCAGATATTGCGTCAGGCTATTTTGTTCCAGCCATCATAATAACCGCCACGCTTTCAGCGATGCTTTGGTATTTCATAGTTGGCACGAACTTCATTTTTGCCCTCACAGTTTTCATCGCTGTGTTAATTGTCGCTTGTCCCTGCGCTCTCGGACTTGCTACACCCACAGCCATCATGGTTGGAGTTGGGAAAGGAGCAGAAAACGGAATTTTAATCAAAAATGGCGAAACATTGGAAGCTGCATATAAGCTTCAAACGGTAGTTTTCGATAAAACAGGAACACTCACCAAAGGCGAGCCCGAAGTCACCGACATCTTCCCAACCGAATCATTCAAGGAAGACCAACTTTTACAGCTAGCCAGCATCGCCGAGAAAAACTCGGAGCACCCACTTGGAGAAGCCATAGTAAAGAAGGCAAAAGAGAAAGGCCTCCAGATTGATGAGCCTGAGATCTTCAACGCTCTTCCTGGATATGGAGTGGAGGTAGAACATAAAGGCGCTAAAATATTGTTAGGCAACCGCAGACTCATGGAAGTAAACAACCTGGACATTGGCGCGTTTGACGTTAAGATGAAGGAGCTTGAGGAAGAAGGAAAAACCGCGATGCTCCTTGCAGTTGACACTCAACTTGCAGGATTGATTGCAGTTGCTGACACCTTAAAAGAACACTCTGCTGATGCGGTAAAAACCCTTCAACAAATGGGCTTAGAGGTCATCATGATTACAGGCGATAATCAAAGAACAGCCAACACTATAGCAAAACAATTGGGTATTAATGGCGTGTTCTCCGAGGTTCTTCCCAGCGAAAAAGGCACTGAGATAAAGCGGTTGCAATCCAAAGGCAAAGTTGTTGCTATGGTTGGAGACGGAATAAACGATGCCCCGGCTTTGGCGCAGGCAAACATTGGAATTGCTGTTGGCAGCGGAACAGATGTTGCTATTGAAACGGGAGATATTGTGTTGATTAAGAATGATTTAGGGATGTAGTGGTAGCTATTCAGTTGAGCCGCGCTACGATGAGGAAAATTCGTCAGAACTTGTTCTGGGCATTCTTCTATAACATAATCCTCGTTCCATTGGCGGCGGGCGCATTCTATCCGATTATACATGTGTTATTTAATCCAGTGTATGCGGCAGCGGCCATGGCAAGTAGTTCAGTAACCGTGGTTACCAACGCGTCGCTCCTTAGGAGATTTAAACCAAAAATCTAGTCACAAGACATCAAGCTTGGAGGTGAAAAGTGTATGGCTAAAGATTTGGTATGTGGCATGGAAGTTGATGAGAAAACTGCAAAGTACAAGACAATCTACCAAGGTAAATACTACTATTTCTGCGCTTCAGGATGCAAAAAATCCTTTGAAGCAAACCCCCAAAAATACATCGGTGGTAACTCGTCAAGTCAAAGCTGCAGTTGCGGTCAAGAACACTGCTAAACATTAAGGTTTAGCCTTTAACGTTCTTCTTTTTGTTTCTTTACGCTTATTCCGCTCGGCAGAATTATGGTATTTTCGTTTTTCGCTTAATGGCAACGATGGAAAGTAGAAAGCACCTAACAATACATGTTCTAGAAAAATGTTCCCTTGGATTTAGGGTATCTCTTGAAAACACTTGGCGATCTAACTGCAAGTCATTTTCTCAAACACTTCTTTTGCCAGAGTACTTACAAGTTCGGCACTCAAGGCGTCAACAACATTGTATATTCTGGCATCTACAATTGAGTACAGGCGTTTAGTTCCATCTTTTCTACATCTTATCAATCCAGCATCTTTTAAGATTTTAAGGTGACGAGAAACAAGCGGTTGAATAAGATTAAGATGAGGAACTATTTCGCAAACGCATTTTTCACCGTCTCGTAAGTAATTCAAAATTTCAAGTCTAATTGGATCAGAAAGTGCATGAAATACTATAGATTTGAATCGGCTTTTTTCCTCAACTGCACCCATAAAGCCTAAATATTAATAACAATATTTAAAAGTTGCTATAAATGAAGTGTCTATACTAAGGGAAAATAAAATGTCCAAAGAAGATTATGAAGGAATCCCGCGTGACAAAATTCCATGGGATCCAAAGATAGACTACGAAAAATGCATAACTTGCGGAAAATGTGTTGACTTCTGCCACGTAGGGACTTTCAAATTTGAAGAGAAAGACGGCCAAAAAAGAACCGTAGTAAACCCAAACAAATGCATTGTATTCTGCAGAGGTTGTGAGGACATATGCCCTGTTGGCGCCATTACCCATCCATCAGAAGAGGAAACACGGAAGACAATTGACGAACTAAAAAAAGCAAAAGTCTAATGTCGAGCGTGACCTTGAACTCCACATATCCTTTGCAATAAATTCCTTTTTGTTTAGGAAAATTTCAGCCCCCAACTTAACCAGCCGATCAAGTGAGAAAATGGAAAAAGAAAAAAAAGAGTTTCACGAAACAAATTTAGAAACTGGACTAAAAAACAAGAAGTTCAGGAAAGAATAGCCACCTATGGGTACAATGAGGTCCCAGAGAAAAAAGTAAGCTTTCTCGCAAGGCTGGGAAAACGGTTCTGGGGTATTGTGCCCTGGATGCTTGAAGCCACTGCCATCGTCACATTGGTTTTAGGGAAATATCCTCAGGCACTCGTCATCGTCTTCCTTCTTCTATTCAACGCGGGAATGTCACTTTGGCGTGAAGGCAGAGCAAAAGCAGCAATGGCCAAACTCAAGCAGAGACTCAGAATCCAAAGCCGAGTAAAAAGGGATGGAAAATGGTCAACTATCCCAGCCAGAGAGCTTGTCCCAGGCGACATCGTGAGAGTAAGAATCGGCGACCTCCTGCCTGCCGATGTAAAGATAGTTGACGGTTCTCTTGGTTTAGATCAATCGGTGCTCACGGGTGAATCTGGAATCGTGGATAAGTTACCCGCAGAAATAGCCTATTCAGGTTCAGCAGTAAAACGTGGCGAAGCAACAGGCATAGTTGAAGCTACAGGAACAAAAACCTATTTTGGAAAAACCATCTCACTGCTGGAACTCGCAAAACCAAAACTCCACATGGAAGAAGTCACAGTTAAAGTTGCACGCCAATTAGCCATAATAGTCTTAGCATCTCTCCTAATAGTCTTCTTATACGCGGTATTGACTGGTTTTGAACTTGCTGTCCTGTTGCCTCTTGCCGGTGTTTTACTCATAGCTTCGGTGCCCGTTGCGATGCCCACAATGTTCACCATAAACATGGCTCTTGGCTCGGTGGTGCTTGCAAGGCAAGGTGTCCTCGTTACAAGGCTTAGCGCAAGCGAAGACGCTGCCACTATGGATGTATTGTGCGCTGACAAAACAGGCACAATCACGATGAATAAGCTTTTCGTTGAAAAAGAAGTCCCTCTAAACGGGTTTGCTGAAAGCGACGTGTTGCTTTATGGAACACTTGCATCAAATGAGGCTAATCAGGACCCAATTGACATAGCCTTCTTAACAGCTGCCACAGAAGCACACATATCCATTGGATGCTTATGCACAAACAGAATTCGTACCCTTTGACCCTAAAACTAGAATGACTGAAGCCACAATCGACAGAGCTGACGAGAAAATCTTTGTAGGAAAGGGCTCTTTTGACACAATATGCGCTATCTGCAACGTTCCTGAACATGAAGCAAAGGCGATGTTAACGATTGCTGAGGATCTTTCTGCGAAGGGTCTACGAGTTATCGCAGTTGCCAAGGGGACTCACCGAAATAATCTACAGTTCGTTGGTCTTGCATGGATAGCCGACCGTATCAGAGAAGATTCAAGGCAAATAATAGAACAAGCTCACGCTTTAGGCGTAGAAGTGAAGATGCTTACAGGAGATTCGCTTCCGATTGCCAAGAACATCGCCCAGCAGGTAGGATTAGGCAAAAACGTAACAACGATGTCAAAAATTCAGGAAGACGAAACCAAAGCAAACCCCATCGACTCAACAATTGAAAACAGTCATGGCATAGCCCAAATTTATCCTGAAGACAAGTTCAGCATAGTCAAAACTTTGCAGCGCTTAGGGCACGTGGTAGGAATGACTGGTGACGGCGTTAACGATGCTCCGGCTCTGGGGCAGGCGGAAGTGGGAATTGCCGTGAAGAACGCAACGGATATCGCCAAGGATTCTGCAAGTGCGGTGCTTACTGTTGAGGGTTTGGGCGGAATAATATCTATGATAAAGACTTCGCGTACGATTTATCAACGGATCTACAGTTGGGCCCTGATGATGGTAGCCCGGAAACTGCACATCGCGGGCTTCATCGTTGTGATGCTGTTTCTTACACATTCATTAATGCTGTCAATAACGGGAACAGTCCTGCTGCTTTTCCTTGGAGACTTCGTCTCGATGTCTATATCAACGGATAATGTGAAGTCTTCTCTCAAGCCTGACACGTTTGATATGCGACGGTTGTTCGGAGTCAGTGGATCACTGGGCGTGCTTATGACGGTTGAAAGTGCAATATTTGCTGTACCTGCATTATCATTCTTTGGACTCATCGGAAATGTGGAGAAAATCTACACGTTTGGGTTTGCTTATCTGAACCTTATAGGAGTTTTCACGCTTATGATTGTGCGTGAGCGAAATCACTTCTGGGAATCAAGGCCAAGTAGGTTTTTGAGTATTACGGTTTTAGCTGAAGTTCTATTTGTGATTGCAATCTCTATATTTGGCATCTTAGAGCTTGCACCACTGGGATATGCACCTGTACTTGCAATCCTCGGATATGGACTGCTGACAACCTTTGTGATCAACGATCCAATCAAAGTTTACCTGATACGCAAATTTAAGACAATTTAGGGGTGAAAATGATTGGCTAATGATGGCTCTTGGTTTCCGATGATTATTTCAGAAAAGTGTGACGGTTGCTCTAAAATCGGAAAGCCACGCTGCGTAGAATTCTGCCCAAATGGAGTTTTCGAATTTAGAGAAGGAAAATCCATAGTTGGTCACCCCGCTGCTTGTGGCGGCGAAGGCTTTACAATTCATTGTTCTGCCTGCGCGCCTATTTGCCATAAAAAGGCGATAGTTTTTCCACCAGCCAATATGTCATTCAGCCAAGCTAATGGAGAAGGTAAAGGCATGATGAGGAAAACCAAGTGTGTGGTATGTGGTAAAGGATACTGGACAAACAGAGAAATAGACGTCTGCTTTGATTGTGAAGCAAAAAAGTGAGCGGCGCCTTGCGATTTGAGTTAAGTTACTCTGATAACTTAAGCGGTTTTTCTTTAAAGTTGAAGCGAGAGAAGAAATTAATGTGCGTGCTCCTATAATGAAGTAAAGTTTTGCTGGAGCTTGGAAAAGACTAACGTTATTTTTCTGTGCACTGGAAATTCGGCTCGAAGCCAATTGGCTGAGGCATTTCTGAGAGGTATGCTGGTGATCAATTCGAGGTTTACAGTTCAGGCTTCGACCATAGACCTATTCACCACTACACCGTCAAGGTAATGGAAGAACTTGGGTATGACCTAAGTGGTCAACATCCAACGGACTTGGCGCAGTATCTTGGGCGGGTGCATTTTGGTATAGTCATAACAGTATGTGTAAAAGCAGAAGAGAAGTGCCCCACATTACCGGGAGCATCAACAAGATTATTTTGGCCCTTCAAAGATCCAGCGACATTTCAAGGAACTGGAGAAGAAAAACTAGCAAAATTCCGAGAAATCCGCGACAAAATCAGCGAAAAAACAAAAGCGTGGCTGAAAGAAAGAGACATAATTGAAAACTGAAAGCTCATTCTTAAGCCGAATGCCCCTCTTATGAATCTGCTTTTAGTCTCGGAGAATCTATTACGTCTTCAAAATCCAAACAAGACCCGTCAACTTTCTCTGGTTCTCTCATCCAACAAGTGACCTTACTTCCAGTTAATGCATCTATTTTTCTCACAAGAAGGGTGATCCATTGTCAATCTCCAAATATAGAAAAGCTGCTATGAACTAGTTACATTCTTGTTTATTTCCATTCCGTACCACATGAAAACTTTGGCGACTATAGCTACCAACGCTCCTGTAGCAGTTCTTGTCAACACTGTAAGCAAGAATCCCTCAACGCCCGTTACCACGTTTGCAGTCGAGAGTTGGAAGATGCCAAAAAGCATGATCCCTCCAATTGTTCCAGCAGTTACTCCTGCGATTGCCATTCTAAGGAAATTCTGTGATTTCTTATTTAAAGCTCCAGCCATGTAACCGATTAGCATTGCGCTAAGAATGTATGCCAGCAGAACTGTGCCAGAGCCTCTAATACCGTGAAAGCTATTAGCCCAATATAATGCGTAGAAGCTTCCCATTAGAAATCCTGAAGCACCTCCAGCCCATCGGTTCCAAAGCAAACCAAGAACCAAAGGAACCCCTGCTATCACGACTAGTTCTTCAAGTTCCATTGTGATTCCATATGTAACTCCAAAGCCCCCTCCAAATAAGACGCCTAACTTAGAAATCAAAACAATCAACAAAATAACCAAAATAGGAACAACAATACCGTAGATTAAGTCGTTTCGATTCCATTCCTTCCAATGCAGACCCATAAAGCAACACCCTTGAGAACAACTTATTTCATATAAACATTTAAATTTTGTTATATGTTGTCCTCCTATTTTTTCAAATAATATATAAGAGTTTATTCTCAACTGTATTGATTAACGAGGAAATAAAATGTTGAACCCCAACTTCTGTACTTCTATTGCGATTATAGGTGGAACTGGCAGAGAAGGCAGTGCACTAGCTAAACGATTTGCAAAAGCTGGCACCCGCACCCTTATTGGCTCACGTGACGCGATGAAAGCATGTAACTTAGCAAACACAATCAACACATCTTTTGGGACAACATTTGTGGAAGGTTACACTAATTGTGAAGCAGCAACAAAAGCAGAAGTTATAGCTCTTGTACTTCCCTATCATTGCATAAAAGACATGGTAGCAGAAATAAAGGACTGCATTCAAGGAAAAATAGTCATTAACCTTGCTTCCTCATTGGACCCTGAAAAGAAAAGCCGCGCAAAAATTAACCCTAAAGGGTCTATCACACAAGAAATACAAGAATTGGTTGGAGATAAAACGAAAGTTGTAGCGGCGTTTCAAAATATTGCTCCTGAACAACTTGAAAGTGTTGAGAAAATTGAAACGGATGTCTTAGTGGTTGGCGCTGACAGAGAAGCCCGCGATGTCGTAATTGAGCTCATCAAGAGAATCGGAATATCCGCCTTTGATGCGGGTGCAATTGAAAATGCCGTGGTAGTAGAAACTTTGACAGCAGCTCTAATAGCAATTAACATAAGGTATAAGTGTAAAGGTGCAGGCATACGCGTAATCGGTGTCCCCCGCGACTAAGTTGCCTCAAAGAAAGCTAACCCTTTATTTCTGTTTCAGCTTCAATTTTTTATTAACTTAATTTCGTTTAGAACTTTTTTGCTTAACGTTTCATTTTCATCCTTTAGTAAGACTTTCAAGTCCTCAATGGAGTCAATATCTAAACCTATGCCTAGCGAGTAATAGAATTTGACACAAATCCCTTTTTTGCATCCTTCCGCAACATGTTTCGTGAAACTGTTAGGTCCAAAACAAGCATGGATCAAATGTGGTGGAGATTGGAAAAAAGCGTTTGTACCCCAATCTCTGGAGGGAACCAAGATCACTTTCCGTTTCTCTGAACCTAACTTAGTTATTATATCAATATCTTTAGCCTTAACAAGAGGGATATCAGCCGGAAGAACAAGCACCGAGTCCGCCTTGTTTCTCATGCACCAGGCCATTGCCTCTTCAATAGCAGAATTTAAGCCTCTCCGAAATGGAGAAAAGAAAGATGCGCCAAACCTCTCGGCAATTGGGCCAACATTTTGATCATTACTTACAACTAAAACCTTCGTTACAACTGATGCTTTCAGTGCCGACAAAACGTCTTCCAACATAGCCACCGTTAAAGCTTTGCGTTCTTCCAAGCTTAGGTTTTGAGAGAGCCTTCTCTTAGAAACGCCAATCCGTTTTACCGGTACAATCGCAAAGACGACCATTAGGATAAACTCTCTATTAGCAACCTTAAGCTTTACAGTTACCTTTCTTAGTTTGTTTGACGTGGTTGCCTAAAAATATTTAGATGCGCGCAGTTGAGCGCGCTGATTAATTATTTATTTTTTGAAATGGGGGATGATTTTGTTGCCGATTAAGTCGATAGCGTTTTTAACATTGGTGCCGATTGGTGAGCCTACTACGAATTGGCTAATGCCGATTTTTTGAAGACCTGCTATTTTTTCAATACAAACATCTGGTGTTCCGCAAATTGAGAAGGCATCAATCATTTCTGGTGTGACTGCTGCTAATGCTTTTGGAAAGTCACCAACTTTTAGTGCCGCCCGCAATTCGTCTGCTTTAGCTACATCTATTTTGTGTTTTTCAAGCACTTGAGCTGGACTACCTGCTACTATGAAGGCTACAACTGGAGTTGCAGCTTTTATTGCCTTTTTCGGGTCATCGTTAATTGAGAAAGAAGTATATGCTGTTATGTCAACGTCGCTGGGTAATTTACCTGCTTGCTTCATGCCTTCATTTGCCATTTTGACTGCGAATTCTATGTCGCTTGGGTGACTTGCATTGATCAGGACACCGTCGCCAATTTTTCCAGCCATCTCGAGCATTTTTGGACCTTGTGCTCCGACGTAAACTGGGATTTTGTTTGCCGGTTTGAAGTTGAGTTTGGCGCCTGCTGCCTTGAAAACTTCGCCTTGAAAAGCGACTTTTTCGCCATTAGTCAGTTTGCGGAACATTTCTATGGCTTCTTTTACTGCGGCTAATGGCTTTCCCATATCTATGCCTACAGCTTCGAGTGTAGTTTTGTCTCCTGCGCCCATTCCGAGCACGACTCTTCCTGGTGCTAACTCGTTTAGTGTTGCAATTGCTTGTGCGGTTATGACTGGGTTAACCATCCAGGGGTTGGTTACGCCCGTTCCGAAGGTGATTTTGTTTGTGTAAAGGGCAGCGGCGGCAAGAGTAACGTAGACGTTGCGGTTGCCAAAATGGTCTGTTACCCATAGATTGTCAAAACCGCAGTTTTCTGCTTGTATCGCATAAGCGGCTAGTTTCCAGTAAGGTTCTTTTGGAACGAATTCAATTCCGAACTTGAGAGCCAAATTACATGCCTCCCTTCTTTATTTCTTCAGCCAACTGTGTCATTTGCATTTCAGCTAGCGCGCCTGCAGTCTTTTCTGGTTCAAGTAGCAATGCTGCTTCAAGAAGAACTGAAACCCCGATTTTGTTCTTTATAAGTCCTTGCTGCATAGCGGAGAGCATACAACTGGCGAGCTTAGTTGGCATTTTTCCTTCATTTTTTGTTGTTAAAATGAAATTAAGCAATTGATCAGATAAGGGACCCAACTTTTCAGCTGGAACCATTTCAACTAGTTTAGGATAATCCATCTTTGGTTTACTCCTGAGAGAACATAAATTACTTGAATGCTTTAAAAAGCTGCCGTAAATAGGATTGTAAAAGTCTCTTTACGCAATGCCTTAGAGTAAATAGCAGATAAGCTTTAAAGTTAATTTGCATATGTAGCCACAAAACATATTATTCAATTGGAAGGCGGAAACTTGGAACCAATTAAGGTAATTGCTGTCGAGGGTTTACCATTAATAAATCCAGGTGACAACTTGGGTGAGCTTATCGTTAATGCTGCAAAAAAACAGAAAACGCCCATAAAAGATAAGGACGTAATCGTGGTGACCCATGTAGTGGTTTCGAAATCTGAAGGTAATATTGTCAATCTTGATAAAGTCACGCCTTCCGAAAAGGCAGAGGAAATTGCGCGGCAGACAAACAAAGATCCTGCCTTAGTTGAGGTTATTCTAAGAGAAACCAAAGATATAGTTCGGATTGGTCAAAACAGCATAATAACAGAAACCAAAAGTGGAATAATTTGTGCTAATGCAGGAGTAGATAGGTCTAATGTTTCAGGGGAACGAAATATTGTGCCACTGCCGAAAAACCCAAACGCTTCTGCACAAAACATAAGACAAGAAATCAAACGTTTAACCGGAGCAGATGTCGCTGTAATTGTTTCTGATACACATGGAAGACCTCTTCGAATGGGTGAAATAAATGTGGCAATTGGTGTGGCAGGAATTAAGCCTATAAGAGACAGACGAGGCGAAAAAGATCTTTTCGGATATGTTCTTCGAATAAAACAGACCGCAATCGCCGACGAACTATCTTCTGCAGCTGAACTTGTAATTGGTCAAGCAAATGAAGGAATACCAGCAGCAATTATTCGAGGGTACGCTTACCAAAAAGCTGAAAACGCGTCGTCTAAAGAACTTACTAGGGATAGAGAGAAAGATCTCTTCAGATAAATTTTTCAATAAAGTTCAATTAAGCCAACCGCATTAGATAGCAGAAAACATGAGTTGAAAATGATGGATGTTAAAACGCCTGAGGAGTTCTTTGAGAAACAACTCCCTGCAAGATTTAAGCCGGAAAAGGCGGAAGGCATTGATACTATAGTCCAGTTAAGCTTGAGTGGAGGCCAAAAAGAGCAAAACTGGGTAGTTATTATAAAAAACCAGAAATTGCAAGTTATTGAAGGAACTAATCAATCGGCGTCATTGTCGCTTAAAGTTACGGAAAACGACTTTTTGAATATGATAAATGGGAAATTAAGCGCGGAAAAAGCTTTCTTTTCAGGAAGAATTAAGTTCCAAGGAAATATCAGTTTGGCGTTAAAATTAAGAGATGCCGGGTTACTTTAAGTTTATTTTAAGTTAAGTTTTTTGGCAACCTCTAAAGGCAAATCATTGTCACCAACTTTGAAAGTTTGCGGCTCATCAATTTTTACAATCGCTCGGAGCTCTTCTGCTGTTAACTCCTGGATAAGTTTAGTTAACTCGATTTTTGCAGCTTCAAAATGCTTTTTGAAAGCATCTTTGTCGCTAAACAACTCTCCTGCGAAAGCACAGAGTTCTGATTTTTTGAGGAACCACTCAACCTTTTTAGTAGAAAAATTGATGTCAAATGTAATCGGTCCAGCTGTACATGTTTCAGGCTTAACTGGGTGCACCCAACATTTGCCAGTTTCCTTGTCAAAAAGCCTACAGAAAACAAGTTCATCAACCGCTGGATATGAATAATCTTCCTTTGCGAATGGTTTTTCGATGCGAATTTTCTTTTGCCTTAAGAATTTCCTTATTATTTTTTTTCTGTTTCGAGTTAATGGCGGTTTTGCGTCTTGGCAGCAAATTATTTTGCATTGACTGCAAACATCAAAAGAATAAGTTGTTCCTTTGTCGTCTTCAGGCAATAATGAGACACCATTTTAGAAGTACGGTTCATTATTGAATAGGCACTTAATAAGCGTTGAATAAACGTTGATAATGGCCTCATGGAAATCGGTTTTCTGAGCGCGTATCATTACACGGTCACGTATGATTTCAGACAGATTGCCGTTTTCCAGCCGTTTCTTGATAATCCATAAGAACTTTTTCTCATCTTCAGTTCCATATTCAAGAGCTAAGTTAAGATAGTGTTGACATACTTGTCTTGCTGTTTCGCCATTCGGGTTTGAAACTCTCGCGTTTAATCCTTCCTTGACTATCAAATTGAAGTCTTTAACTAGCAGATTATGCGGCAAAAGTTCTGCTTTTAATTTCGTTAGTCCTCTGAGAGCAGCACGTACAAAACAGCTCAGTGCCACATCCGATTTAATACATTCTTGCTCATCCATTATGCGAACTTCGAGTGCTGAACGATCAAATCGGAAAATTACGCCTCTTGAATTAACCCATTCTCTGAAGAGAAGTGTTTTCCCTGCGCCTGCTTTAGCTAAATCCTCGGAATACTGCCGGATTACATCTCTCTTATACTGACTAAATGAGGATGCATATTCTGGAATGACTTTTCCAGTTATTGATGGAATTTCTTTTTGGTTCATCTTGTAAAATTGAAGTCGATTGTCAATGTCTGAACCAGTTTTTCCTTCATAAATTGGTGATGAAGCAGCAATCGCTGGAAGATAAGCACACAAATTGACCAGCAAGTTATGAATTTGAATCCCGTCAGTTTCTTTTTGGTATGGGAGGTTTAAGTGGAAGCTTTGGATATTTAACCATCCGTGTTGGTTTAGATTAAAGATTTTCCCGTATTCATAATAGATTTTTTTATGGTAATGTGGCCAGATGGCGGTGTCTTTTAATTTGAGTAGAGGATGCATGCCTGTCCCAAGAAACAGGGCTCTATGTTTCCTTATAATTTGGTTTAGAGTTGACACTGCATCTTGCATGGTTTCTTCAAATTCAAGGGGCGATTTGAAGGGTATGTTTGCCTTTATCTCCATTACGTGCAATTGCATCTCTTTCCCAAACGTAAAAGAAGGCATCTCTACGAAGTTAACAATTTTTCCACAGTAATCTTTTATGATTTTATCGGTGATAGGCAAAACTTTCAGTTCTTGGTCAACAAGTGAAAATTCGTGTTCTGGTCCCATGACTTCTAATGGTTTGTACGTGTTGCTTTGCCTCGTTTTATTCTGAGCTAATTTTGAAAGCGAATATACAAGTAGTTAATTTTAAATATAACTGCACTAATATCGCCTTTCAGTTACCTGGTGTCTCATGACCGTGTTGGTCGTCTCAAACATCGACCTAACCAATAATATTCAAGTAATGAAGCCCGCAACGTTTTTAGGTTCCACAATCAACGAGCCCACCATCAACATTAACAATGAATACCGATACATGAAAACAGGCTATTACGTTTCAATGCATGCTGAAATTCTCGGCAACCATGTTATTCCATCATGCGAAAACATTATAGATTCCAGCAGAACTCCGATTCTTTTACTAAGAGCAGCTAAAGCGGGAGTTCCAACTTTACCTTTTCTTGTTACAGATTCCGTTAAAAAAATAGCGACTGAAATCGGATACCCAGCCATTCTCTTCGCAGTTAACCCCTTTATTTATGATGGCTTTAAGGTCGCCCACAACGAAAGCGCGCTTTACCGGGCTATGAAAAGCCTAGGAATGAACTACAAATTCGCTATTTGTGCCCAGCCACTTAGAGGAGAGCTTTTCACCATCAAATCCTTCTTCGGCCAAACGAATAATCATGACCCGCAGACGCAGGAAATTGCTCAAAAAGTCTATGAAATATTTAGAATCCCACTTTGCAATTTGCACATACAAAAAACTGTAGACAAAGCTTATTTGTGTGGATTGCAACCCGTAACCAAAAAGGAGCTTTCGGAAGAAGACTTGCAAAAGATCTCCAAAGAGGTCTCGCTCATTTCTGAGCAGGGTGAACACTTCGGTGTCTAAGATCGCATGCTTTGTTGAGAAATATAATTTTACTGACCCGCGAGAAGAAGGCGCACTCCAAAACTTCAAGGTGGCAGCAGAAAAACAAGGGAGCGAATTCAATTTCTTGTTCCGGGAAGATATCTCTGATGTCCCGAAATATGATGCCGTCTTCATAAGGGCAACCACAGACCCATTGAATACTGCTTATGTAGTTTCTAAAACGGCTTGGGAACTGGGCTTGAAAGTTATTGATGACCCTGAATCCATAACCATTTGCGGAAACAAAATCCACCAATACGCTTTGTTTGAAAAATTTAATGTGCCACACATACCCACAGTATTTCTAAATAAAGATGAACTGCACCACAAAAAAATCAGCGACATATTTGAAGAACTAGGTAAACCCGTAGTCATAAAAGCACCCTACACAAGCTTTTCCCGTTACGTAGAGAAGGCGGCATGCGAAACAAGTTTTAAAGATGTAGCTAAACGGTTCTTTAAAAAATCTGATGTTTTGGCAATTCAAAAATTTACTCCAACAGCATTTGATTGGAGAGTTGGCGTACTAAACAACGATATACTCTACGTGTGTAAGTACATGATCCCCAAAGGCAAATGGAAGCATGGCGCTAAACTCCGAGGCAAACCAACCGTGATTTGGGGCAGAACAGTAAGCTTTCACAAACAAGAGTTGCCAGCTAGATTGAGAGAAGTAGCTTTGAAAGCATGCAGTGTGGTTGGGAAAGGTCTCTACGGAGTTGACATCAAAGAGGTAGACGGCGAATACGTTGTGGTTGAAGTTAACGATAACCCAAGCATTTACGCTGGCTACGAGGACTCCATGGACCATGATATTTACCAGCGAATCATCAGTTACTTATCCGAATAGATCGCTGATTCTTTTCGACACCTATTTATTCCTAACTTTCTTAACAAACTGCATCGAGTGATCAGGTTATGACTCATAAAGAAGCACACAAAGATTCCAGTGGAAGATTACCAATTTACTGAAAAGATGTCCGTAAATGAGCTTGTTCAGCAAATGGATAAGGCATGGGGTTTCACCGCAGGCAAGCTTTCTACAGGCGTCAACATTATGGAATCCATGATTAACGCCAAAGGCTGCGTAAAGTTTCTTTCATTCACCGCCGATATAGTGGCTACTGGCACAAGAGGCGCAATCAAAGAAATGGTCAAACGCAAACTCGTCGACATCATCATTACAACATGTGGAACCCTTGACCATGATGTGGCACGTTGCTGGAAAGACTATTACAAAGGCAGTTTCATAATGAACGATTCTAAACTTCATCAAGAGGGTTTAAACCGTCTTGGAAATGTTCTTGTCCCAAATGACAGCTATGGCATAATTATTGAAAAGAAAATCTTAAGCCTACTTGAAGAGCTTTACAGTGAAGGCAAACGGGAACTTTCAACTTCTGAATTATGTCGCGAAATTGGTTTACGGTGTTGCGATGAAAGCTCAATTCTTTATTGGGCAGCCAAGAATAACATTCCCATCTTTGTACCAGGCATAACTGACGGTTCAGTGGGCTACCAGCTCTGGTTTTTCAGCCAGGACCACCATGATTTCAGGATTAACTTGCTTAAAGATGAAGGAGACCTCAACAACATAGTTTTTGACGCAAAGAAGAGTGGCGCGCTCATTATCGGCGGAGGCATCTCGAAGCATCACACGATTTGGTGGAACCAATTCAAAGACGGCTTAGACTACGTCGTTTACATCACCACAGCAGACGAGTGGGATGGCAGCCTAAGCGGCGCAAGACCCAGAGAAGCGGTCTCATGGGGAAAAATCAACGAAAAAGCAAAACGCATAATGGTTGAAGGTGACGCTACAGTTATTTTACCAATAATGACATGCTCGCTGCTAATGCGATTAGACGAGAAGAAAAAGTAAAGTTGGGCGTTTATTGGACGCCTTTGAATAGCCAGCTCATGTCTGGTCCTTTCCGTTTTTCTGGTACTCTCTCGCATAATGCGTGGGCTATTAGTGGCAATGCGATTGTGGCGTCGCAGTAGCATACTGCTCGTGTGCCTTCTTTGCTGTTTATTTTGCCCCAGCTGATTGCTTCTTCCAGTGTGCATCCGCTCAAGCCGCCCCATTGTGGTGAGTCAGTGGTTATTTGTATGGCGTATTTGTGTGGATAGTAATATTCTTGTAGACCTTTGCGTAACCCGCCTTTTCTTCCTTTAACGCCTTGGTCGCATGTGAGTGGTGAAACCGAAATAGCGATGAGTTGAGTTAGGTCTTTTGGAACCCCGCCGCCGATATAGACAACGCCGACCTCTTTGGTTTTTGTACCTATACTAACGAACTGATCAAATTCCTTAACAGAATCAATCACTACGTTGTGACCTTGGTTTTTCGCCATCAAGAAAGTTTCACCGTAGGCGCTGTCAACCATTGCTGGGCTGAAAATGGGGACACCGTTGGCTGCAGCGATTGCGGAGATGGCGGGAATCTTTTTCTTTCCCAAGATATTTTCCAAGGAGGTAGAGGAATTCTGCTGAAGTATAGTTGTAATCGGTTTTACAAGTCATAACAAAGTCTGTTACTAGATTTTCCATTTCGCGGTAGTCAGTTTCTTTGCCATAAACGTCATAGTATCGGTTGACATCATCATGCAGTAATTGCTCATCGTTTACCATGTGGCTGCCTTGATAGTAACCTAGACCCATGGCGTCTACGATATCTTCTGAAACGTTAGCGCCCGTCGACACCAATACGTCGATGAAACGGTTTTCCATAAGCCAATTAATAATTGTCCATTGCCCTGCTGTGCTCATCGAGCCTGCAAAACCCAGGGCAATAGTTAGATCTTTTTCTTTGAGCATGTTTTCCCAAACATCAACGGCTTCACCAAGCTTTCTGCCCTGATATGCAGTTTTGCTCATTTCAGCCAAAAGTTGTGAAATACTTTTTTGTTTAACCTTAATTGGTTCGAGTTTCTTTTTGAAATATGGACCGCTCATTAGTGTGCACCTCGTTTTAGATTAATTGAGTTGTATATGAAATTTGCCATTGCAAAATCTACGCTGGATACACGCGATAATTTTATTGTGATTAAGAATTGAATTTATTTGTATCTTTACGTACTATCATGGGTTTTTTGAAGGTTACTCAATTGAAAACTTTGGTTGATCTTCAAAATAATTTGTTATTACATTTTTTCTGGGGCAACGACTCCGATGAGCGTTAAGGCGTTATGCATCACGATTTGTATTGCTTGAGTTAGGGTTATACGTGCATCGCTAAGTTCTTGTGAGTCGGCTTTTATGACTGGGAGTGCATTGTAGAAGGTGTTGAATTTGTCTGCTAGTGCATTTGCGTAATCTGCGATTAGGTTTGGTTTTAGGTATTCTGTGGCATCAATGAATGTGTCAGGAAAGCTTGCAAGGTTCAATATTAGCTCGCGTTCAAGATTTTCTGAGAGCAATTCGTATGCTGGTTTTTCTGGTTCTCGGGCTGCCTTGCGCAAAATGCTGCATGCTCGTGCATGAGTATATTGCACGTATGGTGCGCTGTTTGTTTCGAAGTTGAGCACTCGTTCCCAAGTGAATATGACTGGCTTTGAGGTATCAACGTCAACAAGAGCATAGCGCACTGCCCCTAACCCTACGAAGTTTGCGATTTTGTGTTTTTCTTCTTCAGAGAGTTGTGGAGAGCGCTTCGAAACTTCTTCGTATGCGCGTTCAACTGCTTCGTCGAGAACTTGGTCGAATGTGATGTAGTGTCCTCTGCGGCTGCTCATTTTGTAGCTTGGCAAAGTAACTAGATTGTATGCAAAATGGACTAGGTTCTCTGCCCATTCAGCGTCTCCTAAGGCGTAGAGTGCAATTTTTAGTTGCAGTTGTGCGAGCGATTGCTCCATACCAATAACGTTTACGACTTTTTGTGCGTGTTTGAATTTCCAAAGCGTGTAAGCTATGTCACGAGTAGTATATAGTGTGGTGCCGTCGGCGCGCACAAGCGTTAACGGTGGGACATCATTATTCTCACTCAACCCCAACTTGGGCTTTAACTTGAAGACTTCTACAACTTTTTCAGCATCAAATTCCAGCACACCTTTTTCGTTGTGAACAAACGTTGAAGTTTTAAGCTTATTCAAAACCTCACTAACTTGAGCGCTCCAAACAAAATCGCTTTCCCAATCCCACGAGTCGTAAGTGACTTCAACTCGCTTCATGGTTTCTCTAAAACCCTCAAGGCATAAATCGCTGACTTCACGGATAAGCTGCTTAGCTTTAGGTTCTCCATCCTCGTAAGCACGATTTAGTCGGTTTATTTCTTCTTCCGGATTCTCATCTTCGCCGATTTTGGCTGTCAACACATCAAAAAGTACCGGATACTTTTCTTTGAGTTCAGCGGCTATGGACATCCACTCGTCAATTTCCTTATTCGCCTTGACCAAATCGTCATCCGAATGGACTTCAATAGCTATGTCACGCATTCTCTTTAAACGATTAATTTCAACAAGGCAACTTGTAACAGTGTAGATTTTCCCAACGAACAGATCTGGTTTTTCAGTTGGTTTGGGACGCCCAAGCTTTTCGTAACCGTAAGCAACAACAGATGATTGTCTGCCAACATCGTCAATATAATAATGGCGTGAAACCGTATGGCCCCTGCATTCTAGAATGCGCGCCAAAGCATCACCTAACATGGGATTTCGAGCTTGACCAATATGGATAGGATGAAGAGGATTTACACTTGTGTGTTCTACGATGATTTTGGCTGGTTTAGAAGCTTTCACAAAACCATATTCAAACTTTAGCTGCTTCACCGATTTTAGGGTTAACGAGGAAAACTTGGTGAAGTCTATATGAAAATTTATATACCCTGCACCTGCGCAAGAAACTTTCTCAATTAATTTAAAGCCAGATTTTTCGATGGCGCCAACAATATTCTCAGCGACACACAGAGGTTTCTGGTTTAGCTTCTTTGCCAGTTCGAAGCAAATTGAGGAAGCTAACTGACCATATTCAATATTTGGTGTTTTACTTAGCGGTATAGAAGGCATTTTAATTTCTGGCAAAGTCTTCTCTAGCGCGTTTGCTAATGCGGTTTGACATTCTTGGCGAAATTGATCGAAGGGATTTTCTGAAATCATAAGCCTTTTTCTCCTATTCCTTTTGTTGGGGCTAACTTTGTTAAGGTTATGTTTTTTAAATGTGTAAGCGCATTTATCTGTCTAATGGATGCAGCTAGCGATGAATACAAAGATTATCTATTCGGAAAAATGTTTAGGCTATGGCACTTGGCACATTGAAGGACCCCAAAGGGTCAAAACCGCACATGAGATTTTGAAAGCAAAAGGTTACGAGTTTTTGGTACCAACACCAGCAAATGACAATGACCTATTAACTGTTCATGACGCAGAGTATATTTGGAAGGTCAAAAAAGGCCTAGTAGAAGATACAGACACTCCTGCCTACGATAACATCTATGAGTTTGCAAGACTTTCTGTCGGAGGCGCACTTTTGGCAAATAAAACTAATGGATTTTCGCTTATGCGTCCGCCGGGACATCATGTAGGCAGAAATGGCGCTGCGTTAGGTGTTTATACACGCGGATTCTGTTACTTCAACAACATTGCTATAGCAGTTAAAGAATTAGATAAAAGAACGTTGATTTTGGATATTGATGGGCACCATGGAAATGGAACCCAAGAAGTTTTCCAAAACGACGAGAAAGTTTTTTATGTTTCGCTACACCAGTCGCCAAATTATCCTGGAACAGGTGCTTTTACTGAAGGAAACTGCATTAATTTTGCTTTGCCGGCAAATTACGGTGGACAACAATATTTGGAGACGCTTGATAAAGCGATAGGTATGGTTAATTTGGATAAGTTTGAGGTAGTTGCAGTTTCTTGTGGTTTTGACACTCATCTTGGTGATTTAGCTTCTTTAGGCTTGATTGACAAAGATTACCGAGAGATTGGCAAAAGAATTGCTCAATTGAACAAATCTGTGTTCTTTGTTTTAGAAGGCGGTTATGTTGGTGAAAAGGTTGGTCTGGATATTGATAATTTATTGAGCGGTTTTGAAGAAAATCTGTAATTAGAAAAGGAAATTACTTTTTCTTTTGTGCAACTGCCTTCTTGTTTAGTGCTACAAGTTTCTCCGTAACCTTTTCGGACCTTTTCTCTGCATTTGCTAGCAATGGTTTCCAATCTTTGTTTTTGATGGTAAGAGTTAGTTGTTCAGTTTGTGCAGGTAATCTTTCTAGTGCAACGTTGAACCGTGAATCTGCTGCTTCATCAGACTCAACTATTTCTAAGGCCTCTTCTGGACAGGATTCGATGCATTTTGGTTCGCCGTTGCACAGGTCACAAGCTATGGCTTTTCCTGTGTCAGCATGTATAGTTATTCCGCCATGGTCACAAGCTTGAACGCACCAGTCGCAGCCTTTACATTTTGTTTCATCAATAATTAGCAAACTTGTATTTTCTGCTTGTGAAATTGCTTTTTCTGGACATGCTTTTACGCATTTAGCATCTTTGCAGGCGCGGCAGGACAATGCGAAATTGAAAACGGGTGCCATCCGGACTACCCGAATTCTGGATCTGATCGGGTTCCAGACGCCCTCGCCCTTTTCTACCGTGCAAGCATACTCACAGATACCGCAGCCAATGCACTTTCCCGGGTCAACAGATACGAATTTCCTTTTTTGTTCGGTTTTTGCAGATTGCATTTTATAACCAAACCTTTAGGTTTTAGATATTGTGTACATCATAAGCTTTTAACCATTACTTAAGAAAAACGAGTTTTTGACCAAAAAAAGTCTTTTCATTCAGTTGTATAGGAATTTGGGTTGGTTTTTAAGTACATTCTTCGGCCATTGCCTTTGCCAAAAGCTTCCAAGCAGCGGCATCTTCTTGGCATAGTCGGTCAGCAAGCAGCTTAGCATCCGTTTTATCGACATATTCTATGTGGAGTGCAGTAAAGTTCAAAGCGGAAAAACCCTTGCCTTGTGCAGTGATTTTGTATAGAAATTGTGAATACTTGTTTGGACCTGTCAAATGTGTTGATGTCCATGATAGTCGGTTTGGATAAAGTTGAATGAGCTTTAGCTTTTCTAAAGAGCCTAATGGCGAGTGAAAAACGTCGTTCAAAATTATAGTGTCGTCTGTAATACGGCTTACTTGTCTTTCAGCATTCGGGTCGCCCATTAGCAAATGGTCTTTTGGGTCAAAGTCAGTACACCAGTCAAATACCACCTGCGCAGGAACAATAAAACGCTGGTTAAAATAATACCTAATTGCTAAAGCCATCTTTATCGCCAAATTCAGAATTCACAAAGCAGTAATACCACATTTTTGCTAATAAACTTGTGACATTTTGCTGGTGCGGAGGGTGGGATTTGAACCCACGAACCCCTGCGGGATAGGAGCCTCAGTCCTACGCCTTTGGCCATGCTGGGCGACCTCCGCTTGAGTGCTTTTTGAGGTGGTGCGAAATATAGAATTGGTCTTGACATTTAAAGGCTTTACTTTGTAGTGTCGTGGGGTTGTTAGTTAGATTTGTTTATAAATTTGAAGTCGCTGATTATTTTTTGTAGTAAGTAAAGTTTATTTCCTCAGAAGTTATAACAGTGTTATATCCAAGTGATTAATATGACAAAAATATACCAAAACGTTTTAGAAACAATAGGAAAAACGCCTCTAGTAAAACTTAACAAATTAACCCGAGACATAAATGCAACTGTTGTCGCCAAACTTGAAGCACGCAATCCAGGAGGAAGCGTCAAAGATCGGATTTGCCTAAGCATGGTAGCTGAAGCGGAAAAACAAGGCTTAATCAAACCAGGCGCTACCCTTATCGAACCGACAAGCGGCAACACAGGCATTGGCTTAGCAATGGTAGCAGCGGTAAAAGGATACAAACTTGTGCTCACCATGCCAGAAACCATGAGCATCGAACGACGCAACCTCCTCAAAGCCTACGGTGCACAACTCGTGCTAACTCCAGGACCAGACGGCATGGGAGGCGCAATCAAAAAAGCCGAAGAACTCGTCAAAGACACCCCTAACAGTTTCATGCCCCAGCAATTCAAAAACTTAGCCAACCCTAAAATTCACAGGGAAACTACTGGACCAGAAATTTGGGAAGACACAGAAGGAAAAGTGGACATCGTAGTTGCAGGTGTTGGCACTGGTGGAACCATAACGGGCATAGCCCAATTCATAAAGCCACAAAAACCAAACTTCAAAGCCATAGCTGTTGAACCAGCAGCCTCACCAGTTCTAAGCGGAGGGCAGAAGGGGCCACACAAAATACAAGGAATAGGAGCAGGTTTCAAACCAGACGTACTAAGACTCGACTTGGTTGACGAAATATTCAAAGTTACTGACGATCAGGCTCTGCAAACAGCGAGGCAACTAGCTCAAAAAGAAGGATTACTCGTTGGAATATCATCAGGCGCAGCAGCATACGCGGCAATCGAAATAGCGAAACGAGTGGAAAACAAGGGCAAACTCATGGTTGTAATCCTGCCAGACACTGGCGAACGATACCTGAGCACTATACTATTCCAAGAGCCTGCAAACACAAACTCAAACATCTAAGTCAAAGTTCAAAGACGCTTATCTTATATTCCCCATTTTTCATAATTGAGCGAAAGGCGAATCATAATGTCAACAAAACCAAGCCAGACTCGACCAAAAAATTGCAAAGAATGCGTCGAACAGAATCGAGATATCGACTGCTGGAACCCAGATCGCATGCTTATCACACTCATGAACAACAAGGAGAAAGTGGAGAAGGACTGGGTTGAAAAGGGTTTGCCGAGCCTAGTTGAGCAGATCATGGCTAATTACCAGGCTTTCGGAGGCATGGACCACCTTGAAGGCAGAGACTTACCCTCAAAAAAAGTGGTTACTGAAGTTTTAGAGGATCTATTTACAATTCTTTTCCCAGGTTATCTTGGAAAGGAAGAAGTGACTAAGGCTAATATAAAATATATGTTGGGCAACACATTAACTACGGTTTACACTCGGCTCACGATCGAAATTGAGAAGAGCCTAAAGTACATTTGCAGAAAAATAGAGTGTCCGCAAGATGTTTGCCAAAAAAGAGCGCATATTGTCGTTAAAGGACTTCTTGAAAAACTCCCCGAAATTAGAGCAACATTAAGCGGAGACATTCAAGCTGCTTACGCGGGCGATCCAGCGGCCGTAAGCACAGATGAAGTTATCTTGAGCTACCCATGTGTATTAGCAATAACAACTTACAGAATAGCTCATGAACTTTACCTTGAGGGCATTCCATTGATTCCACGAATAATGAGCGAACACGTTCATTCTTTAACAGGAATAGATATTCATCCTGGAGCAAGAATCGGCAAGAACTTCTTCATAGACCACGGCACAGGCGTCGTCATTGGAGAGACTACCGAAATAGGCGACAACGTGAAACTCTACCAAGGCGTAACATTAGGTGCACTTAGTTTTCCAAAAGACGAGAAAGGAAACATTATCAAAGGAAGAAAGAGACACCCAACAGTCGGCAATAATGTAGTTATCTATTCGGGTGCTACTCTACTGGGGCCCGATGCTGTAATCGGCAATAACGTTGTGATTGGTGGAAATGTTTGGATAACTTCGCCAGTTGCGTCAGGAACAAAAATAACTATATCAGCGCCAGAATTAAGATATAAAAAAGAAAATCATATTGAAAAAAAATAGGATTATATCAGGCGGAAGTTTTCCTTAACAGTAGTTAAGACCACATGAGTATTTGTTCGCTCAATGAAAGGCAAAGATAACAACTTCTTAGTAAATTGTCCAAGGTCATCTCGACTCTTAAATTTAGCAACAATAATAGCGTCGGTCAGACCTGTTACGTCGTAGACGCTGCATACGTTGGAAATTTTAGCAATTTCTTGTTCCGTTTCAACTAGTCTGCCCTTTGAAACTGTAATTTCAGTTACCACAGTCAATTGGTAACCAAGTCTTTCATGGTCCAAAAGAACTGAATAACCTTTAATGAGACCGTCATCTTCCATTCTTTTGATTCTCGACAAAACGGTTCCGACTGATACGCCTACGTTCTTTGCTATTTGCCTGCTTGAAAACCTCGCATCCTCTAAGAGACTTTTAAGAATTTTTAAGTCTGTTTCGTTTAAGTCCATAAGCAATCTTCCTGCACGTTCATTCAACTAAGACGTCTTTTTTGAGACGAATTTTAATTATCGTACGATTATATTAATAAAAGTTTAGTATTTTCATTCAAAATTTGAACCCTCAGAAAGGAAAGAAATTAGTTTTGAACTGTATTAACTTTGATAAGGACAGATAGTAATCTTAAATTACTAGCTTAAACCCCAATAGATAGAGCCATTAAAATGCAAACTAAATGCGACACGATATTGGTACTTGATTTTGGGGGCCAATACTGCCATCTTATAGGCAGAAGAATCCGAGAAAACGGAGTCTACTCAGAAATTGTCCCGCATGATATTTCGCCCCCAGAAATAAAAGCCTTAAATGAAAAATTCAATATCAAAGGCTTAATCTTCTCAGGTGGACCCTCAAGTGTCTATGAACCAAACGCGCCTAAACTTAATCCACACATTTTAGAAGTTGATTTACCAATCCTAGGTTTATGTTATGGTCACCAGCTTTTGGCTCAATTAACGAACGGCAAAGTTAAGCCTGCAACCTGCAAAGAATATGGAATTGCCCAGGTAACCGTTGACAAGGCCGTTGGTGTGCTGGAAGGGTTAACCAAGCAAGAGAAAGTTTGGATGAGCCACGGCGACACAGTTTTTGCTCTGCCACCCGACTTTGAAGTCTTAGCACACACAGAAAACTGCCCAGTTGCGGCTTTCAGACACAAACAAAAACCAATTTACGGTTTACAATGGCACCCAGAAGTCATCCACACAGAAAAGGGCGCCCTCATGCTGCATAATTTCATTTTTGAGGTTTGCAAATGCGAAGCGAACTGGAAAGTGGAAGATATAATCGAAAAAATGGTCAATGAGATAAAGGCTGATGTTGGTTCAGCCAAAGCTATCATAGGCTTAAGCGGAGGTATAGATTCAAGCGTTGCCACTGCACTAGCAGCTAAAGCATTAGGCGACAAACTTACAGCTGTTTTCGTTGATCATGGGTTCATGCGAGAAGGCGAACCGGAAGCTATCCGAGAAACATTTGGAAAATTTCCGATAAACTTTGTTATGGCAGAAGCCCAAGAGAGATTTATGAGAAAACTGAAGGGCGTAGCAGATCCCGAAAAGAAACGTAAGATAATCGGAGAAGAATTTATCAGGGTTTTTGAGGAAATTGCCGAAAAGTCAGACGCTCAATATCTGCTTCAAGGCACCATCTACCCAGACAGAATAGAGTCAGGCATTCGAAAGAATTCGGATGTCATAAAATCCCACCATAATGTTGCCGGATTACCAACAAACATAAAGTTCAAAAAAATTGTCGAACCGCTCCGTGACCTCTACAAAGACGAGGTACGAAAAGTGGCTACAATGCTTGAGCTTCCAAAAGAAATCGTTAATCGCCAGCCGTTTCCAGGACCTGGCTTGGCAGTCCGAATAATTGGTGAATTAACTGAGGAAAAAGTGAGCGTGGCTAAGAAAGCTGATGCTATCGTTCGGCAAGAAATCGAGAAAAATCATTTAGAAGAAAAGTTATGGCAGTATTTTGCTGTATTAACTGATACGAAAGCAACTGGTGTAAAAGGTGACTCAAGAGCTTACGGATACGTTGTAGCTGTTCGTGCGGCAGAAAGCCGGGAGGCCATGACTGCCAATTTCGCGCAGATTCCTTATCCAGTTCTTGAAAAAATCTCAACCAGAATCACAAACGAGATTCCACAAGTCACTCGAGTGGTTTATGACATTACTCACAAGCCCCCTGCGACCATCGAGTGGGAATAAAATAGCGCCGATAACTGTTTAAATAAAAACAAGTCAATAGATAACTCCACAGCAGGTGACTCTTCTGAAAGCTGTAATCTTAGCAGGCGGTTTCGCAACAAGACTTAGACCACTAAGCTGTGCTAGGCCAAAAACGCTTTTTCCCATAGTTAACAAACCTTTACTGGAATGGATTTTTGAAGGATTAGCCAATAATGATGTTGATGAAGCCATTTTGGCAGTTAATGCATTAACTCAATTTCACATAAAACAGGAACGGCCTCGCAGACATGGTTTGAAACTAAAGTTTTCAATTGACCCGCCCAAAAAACCGCTGGGAACAGCAGGACCAGTAAAGAAAGCTGAAAAAATAATAGGCCATGATGAACCATTCATTGTTTTGAACGGTGACATTTTTGCGGATATAAGTTACAAAGAACTTCTTAAAACGCACATAAAATCGGGCGCTTTGGCAACCATCGCACTCTGCAAAGTTGAAGACCCTTGCAGGTACGGCGTAGCTGAAATAGGAGATGACAACCGTATAAAACAGTTTATTGAAAAACCAACAAAGGATAAAGCGCCAAGCAACTTGATAAATGCAGGAGTTTATGTTCTCAGCCCTAAAATCTTTGACTATATTCCCGCAGAAAAAGCAGTTTCTATGGAGCGCGAGGTTTTTCCTAGGTTAGCTGCTGAGGGAAAGCTTTTCGGTCATTTTGTTAAAGGTTTATGGATGGATATAGGAAAACCCGAAGAATATCTGGAGACAAACAAAATAATACTTGATTCGTTACCCAAAACGGTTAAACACGAAAGGTCAAAAAATTTTGAGCTAAGGACACCTGTTGCTCTTGATAAGGGAATCTTTGTAGCTTGTAATTCAATTATTGGTCCTTACGCTATTTTAGGGAAGAATGTGACGGTAGGCAAGAAAACACAAATTAGCAATTCTGTAATTTTTCCAAACGTCAGCATAGGTGACTTTGTCTTAGTTGACGGGGCAATAATTGGAGAAGGAGCAAAAATTGGAAATAATATTACAATTAGTAGCGGTTGCATTATTGGAGACCATGCAAAAGTTAAAGACAATCTTGAACTTTCAGGCAAGATCTGCCCGGGTAAAGAAGTGGCTGAAAACGTTTTAAAACCCAAGATTCACTGTTAAATAGGAAATGAGATGTAAAATTTATGAGCAAGAGAAAGCTTTTCGGAACAAATGGGATTCGAGGTTTAGTCAACATTGAGTTGACACCTGAAATGGCCATAAATGTTGGCTGTGCAATTGGAACTTTTTTTGGAAGAAAAAATTTACTTTTAGGATATGATGCTAGAACCAGCGGACCAATGCTAGCTAGAGCTGTGATTTCTGGCTTAACCGCTACTGGATGCAACGTATTTTCTGCAGGAATGGCGCCAACGCCTTCATTACAATTCGCTGTTAAAAACCATAAGATGGATGGCGGAGTAATAATAACTGCTTCACACAATCCACCCGAGTTTAACGGCATTAAAGTCATTTGGAAGGATGGTATCGAAACATCTCACGAACAAGAAGTTGAAATAGAAAATATTTATTTTGATAACAAAATAGTTTTTGCAGAATGGGATAAGCTTGGAACAGAACGTGAACTACTTGGAATCAACGATGAATACATCCAAGCTATTAAGAAACAGGTTAACATTAAAAAAATAGCTGAAAAACACTTTCATATTGTTTTAGACGCAGCTAATAGTGTTGGTGGCCTCACGGGACCACAATTAGCAAGGGAACTTGGCTGCAAAGTTACTAGCATTAACGCTAACATTGACGGTACTTTTCCTGGAAGATTACCTGAGCCAAGACCCGAGAGTCTAGGTGACTTGTCTTCAACTGTGAAAGCTATTGGGGCAGATATTGGTGTGGCTTTTGATGGAGATGCTGATCGCTCAATCTTTGTTGATGAAAATGGATTGATTTACTGGGGAGACAAAACTTTTGCAATAGTTATAAAACATTTTCTGATCGATAACCCTGGTGCGAAGATAGTCACCCCAGTGAGTTCATCTACTCTTATCAAGGACACAGTACAAGCTTACAAAGGAGAACTGATTTGGACTAAAGTTGGAAGCGTTACTGTCTCCCAGAAAATGAAGGAGTTAAACGCTAAATTGGGCGGAGAAGAAAATGGTGGGATTTTCTATGGTCCTCACCAAGCTGTTCGTGATGGTGCAATGACAACTGCTCTGCTGCTTAACATAATGGCTGAGACTGGAATGAAACTGTCTAGTCTTGTTGCAGAGCAACCGCAATACTTTATTGAGAAAGGAAAAATCGAATGCCCTGATGAGAAAAAAGAAATTCTCTTACAAAAACTGTTAGAAGAAGTGAAGAAAGAAAATATTAACACGCTTGACGGAGTAAAAATTTGGTTTAGCGATAACAGTGCCATTCTGATTAGACCCAGCGGAACAGAAAAAGTTTTCAGGCTATATGCTGAGGCGAAAAACCCAGAAAAAGCATTAAAGCTTGTCACCGACTACAGTTTAAGACTTAAAAGAATCCTCAAAACAATCTAGGAAAATCAATCGATTTGGAGAATTCCGACTAATGCCCGCAGTTCTCAACTTAAAACCTGATGATATTGATACTGTTGAAAAACGCTCCAAATACACTGTTAGCGTTATAGGATGCGGACAAAAGGGAATTTTTCTTGCTATCGCATTTGCTGATGCGGGTTTTAAAGTAATATGCACGGACGCCAATTTGAGTGTCATAAAAAAAGTTGCTAAAGGAAAAACAGCTTTTGCCGACCCTGAAACTGAAATCAAACTGAAAGGCCTTGTCAACTCAGGACAACTAAACGTAACTAGTGAGTTAAAAAAAGCCGTATCACAAAGCGATATCATAATCATAACGGTACCCGCAAAAGTTGATGAAAAGAAAAAAATTGATTACTCAGAAGCAGTAATTGCATGTAAACAAGTTGCAGCAGCGCTCCACGCTGGTGTATTGGTTCTTTATTGGAGTATTGCCGCTTTCGGTTTCAATGAAGGAATAATGAAAGAAACATTTGAGAACACATCAGGCCTCAAGGCAGGTTCGGATTTTGGTTTGGCTTACATTCCGCTTCAAACCTCCCAGGCGAAATATGCAAGTCAGATAGCCAACTTGGAGCTAAAAGTCGCGGCAGTTGGAAAAACTAACTTGGACGGAGTAACAAGCATTTTAAGAAAAATAGCTAAAAACGTTAAAACAATAAATGATGTGAAGACGGCAGAAATAGCGATACTTTTTACAGTTGCTAGAAAAGATACAAGCATTGCATTGGCTAACGAGCTTGCGGTTTTCTGCGAAAGCGCAAATATAGATTACTTTGAAGTCTTAAAATTGTTAGATTTTACCGATCAGAGTTTTTGGCCGATAACGGTTGAAGAAGAAAATAAGAACGAAGCGTATCTTTTGTTGGAAAGTGCTGAGAACATTAATGTTAAGCTTAGGCTTCCGGCGTTGTCCAGGCAAATCAACGAAGAAATGGTTAAACACGCTGTAAATCTTACTCAAGAGGCTCTTCGAGCCTGTAACAAAACGCTGAGAAGAGCAAGAGTTGCGGTTTTAGGAACGGTTAACCAAACTACAGGGGTTTTTGTTAAAATGCTGGAGTTGAAAGGCGCCAAAGTAAGTGTCTATGACCCCTTATCAAAAAGAGAGTCAGTGGATTTAGGAGTGGTAAAGGCTAGTAATTTAAATGAAACAGTAGAGGGCACTGACTGCATAATAATTCTCACGAGAGAAGAACAGTTTAAAAACTTGAATTTAAAGAAACTTAAAGCATTAACGAAGACACCGGCTGTTATTGTAGATTTAGCAGGTGCCTTTGAGCCCAAAAAAGTGGAAATAGAAGGTTTCATATATCGTGGCTTAGGAAGAGGTATAGAATAATGAAAAAACTTGGAGTAGCTGTAATCGGAACAGGTTCTTGGGGAAAAAACCACGCGCGAGTCTACAAGGAGTTGCCTTCAACAGAACTTATTGCAATTTGCGATGTAAATCCTGAAAGAGCCAAAACCATGGCTAATCAGTACGGCGTAAAAGCCTATACCAATAGCACGCAAATGCTAAAAAACAAAGAAATAGAGGCCATAAGCGTTTGCACATGGTCGACGCATCTTGCAAAAGAAGCACTCAAAGGTCTCAGGGCAGGAAAACATGTTCTCGTTGAGAAGCCCATGGCAACCAACACAAAACAAGCCCAAAAACTTTGTGAAACAGCAGAACAAAACGGGCTTAACTTGACCGTGGGTTTTTTGATGAGATTTATTCCTGGATTACAGAGCATTCGCGAAGCAGTGGAAACCCAAAAAATCGGCCAACTAGTGTGCGCTAATGCCAAACGTGTTTCCCAGTGGCCTGAGAGAATAGGGGACGTTGGAGTAGTAAAAGACACTGCAATACATGACATAGACGTTATGCGGTTCATATCTCAGCAGGATCCAATCACTGTTTATGCAAAAATGGGAAACATGAAACACAAGAAATTCGAAGATTATGCACACATAATGCTAACATACAAAAGTGGAGAAAGCGCTTTTATTGAATCAAACTGGCTAACACCCTACAAAACACGAACGTTAACTGTCACTGGTTCCGATGCCATAATGAGATTAGATTACATAACTCAAGATCTCTGGATTGAACAACAAAAAGAAACAGTTCAACCGAGATACCCATTCCAAGAACCCTTAAGATGCGAACTTCAACATTTTGCCGAATGCATACTTGAAAAGAAAAAGCCACTCATCACCGGAGAAGACGGAGTAAAAGCACTTGCAGTCGCTCAAGCTGCAATGCAATCCTCAGCAAAAAACAGAGCAATAAACTTGGAAAAATAACTATTTTAAGTTGAAAGGTTTTCCTTCAGCGACTATTTTTTCGGGAACTTTTGCCTTCCATTTCTTTAAGAATGGCAGGTCGTCAGCTTCTTTTCGCAGTTCATCAGGCAGCATTTCTGGAATTTCATCTCTTATTGGATACCAGCGTAAACATTTTGGGCAAACGATTAAGCCTTCTACTATCTCATCTTTCTCTTCGAAAACATGCAGGTCAAGAGGATGATACTTGTCAATTGGGCAAGCCAAAATTTCCATCAGTTTGCGCTTCATTATTTCTCACGAATTAGATAGTTAACGGCTTGGCTATTAAAACTTGCTTGGTAACGAAAAGACATGGATGTCTAAGGCGGTCTGGTACCAGTTAGGACCAGTACTTCGCACAACACGAGAAAAAGCAAAATCATAAGATAGACGCAGGTTATCGAGTTTTTCAGCTACCTTCAACTTAGTTTTTTCAATAGGATCCTCATTTCCAATTGCGTGCTGGAAATCATAATAATGAATCCAACCGCCTTGCATCCTTAGCGCTGAAAGTGCATAAGGCAAATACTTTAGAGCTTTTTCGGGCAAAGGCATTAAGACGCGATCAACCTTTCCTTGCAGTTCGGCTTTGATTATTTCTTTTGAATCGCCAAGCAAAGGAATTACTTTGTTGTAAACTCTGTTAATTCTAATATTCTCTTTCATGTATTGAACAGCGGTTGGGTTAACGTCAATAGAAAACACTTTGGTTTGATCAACCTTTTTAGCGATAATTACACTAAAACACCCTACACCCGCAAACATGTTGACTACTGTTTCGCCATGCTTTACCAAGCTCGCTACCCTTGACCTTTCATGCAAAAGTCTTGGTGAAAAATAGCATTTCGCAACATCCACCTCAAATAAACAACCAGATTCTTTGTGTTTAGTGATTGTTTTCCCTTCGCCTGCTAGCAACTTTAACTCTCTAACTCTAAAGTCTCCAGAAATGGGGCTTCTTTGGGCAAAAACTGTTTTCACGTTTCCTTGAATAGAAAGTATTTTTTTTGCTACAGTTTCAAGGTCAACATTCTGGCTGTTTCGAATTTTAATGATTGCAATATCGCCTATTATGTCAAAGGAGTTGTAAACTTGTTCTAACTCTTGCGAACAGATGGTATCCGAAAGTTTTTCCCGAAGCCGTTTTCTCAACTTTATATCCTCATAACTTGCACGCTATTGGAAACGTTTAAAAGCAAAATACTTTTCTTTGTAGGAAGAGACGTTTCTTATGGAAAAATCAGGAATTGTTTACGAATGCATGAGATGCGGAGCAAGAGTGCCATCTGAAGAGCTAGAACTACGCGGCGGAGAAACAAAATGCATTATTTGTGGATACAGGATTCTAAAGAAAGTTAAGCCCCCTGTAGTAAAACGCGTTCAATCAAAATAAGAAAGAAGACTCGTATTTTTACGAGTAAACTGTTTTTCGTTATTTTTTCATAAAAACTTTTAGAAGATTTCTTTGTCTCCAAGTTTGCGCAATGCTTTCCCTTTGAATCTTATTGATTCGTTCGAGAAATCGTCTTCCAAGTCTCTTTCAACAGTTTTACGTTTAATCATTTCACCGCAAGTTCCGCCTGGTAGGAGGCGTCTTTTCATGCACATTGAGTAAGTGCAGTTTGCAACGGTGCAATTTTCTTCTGTCAATTTGCACCCTACTGAGTCTCTTCTGTAGAAGACGTTGTTTTGTGTGCATTTAAAAGAGTTGCATGTTGGAGAGCAAGCTTTTGACTGAGCCAAATAGATACACCTCAAATTGTCTATCAAAATTTTTGTTTGGTTTGTCCTTGTATTTTCTTATGTTTGTTGGAAGCCATATAAACTTTTTTCCAAATAAAGGGGAAAAGCGCATATTTAACTTTAAGATGTACGCTTGACTATTTTTAGTCTGACGATTTCCACAATTACTAAGATGATTATAGCAATTATTATTACGAGTATGGCAAATAATGAACTAACTGGTATCAGTAGGGATCCTAAAGCAACATAGCGATCAATTTTAATCTGGACCGAAGTTGGCTGATTAATAGTGAGAGTCATAGCTTGATAGTTATTTTGCGCCCCTGAAGGAAACGCTACTATTTGCATGTCTCCACCAATAACATTGTTGAAAACAGCTGTTCCATCACCTTTAGTTATGACGGAAAAATGCTCAGTTGATGGCCCATTTAATGTTACATTAGCATCTGATATTGGGTTTCCGAAAAAGTCCACGATTTTTATTTTTACTTGAATGTCGTAGAGAGTGCATTGTATTTCTTGTTGCGTTTCACCGAAAACGCTGATGTTGGTTTGATTAATTAGAATATCGTTTTCGTAGAACCTTGCCCTATACATTCCAAAGGTAACTTGGGTCGTAACTGACCCTGAATTGTCTGTTGTTGCTGAATAGAACAGCCCATTTGTTAATTCAACTAGTTCTATGCGTACGTTAGGAATAGGAGCTTGTGTGTAACCTACTACATTAATGGTTAATTGCTCATTTGGACATGTTACGATTATTTGTGACAACGGCTGAGCTGGAACATTGGTGAATGTGTCATTACCTGAATTGAAAACTTGACCGTATAATGACGCATCTATTGTATAACTTATGCCAGTTAGGGTAGAGTTTAAGATGAAAGCTCCTGAAGGGTCCGTCTGACCTGAGGAACTTCCTGTTTGAGAGCCTCCGTTTGCTTGTTGATAACTGTACGTAATGGCTAAATCAACGAAAGGCAATGTGACGCCATTCTGATTTTGAACCACAATTTTTAGGTCAGTTAATTTGCACTGTATTCGAAGGTATCGCTACCGGTAACTGTTATGGTGGTTTCTCCAACGTTTACGCCGTTCCAAAGGGCAGTTAAAACGTGAACTCCTGTTTCGAGGTTTAGGTTAGCTATACCATCATCTCCACTTGTAGCCGAATATGTTATATTATTTGCTTCATCTATAGCTTGAACCTGTATTTGGGAAACAACTTCATTTGCAAGGTTTACCGTCTTAACCTGAACAGGATATCCATTAATTGAAAAGGTTTGTGAATCTTGAATTAATTTCTGGGTACCTTGAGGAGTAATTGTTACGTTATAATTTCCAATTCCAACATTAGAAGGAATTACCCATGTTTCACTAATGACGCCATCAGCTGAAGCTGCAACTGCCTCTGAGTCAACAGTTGCTCCACTTGAAGCATTGACAACGCTTAATGTGGCAGCCTGACTGGGTTGGTAACCTACCGCGTGTATTGTCACTGTTTGACCTCTGTGATAAGTGGTTGAATCAAGAAATCCTACAGAAAACTGGGTTTGCGCTAAAGACTGGATTGATTAAAATAGGCTATGTATGAACCAGCAAAATCGGTTAGTGAACCATTCGGTTGGAAACTACTATCTGGATAGGTAACTTGTGAAATGGCAGTTCCCTGTTGATTGGCGGTTAGTGGAACCACTTTTGAATACACAGTGTTAAGCGGACTTGGAAGTACAACAGAAACATTGGCGTCATATGAGGTAGTTGCGATTCCACCTGTAACCGAAACATTAAGCACCACACTGCTTCCTTCCTGCATTTGCGGAGGTACAGGATTTATGCCGTATGTGGTTGTAACTTGAAAATCATCTTCAGTGGAATTAGTATTAATCGCGACATCTTTAAGCCTTAACGCGTATGTACCGGTTGGAACCTCAGGCACACTAAAGTTCGCATTAACATAATACCCATCTGGAGAAGTATTACCACTAGCAACGATTTGATTAGCAAATATTATTTGGTAGGTACTGTTGGCGGTATAAATTGTTCCTTGAAGATTTAACGCCATTCCTACGGGCCCAGTTAATGTGCTGGTTCCGTTACTGGAAAGTTGACCTGCTGGAGAAACCTGATAAATGGTTACTCCAAGATTCACATTTTGCCCAACGACCATTTGAGAAGGCATCATTGCAACCGCAAATGACATTAACACTAAGAGGGCAATTGCACCAATTTTTTTGTTCAAACCACTCTGTTCTCCCGAAATATAGCTTTTCCACTGCTGTAATGACTGATGATTTAACAAGAGATGATTTTAAACCTTGTCATTTAATGTTGCATATAAGTCCCGAATAGACTTAAACAAGTTGAGTTCAATGTGGGTGCCTGCAAAAAATCATTTTGACCGCAGGATTTTTTAAAGACAAAGGTTTCTAACGATAACAACTTTGGTGACCTCTTGGAAAAAGACGTTGAAGCTACTCTCTCAGGAGCTTTAAAGAAGCAAAAGTACCATTTAGTGGGCAATCATTCAGCCGTCAAAAGGTGCAAGTGGCTCTACGAATCAATCGTAAATGATAGATCGTGCTACAAACAGAAATTTTACGGCATAAAATCCCACAGGTGCATCCAAATGTCGCCCTCGCTCTACTATTGCACCCAACAATGTTTGTTTTGCTGGAGAGCTCAAAGCGGAGACTTGCAGGTAACATGGAACGAGATGAAAATTCCAAAAATCGACGCTCCGGAAGATATCATAGAGGGAAGTCTGAAGGCGCAAGAGAAAATCTTAACTGGATATAAAGGGAACCCAAAAACAAATTGGAGAAAATTCCAAGAAGCCCTTTCGCCTAAGCATGTTGCAATAAGTTTGACTGGCGAACCGACACTTTACGAACCTCTGGGAGATTTAATCCAACTTCTCCATCAAAAGGGTTTAACAACTTTCCTGGTATCAAATGGGACTTTACCTCTTAAGCTATCAAAATTGAGCAGAGAGCCCACCCAGCTCTACATTTCCGTATGTGCACCCAACGCGCAGGTCTATAAGCAGGTTTGCCGTCCTCAGTTTCCAAGCGCTTGGACAAAATTAAACGAAACACTTGGTCTATTGCAAAGCTTCCGATGCCCAACAGTAATTCGAACGACACTAGTCAAAGAACATAATATGACCCACGTAGATGAATATGCGAAACTTGTTGAGAAAGCGAACCCCACTTACATTGAAGCAAAGGCATACATGCATATTGGTTTTTCAAATCTCCGCTTAGGTTTTGAGCGCATGCCGACGCATTCAGAAGTGAAAATATTTGCTGCACAGTTAGCAGAGAAAACAGGGTACAAGATTATCAATGAAGCGACCGAGAGTAGAGTTGTATTGTTAAGCAGGTTGGAGAAACCTATTCAGGTTGGAAACAACTGACTAATATAATTCAGCATTTCTAAGGAGAAAGTAACGTCTTAATATTCTTAGGGATGTGCACAATTATTTTTTTATTGTTCTTTAGCCTATAGTATGTTGAGCGAGTTCTGGGTTAAAACCCGAGTTTCCATTTGGTTTGTGTCCGCAACACTTAACCGTTAAGATTTTGGGTTAAACCCAGTACTTGCTTACTGACTTCAGGCTTGTTTCGCCATAAACCACTGCGCGCAAAGCCTCCGCATCATATCCAATTAACGCCGCAAAAACCATAGCCGACTTCTTCAGCAAACCCTTCGGCCTCACCCAGCACTGCTTTAACAAATTAGCCTTGATATGCCCATTAAACTGCTCCACAACATAACGCTTAGACCTCAAAAGCTTAGAATACCTAACTTTCCTAGCCTTTCCATGCCTAACATTCGCAGCGATAACCGGCTTTGCATCAATTACTTTAGCTGCATGACGGTTCTCTTTCGAATCATATCCTGCATCCGCCAAAACGTAAGGAGCCTCCAAATCCCAAATCAAATCCGGAAAAAGCGGCCCATCGTATTTGTTGCCCGACGTAACGACTGCTCTTAACGGCAAACCTGCTTGATTAACTGCTGCATGCAACTTAAAACCTCGGAATTTTCCTCTGCTAGTATGACCCCACTTTGCTTCCATGTCGTAAAGATCCACCAACGGCGTAGAATCAACAATAAGCAAACTTGTTGGCATAACTAACCGTAGCATATCTGCCAGTTTAGCAAACGTTTTCTCAAGCAAGGTTAAGTAGCGTTTCCACCATCGTCCCACGGTGGTTCGGTCAGGAACCGAGTTTAAGCCTAAGGCTTTGATTTCGTTTGTATGTTTCTTCAAGTACTCAACAAGACGCGTATCGTTTTGTAGGCCTTTGAGTCTGGCAAAAACTAGAATTCTGACTGCTTTGATTTGTCCATAACCGGGGTTGCCGGGTCGTTTAGGCTCCAAGGAAACAGTGGCTTTATTCACAAAAAGCCTGACAACATCCCAGGCTTCCATAAAAAAACATTAAAGAAAAACACCTTAAAATTCTGCACACCTCTAAATATTCCTTAAGGAAATCTCAACTGTAAACTCTTAGTAGAACATTAAATTGAGGGTAGCTCTCGTCAATAAAAATGATGATTAATTTTTTTAGAAATTGAAATAAGTAACTTTAACTTCACTTAAAGAGTTGGTGTAATTTTGTCCGCTTTGGAAGCCGTTCTCCAAAAGATAAAAAATGATCTCATGCAAAAAAATGAGGTTCGTGAACAAGCACATGTAACTATGCGGAAAGCAACAAGTCTTTCCAAACAAGCGATACTTTTGATTCACCAGAAAAAATATGAGGACGCCGAAAACCTTATTGAAAGCGCTAAAGAGAGAATTTCAAGTCTGCAAGATTTGGCTAAAGAGTATCCTGAAATTGTTTATGGGGGCATGTTTAGTGCAACACTTCAAGAACATTCGGAAGCCCGCATATTTTTTACGCTTGTAAAAGAATCACGATTCATTACGCCTGCTGAAGTAAATGTGCCTTCAGTTGATTATGTACTTGGTTTAGCAGATGTAATTGGTGAATACAGGCGTTTAGCACTTGACAATTTACGAGAAGGAGAAGTCAAAAAAGGCGAAGAATGCCTAGAAATTATGGATCAAGTATTCATTCAGTTGTTGGCTCTTGATGAGGCTTACATGCTTGTTCCAGGGCTCAGGCACAAATCGGATACTGCCAGAAGAATAATTGAAGCCACACGCGGTGATGTTACATTGGAAATTCGCCGGAAATCTCTTGAAGACTACTTAAAGAAATTTCAACCGGCAAAACGCATTTCTAAACGTACCCCAAAAAAGGGTTAATTTTTGAGTGAACCGCACAAGTTAATGAAGAATTTTTCAGTTAAAAAAGCCCATTTAACACAGCTCTGTTTGTCGCGGAAAATTATATTAGAAGATAGATTGCCGCCGAAAGTAGAAAATGTCGCTGGAGTTGATGTTTCATACATCGGGCGATTAGGCATCGGCGTTGCAGTGGTTTTGAATTATGATTCTTTGAAGCTTTTGGAAGCGCAAGTTGCGATCTGCCAAGTTGAAATTCCATATATTCCAACTTTGCTATCCTTTAGGGAGTTGCCTCCCGCATTGGCGGCGATCAGACAACTGAAGATTCAGCCCGACGTTTTCCTTGTTGACGCTCAAGGATTGGCACATCCATTTCGATGCGGGTTCGCCAGCCATCTTGGTCTCGCAATTGGCAAACCAACTATTGGAGCTGCAAAAAGCAGGTTGATAGGCAAGCTGCTTGAGATGAACGGGCAGACTTTTTTGATTGATAAAGATGAAATAATTGGATCTGTCGTGACTACAAAGCAAAAAGCCAAACCCATTTTCGTAAGTATTGGTCATATGGTTTCCCTTGAAACAGCAATTAAAATCATTAAACACTGTTCCTTAAGTCGTATTCCAGAACCCTTGCTGCAAGCACGCAAGTTAGCCACTAAAGAAAGAATTAAACTTGCGAAAGAAAGCAAAGTAAATAACAAAGAAAAATAACCTATCGCTAGAGCGTGGATTCGTTGGCTGAAGAAATAACGTTCGATGAGTTCCAAAAACTAGACTTACGTATAGGAAAAATAATTGAAGCAACCCAAATACCTAACTCAAAGAAACTAATCAAAATAATTGTTGATTTTGGCTCGGAGAAAAGACAAGCAGTCGCAGGGTTGCTAAAGTTTTATCAGCCTGAAGCATTGGTTGGGAAAAAATGCGTTTTTCTTTTGAATCTTCAAAGGCGAATGCTAGCAGGCGTAGAATCGCAGTGCATGATTTTAGCGGCTGAAGATAGCGAAGGCAATGTTACCGTGCTTCAACCTGAGAAAGACATTGTTGAAGGAAGCAAAATAGGCTAGCCGTTTGGATTAACGGTTCTGTTCGATTCTGCTAAACAGCTAGAGAAAAGTTAAATTATTAAATTAAAACTCTTAAGTGTATTACTTGTTGTTGAAGGTTATCTTAATGACTGTTAATGAAGAAGCGCTTATGTGGGTTGAGAAATACCGACCAAAAAACCTAAATGAAGTTGTTGATTTACGTGACATCGTCGAAAGCCTGAAAGCT
The DNA here is from genome assembly GCA_963729805.1 of Candidatus Bathyarchaeota archaeon. GTDB lineage: Archaea > Thermoproteota > Bathyarchaeia > Bathyarchaeales > Bathycorpusculaceae > Bathycorpusculum. The sequence continues at coordinate 83,158 of CAVSPH010000001.1, read as the reverse complement.
TTTATGAGAAACCCAAAAACGATGCCTCACTTGATGTTCGCAGGGATACCGGGCACTGGAAAAACAACGCTTGCCTTATGCATTGCACACGAACTTTTTGGTCCAACCTGGAAAAACTTTACTCTTGAACTTAATGCATCTGATGAAAGAGGCATCGACACAGTGCGTGAGAGAGTTAAAGATTTTTCACGTTATAGTCGCGCAGGCTTTGGAAATATCCCATTTGCATTGATTATACTTGATGAATGTGACCAAATGACTGGGCCTGCTCAAACAGCTTTGAGGAGAATAATGGAAACTAGTTCTCGCACATCAAGGTTCATTCTAATATGTAACCAATCAAGCAAGATCATTGAACCAATACAGAGTCGCTGCGCTATATTCCGTTTTTCGAGGCTACAAACTAGCAATGAAAGAGCAACTTCAATGCATAGCCAAAAGAGAGAAAGTCAAACTGTTACCTGAAGCAGCCGAAAGAATCGTGGATTACTCCGAAGGTGATCTTAGACATGCAATAAATGCCTTACAAACAGCTTCAGCGTACAAGGAAGGAGGAGAAGTGGATGAGAAAACAATTTCTTTAGTCATTGGAGAGGCTAGCCCAGTGCAAGTGCAAAAAATGATTAGAAAAGCATTATTCGGCGAATTTATGGAAGCAAGAAAAACCATGTATGAAATAATGGGGTCTTACGGCTTTTCAGGCTCAGAAATAATACGTCAAGTTCAACGGGAAATCTTCAAAATGTCTGATCTTACGCCTGAACAAAAAGCAGAGCTATCAAACGTAATTGGGGAATATGACTATCGTTTAACACAAGGCGCAAATAGTGACATCCAATTAAGTGCGTTACTTGCTCAATTCGGAAAATTCGGTAAGGCTTTAGGGGAAACTTATTGAAAACTGATCTTTTATGGGTTGAAAAGTACCGCCCAAAAAAGATAGAAGACATAATTGGTAACGAAGAAGCTAAAGCTATCTTTATCGAATGGCTGAAGGGTAAGCGAAAGACCAAGAAAGCGGTTTTACTTTATGGACCTCCTGGGGTTGGTAAAACTGCGCTAGTTAACGCTGCCGCAAGAGAGAGTGGATTTTCAATTATTGAAATGAATGCAAGCGATACAAGGTCAGAAAAAGCTGTTAATGCAATTGCGAAGCCTGCCACATCTTATCTGGCGCTTGACACTTTTACTACTGAAAGTCAAGGGAACTTGCTTTTTCTTGACGAGGTAGACGGCATAGCTGGCAATGAAGACCGAGGAGGAGTAAGCGCAATTATTGAAATAGTAGAGAAATCGCGAGTTCCGGTAATTATGGCTGCAAATGATCCGGACATAGATAAATTGAGACCGTTGAAAAAAGTTTGTTTACTTGTCCGTTTTCACCAAATCCGGTTACCGCTCATCATAGCGTTGTTGCAGAAGATTTGTTTGTTAGAACATGTGAAAGCAGATTTTGAGGCGCTTGAACACATTGCTCAAAACAGCCAGGGCGACGTGCGTTCAGCCATAAATGACCTGCAAAGTCTTTGCGAAGAGAATCATGTTTTGACATTACAAGACACGATGGCGTTGGCTTCAAGAAATAAAGACGTCAGCATGGATGAAACACTCAGAGGCTTTTTCTCTGCAAAGTCCATTGAGGAAGTATCATCCTTACTTTTTCGCTCAAGCATCGATTATGACGAGTTTATAATGTCAGTTAGTGACAATCTACCAAGGCGGTACTCTAATCCAGACGAACTTGCTGCCGCATATGATTATGTTTCACAAGCAGACCTCTTCCGAGGAAGAATTGGAACAGAACACTGGCATCTTTTGAAATACTTCTTTAATGAGTTATCGGAAGCAGCTGCAGTTGCCCCTGAATCATACAAGCCTTTTGAACTTATTTCGCCCCCGATCAGAATCATAACTTTGTTTTGGACTAAAGGCAAAAGAACCATGCTTGATTCTATATGCGGAAAAATTGGAGCCAAATGCCATGTTTCCCATTCAAAAGCAAAACATGATTTCATTCCATTCGTCAAAATCCTTCTGCAAAAACAAAAATCAGGCCCCCTAATTTCTTGGTTTGAACTCACATCCGAAGAAGTAGATTTCCTAAACAAAATGAATAGGTACTAAGGAACCTAAACATGGTTTTAGTTTTAAAACCTAAGGGCTTTAAGCTTCCCAGAGTTGAAAAAGAAAAATTCATGCTCTTAATTCATTTAGGCTTGGACTATAATCGCGACCAATACCTCTATTCGATCAAAAACTACAACAATATTGAAAAAATCGTCGAAACAGTCGAAGACATTTTGAAAAGTGAAGTTGCGTTTCTGCAGAACTGCACTCGGTGTGGAAAAGACTTCGCGTGCTCAGAATGCAATTATTACGATTTTTGTTCAACCAAAAACCTTCCTTTCAGTTGCGTTTGCCCTAACTGTCTCAAGGACAGAAAACATTTTGAAGAATATCTAGAAAAACTCTAGCACTCATCATCTTGCCACATGAAGAAAACAAGATGCTTGATTTGAAAAAGCAATTGTATTGGTTGCTTCCAACTTACTTTTGTTTAGTCACTTTATGTGAATACTCTATGTGCTTACCAGCCGTGAACTGACTATTTATTGAAATTCTGTGGATTTACCTCAAGTGACTGAAATGAACGATAAGATAATTGAGGCTGAACACCTCACCAAAATATATAAAAAGTCAGTTAGGGCAGTGGATGATATTTCTTTCTCTGTTAGCAAAGGAGAAATATTTGGTTTTCTTGGTCCAAATGGCGCTGGAAAAACTACTACCATAAAGATGCTGACCACCTTAGCAGCAATGACATTGGGAAAAGCAACTGTAGCCGGATACGATGTTGAAAAAAATCCTTCATCAGTTCGTAAAACGATAGGCATCGTTCCTCAGGAACTTACAGCGGACGATGAACTAAAAGGAATTGAAAACTTGCTTCTCTCAGCCAAGTTATATCATGTCCCAAGCGATACCGCAAAAAAGAAAGCGGCTGAACTATTCAAGCTCTTAGAACTCGAAAATGCTGCTCAAAGGCAGGTTAAAACGTATTCAGGTGGCATGCGTCGCCGGTTGCAGTTAGCAATGGGTTTGATTCATGAACCTAAAATTTTATTTCTTGATGAGCCAACGTTAGGACTTGATATCCAGACTAGACAAAACATGTGGGCATACATTCGGAAACTTAACCACGATGATGGCATCACGATTTTCATGACTACCCACTACCTGGAGGAAGCAGATTCTCTCTGTGATAGAATAGCGATCATAGATGCCGGAAAAATCAAACATTCAGGTTCTCCCACAGAATTAAAAAGCAAACTCGGAGGCACCATTTTAACTTTGCAACTTACTGAGGGCACTGACTTATCGGCTGCGCTAAGGGAAATCATTGATGTTACAGAAGTGTCAAAACAAGGTCAAGTGTACAAAATGAAACTTGCAAAAACTGAGACAGCAATACCGGCTATTGTGGAAAATGTAAGCAAGAGAGGATTCAAAATTTCAGATCTTACGTTAGCCAAGCCCACATTAGACCAGGTCTTCTTACAAATCACGGGTAACAGTATGCGTGACGAGCCCACAAACGGGGATTCGTATGGTCAGAGAGTTCTCATTGAGAGGTTGAAGTAAAATGTTCAATGACACTGTAGCTTTAACAGGGCGTTCTCTGAAAAAGTGGATTCGTAACCCAGCCGCCATTATGCCCGGTTTATTTATGGCAGTGTTCTGGCTAGCGCTTTTCGGTAGCTCATTTAATCCAGTCAATTCAGTGCCGACAGAGATAGGAGGCACGACTTTGTCCCCTGTTTTGGTTGGGCAGATTAAGTCGGCGATGGCATCAGTATTTGGCGGTGCAGCAAACTACATAACATTTCTTACAGCTGGCGTGATCGCTTTCATAGTCATTGTAAACATGGCTTATGGCGGTATCGACATAGTTCTTGACAGGCAATTAGGTTATCTTAACTCACTGTTGAGTGCACCTATATCGAGAGCATCGATATTCTTTGCTGGAACGATGCAGAATTTTGTAAAAGCTATGTTCATAGCCTTATTAACGTTCATAGTTGCGCTTGTTCTTCCAAACGGGTTACAGTTTGGGGCAGGCTTTGGCATACTTAACTTGTTTGGCATATTCTTTGCCTTTGGGCTTGTAGCATTCGGATTCGGATGCCTCTTTACAGCAGTTGCCTTCTCTGTGAGACAAGTTGATTCGTTGGTTGCAATAATTAACTTCTTGGCATTCCCTTTGGTATTCATGAGCAGCGCAATGTTTCCTCTCGGCACCTTTCCATCTTGGCTCAAAAGCATAGCAGAAGTTAATCCAATTACAAAAACTGTGGAGACTGCTAGACTGCTTATAGTAAATGGTCGTCTCTCGTCTGGGCAATTGTCAACTCTAGCTGGAAACATGTTGTATTTGGTTGCCTTTGCGGTCGTTCTTGCATTGATTGGTTACTTGATTGCAAGGAAAGCTTTGGAGGCTGAATAAAACGAGACAAATCAAAAACGTAGTAACGCAAAGTGAATTATCCTTAAAAGCTCAGGAGATGTACTGAAAACTATGTCAGATTTACGTATTTCCTTCGGGCAAACTGCCACACTTGGACGCGTCGATGGTAATCTCATTATTGGCAATCATGCAAAAATCGAAGCTAGGAACGGCAAAAACGTCATAGTTATTGGAGCAGTCTATCTTGAAGGTAAAGCGATTGTAAACTGTGATCTCGAATGCGATACGTTAGAATCCAAGATATTTCTGTCAAGAACAAAAGAAATTAAGTCACACTCTAACAGGGCACGACTTGATTTAACAGGCCGATACAGCGGAAAGCTCGAAATGACTGGCAATTTAATTGTTCACAAACAACTTAATGTAAGTCATTCGGTGCATGTCAAAGGTTCAATAAGAGCCGAAGAAATCGATGTTGGCGGAACAGTCCAAGCAGACGCGATTAGTTGTGTCAGGATTCGAGTTGGCGGACGGGCGGACATCCAAAATGCGTTTGAAGCTTCAAGCGTTGATGTTGGAGGCAAAGTGATTGCACTTGGCAAGGTCAAACTAGGAGATCTACATGTTGGTGGAGAAGCAGAAGTGGGCGGCGGATCTATAACAGGCAATATTCGAGTGGGCGGAAGATTCATCAGCAAATCTCCCCTTGAATTCGGCGAATTATTGGTCTATGGCAGAGGTGTCTTGCCTGCAGGTTGCAAAGGACACAAGGTTTCTACATTTGGCAAACTTTCTGTGGATGGAAACATAATTTGTGATAACATTGAGGCTGGGGGTTTCATCGAGATAATTGGCGATTGTCACTCGGAACATATAGAGATTGGCGGAAAACTTCAGGTAACAGGCTCGCTATTTGTTTCAGGCAAAGTCGAAGGCTATGGAGCGACAGAAATAGCAGGGAACTTTGAAAGCACCCACCTCCGAATGAGTGGAAAATTCGTTGCAAATAAGATGCTTATAGAACAAGAAGCTGACATAAGCGGAAAAGTGGAAACCAAAGAAGGATTAAAAGCCAAACTGTTAACTGTGCGAAGTGGCAGCCGATGTGAAGGAGTTCTAATTGGTGAACGGGTTGAGGTTGGAAAAAGCTCTGATTTAAGCTATGGTAGCTGGGGCATTAATTGGGCATCAAAATTGGCAGTTACTGGAGCCATTGCGCGGGTTGATGACATCTATGCAATGGAAGTTGTAATCGGATCAATGTGCAGAGTAGGTCACATATTTGCTGAAAAAATAAAGCTAGAGCAAGGTTCCACCGCCGAGCAAGTTACCTACACATCTGAACTTAAGATAGACTTCGGCGCAACCGTAAGCCAACAACCACAAAAAGTAGACAACCTGCCGAAACCACCATTTTAGCACAGAACGCAGAGGCTATTATATGAGGGACCACGAAATCAAACGTTCAAAAACAGATCTTTACGCCCAAGTTCTGGAAGTTCTCATCCGCTACCCCGAAGGCGGAAAAATCACCCGCATCTCTTACGGCGTAGGCGTACCCGTCGACCGCCTAAGAAACATCTTAGAAGCACTCAGCAGTTATGGACTAACCAGAAAAATCTCGACTGATGATCAAAACCTATATTTTGCCACGCCACGCGGGTTAGAATTCCTCGATATCTACTGGAAAATGAAAGGCTTCCTAGAAATCTTTAGTGACAATAATAGACCATGAAATAAACAAGAATTTTCTTTCGCGTTAACACAATTTGTATGAAACTGACTAGATAAGAATTCAAAGAAGCCGCTCGCTTGTCTTTTGGGGGAGTTGCTTGTTGAAAAAGTTACGAGGACTGTAGTTCTCCATTTTCACATTAAGTTAACCATGTTTTCAGTGTGTTGTGGGAGTTGGAGTTGGAGTTCGTGTTGGGGTAGGAACCGGAGTTGGGGTTCTTGTAGGAGTTGGTGTGGGGGTTGGGGTCTTGATTGGAGTAGGAATAGGTGTAGGCACAGGAGTTCTTGTTGGAGTCGGAGTAGGAGTAGGTATGGGCGTCGGGAGGCTGGATGAGAAGCTTGTTTCTAAGATTGTTGAATTTTGATAAGTTCCTTGCCAAGAAATGTAGTCATCCCCTGCATAATTCACCGTAATTATGTAAGAAGAAGGTGATGTTGTACTTGTTTGTAAAACAACAGTCCAACCACCACTGTAATAATCGTAATTCGTCGTTCCCATGGTTCCACTATCATCTATTTGACCAGCCCACTGAAGTGAAGTCATGAGTGTCGCTGTTTCAGGGTGTTTTGTTCTTATGTAAGTCATAGTGGCATCGCGGATTTTGTTTTGAGCTGAAAGCAGGGTTGCAGAGTCCGATGAATAGCTCATTTCAGCTATTATTCCATCCAAGCTACTCCCTACCCAATAGATTGTTCCTGAATTGTAATTGGCGGTAATAGAGAAAGTTGGATCAGGTTCATCTGAAAACTGGATTGTTACGTTCCATCCCGAACTACTGTAGATGTAGGTTTCAGAGTCGTTAGTTCCAGTGGATTGTTCTCCACCCGTCCAGGAGAAACTTGTAATAACCGATGCACTTTCAGGATGATTTGTTTCTATGTAATTCATAGCGAGGTCGCGCACTTGCTCGACTGCCGATGAGTCCGGCAATGAATTTTCAGAGTTGTCGGTCGGCGAAATTAACGTTGAAGAGTTATCAGCTGATGAATTAGTTGAAGTATTACCAATGTAAGGAGTGGGGTTTGGAGTTGTTGAAGCAGTTGGTTCTAATTGAGAGGATTGGTTAGGCTTAACAATTGCCCAAGTAACAAATCCACCTACGATAATTACAATTGATAAAATGGCTACGCCAAGAATTACTAATTTTGATGGCACCGTTTCGCTATCCTCTTCTGTACTAAGTTACCTGCCTATGATCATTCAATTTCACACCTTATAATAATTTTCTAAAACCAGTCTTATTGAATTAGCTATTTGCAGATGATGAGAACGAAAATACTAGTCTACTTGTTTAGTCGCCTCATATTTCTCGTTTTTCCTAAAGGCTTTTATTGAGGAAACCCCGAAATGTATAATCAATTTCCATTAAGAATTATCGAGAGTGGGTTAAGTGAGGACCTCGAAAAGAACGCTTTGGCATAGCAAGAAAGGCATAAGCACCATTATTGCAACTATTATTATCGTTTCGGTTTCGATAGTAATGGCTATTGCAGTCGCTTACTGGGCGATGGGCATAGGCAACTCTTTTACAAAATTTGAGAAAGTTGAATTTACAAGTGTCTACGCGGATCCACCACTGAGTAGCCCAGGTAATTTCACAGTTAATATAGATCTAAAGAATACAGGTACTGCAGCAGCAACTATCCAAAATATTTTCCTAAACGGAAGGCCATGGGACAAAGGCTACACAGGTGTTACAGAAAACAACTTGGTTAATGAGACATTGGTTGTCGGCGCATCCACAAATGATGCATACATTATGTTACCCACCGACCAACTTGGCATTGGAGGATATCAAGTTTGGACAAGCGGAAGTTCAGTAGAAGTCCAAATTCAGACCACAGCTGGCAGAACCTATTCGAACACTGTAGTCCTTCCATAAAATAATATTGCAAAATTCTTCTTATTATCTTTAGATTCAGTTTATTTTTTAGCTTTTAAATCGGCAAAGCAGTTGAAGATTGATCTTTATTAGTTATCTTTAATTGCGACACTGCAAATTTTTTCAAAAACCGCTCAATTACCACAAAATAGAAATACTAATAGCTTCAAAGTTCACTCTTCAACATATCTTTCAAAGGGCAAGAGGGAGAAGAGTAGTGAATCTTAAGTTTAGAAGGATGTTTCGAAAGAACAAGAAAGCAATGAGTATAGTGATCTCAACTGTAATAATAATTGCTATTTCCATTACAATGGCTATCGCTGTTGCTTTTTGGGCGATGGGTTTAGGAAATTCATTCACAAAATTTGAAAAACTTGAATTCGTAAGCATTTACGCGGATATTCAACAGACCCACAATTATGGAACGGCAACTGCGCCCGTCCTTGCGGCTTCTTACCCAGTCTACATTCAACTTCAAAATACTGGACAAATTGCTGTAACAATTAACAATGTCTTTTTAAATGATAAGCCTTACAGTGCATACCCCTACATAGGATCAACGAATGGACAAAACTTAGTTAACACCGTTTTAAATGTTGGAGTACGAAATAATGGCCTTTGGATTTGGCTCCCTGCTTCAACCTCGCCGGGCGCAACTGGCTGGAAAAGCGGAGATTACGTAGAAGTTATGATAGAAACAACTTCCGGCCATCAATATTCAAATTCAGTGTTGCTTCCGTAAGCAGAATAGGCGAATTCCAACGGAAGAAGTCCTTCATTTGAAATGTGGAGCTAACGCTAATAATGACTGAAAAAGACAAAGAGGATATTTCTAAACATCAGTTCAAAATAGGCTTTGGTTCAAACGATAAAGGGGATAAAAAGCAAAACAAAAATCAAAAAACAAAAAAAGAAAAGCCCAACAAAAAAAAGACGTTAGATCAAAAAAAGGAAACGCAAATTGAGATTTCTTCAGTCAATTTCAGTCAGCTGCCTTCTGAAGCAGAAATAATTGAGACGTATGCGATTACGCCTCCGTTCTCAAAGGTAAACATCGCCTCTCTACCGGAACTAGGCGGAGGATATGCTTACTACATTAATGAAGCAGCTCTCACAGAAAATGAACAATCTATTCGTCTTAAACTCGTGGATATTTTGAGCAAGGAATTAAAGCCTCCCGGTAAAGGGGTTGACACTAAGAGCCACATTTCTAACGAAGCACATAGGATAGCTAAGAAATATGGTATTCAGAAGCGAATCGATGATGCCTCGTGGCCAGCGATTGAATATTACCTTCATCGTGATCTTGTTGGTTTTGGAGACATTGACGTCATAATGAAAGACTCCTTGATCGAGGATCTTTCAGTTAATGGAGTTAACCTTCCTGTTTTTATTTGGCATAGAAAATATGAAAGCTTGCCCACAAACCTCATCTTCAATGATGAGAACGTTCTAGATAGAACTTGATTGTTAAACTTACTCACCTCTCCGGCAAACACATCTCATCTGCTTTTCCTATCTTAGACGCTATGCTTCCCGGTAAAGACCGGTTAGCGGCTACATACAGGAGAGAAGTTTCGCCCAAAGGCGGATCTTTCAGCATAAGAAGGTTCAGAGAAGAACCTTTCTCCATCATAGATTTAATTGAAATGGGTACGATAAACGAAGAAATGGCTGCATATTTCTGGCTATTAATAGAGAATAGAATGACAATTGCTGTAATAGGTGGCACGGGCGCAGGAAAGACAAGCACTCTCAACGCCTTGGCAAGTCTAGTAAAACCTTCAATGAAGATAGTAACGGTGGAAGAAATTCCTGAAATGAATTTGCCTCATATAAATTGGGTGCAACTTGTGAGTCGGGAAAGCTACGGATTAGGTACTTTCAAAACGGGTGAAGTTTCCTTATACGATTTGGTGAAGACTTCTCTGAGATATCGACCAGACTATATTGTGGTAGGTGAAATACGGGGTGAAGAGGCTTTCGTTCTTTTTCAAGCTTTAGCTACTGGTCACGGGGGTTTAACTACTCTTCACGGAGAAAACCTGGCTTATGCGGTAAAGAGGTTAACCAGCAGGCCAATGAACGTGGCTGAAGCGTATGTCCCGCTGCTAAATGTTGCACCATTAATTGAACGTGTTAGATTGCGTAATGCTTCAGGCGGAACCACCTTTGGGAGAAGAATCAAATCCTTAATTGAAATAATTGATTATGAAAAATACCAGTCTATTTCTAAGTGGGACCCTTTAACAGATTCTTTCTCAGTTGACCTGCCAGACAGCTTTCTTCTAAAGAGAATTGCTGAAAGTCAAGCACTGACACTTTCAGACGTTTTGTCAGAAGCCCAAAACCGACAGAATTTTCTGCACGATCTGCGAGTGAGGGGTTTGAGAAATAATAAAGAACTCGCCAAAGAAATTACAAATTATTATGCAAAACTCGACCATCTAGGTGTGTACAAAAAATGAAAACCAACAAGGAAACTGGAATGCAGTTTTCTTTCGCAGGTTTTAGCTATCAGCACTTTGGATGGATGGGAAAAGTTATTGGCAAACTCTTCTTTAATAACTCAGGCCTTGAAGAGGCTTTGCAGAACGCCGGAGTCGACATTTATCCCGAAGCATACTTCGCGTTAGTTGGTTTCTTCTTCCTTATGGGTATCATAATCGTCGTTCCGATAGCCATACTTTCAGGATTGTTTTACATCCTGCCTATTCCTTTCTTAATTATAGTTGCAGGGTACGGTATCCCCAAACTGATGACAGTTGATAGGGCTAATAAACTATATTTGGAAGTCCCCTTTGCCGGAGCCTACATTAGTGTAATGGCAACCGGTGGGTTGTCTCCTTACGCTAGTCTAAAGAAGCTAAGGATGTGCAATTTGCTGCCAAGCATGAGCAACGTGATTGAAGATATAGAAATTGATGTAGAAGTGAAAGGTTATGACCCAACCACAGCCATGGAAAAATCCGCGAAAGACTTGCCGTCAAGAGACTATAGGGATCTAATGCTTGGGTATGCATCAACTGTTCGGACTGGTGGGGACGTTGTTCATTATCTTCTCATTAGAACTGAGACTATGTTCAAGGACTTAGCTCTGAAAGTGAAGGCGTTTGGAGACAGAGCAAGTTTGCTTATGGAGTCTTATGTAAGTGTTAGTATTCTAATGACCCTTACGCTCACTATTCTTTTTATGACTTCGATGTCATTCCAAGCGTTCTGGGGAGGTTCGTTGTCAAGCGGCACTTTCCAAATCTATTCCTTTTTCTTAGTCCCCATAGTAGCTATGATTTTTCTCTTTATTTCTGATTCCCAACAGGTCAGTCAACCTCTCAGCGAATGGCGACCCTACAAAGCATTCCTGGCAACAACCCCGATAGTTGTTTTTCTGTTCCTTACGATGTTCTTACCTTTTGCGGCACCACAACTAACTCTTCCTTTTGCAATACCATTTATGAATTTCATAACATGGCTCAGAACAACCATGGGCTTAGGCTATGGTTACGAAGCAGGCTTGGGCATGGGACTTACACTTCTCGTTGCATCAGCTTTCGGAACTGTAGCCCACCATTATTATACCAAGAAGAGTCAAGGAATAGAACATGACGTTACCAATTTTATGAGAGACCTTACTGAGACTAGGAAAAGCGGAGCTTCGCCAGAAAGGTGTGTGGAAAACCTTTCGGGAAGAAACTACGGAGAGTTCACTGAAACACTTAAAGAAGCTGCCCAACAAATCGAGTGGGGACGTTCAATTAAAGTTATATATGATACGTTTAAAGAGAAAATTACCTCATGGCTTGCTCTAATCAACATTTTCCTTTTAGTTGACGCAATTGAGGTCGGAGGAGGAACTCCAGAGACTCTTGAAACCCTCACGCATTTCAGCGAGGAGCTATCATCACTAGAGAAAGAGAAGAAGGAATCCATGCGACCACTTCTAATCATGCCTTATGTGGGCGCAGGCATCTTGATTATTTCCACGCTTATTCTCTTAGGCTTCAGCCAATCAATCTTGACTGCTTATGCTCAGGAATCAATTCCCTTCTCAGAAGTTGTAACACTAGTTTTACCTCCATTGATGGTACAAATCTTTTTCACCGGATTGGTGACTGGAAAATTAAGTTCAGGCATAGCATCCAGCGGTTTCAAACATGCCCTAATCCTAACAGTCATCGGTATAATCCTAATACCCATTGCAGCTTACATAACACTGCCCCTTGCAGGAGGACCCTAACAAAATGCAAACCAGAAGACACAGATTAAGCTCAAACTTCGAAATTCACGCAAAACGTAAAATTCGAAGTTTACTTTTCAATAAAAAAGCTGCAAGCGTCGTTGTAAGTACAATTATATTAACTGCGATGGTTGTGGCCGTGAGCATAGCTGTACTTTATTGGACCCAAGCAATGAGCAAAATAGGCAACACTGAATACGCTAATAATACTAAAGCAAGCTCAAATGCTGTTGAAGAAAGAATAGGCTTTGAACAAGTAAGCTACTCTGGGAATAGTCTTACTGTGTACATTATTAACTGGGGCAAGACAGATAACATTACCATTGCTCATGTTTTGGTCCTAGACGGTTCATATAATTACGTTGGATCTAATAAGACAACAATAACTCTCACAGACATTGATAGTAATTTGCCAATTTTAGGTGACACCCTTGGAATTGGCAGGGATGGATACTTTACTACTCCTATTTTTAATTCCAATTCTTTCCAGACGGGCGACATTTATTATGTTCGTATAGTAACTTCGGACGGTAGGAATTTTGATGACTCATTTATCGCGCCATAAACGCTTCATTAAGAACAGAAAGGCGTTCTCGGCCATGATAGGAACCATCTTTTTAGTGCTTGTCGTCTTGTTCCTCTACTTCAACGTTTACATGTTCATTCAGAATCAGGACACGAATTTTCAAGATGCAATAGGTCAATCGCAACAATTAGACGCTGATCGAAGTATGGAAAAGGTTGCAATCGCAAGCCCAATTCAGGCGCCAACAATTATTGACCCACAAGTGACTATAACGTGCAGCATTACAAATAATAGTCCTTTCCCAATCAAAATTATGAGATTATGGGTCACAGACTTAAGCACGAATAATTTCAACGAAACGGATTCCCTTCCGTTACCACTAGTTTTAGCGCCAGGGAATACCTCGACAGAATCATTTACCGTTATTCTCCCAAACGCTCAAGGACCTTTCTATCTGGAATTTGTAACATCTAGGGGAAACTTGGTAACAGCCACCACCACATAAAACAAATAGTATCAGTAAGTTTTTTTGTGGCGAGGTTTATATGTTACATTTGATATCTTTTGTAATACAGTGATTTGATTGTCTGAAACGATTAGTCTAAGGTTGCCTCGTGAAACAGCCAAGAAGCTTCGCGAAATAGCTAACAAAGAAGGTAAAGATAGGTCAACTTTGATACGTGAATTATTAGCTAATGGAGTCAAAGAAAAAAATCTGGAACAAGCTGTTGAACTTTATCGATCCGGTCAGGTTACTGGTTGGAAAGCAGCCCAACTGGCGAGTGTTTCATTGTGGACTTTCTACAAGATGCTGGGAGAGAAGGGAGTCCTTATCCAATATTCTGAGCATGATTTAGAAGAAGACCTCAAGCCTTAAAGGAGGCTGAACTCGCCTGCCTAATGTCGTCTCTGACACAAGCCCTTTAATTTGGCTCTCAAAAATTGGAAAACTAATCTTGCTCAAAAACCTTTTCAAAGAGATTGAAATTCCAGAAAAGGTTTACAGAGAAGCCGTTGAGAGAGGCTTACAAGAAGGGTTCAGCGACGCTCTTGTAATAAAAGAGGGCATTGATCAGGGTTGGATAAAGATTTCTCGTCTCGACGAAAACGATGATGCGCTGTGCCAAAAAATAATGAAACATACTTTTGAACTCCATTTGGGCGAGGTCCAAGCCATAGTATTGGCTCGGAAAACAGGCACTGATGCGTTGCTATTAATAGATGAATCCAGCGGACGAGCATTTTCTGAAGCATGGGGTCTAAAAGCAAAAGGAGTACTTTATGTGCTAATGTGTGCCCTTCGATGTGATTTATTAGACAATTCAGAAGCAAAGGAAACTGTGCTAACTCTGATACGAAAAGGGTTCAGAATTGAACCAAACCTGTTGGCAAGAATAATAAGCGAAATAGATTCCTACGAGCGCAAAAGAAAGTGAACAGATTTTAATAGAAAAAAGCAAAAGTGAAGGAAATAAATAATATCAAACCAAGTTGCAATTAGCCATAGGAATCCGTATACAAAAGCATCAACCAAACATACTAAAACGTAGAAAGTAAATCTTATCTACCCACCCATAATTAAGAATCATTAGAAGGAACTGTTTATGGCGGAAGAACATGCGGCGTTAAATGTTGCTCAAACTCAACTTAAATTAGCTTGCAAGAAATTGCAGCTTGATTCTGGAATCCATAAGATGCTTAGTTTGCCAAAACGCTCCATCAGCGTTAGCATTGATATCCGCTTGGATAATGGAGCTGTTGGAGTATTCAACGGTGTGCGTGTTCAGCATTGGGATGCACGGGGACCTTTCAAAGGTGGGATCCGCTACTATCCAGATATCACTCTTGACGAAGTTACTGCGTTAGCAATGTTGATGACTTGGAAATGTGCTATCGCTGACATTCCCTTCGGTGGCGCGAAAGGCGGGGTTTGTGTTGATACTAAAAAAATGAGCAAACATGAACTTGAACGAATAACAAGAAGATATGTTAGCCTAATTTTTGAATATCTTGGACCGCATCGTGACATTCCAGCTCCTGACATGTACACTGATGCACAAACCATGGCGTGGGTAATGGACACTTACAGTCAACTTCGAGGTTACAGCATACCCGAAAGCGCGACAGGCAAACCAGTCGAAATCGGGGGTTCTTGGGGTAGAACAGAGGCAACAGGCAGAGGAGTAATCCACTGCATAAAACAAGCTGCAGAAAACAACGGCCTCAAACTAAAAAACTCAAACATGGTAATTCAGGGCTTCGGCAACGTTGGCTACCATGCAGCAGCAGCGGCAAAAGAAGTAGGAGCCAAAGTAATTGCTGTAAGTGACTCTACTGGAGGAATCTACTGCAAAGAAGGCTTAAATCCTATGGATGTTTTGGCGCACAAAGAACAAACCAAATCTGTCCAGAACTACAAAGGCTGCAAAAACATAACCAACGAAGAACTACTTGAATTGCCTTGTGACGTTCTTATTCCTGCAGCTCTGCAAAACCAGATTACCCACAAAAACGCGGACAAAATTAGGGCTAAAATGGTTGCTGAAGGAGCAAACGGCCCAACCACCCCAGACGCTGACAAGATACTCTTTGAGAAAGAAATCTGCCTAATCCCAGATATTCTGGCCAACAGTGGCGGAGTAACAGTGAGTTATTTCGAGTGGGTTCAAAACCTAACTCGTGAACAATGGTCACTCGATACAGTAAATAACAAACTTGAAGCCAAAATGACCAAAGCATTCAATGACGTTGTCTCAATAGCAGAAAAAGAAGAAAGCGACATGCGCACAGGCGCGCTAATGCTAGGAGTAGGAAGAGTGGCCAACGCTATAAAAACACTAGGACTGTGGCCATAAACTCAATCATTTCCTCACTTGTTAGATACGCCTTAACTCATCTGTCATGTAGGCGTTTCCCTGACATTTATCGTAGACGAGTACGTATTTGTTAAGAATATTTCTGCCCAGAATGCTTGGAATACGCAAAATCCTTTCGTTCACTTCCGAGTGCTTAAGAAAACAGAGGCTCTCAAGCTGTTCACTATACTTCTTCTTATTGTCTTGATTGAAAATGATTCTTGCGTCTTTCAGGATGTGTGTATCTACTGGCCCTCCTATCCCCAGCATGCCTTTGCCAAGTCTTTCTAAGGTTTCGTAGTCAACACCAAGCCTGAGCGCACCTTTATCACTTATTGTTGTTTTCGTAGCACCTGTGTCAATTAGGAGTTCCACGGTGGCGTAAATGTGTAAGGTTTCGGATTCAACGGCTACATCAACATATGCTCCTTCCAGAGCACTCGGCTTGAAGATGAAGGGAATCCTCAACCAAGATACCGTCCAATTAAAGAATAAGATCTAATTCTTCGCAGGTAACATACTCGACAGCAATTTGATAATAAACTTTTGAGTGTTGAGTTTTTAGTCGCTTAACAAGCTTCTTAAACTCAGAATCGTGATCCAAGACTGTATTTTCTAAAACTGCAACCCATTCATTGTTAAATTCTTTTTTAAGTTTATCATAATTTTCACTAATCCATCTGGCGTTATCTTCGAAGTTTGAGAGAACATCAATGGAGTTCATTGTTCGCAACTCTTTATAGTGAGGTAAGTAATGAACACTTAAAACATTTTCGTGATTAACACATTTTAGAGAAAACACTAACCAAAGCAACAAGGAATGAACAAGAACGTCTTGATAATAACGTTATATCCAGCTAAGAGGCAAAAACATGAATAAAGTCACTTATGACGGCGTAAGCGATACTCTCAGCATATTGCTAATCAAGAAACAAATAGCTTATGCAGAGGAACACGGAAGTGTCATAGTCAACTACGATGCCAAGGGAAAGCCTGCAGAAATCGAAATACTAAATGCTAGCAAATTCTTGGGAGAACTATTATCCACTATCATTAAGGCAAAAACCGGAGAAAAACAACTAGAAATTACTTCATAACAATAAAAAGTATAATCAAACCCATTTTATAATTGAAAATCAATAATGCTTTTTAGAAAATTCTATCCTGAATTAAGTGTTAAAACCATAGAAATGAGAGCCAATTTTTGCAAAGTGCTAGATATTTGATTCTCATTCGAATTGTTTTTTCTAAGCAAACCTTAAAACTGTTATCGCTATATCTGTTGAACCCCATAAAAGGGAAAATAATCTGGCTTAGAGGGAAAAGGGAAGTTGGCGGCGAAAATTTGCACTCTGGATTTCTCTTATGAGAATTCACTTGTTAAAATTGTTGCTAACAGGAATTGTCCTGAGATTAAGTTGGCTGGATTAACTGTTGGTCCTTTTGATGAAGGAAATGAGTATGAAGTTTATTTTTGGGTAGCTAAAGAGTTAGCTAATGCTGGAATGGTTCATTTTCGAGAAGACGATGTTTTGGATGCTACCAAACTGTTTAAGGTGCAGTGGAAAGAGGGTGTTCAAATTCCGGGGCAAATTTCTGAGTTGCCCGATGATTTTTATCCTAAGCTCCGCAGGTTTATTGCCGACTTGAAAAATCAGGCATCGCGAGAAACTGAAAAGTATCAAGAATTCAATAAAGCAAAACAATTATCACGGGACATTGTGAATTCTCGTTTAAAGAAAATCGTTGCTTTGTCATCTGCGCCTGCTCAGACAGATCAAGTTTTAAAAAAGCTCACCGCCGAAGAAAAAATTCTCTTTGAGCAACTTGTCAAATTAATCTCCGAATGGAAAATAAAGATCGTAGAAAGTGAAGGCGAAAAGTAAAATGACTAATAGTCAATTAACTGTGGATCCGCAGCAGCTTTTTCAAGAGTTTTTCAAGAAAGAAAAGTATCGGCAGAGAATTGCACAGTTAGCTATTTCAGGAAAAAACTCTGTAGCGATTGATTTTGCGGAGCTCTATGGTTTTGATCGGGAACTGGCTGAGCAATTGCTTAACAGACCCGAGGAATATTTACAGCATGCTGGAAAAGGAGCCTATGAACAGCTTCGCATTGAAGATTCAGAGTATGCGGAGAAAATAGAAAAAATCACCATTAGAGTTGTTCAGCTTCTCGGTAAAGAGGTTTTAAGGAAACTTGGCTCAAGACAGATGTCGAAGTTGATCATGGTTGAAGGCATTGTTGTTAGAGCCACTCCGGTTCGACCGATGGTACAGATGGCAGCTTTCAAATGCAAACGCTGCGGAACCATGAACCTAGTTGAACAAACTGGACAATTTCTTAAAGCTCCAGCCATTTGTAAAGCTCCTGATTGTGGAAGAGATGGTCCATTTGAATTTTCTCAAGAAGAATCCACTTTTATAGATTCACAAGATCTTCGGCTGCAGGAAAAACCTGAAGATTTGCCTCCAGGACAATTACCACGAACACTAGCCGTGAAGACTGTAGGTGACGACATAGTTGATGTTGCAAGACCTGGAGACCACATATCCATTGTCGGCATTGTCCGAGCCTTTGCGCCATCTCTGATGGGAATGGGTAAACTCCGAACGTTCATTTTGCAACTTGATGCCAATTCAGTAGAAGTGCTCGGCAAAGAACCAGAAACCTCACCGCCAACGCCCGAAGAAGAAGAAAAAATGCGTGACCTCGCAAAAGATCCATTGGTGCACAAGAAAATTATTCAGTCCATAGCGCCATCTATCTTTGGTTATGAGCATATCAAAGAAGCAATAATGTACTTGCTTTTTGGAGGAGTCTCAAAAAGTCTACCAGACGTGAACATCAGAGGAGAAATGAACGCACTTTTAATCGGTGATCCTGGAACAGCAAAATCACAGTTGCTACAATATGTTGCCCGAATTGCGCCAAGAGGGCTATACACGTCAGGCAGAGGAACAACCGCTGCGGGTTTAACAGCTGCAGTGGTTAGAGAGAAAGGCGGAAGTATGTCGTTGGAAGCGGGCGCGTTGGTGCTAGCCGACAAAGGAATCGCATGTATCGACGAAATGGATAAAATGCGTCCTGAAGACCGAGTCGCCATTCACGAAGCTATGGAGCAACATACGGTTTCGGTCGCGAAAGGTGGAATTGTCGCCACATTAAACGCTAGAACCGCGGTTCTTGCAGCAGCAAACCCATCTTTAGGCAGGTATGAACCGAACAGGACAGTTGCCGAAAACGTTCCGTTACCTGTAACTATACTTTCAAGGTTTGACTTAATTTTCGTACTTAGAGATGTGCCAAACAAAGATTCTGATAGAAAAATGTCTGAGCACATCTTGGAAATTCATCGCAGAGGAGTGAGCCCTGTTGAAGCTCAAGTAGATGCAGAACTACTGCGGAAATACGTTAGCTTTGCTAAAGGAATAAAGCCTGTTCTTGGTACTGCAGCATTAAAGCAGCTTAGCGAATTTTACTTGGCTATGCGTGCCGCAAGCGAAACAGAAGGTTCACCAGTAGCGATAACAGCCCGACAGCTTGAGTCTCTTGTTCGAATTTCAGAAGCCCGAGCACGTGTAGCATTACGAAAAGAAGTAACAGCTGAAGATGCAGCCGCAGCAATTACCCTCATGAAGAGGTCTTTGGAAGAAGTGGGAATCGACTTATCCTCATACAAAGTAGATATTGACCTAATAATGACTGGCCGACCAAAAAGCATGCGAGACAGACTGCACGTAATACTTTCAGCGTTAATGGATATGGAGAAAATCACAGGCATAGTTGAGAAAGACGCGCTTGTCACCGAACTGGAAACTAAGTATAAAATACCCAGAAATGAAAGTGAACGCATGATTAGCCAATTGCTCCGCGAAGGCACAATCTATGAACCCAGAGAAGGATGCCTAAAGAAAACCTAACCTAAAGAGAAGAAACATATGAAACCAGTTGCAGTTGTGGCCGGAACCAGACCTGAAATTATCAAAATGGCTCCAGTAATTAGGGCCTTAAACAGAACAAAAATTCCTTCAGTATTTGTTCACTGCGGCCAACACTACGACTACAACATGTCCCAGCAATTCATCGAAGACCTCGAGTTGCCAACGCCAGACTACTCTTTTAAAATTGAAACGTCTTCTCCTGGAGCCCAAACAGCAGAAATAATGACGAAAATGGATCAATTACTAGAGAAGATTGAGCCTTCAATTGTTTTAGTTGAAGGAGACACAAACAGTGTTTTGGCTTCAGCTTTAGCAGCTAATAAGCGAGCCATTCCAATTGGGCATGTGGAAGCGGGTTTGAGAAGTTTTGATCTGCGCATGCCTGAGGAACATAACCGGCGTTTAACTGACCACATATCCGAATACTTGTTCGCACCAACAGAGAGAGCAAAAGCAAACCTTCTGAAAGAGAGCGTTTGGGGCAAAATTTACCTTACCGGAAACACTGCAATAGACGCCGTAATTCAACATTTGCCAATCGCCGAAAAAAAATCAGCTATAATGAAAAAGATTCCTTTTGAAACATTCGCCTTATTAACTGCTCATAGGGCAGAAAACGTTGACGACTTATCAGTTCTTAAGTCTTTAATTGCAGTTTTCACCAAGTCGCCAATTCCAATCGTTTATCCAATGCATCCGCGAACAAGAAAAAGACTACAGGAAAATAACCTGCTGACTAAAACTGAAGCATTACAGAATCTGCTGATTCTTCCACCAATAGGATATTTAGATTTCTTGGTCTTAATGAAGAATTGTAAACTAATAATCACTGATTCAGGCGGTATTCAGGAAGAAGCTACCGCTCCAACCATAAGAAAACCGGTACTGGTAATTCGTTTGTCAACGGAGAGGCAGGAGCGGTCGAAGCAGGATTCGCCAAGGTAGTTGGGAACGACGAGAAGAACATTTTAGGGGCTATGGAAGAAGCAGTTGTAAAAGAAAGGGATTTGCCCAATGTTTCACCATTTGGTGACGGCACTGCAGCTCAAAAAACTGTTGATATATTGAAAAAGAACTTGGCCACTTAAGATATGTAAGTGGTTTTTTTATCGTCTTCTTTTCGTGTTTCTTCAGCTTGTAGAACTCGTTTTTCTTCGATTTGTTGTAGACGAGCCACCATTGTTTCTGCGCGTGTGATTTCTTCATTCAATCCAGCAAGGTCCAAGTCAAAGTTGAAAGTGGATTTCAGGACTTCTAAGATGCTTTTTGCTGCAAGAGGGTCAGGTAGGTAACCACGTGTTTCACCAAGCAGACACAGCGCGCTTATCTTTTTGAATTTAGCTAGACCAAGGATTAATCCTGCTGTTCCAACTATGGGGCTTCCTGAAGTGCTTAAGGTTGCGCCTGCTTGAAGTGCTTTGTCCAGGATTTCCTGGGAGGTTGCTGCTATGAAGACTCTGGGTTTTTCTTTCGGTTCCATTCGATAGCCGCCGATTGTGGCGATTGTTTTTATGTGGTACTTGTCTGAAAAGGAAAGGATTTGATCTGCAATTTCGTATTGGCCTTCAATTGTTTGCGATTGGCTATCGCCAGTGAATAAGATAATATCGTTAGGTCCTTTTGGGTTCTTGTAGTAGTAAAAAGCGCCTCTTAAGAGACGCACGTTTCCTTTTTTGTTAACCAGGACAAAATATGGAAAGTGAGGCGAGTAAAGATATGCAATTTTTTTGGCCTTTAATTGTTTGATTAGATAACGAAGGGCGATTTTGCCAACAAGTCCTAAACCAGGAAGACCCTCAATTAAAATAGGATCGGTAGGTTCTATCTGAGCAAATTCTTTGATGTAAGTTTCTTTCATTCGGCACAACTCATTTTCATTGCCATTCGATACTTTAAGTATTTATCGTCAGGCGAAAATTTCGGTGGATGCGGAATTCTAACAGGCCCACCACAATAAGGACACTTTTCCTTATTCAGGGTATATTTTTTGCAGTTTACACATGTGCGAAGTTGCCATACCATTATTATTCCCTTCTAAAAGTGCCTTGTAGTCCGTCAAATTTTGCGTAAGCGCCATAATCTGCAACCATTTCTATGGCAGTCATAATTAAATCGCCGGCTTCTTGCCACTCGGGCTTACGCTCAGCCATTAATTAGTTCATCCCTTATTCAAGAACTGCTTGCACGTCGCCCTTGATTTTTGCTCTTCCGCCAGATGGTTCAGCGAGTATATCTCCGCATACATTGCAGGTTATCTTGTTAGTAGCGTTACTGTAAACTAGTTGTTCGTTACCGCATTTTGAACATTTAACTCTAAGGAAGACACTACTCGGTTTCGGGATAAGTTTACTCCATTCAGACATAACTTTTCTCTCCATTATTGAATAATACATTTTCTTAGACGAATGCCATCCTTATGCCTCATGAAATTGCAAACTTTGCATTTAAGGCGCAAGGTCTGTTTTTTGGTTGTTTTAGCGAATTCTCTTTGAAGTGGATATTTTTGTCCACCGTAACCTTCCTTTTCTCGCTCGTGGTGCCGTTCACCGTGAGCTAAGGCTCTTCGCTTTCCAGGCTTGTAGAGGGTTACACTGTGAATTCGATGAACTTTACATTTTGGACAGTAAGTGTTGACTTCTTTGGGAACGTTCACGTTCTTCACGACCAGCCCGCATAGAAGAAACATACGCATTCTTATACTTTTTCACTTATCTGCCTAAAACTTGAGGCTCCTGATGAAGTAACCTATTTCTTAGAGCAGACTTTATTCGTGAATTTGCTAGTAGTAAATCTGCTATTCAAGTCGTAGGGACGTAATTGTTTCAGAGAGGCATAGTCTTTTTTAAACCGAAGATATTTGTACATTACATCGCATCCGTAGGTATGAATGCATTGTCATCACCACTTTTTCTGAAAATCAAAAGTCACTCAGACACTATCTTAAAGTTGCTGCCGTTGTTTGCTTTCGCTGTTCCACTAGCGATGCTGTACTTTCTGAATTTGTCTGATCCCTACCTTGGCCCTAGTACACAGTATTCATTTAACGTAATGTGGAAAGGCCGAACCTTTGAATTGTTTTTCATATGGTTGGTAGCTTTGGAGTTTATTCTAAGTTGGGAAAAAATTAAATTAAAAATCAGTAAACAGAACGTTGCGGGACTAATTGCTGTAGCTATAGCTTTGGTGCTTCCTACCGTTTACGTTATTTCGGAGTATTATTTTGGTTTAAATTCTGCTATCGCTCAGGTTTCTCTTCAAAATGGGATCAATTTTGCTTATGCGATGCCGTTGGCGATTGAATATTTTGTTTTTTCAGGACTTTTTTGCATGTCGGTTTTCCTGTGTTTAGGAAAGAAGGGTTTAGCTAGTTTTGCTTTGCCTGCTTTGTTTGCTGCTTTAGTCGGAACGATTTATACTATTGATAATGTTTTTCCTTATGGTCAATTTACGCCATTCCAACTATTAGTTCCAACAACTGCCAAGCTTGCAGCTGGTGTCCTTGGCTTGATGGGATACACGACTTTGTATGGAATGGAAACTGGAATGCCATTCTTGCAAGTTACAGGACCAGCAGGAACTGCAAAATTCGCTATAGCTTGGCCTTGTGCGGGAATTGAAAGTCTACTAATTTACACCGCTGTGGCATTGCTGTTTTTGACTCAGATGCCAATTTCTTGGAAATCCAAAGTAGGGTTCTTCGCCTTTGGAGCAGCAGTCACCTACTTCATAAACATCTTGCGAATAGCCACTATCTTCATTGTAGGTACTCAGAATGGAGGAAACATAAACGCACCGCAAGTAGAAATGTTTCATCAATACTATGGTCCATTATATTCAATTGCCTGGATAGTTTCTTACCCCCTAATCATCCTTGTTGGACATGGTTTATGGCAGAATAATAAAAAGAAGAAAATGGATTTTACCAAAGAAAAGGCTACGAAACCTCAACCAACACCGCTAGACCCTGTTTAACCAGGTTCTTAGCGTTTTCAACGGGCAGAGAAGCAACATCCTCTACAATAAAAGGACCGTAAAGCTTCATATCTGCGCCTATAATGGCTGGAATATTTTTGGTGAACCTCAAAGCCACGCGTTTGCGACTAACTTCCTTTTCTTCCACTTTTGCGTCTCCTTTAACATCCAATTTTGCATCCACTTTCCCAGTTTCCCTTTGGATAAGTTCTACTTTAGCACTTTGACTTTGCATGAGTTCTACTTTTGCGGTTTGGCCTTGCATGAGGTCTTTAGCAAATTTGTGGTAGGCATCGGAAAAAGCGGCAAAACTCTCGCACATCTTTGCTTCTTCAATCGTTAACAAATTGGATGGCAATTTTTGGCTTTGTGTGATTGTTTTAACCAGTTTTTTGTATCTTGCTCGAAGCAGTTCTTCAAGCATCCACTTTACATTTTGTGCTTCATGGTCCATTAAGCTTACTTTTATGGATTTTTTGTCAATGATCTTGTTTTCTTCTGTCATTCGCCGCAAGTAATCTGCTATTTTAACGTAGAAGTCAGGCGACAATCCTCCAAGTGAAGTCTCTTCAGTTTCTCTTCGCCACGCTGAATAAAGTTCATTGTACATTTAGGTTGCCACCTTAGCCCTTCCCTTACAAATGAGCATTACTGCTGCAGCAACTGGCAACTCTTTTGTCTCATTTTTGTAGGGACCCAACGTTTCTCCACCCAACTTGAACTCTGGCGCATCAGAGACCAACACTTTGACGCTGCCCTTTTTAAAAGCTATTGCTCCTGTAAAGGGGTCAAATTCCTGCAGGTTTTTGGCTGGAAACTCGACTTTTTTTAGTCCTGTTTTGCC
Organism: Candidatus Bathyarchaeota archaeon; assembly: GCA_963729805.1. Classification (GTDB taxonomy): domain Archaea; phylum Thermoproteota; class Bathyarchaeia; order Bathyarchaeales; family Bathycorpusculaceae; genus Bathycorpusculum. The sequence continues at coordinate 58,697 of CAVSPH010000001.1, read as the reverse complement.
ATGCAGAGTGCCATTCATTCTAATTAACCTGTGAATATCGGTTGTGACAACAGTATCAATCTTTGAGGACTGCATATCTTTAATGCATTCGGCTAATTTTAGCCAAGTCTGGACGCTGACGTCATTGATACTTTCCCACCTACCTTCATTTATGCATCGCCTAATGATGGTTTCCTTGTTCTTCAGAAGTGCATTATTTTTGATTCCGGCTTTTTTCAAATCTTCTTTGGTTGCATTTAGAAGAAAATTTTGCATACCTACTTTCAACCGTCTATTCCAGCCAAAATTGTGCAAGTTAAATTTTTTCGCTGCCTTTTTTCCTTTTATTTCTTTCGCGTCTTTATCAAGAATTGATAAGCCTAATCCGGTAACGTAATCGACTATTTCTTTTCTAGCCATAGCATCTAATGTGCGCACGGATTCATCTTCTACATGAACATGGTATCCCCGGTGCCCAGAGAAAAATACGTGCAACTCATCTAAAGAGAAACCAAAATCGTTGACTAACATATCAATCAGCTTGGCGGTTTCGTCTCGAGCTGATTTTATGCATAGTTCGCAAGGCCATGTTTTGGTATCAAATTTTGTGGCTTCACATGCAGGGCAGACTTCTGGAGTTATTCCTTTGCCGCTAAACCCGCATTTGGCACATGTGAATTCGTCATGAATTTTGTCGCATGTTGTTGGGATGTGGTCAGCATCTATGTCAAAAACCAAGTCAGCGCCTAACCATCCTTTTTTGTCCATGTCAAAATCTGGGTTCTCATAGTAAGCGCAAGAATGATAAACATCTGAGGGAACAGTTTCGCTAAGTACAGACCTTAAATTGCTGATTTTTTCAAATCTTTTGTGCCTTACCATGAACCGTTCTTTGAAAAGCAGATAAGCAAACTCTCTTTGACTGGTTGAAATTGGTGCGGGAATAATTGTTTGGGGATTTCGGTAGTATTCACAGAATTTTTGAAAAACGAAGTCTCGAGAAGCCTCCACTTTCCCTACCCCCATCTAAGTTAATTAGATTATTACTTTAGTTTTCATAAATTTAACTTTATACCGCAGGACCTAAATTACAAATTATCTCCAGAGGCTGTTCTTTATTGATTATGAATGCAAAATTGCTTTGAAAGTGTATGTTACGTAGCTTCGGATTTCTGTCAAAGTTAGTTTGGATTTTCCACTTTTTCGATTAACAAATAAGACGGGGGTTTCTTTTAGTCTGAAATTTCTCAACGAAGCCTGTCTTATGGTTTCAATTTGGATTTCGTAAGTGTGACTGTGCAGGTTGCCAATGGTTTCTGTTAAGAATTTGGTTGAGTAGCATCGGAAGCCACTTGTGCAGTCGTGAAGTTTTAAACCGAGAGAAAACTTGGCTATGGAGTTTGCAGTTCGACTGATTATTTTTCTGGTGAAGGGCCAACCTTCTATTTTGCCGCCTTTTACATATCTGCTTCCGATGACTATTGCGCATTCTCCTTCATACATTCTTGATAAGAGTTTTGGGATATCTTCGGGGTTATGCGAGTAATCAGCGTCCATTGTTACGATGTATTTTGGCATTTGTTTTAAGTTTAAGAAGAATTTGAAGCCGTCAGTTATGGCTGTGCCTAACCCACTTTTTTTGGGTCTGATGCAGAGAAGAACATTGCTGTATTTAGTTTGTTTCTCTTGTACGATTTCAGCGGTTTTATCTGGGCTTGAATCGTCAATGACAAGAATTGAAGCATTTAGTTTTAGGTCTTCAATAGCCTCAATTAATTTGGAAATATTGTCTGATTCTCGATATGTGGGAAGAATTATCCCAATATCAGACGAAACCACACTATTTCCAATTAATTGATTATCCATTTGATCCCAGCTTAGTTTACATAATGTTCAATTAATAAATCTTAACTAACTACTCCCTTGATTTAGAGCAATCTTTTGTTTTCGTTTATAGTATGCAAGTGGGTGATAGATTCGGCGGCATAAATCGTCTCTGTTTTTGCATACTCCATGCGTCTGCAAAATTGAGCACTGCGGAGGAATGTAGTGTGTCCCAGAACCTCTTTCTCCAGCAATATGTTCGATCTGATAACGGGTTAACCGTTCATTATAATCTGAGAAACTCTTGTACAATTCACTAACTTTTTCAGATGACATACCGATGTTAACAAGAAAAGAAGTCAAAGTGAAGCGCTCCATATGAGAGAGATGATGAGTTGTTGAGGCTGCTAGGTAAATCGCGTTCACACATGGCGGAAAGGCTGTCATAACAATAGTTTTGGGAAGCTCATCGGTATTCTCTTCGATATTTTCAGCGGCAAATATCTTTAATTTATCAGCGATGAGAGTTAATTCAGGCGGAAATTTTTGAGATTTTACATCTAACCGTTTTTCAATGCGCCTACGAACTTCTTCTTCCAGCAATCGCGTTACATCTTTTTTGTTTAAGAAGATTTCGCCATTAGATAGAATGCTGTTTGTCAGTTTCCATTTTTTATCGTGTAAATGGGCTGCGTTTCTTAAATAGTCAGTAAAATTCAAGGTAAAATCTAGTGGTGAGTGTATGTTTTCTTTTGGAGTTAGTTTTATTTTCCAGTCAAAGTCTTGCGCTATTTTGAGTATTTTTTCTTTTGGTTCGTTAAAGAGGTCAGCGGATGCTTGTTTTGCTTCTGCTAGTGCGTATCTTTTTTTGATAAAAGAGTTCTCAGTTGCTATTACCAGCAAAAGGGCGATTGGGAAAGAGAGGATTTCTATGTCTATTTTTTTGATATTTCTGGTAACGCTTCGGTCTATTATCGCTTCAGTCACTCTTTCTTCGGCACGTTTGAGTGCTTGGTCCATCCCAATGCTAGTTAAGTCATCTATTTTCAAATCAAGGGGTTTGATGAATTCGGCGGTTTCTTTTAAAAAGGGATACTTTGCTAAGTCGTCTTTTGTAAATCCCGCCGATCCAATTTGCAAATTAGTCACGTTATTCTGTTTCGATTCTTGGCGCCAAGAAGAAAGTTAACTTTCCCTCTTTTGTTTGTTGGAAGTCTATTCTCACTGGCATATCACTGGAGAATTCAAGTGTTGCAATGTCTGAGGTTGCGGATGCTGCTTTGATGATTTCAGAGAGGTAGCTTAGACTGAAGGTTGCTTTCGCGTTTTCCTTAACTTCTAAATCCAGAAGCGCGTCGTTGCCTTTTTGTAGAGTTATGGTTGCACCCATTAAGTCTCCAGAAGCGCTCAAAGTTAGTTTATCTGGTTCCGCTTCAATTCTGACGTGGTCACTCACTAGTTGTGCATCTTCGATTGCTTGGCTTAAGCCTTGAGTTGTTGTTTTTGCTTTTACGTTGAAGGTTATTTTTGGAGTCGGCACCTCTTCCTCTGAGGCTTCAAGGGTAGGCATCGTGAAGCTGCGACTGTATTTGCCTGTAATTATTATTTGTAATCGTCCAGTCTTGTCATCAAGAGATAACTCAACGGCTTCGTCTCTTCCAGCTCGTTTGAGGAGTTTTAGCAATTCACTAATGTTTATGCATATTTTCGATGCGTCTGTCGCAACGTATTCTTGGAAGATAGATTTTGGCCATTCAAAGTCAATCATGGCAACACGGGAGGGGTCCATGGCGCGTAATTTCATTCCTTCAGGGTCAATTTTGAAGGTGGCTTCATCAACTAGAATGGATATGGCTGTAGCCATGTCTCTTAATAATTTAGCATCAGACACTTTAAGCTTGAACATGTAACTTTTCTTCCTCGCTAATGCATATTATTGTAAAGTTATATAGCTTATGATTAGACTCTGAGCTAATAAATAAGTTATTCTAGCCAAATCAAAAATCAGGTAAAATCTAGTTTTATTTAAAATAATTACGTTAAACTGAAGAATTGGAATGGGGAGGGATTATTTTAGCTGTATTCTCTAAAGGTGTAGTTGCATTTTGTGCATCGTTGGAACTGCGTTGATGATTCGTCTGCGCCTCTTGTTTGAACCTGCCAGATATATGCTGTGTTGTTTCCGCATTTTGGACATTCGATTCGAACTGTTGGTAAGGTGCTTAGTTTCTGTTCTTCTTTACCGATGACAGCGACAAGTTGCTGAGGAGTGTGTTGGATAATTTTTGCCGCTATTGGCTCAACTTTTTCACAAGTTTCCGGCTTCTTAAACCCGCATTTGCATGCGAGAACTAAAGAAGTTTCTTTGCCACTCTTGGATTTCTTTGGTTCGAGACGAGATCCACATTTAGGGCAGAATTCCATGTCCGTCAACTACCTATCTGTTTTGGAACCCCTTAGCATTGTACCTTTTAAACTTTGTCTAACATGAGGTTTAATCAGGAAGTTATTCCTGAGGCGATGATATGGGCAATACGCAAAGGTTCAGGAAAGTTGCTCCTTGTAGATGTCAACTCAACAATTTCTATGGCGTTAGCCTCAGAAACTCCAGCTAGCTCCATGTAAAGCTTCTTATCGCCACATTTTATTTCAAAAATTTGGCCTGCGTTAAGAATCATGTTCCAACGCTCATCACTTCGCGGTAAATTATTAATTGCCTTCTTAATCGCGTCTAAATCAGGTTTCTCGCGCACTAATACCATAATTGGAAGTTTTGTAGCCGAATTGAGCTTTTTTATGTCGACCACGTTAAAACCGGCAAATGTTATTCCATTCATCATTACCAAACGTAATTGCTTGCAATGGGGTGAACTATTAATCATTGAAGCTATCTGTTCCGTAGCATCAAAGCCGTCGATTGCAACGGTCGTATGCATAACACCATCAACCCAGCAACCACCTCTAAAAACAACGCCAATCACTATTACGCTACCTTGAGTTCGCGGAGTGAATTTGCCGTCATCTATTCCGAGCACACGAATTTCAGATTTTATAGCTCGAAATGCTTTAGCTTCCAAAAGACTTACCTTGAAAAAGATAAGGATAGTTTTAGCTTTTAAACCTAAATATTAATAATTTGACGAAAAATTAGAAATATTGGAAAAGTTTTAGAAAGAAAATTAGGCTTTCAAAACTCGAGTTAGTTCTTTGCCGAAGGCATCGTTTGTTTCTCGAACTTTCTCGATAGCCTTAACAAGTGCATCTTCAGCCTTAGCTGATCCTTTCATTCTCATATAAATGACGGGGCTATTCGCTAAAGGATGTGGAACGTCGTACCCTGCAAATTCCACTGTTTTATCTTCCAAGAGCCTTTTCTGCAGCAGGTTGCATATGCCGTGGGTTCCACCTTGGATCTCAATTTTAAGCTCGTTTTCTGATTTGGTTAGTACTTTTATTTTCACTGATCATTTCTCCATGTTAAAGTGGATCTTTTCCATAGTCGGGTGCCATCTTTCGGTTTTCTATGTTACCGCATTTTGGGCAGTGCAGTGAATAACCTTTGGGTTCCAGCAAAGTGCTGCATCGAGAGCAGAAGGCGTACATTATGCCTAAGTTTTTATCGTTGGTTGTTAGGTGGAAGATACGGTTTTTTGAACTGATTACTTTGGCTCTGACTATATCACCAGGTTTGCATACATCAGTCATATTCTCAACGTATCTGTCGGAAACATCAGAAATGTGCAAGATGCCGCTAAATTCGCCTGAGAGTTTTTTGTCCCCCATTTTGAAGATTCGGACTAAAACATTATCAGATTGGGCGTTTCCAATTTGTCCCACTATTACAGTTGAGACTTTTGGGATGAGTTCACTTTTGGCTGTTAATGGGTAAACTGAAACTTTTTTGTTAAGCATGTCAATCAATGCGCGACCTACAGTTTTTGAGTAGATAACGCTGTCTTTGACGTATGTCCCGGAGTCTGGAATAAACTCTTCAATGACGCCTAAGCGTTCTCCAGGCACCACTAAACGTCCATTTTTTTGTTCAGGTGATTTTAGACTCATGATAGATCCCTTATATCCCAAATAAGCTAGACAATCGTAATTGATAAAGGCATATGCTTAGTTTCCATTCCAATCAATAAACCTTTTGATGAATAAAGAAAATTAAGCCTTAATGAAAACGGCGAAAAATTTTATGCACCATTTTGTTTTTTGATAACGTATATGTCAACGACGAAGTCATGCTTTAGTTTTGTGTGGAAATCAAACATCTTTGGTATAGTCATAAGTGTAGCGTAAACTGATTTGACAATGCCGTTGTGCTTTGAAACAAATCTTTCTAAGAAAGGAGAAGGTGAAACCTGCAAAAAGCCGTTAGTTGCCTTAAGCTTTTTGATTAATTGATTATCGGTTTCTGGATGATTGTGAAGAGAGTACACGGAATTGCCCACTTCTAAAGCTTTCACTAAAAATGCTCGGTCCGCTTCGCGTGCTTGGACCCCAAATGGCGGATTCTGCAAAACAGTATCAAATCTTCCAAAAACAACATCAATATCACCGGTAACCCATTGGATATTACCAGCTAAGTCGGCTTTGAATGAATTTTCAACAGCAGTTTTGATGGATAATTTATCAACATCGATTCCTGTGACCGTTTTGGCACCAAGATAAGAGGCACCTATCGCAAGCCTACCTGTTCCACAACCTAAATCAATCACATCTTTTCCAACAATGTCATTGTTGACGTAGGCGGCAATGAACAGCATGGTTGAGGCAACAGATTGGGAAATAGTGTATTGTTCAAGATGAACTTGAGGGTCAGGCTGAGGAGCAATTTTGGAGAGAAAGAGCTCTAAATCTAGTTTTCGAATAATCCTTCTTTGAGCATGCTCTCCCATGAAGACTCGCCCGTAACTACCTTAAACTCGTTAACTGTTAATACAGGCTTTGAAAACTTTTGTGGCGCTTCAAGAGAAATCCGAGGGCACGCGGTATTTACATACGCATCAATGGTAGGAAATTCTAAGAGAGTTTCAGGAGTAATTTCTCTTATGCTTAACAAATAAGCCTTTTTCTTATGTTTCTCCGCCAGTTCTTTGATTGTTAAGGCTTGGTCAAAGTGTTTTTGTCCTGGTTTCGAACCGACGAGAACCCCGAAAGTCTTAGCATTTAACGATTCTTGAACGCTTGCCCAACGTTGTTTGAGGATTTTTTGGGTTTCATCGTTGATTGAAAAAGCCCGATTATCGTAGGGGTCCGCTACGAAAGTTGGTTTAGAAGTGCTTAACGCTATGCCTAAGGCATGGAACATTCCGCCGCCGAGAAAAAGAAAAGCTTCAACTTGTTCAGCAATTGATTTTACGTTGCCATAATTGCAACCTGTGACTTGACCAGGATAATTTATTTGTCCACAATTACCGATGATTACTGTTTTTCCAGCTTTAAGCAAAACGCTTCTTGTCTGTGTTAGCGTCTCTAGGTGCTGCACCGTAGTTGCTAAACCGATTGTGCGGTATTTACTCAAAAGCGGTAAAGCTTTCTCGACAGCCTCGTTAAGAGCCACAGTTGATCTTGCCTCAATATACATTATAGGAGCCTTAGACAACAAGAGCTTCGCGTGACCAAAATGCACTATCAAATCAACTCCTAAACTTTCTGCTTCATTGACCGCTATATCGCAGGCACCATAGCATGGATCAGCGGAAATTATTGGAAGCGCACCTGCCTTCTCAACAATCTCAGCTATTCGTGGTCCTTCAGGTTTCAAACCTTCGGGAAATTGCAACAAAACTCGTTTGGCTTGAATTTTAGTAATTTCTTCTTTTATTCGAACTTCTTCAAAATCGAACCCTTTCATAATTCATTCCTGCCATTGATGGGTTAGGAAAATAAGGAGAAAAAAGAAACAAAGACCTACGCGATTGCATTCGGCACTTATTCTATTTTGGCCATTCCCAGTCCTGGGTTGGTTTTTTGATTGGTTGGCCTCGGACTAGAGCTGCTTGCTCAGCTAACCGTTCGAGAATTATTTTTTGTTCTATGCTAGCAACGTTTTTTCTTGTGGTTATTACTGCGTCGTTGTTTACTGATATGCTGTCGATTCCGACGCGCACGAGGAATTCTGCAAAGTCTGGAAGGTTTGATGGTCCTTCGCCACAGATTGAGACTGTGCATCCGTTTTCGTGTGCAGCTTTGATTAGGTGTGCGATGATTCTTTTTACTGCGGGGTCTCTTTCGTCGAAGTATCCCATTTGGCCTAGGCGTTCAGAGTCGCGGTCAATCATTAGTACGCCTTGGGTCATGTCGTTTGAGCCTATTGAGAAGCCGTCGACTAGTTTTGAGAATTCATCAGCCATTATGGCTATTGATGGGGTTTCTGCCATGAACCATACTTTGAAGTCGCGTGAGCGTTCTAGTCCTTCTTCTTTCATGATTTCGAGGACTTTTTTTGCTTCCCAAAGTGTGCGAACCATTGGAAGCATGACATAGACGCCTTTTAGGCCCCATTCTGTTCGGCATTTTTTTATGGCTTGACATTCGAGTCGGAAAGCTTGGATGTACCATTTGCTTATGTAGCGGCTACAGCCTCTCCAACCTAACATTGGGTTTTCTTCAACTATTTCGTATTTTTCTCCGCCTGTTAAGCCTCTATATTCATTAGTTTTAAAGTCGCTGAAGCGCACTACAACGGGTTTGGGTTGAATTGCTCTAGCAACTGTTGCTATGCCTTCAGCTAGTTTGTCGACGAATTGTTGGCTTTGACCTGCATCGACAAATGCCATTGGGTGTTGACCTATTGCGCTGGCTAGGATGAATTCTGTGCGCATTAAGCCGATGCCTTCAAACGGTAGGTTCTTGTATTGTTCAATCATCTCGGGGGTTCCGAGATTCATGTAGATTTTCGTTGCTGTTACTGGAACGGCTTCTGCTAGCGTAACAAGGGCAGCTCCGTTTTGCGTTACAGTTGGTTGAAGAGCTTGAGCTAGTATGCCTTCGTAGATTATGCCGTTTCTGGAATCTACAGTGTATTCTTTACCGGTTTTCATTACTTGTGTGGCTGTTTCTGTGCCAACTACGCATGGAATGTTGAGTTCACGGCTAACGATTGCTGCATGAGACGTAATTCCGCCTTTATCAGTAACAATTGCACTTGCCATTTTCATGAATGGTACAAAATCAGGGTCAGTCATACCAGTAACGAGAACGTCTCCTTTGTGCATGTCTCTGTGTGCATCATCAGGGTTGAGGACAACTGTCGCTTTGCCTATACCATAACCTCGTCTTCCAGCAGAAATGCCTCTAACTACCACTTTTAGTTGTTCGTGGGCTTTACCATCTTCAATTTTACCTGGTGTTTCCATTGGTTTTGAACCCCAAACTGTTTCTGGGCGAGCTTGAACTATGAACATGTTCTGTGGATATGGCAGGTCTTGGTCAATGGCCCATTCTATGTCCATGGGTTTGCCATAATGTTTCTCAATTCGGTTTGCAAGTTCTGCAAGCGTGGAAATTTCCTGATCGGTTATGCAGGTTAATTTCTGCTTATCTTCTGGTATGTCCAAATGAATTGTTTTTCCTGTTTGAGGGTCACGAATGTACTCTACTGTTTTACGTGAAATTCTTCTTTCCTTGATTTTCAAGGTTGTCTTGTCGACAACGAAATCGTCAGGGTTAACTACACCTGAAACGACGGTTTCGCCCAAGCCGTAGTTGCCTTCAATTATAATTTCATCTGGGTTTCCCGTTACAGGGTTTATGGTGAACATTACTCCTGCGCATCCGGAGTTGACCATTTTTTGGACTCCGACGCTTATGAAGACTTTTTCGTGTGCAAATCCTTTTTCGGTTCGGTAAAAGATTGCACGAGGCGTGAAGAGGCTTGACCAGCATTTGATTACTTTGCTGAGAAGATCATCAGGTCCTCTAATGTTTAGGAAAGTTTCTTGTTGGCCTGCAAAAGATGCGTCAGGTAAGTCTTCAGCTGTGGCGCTTGATCTTACAGCTACGAAAGTGTCCTTTAACTTGAGCCGCTGATTTAGTTCTTTGTAGGCTGTTCTTATGGCATTTTCAATGTCTTTCGGCATCGGAGTTTTTTCCATAAGTTCACGAATTTTTTTAGATGCCACATCATACTGTTTGGGGTCATTTGGGTCTGTGACAGTATCTTTTATAATTTTATAAATTTGCTCAGCGATTCGTTTTTCATCAATGTATCTCTCATAAGAATAAGCAGTTACTGCAAAACCGGGTGGAACAGGCAATCCTGAACTAATCATTTCGCCTAGGCTGGAGTTTTTGCCTCCAACAACAGGAATGTCTTCTTTTCTTACATCTTCAAACCATAAAACCAATTCTTTTTCTTTAGCTCTCAAGCGTCTCCGTCTCCGGTTCGGCTTCCTCGTTCTCTATTTCGGCTACGTCTTCTTTGACGTTTGGAGAAGCTTCAATCTTGGAGATGACTATCTTGCATGGTATTGGAAGTTTTGCGCTTCCTCTCTTGAGAGATTCTTTGGCTGTTTCAGCAGCTCCTGCTTTTACTTTGACTGTCATGATGGTTTGTCCTACCTCAACTTTTGCTGCAGTGCCGATCGCTGTTCCGAAGGAACGTCTCATTCCCTGTTGAAGTCGGTCAGCATGAGCTCCAAAAATCATTTTGTTTTCTCTTAGGATAATGTGAGGGTATGGATGAACAACCATATAGTAATCATTAATGAGTTTGTCCATTAGGATACGGTTTGTTGCTACACGCATTGCTTCAAGTGCAATGTGACGTATTTGAGCGCGTTCCAAAGCGATAAGTTTGCCTTCGATTGCAAAGGTTCCCTTAGTATCGCCCATTGAGAACTTTACTATTTTTGGTGGGGGAAAACCTCTAGCGATATTCTTTTCTTGTGTAGGCTCGATTTTTCACGTGCCTGTAGTTTTTTGCGTGCATGCAGCATCCCTTTTGTAGCATACCTGTTCAGCGATATTTAAACAATTTGGGTTCTGTTAACTCAATGAAGACGAATAACATTGTTAACCGTCGTGTGGCAAGTTAACTGGTTCACATCGACTAAGAGGATTATTCCCATAGAGAAATTCCTTTACCATCGCTTCAACTGTGAACCCGACAGGCATGAACCTCATACCTCGCGTAACAATATTCAATGCAGCATTCACGTCACGATCCATAAGATTTTTGCATTTACTACAGTAGACTTTGCGCTCCTTGCATTCAGATATAATTGATCCACATATCGCACAGGTAGAACTAGTCCACTGGGGATTAACATAAATTACGGGAATTCCCTCCCATCTTGCTTTATATTCAATTTGGCGCTGAAGCTCATAGAAACTCCAGCTATTCATTTTTGAACGGAACTTTCTTCCCTGCCAATTGCCCTTCCGATACAGCTTGCGAATACCCTTCAAATCTTCCAAGACAATGCTGTACTTTTGCGCTTTTGCTTGATCCACGATCCGTTTACTCACATTATGAAGAATCGGCTGAACCTTGTTCCGCTGTTTCATTCCATATTTCTTCTGAGTTCGTTTAGCTAGTCTAACATCATTGCGTTTAAAATGAGATTTAACCTCTCGAAACAACGATTTGGCTTTGGTTGCTGCTGAAAGGTCAAAGCATTTAATTTGCCCATCTGAAGCTGCCAAGGTTATGTTATCCAGGTTGCGGTCAATTCCAATAAGTCCTGAAGGCTCTATCACGGTAGCCTCTTTTGAAAAAGCGATTGATATGGTACTAGCCGTCAACACGACGGACCTCAATTCGCAACCGGAAATAATAGTCAAAGTATGATTGTTCAATGGGATAAAATTGTATTGTCTAGGCTTAATGGGCAACCTTAACTGGTTATTGATTATTCTGAAAGAATAACAGTCACTGAGTATCGGTTTGGATGCATAAGGCTTCTTGGCATTTGGGTGCTTCTTTGCCGTTTTCCTGTAATTTCTCAATATAGCTACAGCTTTGCTGATCGCAGTTAATCGATAAGATGTTGGAACATCATATCTGTCAAGTTCATGATAAGCTTTCATTGAGAGCGACTTCAGTGAAGTAGTATTTTCATTAAAGCCTATTCTTATACAATCATTAATCATGCGTCTAAATTGTTCTAGCAAATTAATAATTTGAGGTGGTGGAACGTAGTTTTGTTTAACTGCTTTAATTGCTAGCACAATTGCCATTCAAGCACTTTCTCTATTTAACAATTATATAATAACTCGAATACTAAGTTCTCATTGCCCAAAGTGTTAACTGAAATGATGACAACGAAGTTATTTATTTCTGGGAAAAACTGGAAACTTTCTTTAGCGGAGCTAATTTCTTATTTTAAAGCTAGAGAAATCAAGTTTGAAGTACAGTTTTTTTCTAAAGAGTTTTTTGTGTTCAGTTTTGAAGGCGACCTTGGGGCTTCCGTTATTGATGATTTGGGCGGAACTATAAAAATTGGCGAAGAGAAAGCAAAATTTCCAACACAAATTGTTAAGGAAGCATTTCTCGACAAAAACAAGCAAGCGCAATCCCAAATAACTGAATCTTTAGCAGCAAGCAGTTTAGCAGATGAAATGGATAAGTCGGCTGAAAAGCTGTTTTTTGGAGTAAGCGTTTACTGTGCTGAAAATACCTTGCGCCAATTTTCAGGGATTATTCAGCGGTTCATCGGGAGTACTGTAAAAGACGAGTTGGCAAGCTATGGAAAAAAATCAAAGTTTATGGGTTTTTCTAAAGATAGAAGGTTCGCTCAGCTAAGCCATGTTGAAGTGTTGAAGAAGAATTTAGTTGGAAGTAAGTCCGAAGTATCGATATGTATCGGCAGAAACGACACATGGGTTGCTAGAACTACGGCGGTGCATAATCCTTTTGAGTTTCAAAAAAGAGATGTCTTCAAGCCTGTTCAAAGGAATATTTTTGGTATGCCTCCAAGATTAGCTCGGATAATGGTAAACTTGTCGGCTTGTACGCCTGGAAAAGTTCTGCTTGATCCATTCTGCGGTGTCGGCACCGTTCTTCAAGAAGCGTTATTGGCGAGAGCAAACGTTGTTGGCGTAGATGTTAATCCTTGGTGCGTGAAAGGGGCAAATGAAAACCTGCAGTGGCTAAGAAGCGAGTATGGTCTTGAAGATGCTGAGTTTAGGGTTGTTCAAGGAGATGCTGGGAGGTTGGCGGAAAAAGTTGGACAAGAAACAATTGATTGTATTGTAACTGAGCCTGATTTGGGTCCCGCATTGCGACAAGTGCCTACTGGACCTTACGCCCAGAAGATTATGCAAAAGCTGGAACCCTTGTTCTTTGGTTTGATTGAACAATCGCATAAAGTCCTCAAAAAGGATGGTCGATTGGTTGTTGTGACGCCCTACATCATTACTCGTTCGGGGCAATCAGTGGAGATGCCTATTTCGGAGAAACTTGAGAAAAGTGGATTCAAGATATTGCAGCCTTTCTCTAAGGAAATGTTTTCTCAGGATTCTGTGCATCTTCAAGAGTTGCTAGGTTTGTCGTCTTTGGTTGAGGTTGATGAACGGCATAAAATTAGTAGACAAATTCATGTTTGTCAAAAATAAGCGGTTTGTTTTCAGATATTATTTATTAATTTGTTTTGATGAACTATGTCCATAAGGGTTTGAGGTAGGAAACTGTTGGATAGTAATTCAAGGCCTAATTGGGACAGATACTTCCTTGATTTATGCGAAGCTGTAGCTAAGCGTGCTACGTGTGATCGTGGAAGAAGCGGTTGTGTGATCGTTAAAGATAAGCGAATTATGACGACTGGGTATGTTGGTGCTCCTGCTGGTTTGCCGCACTGCGATGAAGCGGGACATGATATGCGTAAAGTCTTTGATAATAACGGCAATGTGACCCAGCATTGCGTGCGTACACTTCACGCAGAACAAAATGCCATCATTCAGGCAGCTAGGTTTGGAATATCGCTGGAGTGTGCAACTCTTTATTGCAAAATGACGCCGTGTCGGACTTGTGCTATGATGATAATTAACGCGGGCATTAAGCGAGTAGTTTGTGACAAGCGCTACCATGCTGACTCTGATACAATAGAGATGTTCAAGCAAGCTGGCGTTGAATTAGTCATAATGAATGATGAAGTCGAAAAATACGACAAGCAATAACGTCTCTTAGCAATTTACTGTATTCAAGATTCATAACGTTTATTTTAAATTCAACCAACTTCAACTTGCGATTAGGAACCTTGCTGACGTTTAGTAATAGCTCTTCTATTCTTGGCGAAGTTAACAACTTGTGTTCCGCTAGCAACCCTGATCTTATTCGTGTTTTACATGTGGACGACGATCCTTCCATTTTGGAGATTTCAAAACAGATTCTAATGTTTGAACGAGAACTTGAAATTGACCACGCTTTAAGCGTCGAGATGGCCTTCGAAAAGCTTCAAATGGGGAATTTTGACGTTGTTGTTTCTGATTATGATATGCCTCTAAAGGATGGTCTTCAATTTTTAAAAGAGTTGCGAGAAAGAAATATTGAAGTAGCGTTTGTTTTGTTTACCGGCAAAGGCCGAGAAGAAGTTGCAATTAGAGCGCTAAACCTTGGTGCTGACGCATACATCGACAAACAAGGCCCCCCAGAAGTTGTATATGGTGAACTGTCCCATGCGATCGTCAAAGCCGCAGAGCGCATGCGAACCAGAAAGTTGCTTATTCAATCGCAAATATTGATGGACTCAATTATCAACTGCACAAAAGACTGGATTTGGTCTGTTGATGCTGAGGATTTTCGTATTCTTACGTTCAACAAAGCCTTAAGCGACTATTTCTTAAGGACACAAAATTTGGTACTTAGAGTCGGTATGAGTCAAGAAGAAATTATGCCTTCGAAACAACTTGCAGAGAAATGGTTTGCGCTTAATAGACGAGCGCTAAAGGAAGGTTCATTTTCAATTGAATACACTACGTTGATAGATCCAACAGTCTTAGATTTAACGTTTAACGTCCTAAAACATGAAGGAAAACCGTTTGGGATATCCGTTTTTGCAAAAGACATTACCGGACGCAGAAAAACCCAGGCGAATAATCTTGAAAATGAAGGGAAGAAAGGTAATTGAGCTTACCTATTGTTGATCTTCCGCGTATCATTTTCTGCTTGATTCCAGCTCTTAGTTGCAGTTCATTTAATCCGTATGTCCAAAAGAGACAAAGATCAACGCAAACCAATGTTGGCTACCTCATTTATAGTCCTTGCGTGCTCATCTGCCCTGCAAATTCTTCCTTCATCCAAAGCGCTTTATTTTGTGGGTAACCTTGCAACATTGGAATTTTATCCTATGTTAATTGCCGTTCTCATTATTCTTTTTTCAGAAGTTCTGCAGCCAAGAATTTCCGACAAGTCAAGGACAGTGTTCATTTCAGGCTTGATTGCTGTTTTTGCATTAATTTTTGTTCCAGCGAGTTTTTACGAATTAGGAACATTAATCGTTTTGCTTTTAGGTATGTTCACCCTTGGACTTTCGGCATACTTATTCATTAAAGGTAGGAAACTGATCAATATCTTGATCTTGCTTTCAATAGCTTCTTTTCTAGGATATGGTTTAGGCTGGACGTTTAGCCAAAGTTTATCATTTATTTTTCTCAGCTACTCATTTGGCTTTATTTTCATTGCATTAGCGTTCAATTTCACGCCAGCGGATGATAAATCAAGTGTTGGCTCAATTTTCAAGATTTCCAAACAACTGGATAGAACTGAGAAGCGCCTACATGATTTGGAGTTTGAATATAGAACCGTTTTCGAATCGGTCAATGATGCAATCTTTGTTATAGATTCAGAAACCGGCTTAATACTTGACTGTAATGCGGAAGCAACAAAACTGTTTGAAGCTGAAAAAGGCCAAATCGTAGGCAAACATCAGAAAACACTATTTCCTCTCCAAAATGGAGAAGAATTCACACCTGATTTTGTGGAAAAAGCTCAAAAAGCCTCTAAACTAGTTGATTTGCAAGTGACTAATCGGAAGGGCGAAATCAGGGATGTTGCAGTCAAATTGGGCACTTTGGATCAAGGTCAAAGAAAAATGTGGGTTGGAGTATTTAGAGATATAACTGAGCAGAAAAAGGCAGCCGCGGATTTGTCTTTTGCCTTAGAATCGCTAGCTAACAAGATGGATAGAATTCAAACTCTAAACGAAAAACTAAGAGTAGTCGGTGGCTTAACTAGGCACGATGTGCGAAATAAGCTATCTGTGGTTACTGGTAATTGTTATTTAATCAAGAAAAAACATGCAGATCAAGCTGACATTGTTGAGGGTATTTTGAACATTGAACAATCTATTAAGGCCACAGAGAAGATTTTTGATTTCGCTAAAGCCTACGAGCAGTTGGGCGTTGAAGAACTGGTCGAGGTAGATGTAGAGAAGGAGGTTGATGAGGCAGTAAAAATGTTTTCGGGCTTAACCTTCAAGATAGTTAATGATTGTAAGGGATTAACTGTCTTGGCGGATTCTTTTCTTAGACAACTTGTCTACAACCTCATTGACAATACCAGAAAATATGGCAAAACAACTAAAATGTCAAAACTGCATTACAAAAAAACTGACAATGATAACTTGCTCCTTATTTATGAAGACGATGGTGTAGGAATATCTCCTGATAATAAACTACAGCTCTTTAAGCAAGGTTTTAGCACAGGGGGAAGCACAGGGTTTGGGCTATTCTTATCCAAAAAAATGGTGGAAATCTATGGCTGGAGTATCCAAGAAAATGGCGTCCCAGGCGAAGGCGCAAGATTCGTAATAACTATTCCAAAAACAAACAAAACCGGTCAACTCAGCTATGAAATCGAAACGGTCACCGTCTTAAACGAAGAATCATATTTGCCTCTAATACAGAAATAGCCAGCAAGATAGTAGATCTTGAATCGTATCCGTTTCTCAGGGCACAAATCATTTTGGGCAAACTATTGCAATTTAGCGATGTCTCTAAGCATCGCTGAACTATTTTATTGCTTCAACGACTATCCATTTAACGTTGTCAAACCCATATTTTGTTATTAATGGATCAAGGAAGTCTGGGGATAAGTAATCGTCAATTTCAGACAAGACCACTGTGTCGCCTATCCTGTAGACTATGCCTATTTCCGTTAGATCCTTTAGGCGAGCATATTTTCCTTTAATTTCCCAGTAGCCAGGCTCGTCTTTGCCAGGTTCCATTATCCAAGAGTACTTATCTCCAGGATGAATGCCTTCTGCAAAATTGAAAGCGCAAACAATGTCTCCAACAGCTTTCGGATCATCATTTGTCTTAACATAAAACCAAATTGTCATCTTAGTCACTACAGTAACCAATGCAGCATACCTTTATTTGCTTTTCAGAGGCGAAAATCATCGTCTAATTGAGGCTCAGTTTTGCTTCTATAAGCGTTAAGGTTTCAAAGAAAGGCAGCTTATGTTCAGCTTTTACTTTTGCTTTAAGACCTTGCTTGCCAAATTTACGGATCGTTTCATCAACATTTGCGAGTGTAGACTGCATCATGAGAATCCGACCGTTAGCTTTCAAATGTTGTGGGGCTTGGGAGATAAATTGATCAATAACTTGTCTGCCATTTATGCCGCCTGCCCAAGAGCGTCCAATCCAAGTTTCGGTTTCATTTTCATGAGAAGGGAGGTATGGTGCATTAAAGAGAATTAAATCAAACTTTGCGTTTTCGTTAAAAACCGTTAATAGATCTAGCTTGTATGAAAGCAATTTTACTGTTCAAATTGTTAATCGACGAATTTTCTTTTGCGCAGTGAATTGCATGGGGATTTAAGATCAATTGAAATTACTTCGGCGGCTTTTTCTGCGGCTAGTATTGCAAGTATGCCGCAGCCAGTGCCAACGTCGAGAACTTCATCTCCTTTTTTGACGTCGAGGTTTTCGGCGAAGAGGTAAGTGTCTTCAGCAGGTTCGTAAACGTTCTCACAAATATTAAAAACGAATTTTCCGAAGTATGCTCTTTTAACTGCGGAGTGCATTTGCTAATTCTCCGAAATCTTTTGGCGACAGTTCTCTTGCACGTTTATCTTGAAAAGGCAAGGTCAAAACCAACTTTTCTGTATGCTGCTTGCTTAACTTTAAAGTGCTTCTAAGGAATGGGGCAAGTGCTTTGCCTAATTTTTTGTTGCGCTGGGTAAAAAGCCACTTAACCATCTGCTTGAACAACTTGGCATCTTTCACTTCGAATGGCTTTTTGCTCCAAGGTTTTAGGGTTAACGATTACTGAATCGACTTCTGGTTGAGGATAAAACATGTCTTTGGGAACCGGATCCAAAAGCTCCACTTCTGCGTGTTGATTAGTGATTACTGTTAACCAACCGTAATCCTCGCTGCCAACGGGAGCTATTAGACGATTTGCAAATTCTTTTTGCAAAATCAGCACTGCACAATCAAGTTTGCGTTCAAAAAGCCATGTTATGAGATGTGAAGAAAGATAGTAAGGGGGAATAGCTATGACCTTGTTGAATTCAGGCAACGTCGCCTTCAACACGTCGCCTTCAATTACAGTCACGTTGCCTAACGTCTTCGACTTGTTCACGAAGCACTTCGCAATTTGCTGGTCCTTTTCAACTGCAATCACCGTCTTGCATTTGTCTGCCAAGAAACCGTTCAAGAAAACCGAAGCCTGCGCCAGCATCTAACACCACATCTGAATTGTTTAGTGCAGCATAATTGCAAAGTTTGCTGTAAAGTGATGGTTCAACCATGAAATTTTGCCCCAGAAGCTTGTTCGGGGTAATTCGGTATGTTCGAAGCAGCTGCTTCGTTTCCTCAAGGCTCATCGCTTATGCCTTACTGCGCACTAGTGAATAATCGGTACTTGCTTTCGCCCTCAAGCTCTTCCATAACCCTCTTAGTAATCAGCTTTATCGGATTGGGCAATTCTGTGCGTTTTTGCAGATCCTCGAAACTTTCGAAGGGTTTTCTGTTCGCGTTCGTTGATCACTTGCCACATGTACTTTTTGCCGATGCCAGGAACCAGCTCTAAGGCATGCATTCGAGGAGTAATTGCTCGTGAAGTATTGAAAAAGTTCACAAACCATTCTTCACGATTCTGAACTATTTTGCTTATGACGCTTGGAAGCTCCGCTTTCGCTGAAGCAGTTAATTCCTCAAAGCCTATTCGTCCGATGATGTATGTGACTTCTTCGCGTGAATCTTTACCCACGTAAACTCGGTCGCCTGGCTTTAGCATCAAACCTTCTTTCACAAATGCTTCTAGAAGGGTAAAGAATTCTTCGCCTACACATTGAATTAGAGCTCCCGCTCGGTATCCTGCCCGTCCAGTTGGGCGAAAGCCTGGCTTACCGTGTGCAAGAAATCTAACACGTAAGCGTACTCTTCATATCGCTTTTCCATAATAGTCACTAAGCTTCTCTCTAGTCTATTAGCTTACTGCTTAAAAATACTTAGTCGCTTTCCGCTACTTCAAAGTTCTGTTTTCATTTAAAAGTGCGACAATGAGTGTAATTTTGATGTTTCTATGATTTTGCGACCGCCTGCTAGGAAAACTCTTAATTCGTCAACTGTTTCAGGCATACAATTTAATGATTTGAATTGCCTCAGCTTCATCAATTTCGTATTCCTTCACGAGTGTTTCCAGGAGCACTTCTGCTTTTTCAGGGTCAACTTTGGAAAACTTGCTAGCGTAATCAAGGGTTCGGCGTTGCAACTGGTCAAGTTTTCCTCGCCAATAGACTCTAAAACTTTCTTTACTTGGGCAGTGTTAAGCGGTTTTCGCTTATTTCTCTCTTGCTCATTTTCCTCACTTCCCTTGTATGGTTCTATATGCTCTGAGCGAACGATGATTTCTTTAACGCGTTGCCTTGAGGCACACTGACTACGTAACCTCGGCCACGCTTTTCTACTATGTTGCCTATTTTACCGTGAAAACGTTTGTGAGGCATACTTTTCTGTACGCTAGAATTCATCTTTATTATAACTTGAGAGCCGGGAGGATAGTCATGAAGTATTTTGCCAATGTGCAGTTTACCTGTTTCTCGATTTGGCTTTTTTAGTAGGCTACGAGTTCCTGTGTAATATCCTTTTGAACCTTTCATTCAATTTTCACCTTTTCTTAATCATCCATTATTACTTTTAAAACGTCAAGTTTAAGCGTCTTCGCTCTGTTTCCAAGCAAATCCGAAACGTTTGGTATTGTTCGACCTTCATCTCCAGACACTAATTCCTTAACGTAAAGGCCGCCTTGGCAACGAATTTCCATCAGAGCCCTCTTAAGCGACACCTTCTTAACTTTAAGCTTATATATGTACCTTTCTCGGATTAAATCCGCCCTTCTATGCATAACCCGAAGCGGCGTTTGCTGTTTTATCAACGTGCCACTGAGCTTTTCTTCTAACATGTTTAAATCTTCATCGGAAACCTCGTTCTCAAACTCAGCAAGCAAACTATATTCCTTCTGAGCGCCTTCGCCCTTCTTTAGGTGCCTAACCGCGTTTTTAGTGGTAAAGTGTAACTGTGAAACCTCAACTTTGCCTACTGCTCCAGCGTTGATTTTTTCTTCAATTTCTTTTAGGTCAACAAATCGCTTTTTGGGTTTAGAAACTTCAATTACAAATGGTCGACCCGTACCTAGCATTCGAGCATCAATGTCTTCGCGGCCAGATGCGTGAAAAGCTGTTGTTTCGCCCTCAGTTGCGTCAAGCAGTGGCTTTGAAGCTAGTTCTTCCACTGATTCAGGATACAGTTTGCCCGTTCCACCGCATTTCTCACAACCTCTTCCACGGCAGCTTGAACAGAACCATTTTGACTGCGGAATGTCCCGCACAATTTACGGTATCTACCAGCGACAAATAGGGGGTTGACTTGAAGGCGCACTTTCTCAGGAAAAGGGTTAATTACATAACAAGATCAGGAATTAGGTAATCTGCCTCTTTTCCTGTGCGTTCAGCAATGGCTTTGCCGAATAGTCGTCCAAATTCATGCTTGATACTTTCGCTGTAGCCAAGGTTGAAGGCAGCCTTAAACTCGTCTTCCCGCTCCTCAACCTTAATGGGCACTTCGATGCCTACAAGGAATGTAGTAAACTCGTAGCCTTCTATCCATAAGGATTTCTCGGTTAAGCTGTTTAGAAGTTCAAATTTGCCTTCGCAGAGATAGCATTTTTCTTCTGATGCTTTCTTGGGAATTCGTTTTTTGAGGTGTTTTAAGGTTTCTTGGGCTTCTTTTGAAAATCCATTTGTTGCCAAAACCCTAAGCTGCTTTACGCCGTCGAGGTTTTTTTCTTTTGCCATGTCGGTAGCTTGTAGAGTTAAGCTGATTTTTAATGCTGAACCTCTAACGTTGTTTTCCATGCTATAGCCAAGCAAGGCGAATTGTCTGCCGAGACAGTGGTCACATAGGGGATATCTGCTAAGAAGTTCGCTTGTTTTTTCTAAAACATCCATGTCTGTTTAGCCTACTGGAAAGTTCGAGGGCATTCCCTTTCCGCCAAGCCCGAAGGGCAGTTTCTTTTTGTGTTTGAACATCTTTAGCATTTTACGCATGTTAAAATACTGTTTTACAAGTTCTTTAACGTCTTTTTCGGATGTTCCTGAGCCGCGCGCTATTCGTCTTGCTCTTGAGGAATTCAAGATTTTTGGGTTTTCTTTTTCTTTAGGTGTCATGGATTGGATTATGACTTGCCATTTTTCTAAGCGACCTTCAGCTGAATTTAACATGTCGTCTGGTATGTTGGAGGACATACCTGGCAACATTTGGATTACTTTCTTGAAAGGACCCATGCCTTTGACTGCTGCAAATTGTTCATACATGTCTGTGAAGGTGAAGTTGCCGCTGAGTATTTCTTTGGCTTTCTTCTGAGGAACCTTGATTTCGGCTTCATGCACTTTTTCCAAGAGCGTTTCTAAGTCGCCCATGCCTAAGAGTCGACCGACAAAACGTGAGGGAATAAATGCTTCGATGTCTTCGATTTTTTCGCCTGTGCCAATGAACTTTATTGGTGCTCCTGTTGCTGCTACTGCTGAGAGTGCGCCTCCTCCGCGTGAAGTGCCATCAAGTTTTGTGACTATAATTGCACCGATGGGTGTTGCTTCATGGAATGTTTTGGCTTGGATAAGGGCTTGCTGCCCGATGGTGCCGTCAATAACCATTATGACTTCGTCAGGTTTGATGTTCTTTTCAAGATCCTTCATTTCTTTAATTAATTCTTTCTCTTCTTTGTGTCTGCCTGATGTGTCAACGATTATGAGATCTTTGTCGTTAAATTGTTTTAGCCCTTCTCTGACGACTTTAATTGGGTTTTTTTCTTTCAAGTCGCCGTAAATTGGAACATTTATTCTGGCTGCCAACTGCTGAAGCTGAGCAAATGCACCCGGGCGAAAAGTGTCAGCGCAAATTAACGCTGGTTTTAAACCTCTTTTCTGGAAGTAACGTGCGAGTTTTGCTGCGTGAGTGGTTTTGCCTGAGCCTTGGATTCCGACAAGCATTATAATTTTTCTTTTGCCAGCTTCCACCTTCAGTGAAACAGGCTTATCGCCCACAAAGCGCGTTAGTTCTTCGTAAACAACTTTTATGACATGTTCGCGTCTTGAAATGCCCGGTGGAACTTTCTCTTTTAAGGCTCGCTCCTCAATGCGTTTTGATATTTCAAGAACAAGCTGGACGTTAACGTCTGATTGAAGCAGCGCTCTTTGTATGTCACGGACAAGTTCCTTCACTGTGGCTTCGTCCACAACGCCAGCCTTAAACAGCTTCTTTATCGCGTTGGTCAGTGAAGAACCTAAGTTGTCTAGCGCCATCAGAGTCTCCAGCCTAAACATTCTATAATCCTTTTAAATAAAGATTACAGCTGAAAACAAATGAATAAGCTTAGTAAAAGAATAATGTAAGTGAAAAGTCTCAAAAATATTCAAAAACCAAGTTTTGAACTCAAAAAAACTAGAACAGCTAATGAGGTCTAAGACTCTTTTTGATTATACTATTGAGGGTTGGGCTTGAACCCTCGACCTCCGGCTTAAAAGAGTGGTGCTCTATTCGAACTGAGTTACTTTCCATTATTTCAATTCAAAACTTTAAGGATAATCAGAGATTATTTCCCGCGTCTAGACTTATACTAAGGAGTTTCGAGTAATCAAAGAGATGAGTCCTTGAAAAAACTATGTATAATAATAGGGTGTCAAATGCATTACAGTTAAATAACTTTATTGCATTACATTTCCTTGGTGAACATATGGCTGGGGCAAAGAAACGCCAAGTTTGTTTCAGGCTTGAAGAATCACTTGTCCAGAAGATGGAGCAAATACGTGACCAAACTGGAGTTCCTTTGAGCACTCAAATCGAAATGCGACTTAAGGGTTTCTCCATAACAAGAAACGTTGAGAAAAAAGGCAGTGCAGCCGAAATTTTACTCTGGTATCAAAATCTAACAAAAGATGAAGAATACGCTGACAATGTAGACGAGGCCATCGAGAGAATGCGGGAGTTGAAACTTCACTGAATGGTCTGCCTTGACACAACTTTCCTTGCAGATTTATTTCGCAAGAATCCTGCAGCTGAAAAGAAGCTGAAGGAACTCGTTGAAACACAAAAGGAAATCTCGATCACTGTGATGACCTTGGCTGAACTGTACTATGGAGCTTACAAGTCGAGCAGGATGGAAGAGGAAAAAGAAAACATAGAACAGATCAAACGAAAGTTTTTGATTCAGGAAATGAATGAGAGCGGAGCCCAAAAATTCGGAGAACTCTTAAGAAGATTGGAAAAAAGTGGAAAGAAAATCTCTGACAGAGACGTCCTAATTGCGGCAATAGCTCTTTCAAAAGGAGAAAACACGATAGTTACCAGAAACGAGAAAGACTTCACGAGAATATCTGAATTATCAGTCATAACTTACTGAAAAGATGGCAAGCGAGAGGGATTTGAAGCCTCAGTTCCCCATTATATTATTCTTCACAATTCAGACGGCTCTTCATGCATCATTGGCTTCAACAGAAAAAGCTCCGACTAGAAAATAAACGTTAACGGAAAATCTTTTAACAACATAGGGAAATATGTGTACATAGCTTTGGTGTATTAGTTGAAGGTAGAACGAGCAATCCACTTAGCCATTTTTGTTTTGTTACTTGTAGGTTTGAGCGTTTTAAGCGCATGGGTGAGCTACACTTACCTGCAAAATAACCTCGTACTTGTAGTCGCTGTTATCCTGTCGAGTTGGGGCATAATTTTATCGGCGTTGTACCTTAGTTTTAAAAAACTCGATTGGACTTGGTGGAGCTAAAAGAATAATAAAACCAGGAAGACTAGCAAATAAAGAAAGAAGAGCGACCGAATTTCCAAGGATTATTTTACTCGGACGATTTTTACTTTGCCCAGTATTTTCCAGTATTCTATTTCTGCGCCAGAGGCAAGCTTTGCTTTAAGTTCTGGTTCGTCAGGGAATGGTGCGTCTAAGTACTCGTAGGTTTCCAGATCCATTATTTGTACTCCGGTGGGGTTAATGGCGAAAACTTGGCCAGGTCTCTTATCAATGATGGGGACTTCTGCTCCGAGGTCTACTGGTTTTACGAATTGCCTTTTTTGACCATCAAAGACGCCTATGGCGACGATTCTTGCTTTTGCTGAGCCGTGTTTTCCAGGTTTAGACTTTGCAATGTCGACTATTTTGCATGGTTCGCCTTCAATCATCATGTAGCCGCCAACGCGTAATTCTCCGACATCGACTGGTTTACTCATGTTCACTCACCCATAGTACTAATTCTAATCCAAACATTCTGAACAACCGCCATATATAGATATTTATTAAGTTTTCAATAGTCAAGCAAATTTTTTAGAGTTTTCGCCATCATCCGCATTTTCTATGGACACAATTCATATTTGGTATATGTTAGATTCATTCATTTTGCGTTTGAAATTTTCAGCGTTGCTTACTAATTTCTGATGAGCTAATTAAAAAAGAGCCTTTTTAGTTTGGTTGGATTGCTCATTGTGAAGAGCACTTATGTACTTAGAACCGCCAACAAAATAATTCTTCAACCATATTAAAACCACTCTATTCTAGAAGAGAGGCAAATTCTATAAAGGTACTCTTCCTAAGTTATTGGAACTGTGGTATTAGTGAGCACAAGAGAGGAGAACCTTAACGTCATATTAGCTGAACTTCTTGCTGAAAGAGGATTGAAAGCGTTAGGCGAAGTTATTCTAAGAAAGAAAAAAGGACGACCAGAGCCTGATGTTTTAATTGAAATTAATGGTGTTAGATTAGTCATTGAAGGAAAAAAACCTGGAATGTGGAATACCCTCTTAGAACAGTGTGCCAAAAGACTAGATGATGGTGTGTGTGACTTATGTGCAATGGTTGAATATGCTGATGTCAAATTAAGAAATCTGGTTCCAGATCAATTGGATGTAAAGGAGGCTCTTCTAAAAGGGAGATATAATATTGGATTTCTTTCTTACATAGACCGTGCAGGTATGGATAAATGGCTTTCAATCCCTCCTAAACCTGAAACCTACATGGATGCTGATTTTGATGAACTTCTCACATATTTAATGAGCGCATACAGCAGGGTCGTTACAGAGAATCTTATTGAACCTGTAGTAAAAAGAATGGATGAAGTGTTAAGTGAATTCGCGGCAAATGTCTCTCAAGCTGTAAACACAGAACGTCTAAAAGAAGTCTTAGAGACTAGAAAAGGAGAAAGAGTAAGTGAGCAAGAAGCAAGACACGCACAAGCTTGTAGCTACTGCAGGACTATTACTCGTTGATGCAATGGTTTTTAATGAGATCATTGCAGCGTCACATAAACAAGTTCCAACATTATCTACACTGATGTCTTCTTCTAATCTCAAGAAAGGCTTTGAAGACTCTTGGACATACATAATTGACAACATTAATTATGAACCTGTTCTCGAAATTAGTCTAAACATTTTAATGAATTTGCCGGCTAATCCCGTTGTTCAAAAATCGCTTAAGTCGCTGGCTAATCTAGCCTACGATATTGCCTCTTCCAGAGTTCTACTAAGACATGACCTTTTTGGAAGAATATATCATAATTTACTTTTAGGTAAACTTGTAAAATATCACGCAACATACTATACATCAATACCTGCAGCTAGATTCCTAGGCAGATTATTGGTAATTTTACCCAGCAGTCTAAACGCCTCAGAGGTTCCACCAACTTATAACGGAAAACCCTTGTGTATAGTGGATTTTGCATGTGGATCAGGAACTCTCCTTTCTGCGGTTTACAAAGAAGTAGACGCAAAACACAGAATCGAAAGCAATGACATAAAACTAGATGAAATGCATAGATACCTTGTTGAAAAAGGGATCTGGGGATTTGATGTCTTGCATCATGCTATACACCTTGCGGCTACTGTGCTATCACTTCATAACCCCATTCCAGTAGATGATTCTAACCTTTTTGCCCTAAGATTAGGACAGGGCAAGTACTTAGGTAGCCTCAATTTTCTATCCTCTTCGACTTTGGGTCAAGATATGATGCTTCCAGGCGCTACAGGTAGCAAAGAGCAAGTGCGAATAGGCACAAGAAAGAAGAAGCCCCAATCAATCAAGCTACCAAATTTTCATATTTGCGTCATGAATCCACCGTTTACAAGAAGTGTAGGAGGAAATCTCCTTTTTGGGGCTTTACCTAAAAAAGAGCGCACTATACTGCAGAAACATCTATCTGAGTTACTGAAAGAAAAGCAATTGTCAGGAATAGGACATGCTGGGCTACCTGCTGTTTTTGTTTTTGTGGGAGACAAATATCTCGAAGAGAACGGGCGTTTAGGACTGGTTCTTCCAAGAGCAGTTTTGTCAGGTGTTTCATGGGAGTTAGTGAGGAAAACTCTTCTGAAAAATTACCATATTGAATTTATTATTACAAGCTATGATACTAAAAATGGTTGGAATTTTAGCGAGAATACAAATTTAAGCGAAGTCCTAATAGTTGCTAAGAAGAACAAAAATACCAAAGATGCCAACTACACTTTTTTTGTTAATTTGACCAAAAAATCTTCAAATGAATTGGAATCAATTTACTTGGGTACGCAACTTCAAGGGCTGTATATTTCTGGTAAGTTATACGATGTGGAGAATTCAAACGCATCTCCTTATAACTTGAAATTACATGGAAAGAAAATTGGAGAAGTTTACTCAGCAAAACTTGATGACCACAACTTTGGGGTTTACAATGTATTCTCACAAATGGAACTAAACAGGGTTTTACTGTTTTTACGAAAAGGGATTGTCTATCTTCCAGACCAGGGAATAGTAGGCAATTATAAAATAACTACCCTTTCAAAAATAGGTGCTGAAGTAGGACCAGACAGAAGCCAAATTCACTCTATTTTTGAAGTGAACAAAGCTAATACTGGAACTTTCTATAAGGCTTTTTGGGGTTATGACTCTGAGAAAACTAAGACCTTGAACCAGGAACCTAACTCAGTTTTAGAGCCTAAAAACGCAGAACAAGCACGCGCCATCTGGAATAAGCGTGCTAAGCTGCTAATAGTTGAAAGAGCCAGATTAAACACATACCCAGTACTATCAGTATACTTAAGTGAAGATGTTTTATCTAACGTATTTTGGCCCATAAAGCTTGATGAGGACCTAGCTAAAATGCTAGTTGTTTGGATGAATTCAACTTTTGGTATTTTACAACTATTAGCAATAGCTGAGGTTACCTGTGGTCCCTGGGTAGACTTTAAAAAAGAATACTTACAAGAATTACCAATACTTAACATAAGCAAGCTAAGTCATTCTGCAAAAGCTGAAATGATTAAATTATATAATGAAGTCTGTACCATGAAATTTAAGCCACTCCCCAAGGAGTTTGCAAATCCTCAAGCAAGAAAGATAATTGATAAAGAATTATGTAAAATTCTGGGCATCAATGGAAATCTAGATACGTTGTATATGTTGTTGTCAAAAGAACCGATGATGACTGGCTGATTCAGCTAACCCATTTCACAATTACCTCGTGAGATTGCCAACGCGAAAAAATATGCTAGAAAATTAGGAGCAAAATTGAGTTTGCATGGAAAAAAAAGAAGACCTAAGATTACTCTTTGAAGAAGCAGCGCAAAAATGTTTTAAGCCGCCAGAAGCGAGAATCCAAAAACTAAAGGCGTGGGTTGATCAAGCAAACTCTGCAAGGAGTTTAGGTAATTTAGAGTCATATCCAAATCAGTATGACAAAGCAGAGGAACTGATTACCTTTTACACATTTGCTCCTTTGGTTCTTAGTTCTGACAAGGCTGGCTTAATGAATCAAATTCTCAAGTTAGCAGGTTTTAATCAGAGTGTAGGTAGTGAAGTTAGTGTATGTCTCGAGAAGCAATACCCTCCCCCAGATGACTATTTATCATGGATAAAGAACGAAGTAAAAAATCATCCAGTCAATTACATTAGAGAACTGGCAGACAAACATAAAAAAGAAAATAAGCCCTTAGAATCAAATACCCACGTTGATGCATTCATCGAAACTGATAATTTAATTATCTTTTTTGAGATGAAATTTACCTCTGATATCTCTCATTGTACAACCTTTAATTCTAACAGAAACCAATTGGCTAGATTAATTGATGTTGGCTTAGAAGTAGCAAAGTCAAAAGGTAAGAGGTTATTAGTGTTTTTATCTGCACCATCTACACTATATACACTCAAGAGCAGACTTTACTACTATAAAATACAAGAATATTCCAATCCATTGATGATTCAGAAAGATATCGTCTGGAGATTGGTAAAAGATATAGAAGAGAATTTGTTGGCAGTTAAGTGGATAGCTTTAGAAGAACTAATCAAGTTGCTCTATGAAAATTTTAGTCACTCTAATAGAGAAACAGCAATGGAATTTTTTAGAGAAAGAAAACTGATTTAACCTTTGTTGATAGAAATGTAAAAGTTGAGGTTCCCAACAATGCAAATACAACATTGTAATATAGTGCGCTCCACTAAATTTAGGTAAAAATTTGGTGCATTAATGAATTCTTACATATGTCCTGTGAAATTCAAAAGTTGGAATATTATTAGAAAGAAGGCAATTTTTGGAACAGATAAAAACGCGCGTAACATAATAGAGAAATTTGCTATAGGCGACATCCTCTATTTTCACGTTTTAAGTCCAATTAAGGGAATTGTTGGAATTGCTAAAGTCAAATCTGAAATGTTCAAAGATAATGCAGACATATGGGGAAAGGACCGTTACCCATTTAGAGTAAAAATAGAAATAATCCACAATTTGAGGTCTTCAGGCAAAATGTCAATTCCATTAAACATTCTTTTTGACAAGTGTATAAATGAAGAAATAAGTATTGAACCTTATTTGAGAAATGTTTCAATCGTGAGTATTTCGGAAACTCAATCTAATTTTCTCGCAGACATATTTATGAAAGAAATCAAGAAAGTTGCTAATTCAACTTGACTCCAAGTGCTGATTGATTTGGGGCTTCTTGCAAGTGTCATTGATCAAACGCATGAGTATGTCGAGTATGCTTATGGGCTTGCTGCTTTATTCTTGCTAAGCATCATTGCAAGACTTAACATAACAAAAAACATGACCATACCTGTCCATTTTTTGAATCGATAAGGCGTTCTAACTTCAAACGATTATTCTTCAAAGAATGAAAATTAGGACTTATTCTTATGAAAACTTTAGCACACATTGAGTATTCTAAAAGCATTCCGCCTTGTTATGTCCTTATTCCACATTAACATTTCTTTAGTTTATTTTTCTTTGCTTTTTGATTATCCAATAGTTAAGTCTCAACAAGAAAAAGCGAATGAAAAGTCCACCAATTAAGAGAGGTAAGAATGCATACCATTGAACAATCATAGCTCTGTTAAAATAAGTCCAATCAACCCATTGCAAAATTAAGACAAGAGATATTATGATTATCATATTACCAGTCGAATTTGCTAAGTTGTATTCTGACAAAATTCTCTTATTTAGAAGTTCATTAGCTAATTTAGTGAGCTTTATTTCATCTCCATTTCTTTCAAAATAACCTGAAGAATCGAGAGCATGATAAATTCCACCTGGGCTTTTATAACCGACTATCTCTTCCAGCTCAGAGATTTTGTTTTTGCCTTTTCCATATTTGTTATTTAAGTAAACCATGAAAATTAGGTCTCTTAATCGCTCTCCTTTGAGTTTATCTTCTCCTTTTGCTTTCTTTTTGCTCAAATAGCCAACTTCCAAGGACATTCTGTTAACAGAATAATTACTGTATAGATGTTCTGCTAAAAGAGTTTAGTGTTGGGTAGTTGTAGTCATTATTAGGTGATATCAACGTCATCAGTATTAGAAATATTTGGTAACATGGTGAAAGTAATAGCTGATAATCCTGCATCCATCTTAATAGTGCTTGGCTTTTTCGCAATACTTACTGGATTATTTCTTCCAATAGGGATGGGCGATCAAGTACTTCTTGGAGTGCTCGGCTTCTTTATGCTGATTATTGGCATAATTGTCCATGTTGCTTGGCTTAATAGCTAATATGCAGAGTGCGTGGTTGATACATGAATAAGCAACCTAACGAGGAACCCCTGAAAACAAGATTAGTCAAGTTTGGACGATTTCTCAATTATAAGATTGCCTGCTGGCTTGGTCATTGCCCAACATCAAAAGAAATACAAAATCCTGAAGTAAAGAGCTTGGCTGACAGGCTGAAAGATAAATCCTACAGAGAAACTCTGACAAATATTTTGAATTGGCAAGAACAAAATATAGAATTCTGGACAGAGAGACACCCTCTTAGAACGATTCTTGAATTTTTTGTGTCTTGGTCATTAATACTTGGTAGCTTTGCCTTTATGGGTCTTATTGTACTTATTGCTCTTGTTTTTCATTCACTCAATCTTCTTCTAAGCCTTGCAACGTGGTATTCTGCAATATGGCTAACAATTACATTAACTGGAACTATCGTAATCTTGGCAGTCACAATGCAGATTATTCATTCTAACAGAAAGATTCCAATACTTAAAAATCTGAAAAATGCCTTCTCCAATAGTTTGTCCATCGGTGCACTTCTTGAAAACAAGACTAGGCGTTTGCAGAGATTATGCAAAGCTGAATGCTTGTTTGCTATTAAATATCTACCCTGAAGCAGAGATCTATTTTGCCCATGCTCCAAACCATGTGGCAACTGGAATAGTGATTGAAAACAGACTGTATATGCTAGACCAGCGATTGCCTATACAAACCATAAACAAATGGAACAAGTACAGACATCTGCAGGGGAAGCTAAGTAAATTGGGAAGAAACAGTATTGAGTCGGTTGATCCTAAACCATTTCTATCACAAATTACAGATGAACCATTAGATACTCAGCAGTTTGCAAGCACAATTACAAAACTCTTGAACATAAAAGAAGAAACATATGATGAAAGTAATCGTATAGTTAAAATCAAATGGAGAAAAGGAACCATTCTCTATCACAATGAGGAGATGGTTAATTATTCTCTTTCAAGATGGCTTCAGACAAAAATATCAATGGAATTAATAGAGCTGTCTCAGATAACACAAATTAGAGTAATTTCTGAAAAAGAAGATATAGTTTTTCTTGTTCATCTTCGATTACAGAGTTTTTGAATATCTAGTTTTGGCTTAAACTTTTAAGTGCTAAACCACTAACTTCTAATAAGATGTAAATGGAAAGTAACTCATCTTTTAGCTCCAAATCAGTCAACTGGATAAGTGACGATGAACTCGATGAAAATAGTAAAGCCTCCATTAGCATGTACAAATTCATTGAAACTGATTTCATAAATTGTTTGGAATATGTGCCCGTTGTTGAACAGCATTTTTCCGTCTATTCTTATAGATTTGCCAGTCTGCTTCTGAGAATTGGACCTGAGTTGTTAAGAAAGATGAATATTGTCCTTTTTGATAGCAACCGTTCCTCATCTTTTCACTTTGACTACGATGTGAAGCCTTCACTTATAGAATTACAAGATAAATGCGCCAAAAGGAAGGATGGGTTTATCGATTATTATAACGTGCTCTCAGTTGTATTGTTATGCACGCTTAGTAGACAAGCTGTTAAGGTTAAGCCCTTGAACAAATACATTCTACCATTTGAATTTGAAATGAGAGATAGAAGGAAGATAATCCCTTGGTGGGATGATGGTTACAATGCCCTA
This sequence comes from Candidatus Bathyarchaeota archaeon, assembly GCA_963729805.1. Lineage (GTDB taxonomy): Archaea > Thermoproteota > Bathyarchaeia > Bathyarchaeales > Bathycorpusculaceae > Bathycorpusculum. The sequence continues at coordinate 26,788 of CAVSPH010000001.1, read as the reverse complement.
AGACACAGAGTAATTCATGAGTTTAAAGAATCTGCAACGTTAAGGAACACTTTATTTGCATTGTCAGCACTTTGGTTTTTACATTACGAATTTAATACAAGATTTCCGCATTCATTTCCCTCAGAAATCTTTGAGGAATATCAAGACTTAGATTCAAATGACGTGAAAAGAATTGGGCTACTGCGCTATAAGCAAGAGAACAAAGGTTAGGCTTAAACTCTTAAGCGCTGACAAAGAAAGAAGGTTGTTTAAGGGCTATAATAAACAGAAAGGTGGAACAAAAATATTTGCCTGGGTTAGGATGTATGTAATGCTATGAAGAACTACATTGATTTGATTCTTGCCCATAGCATGCTAACCTCTGATTTCGAAGCAGAAATTGATATCGCAAAAGAAGAACTCATAAAACAGGGTAGAGACTTAAAAAATATCTATTTTTCTTACGGGGTTAATGCATTATTTTGTGATCTACAAGAAGTCTTTGAGTTATTACCTTTCTTTCAAATAGATCTTTATGATGAAAACAAACAAGAAGCCAAAACAGCGTTTGAACGTATTAGTTCTTCATTGTTGTCAGGTGACCTTTCATTTCTCAGTTCCCACATTCAGACTATAAAATCAATTCTTAGTTTTATTGAAGAATACCTATACGAAGATTTTGATTTGTTAACTGACGAAGAAAGAAAGCGACTTAATGAAGCATTCAACTGTTACATTGAAGAATTAAATTACTCTTCAATAATAATGAGTGTATCATCAATTGAATCCAGACTTTACACGCTTATGTATTCCAAGAGCCTAGATGAAAAACTAAAAGACCTTACATTAGGTCAGTTAATAAAAGAATACTCCGATCACAAGAGCACTTATCATAATGTTATTCCAAAAAAGCATCAACCTCTTCTAGAATATTGTAATACTTACAGAGTTTTTTCAGTTCATCCAAAGGAGGAAAAAATAACAAGGTCGAATGCTACAGTGATACTTTGCATGACATGTTCATTTCTTTTTGATAAGAATATGAAACCAAATTTATAACAGGTCTTGCGTCTCAATGTCTGTTTATGAGACATTTAATCTTTGAATTGATCTAAACCTTTGCTATCCACCAATATGCTAAATCTTTAGTTTTTTTCATTAGCTCATAATTCAATATGCCATAAAGATTCTGCGCTATGTCCCATAAAAGCAAGGCGCAAACAACTATCGCCAAACTAGGGTACAATTCATTTGTGCTTGATTTAAAGATCTCAACTATCAGTGAGGAAGCTAATCCTCCAGTTAATACAAGCCATGTGTTAGAAAAAGTTCCTAGTTTTTCAAACATCTTATCTATTGTGTTTTTTCTGACATCGTAGACCTTTGTGAGAAGTTCTGGATGCGTCTCAAATTCAAAATTTTGGTCTTTCATAAGACCAGGGAAAGAATTTGTGGATTCCAGTTCCCCCAATATTTCCTTTATTTCCTCTCTTAATGTTGTAAATTGAGTATATAGAACGAGAATTAAGATAATTGTTGCGAGTTCCACCAAAATGAAAGTACCAAAAAATTGTCCTTGTTCTAGAATCAACAGATTTAGCCCAGACAAGACAATGATAAAAGTCAAAGCCTGAAGAAGGGTTTGTCCCTTGTTCTCTTTTTGTTTCTTGTTAAGATTTTCTTTTTCCTCATATATTTGGAAAAGAGTTTTTCTCAAGATATATTTTTCATCTTGATTATTTGAGTCGCCATAGAATTCTTTCCTTTCATTAGAGGGCATAATTACTCTCCCTTCTAGCTATTGTATTATCTCTTGAAAATATAAAATTATTTTCAAGCTAATGAGAAATCACAAACAGGTTTGATTCAGGATTCGTAACATCTGCGCCGAGGTTAAGTCGTTTTATGAGTTTTGTTCTAATCCGTAAGACTTAACATAATTAGAAAGCTACTAGCTAAAGCGTTAAGAAAACTTCAAAGTTTCGCAAGGACAATTCCTTTTGCGTCAGATTTAACAGTTTGAACCTTTTAGCGCACTAGCAACAAAGAATTAATGCTTAACTAATCATACAAGCAAATGTTGTTTCGGTGTTTGAAGTATGAGAACTTTATTCGCATCAACTATCTCAAACTTCATATTGACTAAGAAATGTAAATCTAGCTTATCGATCTCATTGCTTTCAGAGATTTTGACCATTAAACGATCAACGAAATTTGGTTTTGAAATCCACTTACTAAATGTTTTGTCGACCAATACAAAGTCATCAAATGGCTTGTACTTGTTGGACCAAATAATATTTTGTGCCATGCCAAAAAATGAAAGGGTGCCTGTGCGATAATCCATTGTTATTTCATTTGGGGATTCTGAAAGCCATTTTGTGTGCATATCAACAAAATAGTCAATTGGGGCGAGTAAAGAGCTTATTTCCTTGGTTTGTGAAAATGCTTTAATATTTGCGATAACATTTTCTCGTAAATTAATACCAACATCAATTTTGGGAATCGATTGTTCCCCAAAAATTCTATCAATTATGTAGTAAATTTCTGAATGGGCAAGGTTAGCTCCAAATTGTTCGAAAGCAATATCGATTATTACATCTTCTCGGGTAAACCACTCTTTTGGGATCAAGGTTCTAAAATAAAGCTGTTGAAAATTAGTCTCGTCAACAGATGCGTCCTCTGAATCAACAAGTTTATTGAAATTGCTTGTTTCATAATAGGATTTCTTTAGAATAGTTTTAGCTTGTTCGAGCTTAGCTTTAGCGTATTTATCTTCTTCAAATAATAATTCAACCATTGTTATCATGCTCCTTGAGTATTTTTTTTAATTTCGAATTCGCCGTAGCTCCTTACGTAAGTACTAAAAATGGTATTTAACAAGCGACTAAAACTTTCTTCATATTTCTCAGGAGCAAAATGGTTAGGATGCATTAGACTTGTTGCTAAGTCAGGTATGCAATGGTCACATTTAGAGAAAACAATTACCTTTTTGTTAAGGTTGTGCTGTATTATATAATCAATTTCGTCTATAAACTCCGCCGAATCGTGGCTCTCGACATGACAAACTAAGACGATTATGCTACATTGCTCCATTTTCTGTCTTACAATTTGTCTTAATTGTTCAGTAGTCACACCTAAAGGAATTTGATTGCTGCTTGGGCTAGCACAAAAAGAGTCTATCATCCAACTCCTCAAGAAATTGTTGAGGCTATCAGCAACTTGTTCTGCCCTTGCGCCTCCGTAACCAATGAATACACTCACACTAAGCATTTAGAATCCTGCTACTTCTTGCTAAATTAAATTGTTGTTAACTACTTTTACAGATTGTGGTGAATCACTTAGTGTTTTTTTTCCTTATATATTAATGCATAGTCGTCGTTTGATCAAATATTCTTTATTTGTTTTCGACGAATAATTTTATGCTTTGTTGCAGGAGCACATTATGCAAATGGTCCGATGCGTAGACGGATTAGGAGGGACTTTAGAGATTGGAAGAGAAGACTTTCATCAGCATTAATTATTAACATAACAAGAAAATGAGTCAAAATACTAATCAGAATTTTCAGCTTTCAACCTTCAATTTATATCCCGTAAGCCATCTTTAGAAAAAATGATTTCTTCTTTTGAGATTTTCGCATTCTTATCAGAAAGCCAGCGATTTGACCTTAAAGCGCTAGAATTGACTTTGTTTCTGTGCCAAGAAGCACTCAAAACATGAATTATTCATCATCCTCGTTTTTTGAGTCGTACAAATTACGCATCCTGCGTGTTTCTTCATGTTCTAATAGACCTACGCATATGCCTGGAGGTGCGGTTCGCTTGTTAAGTTGCCAAGCAGCTAATGCTAACGCTATAACGCAGTCGTCGTGATATCCTTGGGGGGCGCCATACTGCACAGTTCCATTTCGCGTAGTCTTGTAGCCGAATAACTTTAGTTCGTTAATTAATTCGGGAACTTCAGGTATCGTTAGCTGTTGATTCTCAATCATCATGCTCAAATTTTCGATAAGATCTTTCTTTGATGAGTTAGTGAACTTATAGCCCTCCACACGAACATTTTCACGACGCAACTCATCATGAACTGGTTCGCCAGGACCACCACCATCAACAAGCAAACGAGCATCATATCGTTGGGCCAGTTGAACAATTCGTTTACGCTGAAACACCCAGTCAATTTCATTGAACCTGTCAAAAGCGCACAAATGCCCCTTCTGATCTAAAATACAGAGAACTGTGAAGTCTTGAAGTTTAGCTAGATCAGCGCCCATAACGTACTGGTTATTTTGTTCAAATGGTTGAAAGCTGCCTTTAATGATACGATCTACTCCTCGGAAAACTGAACCAATGTCCTCGAGAAATTCAGCCATAATTTCTTGACGGTAAGCCATTTCAGGCATATCACGAGCAAAAGATTCAATCTCTGCCGGATCTAAATATGGGTTAGTTTTACTTGAAAAACTCCAGCTCCTATAATCTGTCTGTGAAGGGTCTTGCCCACGGGTCCAAAGCCGAAAATACCAATTATGGCCACGTGGCGTACCTGTGAAGAAAGCTATACCTTTGGTATCTATCAACGCGGGTCTAAGCGCTAAGGTCCAAGCTTCCTCAGAGATCTGAGCGCCCTCGTCAACCCAAAGAACTTTTACGCCTTGACTTCTAAGAGAATCAGGATTGTCAGCGCTTTTGAACCAGATGAAACGGTTGCCTTTGAGGATTACATGCCGTTCAGCGCGATAGACTTTTTCTATTAACTCTTGGGGGCAAAAATTGAAGAATTCAGTCCATTGGCGCCGAGTATGGAAATATGTAGGAGCCACTGCGAAACCTACTATGTTTGAGCCTTGCTTTATCATTTGTCTTATGAATTCGTTGGCGCCAGCCCTTGTTTTACCCCAGCGGCGTCCACAGTTAAGCAAGCGGAACCTTGCAGGGCACATATGAAATTCAAATTGTCCCAGATGAGGCTCATAACGCATCAGGATTGTTGTTTTCATACTTTAGCGTCTTCCCATTTGATTACGATGAGTTTTGCATTTTTCTTAGTTGAACATATTCGAGTGAAACGGTGAGACGGCGACTACTGATTGATTTCGTAAGTCCAAGGTTAATTCGAGTGTTCTCTCTTCCGTGGCTGCCATGACCGACACGTTTCACTTTCCAGTTCCTCAAGTTTCCGCGAACTAGCTGAGGATTGCTAGTAACCAGATAGAACGGTAAACTAATTTGAGAAGTGAAGAGATCAGCAATAAAATTAAGCAAGCGCTTTCCTATTCCTATGCCCTGGTAATCAGGCAAGACTACTAGTCGGCTAACGCGGAAAAAGTGAGCTTTCATTCGGACGTGGGCAACCGCGATAAAGGCAACGGGCTTTTCTTGGTAGAGGGATACGTAGCACTTGAGGCCTACTCCAAAGTTTCCACTTAGATAGTGATATTGCCGAAACATTTGCCACATGGAAGCGCCGCACCGATAAACTTTGAGCTCAACGGGCGGCCGGCTTCTTTTTTTCGGTCAAACTCCATCGTGTCAGTGCAGAAAACCCAGTCAGGATCCAACCAGTCAACTATGTCATAATGGCAAGTGACAGCAATGAATTTCTGGTTTTTCTCGCGCCGAATCGCTTTGCTAATTGCGAGTGAAGCGATTTTTGCAACTTCACGGTCAACAACAGAAGTAAACTCATCGAAAACGATAAGCTTCTGGGGTTGGCAGAGCGCTCGGGCGATGTCAACTCGCATCTTTTCCCCTTGACTAAGACAACTGTAAGCTTTGAGCCAGTCAGGTGGCGAAGCAAAACCGACACTGCAGAGTACACGTGTTATTTCACCTGTCTCTAAACCTTCGGGAAAATCATCTAAAATGCATTGATGAGTGTATTCAAAGCCAGTGATGAATGCCTCGGGGAAAAGCTGTTTGGCTATGCTTGATTTGCCTGAGCCATTACGTCCAACAATGACGCCGATTTGCCAGTCGTCTCCTTCTATAGGCAGCGAACCTTTGAAATGCTTCTGCAATTTAACATCGTTTAACGTGAAGCTGCCAACAACGCTCTGCGCTCTAAAGCTTTCTGGTTCACTCCAACACTTAACAAAATCAAAATCCAATTCTTTGAAGCCTCCTATAAATTCAAAACCCTAACTCGGTAGCCTTCACATTTGAGTTTGTCAAAGAAGCTCTGCTGTTCTGTTTCATCTTTGCATTCTATTATGAGCTCATAGCTACTAGGTATGATGTTTGAACTTTCGAATTCCGCGCTATCGTCTCGCGGAAGCTTTTCTCCAATCGAGTCTAATAGAGCTTTTAAACAATCTTTCTCGCCAGCCTCAATAATCCTCAAGTACTCGGCGCCATCAATTTCCTTGCTATGTTTACCTTTGAGCTTGTTCAGTATCTGACGTAGCATTCGCCTATCTACGTCGGAAACGGGCAACCGAAGAACGGGAGCAAAAAACTCACCATGGCCTATACAAACTTCGGATCGCTGTTCGCCATCAGCAAAAACGCCATCCTTGTTAGTTATGATAGGATAAGTCCAGCCGTACTTCTGTAGGCTTTTCCAAACTTGCTCTCTCTGCTTAATGGTCATCTTATTCGGATTGTTTTCATCACTTTTCAAAAGCCGAAGGTCTTCAAGAAGCGGCAGATAAGCATCAGGAACCTTTATCGTTGTTTTCTTTTCTGTCAACACGACTTCTCCTCAGTTATTTTTTTCCCTCTGACTCTAAATCATGGGTGTTTTGTTCTTTCTCTAAATTGTTTTGTGCAATTTTTCGCAACGGGTTTCCCTCATTATTGGTATATTTCATGATTACGACTTCTTCAGTCGCTCCTTGATCTTTGAGCCAGACGTCGAACTGCTCTTGGGAGAGGTCAAATCCACATCCCCCGAAGTAACGGCCATCAAAATCCATAACTACAAACTTCGGATGCACTATTGATTCTAACTTCTTTTCAGCTGCCTCTAAACGTCTAACTACTTCCTTGTTGATTTTCACAATTCTTCTCCTCTGTTTGCTTCTTTTTTGCTAATTCTTTTTCTAAATGTTCAAGTCGCGATAACATCTCGCTGGACAACAAAATGTTGTTGTGAGCTTCAACACCATTTAAGATAACTTTCAATGCGCCTACCTTAGCATTTTCGTTATTTCCATTATGAAAAATGCTCCAAGCGCCTTTCTCGACAGCGTTAACTTTAGCTCCCTGCATTTCGATAAACTCGCTGTATTGTTGCAAAGCAATAAGAACTGGAACCCATTTCTTGCGGCGTTTCCAATCGGTCCACAAGCAATCCTCAGAAACGTTATATTTTTTGGCTAGTTGGTTTATCACGACTACCGGGGTGGAACCCTTTGCAGATGGTTTCTAACATTTCGACTCGACGCCTCAGAAGCTCAAGATCCAATGATTTGTTCCTCTTTAACGGAATTCATAGCCATGCCCGCCGTGTCGCTGTTGTCCATTTAAGAAAATATTAAATGATGATCTGTCAATAGGATGTTTTGTGAAATGGTAAAATATGGATAAAACTTCACCTCGGGAAATCCTGCTCGTCTTTGGCAAATGGATAGGATCAACAGATTTCGCCAAGTTAGTTGCCGAGAAGAAAAATGTCTCTGAAAGGCAAGCCAAAAATCTCATTAGCCAAGCATACCGTCACAAGGAAATAAGAAAACATATTTTTTCAGACCGCACAGTAATCTATGGCTTAGCAGAGTTTGGTCCTCCAACAAACAATACAGATTCAGAAAATTACACATATCAACAAGCTGACCTTCAGGACCCCAAAATGATTCCAAACAAACATTTTACAGAAATCAAATTCTTAAATGAGAATATACTGCAAGAAAAGGGCCAATTAAAAGAAATTATTACAATAATTGAAGAACTACAAGACGAGCTGAGTTTTTTTAGAGAGCCGACCATTAATGAAATCGCATTGAGAGCAAGCATTGCTCCAGAAATTTTAAGACCCTTTCTAATGACGTTGGCTGCGCAACAAAAATGGAAGATTCAGTCTCAACAACAGGCTGAGTCTAAAGCAAGAGACGCCATCAATTTGGCTGGTTGGTTAGATTGGAATGAGAAAGACGAAAGAAATCCGAGTATGGAAGGATTGTATCGACTTGATTAAACAGTGCATCCCCGGAAATACTGAAAAGAGCCGACAATATTCTCAAATGTTATCCTAATTTAGTCCCAACGTTTTGGAGAGAATCTCCCAAAATTCTAAACCGAATGAACGCCCTATAGGCAAAGGCATTGCTGTTCCATTTCCCGAATCTAATTTATAGGAATTGTGTGGCCTGAGCAAACCAAGAAAAGATGGCTCTGCATCTTTGGCTCTCAGCCACCTGCTTTTAAATACTATGAATAAAGTTTCAGATTTTCGCAGCCAAAACTGCTTAGTCTTACTATCGATGTATATATTATGTATATCTACAATTAAATTAACTGTCAAATCAACTGCCAAAATCCACGGATAAACCTAAAAAAATTACTAAAAAATCAAACATTTAATAGTAAATTCATAAAGGATACTGAAACCTATCATAATCCTTCCAAGGGCATCCCCCTAAAATTGGTCAAAATTGACCAATAAACAAAAAAATTCATAATTGAAACAACCAAACGCAAGAAAACAAACCTGTATACAAAAGCATCAACAGAACTCACGATAAATTTTGAACGATTGAAAAAACTATGTTATCCATTCAGTTACTTTAGCTAAGTCAGGCCTTTTTGGAATTGTGGGTTTCATGTCGGGGTAACCTATTAAGCAGCCGTCAATGACAAATTCTCCTATGGGTATTTTTATCAGGTCGCAGAATTCTTTGTCGGTATCTAATTGTTGAGTTATAGAGAGAAGTTGCATTCCTAGTCCTAAGGCAGAAGCTTTTAGCCACATGTTTTGAAGACAATGTGCCAATGAAAGATGCTCAACCGGAGGAATTCCACGTTGTTCAGCCACTACTATGTAGTAAGGCGCTTTTCCTATGTTTGGAACACCATGTGCGCCCATTAATTTGAGACGCTCAAGAAAAGGTCCAGCGTGCTGCTTTGTGAACTCATCATGCTGCATTTGTAGCTCCATTTGTTTGCTCCAAAATTCAGCTTTACGTTTCAATATTTCCGCAACTTGACCCGTCGCCTTGCTTTCTCTGGGGATAACTATGAACCGTCTAAAGTCCTCTCTTGAAACACTAGCTGCCGCGTATGGAGCTAGAAGACCTGCTTGAAGAATCTGCTCAATTAATTCTCTTGAGGGAGCTTCTGGCTTAAACTTTCTAATCGATCGTCGAAACTCAATCACTCGATCAATCATCAAATTACAATCAACATCGACCGGCAAATCCAAAATCCAACAACTCCTTTTACGCAAAAACAATAAACTAATGTTCAAAAGTCAATAATAACCTTTCCACCAATTTTTTTCGATGATCAAAGAATCGTCAATGAGTTTTAGAAGTACTAAACCCGTAAATGCAAGGGGCAAACCTTTTATAGAAAAAATAACATCGTTATAACCAATGAGCAGGAAGCATAGAAAGATTTTGTGCCCTTGCCCAATGGTACGATTTCCCCCCGCTTCCTGCTCATTTTGAATTTTAGACAGAAAGCTACTTTTGTATTCCTATATTCTTGGCCCAGCTAACGCCTTCTGAAAACTTCATCACTGGAGAAATCCGAACCGTTCCCACGAGCCGAAGTGGTTCAACAGCATTACTAAGTGCGCCGCATCGTTAGCATCTAAAACAAAATACCAGACGTGCCCAGGTGCATCAAGATATCCTTCCACAACCTTTACGCCAGACTTTTTCATGCTCTCATCCAATTTGGCAGCAAACTGCTTGTCAGGTCTTATCAATCCTCCAGGACAGTTTTCAACAGTGTGTTCAGCAACAATAACAAAAAGCAACTCAAAACACCTCCTTACAATTTACCTATAAAATTATAGAGTACAGTTATTTTCTTAAGCGTATGTGATTGCGGAATGACAGCCACAAAAGCTTTCTAAAAACCTGTCCACCAAGTTTGCCAGCCTGCTTAAAAATTACTTGCTGTTGATTCAAAGAAAAATAATAGACGGTTCTGAGCCTATTTTGAAGGCTCGCATAGAAACCGAACCATTCTGAAACCCTTCATGGATAAATTTCAATGGCTCACCTTTTCTTTGAAGCCCAATTGCGTAAATCATCGGCAGATAGTGATCCTGAGTAGGCACAGCATAAGCAGCCTCTTTCCCTAATTCAAGATAGTTGATAAGACTTTTATGATCCCCTGAAACCAAGCATTGTTTTACCATCTCGTCAAATTTCACAGCCCACGCAAACGGTTTAGAATCGATGTCAAAATCAATAAGTCCTAAATTATGAACAATGTTTCCGCTACCGATGATAAGAACCCCTTTTTCCCTTAAAGGAGCAAGCTCCCAACCCAACTTGTAATGAAACTCCAAAGATTTTGGGTTCCAATTATTGTAAGGCGAGTAGTCCAAACTCAACTCAAAAACGGGAATGTCAGCAGCGGGATACATATGCTTCAAAACAGCCCAAGCAGCATGATCTAAACCCCAGTTTCCACATTTTATCTGCGTCGACTTTCCTGATTTGATTGCTAGCTGCGCAGATTCGGTGAGCCGGGACTGGGATAAGTTAGACTGTATAATTCGTCGGGAAAACCATAGAAGTCGTAAATTGTTTTTGGCGTTTCAACGCACGTAACAAAGGTGCCATTTGTCAACCAGTGAGCAGAGACTACAAGTATCGCCTTAGGCTTAGGGAGAGCACTAGCAGCTTTAACAAGGCTTTCTGTGTAGCTATTTTTCAAAACAATATTCATTGGCGAACCATGACCAACAAAGAGAACAGGCATCTTTGAAGAAGTCGCCACGCTATTCAACCTCGTTTAGCAGCTTTCTCAACACTTAACTAAATTCTTAAAGAATCTTCGATAGAAAAGAGATCGACTTACTGTTTTTCAATAAGCTCCTTAAACTGCTTTTTGTTCAAGCCGACACCCGGTTCCGCATCTAAACGCTCCTGCACTTTTCCATTCTTGAAATACACTACTGTAGGATAGTATTCTATGGAGTATTCTTCGAAGATCTCTGGCACCTCATCGACGATGACACTTATGCACTCTTCAGGATTGCTCTTTTTGTACTCTTCAAAAATTGGCAAGAACCGCTGGGAAAAGGGGCACCAAGTTGCATAGAAAAGAACAACCGCTTTATCCTTACTTTTTATTTCATCACTGATACTTTTTTTCCCTTTACTTTCTGATTTTTGTTTTTCTGCTTTACTCATAACTTTCACCTTATTTTTTGAATATCCATATTTGCATCAAGATTACAAATCCAACCCAAAGTTAACATCAACTCATGTTTTCTTTGGCGCTCATTCAAAATCTCTAAATTACTTGGTCACTTCCTACTGTAATAAGGTTGCGATAACAAAACTTTAGCTTCCGACTCTTTTTTTGGGGCTTGTTCGCTTAACAGATTTAATGAAGGTGCCTTCGTCCAATTCTTGAAATGCCTTAGCCAACTCATCCTCAGTGTTCATTACTATTGGTCCTCCCCACGCCACAGGCTCTTTTAACGGTTCACCAGTAACAAAAAGAAAATGACCACCACCTTTGGTTCCGATTCTAACAGCATCACCTTTTCCAAAAACAGCACAATGCCAACTCTCAATCGACTTATACTGAACATCTATTGACCCATTAACGACATAAGCGAAAACTTTACGGTTCTCCTCAACTGCATGTTCAAATATTTTCCCAGCAGCCAACTCAACATCAAAATACTCCACATCAACCGCGAGATCTCGAACAGGCCCTTCAATCTCTTCGACTTTGCCTGCAAGGACTTTTATCGTTATTCCGTTTTTCTGGATTGTTGGAAGTTCTTGTTTTTCAATTCCACGCAATACTTTGGATGAGTCATTTTCTTTTTCGCAGGCAAGTTCACCCAAAGTTGAAATCCCTGCATCAGACCATCAAATCGCTTAGGCATTTCTTGATGAAGAATTCCTGAACCAGCCGTCATCCACTGGACATCTCCAGATTTGATAACTCCGCTGTTGCCAATGCTGTCACCATGCTCCACTTCTCCCGTCCACATGTAAGTAACTGTCTCGATTCCTCTATGTGGATGCCAAAGGAAACCCTTTGACATAGTCATTGGGATTGTCGGAACCAAAATGATCCAGAAGCAAAAAAGGGTCCAAAGCTGGAACTTCAAAATAACCGAAAACTCGCTTAAGTCTGACACCAGCTCCTTCAATAGTTAACTGGCTCTGAAGAATTCGCTCAACTTTCCTTTCCATTAGGACATTCACGTCCCAAACTTAATCTATTATACAATGACAAAAAGCGCCATAAGAATGTTGAGTTGAGCTGCTTTTTGGAAGAAAGCAACGTTTCTTCTAAGCAATTTTCCGCAGGATTAAGAGATAAATAATTGATTTAGCTAAATGATCTTGGTTGATTATTATGTCTGCTCCTGAAGATCTGAAGAAAATCCTTGGACCAAACGAGACTGTTGAAATGTACATTCAACAGAAAATTTATCACCCCAAAATCAACATAGATTCAGTTGTTATTACAAACGAACGCATTATCCTACGACACCCTCACGCATTGGGATTAAAGAAAGATTATACAGACTTCAACTACAAAGATTTCGCAAACGTTATCCTAGACAAAGGAATTCTGCGATCAACCATCAAATGCACTCTAAAATTCGGCGGAATCCCTTATCTCTAAATGACCTGCCAAACGAAGATGCGGAAAAAGCCTACGGAATCATAAGAGAAAACGTTAGCAAAACATCACCCGCGACCCCTGCACCTTCATAAAAACCAAACGAATTCCATAAAACGAGCCCTGTTCATTTGCACCTTTCTTGAGGCAAAGTATTGGGAACTATTAAAAGTCAAAAGAATTCCAGTTACCCTGAAGTTATAACCCGTTTGCCAGAAGCAGAGGTAACGTTGAAGGGTACTAAAGCTTGGATAATGCAAGGAAAACAAAGTCAGATAGTTTTTTTCGAATTCGAAGCGGAAATTGACCTGCCAGAGCATAGCCATAGTTATTCACAGTGGGGCATAGTTATCGAGGGAAGAATGGAGCTAAAAATAGACGGCGAACCGCGAATTTGCCAAAAAGGAGACGAATACCTCATCCCTGCTCAAGCAAAGCATTCTGCCAAGTTTCTGTCACCAACGAGAGTAATGGATTTCTTCTCAGAAAAAGCAAGATACAAACCCAAACAGAAATAATCCCCAAACTTAGCCACATCTCACTTAAATCCCACGCATAAACTTAAAGGCAAAATCGGTAGACAATGTTTCGGGGGATAGAAAATGTCTTCAGAAGCAGAGCAAACCGAATTCATCCAAGCTATGCACGCATTAGAAGAATTTGTTAAGATACTTGTCAACGAATATCCGTTGGTTTTCAAGGAAGGGACAGGAACTATAAAAATTAGTCCTTCAACCAAAAAACAATTTTTCCCCTACACAGCTTCTCTAAAAATAAAGAAAAAGAAATACAAAAAGCCCATCAAAAAACGTTCACGAAAGCCGTGATTTAAGTTAATTTTATATCTAAACTCAAATAATACTTGTGTGATGAGCGGATTTAGAATGGAAAAGATTGCTGAAGGCATTAGTGACTTTGGTGATTTCAAAGCTATTTTGTTTAGGACTTCTGATGGGCGTCATTTTGTGCGGATTGTGCCTTTCAAGAGTTCAGAGAAACCTCACATTGAGTGGCTTTCCGGACATGACCATTTAGAGTGGCTTAGACGTTTGAAGCATAAACCAGGATGTAAACATAAAAAAGCCTAATGCCTAATTGGAAAAACCAAAAATTAGCGGCGCCAAAAAAACTGCTATCCATTTTCTTGAGTGACATGCTATTCCGTCATGTAGGTGATATCGTCCCATGGGTGTCTGTAGAGACCTTGTTTGAGCCGTTTCTGGTCTAGGAAGTGCGCCGTCATGCCGATGGTTCTGCCTACAACGAATAAGCCGTTTAGGCCGCCCATCCGGACGTATTCGTCGGCTTCATTTTTAGGCATCTCGCTTCTCAGCATGTCGACAAAGCAAATTCCAATGCAGCCATCAACGTTTAGGATAAGGTTGTCTTTCTTGGCTGTAGTGATCTTCTCCACCTCAAGCGCGAAGTCCAAAAGTGGGGTGGCTTTGAAATGCTTCTTAGCGTACTCCTTCAGAATCGTTACCCTCTTGTCAGGATTGTGGATACTCTTCACCAAGTGCCCGATACCTTGAATGTTCTCACCCTTCGCTTTCATCTCCTCAACAAACTGGACTGGGGTTAATCCCCTGTCATAGGCGTCTGAGAACATCTCTGCTGCACCGTCAATGGCACCTCCGAACCTGGGACCTATAGTCAACATACCGCTTGCAACCGAAGACATCAAATCTTTACCTGCCCTAGCCGCAACTATGGCGTTATGAGCACCCGAAACCGCAGGTCCATGGTCCGCCGTAACCATGATAGTCATCTCTATAAATTTGGTGGCATACGCTGGGAACTGATGTTTGAACCAGAGGATGCTGAGTACTCCGCCGATTCCTATGTCTTTGCTTGAAGACTTCGGAAATAGGCATCTTGCCGTAAAGCAGTTCTTCTCCTCGGTCGTCTGATATTGTGCAGATGAAGTTGGAGGGCTTTCTGATGAGTCCTTCTTTGAGCGCCTTGGCATAGTCCATCGGAATCTTCGGAACTGGAGGTTCTGGCTTTGGTTTGATTATGCCTTTCTTGACCAAGCTCTCGTATGTGGCTTTTATGGCTTGGTCGTAGTCGTCATATGAGTTGGGAACTATGGCGCCAGCAGCCCTCAGAGCTGTGTTTTTTGCGTCAGCGGTTTCCACTTCGCATCCTGCTTTTGCGCCTGCGTGTCCGAACTGAACTTCCGTCTTAAATGCCTTAGAACATGTTCCAGTGACCCAAATCACCAAGCGGCTTTGTTATCTTCTTTCTCTTAATCGCTTCAGCTATCTCGTACTCGGCGTTTCCACCCACTTCACCCAAGCACACAAGCATTTTAATCTCAGGTATGTTTTCGAACCTGAAAAGATGTTCCAGCAGTGTGGAGCCCGGGTACGTATCCCCGCCTATTGCTATGCCCTCGTACAAACCATCCGTGTTCCTAGCGATGATGTTGTATGCTTCGTTGCTCAGACCGCCAGATTTAGATACGAATCCAACGGAACCCGGCCTGTGAAGTTTGGATTCGATGATGTTTTCGATTGTGCCGCCAGCGTTGCCGATCTTGAAGCATCCCGCTTTTATTCCCCCGACAGTCGCGGGACCGATGATGACCTTTCCAAGGGCTTTAGCCTTGGCAGTAAGCAGTTTTGTTCGCCTCTCAGGCACTCCCTCAGCAATTATCACAATGGTCCGTATCTGCGGTATAGCCATGTGCTTCCTCGGTTGAGGGTGCAGCCGACCTGAAAGATGCGAAATTTATCATAACATCAACGTTAGGATGCATCTTTGCGGCTTTCTCAATGGTCTTGTACACGGGTATTAGAATCTCGCGCTTGCCGAAGAAGACCTTCGAAAAACTGTCTGCGCCAGTTGGGTTGATTATTGCTGCTACTGAAGGTATTTCGCGGCATGATGCATAGTCAAAATCCAACATTCTTTGCGTTGCATTGACCTGGTTATTGTAGATGAAGGCTTGGGTATTCCGGTCGAATAATTCATATGCATTGGTCTTCTTGGCTGACTTTGCCTTTGCCACGTTACTTTCCTCCCTTCAGAGCCAAGGAAACAATCTTGGTCATGTGAGTTTCTGGTCCATACACTTCAATCGGCACGCCTAGCTTCTCGCCGAGTGCCCTCATCTGACACAGGCCTTCCTGGTAGTTGGGTCCGCCTCTTCGAACGTAGATCTTGACCTTGTTCTCCTGAAGCTTCTTCTGGAACTCTTTAAGAGCTTTAATTATGCCCTTGAAGGTGTTGGCTACGTCAGTGAAGTTAGCTATGCCACCGCCTATAAGCAGAAACTTGCCTTTCGGGTTCGGATTTCGGGTCATAAGGTCGAGTATCGTCTTGGCATAAAGATAAGTAAATTCCTCAGTCGGGTCTCCGGAATACTCCCCGTAATTAGCCAACTCGTTAATGTAGCCAAGATCGGTAATCGTGTCCGCGTATATGACTGATGCACCGCCGCCTGCCACCATCGTCCAAACCCTTCCTTCGGGATTCAGGATAGTAAGTTTAAGAGAAGCGCCCAGTCTGAGCATCCAAATCCTCAATGTAAGCTTCTTCTTCAGTGGGAATTCGACCGAAGGGCGCAGGAAATTCTATGTTACCCCACTTGCTACCGCTCTCGAACTCGGCAGTGCTATCCAATTTAGCTGCGAGATCCAGTGGGATAACTGACTCCTTTGTCACGACAATGGGATTCATTTCGAGATAGGTGAAATTCAGGTCTGCATAGAATTTGAATAAAGCTTCGATGAAGCCTGAAAGGCGCTTCTTGCGGTCAGCCATGAACCTTCCCCAGAAGCTTCTTCTCAATGTCCGCCTTGTGTCGGGAATTTACCGATGGGTACTTCCAATTGCGTCGCCTTGGTGTCCACATCGCCGACGTTCACCCCGCCTTCGTGGTAGAACATTATGGCGTCGCCGTCCTTGGTTGACGTTATTGCAAGATAGTATTCGTCGGAGTCTTTGTGGGGTACCATTGGCTCGATTATGAAGTGCGTGAGTTGTCCCACTGTTCCCTTATCCATTGGTTTTCCGTTGGCATCGAACTTGCCGTAGATGGTAATCGAACCCTTTGACTTCTCTTCTATCCACTTCTTAACTTGGTCGAAGTTCGCGTCAACAAGAATAAGTTTGTTTTTTCCTCTGCGCTTTATCAACTGGTCGGGTTTAACGACCAATTTTTCAGTGGTCAACCACTTGTGTTGAATCGGCAGCTTTGCCATGTCGGTATCTGGTCCGACTCTGACAATCTTATCCGAGATTTCGTACTTTCCGTCGGAGTAGTCTTTGAATAGACGGGCAAGCATACATTTGCCGTCAGCTTCCCTAATTGCTTTGTGCGCCATTTTCTTATCCTCTAATCAAGCTTCTTCTTGAGCTTTTTTGCCACTTCGGCAATGAATTCCTCAGTATATACATTCTTGTTCTTTGGGTTCGGTGTTGCAACAACCATCAAATCGCCAGTCATGATTCCGCTCTCAACAGTTTCAAGAGCCGCCTCTTCAAGCTTCTTCGCAAACTCCATGACTTCGGGAGTCTGATCCAATCGCCCCTCTTTCTTGAGGCAACCGGTCCACGCAAATATTAGAGCCATTGAGTTGCTTGAAGTCTTTTCACCCTTCAGATACTTGTAATAGTGCTTCTGGACTGTACCGTGAGAAGCTTCAAATTCGTAATATCCCTGAGGGCTGACAAGGACAGAGGTCATCATCGCTAAGCTGCCATAGGCTGAACCCAGCATGTCGCTCATAACGTCACCATCGTAGTTCTTGCACGCCCACAACATGCCGCCTTCAGTCTTCATGATCCTAGCAACAGCATCGTCGATCAAAGTGAAGAAATAATCGAGACCAGCTTCCTGATATTTTGTCTTCCAGTTATTCTGGTATTCTTCTTCGAATATCTTTCGGAACTGACGCATCATAGGTCTTTGAAATCGTGTCCTTGACACCAAGCCACAAGTGAAGTTTCTGGTCATAGGCATAAGTGAAGCATGCCTTGGCGAAGCTAGCTATGGATTGGTCGGTGTTGTGAATACCTTGGATGATGCCTGGACCTTTGAAATCCTGAATGGTTCCGCGCCACAGTTCCTTGCCTGCGCTGTTCGTGAACAGCATCTCGGCTTTTCCAGCCTCAGGAACTCTGTATTCACAGTTCTTGTAGACGTCACCATAGGCGTGCCTTCCGATGTGGATAGGTTTCTTCCAAGACCTGACTGCAGGCAGAATATTCTTCACCAAAATGGGTGCCCTGAAGACCGTCCCATCCAGAGCAGCTCTGATAGTTCCGTTGGGGCTTTTCCATTCTTGCTTCAGGTTGTATTCCTTAACTCGATTCTTATCCGGCGTGATTGTGGCACATTTCACTCCAACACCATATTTCTTTATTGCCTCCGCCGCCTCAAGGGTTATTTTGTCCTCTGTCTCGTCCCTTTTCTTCAGCTGGAGGTCAAAGTAAGCAAGATTCATGTCCAAATAGGGCAAAAGAAGTTGTTCCTTAACCATCTGCCACATTACTCGGGTCATTTCGTCTCCGTCTATCTCGACAATTGTGTTCTTCACTTTGATTTTGTTCATTCAATAATCCTCCTTTGATATTATTTGACCGTGTACGAAAGCAAACCGCCCTCGTAGAGAATGTCCTTCTGCCTCTGAGAAAGGTTGTATCCAAGCTCGATTTTCAAGTTCTTGGTCTTGTCAACCAAAATGACCGGTTCATTGTTCTGCAGTTTCTTTTTGATGTCGGGTATTTCAATCTCGTCGCCTTGCTCTATCCGATCGTAGTCAGCCATGTTCTTGAAGAATAATGAGATTATGCCGAAGTTCACAAGATTCGCCGCGTGAATTCTCTCCACCGACTTGGCTACAATTGCCTTAACACCAAGATACATCGGGCATAATGCAGCGTGCTCTCTGGAGCTTCCTTGACCATATGACTCGCCAGCAACAACTATGGTGTGTAAGCCCTTTTTCTTGGCTTCCATAGCTCTCTTTGGGAATGTCGGATCAATCTGCTCAAAGACATATTCCGAATACTTTGGCACATTGGATCTGTACTTGAGTCTGGCTCCAGCAGGCATTATGTGGTCAGTTGTGATTTTATCGCCCACCTTTATCCCGACATTGCCCCTTATTTACTCAGGCATCTTGTCATTGACCGGGGGCGTGCCAATGTTTGGTCCTCTAACTATCTCAATGTTTCTGTCCGTATCTTTCGGGAAAATAAACATCGAATCGTCCGTAAGGAATTTGGTTGGCATGCTAACCTTCGGGTACTCTATGCCGGCTTTTCGTGGGTCTGTCATCTTACCATGTGATTGCCGCTACAGCCGCAACTTCTGGGCTCACAAGGTAAACCTGTGCATCTTGGGTGCCGCTTCTTCCCTCGAAGTTCCTGTTGCTTGTCCTTAGAGAAACACCAGTGGTTTTCGGGCTTTGGCTGTTGCCAATACAGAATCCACATGTTGCCTCAAGCAATCTAGCGCCCAGAATCCAAAAGTCACCGATGTAACCGTCTCTCGTCGCCATCTGAAGAACCTGTCTTGAGCCAGGAGCCACTCCGAATGACACGTCTGGATGAACTCTTTTGCCTTTCATGATCTTGGCGACAGTGGCTATTTCTTTGTAGGAAGAATTGGTGCAGGAGCCAAGCATCACTTGATCTACCTTCATATCCTTCATGTCACTGACACGGACTATATTGCCTGGGCTGTGCGGCGCCGCTGCAAGAGGCTCAACTCGCTTAGGTCAAAGTCTACGACTTTGTCGTACTCGGCATCATCATCAGCTTTTAACTCAACCCAATCGCCTCCCTGCCCTGTGCTTTGAGGAACTTTCGAGTCTCCTCATCTGAGGGAAATATCGAGGTTGTGACACCCATCTCCGCGCCCATGTTGGTGATTGTGGCTCTTTCTGGGACTGAGAGGTTCTTTACGCCTGGTCCGTCATATTCAATGATGACGCCGACATTGCCCTTAACCGTGAAAATTTCCAGCATCTTTAAAACAACATCTTTGGCGCTAACCCAAGGTTGGAGACTACCCTTCAGGTTTATTTTGTATACCTTTGGGCATGTTAAGTAGAACTCGCCGCCACCCATAGCTACAGCGACGTCAAGTCCGCCCGCACCAATGGCTATCATGCCGATGCCGCCTCCGGTTGTTGTGTGGCTATCGGAACCGAGAAGAGTCTTGCCTGGTTTGCCGAACCTTTCCAGGTGTACTTGATGGCATATTCCGTTTCCAGCCTTCGAGTAAATGATGCCATACTTGGCGGCAACTGTCTGAAGGTACATGTGGTCGTCAGCGTTCTCGAAACCCACTTGGATGGTGTTGTGGTCTACATAGCTAACGGAAAGCTCGGTCTTAACCTGCTTCAGACCCATTGCCTCGAACTGCAGGTAAGCCATCGTTCCCGTGGCATCCTGAGTCAGAGTTTGATCAATTTGTATGCCTATTTCCTTGCCCGGTACGTATTCACCAATTAACAAATGTTCTTCTAGTATCTTTCGAGTAAGGGACTTGCCCATAATATCTCATCCTATGCAAAGCTTTCTTTTTCTTTATGCGCATATAAACCTTGTCAATTTATACGACCAATAGCACCCCCATTTACTTAAAATGTCTAAATTAATTGCAAGATAACAACAGTTAGAAAAGAAAATTTAATTGACTTAAAGCATTGGAAATAAATAGTTAGACCATTTAGGTGCATTCTAATGAAAAATGAAGTGGCGGAAAAGGAGATGCCGCAACCACGAACGTTAATATAGATTAAGATCACGCTATTTTACTGAGCTGAGAAATTAGTGTTCAAAAGTGTGGGAATAATCGCACGCTACGATAAAAAAACTGCCTTAAAGCTTGCAGAAGAATTAGCGGCTTATCTAAAAAAGAAAGGATTGAAAGTTTACATAGAAGACTCATTGGTAGGAAAAATCACCACACAAGAAGAGATGTTTCCACTAGAAAAAATGAAGACTGATTTCATAATAACAATCGGTGGCGACGGAACAATACTTCGCACTTGCATAGGCGCACCCAAACCAGAACCACCAATTTTGGCAATTAACATGGGAGTTAGAGGATTTCTAACAGAAGTTGAACCTAAAGGTGCATTTGAAGCGGTTGAAAAAATCCTCCAAGGCGACTATGAAATAGAAAAAAGCGCTAAACTGTCGTTTATGGCGGGAGAAGAGGCAATGCCAGATGCCTTAAACGACGTGGTTATCTCAGCAGGTGAACCATCAAAAATCCTTTACGCACAAATTTGCAAAAATGGAAAGCCAATTCTCAAATGCCAAGCAGACGGCCTAATTATTGCAACCCAAACGGGTTCAACTGGATATTCACTGTCAGCGGGGGGACCAGTCTTAGACCCTGCAGTAACCGCTTTCGTTATTACACCCATTTGCTCAGTAACAGTTTTCCATCCACTTGTATTGCCAGCTGACTCTAACATCACCCTCAACATACCTAGACCAGATGAAATCCTTGTCTTAATTGATGGAAAATACCGAAAAGTTGTAAACGTCAAAGACTTAACACTGAAAGTCACAGTCTCAAAAAACGTTACTTCCTTTATCCGGTTTGAAACCGATTTTTATGACCGATTGCGAACCCGGCTACTTTTCAAGGGAGCAGAATGAAAGCTCAAGCAAACAATCAATGTAAACGAATCATCGTTTTAGACACCTCAGCTTTTTTGGCCGGGTTTGATCCTTTCTCTTTTAGCGAAGAGCAAGTAACCGTTCCGAAGGTAGAAGAGGAAATAAAAAGAAACTCAATGATCTTAGTCAGATTTACAACAGCAATAGAAAACGGAAAAGTGAAGATTAAAGCACCCACAGAAGAATCCTTGAATAATACCAAAAATTCAGCAAACAAAGTCGGCGACTCATTCAAATTATCAGAAACCGACATCCAACTCTTAGCTTTAGCATCGGAATTGAAAACAGAAGGTTTCACACCTCAAATTGTAACTGACGACTACTCAATTCAAAATGTTGCTACTAAGCTAGGAATAGAATTCTTGGCATTAGCCACTTTTGGCATCAAACGGCTTTTAGAGTGGATAAGGTATTGCCCAGCGTGTTACCGACAATACCCTGACAACTGCTCAACTAAGAAGTGCCAAATCTGCGGAACACAACTAAAGAGAAAACCACGTAGAACAGTGAAAAACGTGAAATCAAGATAACTTAGCTTTCCTTAGCGACCTCTTTAATTGTGTCTTCAACAATGTCTAATGCAGCTTCAAGCATGTCAGTTTGTATCGTGAGCGGTGGAACTATCCTAAGCGTTGAAACACCACAAGTAACAACTGCTACCCCGCGCTTCCATGAACGCAAAATAACATCAAGTGCCTTTTGATGTGCAGGCTTTTTGGTTTCCTTATCCTCGACAAGTTCAACACCTATCATAAGACCTTTACCACGAACATCCCCAACTATATCGCTAGTCTCTTTGAGTTCCTCTAACCTTTTCATAGCATAAGCACCCTGCTTGTTTGCGTTGTCAAGCAGGCTTTGTTCCTTAATGGCTTCAATAACTGCGACTCCAGCAACGCAAGATAATGGATTTCCGCCAAACGTGCTAGCATGCGACCCACTGGTCCAATCCATAATTTTAGCGTTAGCAATTGTTGCACCTATGGGCAAACCTGATGCTAAGGCCTTTGCGCTACAGATGATGTCGGGTTCAATACCCCAGTGTTCGATTGCAAACCATTTGCCAGTTCTGCCTATTCCAGATTGCACTTCATCATCAATAAGCAGTAAACCGTACTTATCCGCAATTTTCTTGAGTTTCTGGAAAAACTCCACAGGAGGAACCACATAACCGCCTTCTCCCTGAATAGGTTCAAAAAGAATTGCAGCAACATCTTCAGCAGGCATGTACTTTTGCAGTACTTGTTCTTCGATAAAGTCTGCGCACCAACAATTGCACTCAGGTTGTTGTAGCTTGAAGGGGCATCGATAACAGTATGGGTAAGGGACATGTGCTACTCCGGGCATGAAGGGTGAAAATTGCCGTCTTTGTGCAGGTTTGCTGGCGGTGAAAGCAAGTGAACCCATCGTACGACCATGAAAAGCATCGATAAAGCCTATAAATTGAGGTTTTCGTGAATGCCATCGGGCAAGTTTTACCGCGGCTTCAACCGCTTCAGTGCCACTGTTGCCGAAATAGATTTTTTTCTCAAATTCGCCAGGAGCGATACTGGCTAACTTTTCGGCCAGATTGATAACTTCTTTGTAATAAAAGTCAGTGTTAGAATAATGTAGAAAACGGTCACATTGATTCTTTATAGCTTCCACAACTTTGGGATGATTATGACCTACGTTCATGCAGGCTATCCCTGCGTTAAGATCAATGTACTCGTTACCATCGACATCCTTAACGACACAATCATTTGCTGATTCAACCACAAGCGGATAATACCTTGTGTAAGATGGAGAAACAAACCGTTCATCTCTCACAACAAGCTCTCTTGCTTTGGGCCCTGGTGGTGAAACAACGATTTTAGGATGAGCAACCAATTGAAATAACTCCAACAAAAAGCCTAGGAAAGACCCAATATTAACCTTTACCAATTGAGTCAGAGGATAAAACTAGAAAATCAATAAGAGTAGAACAAAAAGTAATCCTTCTAATCCAAAGATAGGAATTGACGTTTGCTTCGCTCTCTGAATTCCCTTATCAACAAGAGTAGTTATTGACTTCAAACTCTCCTCTCCAATTACCCTAACTTGAGGAACCACAAAATGCAAATACCCGGCACTAGAGGTTTCCAGATTTGCCTCCGCCTTTTTAGTCACTTCACAAATGTAACGAATCAGAAGGTAATTGTCCATAACTTCGCCGACGGGATGGTAACCACGCCGCCCAGTAACCAACGCACTTACAGCGTGAGTGTCAGTGGTGAAAACTTCTGCTTCACTGAACCCAATGGAAACTAGAGCAGCAAGAATTTTTTCACGTAAATTAGGAATCATATTGTTTCCATCGAGAACAACATAAGCAGTTTTCTGATCATCTACTTGAACAACTATGGCAGTTATTCCGCCAGTGCCCATTCCATCTCTTAGGCTGAATTCCTTGCGGAAAGACAGTGGCAGAACCAACCAAAAATGATTTCTTGAGTAATCCACTCGCTTTCTGAAGACATTTAGAAGCAGCTGTCTGTAACTCGCCCAAGTGCTCTTCCGTATCAACCAAAGTAGTTAGACTATTATGAGTATTAACTACCACTGCACCTGTTATGCCATATTTTGTAGCTTCATCACTTACAAAACGACCTAACTCCTGAGGCAAGTCTTCAGTCGTCTTTGGAGCAAGAGAGAAAGAAAGGAAAACTGTATCCCCAAAAACTTGACATGAAGCAGTAGCCGCACCCTCAACAACTCTAACAAAAGGTGACGCCAAACTAAATGTAGGTCTAAACTTTGCCGATTCAATCACCTGAGAAACAATTTTGTAATTCTGCTCTTGTGAGGCTAAATCAAGCTCATGCCCAAGAATACCCAAAGGGGTACAAGCGTCACATTCATACGCCTTTTCAAATCCAAGCTTGAGAAGCGAAGGCAGCAAGACTACTCCCAATATTCTTGAATGGCCCCGGATGCACAAGCGGAACGATAATGGACGCCTTGGGCTTGGAACAGTCAAACTTTAGAAGACTAACTTCAATGTCAGCATCTTCCCCCATGCCTTCAAGGAATTTTTCCAGAGGAGCATTTTGGTCAGTTACCCAATTAACTATGAACGCTCTAAACAGATCATTCATGGAAGGCATCGAAGAGGTTTTCTGACTTATCCGCTCTATAGAGGAAAAAAACAAAATTACTGCAACAAAACCAATTATTGGAGAAACAACTATGAAAGGCAAAATCTTCAAGACGTTAACGCTTGAAACAACTGTCCAGAAGACAACAAAAGCTGATAGGCAAAGGGTGGGTTGTAGCAATACTGATAGCCCTTTTCTCCACGAAGTCTCAGTTGATATAGCCATCAACACTATAATTCTAAGAGTTATTATGGCACCAAAGCCTAGCAGGCAGAGTTTAACCCACAGCAAAAAACCAAATGGATAGCTTAAAGCAACGCCTACTACCAGGAAGAGCAACCAAAAAAGCCAACTGAACAATGAAAGCAACAAAGTGCGACGCATTGAGAAAATGGGGTCGCTGCGGAGAAGCAGTTTATTAACTATTAAATCCGCCACGAGCGTCAGGCCGAAAAGTGAAAAACCAAGAACTAGGCCATCAGCTAAACCCTGCATTGAACGAAAGAGGGCGAAAGTAGAAAGACCAACTCCAAATACACAAATTACCGCCACCAACAATAGCGCTTTCTTGAATGACGGGAGGGAAAACAGGGAGGAATAATGTTTTGAGGCACCTTCTATTGAGCGATTAAGTGAATCTTGATTCTCCACATTTTCACCTCAGTTAAGCGACCTATGGAGTTAACAGGCTTATTAAAATTCTTTAGCTAAGGCTGACCAAGATTTCTAAAACAAGAAAAACAAATTTTTCTATAACGGATATGCAAAGCAGTTGCAGTTTAGCATGAAGAAATAAAAGAAAACTCGAAAAACCACTAATTTTTCAACTTCATCAAAGTAGTTAACGTGATTTCAAAAGAGGAATTGTTTTATCTTTAGACTGACAATTATATTAGTTTGCGAGCTCTATGCCAGATCAAGATTTACCCCCTTCAATATTTCACATGCTGGAGAGGAACGTGGGCAAGAAAATCAGAGTCATCATCGACCCAGCCTACGGGTTTGAGGGCATCCTAGCCGCAGTGACACATGAACCTTCAGGCATCTGGCTATCAGACGCTGAGGCAATCGTTTTAAGATCAACCATAGCCCAACCTATCCCGCAAGTTGCAAGCCGAGAAGAAAGAAGCGAACTATTTCTTCACCTAAATTCTGTTCAAAGAATAGAAGTGTTACACGCTACCCCACCAAGACGGTAGAAAGCGTCTAACCTGCAAAGAACACTTTTGCTAAGACAGAAATAACTATCAATGATACTGAAAAGACAATGAGCAGTTCAGGTCTAATTTTGATGCCTTCGGTCTCTTCCTCAAAGAACCTAAGCAAACCTGCACTCGCAGCAGGCATTGGACCTGTCTCTTTCTTTTTCCGTCTACTCACTAAATATCCCTGTCCCTTCATGTATTGCCTGCATTTAATTAATCTTGCGCAGACACAAGCGAAAACAATGTTTCACAATTGTTAACTTAAATCTTTGAACCAGATTTTATTCAATTAATATCACATGGGAGAGCCTATGGAAATCCATGAATTTCAAGAAATGATGCGGCAACTTTACTTCAAAAGGGATTCTGAGCGTGGAGTAAATGGAACTTATGATTGGCTTGTTGATGAAGTTGAAGAATTAGGTGAAGAATTACGAAAAGGAACGGATTTCGAAGCTACTGAGAAAGAATTTGCTGACGTGATTGCGTGGCTTTCATCCCTGGCTAACATAATGGGAATCGATCTTGAAAAAGCAACCCTCAAAAAATACAACCATAAATGCCCAAAATGTCAACAGTCACCATGCCAATGCACCTTTTCTCAGCTTAGACGTTTCTGCCCTAACCCTGTAGACACACCAATAATAAGGTCTGTTTCCCTTTACGGTGAACTATACCTTCTTTTTCAAGAAGCCGCAAATGATGCATCACAACACCATAAGATAAGGTCAATTCTTTTGATATTCCAGATGCAACAGAAGGCTTACTTTCAAGAATTTGCAATATTTTGGTTTGGCTTTGAGACCACTTTTTACGTCTCTTATGTTGCTCTAAGATAAGCATTGGGATGGAAGGTCTATTTATGATAGTTCACCCAAATTATAAACAGACCGTTTACATTGAAAAGCTTTAGCTTATCCGAAATCAAAAAGTTTAGCTTGCTTCGGCTTTTTGTTATCAAACATCGAAGCTATCTCTTCTTTTATCAGATCCATGCGTTGAGTATAGTAGTTTGGTAAGCCATACGTGTCAACAAGCTGTTGAGCAGCTACCAAATACTTCTCTATTCCA